>JAIOPH010000005.1 GCA_021414005.1 Chthoniobacter sp. | reverse complement strand
CTTCACACGGCTCTGCATGAAATCCCATGCATGATGATCCGCCGCGCCCAGCGCCCAGCCGCGGTTGTAGATGTCCTTGTCATGCGTGCGCCCGGTGATGCGGTGGTATTTGATGCCGGTAAATTTGCGGGTGCCATCTGGCGGCAGGAACGGGCGGATGTGGTCGTGCGGGAGATCCATCCCGATGTCGCGGTAGAAATCGCGGTAGGCAGGATCGCCGGGATAGCCCTCCTCCGCGCTCCAAACCTGCCTGCTCGATTCCCGATCGCGCCCAAACGCCGCCGGCCCCGACGGCGTGAAAACCGGGGCATAGATGGCGTAGCGCGGACGCGGCTGACCAAACATCACGCCGTGTGAATCGAGCACGAACCAGCGCAGATTCGCCTCGGCCAGCACCGGGCCGAGGCTCGGCGTGTAGGCGCATTCCGGCAGCCAGATGCCGCGCGGATCGCGTCCGAACATCTCGCGGTAATGATCGCGAGCGATAAGGATCTGCGCGCGCACCGCCTCCGGGAAGGTCTCCATCAGCGGCAGAAACCCGTGCGTCGCCGCGCAGGTGATGATCTCGATCACACCGCGCTCCTGCAGCACGCCAAAGGCTTTCACGAGGTCGCGCTGCCAACGCTCCACGTAGTCGTGCCGGCACTGCGTGAGTCGATGAAAGTAAAACCGCGCGACCTCACCCATCGCGCCGGAATCCTGCGTGCGCGCCACTTCCCGCCGGGCCAGCTCCACCGAGCGGTCGAGATAGCGCACCGTCCGCGCCTGGAGCAGCGGGTCGCGCAGCATGTGGCAGAGTGTGGGCGAAAGCGTGAGCGTGAGCTGGAAGGGCACCGCGTCATCGGCCAGGCCGTGGAGCATTTGCAGCAGCGGCAGATACGTCTCGGTGATCGCCTCGTAGAGCCAGTCCTCCTCCAGAAATTCCGCATACTCTGGATGGCGCACGTACGGCAGATGCGCGTGGAGGAGGAGGGCGAGGTATCCTTGCGGGGCCATGAGTGGGAAGTGCGGAAACGCTAACAGCGTGTCCCCGCCGGACAAGAGCCAAGGTCACATACGCGCGCACGCCTCCGCTTCGCCGCTCCGTTGACATTCTCCGGCCCCTCGCACTCATTGGCCGGAGCGGTTCGGCATCCCGCCGCCGCGCAACTTCTCCGGCTGCTCCCTATGAAACTACTTTGCTCTCTGGGCGTTCTCATTTTCCTCCTCGCGACCGCGATCTCCGCACCGCCGCCGGAGGTGGAGCTCTTTGTGGAAGGCGGCGCACTGCAGCCGGCGAGCACGATCGAGGTGCGCTTTGTGCGCGCGATGGTGGCGGCGGAGCAGGTGGGCGTGGTGGTGCCGGAGTCGCCACTGGTTTTCACGCCAGCGCTGCCGGGGAAGTTTACGTGGCTGAGCACGCGGAGCGGGGTTTACTCGCCGACGGCGGCGCCGCTTTTGGGGACGAACTACAAGGTGACACTCCGCGCCGGGCTGGCGGAAGCAGGCGGCGCGGTGCTCGCGGGGGATTTCGCGCAGGTGCTGAAGACGCCGCCGTTTCAGGTCGTGCAGGGGCTTCCGGAGGGAAACAGGGATGTGAACACGGAGCCGCTTCCCGCTTTGCGGGTGGCTTTCAATCTGAAGGTGAAGCTCGACGGCGCGGCGAAATGCTTCGAGTTTGTCGCCGACGACGGAAGCAAAGTTGCGGCGGAGGTGCGTTACGCGACGACAGAGGATTATTCCTCCGTTCCAGCGGAGGCCGAGGATTGGAATGAGCGCTGGCAGCGGGCGCATCAGCCGGCCAGCGCGGACGATGAGGATTCGGAAGAGAAAGAGGTAAAGCCGCGACCGAACCGGCTGATCGTCACGCCGGCGAAGATGCTCGCGCCCGGTCCCGTGTGGCGGCTGGAGATGCGGCCGGGGATCGAGTCGAGCGTGGGCGGTTTGAAGATCGCGGAACGGCGGGTGACGCTGCTCGGACGGGTGGAGCCGTTCACGCTGCAGAAGATCCTGCCGGAGAGTTACGTCAATTCCGGGCGCAGCGTGACCTTCGAGTTTTCCGAGAATCTCGCCGAGGACGTGGACGAAAAAACTGCCGCGAAGTTTTTCCGCATCACGCCGGAAGTCCCGAAAATGCGATTCGAAGCCGACGGCAGCACGCTGATCGTGCGCGGCGATTTTGCGCGCGGCACGGAGTACCGGCTGGAGATCGATGCGTCGCTCCTCGGCGCGTCCCTCCAGGCCTTTTCCGGCGAGCGCACGCGCCCTTTCCATTTCGATCCGGTGAAGCCGCGGCTCTATCTGCCCACGATCACCGCCGACCAGTTGCGCGGCGGCGATCGCAAGTTTCCGGTGCGCGGAGTGAACCTGAAAAGTATGCGGATCACCGCGCAACTCGTGGTGCCGGAAGCGGCGGCGCAGGCCATCGAAGCCTTCAAAAAATACGCCAAGGAAGGGCCGGAGGATGAGAACGCGCCCAACGAACTCTATCAGCCGATCCCCGCAGGTGTGATCAAGGCGAAGCCGCTCGCCGAGCGCACCATCGAGTTGCCGGGCGCGGTGCTCGACGCGCGGCAGGAGACGGTTGTCGATTGGACCGACCTCCTCGGCGGAAAAAAGAGTGGCATGATTTTCCTCACCGTGGAGGGCCAGCCGCTCGACGGCGCCGACGGCGGCAAGAAGCGACCCGGCGCGCAGGCGCTCATCCAGCTCACTGATCTCGGCGTGCTGTGGAAGAAGGCGGACGGACGGCTGCGCGCGACGGTTTTCTCGATGACCACGGGCCAAACCATTGCGGGCGCGAGCGTGGCGATGCTGAAGCAGGATTTCACGGCCGTCCTCGCCTCGGCGCTGACCGATGCGGCGGGCAGCGTTTCCTTTCCGCTGAAAAAGGACATCGGCTGGCTCGTGGTCCGCCACGGCGACGATGTGCATGCGCTGCGCATGGGTGAGGAGGCGGACGATCTGCCGATGAGCCGCTTCGGTCTGCCGATCTACTATTCGAGCTGGGACGCCGAACCGCGTGAACCGTCGCCGTTGCGCGGCCTGCTTTTCACCGACCGTCCGCTTTACCAGCCGGGCGAAACAGTGCGCGTGAAAGGCCTGCTCCGCGCGGTGAAAAACGGCGGAGTGAAACCCGACGCGGCAAAGAAAGGCCTGCTCACGCTGAGCTATCCGCGCGACAACGGTGAAGAACAACTCGAGGTAAATGTGGATGCGCGCGGGGCGTTCGATGCTTCGTTCGTCCTGCCTGCGAGTGTGGTGGGCGACTTCTACGTGCGCTTCGGTTTCGCGACAGGCCGGGGCCAGGAGGTAAACTGGGTGCTGCATCACAGTTTCAAAGTGCAGGAATACCAACCCAATGCCTTTGAGACGCGCCTTGCGATGCCGGAGCGGTTCAAGCCGGAGCAAAAGGTCGCGGCGGATGTTTCCGCGAACTACCTCTTCGGCTCGCCGGTCAGCGACGCGCGCGTGCAGTGGACGCTCCAGTATTCGCCAACCGGTTTTTATCCCGACGGTTTCGGCAGTTTCTCTTTCGGTGGAAGCGGGGAGACGGAAAGCAAAAGCCTGACGCTGCGTGGCGAGGGTAAGCTGGCGGCGGTGCTTGCCATCGAACCGCAGTTGCCGCGCATGACGAGCCAGCGCTTTCGCGGGCAGCTCACGGTCGAGGTTACGGACCAGAATCAACAGACCGTCACGGAGAGCCGCAGCTTCACGCGCGAGGCGGCGGACTTCTATATCGGCATCGCCGAAGGCGACGGAAACGTGCTCGGCCCGAAGGAGGAACTCATCGTCCGCGCGGTGGCCGTCCAGCCCGACGGCACGCCGCTGCCCGCGCCGGTCACCGTGCAGGCGGAACTCATCCGCCTCGAGCGCGACACCGTGCGCGTGCAGGCCGCGGGCAAGGCCGTGTCCTTTCACACCGAGACGCGCGAGAAGGTGGTCGCGCAAGCCGATGGGAAAACGCTCCTGCCAGTCCGCGACGGCGAAATCTGGCGCGCGCCCGTCGGCGAGACGGTGCGCTTTAGACCGGGCGCGGCGGGCGAATACCTGCTGCACCTCACCGCACACGACGGCGCGGGCCGCGAGGTGCGTGCGACGCGGAGTTTCACGGTTTCCGGCACGGAGCCGGTCGCTTGGGATTACCGCAACCCGGCGCAGATTGACCTCGTCGCGGACAAGCCGGAATACCGGCCCGGCGACACCGCGCGCATCCTCGTGAAGACGCCGATCTCCGGCGAGGCGTGGGTGAGCATCGAGCGCGGCGACACCGTCCTGCGCTCGCTGCGCGTGAAACTCGAAGGCAACGCGCCCGCTTTGGAAATCCCGCTCACCGCGGCCGACGCGCCGAATGTTTTCGTCTCCGTGGTGCTCCTCCGCGGCGCAGAGCAGAGCACGCGGAAATTCAAGACGGCGGACTTCCGCTACGGCGTCTGCCGCCTGCTCGTGTCCGATCCGATGACGCACCTGCAAGTCGCCGTTGCGCCCACGCGGCCCGACGTGCAGCCCGGCCACGAGGTTGAGACGGAGGTGCGCGTGCTCGACGCAAAAGGCGCGCCGGTTGCCGATGCGGAGGTCACGTTCTGGGCGGCGGACGACGGCATCCTCGCGCTCACCGGCTACGAGCGCCCGCAGCCGAACCGCGCCTTTGACGAGACGGTGCCGCTCGGCATCCGTACCGGCCTCACGCTTTTTAACCTGCTCCCCGAAGAGCCGTTCGACCTGACCTTTGCCAACAAAGGCTACCTCATTGGCGGCGGCGGGCCAGGCGGAGCGGGGCCGAAACTGCGCCACGATTTTCCCGGCACGGCGTGCTGGTTTCCCGCGCTGCACACGGACCGCGAAGGCCGCGTGAAGGCGCGCTTCACCGCGCCCGATGCGCTCACGCGCTACCGCCTCGTGGCCGTGGTGCACGCGGGCGACGACCGCTTTGGCTCCGGCGAATCGTCAATCGGCATCCGCAAGCCGCTGATGCTCCTCTCCGCGCTCGGGCCGGTGGCGAATGTGGGCGACGAAATCGTCGCGCGCGTGGTCGTCCGCAACGAAATCGTCGCGGGCGGCATGGCGGAAATCTCGCTCGAACTCGACGCCAAGGCACAGGTCGCCAAGGGCGCGCTGATCGCGAAAATCCCGCTGGCGAAAGGCGAGGCGCGCACCGTGGATTTCCCCGTGAAGCTCGTGGCGATGGGTGCCGCAGCGTGGAAATGGTCCGCGCACATGGAGGCCAACGGCGAGTCGTTCGACGACCGCATGCTGGCGACGCTGAAGGTCGGTTCGCCCGTGCCGATCCTGCGCGAGACGTATCTCACCGAGCTGAACGAAAAGTCGAACGACCTGCTCGCGGGCGTGAACCCGCAGGTGCTCGAAGGCGAAGGCGCGGTGACGATCACCGTCGCCAACACGCGGCTCGCGGGCCTCGGCGAAAGCGCGCACCAGCTTCTCGAATATCCGTACGGCTGCGCCGAGCAGCTCGTCTCGTCGCTCATCCCGTGGATCGTGGTGAAAAATCTCGGGCCGGTGCTCGGCGACATCGGCCAGAATCCAAAGGACGTGAGCAAGGCCATCGACGCCGGCGTGGAGAAAATTTTCGCGCTGCAAACACCCGAGGGCGGGCTGGCCTACTGGCCCGGCGGGCGGCAGCCCAGCCTGTTCGCCAGCGCGTGGGCGCTGATCGCTTTCAACGAACTCCGCGACGAAGGCGTCCCACAGCAGGACGACGTGATGAAGCTGGCGAAATACCTGAGCGGGGAACTGCGCGGCATCGACAAGGTCCGCGATGGCGCGGGGCTCGACGAGCGGGCGCTAGCGCTTTACGCCCTCGCACGGCAGGGCGGCGGCGAGCCGGCATACTACGAAAAGCTCGCCGCCCGGCGGAAGGAGATGACTTACGAAGGGCGCGCGCTGCTGGCGCTGGCGGTGCTCGAATCGAAGGGCGCGCCCGCCTTTGCCGAAGGCCTGCTCGATCCCGCGCTGCCCGCGCCGGAAAGCGTGTCGTGGTTTGGCAGCGCCACGCGCGAGCGCGCGGTCAGCCTGATGGCGTGGTCGCGGCTCAAGCCCAAGGCGCGGGAAGTCGGGCGGCTTACGAAGGAGCTGCTCGGCTCGCGGCGGGGCGGGCACTGGCGGACCACGCAGGAAAACGCGTGGGCGCTGCTCGCGCTCTCGCATTATTTCACGCTCGTCGAGCACGAGGTGAAACCGGTGAGTGGGACCATCGCGGACAAGGCGCGCGCCGTGCCTTTCGCGCTGACGAAGAAGCGCTTCACCGAAACGACGCGCGTGGACTTCGGCGCGGCGCGGCCGCCGGGTCCGCTGACCGTCGCCAATCCCGCGCGCGCGCCGCTCTACGGCGAGGCCCGCTTTGTCGCGCGCCCGCCCGTCGCGGAGCAGCCGCGGCAGGATCGCGGTTACGCCATTTCGCGCCGCTACCAAAAGATCGCCGCCGACGGCACGCTGGCCGACGCCGCGGATTTGCAGGTCGGCGATCGCGTGGTCGTGACGTTGCGCGTGGAGACGCCGCGGCCGGGGCATTTCGTGGCCATTGACGATCCGCTCCCCGCGATATTGGAAGCGGTGAATCCCGAGTTTCGCACGCAGCAGGGCGCCGACGACGCGCGGGGTTTCTGGCGCGCGGATTACCGCGAAGTGCGCGCGGATCGCGTGCTCTACTTCTGTGATCATCTGCCGGCGGGGGCCTACACGTTTAGCTACCTCGCGCGTGTGCGGACGGCAGGCACCGTGATGGCCCCGGCAACAAAGGTCGAAGAGATGTATCGCCCGGAGCGCTTCGGGCTGAGCGAGACGGCGCGGCTCACCAGCCGGGCGGCAAAATGACGAAGTCGAGATGGCCGCGCCGCCTGCGTCGGACGGCGTGGGTATTCGGTGGTGGCGGAGTGGCGATTTTCGTCGCGCTGCGGCTCACGCCTTTGCCGCCGGCGCTGGAAAGCACGCTGCCGGCGAGCGCCGAGTTTGTGGATCGCAACGGGCAGCCGCTGCGGCTGATGCTCGTGGATGAGCGGCGTTATTCGCAGCGCTGCACGCTGGCGGAAATGTCGCCCGCCATCATTGCCGCGACGCTGAGCGCAGAGGACAAACGCTTTCGCCAGCACCGCGGCGTGGATCTGCTCGCGACGGGTCGCGCTTTGCGCAACGCCGTGCTGCGAGTTCCGCCGGCGTCGGGTGCTTCGACGATCAGCCAGCAGCTCATCAAGCTCGCCGTGCCCGCGCCGCGCACGGTCGGGAGCAAGCTCGCGGAAATCTGGCTGGCGCTGTGTCTGGAGCAGCGCTGGAGCAAAGACCGCATCCTCACCGACTACTTGAACCGGCTGGAATACGGAAACCTCCAGACCGGCATCGCCGCGGCGAGCCGGCACTACTTTGGTAAACCGCCGTCCGATCTCAGTGCCGCCGAGGCTGCGTTCCTCGCCGCGCTGCCGCGCGCGCCGGGGCGGCTGAATCCGCGCGCGGATTTCGCCGCGGCGCGCGACCGCCAGCAGTGGGTGCTGCGGCGCATGGCCGCGAATGGCGCGCTCGATTCCGAGGCGCTCGCCCGCGCCGCGGCCGAGCCGCTCAAGCTGCGCGCGGTCGGGCGCGATTTTGCCGCGCCGCATTTTGTGGATCTGCTGCTCCAGCGCCGCGGTCTCATCGCACCCGGTGGCGGGGAAATCCGCACGACGCTGGACCTCCGGCTCAATCAATTCATCGAGCAATGTCTCGCGGAAAACCTTGCGAAGATTGCCGACAAAAACGCCGGCAGTGGCGCGGCGGTGGTGCTCGACAACGCGACCGGAGACGTGCTCGCGCTCGCGGTTTCCGGCGATTATTTCCAAGCGGGCGACGGGCAGATCAATGCCGCGTGGATGGTGCGTTCGCCCGGCTCGGCGGTGAAACCTTTCACCTATCTCCTCGCGCTCGAACACGGCGCGGAGCCGGCGACCATCGTGCCGGACGTGCCCACGTCCTTCGCCACGCCGGACGGCCTTTACCGCCCGAACAATTACAACCACCGCTTTTACGGCCCGGTCAGCCTGCGCGCCGCGCTCGGCAATTCGCTGAACGTCGCGGCGATCCGTACGCTGGAGCTGGCCGGCGGCCCCGAGACGTTGCACCGCGCGCTGCGGCAATGCGGCATCACCACGCTCGATCATCCGGCGGAGTATTACGGGCTGGGCCTCACGCTCGGCAACGGCGAGGTCCGCCTGCTCGAACTCGCGAGCGCCTACGCCACGCTCGCGCGGCTCGGCATGTATCGGCCCTTCCGCCTGCTGCTGCGCGAAAGCGGCGCGCGCGATCCGGGCCGGCGCGTTTTCGATCCGCGTGCCGCGTTTCTCCTCGCCGACATGCTCTCCGACAACTCCGCGCGTGCCGCTTCCTTCGGCCTCGATTCGTATCTCGCGTTCGACTTTCCCGTCGCGTGCAAAACCGGCACCAGCTCGGACTACCGCGACAACTGGACGGTCGGTTACACGCCCGAGTTCACCGTTGCCGTCTGGGTGGGAAATCCCGACGGAAAACCGATGAGCGGCATCACCGGCGTGACCGGCGCGGCTCCGGTGCACCACGAAATTTTCGAGCATCTCCACCGCACCGCCGGCACCACTTGGTTTGCCCCGCCGCCCGACATCCGCAGCTACGCTGTCCACCCGCTCACGGGTCGCCAGTTTTCCCCCGATCACCCCGGCGCGGTGTTGGAAAAATTTCTCCGCCCGCCCGAACTCGAACGCGCTTCCGACTACGACGCCACCGGTGCCGTGCGTCTGCCACCCGAATATTTTCCCTGGCTCGCCAGCCCGCAGAACAACCTCGGCACGCTCGTCAGCGCCAGCCAGGAGCAGCCCACGCTCCGCATCCTCCAGCCGCCGCCGGGCGCGACCTATTTCCTCGATCCCGACCTCCCCGCACAAAGTCAGTGGATTCCCCTTCGCGCCGCCTCCGCCGGCACCATCGCTTGGTCCAGCGAATCCCTGCCCATCGAAGGCAACCGCGCCCAACTCCGCGCCGGACGCCACGTCATCACTGCCACCGCCGGCCCCGACGCCCCGCCGATGACGACGTGGAT
Organism: Chthoniobacter sp.; assembly: GCA_021414005.1. Classification (GTDB taxonomy): domain Bacteria; phylum Verrucomicrobiota; class Verrucomicrobiia; order Chthoniobacterales; family Chthoniobacteraceae; genus Chthoniobacter. Next base: position 3,634 of record JAIOPH010000005.1, on the reverse strand, counting down.
CGAGGTCAAAGGGCTGTGAATTCCACGCCAACGCATGGCGGCAAAAAAAGTGCGGGGCCGGCGGCCGAATGGCCGACCGACCCCGCTTGTTCCCCCCAGAACAATCGGTTAAAGACGCGGGTTAAGACCACCGGCAGCGGAATTTGTTAGAAATTCTTTGCCTTCTTTTGCCACCCCTATGCGCGGGTCAGGCGCGACCGGTCACGGCACGAACTGCTTGCTGCTGACGACCCGAAACCGATACGGTCCCAGCGCCAAGCCGGTCGTATCGCCACTCGCCGGCACGGTCTTCGGAGTGCCGGCGCTATCCACGATGCTCGCCGAGTTTGCATCCAAATACCGCTCCAGCAGGAATGACCCGCGAAACTCCCCGGTCGGCTGGCTCTGGCTGGCTTTGAGGATATACGAACTGTTGCGCGTATTCTGCGCCAGCGTCTGCACCCGCACATGCACTGTATAGCTATTCGACCGCGTCGTCAGCCGCGGGTAAATGTAGGCGTACGGCTTTTCGAGCGCGTTATCTCCGGTCAGCTTGTGCGCCTCCCAAAAGTTCTTCAATTTGCCTTCGAACGAGGACAGTGGGGTAGTGTCTGTGAAAGCGGCACTATAGTGAGGGTTCATGGGCTTGGGCAGGCCAGCCACCAGCGGCACATCCTGAGGGATGAGCGGGATGTCGCAAATCTCCGACGCCGAGACAAACGGTTTGTTTCTCTCCATACGGTCGCTGATCTGCTTGAGCGTGTTTTCCACATCAATGCTCCGCCTGTTAATCACTCCGTAGCCAGCCGCACCCGCCGCTTGATTTTGCCCGGCACTGCTCATTAGCTTATAGCTGCCGATGTAGTCCTCGCCAAAAACATCTTTCTGATTGGGATTCATGGCGGTGATCTTGACCGCCTTGAGCACCGCTCGCAGGCCGGTATCACGCTTGATGTTGGTGAACGGCGCGATCTGCTGGTTGAGGTTGATCTTGCCCGAGGTGGCAAAAGGTTCGCTGATCGCGTACGGCTCGACCACTGGCATCCAAAATAGGTCGAGCAGTAAATGGTCGGGCGGACCCCACTTGGCACTGCCCGGATGATTTACGCCACCAGGTAAATACCCCTTGGCCGGACGAAAGAGCAGCGTTTGCCAAGGGCGGTCCTGCATCACGCCGGTCGGCAAGGAGCCGAGCATCACCGGCGACGGGATCTGCCGATTAGGGGAAAAGAAGGTCGAAGACTGCAATGAAATATCCTGATGGATGTAATCGTCGCCGATATAGGGCGTCGTTGAACCGAATCCGCCCACTCCGTCGGCCTTGTGCGGGGTTGTCCCTTCGTCGGCTTTGTTGCACAGCGGGCCATCCCGAATGATGAACGGACCAGTGTCCCAATCTCCCGGCTCTCCCAGATAGTTCGTCACGCCATTGATTCCAGCAGGGAGGTCGGGCGACACCACGGCCCGCTGCCCTGGTGCGTCGTAACCGATCATGCCAGCCACCAGAGACCCATAGGCCGACCCTGGTGCGCTGCCTGCCCAAGGCCAGCCATCGCGCAATCCGTGGGTCTCCCGATTCCGGCGCGACGAGTCTTGATACGCAGCCAGATTATACGGTTGGAAATAGTCTTCGCTGACTTCTTTGCGCGCTGCGATCAGGCGCAGGTCGCCCTGCAGATTTCTGCCACCGGCGGCCAGCGACCGGATGGTATCCACGTCTTTGATGCTCCGGCTTTGGTTCGTGTACCAACGCGACTCTTGCCCGGCCTCGCCAGTGCCTTTCTGATTCGACCCAGTGCCGGTTCCGTCCTTGGTAAAATAAAGCGCCTCGCCGAACGTCGGCATCGGCACAGTGGTTTCGGGAAATTTGAATTTGATCGTCTGAACAAGCGGTTCGTTGGTGCTGTTTGTCGGAGTGGACTTGGCGGGCGCGGAGATTTTTACGGTGACCGTTCCCCCGATGGATAAGGAACTGCCTTCGCCCGCGTTCATTTCGGCTGTCGGAACCACCGAATCGGAAGGTGAAGGCATCGGGTTGGCCTGCTGCAATTCGCAAAGCATCACCCACCCGATGGTCCCGCCCACTTTCGCGTCAAAACTGCGGGGTTTTCCCACCCGTCCAATATCGTAAATAGTCGGCTGCGCGCTATTCGTGGAGCCGCTGAAGTCCTTGAATACTTCCTTGGAGTTTACGGTCACTCGAATGTCCTCGAACGTAACCCGGAAGTTATTGGCCATCGCACAGAAGCCCGCCATCGGACTGAAAAATTTCGGGATTAACGCGACTTGCAACTTTGGAGGTGATTTGGCGGGATCTTTTTTGAGAATGACTAGGGCAAGTTCGGAGATTGTTGCGATGCGTCCAAAGCCTCGTGTGTTATAGCCGTCCAAACTCATTTCGATCGGCACCACCTGCCCCAAAGTGGACTGGCCGAGCGTAGTATTGGGCGGAAAGTAAGTCGCCGGACCTGCCGCGGTGGACTGGGTGAAGGAGGCGGTTGGCACGCTGGGGTCTGATTTGTCGGCCAGATTGGTACACCGAATGTAATCGAAAATTTCCGTGAGGATTTGCGCACGGTCACCATTTGCATACTTGGACTTGAAGGTCTTGGTCGCCGCTCCCGTTGAATCCCAGCCCGGGATGGGGCGCTCGGTCAGCCCCCGGAGATACTCCATCAACTCCTTGTTGCGAACGGTCACATCCGCCGTGGCACTGTCGCCATTTTGCCGGGTAAAGTAAAAAGGCAGAGTGCCGCTGCCGGATTTCGGACCGACCGTCGAACAGAATGCGATTAGCTTGTCGAAAGCGGTCCGGCGCGTTTCCGAGAGTTGCTCCGGCCAGACGGAGATACGTGGCAGGTTAAAGAGATTTTGCTCAGGTGCCTTGCTGTTAGCCGTGAGAAAAAACTTCGACATCTCCAGCATTTCCCGGGTCGTGTCCCGTTTGCTCACGGGGCGGGCCAGTGACCACGGGATGCGTCGATTTACGTTCGAGGCAGGATCAAAGTAGGGGTTGTAAAGAAACTCGTCGATCGAGGCATAGAGTCTTTCGCCGTCCGGCTTGACGATACTCACGCTGGTCTCGGCGCTGGCTCCACCGGCCCGCGTTGTCCCCGCCTTCGAGGAGTTGTCTTGCAGGGCGTTGCTGTACGTGGTGTCATTGGGGTCGTACTCGGCCCCGGTGACCCGCGGAATGAACTTAAAGATCTCCTCGGCCATGGCCGCCCTGTCGCCACTGATCTCGGGCTTGAGGAGTAACTGCTTCCCAAAGACCGTGGAAAGACAAGTCGTCGCCGGATGGCCGGGATAGCGTTGGTATTCTTTCTGCGCGCCCTGGCGCTCGGCGAGATCCCACTCAAATACGGAATCATTCGACGACTTGTAGCTCGCCGACGAGGCTGCTTTCGAGATGCCCGGCTGGCTATTGGATACCGGCGTATCCCAATAAGTTCCCTCTGAAGCTGTGTTGATGTTCACCTTCGCCGTCTCGTCGTCTGTCCAAAACGCCACCCGCCCCACTACCGTGTTGGCGTCCCCCTGCGCTGTCTTCTGCCGTGCCGGGGGCACCACCACCTCCACATCTCCCGCCGTTCCTGCCGCCTTGGCCGGGACCAGCGTCCCGTCTTTCAGGATATACAGCCACTTCACCGGCATC
>JAIOPH010000011.1 GCA_021414005.1 Chthoniobacter sp. | reverse complement strand
AAACCCCGCGCCGCTCGCCGCGGCAGGCGTTCGGGGGGAACAAGGCGCGCCCGCGCCACTGCGGCAAACAACCACAAACCAACACATCAACAAACCCGCCGAACTATAGTTTTGAACTGTCCACCAAATGGGGTCAGGTCACCGCCTTTTTACAAACTCCTGACCGGTATTCAAGAAAACGGTGGCAGCATAACAAAGAAAACTATATATTTTTAGCAAAACCAATTACCACGAGCTTTCGCAAAATAATCATGGTCAAAGTCCTCTACAAAGCCAGATTGGGAAACAATCTCTTCCAGTATTGCTTGGGCCGCATTTTAGCTGAAGAACTTGGGTTTGAATTGCAGGCCGATTCGCTGCCGGGCTTTGCCAACACCGCTCAACAGGTTCCTGGCGCGAGCCACTCTGAACCTGAGCAGGAACTCCTCGGTCAGAAGATTGATTTCGAGCGCATCCTAGCGGATCAAAGTCCGAGAAAACTCCTAGTGCATGGATGGTTTCAACGGTTCGAATATTACCGGGCATACCGGGACCAGATTCGTCATTGGCTGACTCTCGATCCGAGCATACAGACTCCCGACTTAAAACCGCAGGATCTCGTTGTGAACGTGCGCCGGGGAGTGGATTATTTTGAAATTGGATGGCTGCTGCCATTCTCCTTTTACGAGGAAGCTATCGAACGACTGCTGCCAGCGAATGGCAATGTCTGGATCGTGACAGACGATCCAATCGATCCATTTTTTTGGCGCTTCAAACGATGGCATCCAAAATTCTTTCGCGGAAATCCATTGGAGCATCTGGCCTTCCTGAAAAAGGCGCCAAAGCTGATCATTTCCCAAAGTTCGTTTAGTTGGTGGCCAACATTTCTCGGAAACGATCGGGAGATCGTGTGTCCAACGCCCAATTACGGAATCTGGTGCAACGATACCGAGGGGGTCAATTTGATTGAGCGAGATCGATTCATCTGCATTGATTGCTCCGTATCCTATCAGCCAAACAGGGCTGAAAAGGTGTATTATCAAGCGCGATCTTTCCGGCGAAGGCTGGTGCAGAAACTCAATCGAGATTTAGGTTTGTCGCTTCCTGAACCGAAGCCGTGGTGATTCGGTTCCTGGCCTTTCCTGCCGGAAAAAGTTCTATGATCTCTTGCGGAAGATCATCAGGTTCGACGAGAAACAATCCACGATCTGCGCCCGCCGCCAATTGCGTCGCCAATCGGAAGTAAGTGCCTGGTCAAAGTCATATTCTCGCTCGGCAAACTTCTTGATCCAGTACTCATGGGGTTGCTCGTTCACATGGTCATCCCCTCCCTGCCCGGGCACCGCCGCCGTAAAAACGACCACAGGAGCGGCTCTGCACAGCAAATTCACTAGATCATCGGCGCAGGATTCGGGCAAATGCTCGGCAACTTCAGTGCAAACCGAGACATCAAAATTGATGGGTAACTGAACAGTTTTCTTTTCGAGATTGCACTTGCGCACCGGGACACCTTTTTTTTGGCAGATAGCTATCCCCGCTTCAGAATATTCAAATCCCAGCACATCGACTCCTCTTTGCTGCAATGAGAACAGCAGTGCACCGGTCCCGCATCCCACGTCCAGCACCCTCGCAGGGTGGAATTGGGAGAAAACATCCTGCGCAATTACTTCCATACTGCGCTGCGCGTGCTGTTCCATTGCGTTGTAATAAGTGTCGTTGTAGATGCTGTTATGAGCATCAAACTGTCCCACAAATCCTGCGACTTTGCGTTTGCAGCAATCCAGAAGACGTGCGCGCCGAATGAATTGTTTCGCGCCCTCAGGCAAGCCGCGCCACACGCGCTGAAAGAAAACGTAAATACTCGCCATACTCAATTAGGAAAAGATGAAGTGGATCTACCCTGCGGACTTTGGCCATTGGAATATTTTTCCACGCGTGCGGGTTTGTTGCGAATAGTCTGCATTCGAAATCGAATGTATGCCTTTGAAGCTCTGCCTATTTGAAAAAAGCGAGCAAACAATGATGGCTGATATTTGAACACCTTGTCCTGCAAAGCAATTTCTTCAGCCTCGGGGGCACGCACATGCCGCAGTTTTTCCAAGCAGTCGATATACTCATGCCAGATTGAGAGATACAAACTGTCAAGCGAAGCAAGGTACCGGGTATAGTTCAGAAACGGACTGTCCGGCCACCTACGCGGATGCGCTTCATGTCGCACAAATTCGCCCCCTCTGTTGAACAATCGGGTCCGCCCATGACAAAGCAGCTTTGTCGTCAAGATGGTATCGATATACGCTTCCCCCATTATATATGGACGTATTCGCCACCCATGTCGGTGCCACCATTCCGTGTGCATTACCCAACACCCCTGCCCCCCAACGAGCATGCCCATGTCTTCCCCAGTTTCCCGGTTGAAATCCATGCGAGAAAAAATGTAAGCGTCAAGACCTTGACTCAACACTAATTCCACCAAGGGAGGCATAATCATCTCGTCAGAATTTACGAGCATAAAATAGGGCAGCTTCTGAGAAACGGCAATCTCAGCCAAGAGCGAGCAAATTTCATTGAGAACGGGCTTGCGGGGCCCTTTTAAACCCGAAACTTTGGAAGAGTCTTTGCGCAAACGAGCAACAGTCGTGAATCCTTCATTTTCGATAACGGGTCCACTGGCAAATTGTAGGTTCACTCGTTGAACATTGTGAAGCTTACAGATCGACAGGTGCGCATCGCTCTGCCGACAGAGTGCCGCCTCGTCGCCGGCATGGTAATGCGTTCCCACCAAAATGCCAGGTTTCATAACCTAAAAAAAGGCATAGCCGGCGTCCGCGTTAAACTTGTGACGTTTTGCATTATATTCGCCATTTTGTCGTGCGGCGTGATAATCAATCAAGTCACGGGTTTGGAAAAACACTCGCATAAACGTCATTGACGTAACCAAAGCTAAAAAGGAAGAATCAACTTTGGAAAGTCGATAAAATTGCGTGCTTCGGTTTCACAAAGGTCGGCCATCTCGCCTACATCCTCTCCGGCACACCTATACCTAACAGCGCCAGCCCTTCCTTCAGCGTCCGGGCGGTGAGGGCGCAGAGGGTGAGGCGGCTGGCGCGGAGGTCGGGCTCGGCTTTGAGGACGGGGCAGGCTTCGAAGAAGCTGTGGAAGAGGCTGGCCAGCTCGTAGAGGTAGTTGCAGAGGAGGTTGGGGCGGTGGTCGTCGAGGATCTGGGGGAGGACTTCGCCGAACTGGAAGAGTTTCAGGGCGAGGGCGCGCTCGGCGGGGTGGGAAATGCGGAATGGGGAATGCGGAATGGGGAATCGCATGACGGGCGCGGGTTCTTCATTCCGCACTCCGCCTTCCGCGTTCCGCATTTCCCCCGCATTCGGCACTTCCCCTTCCGCCTTCCGAAAGATGCCTCGGATACGCACAAAAGCGTTTTGCAGATACGGCGCGGTGTTGCCGGTGAGGGCGAGCATTTTGTCCCAGGAAAAGGTGTAGTCGCTCTGGCGGTTGGGGAGGAGGTCGGCGTATTTGACGGCGCCGAGGCCGATGACGCGGGCGATCTCGCGGCGCTCGGCTTCGGGGAGGGCGGGGTTTTTCTCGGTGACGATGGCGAAGGCGCGCTCCTCGGCTTCGTCGAGGAGGTCGGCGAGGCGGATGGTTTCGCCGCTGCGGGTTTTGAAGGGGCGTCCGTCGGGGCCGAGGATGGTGCCGAACCAGATGTGCTCGAGCCGGGCGGCGGCGGCGGGTTGCCAGCGGCGGAAGATGGCGAAGAGCTGGCGGAAGTGGTGCTGCTGGCGGCCGTCGGTGACGTAGAGGATGGCGTGGGGCGCGTAGGTGCGCTGGCGGTAGTCGAGGGTGGCGAGGTCGGTGGTGGTGTAGTTGGCGGCGCCGTCGGCTTTTTGCACGAGGGCGGGGAGCGGGACCCACTGGCCGTCGCGCGAGATGAGAAAGGGGTCGTCTTTTTCCGGCAGGGTGGCGTCGGAGAAGACGCAGAGGGCGCCCTCGCTCTCGCGGGCGATGCCGGCGGTGCGGAGCTGCTGGGCGGTGTCCTTGAGCCAGGGGTTGTAGAAACTTTCGCCGAGGGTGATGTCGAAGGTGATGCCGAGGCGCGCGTAGATGGCGTCGAACTGGGCCTGGGAGAGGCGCTGCATCTCACGCCAGATGCCGAGGTTTTCCTCGTCGCCGTCTTGCAGTTTCACCAGTTCTTTTCGACTCGCTGAAGCGGTTGCAGAAAGTTCGAAAGTTATGACCGTAACCGCCAAGATTTTCTCGACGATTTCGTCGTCATCGAGATTCGCAGCGGCCAACTGCGCAAACTCTGCTGGGAACCGGCTTTTCACTTCCGTCAAAGTTTCCCGTTTAATGTTGGCTTGGATCGTTTTGTAAAGGCGCTCCATTTCGCCGAGCGGATCGGTGGCGAGCGCGGCAGGGTCGCGCTCGGTTTTCCACGCGTGGAGGAGCATGCCAAACTGGGTGCCCCAGTCGCCGATGTGGTTGTCGCGCACGACGCGGTGGCCGAGGAAGGCGGCGATGCGGGCGAGGGCGTCGCCGAGGATGGTGGAGCGGATGTGGCCGATGTGCATCGGCTTGGCGACGTTGGGCGAGCTGAAGTCGATGATGATGGTCTGCGGCTGCTCCGGGGCGGGGACGCCGAGGCGCGGGTCGGCGGCGAGGGTGGGGAGCTGGCTTTCGAGGGCGCTGGGGAGGAGGCGGAAATTGATGAAGCCGGCGCCGGCGATCTCGGGCGGGGCGCAGAGGTCGGCGACGTCGAGGCGCTCGATGATCTGGGCGGCGAGCTGGCGCGGGTTGGCGCGCTGCTGCTTGGCGAGGATCATGGCGGCATTGGTCTGGTAGTCGCCGAAGCGGGCGTCGGTGGCGGGCTGGACGCGGGCGTCGGCAAAGCCGAAGTGGGCGAGGGCGGGGCGGAGGCGGGCTTCGAGTTGGGCGGCGAGGGTCATTTGTGGAAGGATCGGAGTTCGGAGATGGGAGATCGGACTCTTCCGCTGAATCATCCTCTTTCCGCAAGAGGATGAGGAAGGGCGCGCCCGATGCCTGCCGAGCCGGTGCGGCCGCTAGCCGCGGAAAATTTCCAGAATCTCCTCCGCGGTAGTCGCCGTGGCCAGGCGGTCGCGGGTGGGGCGGTCGTTCAGAAATTTCGCGATGCTGGCGAGGGTGCGGAGATGGGTCTGAAATTGGTCCTTGGGCACGACGAAAAGGACGACGAATTTCACGGGGGCGTTGTCCAGCGAGTCAAACTCGATGCCGCCGGGCGAGCGGCCAAAGGCAGCGACGACTTTTTCCACCCGGTCCGAGGAGGCGTGCGGGATGGCGATGCCAAAGCCGATACCCGTGCTCATGGTCTCCTCGCGCTGGCGGAGGGCGGCGAGAATGGCGTCGCGGTCGGCGGGCTTGATCTGGCTCTGGGCGACGAGGAGATCGACCAATTCGGTGATGACGCCCCAGCGTTCGGTCGCCTGCAATGCGGGAAGGATTTGGGGGACCGAGAGGAGATTGCCGAGCGTCATTCGAGAGTGAAAGTGATCCTGCGGAAAAGGTCGGGCGAGATTAGCCGGGGTGGTTTCGATGACAAGCGGGATTTGGGAGGTCGGGCGCTGTTGCGTTGCGGGCGGGTTTTCTGAAAACATGCCGCGCCCATGCTTGCGCCAATCATCGTCCTCGACGGACTCCAGAAGACCTTTCGCGACACGCGCGCCGTGGACGGGGTCTCACTGGCCATCGCGCCGGGGGAAATTTTCGGCTTTCTCGGGGCGAACGGCGCGGGGAAGACGACCACGATGCGCATGCTTTGCGGGCTGGTGAAGCCGACTGGCGGGAGCGCGACCATTGCCGGACGCGACGTGTGGCGGGAGCGGTACGAGGTGCGGACAAAGTTCGGCTACGTGGCGCAGAAGTTCAGCCTGTATCCCGATCTCACGGTGGTGGAAAATCTGCGGTTCTTCGGCGGCGCATATCGCGTCCCACGCGAGCGGCTGGAGACACGCATCGAAAAACTACTCGGCGAGATGGACCTGACGGCCAAGCGCGACGCGATGGCGGGCGCGCTGTCCGGCGGGATGAAGCAGCTCCTCGCCCTGGCCTGCGCGCTCATTCACGAGCCGGTGCTGCTTTTTCTCGACGAGCCGACCTCCGGCCTCGACCCCGTGCACCGGCAGCAAATCTGGGATCTGCTCTACAATCTGGCGCACGACGGCACGACGATCTTTGTGACCACGCACTACATGGACGAGGCGGAGCGCTGCACGTCGGTCGGTTTTCTGCATGCGGGTCGGCTGCTCGCGAGAGAGACGCCGCGGCGGCTGAAGGCCAGTTTCAAAGTGCCGGTGCTCGACATGCACGTGGAGCCGGTGATGCCCGCGCTGGTGCAACTCCGCGCCGCGCCGGGCGTGCTCGGCGTTTCGCTGCGGAGCGGGCACTGTCGCGTGTATGCCGCCGATCCGCGCGCGCTGGTGGCGCAATGGCAGGAGCGCTGGCCGTTTCCCGGACTGACCTGGCACGGTCACTCGTGGGCCGAGCCGGACATGGAGGACGTTTTCAAAGCCTACTCGCAGGGCTATCACGCGATCCTCGGGGAGGCCGCGCCATGAGCGGCAGCCTGCACGCCATCGCCAGCGTGGCGGTGAAGGAATTTCTGCACATCTGGCGCGACCGCCGCATCGTGGTGCTCATCTTTTTGCTGCCGCCGCTGTTCACCCTGCTCTTTGGCTACGCGTTCGAAGTCGGCGAGCTGACGCACGTGCGCACGCTACTGCGCGACAACGACCACAGCGAGGCCAGCCGTGCGCTGCTGCAGTTCCTCGAAGAGAAAAGAACCTTCACATTCCAAAACGACCCGTCGCCCGGAAACGTCGCGCCCGACTTGCTCCGCACGCGGGTGGCGGCGGCGCTGGAGGTGCCGGCGGGTTGGGGAGCGGGGCTAAAAAGTGGCGCGCCGGTCCCGCTGCGGCTGGTGCTTGATGGCACGGACACGACCACCGCGCAGCAGCTCGAAGGCGCGCTGCAAAAGTATCTCGGGGAGTTCCAGATGACCTCGCGTCAGGACATGATCGACAACCTGCCGCCGGAGGTTTTCGACATGGGCGAAAAGCTGCCGCTCGCGGTGCGCAAGCAGTTCGTCTCGGCGATGGAGCCGTGGGGTGTGCAGAGCGAGATCCGCTACAATCCGGGGCTGCGCTTTATCGAGTATGTCACGCCGGGCATCATCGGACTCATCCTGCAACTGCTCACGGTCACGCTCATGGCCTGCACCATCACACGGGAGCGCGAAGCCGGCACGCTCTCGCAGCTCATGGTCACGTCGCTGCGGCGTGGGGAGATCGTGATCGGTAAAGTGCTGCCATATCTCGGCGTCTCGCTGCTGCTCATCGGCCTGACCATCGCGGTAGCCCACTTTCATTTTCACGTCGCCTTCCGCCAGCCACTCGTGCTCGGCGTCATCTGTCTGCTTTTCCTGCTCTGCTCGCTCGGGCTCGGCCTGCTCATTTCGGCGTTCAGCGCCACGCAGACGCAGGCCATCCAGTTCGCCGTGTTCTTCCTGCTCCCGGTGTTTCCGCTGTCCGGTGCGTTCGCTCCACTGGAGCAGTTGCCCGAGTCCATCCGCTTCCTCGCACAGACTTTTCCGCTCACCCATTTCTGTCACGCCTTCCGCATGATCAATCTCCGCGACGCCGACCTCGCCTTCATCGCCGGCGACCTTGTGTTCCTCCTCGTCGGCGCACTCATCACCTGCGGCGGCGCGGCGTTCCTCCTCCGCCGCACGCAGGACTAGCCCCACAACCCATGTCCGCCCTCCTCCTCGCCCTCGACCTCGGCACCTCCTCCACGCGCACCGCCCTTTTCGACACGCGGGCGCAGCGTCTGGCCGGCACCACGGCGCAGCACACCTACCCGCTCCTCAGTTCCGCCGACGGCGCGGCGGAGATCGAACCCGGCGCGCTGCTCAGCGCGGTGTTGCGCTGCCTGGAGCAAACTCTTCAGCGCTACCGCACCGAGCCCGCGCTGCGCGGACGGCGCATTGAGGGCGTCGGCGTTTCCTGTTTCTGGCACAGCCTCGTCGGCTGCGACGCCAAAGGCACGGCGCTGACAAACATCATCACCTGGGCCGATGCGCGCTGTCGCGAAGACGCGGCGGCATTGCGCGCGGAGTTCTCCGAAAAGGCCACCCACGCCCGCACCGGCTGCATGCTGCGCGCATCCTTCTGGCCGGCGAAACTGCGCTGGCTCCGGCGCACCCAGGCGCGGAAATTCGCGGCAGTGAAACAATGGCTTTCGCCCGCGGAATGGCTCCAGCACACGCTCGCCGGCGAGGCAAACGTCGCGATCGGCATGGCCACCGGCACCGGCTTTTTCAATCCCGCCAGGCTCACATGGGACGCCGAACTGCTCAAAGCGTGCGGCCTTTCCCCGGACATGCTCCGCCCGGTGAACGACGAACCCACACCGGTCGGCGGACGCCTCGCCGCGCAGTTTGCCGAGCTGAAAGGCGTCCCGTGGTTTCCCGGCATTGGCGACGGCGCGGCCAGCAATCTCGGCTCCGGTGCCACGCGCCCGGGCCTCGCCGCGATCAATGTCGGCACCAGCGCCGCGCTCCGCGTGATGCGCGAAACGGGCGAAGTGCGCGCCCCATTCGGGCTATTCTGCTACCGCGTGGATGCGCGCCGCTTCCTCGTCGGCGGCGCGGTCAGCAACGCCGGCAATCTCCGCGCCTGGTGCCTGCGCGAACTCCGCCTCCCCGACGAATCCGCGCTCGAAGCCGAACTCGCCAAACGCCCCGCACCGCAGCACGGCCTCGTGGTTCTCCCCTTCTGGAATCCCGAGCGTGCGCCGACGTGGGACGAAGACGCCGCCGGCGCGATCCACGGCCTGCGCCAGCACACCTCCGCGCTCGATCTTTTGCAGGCGATCACCGAGGCCAGCTACCACCGCCTCGCACGCATCGCCGAGTTGGTCCTCGCGGGCGAAAAAACCACGCCCAAGATTATCGTGAGCGGCGGCATCCAGCGCTCCGCCACCGCGCTCCAGCGTCTCGCCGACGTGCTCGGCCAAGCCGTCCACCCCAATGAGGAAATGGAAGCCTCACTCCGCGGCGCGGCGATCTTTGCCTTGGAAAAAATCGGCATCCCCGTGCCCGCGACCACTTTGGCCAAAGCCGTAAAACCCCGCCTCACTTACGCTCGTCTTTACGCCACCGAACGCGAGAAACAGCGCGCTCTGGAAGAGTAGTTTTGGGCTCGCGTCGCTTTCGCTGACTCAATTCACCACGGCAAGAGAGCCGTGCCGGACCACGGCAAGCGACGGTCCCGAAAGCACAATTCGCGGATGGCATGGGGCGCTATTCCCGCTTAAATGACGGACACCTTTCCCATGTCCATCGAACACTCCGACCCAGTTAACACGCAGATCCTCACCGTTTCCGAAGACAAGATTCAGGGCTTCGTCCGCGAGCCTTTCGGCGAAATCGCCGCGCGCAGCGGGCTGCCGATCGAGACGGTCTTGGAGCGCATTCGCGTGATGCTCGCCGCGGGCACGATTCGCCGGGTGCGGCAGACACTCGTCGCCAGCAATCTCGCGGAAGGCGCGCTGGTCGCGTGGAAAGTGAGCGAGGACCGGCTCAATGGCGCGTTCGATTTCATGTTTCAAAAGGACCCGTTCAGCGGGCACGTCGTCGTGCGCTCGACCGACGCGCAGACCACGGGCAGCGAATACCGGCTGTGGACGACTTTGAAGGTGCCCGTCGGCCAGTCGATGGCCGACCATTGCGAAGTGCTCATGCGGCACACCGGCGCAACGCATTTCAAACTCATGCCGGCCAAGGGCATCTTCGCCCTCGGCGTGGGGCATGTGCGGCGGAAAACCATTGAGCCCGGCGACAAGTCGGACGAGCGGGCGCAGATGATCAAAGTCGGCGTGGTTCAGCTCACCGATCTCGAATGGGAAGTCCTGCTCGCCCTCAAGCGCGAACTGACGCTCGACGAGGTCCGGCTCGGCCTTTGGGCCACCCGCGCGGCGGAGGCGGGCGTGGATCTGGAGACGTTCTGCCGCGTGGCCGAAGACCTGAACGCGCGCCAGGTCATCGGACGCTTCTCCACTTTTCTCGAGCATGTGAAGCCCTCGCAGACCGGCGTGCGCGTCACGCGATTTAATGCGCTCTTTCACTGGCGCGTGCCGACCGGGCGCGAGGTGGATGCCGGCGGCGAAGTAGGCCGGCACCCCATCCTCACGCACTGCTACTGGCGCGAAGGCGGGCCAGAATTCAACAACGTGAACATCATGGCCGTCTGCCACGGCACGGAAAAAGACCGCGTCCTCGCACACAAGGCGGCCATCGACGCGCACCTCGCGAGCATCGGCATGCCGGTGAGCTACACGAACGTCTTTTGGGGCGGACGCAGCGAGATCAAGCCGAGCGAGATTTCGCCGAAGCTGCACCGCGCGTGGCTGGAGAAAATGCGCGCGCCGGAGTCCGTCGGCGCGGTGTAAAAATCGGGCGCACCCGGCCGGAGCGGACGACTTTCGAGTTGCCCTCCGGTGCGGGCACGTCAGTTTGAGTTCAGAAAAGTCCGAGCCCGCCGTGTGGCGGTTTCGGAAAAAAACTCCAACACCAAACCAGCAACTCGCCATGGCCAAAGGTAACAACAGTCACCGCAAGGAAGTCAAAAAGCCGAAAAAGGAAAAACCCAAGCCGCTGCCGACCCGCCGCGGCTCCTGAATGTGAGGCTCCCATAGGTCGTTCGTGATCGGAGCGGTGCGGGGCGAAATTTGCGCCGTACCCGCCGCCGCATGAACAACCTCTTGGATCTTCGCCGCCCGATGGCCGCCGCCCTGCTCTCCCGGATTTCGTCGCTCCAAAAATACTGGAAGCTCTTCGACATCGGGCTCCAGAACACCTTCGTCTATCGCTGGAATTTTCTCCTGCGGACGGTCTTCGGCATCGTGCCGCTGATCGGCATGGTCTTCATCTGGAAGGCCATCTTTGTCAGCAAAGGCGCGAGCATCAATGGCTACGACTACAACGGGATGATCTTCTATTTTCTCGTCACGGTCTTTCTCGACAACCTGATCACGCCGACCGAGGACGAGTGGCAGATCGCGGGGGAAATCCGCGACGGAAAAATCAGTGCGTATCTGATCAAGCCGATGAGCTATCTCGGCTACCGCATCTGCACCTATCTCAGCTACCGACTGCTCTACATCGCCATCGTTTTCCTGCCGATCCTTGCACTCGCGTGGATTTTCCGGGGTGCCATCAAGCTCCCCGAGCACGCGATCACCTGGCCGGCGTTCGCACTCTCGACGCTAATGGCGGCTGGGCTGCAATTTTTCATCGCGTATTCGCTGGCGATGATCGCCTTCTGGGTGCTGGAAATTTCCACGATCGTCTTCCTGCTTTACTCGTTTGAATACTTCCTCAGCGGCCACATTTTCCCGTTGGACATCATGCCCGCGTGGTTTCAGGCGTTCATGAAATGGTCGCCTTTCACGTACGAGCTGTTCTTTCCCGCGATGGTCGGGATGGAGCGCATCCGCGGCGCAGCGCTCGTGGAGGGACTGCTGATCCAGGCGGGGTGGCTGGTGGCGGCGTGGTGCTGCGCGCGACTACTGTGGGCGCGCGGACTGCGGAAATATCAGGCCGTGGGCGGGTAAAGGGCCGCGGCGAAACGGCTGCCCGCCCTCATTTTGCCGCCGGCTCAGGTTCCGCCGGACGCCGCGCGCGGACCACCACGTTCTCGCCCATCTGCACGAAATCCTCCCGCGCCGCAAAGGCCGGTTCACCGGCGAAGGCTTCCCACTCACCTTTGCGCAGCGCGCAGAGCGCCGTCGGGTGCGTCTTGAGAAACTTGCGCAGCCCCTTTTTCCACACGACCACCGGCAGCGGATGGGCGGCCCAAAAGGGCTGAGCGGTCCGGGCCAGCACCTGCACGCCGGGCTCGGCCGCGCGCACGTCCGAGTGCGTGTAGTAGATGATGCCGCGCGCCAGAAATTTTCCCGTCAGGATCGGCTCATTGCCACGCCGCAGTTCCATCAGTTTCAGCGCCACGGGCCTCGCGGAGCTTTCCGCCTCGACCGCCGGCAGCGCCGAGGTCAGTGCGCCGACGAGCAACCCGAGGCTCGCGGTGGAACTCGCCAGCAGCCATGTCGCCAAACTTCGGCGGTGCAAAAAGAAAAGGCTCACCGTGAGCGCCGCGAAAACCAGCAGCACCGGCACCTCGAAAGGCGCGAGTGTCTTCGTCAATGACGCCGCCTTGCTTGCGAGCCAGGCCGAGGAGAGCCGGGGCACCGCGCCGGTTAGCGCCACCACCGCAAAAATGCCAACCAGCAGGCACTGAAAATAGGCCACACCCACAACCATGCGCCGCTCGCCCGGACTGGCGAATCCGCGCTCCAGCAGTTCGTCCAGCGTCCGTCCGATGAGCAGCGCGAGCGGCACGAAAAGGTAGAAGGCGTAGGACGGAAGTTTCGATTGGCAGATCGTGAGGAAGACCAGACTTGTGAGCAGCCAGCACCATTGGAAAAACGCCGCCTCGTCCGCGCGCAATCGCCCCCACGCCCGGCGCACCGTGAGCGCCACCGCCGGCATCCACGGCAGCGAGCCGAGGAAAAGCAGGCCGGGGTAATACCAAAAGTGGTTGCTCGAGGGATGCTCGGCGCGGATCACACGCAGCCAGTTGTCGCGGATGAAGAACTCATCCCAAAACGGCTTCGCGTGCCAGGCAAACATCGTCGCATACCACGGCACCACAATGACCGCGTAAGCCGCCACGCCCCACCAGAAACCGCGCCCGCGAAAAAGCAGCGGACGCTTCATGCTGAACGAAAACGCAACCGTGGCCATGACGGTGACGAGCGATCCAAGCGGGCCTTTCGTCAGCACGGCGAAACCCGCCCAGACCAGATGCCAGAACATCCATTTGTCGCGTTCCTCCTCGTGCCGCACCGCCAGCCAGTAGCAGCACACCGCCGCCGTAATGAACACCGCCAGCGGGATGTCCGTGAGCATCAGCCGCGACATCACGCAAAACTCCAGCCCCGTGGCCAGCACCAGCGCGGCGAGGAAGCCGGCACGCCGATTCCAAACCCGCGAGCCAAACCACCAGACGAGCAGGACGAGGACGGTTGCAAACACCGTCGCCGGCATCCGCCCGGAAAACTCCGTCTCCCCGAGCGCCTTGAACGAGCCCGCGACGAGCCAGTAGTAGAAAATCGGTTTTTCGAACTGCGGCGCGCCGTAAATCTGCGGCGTCACCCAGTCGCCCGTCTGCACCATCTCCCGCACGGTCTGCGCGTAGAACGGCTCATCGGGATCAATCAATCCCAGCGTCCCCAGCCTCCACCAGAACGCGATGAAGCAAACGATGAGCAGGACGATGAAATCAGTTTTACGGGACGCAAACACGCGGGACGGTGTGAAACCGTCGCGCACCCGGCAAACAAAAACCGCCAGAAACGACAGCGGTGCCGACGGGCCCGGTTTAGGCCGCCGCTTTTCTGAGACTAAAGACCACGACGCCCAACGAAAGGAGCGCGCCGCCAGCCATCATGCCAATGGCGGAGCCCAAGGATTTTGGGGTGCGGCTTTCTTCGATGATGACGACTTTCTCCGCATCGAGCCGCGGGAAGCTGCTGCGCAAAAGATTAGCGTCTTTGGAGTCCAGTTTCTCGATGTGGTTGAGGACGAGTCCCTGCAATTTTGCGGGTGAATCCATTTTCTTTGGGATGCTGCCGATCGTGCTGAACCGGTTCGTTTTTACGATGATCCCGACCGAAGAGAGGGCACTTTCAATTTCCTTGTCATCGGCGGTGCCACTGGCCATCGCCTTGGAAAAAGGGTGATTCATCGAGATGACCGGATAGAGCACGTCCGTCGTCCGGGTCGAATCATTCGTCTCGCCGCTGCTATACTTCTTTTTTTTGTAGTGATAGACGCTCGCGGGATAGAGCGCGAGGGCATCCTTGACGATGACATGGCAGTTTTCGGGGATTTTCCCGCTTTCGAGGTCGGCGGCGGAAACCTCGACTGGATCAGCCTTGGCGTGGCGGGCAAGCGTGAGTTCCTGCCAGCCTAAATAAGCAACCACGCAGCCAGCGCCGATAAGGATCAATTTGAGTCTCATATAATGTGTGGGGAATACAGTGGCGTGAGGCTGTGTCGCGGGAAGCTTGAAAGCAAGACCGCTTTTCGCCTACTCCACAGTCACGCTCTTCGCCAAGTTGCGCGGTTTATCCACGTCGCAACCGAGAGCCACGGCGGTGTGGTAGGCGAGGAGTTGGAGCGGGATGGAGGTGAGGATGGGCGAGAGGTAATCCGGGCAGGCGGGGACGTAGATCACGTCGTTGCAGATCTTCGCGAGCTTGGAGTTGCCTTCGGTGGCGATGGCGATGACCGGCCCCTTCCGCGCTTTGACCTCCTCGATGTTGCTGATGTTTTTGTCGAGCACGCTGTCGTCGGGCGCGATGAAAACGCTCGGCAGCTCTGGAGAAATCAGCGCGATGACGCCGTGCTTCAGCTCGGCGCTGGGGTGGCCGCTGGCATGGATGTAACTGATCTCCTTCATCTTCAGCGCGCCTTCGAGCGCCACGGGATAGTTGAACTGCCGCCCGAGAAACATCATGGAGTGCGCGTGGCAGTACTTCTCGGCGACCGCCTTGATGTGGTCGCTCTGCGCGAGGATGCGCGTGATTTTGTCCGGCAGCGCCTCCAGTTCGGTGATGATGGCGAGCCCTTCGGTAGTGCTGAGATGGCGGATGCGCCCAAGGAGCAGGGCGAAAAGCGTGAGGATGGTGACCTGACTGGTGAAGGATTTCGTGGCGGCCACGCCGATCTCGGGGCCGGCATGCATGTACACACCGCCGTCGCTTTCTCGCGCGATGGTCGAAGCCACGTTGTTACAGATGCCGAGGGTTTTGTGGCCTTTGCGCTGGCTCTCGCGAAGGGCGGCCAGGGTGTCGGCGGTTTCGCCGCTCTGGCTGAGGCAAAAGACCAGCGTGTGCGCGGGCAGCGGCATGTTCCGGTAGCGGAATTCGCTCGCGAATTCGATCTCGACGGGCACATGGGCCAGCGCCTCGATGATGTATTCGCCGACCATCGCAGCGTGGCTCGCCGTGCCACAGCCGGTGAGGATGATGCGCTCCACATCACGCAACTCCTGCGCGCTCATCTCCAGCCCGCCGAGCACCGCCGTGGCCTGCTCGCGGCTGAGCCGGCCGCGCATGGCGTCGAGCACGGTCTCCGGCTGCTCGTAGATTTCCTTGAGCATGAAATGCGGGTAGTCGCCCTTGCTCACATCTTCCTCCGTCATCTCCACCTTCGTGACCTCAAAGCCGCTGGCCCCGCCGAGCAGACTCATGATTTCAAACTCCCCGCGCGTCAGCGCCGCAATGTCGTAATCCTTCAGGTAGATGGCGTCGTGCGTGTAGGAGACGATGGCACTCACGTCGCTCGCGAAAAAGTTCTCCCCTTTCCCGATACCCAGCACCAGCGGACTGCCGCGGCGCGCGCCGATGAGCACGTCCGGCACATCGCGATGCAGCAGCACGATGCCATAGGTGCCCACCACTTGTTTCAAGGCCACGCGCAACGCTTCGATCAGTCGCCCCTTTGTCGGCTCGCCGCCCGCTTCGTCGTAGGCCTTGCCCACCAGATGCGCCAGCACCTCGGTGTCAGTTTGGGAGACAAAGGTGTGGCCTTCACGAACAAGCGCCTCCTTGAGCACGGCATAGTTTTCGATCACGCCATTGTGGCAGAGAAAAAGTTTCCCGCTCTGGTCGGCGTGCGGGTGTGCGTTTTCATCCGTCACGCCGCCATGCGTGGCCCAACGCGTGTGCGAAATGCCGATCGTCCCCACCGGCGGCGACTCCTTGATCAGCTCCGCGAGATTCGCGATCCGCCCGATCTTCTTCCGCACCTCTACTTTGCCATCCTCAAAGATCGCCACACCCGCCGAGTCGTAGCCCCGGTATTCCAGCCGTCGCAGGCCTTCGAGGAGGATGGGGACCGCGGGTGATTTGCCGATGTAGCCGATGATTCCGCACATTGTAGTTGGGTAAAAAAAGGTTGAGCCCGCACCGTCGCGAAGCGGGCCGGGGAGAGCAAGCCGGAAGGCTGGATGGGCGTCTCCGTGGGGAAAATATCCACTCGCCTCCCCTGCCGCCTCCGTCCTAAAACGCCCGCCCACCCTTCAACCTCAAAACTCCCACCCCAACACTCCACATCTTATGAGCAGAAAAATTCGCATGGGCATGGTCGGCGGCGGACGCGGCGCTTTCATCGGAGCCGTTCACCGCATCGCCGCGGCCATGGACGGCCAGATCGAACTCGTTTGCGGCGCTTTCTCCAGCGACCCGCAGCGCTCCCGTGAATCCGGTGCCGACTTCTTCCTCCCCGCCGACCGCTGCTACGGCAGCTACCAGGAAATGATCGCCGGCGAAAAAGCCCGCCCCGCCTCCGAGCGCATGGACTTCATCGCCATCGTCACACCGAACCACATGCACTTTCCCCCGGCCAAGATGGCACTCGAAAACGGTTTTCACGTTCTCTCGGACAAGCCCGCAACCTTCAACTTCGCCGAAGCCAGGGCGCTCGCCGGCATCGTGAAAAAAAGCGGGCTGCTCTACGGCCTCACGCACAACTACACCGGCTACCCTCTCGTGAAGCAGGCCCGCGAAATGGTCCGCAGCGGCGCGCTCGGCAAGATCCGCAAAGTCGTCGTCGAGTACCCGCAAGGCTGGCTCGCCACGCGGATCGAGGCCTCCGGCCAAAAGCAGGCCGCCTGGCGCACCGACCCGAAACGCAGCGGAGCCGCGGGCTGCATCGGCGACATCGGCACCCACGCCGAGAACCTCGCCGAATACATCAGCGGCCTTCAGATCAGCGAACTCGCCGCCGACCTCACCACCTTCGTGAAAGGCCGCAAGCTCGACGACGACGGCAACGTCCTCCTGCGCTTCAAAGGCGGCGCGAAAGGCGTCCTCCACGCGAGCCAGATCAGCGTCGGCGAGGAGAACAACCTCAACATCCGCGTCTATGGCGAAAAAGGCGGCCTCGAATGGCACCAGCGCGAGCCCAACACCCTCCTCGTGAAATGGCCCGACCAACCCATGCAGGTTTATCGCACCGCCAACGGCTACCTCAGCCCCGCCGCCCTCGCCGCCGGCCGCACCCCACCCTCGCATCCCGAAGGCTACCTCGAAGCTTTCGCCAACATCTACAAAGCCTTCGCCGCCACCATCCGCGCCCGGCATGAAAAGCGGAAGCCGACGGCTATCGAAAGCGATTACCCGAAGATCACCGACGGCCTCCGGGGCATGGCCTTCATCGAAGCCGTTGTCGCCTCCAGTAAAAAGAACGCCGCCTGGACGAAGCTGGCTGTGTAACTCGCCATCCCCTGCCCGGCAATTAGGCGCGCTGTTCCCAACGGGGCATAAACGAAAGCCGAGTTCACTAACGTGAGCGCGCCCGCACGCAATCCGACGCTGGCCCAGCGACTGGCGATGCGCGAACGCCCTTCGGTGCCCGCCGTTGGCCAGCAACGCTGGAGCGATTTACTTTTTCTCCATTGGCAAGTCGCCGCGGATGCCGTGCAAGCCACGCTGCCGCCCGGGTTGTTCGTCGATACCTTCGAGGGTACCGCCTACCTCGGAATTGTGCCTTTCTTCATGAAGCGCATTCGCCCCGCATGGCTGCCGCCGCTGCCGTGGGTTTCGTGGTTTCTCGAACTCAACGTGCGAACCTACGTCCACGATCGCGCCGGCCGGCCCGGAGTTTGGTTTTACTCGCTCGACTGCAATCAGCCCCTCGCCGTCCTCGTGGCGCGGCGCTTCTTCCATCTGCCGTATTTCCACGCCAAGATGCGCGCCACATCGCGCGCCGGAGCCATCCAGTATCTCTCCCAGCGCCGAGGAAAACCGACACCTTCCTCCTTTGCATGGCACGCGCCCAGCGGCGACCCGTGGGAGGCCGCACCCGGATCGTTGGAGTTCTTTCTCGTCGAAAGATACGCGCTTTTCTCCGCCGACCCGAGCGGTGCCCTGCATTGCGGGCGAGTGCATCATCCGCCGTATCGAATTTCCCAGGCTGTGGCTCCCGAGTTTTCCGTGGAGCCCGCGCGGCAGGCGGAGTTCGAACTCGCCGGACCGCCGCTTTCCGCCCTGTGCGCGCGCGCCGTGGACGTATCCATATACGGCCTCCGGAAATTATGAGCCACCAACAGGAATGTTAACTTTCTACTCTTCCCTAATGCCTTTCATAATGGGTTAACCGTTGCGGCTGATACGAATCTGATAAGCGCCATAAGCCAAAGCCGTGATGGCGATGAGGCCGCTGGGAATGAAGAGTGCCGCATAGCCGAAATGATGGAATGCCACCGCGCCCGCGATGCCGCCGCAGAGAAACGCCGAGATGATAAGAAAGCAAAGACGCAGCCGACGCGCGTCCACGGGCAGGCCACGGAGCGAGTGGCCGAGAAAGATACCGAGGTCGGTGAACATCCCGGAAATGTGCGTAGTGCGAACGACGGCCCCGCTGTAAGTGCTCACCATTGCGTTTTGCAGACCGCAGGCACATGAGGCCGAATACATCCCGAAAATGCTGTGCCGCTGGAGGAGTGGCACGGCGATACCCAGCAGCAGCGACTCCAAAAGCAGCGCCACCCCATAACGGCGGCCAAGCTGGAGCGTGCTGTCCTGAATGATGAACCCACTCAGCACCGTGCCCGCAACGAAAGAAGCAATCATGGCGGCGAAGTGCAGGATCGCCGAGGTGTCGAGCGCTGCCAACGCCGTCGCCAGCATGGACGTGGTGCCGGTTAAATGGGTGACGGCCTGATGCTCGAAGCCGAGCAGTCCCACGACATTGACCACGCCCGCCACGAACGCCAGCGCCCAAGCCCCAGCCCAGATCCATCGCGGCAGTTTCGAGATCATTGGTTACAATAAGCGACGCTGGCTGCTGACTGGGCGAGTAGAAACGCGAGTTCAGCGCGGCTCCGCGGACCAACTGTGAGCAGTAGAAGAAGTTTCATGGCTTTGTTTCTTGGTTAGGCATTGCGGCTTCGCATGTTGACTCCCCTGCCCTAGCTGTGGAGGCACAAGAGGTTGTACAGCGGAAGGCGGAGGCTGGAGACAGGAGAGCGGAGATTGAGGGAGTGATGGGGGCGATGCCGGTTGTAGTTGTGGAGGAAAGGTAGGAGACGAAAGGCGCGGTGGTCGGAGTGGGAGTAGGCGGAGACATCGGCGAAAGCAAAGCTGGAGAAACCGCTTCGTTGAACACAATAGCCCACTCGCGGGCGGATGGCCGAGTGGCACCGCAATGCCGCAGCCAGCACCCGCGTCGCGGGCGTGCGCGCACTCTCGTCAACTTTCGTGCTCCGCCTCGCGGCGCGGCGACTTTGTTCAGCGCCCCACCCGTCTTTGGGATGTCCCCGCAAGGTCGCTGAAAGTGGATCGGGTTTCGCAAAACGCTTGCGGGCTTGGGGCTGGCTGCCGTTGGCTGGGCAGTCCCCACCATGACCGCCACCGCTCCGCCCGTTCGCACCCGCCGGCCTTTTCAGGAAGGCGGGCTGCTCGTGGTCATCCTCGTCCTCGGCGTGGTGCTGACGGTTTTCGGCGGCTCGGTGCGCGTGCCGAAACTCCAGCGCACGGCCACGGGTGAAATGGAGCGCGTTTTCACCACAAACGCGGCCGGCGAGAAGGAACTCGTGTTCGAGGAGCGCAACAAATTCCTCAACTCGCAGAGCCTCGCGCAGCTCGCCAAGGACACGAGCTTTATCGCCATCATGGCTGTCGGGGCCACGTTCGTCATCGTGTCCGGCGGCATTGATCTTTCCGTCGGCGCGATCTACGCGCTGGCCTCGGTGCTCGGCGCGATGGTCTTCCGCCGGTTCGGCCCCGAGGGCGCGGACGCCGCCAGCGGGGCAACCGGAGCCTGGCTCGGCGCGCTCACCTGCATCGGCGTGGCGACGCTGGCGGGCTTCGCCAATGGCGGGATGATCGTGGCGCTGCGGGTGCATCCGTTCATCATCACGCTGGGCACCATGGCGATCTTCCGCGGTGTCGCGTTCGTCATCACCAAAGGGCAGTCCATCGGCGGCTTCCCGGAAGGCTTTCGCAGTCTCGTCCGCTGGGAAACCGCGAGCGGCCTCAGTCTCGTGCCGCTGGGCGTGATGGTGCTCGTGGCGATTGTGGGCGGACTTTACCTTTCGCGCCTCGCCGCCGGCCGCCGCATCTACGCCATCGGCGGCAATGAACTCGCCAGCCGTTACAGCGGCATCCGCGTGGAACGCGTGAAGTTGAGCGTGTTCATCTTCTCCGGCCTCACCGCAGGCCTCGCGGCGCTGCTTTCGCTCGGCTACTACGGCGGAGCCACCAGCGGCGACGGCCAGGGCTACGAACTCAACGTCATCGCCGCCGCCGTGGTCGGCGGCGCGAGCCTCAGCGGCGGTCGCGGCACGGCGCTCGGCGCGCTCCTCGGCGCGTTCGTCATCCAGATGATTTCCACCGGTATCGTCATCCTCGGCATCGACCAAAACTACAGCCAGATCATCATCGGCACGGTCGTCATCGTCGCGGTGCTGCTGGACCAGCTCAACGCCTGGCTGGCGCAACGCGGGTTTGCCGCGCGGGCCGGGCGGACCTAGCATCGCGCCTTCTCCCTTATGAAAAAAACACTCCTGACCCTTCTCACGCTGGCCCTCGCGACCGGCTCGCTGTTCGCCCAAACGAAGAAGTCCTACACCATCGGCCTCGTCGCCAAATCGCAGGGCAACCCGGTCTTTCAAGCCGCGCGTGTCGGCGCGGAAGCCGCCGCCAAGGAACTCGGTGCGAAGCACGGGATCACGATCAAGATCGACTGGCGCACGCCCAACGAGGAGGACGCGCAGAAGCAGGCCGACGCCATCGAGCAGCTCGTCCTCGCCGGGGCCGACGGCCTCGCCGTGAGCTGCTCCGACGCCAACAAACTCACCGACGCCATTAACTCCGCCGTGAAGAACGGCGTGCCCGTGGCCACTTTCGATTCCGACGCGCCAGCCTCGAAGCGCTTCGTCACCTACGGCGTCGATGACGAGCAATGCGGCGCACAGGCGATGGACGAACTCGCGAAGGTCATGGGAGGCAAAGGCGTCGTCGCCATCCTCGCCGGCAACCCCAACGCGCCGAACCTCCAGAAGCGCGTCGCCGGCGCGAAGCAGGCCGCCGCGAAGCATCCCGGCATCAAGATTCGCGACACCTTTTACCACAAGGAGACGCCGCAGGATGCCGCCGCCAAGATCGAGCAGGTTATGCAGGCGAACCCCGACATCACTGGTTGGTGCCTGATCGGTGGCTGGCCGCTCTTCACCGACAACGCGCTCAAGTGGCCGCCCGGCACCGTGAAATGCGTGAGCGTGGACGCGCTCCCGCAGCAGCTCGGCTACCTCCGCAGCGGCCATGTCCAGATGCTCCTCGCCCAGCAGTGCTACGAGTGGGGCTATCGCTCCGTGGATCACCTCATCAATAAGATCCACTTCAAAAAGGAGCCCGCCGCCGTGAAGGACGTCAGCCCGCTCGTGCCCGTCTCGAAGGAGACCGTGGACGCCTTTGCGAAGAACTGGGAGAAGTGGCTGCCGAAGTGAGACGTGGCGTTCCTCGCCTTCACTGACCTCACCAAGCGCTTCCCGGGCGTGCTCGCGCTGGATGGCGTGAGCTTCGCGGTGGAGCGTGGGAGTTGCCACGCCTTAATGGGCGAAAACGGCGCGGGCAAAAGCACGCTCGGGAAAATCCTCGCCGGCGTTTACACGGCGGACACCGGCGCGATCCAACTCGACGGCCAGCGGATCCAGCCGGCGAACCCGCTCGCCGCGCGGCACCTCGGCATCGCCATGGTCCACCAGGAGCTGGCGTTTTGCCCGAACCTGACGGTCGCGGAGAACCTCTGCCTCGGCGATTTCCCCCGGCGGTTCGGCTTCGTGAACCGCGCCCGGATGCGTGAACGCGCCCGCGCGATGCTCGCGGAGATCGAGGCCGCGCTCGACGTGGACACGCCCATGAGCCAGCTCTCGACCGCGCAGGAGCAGATGGTGCAAATCGCCGCCGCGCTCGGCAGCGGCGCGCGGATCATCGTCATGGACGAGCCCACCAGCTCGCTTTCCGTCGCGGAGAGCGAGCACCTTTTCACCCTGCTCGCCCAGCTCCGGCAGCGCGGCCTCACCGTCATTTACGTCTCGCATCGCATGGAGGAAATCTTCCGTCTCTGCGACGCCGTCACCGTGTTGCGCGATGGCCGGCACGTGGCGACGCAGCCTATTTCCGCGACCAACCACGACGCCCTCATCCACCAGATGGTCGGGCGCGAAGTCGTCGCCCTCACGCCCCGCCACCTCGAACGCGAACCCGGCGAGGAAGTGCTGCGCGTCGAGCATCTGGCCTCGCCCGGCAAGTTCGAGGGCATCAGCTTCGCCCTGCGCCGGGGCGAAGTGCTGGGCTTCGCCGGCCTCGTCGGCGCGGGTCGCAGCGAAATCGCCCAGGCTATCTTCGGGCTCGATCCGCGCGCCACCGGCCGCGTCTTCGTGCGGGGAAAAGAGCTGCCGCTGGGCGACGTGAACGCCGCGCTCGCCGCCGGCCTCGGCCTGCTCCCGGAAGACCGCAAGCGCCTCGGCCTCGTGCTCTCCATGAACTGCCGCGAGAACACCTCGCTCGCCACCCTGCCCATGCTCACGCGGCTCGGCTTCGTGCGCCGCCGCGCCGAGCAGGCGCTCGCCCGGAAATACGCCGACCGGCTCCGCGTGAAGACGCCCTCGCTCGAAACCGGCATCGCCGGGCTCAGCGGCGGCAACCAGCAAAAGGTCGCGCTGGCCAAATGGCTCGCGCGCCAGTGCGGCATCCTGATCGTGGATGAACCGACGCGCGGCGTGGACGTGGGTGCCAAGGCGGAGATCCACACCCTGCTCGACGAACTCGCCTGCCAGGGCCTCGCGCTGCTCGTCATCTCCTCCGAGCTGCCGGAAGTGATGAACCTCAGCCGCCGCCTGCTCGTTCTCCGCGCCGGCCGGATCAGCGGCGACCTCCCGCGCCATGAATTCACTCAGCCCGGCATCCTGCGCCTCATGGCCGGCGTGGCCGCGCCGCCCGCGTGAACGGCCCTTCCGGCGGGGCAGCCGGGGCGCTCAACCGTCGCTGACGCGACGGGGGTGTTCCAAAGTGGTCTGGTGTGCTTCCGGGGCGGTCTGGTGTTCTTCGGGGGTGGTCTGGCGTGCTTCCGAGGCGGTCTGGTGTGCTGCCGGAGCGGGCTGGCGTTCTTCCGGGGCAGGATGGATAGCTTTTATCCCTCAAAAAGCTCCCCAGACTGCTGAAACAGGCACTTTTACCACCGCTCCCGCCCCCGGACCCCGGTCGCCAGAGTCCCAATTTCCAACGCCACGGGCGGCGAGCGCGGCGGGAAGAACGCCAAACTTCCACGCTTGGAGCCTCAATTCCGAATCGAGCAGGCGACGGGGCCACTTCGGCGTTCAGGCTTCGGGTTTGGACGTTCGGCGCTCGTCCGAATCCAGCCAGACGGGGCCGGGGGAATCACGGCCAGACGCGGAGGCGGTAGAGGCGCGTGGGGGAGAGGGTGGTGTCGGTGAGGGTTTGCGGGGTGCCGTCGCCGAGACGGAGGGAGCCGGGGAGGAGGGTCCAGATGCCGACGGGGAGGGAGTCGGTGAAATCCACGGCGTAACGGCGGGCGGCGGTGGTGGGGAAGGTAAGCGTGCTGGTGGTGCCGGCGGCGGACTGGGTGGTGGTGAGCTGGGTGAAGCGCGGGCGCGAGAGGCTGGCGAGCGGGTCGGTGCCGGCGGCGAGTTCGGCGGCATTGGAGAAGCCGTCGCCGTCGGCGTCGCGCAGGCGGTCGTCGAGGCCGACGATGAAGGGCGCGGTTTCCTGGGCGTCGGGGATGCCGTCGAGGTCGGTGTCGAGGATCGGGGTGGTGGCGGCGGGGATGTTGGAAAAGTCGGAGGAGCCGGCGGAGTTGTCGGCGCGAAGGCGGTAGTAATAGGTGGTGGCGGAGGCGAGGCCGGTGTCGGCGCGGCTGGTTTCGTCGGTGGGCAGGGTGAAGGTCTGGAGGGCGCCGGAGAAGTCGGCGCTGGTGCTGCGCTGGAGGGTGAAGGTGGTTTCGTTCGAGCTGTGGTCATACCAGCGGACGGTGACGGTGCTGGGCGAGGTGGCATTTACCGACAAGGAGCCGGGCGCGGCGGGAGGTGTGGAGGCGGGTGCGATGAGGACGTAGTCGAGGCGGGTCGCGGCGTTGGCGGCCGCGCCTTGGTCGATGGTCAGGAGGCCGTCGCTGACGGTGACGGCGAGGGTGCGGTTCACGAACTGGCCGGCGGAGAGGCTTTGGGCGGTCCAGTAGTTCACGCCTTCGACATTGATGGTGTGGAGGGAGGGGTTGCTGCCGTCGCCGATGCCGACGGTGACCTGGTAGGTGCCGTTCGGGAGGGCGAGCTGCCAGACGCCGCCGGAGCGGAGCTGGCAGAGGGTGGAAAGGCGGCGATCCACGCTGTCGTGGCGGTCGCGTGTCTCGGTGGTGTGGGTGATATTCCAGCCGTAGGTGAGCCCATTTCCCCGGCTGCCGTAGGTGTCGCCGGTGTCGGGGAAGTAGCCGATGGGCGGGGTGCTGCCGACGGGCTGAAAGTTGATGTTTGCGGCGAAGGCCGTGCCGATGACGACGGTCACGACGCTGGAGGTGGCGGTCGCGCCGGTGTTGTCGGTCGCCTTGGCGGTGAGGGAGAAGGTGCCGGCGGCGGGGTTCGGCCACGCGAGGCTGAAAGGACCGGCGAGGCTTTCGCCGAGTTTCGTGGCGCCGCTGAAGAACTCGACTTTGCTGATCGTGCCGTCGGCGTCGGAGGCGGCGGCGGTGAGGGTGACGGTGCCGGGTCTGGTGAGCCGCACGCCGGGGCCGGGGCTGGTGAGGCTCACGGAGGGCGGGGCGTTGACGACCGGCGTCTGGGCGTCGGCGCGGGCTCCGACGACGGCGTCCACCCACGACTGGGGGATTTCGCCGGGGGCGTTCCAGTTCAGGTCCTCGAAGTAGAGCCAGACGAAGTCGTCGCAACGGCGCAGGGCGCGTTCGAGGGTGGGGCGGAGGATCGCGGGGTCCATCGGCGAGCCGCCGAAGGGGTAATTATAGACGCCGAAGGAGATGCCGACTTTCGCGGACCAGACGGAGCGGAGCGCGGCGGGGATGAAGGGGCAGTCCGTGGCGGCGCTGGCGAGTGCGGTTTTGCGGTAGTCGTAGGAAACCTGGAAGTCGGCGACGGTGCGGTAGGCATAGACTTCGCCGCCATCCACGAACTGGGCGCGGCTGTCGAGGCCGGCGATGAGGCCGGCGGAGAACGCGCCGCGCAACTCCTCCTGGTCCCAGGCGGTCTGGTTGCCGCGCACCTGCGCCGGGGTGGCGGAGAAACTGGAATACGGCCCGTGGTAGGCCATGAGGACGATTTCGGGGAATTCCTCGGAGATGGCCTGCGCGATTTGGCGTCCGCGGAGCTGCGCCTGGGCGCGGTATGCTTCGAGGGTTTTCGTGGGGTCGCTGCAGTCGTCGGGGAAGTTGAAGATCGACCTTTTGTATTCCTCGTTGTCGAAGAAAATGCCGGAGAGCCCTTTCTCCCGGAGCACCTTCGCGAGCTGGCGGAAGTTTTCCACCGTGCCGGACCAGTCGCCGAAGAAGTCGGCGGGCCGGTCCACGTTGACGAGGGCGAAGTTGTGGCGCATCCGGGTGAAGGCGAGGCCGTTCAGCGGGGCGAAGTCGTCCGCCATGTCGGCGGCGCTGCGGACGGTGCCGCTCATGAGCACGGAGCCGGTGGCGGTGGAGATGGCGAGGCCGTCGAAGGGCAGGGTTTCGATGTGGGCGAAGTGGTCGCGGAGGTATTCGGGCCGGGTGCGGTAGCTGGCTTGCTGCGCACTGATGAGCAAGGGCGCGGCGATCCCGGAAGCCAGCCCAGCGAGCAGCGCGATGACGGCCAGCAGCGGCGTCAGGGCGTTTTTCGTTTGCGCTGGATGGATGGCAGTTCGCATGGTGGCAGGACGTTGTCGCACGGCGGCAGCGGTCGTCACTTCAACTCCACCACCGATACGCGATCATGCGCCGATCATACCGTCAGATTTTGGCCCACGGAATACTTTTGGGAAGCTGCGGGTTTTTTGCCGCTGCGGCAATTGCCGCGCCCGCCCGTCCGGCTCCTTCTTCAAACGAAACTCCGAGCGCGGGCGCGGCGGAGGAACTCGACCTCGAACGCCTCGGCGACACGCTGGCCGAGGACGGCGCGGCGCATCGCGTGTCGGCGGACGCGGCGGAACCGGCGGTGGAGCCGGCCCCGGTCGAGGGCCACACGACGGCACCGCCAGCCGGGCGCTGGCATGTGGCTCCGCATTTCGACCTCCGGGCGACGTACGACGACAACATTTTCATCACGCCACACAACCAGGTGGAGGACGTGGTGATCGTGGCGTCGCCGGGGCTTCGGGCCGGGTTTTGGGACTACGAGGAGGAGATGGAGGGGTATCTGGACCGCAAGAAAAGCGCGACGGTCCTCGACCGGGGTGGAGTCGGGAATTTCCTCGTGCTGGACTACACGGCGAGCCTGCTCGGTTTCGTGAAAACGTCGTCGCAGAACGCGGTGGATCAGGATGCGCGGTTCGAGACGCGCTGGCATTGGGCGAAGGTGGAAGTCGGTGCGAAATCGCAGTTTCTGTCCACGTCCACGCCGGATGCCGACGTGGGCGGACGGGTGCGGCGCAACACGGTGACGACCGAGCTGACGGCCAGCTACCAGCTCAGCGAGAAGCTGTCGGCCAATGTCACGCTGGCGAATGTGTATCGCGATCCGCGCGGCTTTACGCGGTCGGTGGAATGGCGGAATGAGGATTACGTGGACTACCAAGTGACGCCGCTCCTGCACGTCGCCGTGGGCGGGGCGGTGGGGCGCGTCGAGGTGGAGGATTCGGCGGATCAGGTTTTCGAGCGCGTCCTCGGACGCGTGACTTACGAACCCACGGCGAAGATCGGCGTGCGGCTGAACGGCGGCGTGGAATTCCGGCAGTCGGACGGAGCCGTCGGCGACCGCGTGGACCCGGTGTTTTCCGCCGAATTGCGCTACGCCCCGGCGGAGGAGACGCTGCTCGCGCTGCGCGGATTTCGGCAGTTGGAAATCTCCGCCTCCCGGCCCGACCAGGTTTACACGAACACCGGCGTGGAGTTGCGCTTCGAGCGGATGCTGCGGACGGGTTGGCATCTCGCGGTGGGCGGGGGCTATTCGCGGGTGGACTACTCCGCCAGTTCCGGGGTGCCGAGCCGCGAGGACGACTTTTTCTTCGCCGAGGCCGGCCTGATCTACAACTTCGCCCATTGGGGAAATGTGGGGCTCAACTACGAATATCGGCAGGACGACTCGACGAACCCGTCTTCCAGCTTTGAAAACTCCCGCGTGACGCTGCAGGTCGGCCTGAGCTTTTGAAAAACCTCCCGATTGACCCGCCAAAGTATTGTGATTACAGCTGATCATTATTGCTATGGCTCACTTTCGCGTTTTCTTGCTCTGCCTCAGCGGGCTTTTCCTCTCCGTGGGGCGGGCTTGGACGCAGGCACCGGCACCGGAAAAGGCCCGCCCTGCGGAAACGGCCCCAAACTCCGTGCTCTCCGCGAACGACGTCATCGAGATCAAAGTATTTCAGGAGCCGGATCTCGACACCACGGCACGCCTGGGTGCCGATGGCAAGGTGGTCCTGCCGCTGATTGGCGAGGTAACGCTCGCGGGTAAAACGGTTCAGGAGGCCGGGCGAATCATTCGTGATCGGCTGGAGGCGCGGTTCCTCGTCGATCCGCAGATCACGCTCCGCGTGCTCGAACAGACGCGGCGGCTTTTCACCATTCTCGGGCAGGTGCAGCGTCCAGGCACCTTTCGCTTTCCGGATCGCGAGGGCTTGAACCTGATCCAAGTCATCGGCGTGGCGGGTGGTTACACGCGGCTCGCCGATCCGGCGCGGGTCACGGTGAAACGCAATGTGAACGGCCGGGAAAGCGTTTTCAAAATTGACGCGCGGAAGATGGCGGGAGATGCGGCGATCAAGCCGTTCGAAGTGCAGCCTGGCGACATGATCACCGTGGGCGAACGGCTTTTCTGAACATGAAACAGCTTCGCCAAACGCGGCCCGCGGTCTCGCTGGCCGACGATCTGCAGACCATCCTCTCCATCCTGCGCTCCAAGGCGCTGCTCATCGCCGGCTGCATGGTCGTGGCGGCGACGCTGGGCTTTTTGATGGCGCGGTTCAGCCCGAAAATCTACGCGGCCAAAACCGTGATTCAGGTGGATCAGGAGGAGCAGCGAGTGGTGAAAATCGAAGGCGTGCGGCCCGAGGATTTGAAGGCCCCCGAGATTTTAAAGACTTACGAGCAGAACATCCTGAGTTCGGAAGTCCTGCTGCGCGTAATCCAAAATCATGACCTGCTGAGCGACCCGGCTTTTCTCCCCGAGGCAAATGGGAACCGCTCCGAAAAGGTGCTCGTGGATGCGCTCGCGCGGCATCTCACGGCGAAGATTCGCACCGAAACGCGCCTCATCGACATCACCGTGGAGCATCGAAGCCCCGTGCTCGCGCGGCGCATCGCGGAACTGCTCGTCGAGGAGTTCGGCAAGTGGTGCTCGCAGACACGACGCGAAGCTGGGGAAAGGGCCAGCGCCTTTCTCCTCGAACGCGCCGGGGAACTCAGCGAGCGGCTGGCGAAATCGGAAAAGGCGCTCCAGGACTACAAGGAAAAGCACGCGACCGTGTCGCTGGACGAGCGGCAGAATTTCATGACGGAAAAGCTCGGCCAGTTGAACCTGCGCTGGACCGAGGCCAAGTCCGAGCGGCTAAGACTGGAGGCGGAATCCGCGCAGTTGCGGACGGCGGAGACAAAGTCACCGGCGGAGTTGCTCGCGATCCCGCGCATTGCCGGGGCGCTGCAGATCGGGGATTTGCAAAAGAAAATCGGCGACCGCGAGGCGGCGCTCGCAACCTTCGCGCAGCGCTACAAGCCCGAGCATCCGAAGTACCTCGCCGCGCAGAGCGAACTCGACGAGTTGCGCTCGGAACTGCGCGCGGAAGTCCGCAAAACCGCGGAAGTGTTGGAGGCGCAATACCAGACCGCGAAAGGACTGGAGGAGCGGTTCGAGCAAGCGGTGCGGGATCAGCAGCAGGCATCGCTCGGCGTGAATACCATCGGTCTCGGGTCCGCCGCGCTGGCGCGGGAAGTGGAATCGAACCGCGCGCTTTACGAGTCCGTGCTCACGCGGATGAAAGAGACGGAAATCACCAAGGATCTCGCGCAGGGTGCGATCCATGTCGTCGAGCGTCCGCTGCTGCCCGAGATACCGGTGCGGCCAAAAAAGACGGTCATCCTCGTGCTCAGCATTATCGCCGGCCTGGCCGTGGGCGGCTTTCTCGCGTTCGCGAGCCACGCCGCGGATCGCTCGCTCCAGACGCTCGACGATGCGGAGATGCGGCTCGGTCTGCGTTCGCTCGGCGAAATTCCCCGGCTCCCCGGTTCGCCGCGCGAAGCAAATTCCCCGCTGCTCGCCGGGCGGGATCAGGCGGCGGCGGAGTCGTTTCGCACGCTGCGGACCTCGCTTTCCCTCCTCGGCGATCACGCCAAGCGGAAGAGCATCCTTTTCACCAGCGCGCTGCCGGGCGAAGGCAAAACCTTCTGCTCGATCAACTGCGCCGTGGCCTTTGCCAATCAAGGGCTGCGCACCTTGCTCATTGATGCCGATCTGCGGTTACCGGGAATCGCGCGCATCCTGCTCGCGACGGAGAACGCGCCGGGCCTGAGCGATCTGCTGCTCGGAGAGAAGTCGCTCAGCGAGGCCGTCCACCCCACGTCCATCGCTCATCTCAGCGTGCTTCCGTCCGGCCAGCGCGTGCCAAACGTTGCGGAACTCACCAGCGGCGTGCGCCTGCTCGCGGTGCTCGTGCAGGCCTGCGCGGATTTCGACCGCGTGGTCATCGACACTCCGCCGATCAGCGTGGTCAGCGACGCGCTGCTCCTGGCCACTCATGTGGATTCCGTGTGCCTCGTCATTCGCGCGGGCCACACGCCCGCCGACGAGGTCATCCGTGCCACCCATCGTCTAGCGGAAGCCGGCGCGCCACCGGTTGGCTTCGTCTGGAACCAAGTCCGGCGCAGCCGCGAAAACCACGGTTACTACGAACGCCTGGCCGAGAACGGCACCGCGCCCCGACTCCTCTCCTAGCGGTGACCGGCCCGTGCTTGCGCCCATGAAAGTCATCGGACTGACCACGCCGGATTTCGGCACGACACCAGCCGTCGGTCCGCTCTTCCGCACCGCGCGAATCGCCATTCTCGCGCTGCTCGCGGCGATCTATGGCGGCAGTCTCGACTTCTTCATCCTGTTGTCGCCGGTGCTGCTCTACGGCACCTATCTCGTCATCCTCGGCAGCGTATCGGTCTGCCTTTTCTACGACTGGTCGGCGACCCGCCACGCACGGTCGGTCGCGCCTTATCTCGCTTGGGTTTTCGTTTATATTCTGTGGGGCCTGCTCGCGATCTCATCCGAGGAAAACATCATCACCGAGGGCGTGAAGTGTTATATCAAAAACGTCCTGCTGATCGGCGGAATGGCGCTGGCGCTTGATCGGCGCTCGCTCCGGCCCTTTGCGCAAATGGTGCAGGTCGTGATGCTGGCCAACTTCGCGCTGTGCGTGTGGGAGTTCTTCAACCCCAGCCTGAATGGGTTGATCGCCCTCACGCGCGACCCCAAGGCGACGGCCTACGATTTACTCCGCCCCGCCGGGCTGTGGTGCAATCCCGACGAAGCCGCCACCGCGTATCTATTCGCGCTGCTCATGGGGCGGTGGGCGGGACGGCCGCTCGCGCTCATCGGGCCGGTCGCGGCGGTGCTGGGCATCTTCCTCACGGCCTCCCGGACCGGGGCGTATCTCCTCGTGATTTTCGGCCTCGTCTATGCGGTCTGGTGGCTGCGAACGGCGCGCCTCCGATCCGCGCATTTGGCCGTCCTCTTTGCGGGGCTGCTGCTCGCGGGCGCGGGCGCGGGCGGCATGGTGAAATTTTTCGACTTCGTGCCGTCGGAACGCTGGCAGTTCGGCCGATTGCTGGACGTTTCCGAAGCCGAGGCCTCGGCCAAAGGCGGCTCGCGGCGGCACATCGCGCAGACCGCGATTGCCACCACTCTCAAAGGCCCGTGGTACGGCTGGGGACTCTTCACGTTTCAGTTTCACGCGCAGCCGATCATCAAGACTGTGCTCGATCCGCCTTCGCACAATATTTACCTCGCCGTCTGGGGAGAGGCCGGCGCGCCCGTGGCGCTGAGTTACTTGGTTATTCTCGGCGTCGGCGTCTGGCGCGTCCTGCGGCTATCCATGCTCGCCGAGGACCGCATCGCACTGCTGCTGATGTGGTTTGGTTACCTGGTCGTCGGCCTCACCTGGCACAATCAATTCACGGCCTTCCTCGGCATGATTTTCGCCGGGCTGCTCTGGCGGCTCCCGGACGTAGTCGCGGATTCCTTTGCGGAGCAGGAGGAGATTTTCGCGTGAAGCCGGGCGCGCTGCTCTTGACGAGTCTCGCCGTGGCCGGGCTCGTGGCCGTCGGATGGCTCGCGCTCCGCAGCGGCGCGGAGGCGGCACCCGCGCGGGTGAAGCCGGAGCAGCTCACCGCCGCGGGCACGCTCCTGCGGCAGGGCCGGCCTTTTTTCCCGATCGGCATCTACCAGCCGCAGCACACCGATGAGGAATACGCGCTCCTCGCGGCGCAAGGTTTCAATGCCATCACGGGGCATTTCACCACGGATGTCGGGCAATTCATCGAGACGCTCGACTTGGCGCAGCGCCACCATCTGGCGGTGACGGTGCCGCTCTACGCGGGAAATTTGGTGAAGGAAAATCTCGATAAATCCCTCGCCAAAATTCGCGCCGCCGCCATGCACCCGGCGGTGCTGGCGTGGAAGATTTGCGACGAGCCGGATGCGAAGGCGAACGCCCATCTGCGGTCCGACGTGGCACCCGCCTTTCGCGCGATCAAGGCGCTCCATCCCACTCAGCCCGTGGAGCTGACGCTGAGCAAAGATGAGACGCTCGGCGCATGGACGCCATTTTGCGACCTCGTGGAAATCGACCGCTATCCGGTGCCAGACCGGCCTCTGACGGACGTGCTCGATTTCTGCCGTCGGACGCGCCGGGAGATGGAGCCGTGGCAAAACCTGACCTTCGTGGTGCAGTGCGGCTGGACGAAAGATTTGCGGACGCAACCGAGTTTCGAGCAGGCGCGGGCCATGGTCTTCCTCGCGCTGATCGGAGGGGCGAAGGGGATTTTCTGGTACTCGCGGCAGGAGACGAACGGCTGGGATCTCACCACCACGCCGCTCTGGCCGCGGCTCCGCGAGATCAATGCGGAACTTGCCGCGCTCGCCGAGCCCGTCCTGCTCGGCGTGGACCTGCCCGGCATCGCGTGCAGCGCCGCGACGGTCTGCTTCGCCGGCAAGCAGCACGATGGCCGGCTCTATCTGCTCGCGACCAACCCCACGGCCACGCCGGTCGAGGCGGTTTTCACTTTGCCCACGACGACGACAGCGCGGGTCGCCAGCCTCGCGGGTCAGCCGCTGCCTTTGCAGGACCGCACTGTGCGCGTGCCACTGACGAGCAACGCCGCCGTCACCATCATTTTCGATCTGCAATGAGCTGGGGATCCTTCATTCCCGCGCGCTGGCAGCAGCTTTCCTCCGGCTCCGTGAACCGGCGGATTTTCAATGCCGCGATGCTCGTCGGCGCGCTCACGCTGGGCACCAAGCTCGTCGCGATGGGCAAGGAGATGCTCTCGGCTGCCGCGTTCGGCGTGGGCGATGCGATGGACGCTTTTCTCGCCGCGTATGTGCTGCCGGCCTACGCTATCAGCGTCCTCGCCGGGCAGATGAATGCGGCGCTCGTGCCGGTCTTCGTCGAAGTACGGGAAAAGGAGGGCGCGGAGTCCGCGCAACGGCTCTTCTCCGGAGCCTTGGTGCTGAGCTTCGCTGTGCTCGCGGGCGCGGCGGTGCTGCTCGGCATCGCTGCTCCCGTAATCCTTCCGTGGCTGTGCAGTGGCTTCGCGCCGGACAAAATGCACCTCACACTCCAGCTTTTCTACCTGCTCCTGCCGAACATCGTGCTCTCCGGCCTCGTGGTAAACTGCGAGTCGGCCCTCAACGCGGGCGAAAAATTTCTCCTCCCGCAGTTGGCCGCGTTGCTGGTGCCGCTGCTCTCAATGGCTTCCATCTGGATCTTCGCGGGAAAATGGGGCGTACACGCGCTCGTTTACGGCTTCGTCGCCGGTGTCGTCGGCCAACTCGCGCTAATCATTCTCGCATTGAAAAAGCGTGGTCTCCGCTTTGCGCCGCGCTGGTATGGAGTGGATTCGGGGGTGCGGCGCTTGATCGCGCAATATCTCCCGGCCGTCGCCGCGTCGGCGATGATGTGCAGCTCGGACTTGATCGATCAATCCATGGCCAGCACCCTCGATGCTGGGAGCATTGCCGCCCTGAATTACGGTAACAAACTCGTGGCGTTCGCGCTCGTCGTCGGCGCCACCGGTCTCGGCACAGCGGTCCTGCCGTTCTTTTCCAAAATGGTCGCCGCCGGGAAATGGGACGAACTCCGGCACACGCTGAAGACTTACGTCGGGCTGATCCTGCTCGTCACCATCCCGCTCACGCTGGCGGGCATGTGGCTCTCGAAACCCCTGGTCGCGCTCTTTTTCCAGCGCGGCCATTTCACCGCGGAAGACACCAGCCTCGTGGCCTGGGTGCAGGCGATGTTCATGCTGAAGCTGCCGTTTTACACGGTGACGATTCTCTTCGTGCGGATGATCTCGTCCATGCAGGCGAACCGGCTGCTCATCTGGGGCACGGTCATCAGCGGCGTGGTCAATATCACGTTCAACTACGTGCTGATGAAATCCATGGGCGTCGCCGGCATCGCGCTTTCGACCAGCATCGTCTATGCGATTCTTTCCGTGTTCCTCGGCGGCGTCCTGTGGTCGCGGTTGCGCGTGGTCGCGAAAGGAGCCGTGGCATGAGAGTCACGCTCATCATCTTCTCCCTCATGGCCGGCGGGGCGGAACGCGTGATGGCCGCCATGGCCAGCTACTGGGCGGAAATGGGGTGGACCGTGACCCTGCTGACGCTCGACTCCGGCGAGGTGCCGCCCTTTTACGCGCTGCATCCCGACGTGTGCCACCTGCCGCTCGGTCTCGCCGGCCTCGCCACGAGTTTCCTTCAGGGCATCCGCAGTAACTTCCAGCGGGTGCGCGGACTGCGTGCCGCGATTCGCCGGACGAAACCTGATGTCGTCATCTCGCTGATGAGCGAGACAAATGTCACCACGCTCCTGGCTACGGTCGGCATGGACGTGCCCGTTTTGGTGCAGGAGCAAAACGATCCGTTTCACCAGGCTTTGCCGCGGCAGTGGGAGGTGCTGCGCAGGCGCGTCTATCCCCGGGCCACGCACGTCGTCGTCCTGACAGAACGCTCGTTGAGCTTCTTCTCGCCAACGGTGCGAAAGCGCGCGCGGGTCATTGCCAATCCCGCGATGGTCAGCGTGCCGCCGCGGACGCCCAGGGCGGACGACTGCGGGGCGAAGACCGTAATCGCCATGGGACGTTTCGTTCCCCAGAAGGGCTTCGACATGCTGTTGGCCGCGTTCGCGCAAATCGCCGACCGACATCCCGACTGGTCGCTGGAAATTCTCGGCGACGGCGCTTTGCGCGGGAAGCTGGAGGAGCAGGCCCTGGCGCTCGGCCTGCGGGAGCGCATCCGGCTCCCCGGTACCACGAAAGAGCCGCACGCGAAACTTCAGCGCGCCGATCTTTTCGTGATGTCGTCGCGCTTCGAGGGCTTTCCGCTGTCGCTGTGCGAGGCCATGGCCTGCGGTTTGCCGGTGGTTTGTTTCGACTGCCCGACCGGGCCGGCCGAGATCATCCGCGACGGCCTCGATGGCGTGCTGGTCCCGGCGGAAAACGTCGCGGCCCTGGCCGAAGCCATGGACCGGCTGATGAGCGATGCCGCCCGGCGCGCCGCGCTCGCGATTCGCGCGCCGGAAGTTCTGGAGCGCTTCAGTTTGAAAAAAATCATGGGCCAGTGGGAGGCGCTCATCGCGGAAAGCCTCCCGCCCAAACGCGCCCGATGAAGCTCTTCTTTCTCATCCGCTCGCTCGATCACGGCGGTGCCGAGCGGCAGCTCATCGAGCTGGTCAAGGCCGTGGACAAAGCCCGCTACGAAATCACCGTGGCCACTTTCTACGATGGCGGCGGGCTGCTCCCCGAACTCGAAAACGTGGCCGGCGTGCGGCTCGTTTCGCTTGGCAAAAAGGGACGCTGGGATCTGCTGCCCTTCGTCTGGCGGCTCGCGCGATTGGTCCGCGAAATCCGACCCGATGTCCTGCATGGCTACATGGGCATCGCCAATGAACTCTGCTCGCTCATGGGCTGGCTTTACGGCGGGCGGGTCGTGTGGGGCATCCGCCTCTCGAGTCGGCCGGACGGACAGTACGACTGGCTGAGCAGTTGGGGCGGGCGCGCGGGCGCGTGGTTCTCGAAATCCGCGGATCGCATCATCGCCAACTCGCACGCGGGCGAGCGTCATTGCGTGGAGAGCGGGTTTTTCGCGGAGCGCATCTCGGTCGTCCACAACGGCATTGATACCGAACGTTTTCAGCCGGACCGCGCCGCCGGCCGCGCCCTGCGCACGGCGTGGGCGGTGGCCGATGACGCCCCGCTCGTGGGACTCGTCGCGCGGCTCGATCCGCAGAAGGATCACCAGACTTTTCTCCGCGCGGCGGCGGTCGTGGCGGACCAGCGGCCCGACGTGCGTTTCGTCTGCGTGGGCAATGGTCCCGCGGCTTACGCCAGCGAACTGGCGCGGGAAGCGGAGGCCCTGGCTTTGCACGACGCGCTGCGCTGGGTGCCTGCGGCAAACAACGTGCGGGCCATCTACAACGCGCTCGATTTGGCGACGCTCACCTCGATGAATGGCGAAGGGTTTCCCAATGTCGTCGGCGAAGCGATGGCCTGCGGCGTGCCGGTGGTCGTCACGGACAACGGCGATGCGGGTTTCGTCGTCGGGGAGAAAGAGCAGGTCGTCCCCTGCGGTCAGCCGGAAGCGCTGGCCGCCGCCTGGCTGCGGGTACTGGCGTTGCCTCCCGACGAACGCATCCGCCTCGGCGCGCGGCAGCGGGCGCGCATCGTGGATCATTTTCAGATCCGTCACCTCGTCGCGAAGACGCTCGCGGCCATCCACGAAAATTGATGAACAAGAAACTCCGCGTCCTCTTCCTGATCACCGACCTCTACAACGGCGGTGCTGAAACGATGCTCTACCACATCCTCCGTTTCCTGGACCGGGAGCGCTTCGAGCCGCAGGTCATTTCGCTGATGGATCGTGGAAAATTCGGCGACATCTTCGAAACGATGGGCGTGCCGGTGCAAACCATCGACATGCAGCAGGGCCGACCCACGCCCGGCTCGTTTTTCCGCCTGCTGAAACTCGTCCGTGCCGCGCGGCCCGACGTCATCCAGGGCTGGATGTATCACGCGAACATCGCCGCGCAACTCGCCAGTTTGTTCGTTCGCGTGCCGGTCTGCTGGTGTGTTCACAGTTCTTTCGGATCGTATGCCACCGAGAAACCGCTGACCCGGCTCATGATCTGGCTCGCCGCCCGCGTGTCCCGCCGCGCGGCGAAAGTCGTTTTCGTTTCGCATATCAGCCGTACCCAGCACGAGAAGATCGGCTACGCGGCGGAACGCGGCTGCGTGATTCCCAATGGCGTCGATCTCGCGATGTTCCAGCCGTCCGCGGAGGCGCGGGCCAGCGTGCGCGCGGAACTCGGGCTGACGCCGTCCGCGCCGCTCGTGGGCATGACCGCGCGCTACCATCCACAAAAGGATCACGCGAATTTCCTCCAAGCCGCCGCGCTCCTCGCGCGGCAGCGCCCGGATGTGCATTTCCTGCTCGCGGGATTCAACGTGAACCAGGAGAACGCGACGCTCGTCGGGCTGGTGAAAACGCTGGGCCTCGAAGGGCGCGTGCATCTCCTCGGCGAACGCAGCGACATGCCGCGCCTGCTCGCATCGTTCGACCTCGCGACCCTGTCCTCGTCCTTTGGCGAAGCGCATCCGTTGGCCATCTCGGAGGCGATGGCCTGCGCCGTGCCGTGCGTGGTCACGAACGTCGGCGACGGGGCTCTCGTGGTCGGCGAAACCGGCGCGGTGGTGCCGCCGAGCGACCCCGCGGCGCTGGCCGGCGGCTGGGCGCGCATCCTCGCCGATGGCGGGACCGCGCGCGCGCTCGGCCAGGCGGCACGGCGACGCACCGAGGAGAATTACAGCGTCGCCGCTGTGGTCCGCAGCTACGAGGAGCTGTTTGTCTCGCTGAAGTGATATGTGCGGTTTGACCGGATACTGGCAGAAAGGCGGAGGCCGCGTGCCCGATCTGGAGGAGCAAATCGGACGAATGACCGGCACGCTCGTGCATCGCGGCCCGGACGACTCCGGCACTTGGATCGACGCGGAGTGCGGAGTCGCGCTGGGTTTCCGGCGGCTGGCCATTTTAGACCTCACGCCGACGGGCCATCAGCCGATGGCTTCCGCGAGCGGGCGCTACGTAATGGTTTTCAATGGAGAGGTGTACAACTTCGCGGAGTTGCGGACAGAACTCGCGGAGCGCGGCGACCGCTTCCGCGGTGGCTCGGATACCGAGGTCATGCTCGCGGCCATCGAGGCGTGGGGCGTCGAAGCCGCGACGCAACGTTTTGTCGGTATGTTTGCCATCGCGCTCTGGGACCGGCAGGAGCGCCAGCTCACGCTGGTGCGCGATCGCCTGGGAAAACAACCGCTCTATTACGGCTGGGCCGGGACGACCTTTTTGTTCGGCTCGGAATTGAAAGCGCTGCGTGCCCATCGCGCCTGCGGGGCGGATATCAATCGCGGCGCGCTGTCTTTGTTTCTTCGCCAGGGTTTCGTGCCCGCGCCCTATTCGATCTACCAGGGGCTGCTCCAGCTTCCGCCCGGCTGCATCCTGCGGATCACCGCGCCGGACGCGCTGCCCGCCGCGCCGCAGCCCTACTGGTCGCTTCGCGCCATCGCCGAGCGCGGCGCGCGCGAACCGTTTGCCGGATCGGATCGAGAGGCGACGGATCGTCTCGAAGCGCTGCTGCGCGACGCCGTCCGCCTGCGCATGGTCGCGGACGTACCGCTCGGCGCGTTTCTCTCCGGCGGCGTGGATTCCTCGACCGTGGTGGCGCTGATGCAGGCGCAGAGCGCCCGCCCCGTGCAGACTTTCACCATCGGCTTTGCGGAGAGCCAGTATGACGAGGCGCCGCACGCCAAAGAGGTCGCCCGGCACCTCGGCACCGCACACACCGAGCTTTACGTCACCCCGGAGCACGCCCGGGATGTCATCCCGCGCCTGCCCGAAATCTACGACGAACCTTTCGCCGACATTTCGCAGATTCCCACCTTCCTTCTCGCGCAACTGGCGCGCCGCCATGTGACCGTGAGTCTTTCCGGCGACGGCGGCGATGAGCTGTTCGCGGGCTACGAGCGCTATGCGGGAACGGAGCGGTATTGGCAAAGGCTGAGCCGAATTCCGCGAACCGTGCGCAACCTCATCGGGCACGGGATGCAGTCCGCCGGCACCGGCTGGCGGCTGGGACGGCTGCTCGCCCGCCGCGCCGATTTGCTGCGGCTCGGGACGCCGGAGGAGTTTTACCTGCGGAACTCCTCGCAATGGAAAACCCCGGCGGACGTGGTCATCGGCGGCAGCGAACCGCCCACCGTTTTCACCGACCCCGCGCGCTGGCCGGCGGGCGGCGGTTTGACGGAGCGGATGCAATTCCTCGATGCGAGCAGCTATTTATCCGACGACATTTTTACGAAAGTGGATCGCGCCAGCATGGCCGTGAGTCTGGAGACGCGAGTGCCGCTGACCGACCATCGCGTGGTTGAGTTCGCGTGGAGTTTGCCGCGGCGGCTGAAGGTGCGCGACGGCCAGGGAAAATGGATTTTGCGCGAGGTGCTGGACCGCTTCGTGCCGCGCGCACTGGTCGCACGGCCGAAGATGGGTTTCGGCGTTCCGATGGGAGCGTGGCTGCGCGGGCCGTTGCGCGATTGGGCCGAGGCGTTGCTCGCCGAGCGGCGGCTGCGCGACGAGGGCTGCTTTCACCCCGCGCCGATCCGGGACAAATGGCGGGAGCATCTCAGCGGCGAAAGCGACAGCGAATACTACCTCTGGAAC
Source organism: Chthoniobacter sp. (assembly GCA_021414005.1). Classification (GTDB taxonomy): domain Bacteria; phylum Verrucomicrobiota; class Verrucomicrobiia; order Chthoniobacterales; family Chthoniobacteraceae; genus Chthoniobacter. The sequence continues at coordinate 153,915 of JAIOPH010000011.1, read as the reverse complement.
GTGCTCATGTTTCAGGCCTGGCTGGAGAAATGGAAATGAACGCCCCCGCGAAGTCATCGACACCGCGACGAGTGCTGCTCGTCATGCCGAACGTGGCCAGCTACGAGGCCTTCCTCGGGGAACTCGGCGCGGAACTGGCCGCGCGAGGCACCGAGGTCCACCTCGCGTGCTCGGTGGCGAAGTTCGATGCATCGTATGTCCCGCGCGAACGGGCGGGGAACGGCCCGACGCTCCACCCGATCGAATTCGCGCGCGGCATGAATCCGCGGGCGCACCAGCGCGCGGCTCGGCGGCTCGCGGCGCTCGTCGCAGAGGTGCGGCCCGACGTAGTTCATGCGCATTTCGACGCGGCGATTTTCACCACGGCGCTGGCCCGCACGCGGGAGTGGCCGCTGACAATCGCGCTCTTTCACGGGTTGTCGTTTCCGATTCTCACGGGCTGGCGCAAGACGATCATCCGCGCGGCCACGGCGTGGGCGATCCGGCAGTTCGATGGGGTGTGGGTTTTGAACTCCGAAAACTGTGCGCTGCTCCGAGCCGCCGCGCCGCGCGCCGACACCCGGCTCATCCAGAGCGCGGGCGTCGGGTGCGACATCGCGCGCTTCACGCCGCCGTCCGCAGCGGAGCGCGCCGCCGTCCGCGCAGAGTTGGGCTTCGGGCCGGGGCATTGCGTGTTCGCCTACGTGGGCCGGCTGGTGGAGGCGAAAGGATTCGCGCTCACGGTGCGCGCGTTTTTGCAGGCGGCGAAGGACATGCCAGACGCGCGGCTGCTGGTGGTGGGTGGCGGCGATCCGCTGCATCCGACAGGCCTCACGCCGGACGAGGAGGCCGCCATGCGGGCGTCGGCGCAAATCGTGGCAGTGGGCTACCGGACGGACGTCGAGCGCTATCTCGGGGCCGCCGAGGTGATGGTGCTGCCGAGTTTCCGCGAGGGCATGCCGGTCTGCCTCATGGAAGCGTTGGCGTTGGGCGTGCCCGTCCTGACCCGCGATGTGTGTGGCTGCCGCGATGTGGTGCGGGACGATGTGGATGGCGTGGTGCTGAAGGATTGCACCGCCGAAAATCTGGCCGCGGCGATGCGCCGCCTCGTCGCGGAACCGGAATTGCGCGCGCGCCTTTCCTCCCGCGCGCTGGCTGACCGCGATCGTTTCAGCCGCCGCCATTTTGTCCTCGAACAATGCGCAATTTACGATGCCGGCAAAAAAGCCCTCCAATGAACCGTCGGCACCGGAATTGCCCCCAGAATTCCCGTATGCTAATAGGAGCGCCCGCCGATTTACACTGATCCGATGAATGACCATGCCACCACCGCCCCTGCCCCTGCGACCGCCGAAGCGCGGCGGCCCGGCGTGCCGTGGAGCAAGCGGCTCTTCGATCTCTGCATCACCATTCCGCTGCTCGTCGTCTTTGCGCCGGTCATGCTCGTCGTCAGCGTGGCGATCGCCCTCGCGCTCGGTCGCCCCACGCTTTTTCGCCAAGTCCGGCCCGGACTGCACGGGCGGCCTTTCACGCTGGTGAAATTCCGCTCCATGACCGATGCACGCGATGCCTCCGGTCGGATGAAGCCCGATGCGGAGCGGCTGCCCGCATTCGGCCAACTGCTTCGCCGGACGAGCCTGGACGAACTGCCGCAGCTCTGGAACGTGCTGCGCGGCGAGATGTCCCTCGTCGGACCGCGTCCGCTGATGATGGAGTATCTCCCGCGCTATTCGGCGGAGCAAAGTCGGCGGCACGACGTGCTACCCGGCATCACCGGTTGGTCGCAAATCAATGGTCGCAACGCCGCGAGCTGGCCGCGCCGGCTGGCACTCGACGTCTGGTACGTGGACCACCAGTCGCTTGCGCTCGATGTGAAGATCCTCGCGCTCACGATCTGGACGGTTTTCAAAAGCGAGGGCGTGAACCAGCCGGGCCGCGCGACGGTGGACGCCTTTCTCGGCACGGAGAGCCCGGACTCGATGGAGGGACAGCCATGAGCGCCACCAGCGGAACAAACGAAGCTGGCGGTCGCTCGCCAGCTTCGCTCACGAACTTTTGCTCATGAGCAAGCCCCCCCGCATGTACCTCTCGGCGCCGCATCTGGGCGACTTGGAGTTGGAGTTTGTGAAAGAGGCGTTCGCCACGAACTGGATCGCGCCACTCGGTCCGCATGTGGACGCGTTCGAGCAGGAATTCGCCAGCGTGGTCGGCGTCCCGCATGCCGCCGCGCTGTCCTCCGGCACGGCGGCGCTACACCTCGCGCTCCGGCTGCTCGGCCTCCAGCGCGGCGAGGAGGTGCTGTGCTCGACTTTCACTTTTAGCGCCAGCGCCAACCCTATCGCCTACGAAGGCGCGACGCCGGTCTTCATCGACTCCGAGGCCGCGAGCTGGAACATGGATCCCGTGCTGCTCCGCGAGGAACTCGACGCCTGCGCCGCGCGCGGCCGCCTGCCCCGGGCGGTGATCGTGGTGGATCTCTACGGCCAGAGCGCGGACTACGATCCGATCCTCGCCGTCTGTGCGCACTATGGCGTGCCGGTCGTTCAGGATTCGGCGGAAGCACTCGGGGCGACCTACAAGGGCGCGCCCGCCGGAAGCCAGGCGGCGTGCGCGATTTTTTCGTTCAACGGAAACAAGATCATCACGACCTCCGGCGGCGGCATGCTCGTCGCGCGCGATCCCGAGTTCACCGCGCGCGCGCGCTTTCTCGCCACGCAGGCGCGCGATCCCGCTCCGCACTACCAGCACTCCACGATCGGCTTCAACTACCGCATGAGCAACGTGCTGGCCGGCATCGGCCGCGGCCAGCTCCGCGTCCTGCCGCAGCGCGTGGCGGCGCGGCGGCGCAATTACGAATACTACCGCGCGGTCCTCGGAGCGGTGCCGGGCATCCGGCTCATGCCCAAGGCCCCGCACGGCGAGCCGAATTGCTGGCTGACCTGCATCACCATTGATCCCGCGGTTTTCGGCGCAACGCGCGAGGATGTGCGGCTCGCGCTCGACGCGGAAAATATCGAGTCGCGTCCGGTCTGGAAGCCGCTGCATCTGCAGCCGGTTTTCGCGGGCAGCCGGGTGCGCGGCGGCGCGGTGTCGGAGGCGGCGTTTGCGGACGGGCTCTGTCTGCCCAGCGGCTCCAGCCTCACCGAAGCGGATCTCGAACGCGTGTGCGCGCTCGTGCTCGCCACGCCCCACCGCCGGGCCGGAGGTCTGCCATGACGCACCGCTACCTGCGACCTTTGGCGCTGCTGGCGTGGCAACCGCGGGTGCGCAACGTCGTGCTCTCGCTAATTTATGGCAGCATCCTGACCGCCTGCCTGCTGCTGGCGTTCCTGCTGCGTTTTGACTTCGAGCTGCCGGAGTGGGTCCGCGCGAATCTCGTGACGACCTGCGCTGTGGCTGTGGGCGTGAAGCTCATCTGCATGGCGGCCTTCCGCCAATTCGATGGTCTGCTGACTTATTTCAGCACACCCGATCTCAAGCGGCTGGCCGGCGCGTGCGCCCTCTCATCGCTGGTGCTGGGTCTCATCCGGCTGGTCACGGGGCTGGATTGGGCACCGCCGCGCGGGGTCATTCTCACGGACCTTGTGCTCGGCCTCATGGCGCTCTCGGCGACACGTCTCGGCTTTCGCCATTTCCGCACCCTGGCCTCCGAGAGGCCCCAGAAATCCGGCGGCAAAGTGCGTCGCGTCGGGATCGTCGGGGCGGGCGACACCGGGGCCACGCTGGCGCGGGAGTTGTTGGAAAAGCCGTGGCTGGCCCGCAAGCCGGTCGCCTTTTTCGACGACCATCGTCGCACCAAGAGCAGTATTCACGGCGTCCCCGTGGTTGGCCGGCCGGACACCATTCAGGAATTTAAAGAGAAACTCGGCATTGAGGAAATCATCATCGCGATGCCGCGCGCCTCCGTGAAACGAATTCGCGAGGTCGTGAGCTTTGCCAAACGCGCCGCGCTGCCCTGCCGCACGGTGCCTGCTTTGGACCAACTGGCCCTGGGGCGGGTAAAAGTGAGCAGCCTGCGCACGGTGGAAATTCACGACTTGCTCGGGCGCGTGCCCATCGTGATCGAGGACCAGGCCCTGCGCGAGTTGGTCCACGGGCAGGTCGTGCTGGTCACCGGTGCCGGTGGCAGCATCGGCAGCGAACTCTGCCGCCAGATTCTCGCCCTCGGGCCTTCCAAATTGATCCTCGTCGAGCGCTCGGAGCCGCAGCTTTTTCTGATCGAGCAGGAACTCCTCGCCTCGCCTCACGGCGAACGGGTCGTGCCGGTCGTGGCCGACATCACGCACGGCGCGCGCATGCGGGAACTGTTTGGCCGCTGGCAGCCGCGCGTCCTCTTTCACGCCGCCGCGCACAAGCATGTGCCGATGATGGAAGCGCAACCGGGCGAGGCGATCCGCAACAACGTGTTTGGCACGGCCTTCCTCGGCGAACTGGCCATCGAATTTGGCGTGGAGCGCTTTGTTTTCATTTCCACGGACAAGGCGGTCAACCCGACCAGCGTGATGGGTGCGACGAAGCGATTCGCCGAGATTTATCTCCAGTCGCTGACCACGCGGACGCACCGCACGAAGTTCATGGCGGTGCGCTTCGGCAACGTCCTCGGCTCGTCGGGCAGCGTGGTGCCGACCTTCGCGCGGCAGATCGCGGCAGGCGGACCGATCACCGTCACCGACCCGGAGATGACCCGCTTTTTCATGACGATCCCGGAAGCCGTCACGCTCGTGCTGCAAGCGGCAACGCTAGGCAAGGGCGGCAACGTCTTCGTCCTGGATATGGGGGAGCCGGTGAAGATTCTCGATCTGGCGCGGCAGATGATCACGCTCAGCGGGCTGCGTCCGAATGAGGACATCGAGATTGTTTTCACCGGATTGCGCCCCGGCGAAAAACTTTACGAGGAACTCAGCCACCACGCGGAAAACGTCACCCGCACGGAGCACCCAAAAATCATGCGGCTGATTTCCTCGCCGCAAAATTACGACTACATCCGGCCATTTTTCGAGGAGTTGATGATGGCCATCAGCGACGATGCGCTCGGGCACGATGGGCTGAAGCAACTCCTGATGAAGACCATCCCAGAATACACGCCGTTTTCCCTCAGCACGCCCAGCACCCGGCGGGAGCTGCCGCGCAGATCGCCGCCCGATGGCGCGCTGATCCAGCTCCAACCGGGGCGCTAGCGGTCAAGAAGCGCGGCGGAATCCTACTGGGACAAGCGTGCTAAAAACTCCGCCAGGCGGAAGTGATGGCACTCTTTCGACCGAAAAAACGCCATGCTTGGGCCATACGCTTGGCAATGCGTAGTGACTGATCCTCAAACCACATGAGCCGACACCAGAACAGATGAGTCTCGTCAATTTTTCCTCACGCGCATCCACCGCTGGCGGCTCACCCGCCTCCGAAGACAGGGGCTCCAGATTACCGCTTGGAAGGCACTCCGTTCTTCGGCTCCGAACCTTTCCTGATCAGCATCGGGAAGCATGTCACCATTTCCGGAAAGGTCGCGTTTCTCACCCACGACGGCGGCACCTGGGTTTTCCGGGAGCAGCCGAAGTACACCAAAGTCCATAAGTTTGGCCGCATCACCAATCACGACAACTGCTTCATCGGCTACGGCGCGATCCTGATGCCCGGCGTGTCGGTCGGTCCGAATTCCGTCGTGGCGGCGGGAGCCGTGGTGACCAGGGACGTGCCGCCCAATTTTGTCGCCGCAGGTGTCCCCGCCAAGGTGCTGGGGAGCGTCGAGCAATACGCAGAAAAGTCGCTCGCCAATATGCCCGAGACCGATCAGGCCCGATACGCTTCGGATAAACGGGGCGAGTTACTCCGGCAGTTCCCCTATCCTTGGTGACCCACGCGGAGCGTCGCCCTAGCAATTCGCGGTGAAGGAACAATACAGCCCACCGACCCGTTAAATGGCATCATGCCCGGTGAGCGGCGGCACATCAGCTCGTCGGCGCGCCCGTGGGCTAAATGGGTGTGCGATAGGCGGGGAAGTAGTCGCCGCGAAGGCGATCCTCCAGCGGCACTCCGGCCGCTTGCGCACTCAGCGCCGTGAGCGCGCGGTAGTTCTCCTCGTCGGCGATCATCCGTAGGGTGAAAAACGGGAAGGTGAGATCGGAGAAGCCACGCTTGAAATTGAGCAGGCGGTCATCGGTGCCTCCGACCCCGCCGCCGAGGTGAAAGTAACGATTGCCCCGCTCTTTGGCCCACTCCATGGCGTGATAGAGCGCGAGATGAAACGGCGACTTGGAAAGAAACTCCGATTTCGTGCCACCGAGGTGGGCTTGCACGATTCCGCCGCACTCGAAAAACACACAAGCGGCCGCGGGCGTGCCTTCAAAGTCCACGATGCAGCAGTGAACGCTCTCCGGCATGGCGGCGAGTTTTTCAAAATACTCCCGGCCGAAGTAATACGAATCCCGCGCCTGCACCCGGTCCATCGTTTCCTTATAAACATCCATGAAGGCCTCAATGTTTTCGCTGAACGGGACCATGCGCGGTTGATAGCCGAGCTTCCTGCACTTCTTGATCACCCATTGGTGGCCGTCCCGGACGTTCTTCCAGATCACCGCACTATCCAGCGTCAGGTCGATGCCTACGGTTTCGCTCGGTGCCGAGAAAAAGTTGGCGGGAAACAACTCGGCAAACCCCTCGCTGAGCAGCGGATTCATGCGGAAGAAGGCGGAACACACTCCCTGCGCGCGCAGCGTTTCGCCGAGGAGCTGCATCGCCTTTTGCACAAACTCCGGCGACTGCCGCGCCGCGTCGCTCAGCAGCAGGCCGGGATACCCGTACGGCGAGACCGCATCCCGCGTCCGCTCCGCCAGCGGCGACTCGGGAAAGAGACTCGCGCATCTGCGCAGCAGATATGGGAGAAACACTTCCCGGTCGCCGTCGCCGCACCAAAACGCTTGCGGTTGCGCTGCCGTGGTCGCGCATTCCAGTTCCGAGTATTCGGGCAGATGATAGAAGTCATACGCGATCCGGCCCAAGACTTCGCGCCAGCGCGGATCGGCGATTTCCAGTTGCAGCGCTTCCATTTAAGCGGGGTCGGACCACACCGTGGGGAAGACCGCTGGATCACTGAAGTCCGGGTCGCCATTGGGTAAAGTCCGGCACAGCTTTTCGTCGAAGATGTGGATTTCGCGGCCCTGCGCGTTGCGAAACGGGCGGTAGTGGTTTTCGCCATCCTGCAAATGGACTGCGTAGGAAAGCCGCGGCTGCCCGCTGGTGTTCGCAAAGCTCGCGTGAATCGTCCACCCATGATGAAAACTCACCTGCCCTTTTTTCAGGGTCATCGGTACGACGCGCACCTCCCTGCCCTGCTCGCGGAATTTTTCCTCGAGTCCCGCCAGATCCTGATTGTTGAAGAAGCGCACGTCCTGCGTGCCCTGCCAGCGATGGCTCCCCGCCATCACCACCAGCGGGCTGCGGTTCACCTCCACCGAGTGGAGCGGCACCCAGGCGGTGATTAGATTGTCCGAACTGCATGTGCCCCAATAGGCGCGATCCGCGTGCCATCCCGTGATGGTGCTGGAGGCATTCGCGCCATTGGACGGCTTGTAAATCAATTGATCGTCCAGCAGGCGGACCGATGCACTGCCGGTGAGCCGGGCCGCGATCGCGCCGAGCATTGGATAAACGGCGAGCGCCTTGAGTTCCTTTTTCTGCAAGGACACGAACTCGTTGTTCCGCTGACCATCGCCATCGCCCGCTTTCCAATTGGAAAAGCCGGTGTCGAACGGCAGCACCGCATCCCTTTCCCCAGCGTAGAAGCGCTGGCTCCCGTCGTACGCGGAGTCGATTAATGCTTCCGGCAGGACGCCTTCCTTGGAAATGTAGTAACCGTTTTCCCGGTAAAAGGCCACGTCGGTGTCGTCGGGCAACAGGGCGACTTGTTCGGGTGTGAGTGTGAAGGCGGACATTTGATTACGTGAACGGAGTTGCCGCTACGGCCGATGCAGGGGGCCGCGCGAAATTGGGATTTATGTTTTTTACAGTGGCTTTGGTCAGCAGCGGCGGGATTATTCGTGGATCACGAGTGGTCTGGCAACCGCAAATCTACGGCAACGATCGCTACCAACCGGACGGATGGCGCTGGACACATCCGGCGGCGGGGCGGTCGCGGGTGGTCCACTGCGGACCGCGCGGGCCGCCGGTCCAGCCGGTATCGAAACGCAGGCCGGCCACCGACAGGAAGACGTGCCCGCGTTTCGCCCAGATGGTGATCCACTCGCCGGGGCCGGCGTCCCCGTAGCGACGAAACTCGCGCGAAGTCCGCACGCCGCGCATCAGCCCGGCCCCGCGCAGGACGTAACTCGCTGCGCCGCTGCAATCATACGCGCAATCCTCATCCGTTCCGTGACCCGCACCATAGCAGTAGGGCAGCCCGGCGATGCGGTTGCCGGCGGCAATGGCCGCCTGCACTTCCGGCGGGGCGTCGGGCGGAGCCATGGCGTAGCCGCCTTGCTTCACGGCGGTGCGGCCGGGCACGTAGCGGTAGGTGTAGCCGGGGCAGCCGCAGCCGGTGAGCAGCGCCAGGAGCGGGAGGAGAAAAAGTGCGCGCAGGATCATGCGGCGTTTCAGTAGCAGAGCGGATGGCGCGATGACAACGCGCGGCGCAGGCTCGCGGTAGCTAGCGAATTACGAAGGAACGCCCCACGAAACGGCGCGCTCGCCATCTCGTCCATTCCACCAGCGACAAAATAAAACCCCGCGCATCGTCAGAGATGCGATGCCGCGAGCATTTGGGCGAAGCCGGGTCTCGCGGTATGCACTGCGGCTAGTTGCAGCACGCGACGGAGAGGCTGTTCGCCTTTGTCGGTGGCAAGCATCAGCGTTTTGTCGCCTTCGTTCCACATGGCCACGGTCCACGCGCCGTCGCGAGCGAAACGCGCCGGGCCATCCGCCGGGACGTGCGCGAGTCCGGCGCGCTCAGTGGTGAAAAGGTGGACAACAACGCCATCGCCGAGGTCGAAGCACATGAGCGACATCCGGTGGCCGTCCCACGCAATGGTCTTGCAGCCGAGTGTGGGCTTGCCGCCGAGCGGAGTCGGCAGCGCCACGGGCAGTGGGGTGGCGTGGTCGCGCAGCCACGCTGTCAGCATGGCGGCGTCGCGATTTTGGAGATCAAAGGGTTGGCGGGCAGTGACAATTTCGCCGAGCACAGCGAGCCCATGACGCTGCCAGTCAGCCAGGCCCGCGTCTTTCTCCGGCCATAAGCCAACGACTCCGGCGAAGATCAACACCGCCGCCGCGAGCGCCCAGGCGCGGGGCTGCCGCCACCACTGGCGCGGACGGCTGGCCGCGGCTCCCGCGAGAATTTTGCTCCGCAAATCCGCCGGCACCGCCACCGCGCGGAGGTGCCCGACCACCAGTGCGTCGAACTCCTGCTGCTCGGCAAACCACTGCGCGAGCGCGGGGTCGTTCTTCGCCGCGGCGAGTGCGGCGGCGAAGGCCGGATCGCCCGCGTCCTGCCCGCCGGGCCGATACGCGCTGAGGATGAGACGCGCCTCGTCGCTCATGCCGCTCCTTTTCCGTCCGCGCGCAGCTGAACGATCTTGCCGATGGCCCCGGCACGCGCATCGAGCAGCAGTTGCCGGAGCTGCGCTTTGCCGCGCGAAAGGCGCGACATCACGGTGCCGATCGGAATTTCCAAAACGTCAGCTATTTCCTGATAGGAAAGTTCCTCAAGGTAGAAAAGCGAAAGGGGCGCGCGGAAGACCTCATCCACCGCCACCAGCGCGCCGACGACGGTATGGCCGTCGATGTCATTGAAAATCGACGGTGCGACGCCCGGCAACTCGTGGGAGACATCATCGAGCTCGACGTGCGGGAACTTTGTAGCGTGGCGGTAGGTGCTCAAGTATTCGCGGTATAACGTGGTGAAGAGCCACGATTTGACCTTCGCAAGGTCGCGAAGCTGGTGGCCCTTCGCAGCCCAAAGATAGAAGGTCTGCTGCGTGAGGTCAGCGGCATCGCTCCCGTTTTTCGCCAGTGACAGGGCGAAGCGAAACAGGGCGGTGTAATGCCGGTCCACGAGTTCGTTGAAGTCGATCGGGCGCACGGCGGTTGGGAGTGGAGCGCTCATGGATTTATTCCCGGCGGGCCGCCAGCACAGCGGAAAGGTGGACGGCGGTCGAGCCCAGGTAGAGCGAGCCTCCTCGGTGATTTGACGTGGTTTCGCGGATGAAATCGGACACGGAACTCAAACCTTTCCGGCACCGATGAAATGGCGGAACAATTCCTTTGACACCCCGGAGGCGGCTGCCTAGTTTGCCCGCCCTTTTCCGAAACCGGGGGGAGTAACTATTTCCATGAAGACATTTTCTGCCAAAGCCAACGAAGTCACCCGCCAGTGGTGGATCATCGACGCCGCCGACCAAGTGCTCGGTCGCGTCGCCGTGAAAGCCGCCACACTGCTGCGCGGCAAGGAGAAGGCGATCTACACGCCGCACTGCGACACCGGAGACTTCGTTATCGTTATCAATGCGTCGAAGGTCCGCGTGACCGGCAAGAAGGAGACGGACAAGAGCTACATGAGCTTTTCCGGCTTCGTCGGCGGCCACAAGAGCGAGACCGTGAAGGCCCGCCGTGCCCGCCGTCCCGAGTTGCTCATTGAGCGCGCGGTCAAAGGCATGATCCCGCACAACAAATTGGGCCGCGCTGTTTACACGAAGCTGAAGGTGTACGCCGGGGCTGAGCATCCGCACAGCGCGCAGCAGCCGCAGGCGGTCAAGGAAATCGTCTAATTTTTCAATCTCACTCACCCCACTATGTCACAGGAATTCATCGCCACTGGTCGCCGCAAAGAGTCCGTCGCCCGCATCCGTATGTCGTCGGGCACCGGCAAGATCGAAGTCAACGGCCGCGCGCTGGAGGATTACTTCAAGACGACCAATTTGCAGAACACGATCCTCGCGCCCTTCGAGGTGGTGAAGGCGATGAACACTTTCGACGTGTCGGTGAATACGAGTGGCGGCGGCGTTCAAGGTCAGGCGGGCGCAGTACGGCTGGCCATCTCTCGCGCGCTCACCGAGTTTAACCCCGAAAACCGGGCGATTCTGAAGCCCGAAGGCCTGCTAACGCGCGATCCGCGCATGAAGGAACGCAAGAAGCCCGGCCAGCCCGGAGCCCGCAAGCGCTTCCAGTTCAGCAAGCGTTAAAAGATTTCGCGAAAGCGTCCTGCTTTCCTCCTCGAGCCCGCGCTGCGCGCCCCCCTGATTGCGCGCAGCGCGGGTTTATTTCGCGGTGAAGTGTCGCGAAAAGACCTGTCGGCGTTGTTAAAACGCGGGCTCCGGTCAGCCACCTTTTCCCCCGACTGGCACCGCTACGGTCGTGCGCTAATAGGGAACGCCGCTCCCGTGGCGGGCAGCGACCTCTTTCCGCTCACGCCAGACACTTCTCCAAGTCCGTGCGAATGCGGGATTCGTCGAGGGCTTTGCCGATGAAAACGAGCTGACTGGTGCGGCGCTCGTCTTTCTCCCAGAGCCGGTCCCAGAGAATGGTGAAGCGGTTGTTCACGCCGTGGAAGATGGCGCGGCGCGGGTTGCCCGAAATGGCGAGGAAGCCTTTGCTGCGGAAAACCTTTTCCTTTTCCGAAAGTTGCTGCACGAAGAACTCGAACTTCTCGACGTTGAACGGGCGCTCGAACTCGAAGCTGAACGACTGGATGTCGTGGTGGTGGCGGCTGTTGAGTTCGTTGAGAAACTGAGGATCGACGGCGAGTTTCTGGTCCACGTCGAAGGCGTGCATGTCGAGGAGTTCCTTGAGGTTCACCGCCGAGTGGTTGGTGCGGAAAATCTGCGCGTGCGGGTTGAGTTCGCGGGCCAGGGCCTCGATGCGGGTGAGATGCGTTTCGTCCACGAGGTCCGTTTTATTGAGCAGGAGAAAGTCGGCCATGGCGATCTGCTCGCGCGCGGTCTCGGTGTCGCGCATCTGTTTCTCAATCTGCTCGGTGTCCACGACGGTGATGATGGAGTCCATGCGGACGAACTGCTGGAGCTGCGGGATATTGAGAAAGGTCTGGGCCACGGGGCCGGGGTCGGCGATGCCGGTGGTCTCGATGAGCAGGTAGTCGAAGCCGCCCTTTTTCAGAAGATTCTGCACGCCTTTGACGAGATCTTTGCGGACGGTGCAGCAGAGGCAGCCGTTGGACATTTCGAGGATCTCGTCGCTGGTCTTTTCGATGAGGCCGCCGTCGATGCCGATCTTACCCACTTCGTTAATGATCACGGCGAATTTGTAGCCGTGCTGCTGTTTGAGGATGTAGTTGAGCAGCGTGGTTTTGCCGGCTCCGAGGAAGCCGGTGAGAATGGTGACGGGGACGGGTTTCACGATTTTGGATGCAGAATTCTGATGGGTCGCAGGGTGGACGATGGCAGCGATTGCGGGCTGTGGGAAGAAGCGACAGGCGACTCCGGCGATTTCTTCGATGTGATGGGTTCGGCTCACGGCCCGGAGAAGGCGACCTCCGTTGCATTGCGGGCTTGCCCGCGTCGCCAGTTCGGTCGGACGATAGGTCAACTCAACCCCACATTCATTTATGACCTCAACCCGCTCCTCCACAAAAGTTGTTCCCGCCTTTTTGCGCGTCTGCGCCTCCCTCGTCGCGCTCGCCATGCCGCTGCTGGCCGCCGATGACTTCCTGCATTTTCCAGCCAAAGCCGGCAGTGCCAATGGCAAGAAAGTCGTGCTGCTCGCGGGCGACGACGAATATCGCAGCGAGGAAAGCCTGCCGATGCTGGGCAAGATTCTCAGCCAGCGGCTCGGCTTCGACTGTACGGTGCTGATGCCCGCCGGATCGGATGGTGTGATCAAGCCGACCGATCACGGGCTGCTCTCGAACCCCGACGCACTCGATCAGGCGGACGCCATCGTGATGTGCCTGCGTTTCCGCGGCTGGAAAAAAGAAATCATGCAGAAATTCGAGGCGGCATATTTGCGTGGAGTGCCGATTATCGCGCTGCGCACTTCGACCCATGCCTTCGACATCACGCAAAGCGCGGAGCAGAACCCGTGGAAAAAGTGGAATTGGAACAGCAACGATCCCGTCTGGAAGGGCGGTTTTGGCAAACAGGTGCTCGGCGAAACCTGGGTGAACCATCACGGGCATCATGGCGTGGAAGGCTGCCGCGGGATCATCGAGGAGGCGAACAAGGGGCACGAGATTTTGCACGGAGTGCAGGACGTGTTTGCCAACAGCGACGTTTATACCGCCACCGCGCCGGATGACGCCACGGTGCTGTTGCGCGGGCAGGTCACCGACTCGCTCAAGCCGGACAGCAAGCCGGTGGCTGGCAAAAAGAACGAGCCCATGCAGCCGGTCGTCTGGACGCGCGAGCGGAAGAACGAAGCAGGCACCGTGAACCGCATCGTCACCACCACGATGGGCGCGGCGACGGATTTGCAAAGCGAGGATCTGCGCCGGCTCATCGTGAATGGCGTCTTCTGGGGCCTGAAGTTGCCGGTGCCCGCGAAAGCGGACGTCACCTATGTCGATCCTTATGCGCCGAGCATGTTTGGCTTCGGCAGCGAGCGGAAGAATTTCAAGGTCGGCGAACTGGAGCTGGGCAAGGCCCTGCCACCGCCGGCGAAATAAACGCGCGCGCACCTACACCTCGTCGAGCGGCGAGGTGGCATCGCCGAACTGCTTCTCGTGGACGTTCATCTTGTCCATCATCGAGAGAAAGAGGCGGCACATCTGGCGGTTGGGTTTTCCGGCGTAATCGAGCACACGCCCGCCTTTGATGCGGCCACCGCCGCCGCCGAGGAGCATCACGGGGAGTTGGTCGTTGTTGTGATTGCCAGTCATCATGCTTGAGCAGAAAAGGAGCATCGTGTTGTCGAGCAACGTGCGTTCGCCTTCCTGAATGGCGTCGAGTTTGCGCGCGATGTAGGTGATCTGCTCGGTGAAGAAGCGGTTCACTTTCAGCCAGTCGGCGGAGTCCGAGTGTGAGAGCAAATGGTGGATCATGTAGTCCACGCCGAGGTTCGGGAAACGCAGGGAGCTGTGGTCGTTGTTGAGCTTCAACGTGGTGATGCGCGTGGTGTCGGTCTGGAAGCCGAGCACGAGGATGTCGGCCATGAGGCGCATGTGCTCGGCGATGTCCTGCGGGATGCCGTCGGGCGGGCGCGGGATGTTTGGTTTCGCGAGCGTGGGTCGCCAGCCTTGAAGCTCGCCCTTTTTCCCCGCCTGCTCGATGCGCCGCTCCACGTCGCGCACGGAGTCGAGATACTCGTCGAGCTTGCGCTGGTCGCTTTTGCTGATCTGCCGACGGATGTCGCTGGCGTCGGCGAGCACGGCGTCGAGCACGCTCTTGTCGCCCCGTTGCACACCGTTCTTGAAAAGGCGGTCGAAGGCGAGTGCGGGATAGATTTCCAGCGGCGTCGGCGTGGTCGGCGAACTCCACGAGATGTGCGAGCTGTAGAGCATCGAGTAGTTTTTGTGGACGGATGGATTCGATTTTTCACAGCCGAGCACGAGGCTGGGGACTTTCGTCGAACGGCCGTAACGCTGCGCGAGCAACTGATCAATGCTTGTGCCCGAGCGAATCTCGCCGCCGGACGCGAGCGGTGCGCCGGAGAGCAGGTTGCCCGTCTGCGAGCTGTGGATGTTGCCCTTCGTCGCCTCGGCGTTGTAGAGCCCGCGGATGAGCAGCATCCGCTCGCGATAGTCGGCAAGCGGTTCGAGCACCTTGCCGAGTTCCATCTGCTTCCCTTCGCCCTTCGCCCACCACTCCTTGCTGTGAAATCCGTTACCAGAAAAAAGCACGGCGAGACGCACGGGCGCGTCGCTCGATTTCTGCGTGGCAGCGGGCGTGTCGCCCCACACGCGGAGAGATTCGAGCCACGGCAGCGCCATCGTGACGCCGAGGCCGCGCAGCATGGTGCGGCGGGAGATTTGGTGTGTGTGCATGGGTTTAGTTTTCAGCGATGGATTGGATGCCGCAGATTTGCAGGAAGGGTCGGCTGGCAACGACAGTTTCAATGGCGGCGGTGACACGGTGGTTGTGGGTTTCGAGAACGCGACGCATTTCCGCGAGCAGCGGGCGGTCGGAAAGCTGCACGCTGCGCCCGAGCGCGTAACCGAGGAGTTTGCGGCAAAATTGATCGATGAACTCGCGGCGTCGCGTGGTGAGCAGGTAGGTGCGCAGACCGTCGAGCCCGTCGAGCGGTGTGCCGTTGATGAGCGTCGCCTTCACGTCAATGGAGCGGTTGGCGAGGTCTTTGTCGCGCTTGCGCCCGATGGAATCGAAGCCTTCGAGTGCGAAACCGAACGGATCAATCCGCACATGGCAGCCGGAGCAACGCGGATCGCTGCTGTGTTTCTCGGTGAGCTGGCGGACGGTGAGCGTGTCGGCGTTTTCCTCCTCGGGGAGACGCGGCACGTCTTTCGGCGGCTTCGGCAGGCGGTCGCCGAGCAGTGCTTCGGCAATCCAGTTGCCGCGCAGGATCGGGCTGGTGCGCGACGCGCCGGAATTTTTCGCGAGGGTCGTCGCATGGCCGAGGATGCCGCCGCGTCCGAATTTTTTCACGCCGTCCACGCGCCGCCATTCGCTGCCGGTCACGCCGGGGATGCCGTAGTGTTTCGCGAGCGGCTCATTGAGAAAAGTGTAGTCGGCATCGAGGATGTCGGTCACCGCGCCGTCGTGCTGGAAAAGGTCGGTGAAAAAACGCAGCGACTCCTCATACATCGCGCCGCGCAGCGCGATGAAAGTCGGGAAATGACGTTCGCTCTTTTCATCGAGGTGGTCGAAATCGCGAATGTGAATCCACTGGCAGGCAAACTCCGTGGCGAGCCGCCGCACACGCGGGTCGCGCAGCATCCGGCGCGTTTGCGCGGCGAGCACATCGGGCTCGTGCAGCTTGCCCGCATCGGCGATGGTGCGCAGTTCCGCATCGGGCGCGGAAGACCACAGGAAGTAGCTCAGGCGGGTGGCGAGTTCGCTATCGGACACCGGCCCCGACTCGCTGCCCGGCGCGGCTTTTTCCAGCCGGTAGAGAAATGCCGGAGCCACGAGCACGCGGGCGAGCGTGAGACGGATCGCTTCCTCGTGCGGCAATTCCTCCGCGCGCAATTGGCGATACAGCCCGCGGAGTTCCGTCGTCTCTGCGTCCGTTAGTGGGCGGCGATACGCGCGGTTGGCAAAATCGAGCACAGCGTCCAGATGCGGCGGCTGCGTGTCCACAAGGCGCTGCTTGAACGCGGCAGCGCGCGCATTGATCGGCTCGCGCATTGGCTCCAGCCGTTTGTCGCCGTTTGGCGCATTCGGCCCGTCCTGCGTGGAGAACTGCCAGATCTGCTCGAAGACATCCACGAGCGTGAGCGCGTCCTGGCTGACATAGCGCAGTTCGTCCCACAGCCGGTCGAGCCGCCTGCGCTGCGTGTCATCGAGCATGAGCCGCGCGAGGTGTTCGTCTTCGCGGTGAAAAAGTGTGAGCGTCACGACTTCATCCACCGGCACGATTTTCGTGTAGCAAAGTGCCGCGGGAAAAATCTGGCGAAACGCCTCGAACGCGGACTCGATCCGCTTTCGCGCCGCACTGCCCTCCGCAGCGATGATCGGAGAGGAGATGGAAACCGTCGGCTCGCCCCATGAACCAGCGCCCGGTTTCGTTTCCACGGTGCCCGCCTGCAAGCCCACGCCCTCCGGCTTCGTCGTGAGCACTTGCAACTGCACGCTGCCCTCCGCGCCTGTCGCCCGGTCGAGCGTGCCGCTCGTGACGAACTCACATCCGGCGGCGACATCGAACGGCAGATGAATGGCGAGCACCGCTGGTGCGCGCACGCCGAGGCTGGCCGCGTCCAACGGCTGGCCGTTGGGATGCCGCCCAAACCTGCCCGCCAACTCGTTGCTGACGGCGGGCACATCACGCAGCAGTAAGTCCGGCCGCCCTTTCGCGACGAGCCGCGGCTGTTGCCAGACCACGAAATCGTTTTCATTCCCGTCGCCAGCATCGGAAGCAACCAGATAGATCGTCACATCCTGACCGTCGGGCGATGGTGGCAGTTTGAGCCGCAGCTCTTGTTTCGTCGCAAACGGGTTCACCGCCTCCATCCAGGCCCTTGGCCCGCCGACTTTTCCGATGTGGCCGACGCTGCCGAATTTCCACAGCGCTTTCTGCCAGCGCGCAACCTCCGCCGCGAGCGCCGCGGCTTCACCGGGCTTCGCCCCGCGCCAGCGCTCGCGGATTCCGTCGAGCAGCAGCGACGGTTCCTTGGCTTCGAGCATCGCGAAAAGAGCGGCGAGATACTTCGCATTCAGTCCGCGCTCCCGCCCTACGATCTGCGCCGTCTTGCTGCCGCCGCGCAGCGCGTCGCGCTCGGCAAGCGTCGCCGCGAAATACTTTTCCAAAGCGATCCGTCCGCCGTCGCTGTTGACCATGCCAGTGCCAGTCACCTTCACCTTTTCGCCTCCGCCCGCATCCGTGAACTCACGATAGAAAGCGCGGATCTGCGCGAGAATTTCCTCCGTCCAGTCGCGCCGTGTTGTCTCTGGAGAAAAGCGAATGCCATCGGGCAGCAGCACCGCATGGCTCGCGACTTCCTTCGCCGCATCGAGGTACTTCACGAGGAGCGATGGCGACATCACCAGCGCGCTGCCGGTGTTTGTGAAACCTTCGCCCGCCGCGCCATCCACGGGAAATTCGCGGGCCGGATCGAGCGACTCCACGCCAGTGAGGTCCCGCAGTGTGTAGGTGTATTCCGCATTGGAGAGCCGCCGCAGCACCACCGGCCCCGGATCGCCCGCATGCGCTAGCGCCACCTCGTCGAGCACCGCATCCACCCATTGCGCCAGCCGCGCGCGCTCGGCAGACGTCGGCTGCGGCTTGTCCCTCGGCGGCATCTCCTTGTTTGCAAGCTGCTCTGCCACGCTCTGCCAAATCTTCGGCTGCTTCCGCACCGCAGCCAGCGAAGCGAACTGCTCCAGATTCAGATCGCCCTTCTGCTTCGCCGTCGAGTGGCACCTGAGGCAGTAGTTCTCGATCAGCGGACGGACATCCTTTTCAAAAATCTCCGGCCTCACGCTCGCATCCTGCGCCCCAGTTCCGAGTTCACCCGCGAAAACCAGCATCGTAGCGAGCGCTAAAGTGACAGGACGGCGGTTGGCAGGAGGAAGCATAAAGAGAATGGCAGTCGGTGGTATGCCCGAATATGCCATCCCGCTACTGATGCGAAAATAGCCCCGCAACCAATCATTCCCGCAGCTTTGGCAGAATGTCCGGGGGTACGGCGGGGAACATTTCGACCACCCGTTTCGTCGAAATGGAATCTCCGCTTTTCCCGCGCGCGGGCGACCGGCCCAGATCCATGGTTTTCCATTGCCCGTCCTCGAGATGCAGCAGCGCGGAAAAGCGGTCGGCCACCACTTTGCCACCGGGCGTCTGCGGCGTCACCACGGCCCACGCCCAGCCGTTGCGCACCTTGAGGGACTGCACCTGAAAGATCACTTCGTTCGACTTGCCGGGAAATTTGTCCGCGCGCAAGGCATCCATGATGGCCTTGCGCTCCGGGTTGCCGCGTGGCGGTTCGCGAAGCGTATCAATCGGAGTCCACATCGGCGCGGAAACGTCCTTGGGCGAGGATGTCTCCTCCTTGGTGGGCGGTGCCGGGACCTTCGCCGCTACGACGGCGGTCTTGGCAGCCGCGACCGCGACGGTAGGAGAATCGCGCAGTGCGGGAATGCGGGCGTAGCCGACGAAATCCACGCGCTCTGCCGGTTTGGCGGGGTGCATTTTCGGCATCTTAAAATCGAAGACGCTCACGCCCCACCGCTGGATGCCGTCATAGCTTCGGCCATCGCTGGCCCCAAACATGACGGGCTTGTCACCGTCTTTTTTACGCCCGAGATAGAGCATAACATGCGAGATCGGCACAACACGTCCCGTCCGATAAGTGCCGGTCCAAAACATCAGGTCGCCGGGTTGCAGATCCTTGAACTCGAAGCCACCGGCCTCGGTGCTGACCACGGCGAAAAATTGTCCACTCTGGCGCGCCCAGACATATTGCGAACTGGAGTCGCGGGGCACGTCCTTAAAGCCTTGGGAACGCAGCAAATGGTAGATCGTCCCGGAGCAATCCATCCCACCACTGGCCGGATCGGACGAGCCATAGGTGTATGTGAGATTCAGTTTGGTCAGGGCCAGAGCTGCCACGATGAGTTGCCGCACCGCCGGCGGCTGCTCCGCGAAATCCTCAAGCTGCTCGGGTTCGATCGTAGCCGCCGGGGCACGGGGCGCTTTCTCGGACGGGCGCGGACTCTCCGCGCCTTCCACAACCGGCGTCTTCTTCGTTGATTCCGGGTCGGGATCACGCTCGACCTTGGGCTTGGGCTTCGGCGTGCCTGGGGAAACGTGGTCGGTCTGGGTGGGTGCGGCTTTTTTCTTCCAGGGAGGATGGGGTTTCGCCGCCGCGCCGTCTTCGCGGGCGGTGGACTTCGCCTCCTGACTCCAGGCCCGGTCGCCAGGCAGGATCGAACCTAGGAAACAAATGACGCACGCGACGCCGAACCAAACGCGCAGGCGGGCAGTGTTTCGAGGAGCGGTCATCACGCTGGAGAATCGCTGCACAGGACGTTTCAGCCGTCTGCCCTCGAAAACGCCCGGCGGATCGCCGGATCGGGCGGATGTTTGCGAGCATCGGATCATGGCGCGAAAGCTAGCCGTCCCAGCGCGGTGCGCAAAGTGGACCACCCTTTTCTGTTCGCCAGTTTCGGGCCAGCCGGCGCGTGCCTGTTTCCTGGTCGCGTTACCGACCCGCTTTGAAATCCATTCCCCACTCCGCGTTCCCACTTCCGCATTTCCCTCACTGCTTCGGAATCTCATTCACCGTGTAATACGCCGCGTCGTGCAGCAGCGGCTGGCCGGCGCGGTCGCGGAGGCCGGGGAGGTGCAATTCGTGGACGTGGCCGCGGATGAGTTTGTCCACGACGAGCCGCACGCCGAGACCGTCGGCGCTGACGGTCGCGGACTTGATCGTGCGGTCGTCCTGCTCGATCTCCGGGCTGCCGTATTCCTCGTGGTAGTGATGCGTGAAGGTCTCCAGCGTGTAGCTCGCGGGATTCGCGGCGGTGGCGGCGTCCACGGGCGCGGTGAAGCGCAGCTCGAAGCCATCGGGCCGCGCGCGCATCGTCAGCACCTCGAACGGCACCTGGCCCGTCCAGTCGAGCCGTTGCAGCGCGCTCTCCGCGAGGCCGCGCACGGGCCAGCCGCGCTTGCTGCCGCCGGTGAAAAGCTGCCCGCGTTCCGTGAGCACGCCGCCGATGAGGCCGGTCGCGAAACCCTGCCGGAACGGAAAGCACGCGCCCTGATAGACGCCGTTCACTTTTTCCAAATCCGCGCGCATGACCATGCTCAGCGTGTAGTCCGCGACGAAGAACTGCCCGGCGAACGGCCCGAACTTTCCGCCCGATTTGTCGAGCATGATGGCCGACGCGCACTGGCCCATTTTTTTGTAGGGGAACATGACGGCGGGCGGCACGAGCTGCGGGATGCGTTCGGTGTCGAGGTAGTAGCGCGAGGTCTCGGTGTTCGTCGGCTCGGTGGGACGCGGTCCCATTTTCGGCGCGAGGTGGTACCACGCGTTGCCGGCGGGATGCCCGTTGAAGCCGCCGGGCCGCAGATGCTTGATCGAACACGAGCCATTCCACGGCCCCTGGTTCTCGGTGTAAAAGGCGTCGCCCTCCGGGTTGAACGCCACGCCCACCGGGCTGCGCAAGCCGCTGCCCATCGCCTCCCAGCGCCCGTCGGGAAAATGCCGCAGCGCCCAGCCGCGGAACGGCCGCTTCGAAGTGTAGCTCTCGGTCAGACAGTGGACGGTCCAGATCGCGCCGTCCTTGTCGAAATCCGAGCCGAACGTGAACTCGTGCTCGTCGCCCCAGCCCCACGCATCGCTCACCGTCTCGTAGCGGTCCGCGCGCCCGTCGCCATTCGTGTCGAGCAGCCGCGTGACCTCGCTCTGCTGCGTGGCGTAGAGCACGCCGTCGCGCCACGCGAGGCCGAAGACTTCCGTGAGGCCGGTCGCGAAAAGCTTCCACTGCGGAGCCGGCGGCGAGGCCTCCGCGCCGGTGGAGAGAAAGACATCGCCGCGCCGCGTGCCCATCGCGAGCCGGCCATCGGGCAGCACGCGCAAACTCCCCGCCTCCGCCACCGCCCCGAGCGGCAGCGGCACGTCGGTGATTTTGTAAAACTCCGGCTCGCGCTCATTCGCTCGAAACTCCGCGAGTTGGTCCGTGTCGAGATTCTGCTTCGGCCGCACTTTCGTCTGCGCAAAGGCGGGTGCGCACGCGAGGGTGAGGGCGAGGACAAGCGGCGTGGATTTACCAGACATAATCAACCTCCAGAGTTTGTTTCCCGTCGCTCGGCACGGGCACGAGCAGTTCCTGCTTCTCGCCTTTGCCGCGCAGAAAGGCCCCGGCGACGCGGAGTGTGAGCTTGGATTCTCCTTCGAGCCGCCAAGTGTTCTCTCCCGTCGCCGCTAGCCGACCCATCGCCACGCGGAAATACAAACCGTCGGGCGGCTGGCCGGTGAATTTCAACGAGCGGTGCAGCGCGGTCTGGCCGGGCGCTTCCGCAGGCGCAATGAAATCCTCCACACCCACATCGCGGAACGCATAGAGCAGCGTTGGCCGATTTTGCGCGTCGAGCTGCGTGCCGCGAAACTTCATGCCCGTGGCCTTGCTCGGTTCGGTTGGCCACGGCGCATTCGCATCGGCAAGCACCGCGAGCGCGGGACCGTGCGGGAAGACGACGACCTCCGTCCCGAGCGGGCGGATGGACGCCATGCCCTGCACGCTCCAGTGCGGCGAGGCATCGAGAAAGCGCCCGCGCCACAGCAGCGCGAGCCGCATTTCCTCCGCGTCGAACGCCGCGTTCAACCCGCCGGGGTAGCCGGTCGCGATGGCGCGGAAGCCCGCCTCCCACAGCTTGCCGCGATACACCACCGTCTCGCCACCCACCACGAGTTCCATGCTCTTCCGGCTCAGCCCTTCGGGAAACTTCGCGCGCTCGCCCTCGGCGAAATACGCCCACAGTGCCGCGAACTGCCGGTCCGGGTCGCCGCCGAGCAAATCGGGAAATGCGCTGCGCCCGGCGGGCCAGAGCGCGGGCATTCGCGTGCCGGGATGAAAGCGGTTCGGATCGCGCAGAAACTGGCGGAACCAATCCTCATTCAGCCGTTCCGGCGTGCTGATGAGGTCCATCACCTGCAAGGCGTGCGCGGGTTGCTTGTTGAAACGATGACACCCGATGCAAGAAAGCCCGTCCGTCCCCGTCAGCTTGCGCCCGGCGTCGAGTAGCACGTCGCGCGCATCCGTCGCGGGCTTGATGGGCTGGGCGCGGCGGTCGAGCGCGACGAACAACTCTGCGAGGTGTCCCACGCGCGCCGCGCCAAACAGCGGCATGCGCGTGTTGAGATATGGACGCACGCTGGCGCCTTCCGCGAGCACCTTGGCGAGCCACTCCGGACGCAGCTTGTCGCCCACGCTGTCGAGCTTTGGCGGGATGCGGCCCTCGTCGCCGAGGTCGTCCACGTTGGAGGTAAAGTAGCCGTCGCGCTCGCGCGGCACGCCGCCCACGCCATCGCGGGAATGGCAGGCGTAGCAATTCAACGACGCCATGGTGTGCGCCACGCGCTGCGCCGGCGTCGGTGCGGCGAGGTCCGCGCGGTTCAGCAGCGCCACCGAGGCGCGCAAGGCTTCGCGCTGCGTGGGCGTGAGGTGAAAGTCCGGCACCTTCGGCGCAGGATTTTCCGCGAGACATCCGCGCGTGGTGTTCAGCGCGGCGAGCGTGGGCGCGCGTTTTGCGGGAGCTGTCGCCTCGTGACACGCCGCGCAATTCAACTCCGCAAACCGCGCGCGCCCTTTTTCCGCCTTCGCTTTGTTCACGGCAAACGCCGCTGGCTCCGGCGCGGACTCCAAGTCCCGCTCCGCCCGCAGCCGCTCCGCCGGAATCGGCCCGCGCTTCACGTCCGGCCCCTCCCATTCCACCACGAGCCTCGGCTCGTTCCCGCCGCGCCGCACAAAGTCCACCTTCAACTCATGCCACCCCGCTGCGAGTTGCTGCACCGTCTTGATCTTCGTGCTCTCGCGCTCCCAGCAATCCTCGTCCTCGACCCATTTGCCATCCAGCGCGATGCGCGTCGCGCCCTCGGCGGTGAGGTGAAAAGTGTAGTCGCCCGCCTTGTCCACGCGCAGCCAGCCGGCGAAGCGGATGCTCAGCCGGCGGTTCACGCCGGGCACGTCGAGCGCGAAGCTTTTCACCGGCGTGGTGCTCACCGGCGTCGTCTTGTCCAGCTCCCCCAGCGAGCGCACGCGCTCGTGCCAGACCGTCGCCTCCAGCGGCGAAAAGATGCGCGTCTCGCGCAGGAGATAATGCGCGAGGTCGAAGGCCTCCGCGTCCGTGAGGTGCATCCCCGGCATCCGACCCGAGGGCCGCGAATCGTGCGGCTTGAGCAGAAACGCCCGCAGCCCGTCGAACGACCACTTCTCCACCATCTTCGGCAGCGGAGCCGACGGCACGGAATCCGGCGCACCCTTCTGCGGTTGATGACACGCCACGCAGCCGATGCGGTGATACAGGCTTTCCCCGCGCGCCACCGCCGCGCGATCCGGCGGCACGCGGCGAAACTCCGGCTTCCCATTTGAGAGCAGAAAATGCGTCAGCTCATCCGCCGCCTTCGCCCGCTCCGCATCCGGCAGGCCGTGCAGCAAATCCGGCATCATCGCCCCCGGCATCGTCTCGTGCGGCGCAGCCAGCCACTTGCACAGCCAATCCGCGCTCACCCTTTTCTCCAGCCCCGCCAGCGACGGAGCCGCCTTCGGCAAAATCCACGCCGCTTGTTTCTCCGACGCCGCATGACACGCCGTGCAATTCAGCCCACCGAGCAACGCCAGTCCCGAAGACGGCGCAGCATCGGGTGCCACTTTCCCCTCCTCCGCCCCGGCAACAAAAGCCGATAACCCGGCGATCAGCAGGGCGGTGAGAGTGACATGAGATTTCATCGGCATGGTTTGTTCGCGCGTTCTTTTCCGCGAAGCAAGCTGTAGCGCGCCCGCACCGGGCAGGTCAGCAAAAAGGAAGTGAGTCGAAGAACAAACGGCCTCTCACCCAAACGGAAAGCCCGCTTGCGGCAGGAGTCGAAAGCTCTATCCTCCGCCCATCATGAAATCTCTGCTCGTTTCCCTCTCCCTGCTCGCCACCACACTCGCGCTCCACGCCGCGCCCACCGCGGCGCCGACACCCACAGCCCAACTCAGCCAGTTCAAACTCGGAGCGTACATCGCCGGCCCGCAGGTCACGCTCGACAACGCCGCCGGCAAAGCCGTGCTCATCGACGCCTGGGGCATTCACTGCGGCCCGTGTCTCGCGAGCCTGCCGGACATCGAGAAAATCGCCAAGCGCTACAGCAGTAAAATGCTCGTCTTCGGAGCGGAGTCCCAAGGCAGCAAGCCGGAGGACGTGAAACCGGTGGTCGCTAAAAACAAGCTCAGCTACACCATCACACAAGGCGTCAGCGGCCCCATCCAGTTCAGCGGCATCCCGCATGTCTTCGTCTTCGATACGAAAGGCGAACTCGTTTTCAGCGGCCATCCTGGCGATCCGCGCTTCGAGGGCGCCGTCCGCAAAGCCACCGCAGGTGCCACCAGCAGTGGGGCCGCCGGTGCCAAGCCCAGCGGGCTCGACGCGCTGAAACGCCCCGGCGCTTAGTCGTCGCGGGATTTCCCGGCGCGGTCAGCCGTTCCAGGGATTCACGATGATGTCCACGAACAGGTCGTGGTCCGGCGCGTGAAAGCCGGTACGCTGCGCGAGGCCCCCATTCGCGGCGCGCAGCTTGAACTCAGTGGTGCGCTGGATTTTCGGCGGACTCAGTTTGCAGTTGAGGCCGGCGTCGCACAGGTTCGATTTGAAGTTGCCCACGACCATGTTGCTCAGTTCGCCGATCACATCGTTGAGGTCCGCGTCGTCCGGCGCGAAGCCGAGGATCGTCGTGGCTGCGGCTTTGGCACAGGCGGGAGAAAGGCGTAAATGCACGCAGCCGGTCGCCTTGCCGTCAAAGGCGACTTCACCGATCACGTGTTCACTTTCGAGCGCCGGCAGAATCCCAGGACCCACGTTCTTGAGATCCACGGCGAGCATCGTCTGAAACGTGCGTTTCACCGCACGGATCAGCGGGTCGGTGATGGCCAGGAGCAGCGCGCAGCCGATGCCCGCACGCATGAGCGCGGCGTCCACGCTGGTGACCACGTATTCCTCCTCGCACGTCGCGCGCGGATTCGCGGCCCAGAGCAGGCGGCGCGTGAGCTCCGGATCCGCGCAGATGAGCTTCGCGATGTCCTGCATCGGCGCGTCCTGGCGCGAAACGAGATCGGTAAGGCTGCGGACGTTTGCGGGCAGATCCTCGAAGCCGTTCGTGGCGGCGATCTGCTCGGCGGTGGCGTTGGCGCTCATGCGTCGGTGGAAAAAAACTAGGCGGCGACTGCTTTCGCGGTCAGTGGGACGACGCGGACGACTTTCTCGATGAGCTGCTCGTCCTTGAACGGCTTCACGAGGTAGTCGCGCACGCCGAGCTTCGCGATGAAAGCCACATTCTCGCGGCCCGACTCGGCGGTGAGCATGACGACCGGGATGCCTTTCAGCTCGGGGTCTTCCTTGAGTTTGCCGAGCATGGTCACGCCGTCCATCACCGGCATGGTAATGTCGAGGATGATGAGGTCGGGCTTCTCGGCGGCGGCGGTGGCCAGGCCTTCCTCGCCGTTGCCGGCTTCGAGGATGGTGGCTTCGTAGGGCGCAAAGGTGCGCTTGACGATCATGCGGATGGTTTTGCTGTCATCCACACTGAGGATTTTGGCTGGCATAGGTTGGATTAGTTGAGTTGTAGATGAACCTCCACGGCGAAACGGGCGCCGAGGCAGGCAAAGTGGAATTTTTCCGCGCGCACCCCGGGCGGCGGCTCGACGGCAAATGCGCCCCGAATCGCCGACGGAGTACTGACGGCACAGGCAATATCGGCATCGTTGAGCCGGGACTTTAGCCCGCAGCCGATCATGTTGCTTAGCTCCCCCACGACATCATTCACGTCACTATCCCCGGCATCCTGGCCGGCGGTGCACTGCAGCATGGCGCGCGTGATCTCCCGGGCCAGCGGCTCCGGAAGGTGGATGTAAACCGTGCCCGTGACCGTCTCCCCGGCGATACCGATGGCTCCACTGACCCGTTCGGGCGGGGTTTCGAGCGACGCGGTGGCGGTGGCCGCCCGCAGCCCCAGCATGGTGTCGAAGACGTTGGGGACGATTTCTCCGATGTGCTGGGCGGTATTGAAGTTGGCGGTGGTGTTAGTCATGCGAAAGCGGGTGTTAAAACACGATCAACCGTGGGTGCGGACGCCATGGCTTGAGCGGCTTCGACCAGTGCGGCGGGGATTCGGGAAAGGGGCAGGACGCGATCCACAACGCCGAGCTCCACGGCGGCGCGAGGCATGCCATAGACCACACAGGTATCTTCATCCTGCGCGATGGTTTTGGCTCCGATGGCTTTGAGCGCTTTCATGCCCATGGCTCCGTCCACACCCATCCCGGTGAGGATGGCGGAGACCACGCGGGCACCGGCGATTTCGGAGATCGAGCGAAACATCACGTCCACCGCCGGGCGGCAGTGATGCACGGCCGGACGCTGGTTGAGCGCCACCTTGAAGCCTGTGCCCGCCCAACTCAGCGTCATGTGGTAGTCGCCCGGGGCAATGAGCGCGGTGCCGGGGGCGACGATGTCGCCTTCCTTGGCTTCGCGCACGTCGAGCGCCGAAAGGGTATTCACACGCTCCGCGAAGACGCGGGAGAAATACGCCGGGATGTGCTGCGTGATGGCGATGCCCGGCAGGCCAGCCGGCAGGGCCGAGAGCACGGCGGCGAGCGCCTCCACCCCGCCGGTGCTGGCCCCGATGGCGATAATCTGCCGTGGATGAAAGCCGCCCGCGCTCCGCTGGAGAATGGATGGCGCAGCCGGGACCGGGGCAACCGGGTGGCGTAGGCGGGAGGCGGCTGCGGCCTTGATGTGGCGCGGCAATTGGACTCCCAGTTCGCCGATGGAGAACGCGCTCGTCGGTTTCGCCAGCACACCGACCGCGCCGGACTGGAGCGCGGTCATGGCCGCGGCGGAGCCGGCGGTGGAAATGGAGCTGATGACGATGACCGGGATGGGGCGGTGCTGTTGGAGGATTTTGAGAAAGGTCAGCCCGTCCATTCGCGGCATCTCGATGTCGAGAGTCAGCACGTCGGGGTTGAGCGCCTGGATCATGTCGCGCGCCACGTAGGGATCGGGCGCGGCACCCACGACCTCGATCTCCGGGTCGCTGGCGAGAGAGTCGGAGATCATGCGGCGGACCACGGCGGAGTCGTCCACGATGAGAACCTTGATTTTTGGATTCATGGGCAAAGGGTCTTACACCGGGGCGCTGAGGGCTTCATCGACCTGGAGGGCGGCGTCGTAGGCGGAAATGATCAGCACTTCTACATGGTCCGTGGTTAACCCCATGGCCTCGACCACGGCCTCATTGGTGCGCACCGCGTAGCTGCTCCAGCCCGGCGACGAGCCGCCCTCGTGGGCGATCATGTCGGCGACATGGACGATGGAGGAAAGTTCAAGACGCGGCTCGACCGGTGGGTTGTGATGGTTGGCCACGGCCTCGACGAGGACTTCGGGGAGCTTCCATTTCCGCAGCAGGCACGCACCCACTTCGGCATGATCCGCACCGATGACTTCTCTCTCGGCTTCCAGCAGAGAGCGTCCGCCTCTCTCGACCCGCTCCCGGATCAATTCCTGTTTGTCCGCATCGAGCGCATAACTCACGACCAGTTTGCCGATGTCATGGATCAGCCCGGCGGTGTAAGCGACCGACGGATCGGTCTGCGAAGTGCGCACTATGCGGACCACGGTCTGCGAGAGCAGAGCCGTCAGCAACGAATGTCGCCAGAGTGCGCCGTCCTCGATGAAGTAACCGGCCAGGTTACTGCCCAGCGCCCCACCAAACGTCACCGCCATGACGAGGCGATGCACCTCCTCATAACCCATATACATAATCGCCTGACTGATGGAGCTGACCGGGGCGGCCAGCTCGAACGCGGCGGAATTGCAGAGGGCGAGCACCTTGGTACTGAGTACGCCATCCTGCTTGAGAATGTTAATGATCGCCTGGTTGTCGCGATCATCTCCGGCCAGCAACTGGAGCAGGCGAGTGGCCGCTGGGGACGGCACCGGAAGGTTGGGCGTTTTGGCAATGAGTTCTTCTGCCTTCATAAGAGGAATGGAGTTTTGCCGGGAATATCCACGGAGAAGTTTCCGTTGCTGAGGTCGAGGCGCACCGTGCGACTTTCGTGCCCGCCTGTTTCGCTGGCCGCAAGGGCGACGCCATTGCGTTCCAGCATGGCTTTGGTGGCTTCGACATTGCGCTGGCCGATGCGGAAGATCTTCTTCTCATCGAGAAACTCCGCGCCGCCTACGAGCTTCACGATCAGCCGATGCTTCAGTCCGCCAAGCGCATACACGGCGTGAAACATGGCAGGGAGGCCGGTATCGACAAACATGAACGGGCGCTTGGACGCGCGGTCCAGATTGATGGTCGAGTCCGGCAGCATGGCATGGAGCAGGCCGCCGACCTTCGCGATGGGGTCGTAGATGGCCACGCCGACGCAGGAACCTAGTGAATAGGTCACGAGATTGGCCGAGGCATCATTGCTGGTCAGCATGTCACCCATGCCCACGATCAGTTGCTTGCGCGGTGCGGGTGCGACCCAACGGTTGGGAGCGGGTGCAGTGATGGTACTCAAGAGCGAAGCTCCCGGGGTTGGGGTTGCAAAAGGTAAAGCATGACTAAGGGTTCTTGCGGTAAATGCCGGGCTTGAGGGCGGTGAGAGGGTGCTTGATTCCGAGCAGGCTTTCCGAGTGGCCGACCACAAAGTAACCGCCGGGAGCAAGTTGGTTGACGAGCTTCAGAACCAGTTCCTGCTGGGTGGGTGTGTCGAAATAGATCATCACGTTCCGGCAAAAAATGACGTGCTGGTTCGGCTGCACGGGATACTGCGCTTGGAGCAGATTCAGCCGATGAAACTTCACCTGCTGGGTCAGGATGTCCTTGACCTTATATTGCCCGACGAAGTCGCCGGTCCCTTTTTGAAAGTAACGCGACAGCCACTCCGGCTGCGGCAATTGGATGCGCGACTCGTCGTAGATCGCAGCCTGTGCTTTGGCCAAAATGCGGGAGGAGATGTCCGAACCTTCGATCTGCCAGTTGAAGGCCCCATTGGCGCGGGCATACTCCGCCAGGACGATGGCCACGGTGTAGGGCTCTTCACCGGAGGAACTCGCCGCACTCCAAAACTTCAACGTCTCACGCTCGCGCGTCAGCCGTGGCACCCACTCGGGCAGGGCCACGTCGCGGAGAAAATTCAAGTGCTCGATCTCGCGGAAGAAATGCGTGTGGTTGGTCGAGATACAGTCCACGAGCTGGCCGATCTCCTCCGTGCCGCGCGCGGATTCGAGGTAGGCGCAGTATTCGTCGTAGGAATCAAGATGCAGATGACGCAGGCGTTTGGCTAGGCGTCCGCTGACCAGCGCCTGCTTGTCGTCGCCCAGCCGGATGCGGCTGTGCTCATAGACCTTTTCCGCGATGAAGTGGTAAGCCTCACGGGAAATGACCTGGGGTTCCATCAAATCAATCATGGGATGTGGGTCGGGTTAAGAATGGGGCGGACTGATTCCCTCGGGTTAGAAATCCTTGAAGCTGCCGGTCGGACTGCCGGCTTCGACGGGTTCCGGCATGGGGATGTCGAAGTTCATTGATGAAGGAGTCGGCGCGATGGCTTGAGGGTTGGTTTTCGGGAAGAAGGGCGAGGCACCGAAAGGTTTCGAGCCATTGGTCGCACGCGGCTTGGCGTTGGCCGAAGACTGGCTTGGCACAGGTTGCTGGAAGCTGGAATTACCCAATGTCGCACCCGAGACCACGGCTTCGAGTCGGGCCACCACGTCCTGCAGCGTGCGCGCTTGGCCGCTCATCTCGTTTGCTGAGGCGGCGTTCTCTTCGGCGGCGGCGGCGTTGGATTGTGTGACCTTGTCCATCTGGCTCACGGCCATGTTCACCTCACCCACGCCCTGACTCTGCTCTTTGCAGGCGGCGGCGATTTCCGCGATGACTTCGTCGAGCGATTTGATCTGGCCGACGATGCCGGTAAAGACCTGCTGGATGCTTTGAGCCGTCACTTCCACCTCGGTGAGGCTCTTGGCCACCTTGGTGCTGGCGGCCGCTCCGAGTTCACTCCGGCGCACGGCCGCTTCGATCTTGTCGGAGGTGTCTTTGGCCGCCTGCGCGCTGCGCTGGGCGAGCGCCCGCACTTCATCGGCCACTACCGCGAAACCCATCCCGGCCTCACCAGCCCGGGCGGCTTCAACGGCGGCATTGAGGGCGAGGAGATTGGTTTGGAAAGCGATCTCATCAATCGTCTTGATGATCTTGGAAACCTGCTGGCTGGAAGTTTGCATCTCGCTCACCGCGGTCTGCATTTCGCCGACAGCCGACTTGATCGAGTTGATCGTGCTGCTTAGCTCGCCGATGCGCTCCAAACCTGCCGCAGCGGACTCGCGCGACTGGCGGCCGAGACTCGCGGCATTGGTCGCGTTCTCCGAATTGCGCCGGGTCATGCTGGAGATTTCCTCCAGCGACGCGCTGGTTTCTTCCAGCGACGCGGCCTGTTCACTCGCACCCTCGGCGAGCGACTGGCTGGCTCCGGAAACCTCACGCGCAGCCACCGTCGTTTGCGCGGCTCCTTCCGCCAGGCGGCTGCTCACGGAGTGCAACACTTGCGTGGTCGAACCGATGACCTTCCACCCGAGGCCGCCACCGATCACGACCCCGAGCGTGAGCGTCACGATGGAAAGCCACAGGACGGCCTCAAACCGTGCGTGCGCCGCGGTGTATTCCTCCTTCGCCACGCGCAGTTGCAGGTCCACGAGTTCGGTGATCTTGCCGCTGATGGGGTCGATATGCTGATAGAGCGGGCCGTCGAAATCCACGAGCGTGCCTTTCAGACTACCTGTTTTACCGGTGAGAAAGGCGCGAAGTCTTTCCACTGCGGCATCCGCCGGGAGATAGAGCGCGTCCGCTTCCTTAGCCAGCTTTGCCTCTTCGGGAGTGAGGTAGGTGGACATGTAAGCCTTCCAGTTCTCTTTGATCCGCGTGCTGGCCTCGTTCAATCCCTTCAGTGTTTCCTCGGCGGTGAAGATGCCCGCGTTGCATTTGTTCGCCGCGTCAATGATCGCCACGGCGTAGTCATCCGCGATGGCTTTGAGCTGCTTCAGCGGCACAACCCGGTCGTTATAGACCGTTTCGAGGCCGGCGTTGGTCTTGCGGATGCCGACGATGCCGATCACGCCAATCGCGATGGCAACGGCGACGAGGATGAGGCTGATCGCGTGGAGTTTGGTGCTGAGTTTCATTGGAAAAGTGCGGATTGGAATTTTGTGTCGCCGTTAAAAGTCAAAAGAGGTCCTTAAGCCGAGGATGAGAGCATCATCGACGCCATGGGAGCCTCCGGGATGAAGGATGTATTGGATGCTGGGTTGAATGGTGCATCCGGGGCAGAGCTTCCATCTGTAGTCAGCCTCGATGGCCAGTTCGTAATCCGGCACTGGGTCGTGGCAGTTGATGAACCGATTATGGTCCCACCCCAAACCGCGGAGATCGCCGATTTTTCCAAACGCGACACCAATTCCGCAAACGTCATCCGGGCGTCCGGCGATCAGGCCAGTCCCTGTGACTCCACCCTCGGCATAGAAATCGAGGGTGTTGCGATCCGGTGGCGCAAAGCCAAGGCGGCTGAAAAGCCCGACCTGCGCTGGGTTGTCGGCTCCCTTAGTGGTGTCCTTCCAAATGATCTGCTCTCCCGCGAGGTAGATGCCCCAGTTCCCGTCATGAGTTCTCGGCTGCCCGCTGCAGCTTGGGTCCGCCAGCGAGCGTCCGTTGCTGGCCCAACGCACATCCGGATGATCCGCAGTGTGGTACCAGCCGCCGAGTTTCAGCGAACCTGGCCGGCCGTTGCGTTCCCATGTGGCCCCCAGTTCCCCGATGATCAGCGCGCCCTCATCGAAGCGGACTTTAACCCCGTGCGGGTTGCTCTCGCCCCCTGCGCCGTCGTCGGGATTCACGTCTCCATCGGCCACCGCAACTTGGAAATAGCTGTGCTCACACGTCTGCAATTTCAGCCGGACTCCGGGTGCACCCTGCGGGTAGATCGGCGCGGCGATATTGTTGCCCGCAATGGGAAACCAGCCGAACGCCGAGCTGCCAAACAACCCACCCTGCTCGGTAAAGCCGAACTCCTGATCCACGGCGATCTGCCCGGCGCGGATGGAAAATTTTCCCGCGACCCAAGACTGTTCCAACCACAGTTCGAAGAGATGCACATTGTCGCTCGCATCGAGGTTGCTGAGGACAAAGAGATCGCCCACATAGTTTTCCGTGAGGCTGCGTCCATGAGGAAAGAGCATGCCCGCATGGAAGGAACCGCCTTTCCAGCCGAAGGCCTTTTCCAAGTTTAGGTCGCCGGTCACGGTCAGGAGTCCGTCGTAAATCGCGCCGCGTTTGATCCCACCGGAGGCATTGCCGATGACTTCCGCGACATACTGGACGGAAAAGTCGAAGCCGCGGTCGGACCAACGAGTGCGCAGGCCACCCCAATCGCCCAGCAGATACTCGGCCGGCTCTTCGCCGGCGGGTTCCGGTGGCCTTACGGCTTTTGCGGGGGCTTGGGCTCGCGCCGGTTCGGAAACGAATGTGGCGAGGCCAAGAACAGATACGGTGAGCAGGTGGTAGAATTTCACAACTGCCGAGCGTATCAGAAATTTTGAAACTGGTTCGTCGCGCGGGTCTTGCCCTTGGTGGGAGACGTCTGCCGGTGCCGCGCGAAACCTGCGCCGAAGTCCTCGTGCTTGGTCTGCGGAGCGCTGCCCGCCGCGGTGGCGTTGCCAACGGCGGCTTCACCGGAAACCACAGCCTGCAAGCTCTCCACGGCCTGGACCAGCGTGGCGGCCTGCGCGTTGAGCACGGTCGCAGAGCCGGCGTTTTCCTCGGCCCCGGCGGCGTTTGATTGTGTGACCTTGTCCATCTGGCTCACGGCCATATTTACCTCGGAAATACCGCTGGTTTGCTCCTGGCTGGCGGCGGCGATCTGGGAGATGACGCCGTCGAGCGCTTGGATCTGCCCGACGATGCCGGTGAAGACCTGCTGAATATTCTGCGCGGTCTCCTCCACCTCCAAGAGGCTCTTCACGACCTTGGCGCTGGCCGCTCCGCCGAGTTCGCTGCGTTTGACCGCGGCTTCGATTTTTTCCGACGTATCCTTCGCCGCCTGCGCGCTGCGCTGGGCGAGCGCGCGGACTTCATCCGCTACCACGGCGAATCCCATCCCGGCCTCACCCGCCCGGGCGGCTTCGACCGCGGCGTTGAGGGCGAGCAGGTTGGTCTGAAAAGCGATCTCATCAATGGTCTTGATGATCTTGGAAACCTGCTGGCTGGAGGCCTGCGTCTCGGTGACCGCCGTTTGCATTTCGTTCACCGCGGACTTGATGCCTTCGAGGGTGCGGGTCAGTTCGCCGAGCCGAGACAATCCGGCGGCGGCGGATTCCCGCGCCTGACCGCCGAGTGTCGCCCCGTTCGAGGCGCTCTCGGCGTTGCGCCGCGTCATGGCGGAGATTTCCTCGAGCGATGCGCTCGTTTCTTCCAGCGAAGCCGCCTGCTGGCTGGCGCTGTCCGCCAGCGTCTTGCTGGACTCCGCGACTTCACCGGCCGAGGCCGTGAGCTGCCCCGCGCCAGCCGCCAGTTGCCGCCCGATCTCGTCGAGCGTCGCGACGATGCCCCGCGTGATGAACCACGCCAGCATGGCCAACGCGATGAGCGCAAAACCAAGCGTGATCCCAACGGTCAGCCGGAACTGCGCGACCAGCGAGTCGCTCGCCTCGTTGATCGTTTTCTGGTTGGCCTCGATGGTGTCGCTGACTTTCTCCATGGCCCCTTCGAGTTGGGAAAAGGATTCCTGAAACGCCGGCCATTGCGCCTCCGCCGCCTTCGCGTCTTTTGCCGCGAGAGCCACGATGCTCTCGGCGCTTTGAATGTAGTCGTGCAAAGGCTTTTCCACCGTGCCAAGCGCGTTTACGATAGCTGCGTCGAGCGGGAGCCTCTCATTGGCCTTGATGCTCGCGCGGAAGTGTTCGGCATGTTCTTCGAGTTCCTTCCCGGCGGCAGCGAGAGCCGCCGAATCTTTGGCCGCAGCCGCGTGCAGAGCCCCGAGCACGTCCGCGCGCAGGGCGTCGTGCATCATGTCGGCCTCCAACTGATCGCGCAGCGCCGTGCTGGCGATGGCGACGGTTTCCCGGTTGGCGTTGATGCGGTTGAACTTCCAGTTCGCCAGACCGGCGAGGAGCGTCAGCAGCGCGAGCGCGCTGACCACGATGGAGAGGATTTTATTGCGGATGGATGGTTTCATGGTGGGTGATGGTGAGGGTTACTTGGAGAATTCGAGGTCGTCGGGGTGGACGGCGGCGACCACGCGGTCGATGTCGAGCAGGGCTTTGACGGAGCCTTTGACCTTGGCCATGCCGAGGATGTAGTCGGCGTGGAGGGCGGCGCCGAAGTCGGGCGTGGGTTCGATTTCGGCGGCGGTCAGGGTCACGACTTCCTCCACGGCATCCACGATGAGGCCCATCATGGTCTTGGTGTTGTCGGGCAGGGTCACCTGGACGACGACGATGCAGGTCAGGTCGGTGTTTTCGATTCTCGAAAGGCGGAATTTCACCCGGAGGTCGGCGACGGGGATGATCTTGCCACGGAGGTTGAGCACGCCCTTGATGTAGTCCGGCATCTGAGGGACGGGCGTGATTTCGCAAAGGCGGATGATTTCGCGGACCTTCAGCACCGGCAGGCCGTAGTGCTCGCGACCGAGGACGAAGGTGAGGTGTTTGCCGGCGAGCTGCTGGGCGAGGCTGGAGGTTTCGAGCGTGGCTGTGGTCATTTTGGGCTTGGATTTGCGTGTGGTGAAAAAGCGGCGAGTCAGGCGGCGAGCGGGAGCGTGTGCTGGAGTTTCACGAGCGCATCCACATTCAGGATGAGGCCGACGCGGCCATCGCCGAGGACTGCGCCGCCGGCGAGTGAAGGGTTTTTCTTGAGCGCCCCGCCGAGGGATTTGATGACGACCTCTTGTTTGCCGATGAGTTCGTCCACGAGCAGGCAGCGGGTCTGGTTACCGGATTCGACGACGACGACGATGCCGTCGGTGGGCTCGGTGATTTTCGACGCCTGGTCGAAGTACTGGTGCAGCCGGAGCAGCGGGCAGAGCTTGCCGCGCACGTTCACCATCTCGCCGCGTTCGTGAACGGTGGAGAGCATCTCGGCGCGCGGGCGGAAGGACTCGCGAACGGTGAGCGTGGGAATGATGTAGCGCTCGCTGCCGACGCTCACGATCATGCCGTCAATGATGGCGAGGGTGAGCGGGAGGTAGATGGTGAAGGTGGTGCCGCCGCCGAGCACGGTGTCGATGTCCACTTTGCCACGCAGTTTCTCGATGTTGCGGCGCACGACATCCATGCCGACGCCGCGCCCGGAGATGTCGGTGACTTTTTCCGCCGTGGAAAAGCCGGGAGCAAAGATGAGGTCGTAGATTTCCTTGTCGCTGAGGGTCTGGCCGGGTTTGACGAGACCTTTATCCTGGGCCTTGGCGAGGAGCTTCTCCTTGGCGAGGCCGTTGCCGTCGTCCTGGATCTGAATGACGATATTGCCGCCGCGGTGAAAGGCGCGGAGGTGGATGGTGCCGAGGCCGGGCTTGCCTTTGGCGATGCGCGCCGCGGGCGCTTCCACGCCGTGGTCGGCGGCGTTGCGGATCATGTGAACGAGCGGGTCGGAGAGTTCCTCGACGATGTTGCGGTCCAGCTCGGTATCCTCACCGCCGAGGACAAGCTGCACCTGCTTGCCCTGCTTCGCGGCGAGGTCGCGCACGAGGCGGTTCATCTTCTGAAAGGTCGCCTTGATCGGGACCATGCGGAGCGACATGGCGGTACGCTGGAGTTCGCTGGTGATGCGGCGGAGCTGGCCTAGATTGCGAGCGAGATTGCGGCTCGCAGATTTCAGCAACTCTGGGTCCTGCACGACCATGGACTCGGAAATGACGAGTTCGCCGACGAGGTCGATGAGGGCGTCGAGTTTGTTCGTGTCCACTTTCACGAAACCGGCGGCGCTGGCTCCAGCGGCGGCGGGCTTGGCAGTCTCGGCGGCAGGTTTTTCGTGAGCGGGGACGACGGTGAACCCGGCGGCGAAATCGTCGTGCGTCGCGGGTGCGGGCTCGGGAGCGGCGTCGGCTTTTGGCACAGCCGCGACCGGCGCGGCGGGATCGGCGAGGATGGCGCGGACGCGGGCGATCAGCGCGGAGGTGGGCACGAGGATGGGCTGTCCGGCGCCGTGGCTGTTGAGCTGCGCGAGGATCTGCGTGGTGAATTGCTTGAGCACGTCGCCGCCTTCGAGGATGACGTCGATGATCGGCGAGGAGATCGCGAGCTTGTGCTGGCGGGCGGCGTCGAGCAGGGATTCGAGTTCGTGGGCGAGCGCCTGAATGGGCAGGAGATTGAGGAAGCCGGAGCCGCCCTTAAACGTGTGAAACGCGCGGAAGATGGTGTTCAGCGTGTCTGCGTTCGCGGGGTCGTCTTCGAGCACCAGCACGCCGTTTTCGATGTTCGTAAGGTGCTCCTGCGACTCGTTGATGAACTCCGCCAGCAGTTCGCCGTCCGCGCCGACATTCACGACGAGCACGGGTTCGGTTTCGTCCGCGGCGGGCGCGGGCACAGCGTCCGCCTTTTCCGGCGCAGCCGCCACGGCGGGGCCAAACTCGGACGGCAATGCGGGCAGCGCCGAGCCGCGTTCGAGGGCGGTGATCGCGGTTTCCATCCACTCGTGCCAGCGGCTCAGGAGCGCGATGGTCGCTTCGTCGAAAACGGCGGTAGTGTCGAAAAGGTGATCAATCCACCCGCGCAGCGCGGTGGTCGCCACGCGCAGCGGCTCCGGCACGGCGGCGCTGGCGCAAAGGTCCGTGATCTCGATGACGAAGCTGTTGATGGGCAGGAGACCGTGATCTTTCCCGGCCTCGACGACCGCGAGTTCCAGACAGAAACGACCGAGCAGCTCCCGAAATTGTGGAGCAATTTGAACGTTGGAATTAGGCATGGGGCGGTTTGTGCATAGCAGCCGACATGCCGCTCGCTCCGTCGGATGGAGCGGGCCTGAACCACGTCGCCGCCTCCGCCCGTCCTCGGCGCGTGTTACAGGATTGTCACATCCGCTCCCTTGTCGCCGGGGCGCGACCCCTTAGACTCCCGGCCCATCTCCATGAGCACCAAAGCCGCCAACAAGAAAATCCTCGTGGCCGACGACGAGCCGGACGTTTTGCACCTCGTCTCGACGAATCTCAAGAACGCCGGCTTCAACGTCATCAAGGCCGAGGACGGTCTGCGGGCGCTCACGCAGGCGCGCGAGACGCAGCCCGCGCTGATCGTGCTGGACCTGATGCTGCCGGAGATGTCGGGCCTGGAGGTGTGCAAGGTTTTGAAGAAAGAGCCGGCCACCGCGCAGATCCCGATCATCATGCTCACGGCGAAAGCGGAGGAAGTGGATCGCATCGTAGGCCTGGAACTCGGGGCGGACGATTACCTCACGAAGCCCTTCAGCCCCCGCGAGTTGGTGCTGCGCGTGAAGTCCGTGATGCGCCGGGCCAGCGGTGCCAGCGAGCTGGGCGAGCAACTCGCGCTCGGCGACATCCGCGTGGACCGCACTCGCTACGAGATCACCGTGGCTGGCAAGCCGGTGGATTTGACCGCCACGGAATTCAAGCTCATCACCGTACTCATCGAGCGGCGCGGCCGGGTGCAAAGCCGCGACACCCTACTGAATGACGTGTGGGGCTACGAAAGCGCCATCGACACGCGCACCGTGGACACGCACATCCGCCGCCTGCGCGAGAAACTGGGCAAGTCCGCGGACAGCATCGAAACGGTCCGCGGCTTCGGCTACCGCATCGCGGAAAGGTGATGGGGAGTTCTGAAAATCGCATCCCGGATTCGCCGAGCTGATGTCCTGGTTTTTCGGAATTCTCGCCGCCGGCATCGCCATCGCGTGGTGGCTGCAGCAGCGGCGGGCGGAGCCTCACTGGCGGCGTTTGACGGCCCTTCTGGATGATCTCGCCGCGGGCCGCAAGCCGGAGAGCTTTGTCTTTCTCGATGGCGGGCGCTTTTCCGCGCTGACGCATCCGCTCGGCAAGCTGGCAGAGGAGCAGGAGCGCCTGCGCGGGCAGTTTGATCGCGAGGAATTCAACCTGCGGACGATCCTCGCGAGCATGGAGGAGGGCGTGATGGTGGTGGACGCGCAGCATGTGCTGCGGCTCGTAAATCCGTCCTTCGTCAGGATTTTCGAGCCAAAGGGAGAGCCGCTCGGCCAGACCGTGCTCCAGCTTCTGCGCGAGCCGGAGATCGAGGCGATGATCGCGGCAGCGTTCGAAACCGGCGCGCCGCAATCGCGCGATGTGGCGATCAATGGCGGTCGCCGCGCGCGGCAGCTCGGCGTTCATGCCGTGCCGATTCGCGACCAGGCAAACGGGCCGGGTGTGGTGGCGATAGTTCGCGACATTTCACGGCTGAAACAGCTTGAGGACGTGCGCCGCGAATTTGTCGCCAACGTCTCGCATGAACTGCGGACGCCGCTTTCGATCTTCCACGGCTATCTCGAAAATTTGCAGGACGATCCCGGCATGGCGCGGGCGGATCAGGCGGAGGTTTTCGCCATTCTCGTCCGCCACTCGCGGCGGCTGAATGCGCTGCTCGAAGATTTGCTCACACTCGCGCGGCTCGAAGCTCGGCAGGAGACGCTGCGCCGCGAGGTAATCGCGCCGGACGCGTTTCTGCGCGCTGTAGCCACCGATTGGGAGAGCCAGCTCAGGAAGAAAAAACTGCATTTCACCTGCGAGGTGCCGGCGGGGCTGCCGCCGCTTTTTGGCGACCCGCTGCGGCTCGGCCAGGTGCTAAACAACCTGCTCGAGAACGCCGTGAAATACACCGGGCCCGGCGGCGAAATCCGGCTGCGCGCGGCGGTGACCGGCGGGCAGTTCGAGCTGCGCGTGGAGGACACCGGGCCGGGCATTCCGCCCGCCGATCTGGCGCACATCTTCGAGCGCTTCTACCGCGCCGACAAGGCCCGCACCCGCGAGCAGGGCGGCACAGGACTCGGGCTTTCCATCGTGAAGCACATCGTGCAAACCCACGGCGGCACGGTGCTCGCCGAGAGTGAATACGGGAAGGGCACCACGATCATCGTGCGGCTGCCGCTGCATGCCTGACCCGCGCCTTTCAGAAACCCAGCCACCACCCGCGCAGCCGCGCCGCGCCGCGCAACCCGGCGTAGATGCCGACGAGCAAAATCGCCAGGCGCACTTCGCCGACCATGGCCGCGCGCTCGAACGGACGCTGCTCCGCTCCCGACCAGCCGCGCAGCCGCGGGAGCAGCCGCGGAACGTGCGCGCAGTAGCGGGCGTAGGCGTCGCCGAATTGCCCGCGCAGGAAGCGCTCCTCGGCGGGGACGATGGCGGTGTAGAGAAAGACGAAAACCGCCACGCACAGGGCCAGCATCCACGGGTCGGCGAGCAGCCCGACCATGCCCGCGCCGAGGATCACGCTCGCCAGATAAATCGGGTTACGGACGTGGGCGAACGGCCCGCCGGTCGCCAGCCGCGGCGCTTCGATGGTCGCCAGCCGCGTGTGCCCGCCCGCGCAACCCGCCGCCCACGCCCGCAACGCCAGCCCGGCGACGACGAGCAGCAGCGAGACAAGCGTGGCCGCCGTGGCGTGCGCGCCAAAAAAATCGCGCGGGCGATAAACCAGCGTGGCGAGCAGCACCGCGGAGAGACCGACGTGCATGCGGCGGTGGAAAATCCGCACGCCGACGCCGGCGAAAAGCGCGCTCAAGCTGGAAGCGACCGGCGAAGCGGTTGCGGCGGGAGGAAGGTCGGGAGTCATCGCGGCTGGTAGTTAGCGGGCCGCGCGAATTTCAGCAATCCAGCCGAAGGATATCGGCACGCTCGGTCGAGAAAGAGGTGGTGGACGAGCTGGGAATCGAACCCAGAACCTAGCGATTAAGAGTCGCTTGCTCTGCCAATTGAGCTACTCGTCCGTGAACCCGCAGCCGGATCGCGCGGGCCGGGAAATTAGCGGGACTAGGATCGCGCTCAAGCACTATTTCCGGGTCACACGGGGAAAGAGCGAGTTGCCAAATGCACATCTCACCGCTGCCACTCAATTTCTCCCAGCCATTAGCGGAAATTCTTTTCAACTCCTAGGCACGCTCCCTGCGGCTGCCAACAGTGACGGTGCGGCCATCCACCTCGACCCGCTACCGACCAAACCGCTATGACGAACAAACGCATCCTCCTCGTCCACGAGGACCAGCTCCTGGGCAATATGTACCGCGAACGCCTCGAACACAGCGGCTTCGCCGTGGAGGCCACCCGCTCAGGAGAGGCCGCGCTCCGCGCCATCGCCGAGCGTCCGCCGGATCTCGTGGTCCTCGATGCCGTCACCCCCGACCCGGCACCCGCCCGCCTCATTGCCACCCTGCGCGCCGGAGAAAGCACCCGCACCCTGCCGGTGGTCGTTTTGCCCACCGCCCGCGGTCAGCTCGCCGAGGCCGCGCAGACCGCCGGTGCCACCCGCGTGCTCAAGCGCACCGCCAACCCCATGGCCGATCTGATGGATGCCGTGGAGACGACCTTCGGCCTCCAGCCCGCCATCCTTTCCAAGAGCCTGCCTTTTCGCCCGGACCAAAGCTGGATCACCATGGGCCTCGACAGCGCGCCGGAAACCATCACCATCCTCCGCCGCTCGCTTCAAGCCCTGAGCCGCGATGCCAACGACACCGCCTGCCTGCGCGAGCTTTTCCAGCGTATCCACGCCCTCACCGAGCAGATGGCCATGCTCGGGCAAAAGCCCCTCTTCACCTTCGCCTCCGCCGTCGAAGCCCTCGCCTTCGACCTTCTGCGCATGCCCACACAGATCAATGCCTCCACGATTCGCACTCTCGGCCAGTCCCTCGACCTCCTCGCCACCCT
The DNA here is from genome assembly GCA_021414005.1 of Chthoniobacter sp. Lineage (GTDB taxonomy): Bacteria > Verrucomicrobiota > Verrucomicrobiia > Chthoniobacterales > Chthoniobacteraceae > Chthoniobacter. Next base: position 112,762 of record JAIOPH010000011.1, on the reverse strand, counting down.
CGTGCAGGAACCTCAGCGCAGCCGCGTTCAAGATCCCGCCTACGGGCAGGTTCTCGTGGTGGACGATGAGGACGGGGTCGCCCGGCTCATCCAGGCCGCCATGCGCCTCGTGAACCTTGAGGCCACCACCGCCGCCACGCCCACCGCTGGCCTCACCGCCCTCGCCGCGCGGCCTTTCGACATGGTGTTCTTCGACATCGGCCTGCCCGAAATGAGCGGCTTCGACCTCTGCACCCGCGCCCGCGCCCTCCCGCTGCACCAGAAAACGCCCATCGTCTTCATCACCGGCATGGATACGCTCGGCAACCGCGTCCAGTCCAATCTCAGCGGCGGCAACGACTTCGTTGGCAAACCGTTCAACGTCGTGGAACTCGGCCTCAAAGCCCTCCTCTGGGTGTATAAAGGGCAGCTCGGGCTCGTTTAGCGTCTGCGGCGAGCGAAACTGGGCGCGCTGAGACTAGCCGGAGGGCCGGGCTGAAAAAGCGAGTGCCCATCGGCAAGAAAACGGGAGGTTTTTTGCCGAATGTCACGGTGCGCGGTGAGAAAAACGACGTGTCTCTCCCGCTCCGGCTCCCCTCCAGTCGCAGTGCTTCCACAGAGAAACCGGGCCGTCGATTTCAGAGCGGTTCCGGCAAAGCGCTCCAATCCACCAAAGGCGTCAGAAGGGCTTTCTTTACAACCTTTACGAAATCTAAACAACTTTTTATTAAATTCTGCTTGCGCCGTGCCGATATCAGGAGGAATTAGCCGAGCATGAAAACGCCGAACACCCTCCTCCGCCCCATTTTCGCCACCGCCTGCCTCACTGGTGCCCTCCTGACCTGCCCTCTCCATAGCCAAACCACGGCGACGACGACGCCGGTAGGATTTGTAACAGTAACAATTCCAGCGGCACCGAGCGCGAATGTTCCTTCGAGCCGCGCGCTTTCGATACCTCTCTACAAGTCGGCTGATTTTGTCGGAGCAGTCGCGGCCGTGGACAGCGTTAATCAGCTATCTCTCACTGGCGCGGCCTTTACTGTCGGCCAGTTCGCCTCCACCACCGCCCCTCGTCTTGTTCGCGTCAAGACCTCCGCAACTGCAGCGCATGTCGGCAAGTTTTTCATCATTACGGCCAATACCGCCACGCAACTCACGGTGGACCTGACCGGCACAGGGGTAACGAACATCGCAGACGTGATCACCGCAGGCGTCACTCCCGACACGGTCGAAATTTTACCTGCAAACACGATTGGGACTGTTTTCGGTAATGCTTCCACGCTCCCCACCTTGGCCGCAGGGGCAACTGCGAGTGCCGCTGACAATGTGCTGTTGTGGAATGGGACGGCTTGGGACACCTATTTTTGGACCGGGACCGCAGGTAGCCCGAATAACATCTGGAAACGGACCGGAAACACTGATCGTTCAAACACCGTCATCTATCCCGACGATGGGGTTTTTGTTGTCCATAAAGACACTGGCAGTCAGGCTGTAATTACTTTGATGGGAACTGTCCCATCGACTTCCGAACAATCGGATATCGGAGCATCGGGGAATTCCTTCCTCGCAAATCGGTTCCCAACGGATACGACCTTGGGATCACTGGGTTTGCATTTACTACCTGGCTGGTCATCTGGAGCAACAGCCAACAGTGCCGACACCGTCAATGTTTGGAATGCTACAACGTCCGCTTGGGATACCTACTTTTGGACGGGACTTATCGGTAGCCCAAACAATATCTGGAAGAGGACAGGCAATACAGATCGGAGTTCAACTGTGATTTCTGCAGGCACTGCAATCTATATTGCCCACACCGGAGCTTCGTTGAATTTGACCCAAGCGCTCCCATATACACCTTAAATTGATACCCGATTATTCTTTAACAACTCCCAGCTTATTATCATATGAAAATACTAAACCTCAGCATCGCCATCACCACGCTCGCTCTTACTGTTTGCGAGGCCGCAACCATTTCGATCTCTATTGATTCGGGAGCCAAGTCAATCCGAGACGACAGTAATGTTCCGCTCAGCGCCGGCAATCTTGGAACCGCGTTGGATGGAACCCAGGTCCGATTGGGTTACTTTTCGGACGGAACTAATGGTGCGCCATTTGGCACTACTGGCGCAGACGCCATCTCAACCTTCGTGGCGCTGACGGGACCCGGAACTCCATTCGGAATCAATTTTACTATCGGTGACAGTGTTGGGAATTCTCCGGGCAACGGCGAATTATTTGTGGATGCTTTTTCAATTAGCACTGGCATCGCAGACGGGCTCCTTCCTGCAGCCGGCACACCCTTGGTTCTGCGGTTTTTCAATACTGCACAGACCCTCGTTCTTGACGTGAGCAATACTAGTGGCCTTTGGAATTGGGCGACCCCTCAGGTGGTTCCTCCCAGCAAGAACCTTAGTCTTGACGACGTGGGCACAGTTATCCGTGGCAGCGGACTAAACAATCGGGGCACGGTGGCAATTGCATCCTCTCCGCAGACGCTGAATCCTACGGCTGCACCTGAACCCACGTCCGCCGCCCTGCTAATGGTCGGATTGACTTCGCTCGTGGCGCGGCGGCGGCGGTCAGTAAAATAACGGCTACCATCCAATTTCCCACTTTGCGAAGGCAAGCCTCACGGCTTGCCTTCGTGCTTTCCGGGCTTAACTTCCGCGCGTCATGCCCCAGTTCAAATACACCGCCCGAAAGTCCGATGGAAAGCTGATTGATGGCGTGCTGACGTGCAACGACCGGGCGGCTGCCATTTTCCAAGTGGAGCAGCAGGGCGGCGTGCCCATCAGGATCGAAGCGCTCGCGAGTGGGGAGACTTCCGCTGCGGCGAGTCCATCGACCGGAGCCGGGCAGCGCTCCGAACCGGCCAAACCCCCGAGTGCCGTGGCGAAGTCCACCACCCCCGCCGCTGCGCCCGGCACGATCTCCTCCCTTTCGCACACCCACCAGCATCTTTTCACCGAGCAGCTCGCCCATTTGCTCACCGCCGGCATGACCCTCGACGAGGCGCTCGGCGTGCTGGAAAAGCGCCTCAAGCATCCCAAGCTGCACGGCCTTTCCCACGGTCTGCACCGCGCGCTGGTGGATGGCCGCAGCCTCTCGCAGGCGTTGCGCGACTACCCGCGCATCTTTTCGCCGCTCTATGTGAATCTCGTCTCGGCCGGGGAGGCCAGCGGCGCGCTCCCGGAAATCCTCAAGCGCCTCGTGCGCCATCTTTCCGACGTGAAGGCACTGCGCGACCGCGTCTCGCAGGCGCTGCTTTATCCCGCCGTCCTGGTCGTCGCCGGCACGGGACTCATCATCATCTTCATGACCGTGATGGTGCCGAAGCTGATGACCTTTTTCAAAGGCACCGGCCAACCGCTACCCCCCGCCACCCAGCTCCTTGTCACCGCCAATTCCCTGCTCGTCCACTACTGGTGGGTCGGCGTGCTCGGCGGCGCGGTGGCTTACGGCGCGTGGAAAACCTTCACCGCCACAGCCGAGGGACGCCGCGCGTGGGACTATTTCGTGTGGCGCATCCCGCTCTACAGCCGGATCATCCGCTATCGGTTTTACGCACAGTTTGCCCGCACCCTCGGCACGCTCATGGAAAACGGCGTAACCCTCCTGCGTTCGCTCGAACTGCTCGAGGAAATCTCCGGCAACGAATACGTGCGCCTCCGCATGGTCGAGGTCCGCAAAGCCGTGGTGGATGGCGCCACGCTTTCCGTCGCACTCGGCGAGCAGGGCATCTTCCCCGAACTCTTCATCGATATGATGGCCGTAGGCGAGCAGACGGGAAAACTCGGCGGCACCATGCAGATGATCGCCGATGTTTATGAACGCGAACTGGATCAGCAAATCCAAGTCGTCTCCACGCTCATTCCGCCGCTCGTGATGATCGTCATCGCCGCCGTCGTCGGCCTCGTCGTCTATGGCATTATGAGCGCCGTCTTCGGCCTCACGTCGGGGTTGAAAACCCAGGTTCGCTGAGCTAATGCACGCGGGCCGGGAAACTTTTCCGCCCCCCTGCGGTTCATCGTGTTCCCCGCGCCGCCCTTGAAAATACCTCGTCTCTCTTCTGCCACCCGCCTTGTGCGACTCGCCTTCGCCCTGGCGCTCGCCGTGCCCCAGCTTCTGCACGCGCAAGAACTGCGCGAACAGCCCACGCCCTTCTCCGTGTGGCTGGATTTCCGCGCGCTCGCCTCGGGCAGTCCGCCGCTGGTTTCGCTCCCCATCTGGCTCGTCTCGCTCCGCACCGAGCGCGTCTCCGCCCGCGACGACATGCCTTCGCAAACCATCTACCGACTGCACTTTCGCCGCGTCGGCGACCTCAACAAATCCCTTCAGTTCCGCCTTTTTTACGACGACGTGAAAGACGCCGCGCCCCGCCTCAGCGGCTGGTCGGAAACCGGCGCGACGCATTTCGAGCAAGGCCCATTCGGCACCGGGCTCGGCCTGCCGACCTCGGAAAACCTCACGCTTGCGATGGAAGGCGTGGACTACGTGGACATCACCACCAGCGGCGATGGCCGAAATATTCGCGGCGTCTTTCTCGCCTCGCTGAAGCGCGCGGAAGTCCAACACGCCATTGATTACGAAGCACCCGCCAACGTCAGCGATGCTTTTGAAAATCTTCCGGGTACGACGCTCAACGCCGATGACTACAGCCTCTATGGCCGGATCAAAGCCTCGCTCGATCCGGACGCCACCAAGCTCACGCCACACGACAAGCCCACCGGCGCGTGGGAGTTCGACCTCGGCACCCAGCCGCTCAGCGCCCTCATCAGCTTCGAAATTCTCGATGCTGACCTTCTCGCTCCACCCACGATCACCGTGAACGGCCACGCCCTCGGAGCCGCCGCCATTCACCAACCCGACCTCGCCGACCCCGGCTACATCGGCCTCTCCCGCCCGCTGGAAGCCGACATGCGCTTTCACTACGCTGGCTGGCTGCGCGCGCAAAAGGCCATTCCCGGCTCGGCACTACGCCCCGGTTTGAACAAAGTAGTGATCCAGCTTAATGGTGATTCGGGTCCGGTCGCCGTGCGCACCTTGGAACTCCAACTCAAATACAACTCTCCATCTCTCGACTACACCCTCGCACCCAACGCTCCATGAAAAAGTCACATCGCCAAAGCTCCGGCTTCACCCTTCTCGAAATCATGCTCGTGGTTTGCATCATCGGCCTGCTCATCGGCATGGGGGTGAAAATGATGGGTAGCAAAATCGATGATGCCAAAATCGTAGCCGCACGCGGCGGCGTCGAGGGTTTCAAAACCAAGCTGCTCATGTATCAAAACTACTGCGGCGTGCTGCCTAGCACCGAGCAAGGCCTGAAAGCTCTCGTCACCAAACCCGAAGGTGCCCGCAACTGGCGCCCGCAGGCCGAGGCGGGCGAACTGGTCGATCCTTGGAATAAGGAATACCTCTACGTCCAGCCCGGAACGCACAATACCAAATCCTACGACGTTTTTTCCTCCGGCCCTGACATGCAGCCGAATACCTCCGACGACATCGGCAACTGGGATTCGAAGGACTGATTCCCAGCTTTTCGAGAAGATCCGAACAATTAACCGCTGTATTCCGACCGGCCGCCCCGCCTACCGCGGGCTCGGAATGGTGCGGATTCTCCGACGCGAGCTGTCGCCTAATGGCGCGCCGCCATTACTGGACGGAGCCTGTTGACCGGAGACGACAGGCGGTGGCGGGACCACGCTGGGACCGCCGGTCGGACGCGGCAGCGGAACGCTCCGTCCGCCGCCATCCTGCGGCTGCGGCGGGGTTGGCCCGCCGCCCACCACTGGGGCTGCCGGCGCGGCGGAGATGGTGACGGGCGGCGGCGCGCCTTGAGGAAGTCCCGGCCGCGGCCCACCGCGACCACCGGGTGCCGGAGGGGCCGCCGTCATTTCCGTCTGGCTGAAGATGAGCTTCGCCGTCTCCGCGCCCTTCTTGATGATGGCTGTTGATTTTCCCATCGTTTCCGACCAGTCCACGCTGGCGAGCGAGACGCCGCTCGCGTCGGTCTCGCCGGTGCCAATGGAAAAATGCACTGATCCGTCCTGCGCCTTGATCGTCACGAAATCGCGGCCCTCCGGATCCTTCGCCACGGCGGTCAGAAACCAGTTTGCCGCGAAGGACGCGGACGGCGGAGGAGGCGGAGGAGCTTGGGGCGTGGCGAGCGCGAAGGGCGATTTTTCCAGGATCGGAGCGTAGCGATCCGGCGCAAAGGCGGTCGGCACGACATTCTCGGCAGCGAGCACGGGCGTGGCGAGGAGGGCGAGGAGCGGGAGGGTGCGTTTCATAGTGCGAAAAAATACGGTCGAACGACGCCGGAATAGACGCCGCCCGACCGAACGTGTCAACGCGGCGTCCCGGCACTTCGGCATTGCGCCGCGCCCGATCCCGCGTCGAGACTTCCGCCCATGAAACACCTCGCCCTCCTGCTGCTCGCCCCGGTGCTCGCGCTGGCCGCGGAAGAGCCCGCCGCCAAGTTTCGCATCCAGCGCCTCGACCCCGCACTCGACGCCGTGCTGCCGCCCGACGCCATCGTCGAGAAAGTCGCCGAGGGTTTCCGCTGGGCGGAAGGTCCGGTCTGGAAAGACGACGCCGTGCTGTTTTCCGACGTGCCGGAAAACATCATCTACCGCTGGGGGCCCGGCGACACCGCGGCGAAAATCTTTCTCCAACCGAGCGGTGGCGCGGCCTCCACGCCCGCGTTTCGCGAGCCGGGCTCGAACGGCCTCGCGCGCGACGCCGAGAACCGCCTGATCCTTTGCCAGCACGCTCTCCGCCGCATCGCGCGGCTGGAGAAAGACGGCAAACAAACGGCGCTCGCCGACCGCTACGAGGGCAAGCGCTTCAACAGCCCGAACGACCTCGCCATCGCGAAAAACGGCGACATCTATTTCACCGATCCGCCGTACGGACTCGCGAAAGGCAACGAGTCGCCGCTCAAGGAACTGGAGTTCAGCGGCGTCTTCCGCCTCTCCGGCGGGAAAGTCACGCTCCTCACCGACGAGCACCGTTTTCCCAATGGCATTGCCCTTTCGCCCGACGAAAAAACGCTCTACGTGAACACCAGTGACCCACGCGCCCCGCACGTCCACGCCTACCCGCTGAACGCCGACGGCACACTTGGCAAACGCCGCGTCTTTTTCGATACGGCCCCGTTGACCAACGTGGGCCCCGGCCTGCCCGATGGACTGAAAGTGGATCGCGCCGGCAACGTCTGGACAAGCGGCCCCGGCGGCATCCTCATCATCTCGCCCGCCGGCAAACACCTCGGGACCATCGTCACCGGCCAGCCCACCTCGAACTGCGCGTGGGGCGAGGACGGCAGCACTCTTTTCATCACCGCGAACAAGTTTCTCCTCCGAGTGAAGACCGACACCAAAGGCGCGGGTTGGTAAATCTGCGCCTCCGCGCCGCTCACGGCAGCAGGAGAAAACAGAGCGCCATAATGACGGTCGGCAGCAGCGCGCCGAGCGCGAGGTGTAGCGGGGCCACGCCGTCGCGGAAATAGCCCGCGAGAATCGATTGCCCCGCGGGATTCGGTGCGTTGGCGATGACCGTGAGGCCACCGCCCACCACGGCACCGGCGACCACCGCGTATTTCAGCGCATCGGTAAAACCGGGCACCAGCGTGGCGAGATACGTGATCGCGGCGTTGTCGTTAAACGCCGTCAACCCCGTCGCGCCGAGCAGCAGCGTCGTCGGGCCCAGTCGTGCCAGCACCGGCTCGATCCACCACCCTTGCAAGCCGCCATGCACCACGAGGCCGGCGAGGAAAAAACCGACCAGCAGCGCGGGCTTCAGGCTCAGCGGATTTTGGTGGTGCTCGGTGGCCGCGGTGAAGGCGAGGAAGAACAGAAACCCACCAATGAAAAGCGCCGGATAGTGCGCCGTGAAAACCGTCCAGCCGAGAAATCCGAGATGCACCGCGGTGACCCAATGAGGCACGGCATCCGTGCGATCGCTCCACTGTTCCGGCTGTGCATCCGCAGTCGGCGCGAGCCGCAGGGCGGCAAACTCGCGGCGGAAGATCGCGAAGTACAGGGCGTTCGAGACCAGGATGCCGACAACCGCTTTCCACCCGAAATGCTCGAGCATGAACAGCGTGCCCCAGCCCCACTTCGCCGCGACCATCAGCACCGGCGGCGCGGCGAAATGCGTGAGCGTGCCGCCCACGGAGATGTTCACGAACAGCAGGCCGAGCGTGGCGTAACGAAATTTCTGGCTGGGATTCAGATCGTAGAACTGCCGCGCCAGCAGCAGCGCGCAGATGGTGATCGCCGCCGGCTCCGTGATGAACGAACCGAGCAGCGGCCCGACCGTGAGAATGGCCAGCCACCACGCCCCCGGCCTTTCCCCGCCGATTCGCGCAACCAGCCGCAGGCTTTGCTCCGCAAACCGCAGCACCGGCCGGGTGGCCGCGATGCACATGATGATGACGACAAACATCGGCTCCGTGAAAGCCACGCCGTGACTGATGTAGCACTCCGCCACCGGCCAGCCTTTGAAAACCGTGATCGCCGCCAGCAACGGCACCACCCAAATGCCAAAGATCGCCTCCACCTCGCCGAGAAAGTGCATGACCTCCGCCTTGAAGGATACCACCTCCCGCCCGCCTTCCAGCGCCGCTGCTTCCTCGGTCGGTTTCGCCCGCAGTCTTTCCTCATGCTCTTCGCGCCAGCGATGCGCGAGGTACATGAATTTCGTCGCGAGAAACGTGTGCACGATCGCGAGCAGGAAAATGATCGACGCCACCAGATTGAAAGGATCGGCCGTGGCGCGCTGCCGCAGGATCTCCAGCAGTCCCAATCCACCCGTCTCCGCATACGCATCAAGCGGCAGCGGGAAAGCGACCGCGCCTTCACCCGGCACCGCCGCGCCAACCAGCACCGGGGCCAGGCCGGCGGCGAAAAACGTGAGGAAAAGTATGCGGCGCATCTCGCATCGAATTCTGAATCACCCAAAATACGGGGGCCAGCCTTTCCCGCGTCTATCGTCGCTCACTTCGCCAAAAAACGCCGACGCGTGCATTTCCCTCAGCGGCGTATTAAAAGCAAACCCGTGTCCGCCTTTCGCAAAACCCTTTTCGTCAACCCGCCCTCGTGGCAGGGCTTTGATGGTGGCGCGGGTTCACGCTATCAGGCGAAGCGGGAGGTGCGGTCTTTTTGGTATCCGACCTGGCTCGCCCAACCCGCGGCGCTCATTGAGGGCTCGCGGCTGGTGGACGCGCCGCCGGATGATCTCACCCGAGACGACGTGCTGCGCATCGCTCGCGATTACGAGGTCGTGGTCATCCACACGAGCGCGCCGACTTTGCGCGGCGATGGCGAGCTGGCGGAGGCGCTGAAATCGCAGAACCGCGACGCGACCGTGGGGCTGGTCGGCGCACATGCGGCGGTGCTGCCGGACGAGACGCTCGCCGTGAGTGAAGCGGTGGATTTTGTCGGGCGCAAAGAGTTCGACTTCACTTGCCGCGAGGTGGCACTGGGGAAACCAATCGCGGAGATCGACGGGCTGTCGTTTCGACGCGAGGGCAAGATCAAGCACAACCCCGAACGGTCGGTGATCACCGACTTCGATGCGCTTCCGAGCGTGATGGATGTGTATGCGCGCGACCTCATCATCGAGAACTACGCCATCGGTTATCTCAAGCATCCCTACGTCTCGCACTACACGGGTCGCGGTTGTCCGGCACAGTGTACTTTTTGCCTCTGGCCGCAAACCGTGGGCGGGCACAAATATCGCGCGAAGTCGCCCGAGGCCGTGGCCCGCGAGATGGCGCAGGCGCAGCGGCTTTTTCCGCAGGTGAAAGAGTTCTTTTTTGATGACGACACTTTCACCGCCGTGCAGCCGCGCGCCCGCGAGATCGCGAAGCAACTCGGCAAACTCGGCATGGCATGGAGCTGCAACGCGCGGGCGAACGTGAATTTCGAGACGTTGAAAACGATGCGCGATAACGGACTGCGGCTGCTCCTCGTCGGCTACGAAAGCGGGAATCAGCGCATTCTCGACAACATCAAGAAAGGCATCCGACTGGAAGAGGCTCGCGAGTTCACCGCGAACTGCAAAAAACTCGGCATCACCATCCACGGCACCTTCATTCTCGGCCTGCCCGGCGAGACGCGGGAGACGATCCGTGAGACCATCGAGTTTGCGAAAGAGATCGATCCCTTCTCCATGCAGGTCAGCCTCGCCGCGCCGTATCCCGGCACTGAGCTTTACCGGCAGGCGCAAGAGAACGGCTGGTTCGCCGGCGACGCGCATCTCGTGGACGGCCACGGCCAGCAGGCCGCCGCGCTGGAATACGCCGACCTCAGCCGCGACGAAATCTTCGCCGCACTGGAGCGCTTCTACCGCGCCTATTACTTCCGCCCGCGCCCCATCGCCCGGATGCTTGGCGAGATGATGACCGACTTCGGCGTGATGAAACGGCGGCTGCGGGAAGGTGCGGAGTTCTTCCGCTTCCTCCGGCTGCGCAGCGCAGGAGCGTGAGCGCAAAGGATCGGCGGAACCCGACATTCGCGCGGCCGTTGACTTGCACCGCCGCGCCACGTATCACCGCGCGCCATGCGCTCCATTTTTCTCCGCTTCGGCCATGTGCTGATGCTCGGAGCCCTGCTGCAGATCTGCGGCGGGCATTGGCTGGCGCTGCAATCGCTGGCGTGGACGGAGATGTTGGTCAGTTACTCGCGGGATGCGGCGTTTGTCGAGGCGGTGGCGAAGACCTTTGACGGGCAGCATCCGTGTGGGCTGTGCCAGAGCATCGAGCAGGGGAAAAAGCAGGAGAAACGCGCGGTGTCGGAGGTCGCGAAAGCGAAGCTGGTGTTTGTTGTGCCGACTCGGACCGCCGTGCTGTGGAGTGCCGGCGCGGTGTCGGTGCAGGCGGTCGTGACGACGGAGGCGGGGCTGCTTTTCGAGCAGCCGCCCGTGCCGCCGCCGCGCGTCGCGGCAGTGTAGTCACACTCCCTTCAATCCCGCGCCGGGCCTGTCGCCCGGTCGCGTTTTTCCATCCGCGGAAAGCGTGCGCCAAACTTCGCGCCACGCTCCGCACCTCCACCAAACTCCATCATGAAATCTCTCAATCTGACTCTTCTTTCGCTCATCTCCCTCACCGCGGTCGCGCCTGTTTTCGCGTGCGATCTCTGCGGCTGCTACACACCTCGCCTTGAGGTGGTTCACACAAACTCCCCGTCCTTCTTCGCCGGTGTCGGCGAGCAGTTCACGCACTTCGGCACGGTGCGCGTGGATGGCCGGGACGTGGGCAATCCGACCGGGCAATATCTCGACAGCTCGATCACGCAATTCGTACTGGGCGCGCGGTTTTTGGAAAACCGGATCGGCCTGCAACTCAACATCCCGCTGATCTATCGCAGCTATGAACGCCCGAATGGCTTCGCGACCGAACGCGGTCACGAGTCCGGCCTCGGCGACGTGTCGCTGCTGGCCAACTGGATCGTTTTCAAAACGGCGACGCCGGTGCCGGCGCGCGGACTTTCCAAGGACGGCAAGGGCTGCGCATTTGGCCCGCCTGAGCCGCCGGAATTCAGCGCGTCGGTGAACGTGCTCGCGGGGATCAAATTCCCGACGGGCGATGCGAGCCGGCTTCGCGAAGAGTTCAGCGAAAACGAGGTGGAGGGCGCGCCGGAGAGCGGCATCCACGGGCATGATCTGGCGCTCGGCACGGGTTCGTATGACGGCGTTTTCGGGCTGCAGGTCGCGGTCCGCTATCGCGCGGTTTTTTTCCAAGCCGATGCGCAGTACGCGCTCCGCGGCGCGGGCCGCTACTCCTACCGCTACGCGCACGATTTCTCATGGACGGGCGGGCCGGGTGTGGAGCTGAAGCGACGCGGGGAGGATGTACTGGCGCTGCAATGCGTGCTGTCGGGCGAAACGAAAGGGCTGGATCAATTTCGCGGCGCACGCGCCGAAGACACCGGCCTGACCTCGCTCTACGTGGGCCCGCGCGTGCTCGCCTCGTGGGGCCGCGTGAGCGGCGAGGTCGCCGTGGATCTGCCGGTGCTGATGAACACCACCGCGCTGCAGACGACCCCCGACTACCGCATCCGCGCCGGTTTCACGATCCGGTTTTAGCGGCGCGCGTTGACATGGCGGCGGGGGAGAGAGACATCGTGGCGGAGCACAAAACCAACCCGCTCCACATCATGCCCACCACTCATCTCTTTACTGCTCCACGCATCGCCACCCTCCGCAGTCTGCGCGTCCTCGCGGGCGTGGCCGCGCTTTTTTTCACCGCGGCCCGGGCGGAGGACGCGGTGGCGAAAGCGCCCGACAAGCTGGTCGTTCTGACCTTCGACGACTCGGTGGCGAGCCAGGCCACCATCGTCGCGCCGCTGCTGAAAAAGTTCGGCTTCGGCGCAACGTTTTTCATTACCGAGGGCTTCGACTTCGCCACGAACAAGAAGCAGTACATGACGTGGGAGCAGATCAAAGCGCTGCACGACGCGGGCTTCGAGATCGGCAATCACACACGCAAGCACACGGCGGTGAACGGCCAGAAGCCGGAGGATCTCGCAGCGGACGTGGAATACATCGAGCAGCAGTGCGCGGCGCACGGGATTCCGCGCCCGGTGAGCTTTTGCTACCCGGCCTACGCCACCAGCCCTGCCGCCGTGGAAGTACTGCGCGGCCGCGGCTACCGCTTTGCCCGCGCGGGCGGACAGCAGGCGTTCGATCCGGCAAAGGACGAACCGCTGCTCATGCCTCAGGCGTTCGACTCGAAGCCCGGCGCAAAGTTTGAGCACTTCGGCGCCGCAGTGGGGATGGCCAGGGAGGGCAAAATCGCGGTGCTGACCTTTCACGGCGTGCCCGACGAGCAGCATCCGTGGGTGAATACGGACCCCGCCGTTTTCGAGAAATACCTCGCGCACCTCAAGGAGCAGGGCTGCACCGTGATCGCCGCACGCGACATGCTGAAGTATCTGCCGGGAGCCAAGTAGCGACTCCAGGGCGGGCACATTTGAACGCACCGCGCCCGCGCCTGTCCCAAGTCTCCACATCCATGAAAATCAGCCACTCCATCCTCTCCACCTCTGTCGCCCTGCTCACCACGCTCGCGCCTATCACTCGGGCCGCCGATGAGCCGAAGCCCGAGGGCAAGCTGCCCGAAATCAAGGTCGATGCCGCGGCGCTGCCGGAAGGGGCCGGGCGTTTCACCTTTGCGCCGATCGTGGAAAAGGTTTCGCCAAGCGTGGTCACCATCGCCACCTCGAAACTGCAGCGGCGACTGCAGCAGGGCCAAAACCCGATGTTGAACGACCCGATGTTTCGCCGGTTCTTCGGCATTCCGGACGGTCAAGCCCCGAATGAAGACGGCGACAAAGGAGCAAAAGGTAGCGGCAAGAAGCGGCTCGAACGCACCGGCCTGGGCTCCGGCGTGGTGGTCGCGCGCGACGGCTACATTCTCACAAACAACCACGTCATTGACGGCGCGGACGAAATCATCGTCACCGTCGGCAAGGACAAACACGAATTCAAAGCCACCAAGGTGGGCAATGATCCGGCGACCGACATTGCCGTGCTGAAAATCGATGCGCCCAACCTTTCGCCAGTCACTTTCGCGGATAGCGAAAAAGTGCGGGTGGGCGATGTGGTTCTCGCGGTCGGCAATCCATTTGGCCTGACGCAGACGGTGACGATGGGCATCGTCAGCGCGCTCGGGCGCAAGGGCATCGAGCGCGGCACCAGCCCGCTGGACACCCGCTACGAGAATTTCATTCAGACGGACGCGTCCATTAACCCCGGCAACTCCGGCGGCGCGCTCGTGGATGCCGAGGGCCGGCTTGTCGGCATCAACACCGCGATCTTCAGCATGACCGGTGGCAATCAAGGCATCGGTTTCGCGGTTCCGGCCAACCTCGCGCGCAGCGTGATGGAGAGCCTGATCAAAACGGGGCGCGTGAGCCGCGGCTTCCTCGGCATCGTGCTCCAACCGCTGAGCGAGGATTTGGCGAAACAATTCAAGATCGAAGGCACCAATGGTGCGCTCGTGGCCGAGGTCAGCGGCAAGAGCCCGGCGGAAAAAGCAGGCATTCAGTCGGGTGACGTGATCGTGGAGGTCGGCGGAAAAAAAGTGGAAGGCCCGACGGAACTCCAAATGACCATCGCCAACCTCGCGCCCGGCTCGAAGGCCGAGGTGAAATTGATGCGCGACGGAAAGGACAAGACCGTCACTGTGGAACTCGGCGAGCGCCCGGGCGACAAGAACTTGGCAGCCGCGCAGCAGCCGGCGAAAGCCAGTGACCCGGACGTGCTCGACGGCGTGACGGTGGCCGACATCGACGCCGAGGCGCGCAAACGCTTCGAACTGCCCGAGACGGTCAAAGGCGTGGTCATTACCGAGATCGACGCCGACTCGCCGAGCGCCGAGGCCGGGCTGAAGGTGGGCGACGTAATCCACGAAGCCAACCGCGAAGCCATCACCTCATCGAAACAAGCGGTGGACCTAAGCGAGAAGCTGAAGAAGGAAAAGAAAGTCCTGCTCCGCGTCTCGACCAAGGGCCAGAGCCGCTTCGTTGTCGTCGAGCGCAAGGAATAAGTCCGGGTGCATACGGCTCCCCTTGAGACTTGGCCCGGCGTGAGCTAAAGCGAGCGCCGTGTTTCGCTTTACCATCCGCTGCCTCCTCCTTGCGAGCGCCTTTGCCTTGGCGTCCTGCGCGACCCGGGACCGGGCGCACTACGTCCGCGTCAGCGTGCCCGACCAAAAAATGTTTGTCTTTCGCAAAGGCGTGGAGGTCGCACGGTACGATGTCTCGACCTCCAAGTTTGGCGTCGGCGGACGCGCTGGCAGCTACACGACGCCACTCGGGACAATGGAAGTAGCCAGGAAAATCGGCGGCGGTGCCCGCCTGGGGATGAAGTTTCACGGGCGACGCCCCACGGGTGAAATCGTCCGGCCAAACTCGCCCGGCCGCGATCCCATCGTCACGCGCATCCTCTGGCTGCGCGGGCTGGAGCAGCAGAACCGCGACGCTTATTCCCGCTGCATCTATATTCACGGCACCGCCGAGGAGTGGCGCATCGGCACGCCCGCCAGCTACGGCTGCATCCGCATGCGCTCGCGCGATGTCGTTGAGCTCTTCGACCGGATCGGCGTCGGAGCCCGGGTGGAGGTAACGATGTCGCCCTTCCCGCGTCAGATCGTCCAGACGACCACACCTCCCCAGACCACTCCCGCGATCACGCAAGTTCTGCGTTGAACATTCGGCAGCGGCGACACGGGACTGGAGGGCAAGTGAGTCGGCTCACACGAAACGGAGCCTCGGCGAGTAGCTTTGGCTTCAGCGCAACGGCGACGGGAGTTGAGGCTAAAGGCCCATCCTTCTTCCCTCACGCAGCAGCTTTTACGCGTCCTTTACAACTCCCCCGGCAACGCATCATACAGCCTTAACAATCGGCCGCGAAGTTAGTGGCAACCAAGGATCGCCCGGAAATCCTTCCGCCGGTCTGCAACCCCACAAATTCGAAAATATGAAGCCGACTAGCATTCTGCCGTTTCTCCTCGCGACCACGCTGGCTGCCACAGCCATGCCGCCCTCCAGTGAAGCCCCGGCCAATGATCAGCGCCACGCGCGCCGCCACGAACCCCGCCCGCAAAAAATGCGTCCGCCGCGCGGTCCGGCGCGCTTTGGGGATCCCCTGCCCGGCCTCTCGAAGGTGCAGATGGACGCCTTCACCACGGGACTGGATGAGTTCACCAATGTCGAGGATGTCGCCGGCGGACTTGGTCCGATATTCAACAATGTTTCATGCGTCTCCTGCCACAACGCGCCCGCCGTCGGTGGAGCGAGTCGGGAAACGGTCACGCGCTTTGGGCATGCGACCGGCGGCGTCTTCGATCCGCTGGCCGATCTCGGCGGCTCCCTGCTCCAGGCGCGGGCGATCGACCCCGACGCGATCGAGAGGGTGCCGCCGGAGGCGAATGTGACGGCGCTCCGCCAGACCACGCCAATCTTTGGGCTGGGGCTGATCGAGGCCATCCCGGATGAAGCGATCAAGCGCCTCGCCGCGCAGCCGCAACGCGACGGCATCGCGGGCCGGGCCGCGCGCGTGACCGATGTGGTTAGCGGAGAGGAACGCGTCGGGCGCTTCGGCTACAAGGCGCAGCAGGCCACGCTGCTGGCCTTTTCCGCCGACGCCTACCGCAATGAAATGGGCATCACGAACCGCTTTTTTCCCACGGAAAATGCGCCGAACGGCGACTCGGCCAAGCTGGCCAAATGGGATCAGATCGCCGACCCGGAAGACGAAGTGGACGCGAGCGGTCGTTCGGACATCGACGTGGTAGCAGACTACATGCGGCTGCTCGGCGCGCCGCCGCAGGCCCCGTTTTCACCCACGGCGCAAAACGGCTTTAACGTTTTCCGCCAGCTCGCCTGCGACGCCTGCCACACGCCGGTGCAAATGACCGGACGCAGCGAAATCGCCGCGCTCAACTTCAAACCCGTGCCTCTTTTCTCCGACCTCCTGCTGCACGACATGGGCGCGCTGGGCGACGGCATCGCGCAGTCCGACGCCGGCCCGCGCGACATGCGCACCTCACCGCTCTGGGGCCTGCGCGCCAGCGCCCCGTACCTGCACGACGGCCGCGCGCCAAACGTGGATGCAGCCATTCGCGCGCACGACGGCGAGGCCGCGAAATCTCGCGACCGCTACCTCCGTCTGCACCAACTGCAACGCCGGCAACTGCTGGAGTTTCTGAACTCGATCTGACGGCCGCTCACCCGCGCGCCAGTTCGCCGAGAATCACCTCCGCCGCGCGCGCCGCCGCCCCGGAATCACCGAGCTGGGCGATTACGGCGGCCAGTTCGCGCTGAAGCGATTCCCGTGCAGCGGGCTGGGCGACGAGCCGGAGCATTTCGTCGGCGAGAGCCTGCGGGGTGGCGTCGCCCTGCAAAAACTCGCGGGCGATTTCGCGACCCGCCAGCACGTTGGGCATGCCGAGGAAAGGCACCTTCACGAGTTGCTTGCCGACGATCCAGGTCAACGCGGCGACTTTATAGACAATGCACAGCGGCAGACCGAAAAACGCGGCCTCAAGCGTGGCCGTGCCGCTGCACACCATGCCGACGGCGGCGTGCTGCATCAGCTCGTGCGAATGGCGGACGGTGATGCGGCAGAACTCTTCGCTTTCGCCAAATTGCCGAACGGTCGCAAGCATGGCGTCCGCGAGTTGGTGCGACGCGGCGGCGGCTTCGAAGCGCAGCTCGGGGCGCGCGGTTTTCATCCGCTGCGCGGCCTGCACCATGACGGGAAAAATCTTGCGCACTTCCTTTTGTCGGCTGCCGGGAAAGAGGCCGACGAGCTGCGGATCGCGCGGCTGGCCGGTGCGTTTCGCGGCGAGCGAATCGAGCAGCGGATGGCCGACGAACTCGGTGCGCAGGCCGCTCTCCTCGTAAAGCGGTTTTTCAAACGGGAAGATGCAGAGCATCAGGTCGAGATAGCGCGCCATCTTCGGGATGCGGCCGCGGTTCCAGGCCCAGACCTGCGGGCTGATGTAGTCGATGATGCGCACGCTCGGCATGGCGCGTTTCACGGCTTGGGCGAGGCGGAGATTGAAGCCGGGGTAGTCGATGAGGACGAGCGCGCGGGGTTGCACGCGGGCGATGTCGGCGAGCATGCGATTGAATTGCGCTTTGAAGTAGCCGTATTTTTTAAGAACGTCCCACAGCCCGACCACCGCCTCGTCCGCCCAGTCGGTAAAATCTTCGCCACCCAGCGCGCGCATCTCGCGCCCGCCCGCGCCGAAGAATTCCAGCGAGGCGTCGCGCGCGTGCAAAGCGCGCATCAGCTCCGCGCCGCGCGCGTCTCCGCTGGCTTCGCCGGCGACGAGGTAAACGCGGCGGCCAGGAGTCATGGTGAGGGGAGAAAAATGCCGAATGACGAACGACGAATGATGAATGAATGACGAAGCCCAAATGACGAATGGCCGGGAACGCGCGCGGCCCTCGCTTGGACATTCGACATGCGGACTTCCCTCGTCATTCCGTCATTCGTCATCTCATTTCCCCGTCTCTTCGATCAGCCGCGTAATCTCCAGCCCCAGCTCCAGCGCCGCCGTCGCCTCCTGCCCTCCCACTTTCGGCTGCGCGCCGATGCGGGCACACGCGACGAAATCCGCGAGTTCGCGTTTGAGCGGCTCGTCCTTTTCCACCGGCACCGGCTCGCGCACGATGCGCTGGCCCGCGAACTCCGTGACGAGCGTGCTGTCCGTGGCGACGCCGAGGATTTTGCCGAGGAACGAGCTTTCCTTTTCGTCCTCGCGGGCGAGCCGGAGGAGATAGCCGCTTTGGTTTTGGTAATCGAGCGAGAGGTAGGCGTCCTGCTGAAAGACGCGGATCTTGCGCAGCTTGTCCTGCGAGATGCGGCTCGCGGTGATGTTCGCCACGCAACCGTTTTCAAAGCGCAGCCGCACGTTGGCGATGTCCTCGCGTTTGCTCAACACGGAGACGCCCACGGCATCCAACTGCGCGACGCGCGAGCGCACGAGGTGCAGGATGATTTCGAGGTCGTGGATCATCACGTCCAGCACCACGCCGACATCGAGGCTGCGTCCGGGATAGGGCGAAAGGCGCGTGGCCTCGATAAAGCGGGGGCGCGTGAGCCGGGCCTCGAGCGCGGAGAGCGCGGGGTTGAAGCGCTCGATGTGGCCGACCTGAAGAACTAGGCCGCGCTGCTGCGCGAGGTCGCACAATTCGCGCGCTTGCTCGGGCGTTTCGGTGAAAGGCTTCTCTACGAGCACATGCTTGCCACGTTCGAGCAGCGCCCTGGCGATGGCGAAGTGCGTCACCGTCGGCGTGGCCACCGTCGCCGCGTCGATGGCGTCGGCGAAATCCTCCAGCTTTGTGAAAGCTCGCGCGCCATGCTGCGCCGCGATGGCGCTGGCGACCTCCGTGCGCTCATCCAGCACGGCCGTGAACTCCGCATCCGGCAGTCCCGCGAAAATGCGCGCGTGGTTTTTGCCCATGCTGCCGGCTCCGATCACGCCGAGGCGGAACGGAGACGGCGCGGAGGGATTTACCGCAGATGACGCCGATGGCGCAGATGAAGAAATCATGGGTGGCTGGTGGCGACGCGCTTCCGCTTGAGTTTGGCGTGTTTGAAATTGAGGAATTCAGTCTCCATCAACTCCTCCCATCTGCGCAATCGGCGTCATCTCTGGTAAAATCCTCCGCGTCATTCCTGTAACCCAAAAACGGAGATGCGATGCTGCTCGGCGAGCGCGGTGAGCTTCTCCTTTTCCAAAAGCAGCGTCATCCCAGCCTCGACGCCGAGCGCTCGGATGCGGGCCTCGCGGGCGGCTTCGAGCGTGAGTGGACCGATCACCGGCACGTCGAAACGAAAGTCCTGATTCGGCTTGGACACCTTCACCATGATGGCGTCTTTCCTACCGAGTTCGCCTCCGCGTTTCAGCGCCGCGTTCGTCCCCTCAAAGGCTTCCACCGCCAGCACCGTCCCGTTTTTCACCACCACGGTTTGCCCGATGTCGAGCCGCGCGGATTCCTTGGCGATGTGAAAGCCGTAGCGCACATCGTCCTCCTCGCGTGGCTTCAGCCGCGGCCCCGCGATCAGCCCGGCAGGCGCGAGATGCTCGGCCATGAAAGTGGTCGCCGGCAGCAAGTTCACGCCGATGGCCTGCATCTCGTCGGCAATCGCGCCAAAGATGCTCTCCGCGTTGCGCCGCTTCAGCTTCGCCAGCACCACCAGCGCCTTGATGTCGGGCCGGAGGTCGAAAAGGTTGCGCGGATGAATCTGCCCGGACATCACCGCGTGCGTGGCTCCCGATTTTTTCAAAAAGCCGAGCAGCTTCCCGAGCTGGCCCACGCGCAACCATTCCACTTCATCCACCAGCGGCGCGAGCGCGGGATCGGTTTCGTTTTGAAAGGCGGCCACGGCCAGCCGCGCCACGCCTGCCGCGCGTGCGGCCCGGGCCATCGCCTGCGGGTAGGTGCCGTTGCCGGCAATGATCACGAGTGTCTGCGGGATGCTCAAGGCGCGCGACTCTAGGGATCCGCGCGCGACGTTGGCAAGCGGCGGACTCGGCCGCGCACCGCCAGGTAAGGCCTTAATACAAATCCGGCGGAGCGGAATGTTCCTTCTGCTGCTGGCTGTGTTTCTCCACCGTCTGAAGATCCTTCTTCCGTCCCTGGAAGCTCTTCATTTCATTGGAGATCGCTGAAGCTTTCATGGCTCCCCAAATAATCCCGCCGATCCAAATCACCATTGTTCTGCCACTCATCAGAAACAGCGAAACCACGATGAAGAAGAACCCCAACCCGACTACTCCGAGGCATAAGTTGCGAAGGTCAACCAGCTTTTGGTAGGAGGCGTAGCCGATGGCGGATTTCAGCGTAGGCAAATCGAAGTGTCCCTGCGTAAGCGAGGTTTCGATATTTTCGGCCAGTGGCGCTGGCACACCACCGCGTCGCAATATCTGCGACAGTCCGCTGCTTTCCGTCACGCCATTCAGCGGCGGCGGCAGGCCATTAAGCGTCTGAAGCAAGTTCTCCAGCCTGTCCTTATTCAACTCGGTCAGCATCGCATTCACCACATACCGAATGCGGCCCACTAAGCGCAACGGTTGCCCGCAACTTGTAAGAATCGGCTGTTTTCTTACTCCGTCCGCTTTTCCCCGGCACTGGTGCTTGGAAAAGCTGAATCGTCTCGGATGAGTAACAATTCCGATCGTTGTCTCGGTCTGCCCGCCCGGGATCGAACGCCGCACGGACTTCTTGATGAACTGGCGATCCTCGGTCAGGGAGCGGCCTTGGCGAACGGTGAGGATCTATTGGGCGATGAGGACGAGGGCGTCGTTTCCTGCAAACGCACTTGGCATTTCCCCCGCCGCCTCGTAACCGTTCCGCATGGCCGACGCCCCCGAAATTCCCGAAGCAACCGATCCGTTTGAAAAGCGGGTCGCCATCAGCATCGCCATTCTGGCCGTGATCCTCTCCTTCATCGGCAGTCTGGGCGACAACGCCAAAACCGACTCGATCCTCAAAACCAACGAGGCCACCAACCAGTGGGGCTATTTCCAGGCCAAGAGCATCAAGGGCCAGATAGCGGCGATGCAGGGCACCATGTTCGCGGCGGTGAGCGGAGCACAACCCGATGAGACGAGGGCGACGGAAATCGCGCGGCTGAAGGCGGAGGCAGAGCGGTATGAGAAGGAAAAGGAAGACATTAAAAAAGTGGCTGAAACGCTGCGGGCCACCGCCGAGCAGGATTCCAAGGTCAACGACCGTTGCGACCGCGGTTCGCTGATGATGCAAATCGCGATCGTCATTTGCTCCGTGGCCATCCTCTCGCGCTGGCACGCGTTCTGGTTCGCGGGTGTCGCTCTGGGTGCGGCGGGTGCAGTTGTCGGCGCGACCGCCTTTTTCATGTAGCAGCAGAGACCACCGGAATTCTCGCGCCTACTCCTCCACTTCCCGCGCGCGGTTTTCGAAGCGGGTGAACTCTTTCAGGAACGTGAGCGGCACGTCGCCCACCGGGCCGTTACGCTGCTTGGCGATGATGAGGGTGGCTTTGCCTTCGGCCTCCTTTTTGTCCTCGTCGGTGTCGGCGTAATACTCCTCGCGCACGAGCAGACCCACGAGGTCGGCGTCCTGCTCGATGCTGCCGGACTCGCGCAGGTCGGAAAGGCGCGGACGGCCCTTGGCTTCGCCGGTGCGGCCTTCGGGGTTACGATTGAGCTGCGCGAGGACGACGATGGGGATGTTCAGTTCCTTGGCGAGGCCCTTGAGCCCGGACGAAATTTCCGCGATTTCGAGCTGGCGGTTGTCCTGCGCGCGGCGGCTGGTGCTGCGGAGGAGCTGGAGGTAGTCGATGAAGATGGCCGCGATGTCGTGCTGGCTCTTGAGCCGGCGGGCCTTGGCACGGAGTTCGAGAATGGAAAGGCCGGGGGTGTCGTCGATGAAAAATTTGCTCTCGGCGAGCTTCGACGCGGCGGCGGTGAGCGCGGGGAAGTCGCGCTCGCTGAGGAAGCCGTTGCGGATGCTGCCGAGGTTCACCTTGGCGCGGGAGCAGAGCATGCGCTGCACGAGCTGGGAGGTGCTCATTTCCAGCGAGAAAACGGCCACGGCTTTTTTGAGTTCCAGCGCCACATGTTCGGCCATGTTCATGGCCAGCGCGGTTTTGCCCATTGAGGGCCGCGCGGCGATGACGATCATCTCCGCGCCGTGCAGGCCGTCGGTCATCTTGTCGAACTCCGAAAGCCCCGTGGCCAGGCCGCTGATCTCGCCGCGCCGTTCATAGAGCGCCTCGATGTCGTTGATGGCCTTCATCACATGGTCCTTCATGTCCGCGGCCTTTTCCTTGAAGCGATCCTGGGCGATGGCAAAAATCTTGCCCTCCACGTCGTCGAGCAGATTGGGGACGTTGTCCTGCTCGTCGTAACTGCGCGCGGCGTATTCGGTGCAAACCTTGATGATTTCGCGGAGCGTGTGCTTCTCCTGTACGATCTCCACGTAGAAAGCCACGTTGGCCGCGGTGGGGAGAAAGGTGAAAAGCTCCGTGACAAAGGCCGCGCCGCCCACCTGATCGAGCTGCCGCCGGTCGCGGAGCAGTTCGGTCAGCAGGATGAAATCAATGGGCTTGCCCGCGTCCCACAGCTCCATGAGCACCGCGTAGATTTCCGCGTGGGCGGGGATGTGGAAGTGATCGCGCGTGATCTGTTTCTCCGCGCAGAAACCGCCGACGCTGCGATCCGCGAGCAGGAAGGAGCAGAGCACGCCTTTCTCCGCGTCCGGGGACTGCGGCAATAACCGGTGAACATCCGGTCGATAATGCGCCGGTTGCCGCAGGTCGCTGGCGTCGCCTTTCCCACCTTTTCCGGCGGACTTCACAGTTTTGCTGGAAGCCTCCATCGTTGGTCAGCCCTCCTAGCTGTGCTTGGCCTTGTGCTTGGCCTTGTAGGTCTTCGGACCGGACGGTTCTTCCACCGGGGCCGGAGCCTCGGGCGCGCCGAGGGCTTTCACCGTGACCTTGACCTTGGCCGTGACCTCGGGGTGCAGCTTGATGCTGACCTCATGCTCGCCGCTTTCCTTGATCGGGCGCTCGAGATGGATCTTGTGGCGATCGATCTCAATCTTACCGCCGAGTTCAGCCTGAATTTTCTCCGCGAGATCCGCCGCCGTGATCGAGCCGAAGGCCTTGCCGGTCGCGCCGGTCTCGATCTCCATGTTCAGCTTGAGCTTGTTGATCTTGCGCGCCAGTTCATTGGCGTCATTCATTTCCTGCGCCTCGCGCGCCGCACGCTTCGCCTTCAGGCCATTGAGGCGCTTGAGCGTGGCCGGCGTGATTTCCAGCGCCTTCTGCTGAGGGAAGAGAAAGTTCCGCGCATACCCGCGACGGACCTTCACGATGTCGGCTTCGACGCCCAGATTGGCGATCTTTTCGGTGAGGATGATTTCGGTCGTTGGCATGGTGAAAAAGCAGGTTGGTGAAAAGCGGGACGGCGTTTGTAAGCGGCAGGCGCGCCCTTGTCAACGAGAGGGACGAAAAAATTCCCATCGGCCCCAACAGCACGCTCACGCTGGTGGGCAATATCACTTTCACCGTCGATCCCGCATCCATCAGCGCGAGCGCCGTTCCCGAGCCATCCGCCGCCCTTGCTCGCCGGACTTTGCCTCCCGCTCCTCCTGGCGCGGCGGCGGTCCGCCCGGGGCTAGTTGTCGGCGGGGTCAAACTACGGTGCCGCCGGGTGCGCCGCCTTGTAGTGCTCGCCAAGGAGGTCGGCCCCGAAGTCGTGATCGAAGTCGCGCCACACGCTGTGGACGTGGTTGGCGTCGTTCTGGGTGTTGTCGTATTCGAGGACAAAGTTCCCGCCTTGCACCCGGTAATAGTGCGGTTGGCCGCGCTCGATCCCCCCAGCCCATGCGAAGTGCAGCTTGTCCAGCCCGGCCTTTTCGATTTTTGCCCAATCCTCCGCCGCGACATCGGGGCGGCAGCGGAACAGGTATTCCTTGATCAGCTTTACGAGCAGCGCGCTCTGCTCCGCCGTCAGCTTGGCCTGCGCGAGACCTTCCGCCTTGGTCGCGTTGCGGCCCGGCACATCGAGGATGTCCTTGGGCGCTTCGGCGAGGATCACCGCCTCCTTGCGCTGCTCCTCGGTGAGCGCCTTCACCAGCGCGCGCCCGAGTTCCTCCTCGGCGGCGAGCACCCGCGTGCCGGTGCGCGGGCCGGTGCGGATTTCGCCGGGATTCGTGCCGAAAAACGATGGCGTCATCGCCGGCGCGGCCTCGCCCGCCGTTGTGAAATTCAGCGAGAGATGATGCCCCTCCACGCGCCAGCCCCACGGATCGCCGCTGCCCGGCGCGCCGAAGATGGACACGAAATACCGCTCGGGATCGCGCACCGGCGAGCCCGCTTTCCCTTTTTCCAACTCCGCCAGCACCGTCTCCAGACTCATGATCGACACCGCCTTGGCATAACCGCGATGACTCAGCCCCGTGGCCAGCAGAGCGTGCGCGAGCAACCGCTGCTCCTGCGTCATTTCCTTGATCGCGAGGCCTTTTCGCTCCCGCGGAATGAAGTGCCAGTTTGTGCGCTCCGTCGCCGCGAATTCAAAGCTCGCCGCCGCCTTCTGTTCCGGCGTCAGCGCAGCGAGAAAACTCTTCGCCGCAATCGCCATCTCCACGCCCGCCTCGTGCGCCCGCAGCGGCGCGAGCAGGAGTGAAAGAGCGAACGTGAGGGTGGCGATCAGCGGGAGTTTCATGGGAGCGGCTTTCTACCCAGCGCACCGGGCGTCCGCAAGGCTGAGGTGGAAAATGACAAAGGACGGATGAAATCGGCATACCGCGGGCCGCATCCCCGCGCGCTGCTCCTTGATTCGGGTTTGTCATTTCCCCACGCCCACAAAAATCCCCTTGGCGCACCCGATGCCCTGTGTCATACAGCGCGGCTCTTTTCCCCGGAACAAAGCGCGCTCTTTTCCCGAGGACGCCGAAATGCCGAGGCCGCCGCAGTCCCCGCTGTGTCGCCAAGGGCGCTTCCACCACCAATCACCGCAGTCGTTTTTCACCAACCCACCAATCCATTCATGGCTACCAAATCCAAACCCACCAAAACCACCAAAGCCCCGAAATACGTTTACACTTGGGGCGCAAACAAGGCCGACGGCGACGGCTCGATGAAGCCGCTCCTCGGCGGCAAAGGCGCGAACCTCGCGGAGATGACGCGCATCGGCCTGCCCGTGCCTCCCGGCTTCACGATCACGACGGAAGTCTGCACTTACTTCTATGACCACAAGAAGACCTATCCGCCGACCCTGCAGGCCGAGATGGAAAAGGGCGTGGCCAACATGGAAAAGATCATGGGCTACAAGTTCGGCGACGCGAAGGGCTTCCCGCTCCTCGTCGCCGTGCGCTCCGGCGCGCGGGACTCGATGCCGGGCATGATGGACACGATTCTCAACCTCGGCCTGAACGACGAGACGGTGCTCGCGCTGGTCAAGGCGACGAATAACGAGCGGTTCGCGTGGGACTGCTACCGCCGGTTCATCCAGATGTATGGCGACGTGGTCATGGGTGTGCAGAAGCGCGAGGGCGAAGATCACGATCCGTTTGAATCCGTGATCGAGCACTACAAGGACGAGAAGCACGGCCAGCACGACATCGACGACTCCAAGCTCGACGCCGCCGACTACAAGGAACTCGTCGCGCGTTTCAAGAAGCTCGTGAAGGAGCGCACGGGCAAGGCTTTCCCGAACAATCCGTGGGACCAGCTTCGCGGAGCGGCGGGCGCCGTCTTCGGCTCGTGGATGAATGACCGCGCTATCGTTTATCGCCGCAAATACAATATCCCGCAGGAGTGGGGCACGGCCGTCAATGTGCAGGCGATGGTTTATGGCAACACCGGCGAGACCTCGGGCAGCGGCGTGGCTTTCACCCGCAATCCGGCCAACGGCGCGAATGAATTCTACGGCGAGTTCCTGATCAACGCGCAGGGCGAAGACGTCGTCGCCGGCGTGCGCACGCCGGAGCCAGTGTCGCAGCTCAAGAAGGAGATGCCGAAGTCCTATGCGGAGCTGATGAAGGTCCGCCAGATCCTCGAGAAGCACTTCAAGGACGTGCAGGACATCGAGTTCACGGTGCAGGAAGGCAAGCTGTTCATGCTCCAGACGCGCAACGGCAAGCGCACCGCCGCCGCCGCGCTGAAGTTCTCCATGGATATGTGCAAGGAGAAGCTCATCGACTGGGAAACTGCGGTCCTCCGCAATCCCGCCGACCAGCTCGATCAACTCCTCGCGCCTATCTTCGACGTGGCGCAGGTGAAAAAGGCGAAGGCCATCGCCACCGGTCTCCCCGCCGGCCCCGGCGCGGCTTCCGGCAAAATCTATCTCAATGCTGATCGCGCCGCCGCAGCCGCGGAGAAGGGTGAGAAAGTCCTCCTCGTCCGCAACGAAACCTCGCCTGAAGATCTCCGCGGCATGATCGCTGCCGAGGGCATCCTCACGGCGAAAGGCGGCGTCTCTTCGCACGCCGCGCTCGTCGCCCGGCAGATGGGCAAGGTCTGCATCTGTGGCGCGTCCGCTTTGCAGATCGACTATAAGGCGAAGACCGTGAAAGTCGCCGGCCAGACCTTCAAGGAAGGCGACTTCCTCTCCATCGACGGCACCAGCGGCACCGTCTATGCCGGCCAGCTTGCGACGCAGCCGAGCGAGATCATCACAGGCACCATACACGGCGACAAAGCCGCGCAGAAGACGGAGAAATTCAAGAGCTTTAACCAGCTCATGAAATGGTGCGGACAGGCCGCGCGCCTCGATGTCCGCACGAACGCCGACAACCCCGAGCAGACCGAAAACGCCCTCGCCTTTGGCGCGGTCGGCATCGGCCTCACCCGCACCGAGCACATGTTCTTCGAGGGCGACCGCATCGACGCCATGCGCGAGATGATCCTCGCCGACAAAACTGCCGACCGCATCACCGCGCTGAAGAAACTCCTGCCCTACCAGCGCAAGGATTTCACCGGCATATTCAAAGCGCTGAAAGGCTTCCCGGCGACCATCCGCTTCCTCGATCCCCCGCTCCATGAGTTCCTGCCGCACGACCACGCATCGCAGCAGGCGCTGGCGCAAAAGATCGGCATCCCGTCCGAGAAAATCGCCCAGCGCGTGAAAGACCTGCACGAGTTCAACCCCATGCTCGGTCACCGCGGCTGCCGCCTCGGCATCGCCTATCCCGAGATCACCGAGATGCAGGCCCGCGCCGTCTTCGAGGCCGCCGCCGACGTGGCGAAACTAAAGATCAAAGTGAAGCCCGAAGTCATGATCCCGCTCGTCGGGTTTAAGAAAGAGTTCGATCTTCAGGCCGAGATCGTCCACCGCGTCGCCAAGCAGGTCATGGCCGAGAAGAAGGTGAAGTTCGACTACCTCGTCGGTACCATGATCGAAGTCCCGCGCGGTGCCCTCACCGCCGACGAGATCGCGAGCAGCGCCGAATTCTTTAGCTTCGGCACCAACGACCTCACGCAGACCGCGCTCGGCATCAGCCGCGACGACATGGGCAACTTCATGATGCCCTACATCGAAAACGAAGTGTTCAAAAAGAACCCCTTCGCCACCCTCGACACCACCGGCGTCGGCCAGCTCATGGAAATCGCCGTCAAGAAAGGCCGCAGCAGCCGTCCGAGCATCAAGCTCGGCATCTGCGGCGAACACGGCGGCGATCCCGACAGCGTGAAGTTCTGCCACAAGCTCGGCCTGAACTACGTGTCGTGCTCGCCCTTCCGCGTCCCCGTCGCCCGCCTCGCCGCCGCCCAGGCCGCGATCGAGGAAAAGCGCGCCGCTGCGAAGAAGAAGTAAGCGCTAACTAGCTAGTTCGCTAAACTACAAAGCCGCCCTGGGAGACCGGGGCGGCTTTTTGTTTGGGAGATCGGGCTTCGTTACACGGGCTTTTCATTCCGCCAGGCGAACTTCGGAACGGTGCCAGATCTCACGAATGAGTCGTAAGCCTTCGCTTTGAGCGCCGTGATTTCAGCCACACTCGTTATATCATCGCCACTCATCGAATCGAATCGCATCGTCGAACCCTCGAACTCGCGGTAAAAGAGATTAAGGAAGGCTTCTATTCGTTCCAACAGCCCATGAATTTCGGTGAACGTTACGGTTGGAAGTTTGGTAACCTGAATGGCAACCGCTCGATCGAGATGGGCAATCCGTTTGTGGCGATGCTTTGTAATGTTTTCCGCCTGTAACTTCATTGCCGCGAGTTCGGTTCTGACGGTGCTTTGGAAAGTAGGATTGTTTGGTGAGATTGCAGCCTCCAGCGACCAAAGACTTAAAATCGGGTCCTTCCACTTGCTGTTGTCTGTTAGTCGAGACAGCGTCAAAAGAAGCTCGTCTTGGAGCAAATTCTGCGTCGTGCCAAGAAGAGGTCCTAGCCTTTCCACCAAGAGTTCGGTGAGTGCTTTGTCTTCCATAAAAAGCCGCCGAAACACCTCCCAAGTTTCGCGCAGTTGAACCACCTCCCCGCAGAGGTACGGAAAAATATCTCTGACAGATGTCGGATACCGTGAGTAGTCACCTTCAAGCTTAGAAGACATAAGCGTTCATAGACTGGTCCGGTTCAGAACGCGATCCCCATGTTCCCCTCGTTCCGCGACTCCATCGCGGCACGCACTTGTTTGCGCGATTCTATCGCGTCGGGGGGGCCGGGGCCGGGCAATGGAATTGCGGGGACAAGGGCGTGCCGAAATGGAGTTTCGGCACGAGGGGACGCGGCGTTTCGGCACGAGTGAGGTGGGTGGAGGGCGGCGGCCGACGGGCGGGCGTGCGCCTCTGCGTTGCTCACCGCCACGGATCACAACTCAGCACGGGAATCGCGCCCGGCAGCCATTCGTGCGCGGAGGAGTAGCGCCAGTGCTCGGGTGACGCGACCAGGCCGCGCTTCACCGGGTTGTTGTGCAGATACGTCAGCTTCTGCTCCATGATCTCGTCGCTGGGGATCGCCTGCGGATGCACGCCCTCCTGCCAGACCTGATGCTCGGCGGTGCCCTTGCGATGCGCGGCGCGGAAGTAGGCGAGCTGGTTGAGCAGCCACTCGCGGCCTTCGGCCTGAAGCTGGCCGAGGAGCATGCGGGCGGTGAAGCGTTTGAAGTCGCGGATGGTGTCCGCCAGCTCCGGGCCGGAGACGACGGCGTGGAAGTGATTGTCGAGGATGACCCAGGCGTGGAGCCGCAGCCCCTTGTGCTGTCGGCAGTGCTCGAAGGAGCGAATAAGGATGTCGCAACACGCGCCCGTGGTAAAGACGGGGAGCCACTCGATGATCGTGGAGGTGATGAAATGCGCGGCGTCCGGCTCGTGGATGCGGTAGCGGCTGCGCATAGCGGGAGGCTGACGCAATGGAATTGCGGGGACAAGTGCGTTCCGCGATGGAGTCGCGGAACGAGGGGATCGCCTGCGGATGTACGCCCTGCTGCCAGACCTGATGCTCAGCCGTCCCCTTGCGATGCGCGGCGTAGAGTGACCATCGAGAATAGGGCGGCTAATGCTCTTCGTAGTTCTCCAACTCAATCTTTTGCAGGGAAGACGTGCCATCCGCAGCCACATGGATGGTGAGCTTGTAGTCCGCGTTGAAACGAACGTCTCCGTCTCTGGCCACATCTCCTCCCCACCAACCCCTTCCCATCGCGGAAAGGACCAGAGTGTCTGAACGGATCCACTTTTTGATACCGTAAGCTCCCACGGCAATGTGGAAACCCAGTGAATTGACCTTCTTAGCCTGCTTCCGGGTTGGCGATTCAAACAGGGCACTGACGGGATCTCCGTCATCATCATTGTCCTCATAGTTACAGCCCTTCGGTAAAACGACCCGCTTGGCCGTGTCCTTGCCGAGCGAGAAGACAGACACCGCACTGTCATGCACGGTCCTGTTCTGTTCTATAGCCACCAGCTTGCTGTCCGGGGTCCAAGCTGCGGCAATAAAACGTGCCTTCGGGCTGTAGGTCAGGACCGCCTTGTTGGATGCGAGATCGATGATCTCTGCATCGAATTTCCCATATCCCTTCTCCTGGTGCGCCTGAACCGAAAAGCGTTTGTCCGGCGCGTCGCTCCAGTAGGTTTTGCCGACATAGAGGCCGGGGTCACCGGCGGAGAGCATCGTGCTGGAGACAAGGAGCAACAGGAATGTCTTTGGTGTTGTCATAAAGGTGTGGCGGAAAACCGCAGCCACCCCGAGGACGAGGTGGTTCGCGATGGATATAGCCTGCGCAGAAAGGTGTCCGGGAGCGAAGGCCGCGGGAGCAAAGGCATGTGACGTTTGGATCAGTTCGCCGCAGCGCATGATTAGGCGCATTATTGGTAACGGTTGGACAGAGACGCGAGGAAACGCCTTTTATCTCGAATGCATGTCGAAAATAAGATGCGCGGAGGGCGAGGTTGTTAGCGCGGAGTGCGCTCAATCGATCCGGGAAGGTCGCTCGTCCGGGGATGCGCTGTGGGCGGGCGGGGTTATCGGCGGCGGCGGTCGGGTTCGGGTCGGCGCGCTCCGCTTTTCACGGCGGTGCCGGCGGGGACGAAGTCGATCTGGCGCTTGTAGGCATCGACGCGGGAGACGATGACTTGGAGGGCGTCGCCGATTTTGTAGATGCGTTTGGTTTTGCGCCCAATGAAGCGGAGGCGGACGGAGTCGAATTCGTAGAAGTCCTCGGGCAAGTCGCTAACGTGGATGAGGCCGGAGACGAGGACATCCGGCAGCTCGACGGAGAGGCCATAGCTGCGAACATCGACGACGTGGGCGCGGAATTCGGTGGGCTTTTTCGAGGCGAGCTGGCGGAGGAAGAACTCCATCTTTTTCAGCAGGGTGCTGTCCTTTTCCGCGTCGGCGGAGGTGCGCTCGGTAGTGGAAATGTGGGTGGCGAGTGCGCTGAGATCGCCGATGGGGCCCATGTTTTCGCGGGCGAGGGCGCGGTGGACGAGGAGGTCGGCGTAGCGGCGGATGGGGCTGGTGAAGTGGGTGTAGTTAACCTTCGCCAGGCCGTAGTGGCCGATGGGCTCAGTGCCATAGACGGCGCGCTTGAGGCTTTTGAGCAGGGCGAGCTTGATGGCGTATTCCTCGGGGGTGCCGTGCGTGGAGGTGAGAAGCTTTTGCAGCTCGCGCCGCTGGGTGAGGTCGCCGGCACGGAAGCCGTAGGTGGCGGCGAGGGCGCGGAAGTCCTGAAGGCGGTCGTTGTCGGGGTCCTCGTGGATGCGGTAGATGGCGGGGGTGTTGCGGTTCTTTAGCTCGTGCGCCACGACTTCATTGGCCGCGAGCATGCATTCCTCGACAAGCTGGTGGGAGATGTCGTTGTCCATTTTCTCCAGCCGCTCGGCGCGGCCCTGGTCGTCGAGCCAGATTTTGACTTCGGGAAATTCGAGGTCGAGGGAGCCGGCGGCGAAGCGGTTCTTGCGGAGCAAGGACGCGAGTTCCCACGCGCTGTGGACGCGGTCGCGCAGCTCGGACGTGACGGTGAGCGGGACGGGCGCGGAGTCGAGATGGACGGTGCCGCCGCGCTCGTAGTTCGGCGTGGGCGGCGGCGGACGATTTTCCAAAATGGCGAAGGCCTGCCGGTAGGTGAGCCGGGCGGCGCTCTTGATCACGGTGCGGGCGAAGCGCGCTTTGCGGACGCGGCCTTGCGCGTCGAAGTCGATGAACGCGGAGAAGGTGAGCCGCTCGACGCCGGGCTTGAGCGAGCAGATGCCGTTGCTCAGCCGCTCGGGGAGCATGGGGATGACGCGGTCGGCGAGATACGTGGAATTGCCCCGTGCGCGCGCCTCCTTGTCCAGCGCGCCACCGGGCCGGACGTAGTGCGAGACATCGGCAATGTGGACGCCGAGCTGCCAGCCGTGCGCGGTGCGCTCGACATTGATGGCGTCGTCGAAATCCTTCGCGTCATCCGGATCGATAGTGATGACGAAACCGCCGCGCAGATCTTCGCGCTTCGCGATTTCCTCAGGCGGGATGGTTTCGGAAATGCGGTCGGCTTCGCGCTCGACGGAGCCGGGAAACTCAGTCGGCAAGTTGTGCTTCCGAATGATCGAAAGCATGTCCACGCCGGGGTCGGTGGCTTTGCCCAGCACCTCGATGATTTCGCCCTCGGGATTGACGTGCCGGCTTTCCCACGGATCGAGCCGCACCACCACTTTGTCGCCAACCTTTGGCCGCAACGCGCTCGCACCACGCGGCGCGGGTTGCTCCCGTTTGCCGCGTCCGGGTTTCACCACGTCGGGCGTATCGCGGCTCACCCGCTCGCCGGGGAGGCGCACGTAAATGTCGTGCTGGAGCCGATTGTCGTCGGGGATGACGTAAAGGAATTTCTTCGTCGTTTGCAGCGTGCCGACGACGGTGGTGTTGACGCGTTCGAGGATTTTCACCACGCGGCCTTCCTCCGTGCCGGGCCGCTGCTGGCGGCCTTCGTGCATGACGCGCGCGACCACTTTGTCGCCGTGCATGGCGGTGCCGAGGTTCACCGCGGAGATGAAGATGTCCTTCGCCCCCGGCGTGCTGCTGAGCAGATGCGCGTTGCCGCCGGTGTGGACCTGGAGCGTGCCGGTGATGAGGTCGGCGGTCTGCGGCAGCACGAAGCGGTTGTCGCGGATGCGCGCGATCTCGCCGGCCTGCTCCATCTCGATGAGCATGTCCTTGAGCACCCCGCGCTTTTCATGCGGCCATTTCAGCGCTTGGGAAAGGCCCACTTTGTCGAGCGGGCGATAGCCTTTGGTTTGGAGGATGCGGAGGATGCGCTCGCGCAGCGGCAGGGATTTCATGCGCCATGCGTAGCCGCCATCGCAGCTCTTCGCGAGGAGAGAAAACATTGCGCCGTCCTCCCGGCGGCAGTCGGGGATCACCCCGCCTTTTTCACCACGCCGAAATGCGCGAGGACGTTGCGCATAACCGTAGCCCAGCGCGGGTCGGCGTGAAGCACCCAGCCGGAGCCGATGGCCCCGGCGTTGAAGACGTGTCCGCCTTCCGCGCGCTGCCAGTAGATCATCTCCCCGCCTTGATCGGTCTTCGGTTTGACCTCGCGAAAGAAGTAGTCCGCCGCGTAGCCGCCCTCCTTCCACGGAACGATGCCATTGGCGATGCGCACCATGCCCGGCGGGTCCACCGGCAGCACCGCGCCGTCGGGCGTGGGTTGCGTCTGGAGCGCGGCGAAAGTGGAAGGGCGGATGTCCATCTCGTGGCCATTGGCCATCGGCACCTGGCCCTCGCCGCCCCAGCCGAATTTATCCCCGTTTTTCAAACCCGACGCCTCCGGTGTGGTGAAGAGAAAGTGGCCCGCGTCCTCGACGACATACGGGCCAAAATTTTTCGGATTCGATTGGTTGTTGAAGCCGATGATGTCCAGCCCGACCACGCGGAAGCCGGGCATGCCACACTCGCGCTGCGGGCCGCCACGCAGGCCGTCGTGGCTGTGCCAGGCTTCACCGCGGCGCGCCGCCGGGATCTGCTCGCCGGCGAAGTCCACTTTGCGGCACTCCATCACCGTGCAGTCGTCGTCGAAGCTCACGCGCCAGCCCATGGTGTTGCCGCTGAGCACGGCGACGTTGCCGCCGCCGCGCAGATACGCCTCCACGCCGCGATACATCGGCAGCGACCAGTATTCGCTGTGCCCGACGACGAGCAGCGTCTGGTAGCCACGCAGTTGGGCCGGATCGCGGTGCAGGTCCACATCGCTGATCACGTCGAACTCGTAGCCCTGCGTCTCCAGCCAGATTTGCGTGAAGCGGTCGGCCCGCGCGAGGTGACTGTAGCGCGTGGGTCCGCCGTAGAGCACATACGGTCCCGCCGCCGGCCACGGCATCCGCAGCCCGAGCTGATACGTCCCCTGCCCGGCCGTGTGACCCCGGTAAAAGCAGAATGCGGGAGCGCCGGGAGGATTTTTCCCGAGACCATTCGTGCCCCAGACCGCATGCAAATCCGCCGGCACCGCCGCGAAGGGCGTGGCGCTATAGGCGCGCCAGGTGTTCGTGGCCATGAGCAGGAGGATCGGCGCTTTTTTCCGCTCCACCGCGCGGCGCACGATGAAGGTGCAGTGGTAAAGCCGCGGCTTGCCGTCGGCGGTGAATTCGATCCGCGCCACATACTGGCCGGAACGCGCGTCCGCCGGCACCGGCCAGCGATGCGTGACCTCCCAGCCGCAGTCGTAGAGATCGTCCGACGCCAGCCGCAGACCGTGCCCGTGCCGGGGATCATTTTTCGGATCGTAGTCGCCGAAACGGGGGACGTTCGCGGTGAAACTCGGCCCGCCGATCATCCATGTGCCGTGATTGATGATGCGCCCATGGCGCGCCGCTGCGGTGACATCGGCCACATGCGCGCCGCGCTCCTCGGCGAGCGGCCAGCAGGCCAGCGCCTCGCGCGCGGGTTGCAGCGCTTTTTGAGCAAAGCGCTCGCGGATTTCCTCCACGCCGAGCGCGCGCTCGTAGATCGCGGGCATCGCGAGGTCGCCGTCGAGAAAATGCTGCGCCTTTCGACCCTGCGCCATCGCGCCAAGACGGAGCGCGTGTTCGCCCACGAGCAGCGGCCCGGCGAAATCCCACGCCGCGATTTCCACCGCGTTCACAAAGACGCGCTTGCGCGTGCCATCCCATGTCGCCACCACATGCTGCCACGCACCGCGCGCGAGCACCCCGGGCTTGGTGCGATGCACCAGCGCTTCGTCCGGCGACACGCCATCGCCGAGATAGAAACCCACATAGCCATTGATACCCACGCCGAGCGCGAACCCGTCCGATGCGTCCTTGTCCTCCTGGCTGATGAGTCCCTGCAATTTGGAGAAATCCCAAGGCCGCACCCAACACTCCAACGAAAGCGCGCGCGGCTGACCGGTCAGGCGCTTCTCGATGTGGATGTACGAGCCGGGATGGATCGGCTGCGGGCGCGCGGGCGCTTCGTCGAAACGCGTGAGCACGGTGTCGCCCGCCGGGTCGTCCACCTGCACGCCGAGGCGGCAGAGCGAAAGGCGATACGGCAGCGTGCTGCTCACGCAAAGTTCCAGCGTGCCGCCCGCCGCCAAACTGTGCTCGATCGCGTAGGCGTGTACGCCCGGCACCTCGATGGCGAGATGCGGCGGACGCGCCAGATTTCCATCTACCACCCGCGCCCGTGAGCCACCGCCCAGCGCCGAGGCCGCGGCCACACCGGCTCCGGTACGCTTGATGAATTCCCGGCGCGAAATGCGGGGGGGTGATTTCGGGAAGTTTTTCATGTGGAGGAAAGCGGCGGGCGGGCCGCTGGTTTCTATCGCGCCCCCCGCACGCGGAAACAAGCCTCCGCGCCAGAGCGGTATGTCCTACCTGCCGCAGACCGGCGTCGAGCACCCAGCCGGATCCGACAGCCCCGGCGTGAAAGAAGCGCCCGCATGTCCGCGCAATGTAGCGATCCTCAATCCCAAGACTACGTAGATGCGCCCTCGAACGCGCAACAAACGCGGGCTATTTCCGCAGTAAGTTCCGGCCCACATCCGTGCAATAGACAATCGTTTTACATTTTGGTGCGGTATTTTTGACAACTCAGCCGCCATTCCAGGCACAATCAAGCCATGCAATTTGGTGCCCTCATTACTCCACTCCTCGCCTTTCTTGGCTTGATTACGTTTGCCGCTGCGGGACCGGTATTTGAAGTCGTGGCCAGCTTTGAAGCTTGGCCGCAATACCCAAGCGGCGCGGCCTTGGTTTTGGGGCCGGATGGCTATTTCTGGGGCATCACGCAAGGCGACGGGCGCTACGGCTTTGGGACTATTTACAAAGTGAAGGCCGACGGGAGCGCGTGGCGGACCGTCCTTTCCTTTACGGACAACGGCAAAATCAACAAGGGTCGCGAGCCTTTCGGTGCACTGCTGTATGACGGCGCGAGTAATGTCTGGGGCACGACCCGCCAAGGGGGAAAAGGCGACGGGACCATCTGGAAGGTCAACGTGAAGACCGGGATGCTGACCACCGTTGCAGAGTCTTTTGGCAAGGGAGCGAACCCCGGCGGGAAGCTGTGCCCGGATGGAGCGGGCAATCTCTGGGGCACGACCTCACGCGGCGGGACCGACAAGGATTCCGGCGTCGGCGCTCCTAGCTATGGCACGATCTTCAAGATCAACACCAGAACCGGAACCCTGACCACCGTGGTCGAATTTTCAGACAGGGAAGGACCCAACTTCGGACGCCAACCCAACGCTGACCTCGTGAGCGATGCCATAGGCTTCCTGTGGGGAACCACCCATGAAGGAGGAGCCGGGCTTGGCACCGTTTTCAAAGTCCACGCCGCCACGGGTAAGCTGACCACGGTCGCCGAATTCACCGGCTTTGTGTCCGCAAAGGAGGATTTTTGGCGAAGTGGAGGGCTGCCCAAACCGGGCACATCTGCTTACGAACGGCTTGTAAAATCCGCCACCAAAGGCGAACGACCCACCGCCAGGTTGGAGAGCGATGGCGCAGGATTCTTATGGGGCACAGCCGTCGGAGCGATCTTCAAAATCAATATAAAAACCGGCGTGCTTACCACCGTCAGCACAAAGGTGAATCCCCAAGGTGGGTTGGTTTGTGATGGTCACGGGGCCCTTTGGGGCACCTCCGGAAATCGTGCCCACGAGAGTGGGACGATCTTTAAGATTAACGCCCTCACCGGCGACGTAACCACAGTTCTGGAGTTCCCCAAACTCGTCCACCCCGATCAATCTGAGCACTTCGTAAAACTGGTTTGGGACGGTGCGGACTCGCTCTGGGGGACCGTCTCCAACCCCACCGGAGCCGACTCCCGCGACTACATCATCCGAATCAACCCCGCCTCCGCGGAAGTGAAAACCGTCGTCGAATTCCCAGAAACCGACCCTCGGCCTCATCCAGAACTCGTCAGCGACGGAGCGGGATTTTTGTGGGGCACCACCCAGCGGAACCAATGGGGTGATGGCTTTGACCCAAATCGCAAAGTCGGAACGGTTTTCAAAATCAACGCGGCCACAGGCGCGCTGACCACGGTGGCTGACTTCCGCGATGCCAGACAATACGGCAAAGGGCGGTTGCCCAACGGCGGACTGGTGGACGATGGCGCGGGCTTTCTCTGGGGCACCACCATCCGTGGCGGAACCTACGATCTCGGTACCGTCTTCAAGGTCAATCCCATCACTGGCGCGCTCAGTACAGTCGCCGAGTTCGCTGGTGCTGCGGAGATCAAGAAGAATGCGAATGGGGCAATTGAGCCACCTTTCCCGCCACGTCCGCTCAACAAAGGAGCCTTCCCCATTTCAAGTCTGGAAAACGATGGCACGGGCTTTTTGATCGGCACGACCCGGGGACAAAAAGGCAGCCCGCCCATGTCGCATGCTCGCTGGCCCGGATACCCAAGCACGCACTTCAAGCTGAACCCATCGACGGGAGAACTCATCACCGTGGAAGTCAACGAGTCGCTCCAAGGCAGATTCGGTTTCGTAGGATCAGGCAAGCCTCAGCCTGATGCCACATTGACAGCCGATGGCGCGGGATTTTCGTGGGGCACGCTGAAAGGTGGCGGTGCCAGCAAGCTCGGTTCGCTATTTAAGGTCAATGCCTCGACCGGCGAAGTTACCACGATCCTTGATTTCACCGATAAGACGGGTTTTGGCCCTTTTACCAAGCTCGTGAGCGATGGCGCGGGTAATGTTTGGGGCACCACCGAGAACGGCGGACCTCGCAATGGCGGCACGATCTTCAAGGTCAATACGACCACAGGCAAGCTAACCACCGTTATTGCTTTCACGCGTGGCGACCCGCGGCTCGGACTCCGTAGCGAGCAAGGATTTTGGCCTTTCGGCACCCTGATGAAATACACCGATGGAAATCTCTATGGAACGACCACGGACGGCGGGAGTTCCGGACGCGGAGCAGTCTTTCGGCTGCGGTTCGGCCCCACGCCGGTCACACTGCCTGCTACGCAGCTCGGGGCTACGAGTGCCACCCTTCATGGCGTGGTGACGCCCAACGGTATCGCCACCAGCGCCGGGTTTGACTGGGGAACCGACCCCAAGCTCGCCAGGAGCACGCTCGCCAGCGCTGGCAGCATAGCCGCCAGCGCGACATCACAGCCCATCAGCTCCTCACTCACCGGCCTAACCCCTGGCACGACTTACTTTTTCCGCGCGCGCGGCAGCAACCGCGAGAACTCCATCCCGCAGCTCGGAGATATTCTCAGCTTCACCACACCGGAAAAATAACCCGGTCAACAGCCAGTCGGAAAACGCACACCTTTTGGTTACCTCGCCGGAAACCAGACGTAGAGCATGAGGTAAACGAGGACGCCGGTGACGGAGACGTAGAGCCAGAGGGGGGCGGTGATTTTCGCGAGACGGCGGTGTTTGTCGTAGCGGGCCTGATAGGCAGGGATGATGGTGAGGAGGATGAGGGGGAGGATGAGGATGGCGAGGGGAATATGGGTCCAGAGGATGACCATGTAGAGGGTCTTGGGCCAGCCGGTGTGGGTGAAGTAAGTCACGACTCCAGCTTTCAGCGCGTGATAGGTAATGTAACTCGCAAGGAAGAGCGTGGAGGTGACGAGCGCGCTGATCATGGCGATGATGTGCGCTTGCTTCTCCTCTTTCTTAATGAAGACCAGTCCGGCCATGATGAAGACGGTGCTGAGGCCGTTGAGGCAGGCGTTGATGAGGGGTAAGTCGGATGCGGTCATAGATGTGGGGGTGAGTTCGCGGGGCTTACTCTTACTCTTAATCTCAATCGGCAAGGAGCGCGCTGTGGGTTGGCGGCGAGGATTAAGATTAGGAGTAAGACTAAGGAGAAGCCGTGAGCAGTTTGCGGATGTCTCGAATGAGTTCGGCGGTCCCGGCTTCTCCAGCGGCTTCGTAAAAGCCGCGGATGGTGCCAGTCTGGTCGATGAGGACGAGGCGGGTGCTGTGGATGATCTGCCCGCCGGGTGTCTCGGGCTCGGCGATGGGGAGTTTGAAGCCGTCGCGGGCGAGGTTGTAGATGTCGGCTTTGGGGCCGGTGAGGAAGAGCCAGCGGTCGTTGGCCTGGAACTTTTCGGCGTAAAGCTTGAGAACAGCGGGGGTGTCTTTTTCGGGGTCGATCGAGATGGAGACGAGGCGCAGGCCAGGCTCGGTGCCGAGTTGCTTCTGCACTTCGCTGAGGCGGCTGCTCATGGTGGGGCAGGGGCCGGGGCACGCGGTGTAGAAGAAGTCGGCGACCCACACTTTGCCAGCGAGGTCGGCGAGCTTCACGGGCTGGCCGGTGCGCTCGGTGAGGGTGAAGTCGGGGACGGACCAGTGTTTGAGGAGCGCGGCCGGCGTGGCGGGCGGCGTCATCATTTCAAAGGCGTCGTCCTTTTCCCCACAACCGGGGAGAACGGCGACTAGGCCAAGGGCGATGACGGAGGAAAGGATGCGGCGCGGCATGGTGATGAGGGCTTTTGCGATGGGTGCGGACATCGCTCCGACGCTCACGCTTTGGTGAAGATCATCAGCCCGAGGATGAGCGGGAGGTAGAAGATGGAGGCGAAGAACAGCGTGCGCGCGGTGGGGCGCGTGCGCTCGAAGAGGAAGCGCAGCGCGCAGACGAGCATCACGGCGTCGAGGAGCAGGCCGAGCACGAGGTAGAGGCTGGTGTTGAGGCCGGCGAAAAAGGGAATCGCGGTGATGACGAGGAGCGCGAGGGTGTAGAGCAGGCTTTGCGTGGCGGTGTGCGCGCCGGTGGCGTCGTCGCGGCGGATCATGACGAAGCCGGCCCGCGCGTATTCGTCGCGATACATCCAGGCGATGGCGAGGAAGTGCGGCATCTGCCAGGTGAAAAGGATGCCGAAGAGCACCCACGCGCCGAGGTCGCAAGACGGGCGGACAGCGGTCCAGCCGATGACTGGAGGGATCGCCCCGGAGACCGCGCCGACGACGGTGCAGAGGGACGTGCGCCTTTTGAGCGGAGTGTAAAAGGCGATGTAGATGACGATGGTGGCGGCGGCGAGGCTGGCGGCAACGGCGTTGGTCGCGAGCCAGAGCCAGGCGACGCCGACGACGCCGAGGGCGAGACCGAGGGCGAGTGCGAAGGCGGGTTTCATACG
This sequence comes from Chthoniobacter sp., assembly GCA_021414005.1. Lineage (GTDB taxonomy): Bacteria > Verrucomicrobiota > Verrucomicrobiia > Chthoniobacterales > Chthoniobacteraceae > Chthoniobacter. Next base: position 72,752 of record JAIOPH010000011.1, on the reverse strand, counting down.
TCCGGCGGGAAGCGGACGGTTGCGTGTGCGCTCCATGAGGCGATCCACTTTGGTCTCGATGCGCTGATTGAGCACGGCGGCGGAGGCGGCGGCGAGGGTGGTGCCGAGGATGGCGTGGACGAGGCGGAGCCAGTCGAGCGACGCATCCGAGGCCATGCAAAAGCCGACGAAGGTGGTGATGATGACGAGCAGGCTGAGGCGCGCCTTGGTCAGCGTCATCAGGTCGGTGAGCAGGCCGGGTTCGGCCAGGTCGGGCACGGCGTCGAGCGTGGCAGCGGCGTCGGTTTTCATGCGCGGGCCTCCCCTGCCCCATCGGTGAAACGACCCGCACGCAAGGCCAGCAGCAGGCTGAGCGCGAGCACGGCGGCACCATTCACAACGTGCAGGGTCGTGAGCGTGATCGGCTTGAGATTCAAAATGACGGCCATGCCGAGCGAGACCTGGATGAACACCAATCCGAGCAAGCCGGTGGCCGGGCTGGTCAGAAGCACTTCGCCGCGCGCGCGGCGGAGGACGAGAAGAACAAGCGTGAGCACGAGCAGCGTAATGACGAGCGCGCCGGCGCGGCTGTGGGTGAAATGAAGATCGACAAACATGTTGTGGACCTTGGGCATAAAGCCGCCGTCGGGGTTGGCTTCGGGAAAGGTCGGGATGGCAAGGCCCGCGCCGAGGTGCCGCAGGGTCGCGCCGAGGATGAGCTGGCCATAGACGGCGAGGACGACAAGCCACGCGAGGCGGCGCACGGCTTTCAAACTGGTGCCGGCGAGCTGCCATGCGTCCTCGACCCAGCGCCGTGAGAGCAGCGCCGCGACGGCGACGAGCAGGCACAACTCGGCTTGGGCGACGCAGCCGTGGACGATGCGCAGGATGAGGGCGGCGCGGAGATGATTGGCGGTTTCCATCGTGACGCGCAGCCCGCCAAAAGTGGCCTGTAATGCCACGCCGATGAAAGCAGCGAAGACGACCCAGCGGACCGCGCGCGAGTCGGCGGGCGCACGATCTTTCGCCAGCCACAGCAAAGCGATGGCGAAAACGCCCGCGAACGACCAGATGCCGACGTGCATGACGACAATCGGCGCGATGCCGAGAAATTTTGCCGCCGGCGTGAGCGTGCCCGACGCGAGGAGCGCGATGAGCAGCGGCCAACCGTTGCGCCAGACCCACGCGCAAAGAATCGTCACGAGCGCACCGACGCCGGTGGCGAAAAGGCGGTGGCCGTGTTCGAGGCGGACCGGCAGCTCGCCCCACCAGCCCTCGGGATTGAGCGAGCCGAAGCTCAGCGGCCAGTCGGGCACGGCCATGCCGGCTTGATGCGAAGTCACGAGCCCGCCGATGAAGATGAGCGCGAAGGTCGCCGCCACGACACCCTTCGCATAAAGCGCGAGGGCGGGGTTGAAGGTGGTGGTGGCTTTCACAAGTTGGGCGACGACTCAGTGCTCAGACCTCGTTGCGGAAACTGAACACCGAATACGGAATGCGGAACCCTGTTCCGACCAAGAACTAGTGCGCCGCCGGCTCGGTCGCCGCAGGCACAGCCGCCGGGGCGGCGGGCTTCAGGCTGGCCTGCTCTTTCATCCAAGTGTCGAACTCCGCCTGCGTCTCGACCTTCATCATGGCCCGCATGGCGTAGTGGCCGGCACCGCAAAGCTGGGCGCAGACGATTTCATACTCGCCGCCACGAATGGGCCGGAACCACATCGGAATCTTCGATCCGGGAATGGCATCCTGACACATGCGCATGTGCTGGAGCGAGAAGCTGTGGATCACGTCCTTCGAAGTGAGGTCGATGACGGTCGGCTTGCCGGTGATGAGGTGCAGGTCGTTTTTGGAAACGACGTCGTCCTGGCCGGCAGGGTCGCTCGGATCAAGGCCGAGCGGGTTCGATCCGCTGAGAAAGCTGGTATGCACCCGCCCGAAGACGCCATCAGCGCCGGCGTAGTGGAAATTCCAAGCGAACTGCTCGCCGACGGCGCGCACGCGCACGGCATCGGCCTCGGCGGGGAACTGGTCGCCAGTCACGCGCTTGCCCCAAAGCGGGAGACCGAACCCGAGGAGCAGCACGGCTTCGACGAGCACAACGGTGAATTCAAGATGCGCGGACGCTTTGCTCTGCACGCCGTGGTAGCTGGCCTTCGGGTTCCGCGATTTGTGGAAGCGGAAGATCGTGTAGAGGAAGTAGCAGGACCAGCCGACGAAAAGGATGGCCATGAACCAGTGGCACAATTCGAGGAGGTGATCCACGGCCTGACCGTGCTCAGAGGCGTTGGGCAGAATTCCGAGGGCTTTGTTGATGCTAAACATAGAAGTCAGATGGTGGCTAATCTGGTTGCGAAAACTCGGCGTGCGGCGGGAGCGGGGCGGCGGCGCGTTTCACGAGCGTGAGGCCAAAGACCACAAGCAAGCCGAGGACGCCGCCGATGAAACCGAGGAGGAGAAAGATCGCACCGTTGATCGCGCCGGCGGTCTTGGAATTGGGATCGCCCATGCAGACCGCGCAGGCGGCGGCGGTCGAGGGCAAATGAGTCAGCGCGAGGGCGCAAGCAGTCGCGAGGAGGCGGGTGCAGGCGGATCGCTTCATAGGATCAGTTTGCGCGATTTTTTGAGGAAAGAGACGCCGTAAATTACCAACACGAAGGCAATGCCGGAGCAGGTGAAGCCAAACGCGGGTGCCAGACCGTTCACGAATCCCCAAGCCGCGCAGCCAGCCGCGAGCAGGATGGCGAGGACGATGAAGAAAAGATGGAACGCCTTGAGCGACATTTAGTGGTGTGGGTGAAAGGCTTCGCAGCCCGCGACAACGAACAGCACGACGGCGAGGAAGACAAATTGGAAGGCGATCCGGGGCATTTAGTGATGCGCGTGGCTGGTCCCGAAGATCGGGTCGGAGTAGTTCAGCAGGGTCAGCAGAAACAACCCCGCGACGAAGAAGAGGGTGAAATAGAGGAACTGCCAGACCAGTTTTTTCTCGCCTTTCAAGTGCATGAAAATCGCGCCGACGAAGCCGACTTTCACCGTCGCAACGATCATCGCGATGATGATGTTCCAACCGTGGCCGCCAAACATCTTGTCGAAGTCCACGTAAGACAACCAGACGGTGACGGCCGTGGCAACGAGGAGGAATCCGCCGACCCCGAGATACAGCCCGAGGTGCATGTCGAAGTGCGGGTGATCACCGCCGGTTGCGGGTTCGTGGGCGGTTCCGGGCGTGATTTCTTTGCCGTGATCGTGGGCTTGGCTCATGTGGTGAGGTTAGAGGAGGTAGAAAATCGGGAAGACGAAGATCCAGACGAGATCGACGAAGTGCCAGAACAAGCCGACGACTTCCACGCGGTTGGCGAGGTGCTCGGGGTTGCGCTTGAACATGTTCGCGCCGCCCTCAATCGGCAGCCAGAAGTAGAGCATGATGAGCACACCCGCGAGGACGTGCAGACCGTGCAGGCCAGTGATGGTAAAATAAACGGCGAAGTAGGAGCTGTGTTTCGGCGCGAAGGAGCTGTAAAATTCAACATCCTTGCGCTCGATTTTTCCGGGTGTTTCCGTCGGTCCCTTGTAAAGAAAGTGCGGCTTGTCGCTCTCCGGGTTGTCTGGCGCGGCGTTGATCGGATCTAGGCCGAGTTCAAAGGCGATGAGTTTGACGCCGGGCACTTTTTCCAAGTCCTCGGCGACACCTGGCCTGATTCCCTCACGCTTTCCGTCTTTATCTTTTTTTTCGGAGCAAACTATTTGCAACTTCGCGTCGTGCTCATCCGGCTTGGCTTCCAAGTCATGCTGCTTCAAAAACACTTCCAACTTTTCCTTTTCCGCAGGGTCCGCGGCAATCTCTACCTCATGCAAGTGCCCGGAGATTTCGACACGGGGCGGAAGTCCCTTCTCCTTGAGGTGATGGTTCCCGAGATATTTCTCGTAGTGTTCGATGGCGTCCTTTTTGATGAAAGCGCCGAAGTGCTCGAACTTCTGCGGCCACTCGTAGGCCAGCTTCACGATGAGGAAGAGCGCGCCGCACAGAATCGAAATGCCCATCCAGAGTTTGTATTGGGAAAACTTCCGCATCTTCAGCGAAGCCCACGCCAGCACCACGGTGACGGATGAGGCGATGAGGATGGCAGTGTTTCCCGCGCCGACCGGTACGTTCAGCAGACCGTGCGGCCAGTAACCGTCCTCGGCCCCCATGCGGAGAAAGATGTAGGCGGAGAAGAGACCGCCAAAGAGCATGACCTCCGAGGCGAGAAAGAGCCAGATGCCGAGCTTGGCGTTATAGAGCCCGGTGTCGGGGCGGGCAGTGACTTCGTGCGGGATTTGCATGGGCGAAACTTAGTGGGCGGGCGCGGCGACCAGCGGCGCGGCGAGGTGCGCTTTATCGGATTTCGGCGCTTCGGTCTGCGGCGTGAAGTCCTTATCCGCTCCGGGCACGCTGTATTCGTAAGGTCCGCGGTGGACGGTGATCTCCTTGGTGAAGTTGCCGTGCGGTGGCGGCGTGGGCGTGTCCCATTCCACGGTCGTGGCATCCCATGGGTTGTCGCTCGCCTTGCGTCCGTTCCAGATGCTCCAGCAGAAATTGATGATGAAAGGAATCTGCGCCGCTCCGAGGAGGAAGGCGGAGACGGACATGAAGTTATTCCAGTGGATCACCGGCTTGATGATCTGCTCGTAAGTCACGCCGCCGTCAAACCAGCGGCGATGCACGCCAGCCATGCCTTGCAGGAACATCGGGAAGAAGATGCCGTTGATGAAGATCAGCGAGCCCCAGAAATGCAGACGGCCGAGAAACTCATTCAGCATGCGGCCCGTCGCTTTCGGATACCAATGATAGACGCCCGCAAAAATCGCGAAGATTGTCCCCGGCGCGACGACGTAGTGAAAGTGACCGATGACGTAGTAGGTGTCGTGCAGGTAGAGGTCGACGGCATTGAATGCGAGCGGAATGCCGGTCAGACCGCCGATGCCGAACATGGGCAGAAACGCGGTGGCGAAAAGCATCGGCATGGTGAACCGGATCGAGCCCCCCCAAAGCGAGAGCATCAGCGCCGTCACCAGAATGACCGAAGGCACCGAGATCATGACCGTAGTGACTTGGAAGAACCCCGACACTTTCGCGCCCATGCCCGTCATATACATGTGGTGCGCCCAGACGATGAAGGAGAGGAAGCCGAGGACAAAGATCGCGCCGACCATGGCCTTGTAGCCGTAAAGCGGCTTGCGGGTGTTGCACGCGATGATTTCCGCGACCATGCCGATGCCGGGCAGGATGAGCACATAGACCTCCGGATGGGCGAGGAACCAGAAAAGGTGCTGCCACAGAATTGGGCTGCCGCCGCCCGACCAGTGCGTGGCCGCGCCGTTCACAATCAGTCCCGTGGGCATGAAGAAACTCGTGCCAAAGGCGCGATCCATGAGCTGCATGACGCCGGCGGCTTCGAGCGGCGGGAAGGCGAGCAGAAGCAGGAACGCGGTGACGAACTGCGCCCAGACAAAGAACGGCAGACGCATCCACGTCATCCCCGGCGCGCGGAGCTGGATGATCGTGGCGATGAAATTCACCGAGCCGAGGAGCGAGGCGGTGATATTGAAAACCATGCCCGTGACCCAGAGGGTTTGGCCGTTCATGAAGAAGTGATTGAGCGCGCCACTGTCCGCAATGCCAGAGAGCGGTGGATAGGAGGTCCAGCCCGATTTCGCCGCGCCGCCCGGCACGAAAAAGGACACGCACATGAAGATGCAACTGATGAAGAAACACCAGAAGCTCGCCATATTGATGCGGGGGAAGGTCATGTCGATCGCACCGATCTGGAGCGGCACGACAAAGTTGCCGAACGCGGCGAAGGCCACAGGAACGATGCCGAAGAAGACCATGATCGTGCCGTGCATCGCGCCGAAGGAATTGTAGCCGTCGGCGGTGAGCACGCCGGGAATCCCCTTGGCATCCGGCTGGAACGCACTCGAACCGAAAATCGCTTGAAGCAGTCCGCCGATGTAAGGCACCGCCTCGCCCGGGTGCGCGAGCTGCCAGCGCATGACCATCATCAGCATGAAACCAAACATCAAAAACGCCAGCCCGGTCGTTCCGTATTGGATGCCGATCATCTTGTGATCGGTGGAAAAGACCCACTTCTGCCAAAAACCGGGATCGTGATGGTGATCGTCGTGCGCGTTATCGTCGGGCGCGTGCGTGAGGGCGGCGGTGGACATGAGGCGAGAAGTTGGGTGTTACAAAATGACTGACGGGCGGTACGTCGAAACCGTTACGCCCGGTCGGGCGATACGGATATGGGAAAGGAGCCGCATCGGATGACTACTTGGCGGCGTCGTCTTTCCAGGCGTCGAGTTCGGCCTGAGTCCACGGCGTCTTACGGTCGGCAAATTTCTTCCGCGCCGCCGCCACCACTGCAGCGGAAACCGGGGCGGGCGTGTTTTCAAAACTGGCACGCACGAAGGTCATGATCGCGGCGATTTTCTCGTCGGTGAGCATAGCTTCCTGCGGCGGCATGATCTGGTTGAAGGGTTTGCCGTCCACGGTAAACGGACCGGCATTGCCCTTGAGAATGATGGCGGCGAAGCGTTCCGCCGAGCCGTTCACATACGGCGACTTGGTGAGCGGCGGAAACACCGCGGGGAGACCCGCGCCGGTCGGCTGATGGCAGGCGACGCAGATCAGCATGTAGTTCTTTTTGCCTTCGGCGACCTGATCGGCGGCGGCGTCCTGCGCGCGGACGAAGCCCGCCAGCGAGGCGGTGGCGACAAGGAGGGCGAGCGTGGGCTTGAGCATATTCAGTGGAGTCGTGGGAATGAGGTTGATGGATTATTTTGCGGCGGGTGCGTCGTCTTTCCAGGCGTCGAGTTCGGCCTGCGTCCAGGGCGTCTTGTGATCCGCAAATTTCGCGCGGGCCGCGGCGACGACTTCCGGTGCGACCGGGCCGCCGGCGTTGCCAAAATTCGCGCGGACGAACGTCATGATTGCGGCAATTTTGGCATCCGTGAGAGCGGCCTCCTGACCAGGCATGATCTGGTTGAACGGCTTGCCGTCCACGGTAAAGGGACCGCCGTTGCCTTTCAAGATGATGGCCGCGAAGCGCTCGGGCGAACCTTCCACGTAGGGGGACTTCGTGAGCGGCGGGAAAACTCCGGGCAGGCCCGCGCCGGTCGGCTGATGGCAGGCGACGCAGATCATCATGTAGTGCTTCTTGCCTTCGGCGAGCTGCTCGGGGCTGGCATTGGCGGAGGCCACCGGTGCCGCCGGAGTCTGGACGGCGGGCGCAGGCGCGCCGCCGGGAGTCGGAGCCGGTGCCGCAGCTCCACCTTCATCCGGCAGCGTGGCGTCGGCGGGGATCTTGAGCAGTTCCGCCTCGGTAAACGGTGCCGTTTGCTCGGCAAACTCTTTTTTGGCCGCGAGCACCTTGGCCTCGGAAATCTCGGCTCCAGTGTTGCCCCATTCCCGGCGAACGTAAGACGCGACCGCCGCAATCTTTTTCGGGGATAACTGCGCTTCCCACGCCGGCATCGCTCCGTTGTAGGGCTTCCCTTCCACGGTAATCGGCCCCTGAATTCCCTTCAGTAAAATAGCGACGAGCCGCTTTTCGCTGCCGTTGACGAATTCTGATTTTGCGAGCGGCGGGAACTGCCCGGCTACCCCGAGGCCGCTCGGCTGATGGCAGGCCACGCACTGGCCGTAAACGCCTTTGCCCATATCCGCGAGCGACTGCGGCGCTGCGTCTGCACCCGGTTTGACCCCGACCTTCGGCGGCTGTGGGAAAAGCACGGCGGGCGAGCTTTCAAATTCGTTATAGACATTGGCGCTGAGGCCGCCGTGGAAGATGCCGAAATACGTGCCGGCCCAGACCATGGCCCCGGCGCAGACGCCGGTGAGCCAGAGCGGCATCGGGGTGACATCGGCGGAAGGCTCGGGCTTTTCGCGCTGGACGGCGGCGTGGACTTCCGTGATGTCCGCCGTCTCGCGGTAATCAATGCGGTCGGGACTTGGTTTCATGGACGCGGGATCGTTGGGCGTACTCACTTGGCGGCGACCTCCGGCGCAGAACCTTTCACTTCTTTAAGCGGGTGGCTTTTATCGAGCGACAGAAGGTAGGCGACGAGCGCCTTCGCTGCCGGCTTGGGGACGACTTCGTAGCCGGGCTCCGGCGCGTCGGACCCGGTCAGGGCGAGAGCGTCCACGGAGCGCTGTCCGCTGATCTTCTTATTCTCAAAGAGATAGCGGTAGGGCGGCATATTGGACGACTTGATGACGGTGCGCGGCGCGTAGAGGTGGAGCAGTTGCCAGGCGGCATCGCGCTTTGCGGGTTTGTATTTCGAGTTCTCATCCACCGGCTCGTTGCGCCATTTGGTGGAGCCGACATTGGCGAGATCCGGGCCGACACGGTTGCTCCCGAGGAAGGGCGTTGTGTCAAAAATGTAATCGCGCGCCACGGTACGGCGGACACCCCAGCCGCGTTCCAAATCGGTGCCGTTCTGCTCGTCGCGCACCTGTTGGGTGTGGCAGTAGAAGCAACCCTCGGAGGCATAAACCGCCCGGCCTTTTTCCACGGCGACGTTATTGATGGGGTAAATCTCGGTGATTTTGCCCTCGTCCTCGACTGTCTGCGGCTGGAGACCGCCCAACTGCTGCTTGGGCAGGAGCACGAGGGCGTAGCAGGAAAGGGCGAAGGACCCGATGATGCCGGCGAACAAGTTGAACGAACGATTCATTAGTGTTTCTCCTCCCCAATGGGTGCGAAGAGCGTGGGCTCGCCGCCCGGCTGGCCGATGCGGAACAGCATGAGCAGGAAATGCAGCGCGAAGATCACGTGGCCGATGCCGATCATCCCCCACGCCAGCGTGCTCGCGACATAATATCGGGAGCTGTCCTCGATCACCTGCGAGAAAATGGACTCGGGATTGGCCAGCGCCGCGCCGCCGGCGATGCCACTAAGGGCGAGGCCCACGACCAACACACCGCCACCGTAGGCCGAGGCCAGAAAGTGCCAGCTAATGAGCGACGACGAGAGCCATTCGCAGCCCAAGAGGCGCGGCAGGATGTAGTAGATAGCGCCAAACATCACCATGCTAAAGAAGGCGTAGAGCAGCAGGTGGGTCTGAGCGGACTGGAAAAAGGTGAAGTGCAGCAGGCGATCCACCGAGCGCAGCGAGGAGAGAAGGCCGACAACGCTGGCGATGGTGAAGGAAATCACCCCGAAGATCGTGAAGCGGACGGTGGGCGAGTGATAGACCATGTGATGCTGACCGCGCATGGTCAGGAGCAGATTGGTCGAAACGGTGGCGAGTTGCACCAGAAGGAGGATGGTGGCGGCGATGCTCAGCGTGATCAGCCACGCGGGCAACGGTCCGCCGCTCAGCCGCACCGCGCCGGTCAGACCGGAGAAAAGGATGAACGCCCCAAAGCCGGTGGAGGCGAGATGGTAACTATGAATTGGGCGGCCAATGACTTTCGGAATGAGGTAATACGCCGCGGCCAAACCGATGGCGGTGATGAAGACGTTCAGGAAATTCTGCGCGGCCCAGGCGGCGATCAGGCTTTGCACCACGCCCTGCACGGGCAGCGCCACAGCGAGGTGTGCGAGCCCGAAGGTCCACGGAAACCAGAAAAGCGCCGCGAGGAGATACCACACCGAAATGTAGGCCGGAGCCTGGCGGCGGTAACCAAAGATGAGCGCACCCCACAGGCCAACGAGCAGATAGCCGAAGAGCATCAGCACCGCGGCGCTGCCGGGAATTTCCAAACCCTCGACGCCGGTGGTCTTTCCCCCCAGAATCTGCAAGATGCCGACCGTCAACCCGACCTGCCAGAAGATCGCGCCGGTAATGAGAACGCCGGGCACTTTGATCCGCACGCGACAAAGGCGCGCGAGCAACCAGATGGCGACGCCCATGCCGGACAACGTGGCCCAGCCGTAGCCAAGGGCGTTGGTGTAGGCGGGAAGAGCACGTCCGTAAGTCAAACGAAGGTCGGCCAGCAAGGACCCCTCCGTAAACGGTAGAAGCGAGACGATCGAAAAGTTTGCGAGGAAGCCGGGGTGATGAAGCTGGATGGAAGTGATGAAGCCGAGGACCGTGGCGAGGAGCAGCCAGAGGATGGCGTTGCTGAAGAAGAAGAGCACCGGGCCCGAGGCGGAAGCGTCGATGGCGGCGCGCTCGGCGGCCTGCACCTGCGCGGCGCTGGGCGCCTCGGGAGCCGAGGCGGCGGTCGGAGTGGGAGCGAGGGCGGCTGCGGTCATTTCGTGGGCTCAGGATTGTCGGTCGGAGTAGGCGGTGCGACCGGGGCGGGCGCGGGTGCCGGGGCCGGCTCAGGAGCGGGTGGCACAGGCGCGGGCGCAGGTGCAGGCTCGACGGGTTTTTCGGGCGCGGGCGGAATCGGGGCGGGCGGCACGGGAGCCGGAGCGGGCTCGGCGGGCTTCTCCGGAGTGGCTGGCGGAACCGGGGTCGCTGGAGCCGACGGAGTTGCAGGAACAGCGGGAGTTGGCTCGGCGGCTGGCTTTTCGGGCGCGGGCGCGGTGGGTGTGGCCGGGGTCGCTGGGATTATCTCAGCCGCGGGCAGCGGGAAGCGCACGGTGTCGGCACCCTGCGGCGCGGATGGGAGCGCGGCAGGTGGCGGCTCGGCGGACTTCGGGTCGGCGACGGGCATGGGCAAAGGCGCTTCCACTTTCACCGAGGAGGGCGCGGGCTTTTTCGCGGTCAACTCCGCGACAACCATCGTCATCGCCTGTTCGATCGGGATGTTGGCGGTGCCCTTGGCTTTGTCCGCCCAGCCGAGGGTGCCCAGCTTCGCCGCCGCTTCGGCGTCGAGTTTCGTGCGGGTTTCGAGGCGCTGTGCGGCGCGCTTTTGCTCGACCTCGTTGACCGGTTTTTGTGACGCCAGCCTGCCACCAAAAACAATGGCGACCACGACAAACGCCGCAGCGGTGCCGAGGAAGACGACGAAAGTGTTGGGCGTGCGGTGGGAGTTTTCGGACGCCATATCAGTTGCTGAGTTTGATGGAGCCGAGCAGGCGCGGGTCGCGCGTCGGGAAGAGGTTCGATTGGACGAGATTGCGCAGGAACAGCCAGCCCATGAGCCCGCCGATCCCGACCAAGGCTGACAGGTCGAACAAGCTCGGGCGGAAGCCGGTGCGATGCAGCGCCGGGAGGACAATCACGTAGATGTCGAGGAGCTGCATGACCAAAATCCAGACGGCCACATGGTTGATGTATTTCGTCTTTTTTGTGGCCTGCATGAGCAGCACTGGGAAGGGCAGGAAGAAGCGTCCGATCACCAAAAACTGCGAGAAATACCACCATGAATCGGTGTTGCGGATGCGAAAGTAGATCGTCTCTTCCGGGATGTTCGCATACCAGATGAGCATGTATTGCGAGTAGCCGATGTAGGCCCAGAAAATCGAGAAGGCCAACATGAACTTACCCATGATGTGGTAGTGCTCACTGTTCACCAGCTTGAGATAACCTTTCGACTTGAGCACCGTGATGACGAGCACGAGCAGCGACATGGAACTGCCCGCCGCGCCCGCAAAGACATAGACGCCCCACATCGTGGAGAACCAGTGGTAGTCGAGACCCATTAACCAGTCGAAGCCGGCGAACGAAATAGCCAAGGCAACGACGACGATGCCGCCGATGCCGAACTTGCGCATGGCAAAGGTGTGCTTGGCCGCGCCATCGGCGTCCTGCGAGGTGGAGCGCTTCCAGAGCGAGTGGGAAACCCAAGCCAGGAAAAGGAAGTAACCCGCCGCGCGGGCGTAAAAGAAAGTGTGATTCAGGTAGCCCTGCTTGAAGTCGAGGAGCGGATCCACACCCGGCGCGATGTTCCACCATTTCCAAAGATACGGCGCGCAGAAAAGGATGAGCGGCAGGAACAGAAGCGCGAACCACGGGAGCAGCTTGGCGAGGTTTTCCATCTGCCGCCGGACCAGCACCGACCACTCGGAATCGGTGGCGTGCTGCAGGCTCGTCCAGAAAAGCGCGCCGCAGCAGATGGTGAAGAAGTAGGTGAAGGCGAAGAGCCAGCTAAAGGCGAACTGCTGCCGCGCGACAAAGAACCCAATGGCGCTAACGCCAATGCCGCCCACGCCGCAAACGAGCAGAATCTGCGACAGCCCGCCGATGTGCTTGGCGTCGAACTTCTCCGCGGCGGGCGGCGTGATTTCGTGGGAGTGATCGCTCATTGCTTGGATTGAAGTTCCTTTTGTTGCGCCTCGGGCAGCTCGGCGAGCTTCACGCCCTGGCTTTTCTGCAATGCCCGGAGGTAGGCGACAATGGCCCAGCGGTCCTCGATGGCGATCTGCGGTCCGTAGGCACCCATGGTGTTTTTGCCATTGGTAATCGTGGAGAAAAGCTGGCCGTCGGGCATCGCGCGAATGCGGTCGTCCACGAGATTGGCAATGGCCGCGACGCCATACTGGCCGGCCACACCATTGCCGAGTCCGGCTTTTCCGTGGCAAACCGCGCAGTTGATATTGAAGCGCTCCTGCCCGCGTGCGACGAATTTCGAAGAGACTTCCAGCGGAAAGCCGTCGCCGTAGCTGTCACCGAATTTGCCGGTGTTGAAATAGTCCGGCTGATTGGCAAAGCCCGCCGGTTCAAACGCGCCATTTTTGGCCCCGGCCTGAAGAAAGGAACCATGCAACCCGTAGCCGAGCGGCACCGTGCCATCCACCGGTTGGCGCCCGGCGCGGCCATCAGCAAAGAACCCGCTCGGATGCTGCGGCTGGAACTTGGGCTGGTGATCCATGTCCGGGAAAATCTCGATCGGCGGACGCGCGCTTTTCGCGCTGAAAAACTTGGAGTCGCGCGGTCCCGCGAGCGCGAGGATCGCGACCACGGCGAGCAGGAAGGCGATGAAGAAGTAGCGCAGCATGGTCAGTCGTGGATGAGGGTGACGTGCAGACCGCCGATTTCCTCGAGGAGAGCGCGGGTTTTCGTTTCGGAAAACTTCGCGTCGCGCGCTTCGATGACGATGAAGAAGCCGTCGTCGGTCACCCGCGAGAAGCGCTCCCAGTTAAAGACCGGGTGATACCACTTCGGAAGCTGGTTCATGATGAGCAGCGCGAAGACCGTGCTGAACGCCGAGAAGAGGACGGTCAACTCGAACATGATCGGGAAGAACGCCGGCACGGTGGCCCAGTTGAAGGGCTTTCCATGCACAATCATGGGATAAATGCCCCAGGAAGGGATGAAGGTCAGAAGCGTGGCCGTGAGCGTGCCCGTGGCCCCACCGATAAGCACGGGAGTGCTGAGCCAGGATTTTCCGAGGCCCATCGCCTTGTCCATGCCATGCACCGGATAGGGCGTATGCACGTCCCACTTCGAGAAGCCGGCGTCGCGGATTTTCTCCGCCGCGTGCATCAGCGCCGCGGCACTTTCAAACTGCGCGCCGAGTCCGTAGATCTTGCGGTATTCAGCCATATCAGTGCTGGCCCTCCTGGTCCTTTTTCGGATGGTGGTGAGGATCGGCTTCCGGCGTGACGAGTTTCACCTCGAACATGCAGATCATCGGCAGGAAGCGCATGAAGAGCAGGAAGAGCGAAAGGAAGATGCCGAACGTGCCGACGAACGTCCAAATTTCGACCCACGACGGATGATAGTGATGCCACGAGGACGGCAGGAAATCCTGCGCCAGCGAAGTCACGATGATGACGAAGCGCTCGAACCACATGCCGACGTTTACGAACATGCAGACGATGAAGACGGCCACGTAGTTCGTCCGCATGGATTTGATCCAGAAAAGCTGCGGCGAAATGACGTTGCAGAACATCATCACGTAGTAGGCCCAGGAATACCAACCGGAGTTATTGATGCCGATGCGGGCGCTGAAGAACGTGAAGAACTCGAACTTGTTCGCGCCGTAATAGGCCATGAACAGCTCGGTCAGGTAGGCGTAGCCGACGATCGTGCCGGTGAGCAGGATAATCTTCGCCATTTTGTCCACATGCTGGCGCGTGACGAGGTCATCGAGCTGCGGATAAAGCAACCGCGACGGAAGCAGGATGGTGAGCACCATGGCGAAGCCGCCGAAGATCGCGCCCGCGACGAAGTAGGGCGGGAAGATCGTGGTGTGCCAGCCGGGCATGATGGACGTGGCGAAGTCGAAGGAGACGACCGAGTGAACGGAGAGCACCAGCGGCGTGGAGAGACCAGCGAGGAGCAGATACGCCATTTCGTAATGCCGCCACTGGCGATTCGAGCCGCGCCAGCCGAGGGCGAAGATGCCGTAGAGATACTTGGCGACGCGGGACTTGGCGCGGTCGCGCAGCGTCGCCAAATCGGGCACCAAACCGGTGTACCAAAACAACACCGAGACCGTGAAATACGTCGAGACGGCGAACACGTCCCAGAGCAGCGGCGACCGGAAGTTCGGCCAGATGCCGTTCGCGTTGGGGATCGGCGCGAGGAACCACGCCATCCACACGCGGCCCACATGAATGCCGGGGAAAATACCGGCGCAAACCACGGCAAAGAGGGTCATGGCTTCGGCGGCGCGATTGATGGACGTGCGCCATTTCTGCCGGGTGAGGAAAAGGATCGCCGAGATCAGCGTACCGGCGTGACCGATACCGATCCAGAAGACGAAATTCGTGATGTCCCACGCCCAACCGACGGTTTTGTTTTCACCCCAAACACCGACGCCATTCGAGATCTGGTAGCCGATGCAGAGCAGGCCGATCACGGCGATCAGCGAACAGGGCAGGAACGCCATCCACCACCAGAGCGGCGTGCGCGCCTCGACGATGTTGGAGACTTTGTCGGTGATCCAGGTGTGCTTGCGGTCGTTGGTGACGAGCGGCACGCGCACGAGTTCCGGCGGCGTGGTGAGGGTGACGGTGGATTCAGCCATTAGTGGGTTCCTCCGGTTTCATGCTCCACCTTTGGTTGGGCGTGCGTTGATTTCATCGCCTCCCCGACCTTATCGAAGCCCGGCATGTTTTTATGGGGGTTGCGGATGCGCGCGAGGTAGGTGACGCGCGAGCCGACGTTGAGATATTCGAGGAGCCGGTAGCCGCGCTCGCTGGCCTTGAGCTTGGAAACGGAGCTTTCGGGGTTGTTGATGTCGCCAAAGGTGATCGCGTCCGCCGGACAGGCCTGGGCGCATGCGGTCTTGAAGGCGTCCGCCGGGATGCGCACGTCGCCGGAGTCGCGCACCGCCACTTTCGTCGCGATCTTCGCCTCCTGGATGCGCTGCACGCAGAACGTGCATTTCTCCATCACACCGCGCATGCGGACGGTGACGTTCGGGTTTTTCGACATTTTCACCGTATCCTCCGCGCCTTTGGGCGCCGTGAGGTTCCACGCGTAGAGACCGGTGAAAGGCTTGCCTTTCTCGTGGCCGAGCACGTCGCGCTGGTTGAAGTCGAACCAGTTGAAGCGCCGCACCTTGAACGGGCAGTTGTTCGCGCAGTAGCGGGTGCCGATGCAGCGGTTGTAGGCCATCACGTTCAGGCCGTCCTCGCTGTGGACGGTGGCGTTGACCGGGCAGACGGTTTCGCACGGCGCGTTCTCGCAGTGCTGGCACATCATCGGCTGCGAGACCATCTCGGGCTCGGGGTCGTTCGGATCATTGCTGGCGAAGTAGCGGTCGGTGCGAATCCAGTGCATCTCGCGCCCTTCCATGACTTGCTCCTTGCCGACAATCGGGATGTTATTCTCCGCCTGACAGGCCACGGTGCAGGCGGTGCAGCCGATGCAGGTATTCAAATCCACGACCATGCCCCACGCGTGCGGGTCGGTGCTGTCCGGCTTGTTCAGCGGCGGGTTGGTGTAAAGAGAGACGTTCGCCGGGATGTGGGCGTCCATGCCCATGGTCTTAGCGAATTCGGGATCAGCCTTGTATTCTGTGAGCTTGGCCTCGCGGGTTAAATCGCCGCCGCGACCTTCGAGCGCCCAGTGCTCCTGGGTGAGCGCGAGTTTGTAGTCGCCCGACACTTTCTCCGCCGTCGCGCCGGTCGCAAAGTAAGACTGCGCCGTCGTCCGTAGCGGATAGGCATTGAAACCGCGGTCCCGCCCCACGCGTCCGACCGCCGTGCGACCGTAACCTAGCGCGACGGATATCGAGCCGTCCGCATGGCCGGGCGCAATGATCGCCGCCAGCTCCAGCGAGCGGTTGCCAATGGTGATCCTGATGAGGTTGTCCTCGTTGTCGCCGACGCCCAGTTTCTTCGCGGTCGCCGGGCTGATGAGCGCGGCGTTGTCCCACGTCACCTTCGTGATCGGGTCCGGGATTTCCTGAAGCCAACCGTTGTTGGCGAAACGTCCGTCGTCCACTTTCGCGCAGCCGGTGAAGACGACTTCGAACGCCGTCTCCGGGGCCATTACTGCCGACTTTTCTGCGGCCACAAACTCCGCCGCCGCCGGGGCGTTGAAAGCGAGCGTCTCCACTTGCGCCGCGCTGCCGCCGAGGAAACCGTCGTGCAAAAACTTCGCCCACGCGCTCACGAATTCGCCAGGCTTGGCGATGGCCTTGAAGGTTTCCTGCACCAACTCGGGACCGGTCGGCTTGGGTTGTCCGGCAAATTTTGCCAGCAAATCCAGCGCGCTCCATGCGCCGAAGAGCGGCAGAATCATCGGCTGCACGGACAGGTAGCTGCCGTCCGCCGCGAGCCCGTCGCCCCAGCTTTCGAGGTAGTGCGCGAGCGGCGCGTTCCAGTGCGCGTGCGCGGTGGTTTCGTCCTCGGCATGACCAAGGCGAATGACGTTCGGCACCTTCTTCAATTTCGCCGCGAAATCGAGATCCACGGGCGCGTTGTAAACCGGGTTACCGCCGACGACGACGAGCGTCTGCACTTTTGCGTCGTCCATGCTCTTCGCGAGCTGCGCCAGCGTTTGCACGGGCTTTTCACTGACCTTTCGCCCGACGATGGTCTTTCCGAGATTGCCCAGCGCCGCATTGATCCCCGCCACCAGCACCTGAACTGCCGCCGGTTGCCGCGCCCCGACGAGCACCAGGCTCGCGCCTTTGTGCTCCACCAAATCGCCCGCCGAAACTTTGATCCACTCCGAGTTAAACTTCACCGTCGGCGCGCTAAAACCCTTCGTCAGTTCGCCCAGCGCCGCGTCCTTCGTGAGCCCCGCAATTTCCGCCGCCACCGCCAGCGCAAACGCCCCGATCTGGCTCGCCGGCACGCGTGCCCGGTGATCCGCGATGCCACCCGTAATCGTGTAGCGGTTTTCCGCCACATACAGCCGGTTCATCTTGGAGTTTGGCCCGTCTTTCAAGTCGATCTTCCGCCGCGCGGAAAACTCGCGGATCGTACTGACATCCCCCTCGGTTCCGAGGAAGTCGCAATCCAAAGCCATGATGACGTCCGCTTTGTCGATCAGCGGCACCGCCGTCACACCCTCACCGAACGCCACCGCCGCCGCCTTCTCCGCGAGTTCGCCGCCGAGCGGCTCATAGACCGTCCAAGTCGCCTGCGGAAATTTCTTCGCAATCTCCCCGCGCAGCCGCTCGCGCGTCGGCGAATTGTCCTTCTCCAGCAGGAACGCCAGCCCCGCGCCGTCCCCTGGCCCTTTCGCGATCTCCTCGATCGCCTTCTCGAAGGCTGCCGCGTCCGTGCACTCGCCCTTGTGGACAAAAAAGCGCGCACGCTCCGGGTCGTAAAGATCCAGCACCGACGACTGCGCGTGCATGTCCGTTGTTCCCTTGCTCACCGGGTGCAGCGGGTTGCCCTCGATTTTCGTCGGGCGTCCGTCGTGCGTTGTCGCCACCAGCGGCGCGTAGCCCCGGCGCGTCGGACGCGCCGTGGTGTAAAAGAGCGGCTTGCCGGGGATGGACCACTCCACCCCGCGCGTGAAGGGAACCAAGTGCTTCTCCGGTCGGCGGCAGCCCGCGAAGCTCAACCCCGCCAGCGCCATCGAAGCTCCCATGAGTTGGAGGAAATTGCGGCGGGAAACCTCCCCGCCTTTCAGCTCCGAAGCGCCCTGAGGAAACTCCCGCTCCAGCCAGCCGCGAAACTCCGGCGTGTCGCCGAGCTGCCCGAGCGAGCGCCAGTATTTGCGGCCCGTCGCGGGCTCCGTGGGATGTTGGAGGATTCGTTTGCTCATCGGTGACAGCCTGCGCAGTTCTTATCCGGGGGATTGATGTGCCATTTCTTCTTCAGCTCCAGCCCGTGTTCGTGCTGCGCCTCCTTTAGCGTCTGATCCTTCGCCGGCGTCGGCGTCCACCCCAGATCCGTGATCTTGTCCAAGTCCCGCAGCGCATTCTCCGGCTTGCGGTGACAGTCCAAACACCACGACATCGAGTGCGATTCCGCGTGATACACCACATCCATTTTGTCCACCCGCCCGTGGCAGCTCACGCACGATACACCGCGGTTCACATGCGCCGAGTGGTTGAAATACACGTAGTCCGGCGTCTTGTGGATTTGCACCCACTCCACGGGCTTGCCGGTCCGCCACGACTCATGCAGCGGCGCGAGCTTCGGGTTGTCCTTCTGCACCGACTGATGGCAGTTCATGCACACCTGCGTCGTTGGCACATTCGAGTGCGCCGCCACTTCCACGAAGCTGTGGCAATACCGGCAATCCATTCCGAGCTGCGTCACATGGACATCGTGCGGAAATGGAATCGGTTGCGCCGGCTGATACCCCACCCGCGTGTAAAGCGGCGTGAAATAGTACGGCACCGCCAGCGACACCGCTCCGCCCGCGACGATGGCGCAGAGGATGATTTTAAGAGGGAGAATATTGCTCCCGCGTGGAAAAATATTCGCCATTACCTAAAAAATGTCGGGGTTCGGAAGTTCAAGGTGGCCGCTAGATTGTCGCGTTCCGCCGGGCGTTGCAAGAAACTTTGTGAAAAAATTCACAAGCCACCGGTAGGTGATGCGTTTTGGGTCTTGGGCAGCGCGGGGGAGGAGAGCGGGGACGCGGACTTT
The DNA here is from genome assembly GCA_021414005.1 of Chthoniobacter sp. Classification (GTDB taxonomy): domain Bacteria; phylum Verrucomicrobiota; class Verrucomicrobiia; order Chthoniobacterales; family Chthoniobacteraceae; genus Chthoniobacter. The sequence continues at coordinate 53,883 of JAIOPH010000011.1, read as the reverse complement.
TCTCGCCCGCGGTCCCCACAGCAAGCAGAAAAACACCCGCGGCGACCGTCTGAGTCGAGATCCGGACGTTCTCCCCGCTCGGCCTTGGCCATCTGCAACTCTTCCTCGTCAACCCTCCGCCCGCCCGCTAGCTCTGCTCGGATGAAGATCGTCCACATTGGCTCCGAAATGAGTCCGCTCGCGCGTACGGGCGGGCTGGGCGATGTGCTGGAAGGACTGCCGGCGGCGCTGGCAGCGGCGGGGCATGAGGTGAGCGTGGTGCTGCCGTGCTACCGCGGCCTGCGAGCGGCGGCGCGGGACACGGGGGTGAAGATTGCGGTGCCGCTCGGCGGGCAAACGGTGCGCGCGGAGATCTGGGAATGTCGCGCACCGAATGGCGTGCAGGTTTTCCTCGTGCGGGCGGACGGATTTTTCGATCGCGCGGGACTGTATGGCGAGGACGGGCGGGATTACGGCGACAGCGCGGAGCGGTTCATATTTTTTGCCAAGGCGGCGGTGGAACTGGCGCGGCGGATCGTGCCAGCACCGGACATCCTGCACGCGCACGATTGGCAGGCGGCGCTGGTGCCGGTGCTGGTCCGGGCGCGGCGGCTGCCGTTTCGCACCGTGCTGACGATCCACAATCTCGCGTATCAAGGCAGCTTCGACAGCGGCGCTTTTGGGCTGACAAATCTGCCGGGCGAGTTTTTCAGCGCGTCGGGCGTGGAGTTTTACGGTCGGCTGAATCTGCTCAAAGGCGGCCTGCTTTACGCCGACGCGCTGACCACTGTGAGCGAGCGTTACGCGCGGGAAATCGTGTCGCCGCAGCAAGGGAACGGACTGGATGCCGTGGTGCGGGAGCACGCGGCGAAGCTGACCGGCATCCTCAACGGCGCGGACTACGCGGTCTGGAATCCGGCGACGGACGCGTTGCTGCCGGCGCAGTATTCCGCCGGCGCGATGGCGGCCAAGCAGGCGTGCCGCGACGCGCTGCTGGCCGAGTGCCGACTGGAACCGGAACCGGGTGGACCGGTGCTGGCGCTCGTCTCGCGCCTCGCGGAGCAAAAAGGCATCGATCTCCTGCTGCCGCTGCTCGACCGGTTGCTCGCGGATGATGTGCGGCTGGTGATTCTGGGCGAGGGTGACCCGGCGTATGAGCGCGAACTTTTCATCGCCAGTAAACGTCACGCGGGGAGGTTCACCTATCATCAGGGCATGGAGGAAAAACTTGCGCATCTCATCTACGCGGGCGCGGACGCTTTCCTCGTGCCGTCGCATTTCGAGCCGTGCGGGCTTGGCGCAATGTACGCGCTGAAATACGGCGCGCTACCCATCGCGCGCGCCACCGGCGGGCTTTACGAGACGATTCAGGACTACGATCCGGTGAGTGAAACCGGCCACGGCTTCCTTTTTTACGACACCACGTCCGAGGCGCTCTGGGACGCGATCATCCGCGCGAAACAATACTTCGCCGACCCGGTGTGCTGGCAGGCGCTGACGCAGCGCGCGATGGCGTGCGATTTCTCGTGGGCCAAGGCGGTGCCGGCTTACGAGGCGGTGTACCGGGGCGTTAAATGACGGGATGGCGAGATAACGAGGTTGCGCCGCGGGCGCTTTTCGCCTTTCGCCTTTCCCTCAACTCCCCGTCTTCACTTCCACAATGTCGTGTGGCGCGCTCTCGCGCTGGCCCGCGGGGCTGACGCGGATGTAGCGGGCCTTTTTGCGCAGGGCGCGCAAGTCGGGCGCGCCGAGGTAGCCCATGCCGCTCTGGAGGCCGCCGGCGAGCTGGGTGAGCACGGTATCGAGCGGCGGGCTGACTTCCTTGAGCGCCTCGACGCCCTCGGCGGCGACTTTGCGGACGGCGTCTTTGCTCGAGTGGCCGTAGCGGGCGGCGCTACCGGCCTGCATGGCGGCGAGGCTGCCCATGCCGCGGTACTGTTTGTAGAGTTTGCCATTGATCTCCATGAGCGAGCCGGGGGCCTCGGGGCAGCCGGCGAGGAGACCGCCGCAGATGACGGCGTGGGCGAGGGTGAGCGCTTTGACGATGTCGCCGCTTTTGGTGATGCCGCCGTCGGCGAGGATGGTGACGCCCTTTTTCTCCGCCGCCTGCGCCGCGACGTAGAGCGCGGTGAGCTGCGGGATGCCGACGCCGGCGACGATGCGCGTGGTGCAGATGCTGCCGGGGCCCTGGCCGATTTTGATGACGCTCGCGCCGCAGCCGGCGAGGTAGTCCACGCCTTCGCCGCTGGTGACGTTGCCGGCGATGATCGGCAGCTCGCGGAACTGCTCGCGGATGAGCCGCACGGTGTCGCCCACGCCTTTGCTAAAGCCGTGTGCGGTGGAGACGGCGACGACATCCACGCCGCGCTCCACGAGCCCGCCGACGTGCGCGAGGATGCGGTCGCGGTCGATGTCGCCGGTGGAATTGCGCGTGGCGGTGACGGCCGCGCCGCAGAGCAGGCGGAAGCTGGCGTCGCGCGCGGGTTTGAGCTGCGCGTGGCGCTCCTGCATGATGCGCTCGATGTCGCTGATGGTGAAAAGGCCGCGCAGGCGGTCGGCGTTGTCCACGACGAGGAGTTTGTGGATGCCGATGTGCTCGGAGAAAAAGCGGTCGGCGCGGGCGATGGGGTGGTCGCCGAGTTCGCGCTCGTGGATGGTGTGGACCTGGGCGCGCGGCGTCATGGCGTCGGCGACTTTGATGGCGGCGTAACGCGGGCGGACGGTGTGGCCGGGGAGCAGGCCGAGGAGCGTGCCCTTTTCATCCACGACCGGGAAAGTGCGGAAGCCGAAGCCGCGCTGCTCGACGAGCGCGAGGACGTCGCCGATCGACTGGTCGGGCGCGATCTTGATGGGTTCCTGGATGAGTCCGTGGATGTTGTTTTTCACCCGCGAGACCTGGCTGAGCTGCTCGCGTTCGGGGAGGTTGCAATGGATCAGCCCGAGCCCGCCGGCGAGCGCCATGGCGATGGCCATGGGGGCCTCGGTGACGGTGTCCATGTCCGCGGAGATGATGGGGATGCGGAGGTGGAGCCCTTCGGCGAGGGTGGTTTCGAGGTTGGCGTCGCGCGGGAGGATCTCGGAGTAAAGCGTGGCGAGGGTGACGTCGTCGTAGGTCAGGCCGAGGCCGGCGTGGTCGCGGAAAAACGTGTCCGCAGGTTTGTAGAAAGCGCTATCGGGCGAAGAGGGCGGAGTGGTTGCTGCCATGGCGGAGTTTTGGGAACGGCGGGGGAAAGGGGAAGTGGAAAGTGCGGGGAAGAAATCCGTCATCCTGAGCAGAGCGGAGGTTTTGCGGAGCGCAGTTGAAGGACCTCTAATTCCCGGTGGGGGCGAAGGTGGTGGTTGGTGGGCGGGGAAAATGACGGATGACGAATTACGCGGTTGCGCATTCGTACTTCGGGCTTCTTTCGGCATTCCACATTCGTCATTCGTCATTCGTCATTTCGTCATTCGTCATTCGTCATTCGTCATTCGTCATTCGTCATTCGTCATTCGTCATTCGTCATTCGTCATTCGTCATTCGTCATTCGTCATTCGTCATTCGTCATTCGTCATTCGTCATTCGTCATTCGTCATTCTTCCACCCACCGCCTCCGCCCGCGCAAAGTTAGAGGTCCTTCGACTGCGTTCCTTCCCGCCTTCGCCCGCAAGGAACTCCGCTCAGGATGACGGTTCTTGGCGCTTACGCGCCGGGGAGGTCGAGGAGGGGGAGACCGGCGTTTTGTTCGGTGAAGTATTTTTGCGTCCAGGCGCTGGGGAAGAGGACGCCGGGCTGGCCGGTGCTGTCGTAGGCGAGGCGGCAGCCGGTGGGGAATTTGAGGGTGGCGGTTTCCGTGCCGGCGGGGAGCCATTTGAAACATTCCCAGCTCGCGTTTTCCAAGCGGCTCGGCGCGCCGTATTCGGCTTCGAGGCGGTATTGCACGACCTCGAATTGCAGCGGGCCGACGGCGGCGAGGAGCGGGACTTTTTGCACGGCATCGCGCAGCTCGAAGACCTGGACAACGCCTTCCTGGAGGAGCTGATCGACGCCCTGGCGGAACTGTTTGAATTTTCCGGGATTCGGATTTTGCAGGTAGGCAAAGCACTCGGGCGCGAAGCGGGGAATTTCGTCGTAACGAATCGAGGTGTCTTCGGTGAGCGTGTCGCCGATGCCGAATTCGTTGTGCCCGACGAGGCCGATCACATCGCCGGCGTAGGCTTCGTCCACGGTCTCGCGTTCCTGGGCGAAAACTTTGTGCGCGCTCGAAAGGCGGACACGCTTGCCGGTGCGCTGGTGGGTAACAAACATGTCGCGCGTGAATTTTCCCGAGCAGATGCGGAGGAAGCCGATGCGGTCGCGATGGCGGGGGTCCATGTTCGCCTGGATCTTGAAGATGAACCCAGAGAACGGCGCGTCGAGCGGGACGGTGTTGGTGTGATTGGTGATCGGTGATGGGTGATTCGAGGGCGCGCGCGACGTGGTATCACCATTCACCGTTCCCCAATCACCAATCACGCTGCTCCGCGGCTGCGGCGGGAGCGAGCGGGCGAGGAAGGCGTCGAGCAGGAGCTGCACGCCAAAGTTGTTCATCGCGCTGCCGAAAAAGACGGGGGTCTGCGTGCCGGCGTGGACTTTGGCCTGGTCGTATTCGACGCCAGCCATGTCGAGCATTTCGAGTTCCTCGATCGCGCGGGTGTAGTCGTCGGGATCGAGGCGCTCGCGGATCTCCGGTTCATCGAGGGAGCTGACGGAAACGGGCGCGCGGTAGGCACCCTGCGGCGTGCGCTCGAAAAGGTGGACCTCGCGTTTCTGCCGGTCATAGACGCCGCGAAAACTGGGGCCGGTGCCGAGCGGCCAATTCACCGGAAACGCGCCGATGCCGAGGACGCGTTCGAGTTCATCGAGCAAGGCGAGCGGGTCGCGCGTGGGTCGGTCGCACTTGTTCATGAAGGTGAAGATCGGCACGCCACGGCGGCGGCAGACCTCGAAAAGTTTGCGCGTCTGCGGCTCGATGCCCTTGGCGGCGTCGATGACCATGACGACCGCATCCACGGCGGTGAGGACGCGGTAGGTGTCCTCGGAGAAATCCTTGTGACCCGGCGTGTCGAGCAGGTTGATGCGGTAGCCCGCGTAGTCAAATTGCAGGACGGTCGAGGAAACGGAAATGCCGCGCTGGCGTTCGAGTTCCATCCAGTCGGAAGTGGCCTGGCGCGCGTTTTTTCGCGAAGTGACCGAGCCGGCGAGCTGCACCGCGCCGCCGTAGAGCAGGAGCTTCTCGGTCAGCGTCGTCTTGCCGGCATCCGGGTGGGAGATGATGGCAAAAGTGCGGCGGCGTTGGATTTCAGCGAGCATGCGAAGGGCGCGGACAGTGCGGGAAATGCCGCGCGGGCGCAAGCGGAGGACGCCAGCGGCACTGCAACTGCTCACTTTCACCAAGTCTCGCGCATCGCTTTCCCGACTCCATGCCTACGCTCCGCATCCAGATGCCCGACCAGTTGGAGGTCACGCATCAGCTCACCGGCGAGCGCATCACGATCGGGCGAACGCCCGACAATACAATCCAGATTCAGAACCCCGCGGTGTCCGCGCGGCACGCGGAACTGATCGCGGAGGACGGTCACTACCGGCTGCACGATCTGGAATCGACGAACCTGACTTTCGTGGACGGTTTGCCGGTGGTGGATTTTCATCTTCGGCAGGCGTGTTACCTCATGTTCGGCACCGTGCAGTGCAGCTTCGACCCGGCGGATGGTTCGGCGGAGGAGGCGCTGATGACACGCGAGCAGCTCGAGAAAGACGTGGCCTTTCTCCGGACGGAAAACGCTGATCTCCGGGCGCGGCAGCTCTCACTGCAGCGGCGCTTGGACATGCTTTCGAGCGCGCGGCTGGTCACGGGGCGCACGGATTCCACGCCGTCGGCCGCCGCCCAGGATTCGCTGCGCGCGGTCGTCACGGAGCGCGACGATCTGCGGCACACGGTCGCCGGATTGCGATTGGAAACGACCAACCTCACGCAGGAACTCGAGGCGGCCAACCGCGAGCGCGAGCGCCTGCGCTGTGCCATCGCGGGCCTGCAAACCGAGAAGGTGAGTCTCGGTCGCGCGCAGCAGAAATCCGGCGTCGCTGCCGTGCCGCCGATGAACGGCGCGCCCATCCGTCCCGTGCCGAAACCCGGCGCGCTGACTTCGCGCGATCCCGGCTCCGCGCTGAGCGCGCTCGATCCCCGCGCCACGCAGCGCCTCGCGCTCCCGCTGGACGCCGCCTTTCAGCCCATCGCCGACACGCTCGTGGCGCTCCGCTCCGCACTCGACCGCGTGAGCGGAGTGCCGGACGACGACTTTTCGCGCGTGGAGCTGATGACCATTTCCACGCAACTCGTGGACCTCACGGCCAGTCTGCAGGATCACCCCATCGCGCGCATGGCGGCGTCCGTGGAGACGCTGCTTCACGGCCTGCTGGCCCAGCCCGGTGCGGTGGAGGACACCGCCGCGCGCACCGTCGTGCAAGCGCTGGACCTCCTCGCGCGGCTCGTCGAACCGCGCCAGGTCGAGCGAGCAAAAACGCTCCCTCCCGCCAGCGTACTCGCCGTCGAGGAGGATGCCGGCACCCTGTCAGAGCTCGTCGCTTTGCTCGAAACGGTGCAACTCGAAACGACCACCTGCGCAGGCGCAGGCGCAGTGCTCGCGCAGGCCTGCGGACGGCAGTTCGACCTCGTGCTCCTCGACTGCGATCTCGCCGGACCCGCCGCGCCCGCACTTTGCGCCCAACTCCGCGGTGAGTCCGCCTACCGCAAGACGCCCATCATTTTCCTCACCGGAAGCACCGCCGCGCCTCCCGCCACTCCAAGCGGACTGCGTGGCGGCACCGACTTTCTCGCCAAGCCGGTCAACCCGGCGGAACTCGCCGTCAAAGCGCAGATGTGGTCGCTACGAAACCAATTCAATCTGCTCTAACATCCGGCGTTTCGCCGCCCCGCACGGGCCATGGCAAACCTTTTGCTTGAGACTATTAAAAAAAACTGTAAAGCGGCGCTGCTTCTTCGCTTCGCGCCTAATCAATACGCACTACTCATGAACAAGCCCAGCTCACTCACTCTGGCCGTCTGCTTCGCCCTCGCGGCCTGCACCCCGGCGAAACAAAAATCCGCCTGGCAACAAGTGCGCGAGACCAAGCCCGACAAGGTCGCGGCCAACTCCGACCCAACCGAAGCCTACCGCACCAAACTGCACAAGGTGCTCGCGGAAAACAAAGTGGAGCACAAGCTCGTAACCTATCAGTACCGCTACAAGACCCGCATGCGCGAAGACGCCCTGGGCACCCAGACTGCGGTGATTTACAAAGATAACTCCGACCCGGAAAATCCGTGGTGGCTGGTCAACGAACGCACTGGCCGGCCCGTCTGGCTCCCCGGTCAGGATGTGAATAAGCAGGTCGCCTTTTACCTGCGGCGCAAAGCGGAGGTTTTGGAACAAAAGGAATTTTCCGGAGGCGAGCCGTCGCACACCGAGATGGTGGCGAAACACACGCCTCCAGCGCCGATCGTGCCCACCGAGTCCTCCTCCGCCACCCAGATCGCCAAAGTCCGCCGCGCACCCGCGCCCGCACCCGCTCGCGAAACCCTGGTCGCCCACACCGCGCCGGCGCCGGCACCCGCCGCGGAGACCACCTTCGTCCGCCCGGCCCGCTTCAGCGGCTCGTCTCGCGAAGTGCCAATTCCTTTCACCGCGCCCGCCCGGCCCGATGCGGAGTTGGACGACCAGTTCCGCCGCGCTCACGGCACGGAATACGATCCCGCCAGCGCGATAGACCGGGAAAAAATGGAGGCGCTCAAGCACGCCCGCCTCGAAACTCGCGAGCCGTCCGGCACGCGGACTTTCTAGCCCGCCCGGCGCGGCACAGAAACGTCACCGCGGCATCCTTGCCGCCCTCCTGTCGCGCGTGCATTGTCCGCGCCGCATGCAGACCATCGTCATCGGCCATCGGAATCCCGACATGGATTCCATCTGTTCGGCCCTCGCCTACGCCGAGCTGAAACGCCTCACCGGGCAGGAAAACGTCCTCGCCGCCCGCGCCGGAAACACCAACGAGCGCATTGATTTCGTCCTGAAAAAATTCGGCGTCGAGGCTCCCATGCTGATCAACGATCTCTCGCCACATGTCGCCGATGTCATGCAGCCGCACGTTATTTCCGTGCGCGCGGATTCGCCGGTCTATGACGCCATCCAGCTCATCGACCAGAAGCGCATGCGCGGCCTGCCTGTCGTGGATGAAAGCAACCGCTGCCTCGGCTTACTGAGCGCCTTCAAAGTCAGCCACCACCTTTTTCCGCCGCGCGAAGAAGCCGCCAGCGCCCGCCTCGTTACCGCCTCGCTCGCCGACATCGTCACGACATTTGGCGGCACCCTCGTCACCGGTGCGCTTTCCGCCGAGCCGGCCGAGCAACTCCTCATGGTTGGCGCGATGGCGCAGGATTCCTTCGGCCCGCGACTCCAGCGCTATCGCGACAAGAGCGTCATCCTTTTCGTCGGCGATCGCCCGCACATTCAGGCGCTCGCCATCGCGGCTCGCCTCCACGCCATCGTCGTCACCGGCGACGTGCCGATCGACGATGAAATCCACGCCACTGCTGCTGACGCGGGTGTCACCATCATCGCGTCCCCGCACGATACCGCCACCAGCGTGCTCCTCGCCCGCGGTGCAGTTCGCGTCGAGCGGATGATCGAAAGCGATTACCAGAGCTTTCATGCCGACACGCTCCTCGACGATGCGCGCCACCTCGCCGCGCAGAGCGCCGCGTTTATTTTCCCCGTGCTCGACGACCACGGCAGGCTCGTCGGCATCCTGTCGAAATCCGACTTCCTCAAAGAAATCCCGCGCCAGCTCATCCTCGTGGATCACAATGAACTCACCCAGGCCGTGCGCGGCGCGGACAAAGTGCCGATCATCGAGATCATTGATCACCACAAGCTCGGCGGCTTCTCCAGCGACACGCCGATTCTGTTTTGGAACAACCCCGTCGGCTCCACGAGCACCATCGTGGCACTCTGCTACCAGCAGCTCGGCATCCCGGTACCCGCGCCCATTGCTGGCCTGCTCATGTCCGGCATCGTGGCCGACACGCTGAATCTCACTTCACCCACGACCACGCCCGTGGATTGCGATGCGCTCAACCGGCTCTCGAAAATCGCGCACGTGAATCCCGACGAACTCGCCGCCGAGATTTTCAGCGTCGGCTCCCCGCTGCTCACGATGTCGCCCGAGCAGGCCATCAGCGCCGACGCCAAGCCCTACGAGGAAGACGGCCACACCTTCAGCGTCGCACAAATCGAGGAATTGACCTTTGCGCACTTCGACGAAAAGCGCGACGCCCTCCTCGCCGCGCTCGACGCCACCCGCGTGCGCGACGGCCTCCTCTTCGCCTGCCTCCTCGTCACCGACATCAACGATCAGACCTCGCTCCTCCTCGTTCAGGGCACCGACGACTTCCTCCGCACCATCGACTACCCGCAACGCAGCCCGCACATCTGGGAGCTGGCCGGTGTGGTCTCGCGGAAAAAGCAGCTTCTCCCCTACCTCCTCCACTGCCTCGCGCAGATGAATGCGGCCCCGCGCTGAAATGACGTAGCCGCAAAGTATCGGTAGCGAGATAACACGGTCTTGAGCGATTCGCCCCAAAACGCGCGCCTTTAACGTACAATGACGGAAGCTCCCAAAAACACTCCTATCGTGCTCGATGCGAGATGGCTGCAGACAGCCCGAATCACCAAGGCGACCGTCATCGTCAGTCTGGCGATTCTCGCTGCATTGCTTATGGGCTTTTTGCACCCCGACTCAGCGCCCCACAATCAAGAGGCATTCGGAAATATTGCCCTGAAACTGGGAGTTCCGCTCAGAGTATTTGTTATCGTCGTTGTTGGCGTGGCCTACCTGCCTCTCCCACTCGCATTCTGGCATTTGTTTCGGATTGTGTTTCGTGGTGCATCAGAAGGTGTGGCCATCAGCAAATTTTGGATAGCGCGAGCCGTCTTCACGGTTCCACGCCGCCACCGTGATCTTCGAGTGTCGAGATTGATTGTGCTTCTTATCCTCGGCGGCTACATCGTAGCCATGTTAACCTACGCCTACATCGCTGATGAGCGAGACTTGAAGCGGAAGGGCAGCGAAGCACAGGGCAAGCAAGCTAGATGGCAATCCCCACTAGCCCCTCTCTTTTTCAATGTATTTCCGTAACGCAACTACAACCTCGCGTTCAACATTGGCCCCATTTAGTGGCGTCGCCATCGCTTGACGTTAGTCAAAAAATGCGCCACCACATCCGTCATCGGCCTTCCCTGAAATGACTCAAAAAGAACAGTTTCGAAAAATAATCGAAGATGTGATCCAAGAGCATGAGAAATATGCTCCATGGTTGAAGGAAAACATGGGGACGGTGCTGACTGAGTTCGATCGTCGAAAAGACACGGGAACCTTTCACGGGGTTTATCGTTTTCTCGACGACATCAAATTCAGGGCGAAGAAGAATAAGGATTTCTTCACGGGATATGAGTTTTGCGAAATCGAGTCACTTCAGATGGAGCGGGACACTCATACGGCACAGAAGATCGAACTGAAGCTACTCGTCGACGGGAGGGAGATTAATGCCGGTCGAACTTCACTCGGAGGCCGGCCGGTTTGGGAACAGAATGACGACCACCCCGTTTGCCCGGTTTGTGACCGGAATATGACTCTCGTTTTTCAGTTGGATTCGCTGGCCCAGCTTTCCGAGAACAAAGAATTAGGCGTCAAAATCTCACGTAAAGACTATGCATTCGGAGATGTAGGTATCGTCCGATTCTTCCGCTGTATCGACTGCAATGAGTTCGCCTCAAACTGGGAATGCGGCTAACCAGGCATCAATCCCAACGCCTGATCCGCCGCGAGTCGACAATTTCATGACCCTTTTAACCCCAACAGTCGAAGCGCGTCCTCGGTCCTCCAAGCGTGCGGCTCGCCTGCGACTTGGATGGATCATGCTTACGAAGTCGTGCTAATCGCCGCCGTCGGGCTACCTCCTCCACTGCCTCGCGCAGATGAATGATCCCGCTCTGAAATGAGCCGCGTGACGAAAACTCTGACATTGCTCGTAGTCGCGGTGTTGCTCGGGACCGGCGGCTATTTTGGCTTTCAGAAATTCTCCGAACCCGCACCTGCTCCCCTGCAACTCGGCGTGTGGCGGTCCCAGCAGCTCGCCGGACTCCGCCTCGACGCGCCGTGCGAGTTTCAGAAATCCCCGCTCAGCCTCGGTGCGGTTCAGGAATTTGTGGAAAGCGGTGAACTCCACGGTTTCAAGGCGGAAAACTTCGAGATCACCGTACTGCGCACCACTTACAAAAGTGGTGTGGAACTGAACTTCGACAACGCCGCGCAGAGCGCTGTGGACGGCTTTGCCCAGCTCGACGGCGTCCGGGATTTCCAGCAGACCTCGGCGGAACTGACGATCTCTGGCAAACCGGCGCGTCGAATTTCCGCGACGGCCAGCCGCTGGCGCAAGACTGCCCGCCTCGAGATGCTGCTCATCGCGGACGGGCAGACCTACTCCCAAGTGCAGGTGCTCTTTTATAGTGCCCGCGGCGACGCTGCCGCGACGGCGGACCGGCTGCTGAAATCCGTCAGCCTCGCGCCTTGATGGTCGCCGCGAGGCGCAGGATGGCGCGTTTGTGCGGAGCCGCGAGGGCGATGGTTTCGATGGCGTCGAGTCCCACCCAGCGTTGCGCCGCCGCGAGCTGGCCCGGCGCGCGGGCGGCGAAAACGCTCAACGTCACGCGGTGATGCGTGAACGGATATTCCAGCGCGAGGAGCAGCCGAGAGTCGCGCGGCGGCGCGGCGAGCGCGGGGAGTTTCCACAGGCCACGCCAGCGCGGGCCGGTCTGCTGTTCGAGCAAAAGCGTGCCGTCGCGCACCGTCCACGCACAGTCTTCGGCGAGGGCGACGGTTTTGCGGCGCGGCTTTTTTACGGGCAGCGTGGCGGGCTCTTCCGCGCAGCAATGGGCGCGCACCGGGCAGCTTTGGCAGGAAGGTTGGCGTGGCGTGCAGACGAGCGCGCCGAGTTCCATGAGCGCGGAATTGTGCAGCCGACCGCCGCTCACCGGCAGCAGTTCGGCAGCCGTTTGCCATAGCATCGCTGAGCCGCGCGCGCTGTCGATGGGCTCGCGCAGATCGAGCAGCCGTGCGAGGACGCGCGCGATGTTGGCGTCGATGATCGGGGTCGCGCGATCAAAGGCGAAGCTGGCGATGGCCCCGGCGGTGTAGCGGCCCACGCCGGGGAGTGCGGCGATGGCTGCGAGATCATCCGGCAGCACGCCGCCATGTTGCGCGACGACCTGCCGCGCCGCGCGGTGCAAATTGCGAGCGCGCGCGTAGTAGCCCAGCCCCTGCCAGACGTGCAGCACGTCCGCTTCATTCGCCGCCGCGAGCGCGGCGAAATCCGGAAAACGCACCATCCAGCGCGCGTGAAAATCCAGCACCGTGCCGACCTGCGTCTGCTGCAGCATGAACTCCGAAACCATGATCGCGTAAGGATCGCGCGTCCGGCGCCACGGCAGATCGCGCCCATGCGCGCGAAACCACCGCGCCAGCGCGGCGCGGAATTTCCGCTGTTCGATTTTGGCTTTGGGATTTTCCACCGGCTTCGCAACACTCCCTATCCGCGCATGCCTCCAATCGAAAATCGAAAATCGGGAATCGAAAGTCCGAAGCCGCTCACGCTTTACACCGCGCCGCTCACGACCGCGCAGGCGACGAAGCTGCGCGCCCTGCTTGTCGAGGACGGCTACAAGTTTGAGCCGAAGCCCTACACGCTCTACTACGCGGTGAAGGACAAGCTGAACGTGGCCGTTTACGAGAAGGGGCCGAAGGTCGTATTGCAGGGCAAGGGCACGCAGGATTTTGTGACCTTCCGGCTGGAGCCGGAGGTGCTCGGCGAGGCCAGGCTCGGCTATGAGGAGGTCCACGATCCCGCGATGTTCGCGCCGCATTTCGGCGTGGATGAAAGCGGAAAAGGCGATTTTTTCGGGCCTCTGGTCATCGCTGGCTGCTACGTGGATCGCGAGATCGCGCACGCTTTCATGCAGGGTGGGATTCAAGACAGCAAAAGGATCGGCAGCGATGCGCGCATCCGCGACCTCGCGGAGATGATCCGCAAGACGCCGGGCGCGACGCAGAGCGTCGTGATGATCGGGCCGGAGAAATACAACGAGCTCTACAAGAAGTTCGGCAACCTCAACCGGCTGCTCGCGTGGGGCCACGCAAAAGTGATCGAGACACTGCTCGAACAACGGCCTGACTGCCCGCGCGCGCTAAGCGATCAGTTTGCCAACCCGAAGCTCATTGAGCGCGCTCTGATGGAGCGGGGACGCGGGATCGAACTGGAGCAGCGGACGAAAGCGGAGAGCGATCTCGCCGTTGCCGCCGCGTCCATCCTCGCGCGCGAGCGGTTTATCGACTGGCTGCGGAAAAGCGGGAGCGAATTTCAAAAGGAGCTGCCGCGCGGGGCGTCGGCGCAGGTGAAGGCGGTCGGGCGCGAATTGGTCGCAGCGCGCGGGCCGGAAATTCTGCGCAGCGTGGCGAAAGTGCATTTCAAAACCGCCTCGGAAATCGCCCCGGAAACCTACCCGGTGCCGCCGCCGCGTGAATTCACGCGGTAGCCCGCGAAACCTTTGGCGAAGCCGCTTTGCGGCCCGGAGATTGTTTTTCAATCAACTTGCCAATCCCCATCCGCTGATTTAAGCCACTACCAATATGGGAACTTTAACGAAACGGGATCTCGTGGTGCAGATCAGTAACGAAACCGGACTGGTCCAGCATCAGGTTTTCGAGGTGGTCCAAAAAACTCTCGATCACATCACCGATGCGCTCGCCAAGGGCGACACCGTGGAGCTCCGCAACTTCGGCGTGCTCGAAGTGCGGCTCACCAAACCCCGCGTCGGGCGTAATCCGAACAAGCCCGGCAGCAGCTACCCGATTCCCGCACGCGCGACCGTGAAATTCAAATCCGGCAAGATCATGCGCCAAAAGGTGGCGAAGCTCTCCGCCGCGATGAAGCGCGAAGCGGCCGAGAAAGAATGAAGCTAATCAAGCCGCACTGACGCGGGTGCCGGCGGTCGGCCTTTTTGCTTGGCCGCTCCGGCTGCCGCTTCCATGTTCGGCGGCCATGACCGCTCCCTCTTCGTCCACCCCATGGTGGCGTCTGCTCACCGGCTACCATTGGTTCGTGTTTATTGTCGCTTCTGCGGCTTGGTTTTTCGACTGCCTGGATCAGCGGCTGTTTTCGCTCGCACGGAATCCGGCGCTGGCGGAACTCATGCAAAAGACTGTTTCCGATCCCGGGGTCCAGAATTTCGGCAAGGAGGTCACCGCCTGGTTCCTCATTGGTTGGGGCATCGGTGGAATGATCTTTGGTTCGCTCGGAGACAAATACGGGCGAGCGAAAATGCTCACGGTGACGATCCTCATCTACTCGGGTTTCACCGGCCTGAGTTTCTTCAGCCACTCCGCGCTGGATTTCACGATCTGCCGTTTCCTCACCGGGCTCGGCGTGGGGGGCGTTTTTGGTCTGGCCGTTGCGCTCATTGCCGAGACAGTGCCGAGTGGTGCACGCGCGCAATCGCTCGGGCTGTTACAGGTGCTCACGACGGTCGGCAATGTCGGCGCGGTTCTCGCGTGGAAGGGGATCACGCTGCTCGACAAGGCGGGCAACATCCGACCTGGCTCGGGCTGGCGCTGGATGTTTCTCATCGGCGCAGTGCCGGCGCTGATGGTCATCTTTACGGGAAAATACCTGCGCGAGCCGGAGGCGTGGTTGCGGCTGAAAGAATCGGGCCGCCTCGCGCAAGGCGGCATTTTCGCGCCCTACGGCAGCTTGCTCGCAGCGGCGCGCTGGCGGAAAAACCTCGTCATCGGAGCACTCCTCGCCTCCACCGGAGTCGTGGGTCTGTGGGGCATCGGCGAGTACGCGGTCGATCTCCAGTCATCGGTCTTTTCGAGTTTTTTTAACGCGTCCGTCCCCGCCGGAGTGCCCGACGCGGCGAAGTGGGTAAAGGGGCAGGTCGATGACGCGAAGTTTTGGGCCTTCCTCTGGCAGATGCTCGGCGCAGCCGCGGGTATGTGGGCGTTTACGCGCGTGGCTGGCGCGGTGAGTCGCCGCTTCGCGTTCTTCGCCGGTTTCGGCGCGGCCATGATCGTCACCTTTCTCGTCTATTTGAAAATGAATTCACCGCAGGATGCCTACTGGATGATGCCGCTCATGGGCGCGGCGCAGTTTGGCGTATTCGCAGGCTTCGCCATTTATCTGCCGGAGCTGTTTCCCAGCCGCCTGCGCAGTACGGGCGTTTCGTTTTGCTACAATCTCGGACGCTTTGCCGCAGCCGCCGGCAGCTTCTATTCCTCGGAACTCAGCCAGAACGTTTATGGGCATTTTGAAAAGCCGCTGCCCTACCGCTATTCGGCCATGACCATGTGCGCGATTTTCCTCGTGGGCCTCGTCACGCTGCTCTTCGCGCCGGAGACGCGCGGGCAGCCGCTACCGGAGGAGGAAGCGGACGCGGTGTAGCGAGGAGCCCGCGGGCTCGCTAGGCCACGGCGTCGCGCGTGAGCTGGCCGTTGATGAGACGCATGAGGCCGCGCGGATTGGCGTCGAGCAGCTCGGCGGGGAGTGCGCTGGCGGGGAGATTTTGCAGGCAGACGGGGCGGGCAAAGCGCTGGATCGCCGCCGTGCCGACACTCGTGAAGCGTTCGTCGGTGGTCGCCGGATACGGGCCGCCGTGGTGCATCGCGGGACAGACTTCCACGCCGGTGGGGAAGCCGTTCACCACAATGCGACCGGCGCGGCGCTGGAGCGCGGCGAGGAGGACGCCGGCCTCGGCGAGATCTTCGTCCGTGCCGTGAATGGTGGCGGTGAGCTGGCCTTCGAGGCGGCGCGCGAGACGCACGAGATCAGGAAAGCCAGGGGCATCCACCAGCAGCGTGTACGGGCCGAAGACTTCCTCGTGCAGCGTGGGCTGGCCGAGAAAGTTTTCCGCGTCAGTGGCGAAAACCACCGGCTCGCCGTGCGTCTTGGCGGCGTCGGGTGCGGTATCGCTCACGCCCAGCGCGACCACGCCGGGCACCCGTTCCATCGTTGTCAGGCCTTCGTGAAACGCGCGGCAGATGCCCGCGGTGAGCATGGTGCCGGGAGGCGCGGTGCGCATCGCGGCGGCGAAATTTTCGGCGAACCTCTCAAAGTCCGACCCACCGATGCCAAAGACGAGTCCCGGCTTCGTGCAGAACTGGCCGACGCCCATCGTGACCGAATTTTTCAGCCCCTCGACGATCTGCGCCGAGCGCTCGCGCAGCGCGCCGGGCAGCAGGAAGACGGGATTCAGGCTGCTCATCTCCGCAAAGACCGGGATGGGATCGGGACGCGCCGCCGCCGCGTCGAAGAGCGCGCGGCCCGCCGTGCGCGAGCCCGTGAAACCTGCCGCCCGCGTGAGCGGATGCCGCACCAGCGCCGTGCCCATTTCCGCGCCGCTGCCGTGCAGCATGGCGAAAACACCCGCCGGCAAATGACACGCCGCGACCGCGCGGACGACAGCCTGCGCCACCATTTCCGAGGTGCCCGGATGCGCGCGATGCGCCTTCACGATCACGGGATTGCCCGCCGCGAGCGCGCTCGCCGTGTCGCCGCCGGCCACCGAAAAGGCCAGCGGGAAATTGCTCGATCCGAAGACCGCGACCGGCCCCAGCGGCGCGAGCATCCGGCGCAAATCGGGACGCGGCAACGGCTGGCGATCCGGCAGCGCGGTGTCGATCCGCGCATCGCACCACGAGCCCTCGCGGACGAGCGCGGCAAAAAGGCCGAGCTGTCCCACCGTGCGCCCGCGTTCGCCAGTCAGGCGCGCCAGCGGCAGCCCCGTTTCGAAATGCGCGCGCTGCAGCAAGTCGTCGCCGAGGGCCATGATTTCCTCGCCGATTTTTTCCAGCAAAGCCGCGCGCTTCTCGGCGGGCGCGTGACCGTAAATGGTGAATGCCTCCTCCGCGAGAATGAGCGCGCGATCCACCTCGGCGGCGCCGACTTCGTGAAAGGCAGGTTCGAGCCGGTCGCCTGTGAGCGGGCTGACGGCGTGAAAGGTGCGCGCGCTGTCGGCCAGCGGCGCGCCGGCGATGAAAGATTTTCCGTGAAGCATAAGGAGGAGGTCGAAGGCTGCGATTGAGAGCAGCGCAGTGAGAACAAAATCGCCGCGCCGCGCCACCAAATTCCCGCTTTGCCCATCCGCGCGAAAGCGGCATCTTCTCCGCCCCATGTCCTGGCTGAACAAGCTGCTGCAAACCTTTTTTAATTTCCGCGAGAAGTCCGACGGCGATGTCGTAAAGCCGTTCCTCGATCACATGGAGGACCTGCGCTGGACGCTGCTGAAGATGCTCGTGTCGCTGGTCGTGGGCATGATCGTGTCGTTCTACTTTGTGACGGATCTCATGGAGCTGCTGCGCAAGCCGCTCCGCGTGATCAGCCCGGCGTTTGAAAAGCAGCTCATCACCACGGGCATCGTGGATTCCTTCGTCATCACGCTAGAACTCGCGTTCTTCGCCGGCATCATTCTTTCGCTGCCATTTCTCATCTACTTCCTCGCGTCCTTCGTCCTGCCGGCGCTGACGCGGCACGAGAAGAAGTTCCTCTTCCCCGGCATCCTCGCCAGCACCCTGCTTTTCATGGCTGGCGTGCTCACTTCCTACTATTGGCTGCTCCCGCACACGCTCCGTTTTTTTCACGACTACGCGGCGAAAATCGGGGTGCAAACGCTTTGGTCCTGGCGGGATTACCTGTCGTTCTGTTCGTGGCTGACCATTGGCTTTGGGTTGCTCTGCCAGTTGCCCGTGGTGGTCATGGCGCTGGCGATGTTGGGCATCGTGAATTTCAAACTCCTTTCCGCCACGCGCTCCTACGCCATTACCGGCATCCTCATCCTCGCCGCCGTCATTGCGCCGACGCCCGACCCGATGACGTTCATCACGCTCGGTCTGCCGATCATCCTGCTCTACGAAGCCTGCATCTGGATTGTGTGGCTCATCGACCGGCGAAAACAGCGCGCGGAAAGCCAGCGGGAGATTTAGCCTCGGCGCGGCGTCAGGCCTCTTCCGTGGAAACGCTCGCGTCGCCGGACTTCTGCTCCAGGGCCTGCTCAAAGGCGCGCCAGCCGAGCATCGCGCACTTCACGCGTTGGGGAAATTTTCGCACGCCCGCGAGCAGTCGCAGGTCTCCGAGCAGGCGCGGTGGATCGGCGACTTCGGTGGTCACCAAGTCGTGAAACGCGCGTAGCATCTCGCGCGCGTCGGCTTCACTCCTGCCTTTGAGCTTCATCGTCATCAGCGACGCCGACGCCTGACTAATCGCACAGCCCACGCCCTTAAACTTCACGTCCTCGACCACACCATCCGCGCCGAATTTCACGGACAGGTCGATCTCGTCCCCGCATGAGGGATTGTCGCCATGCACATGCACCGCGCCGTCGGCGATCTCGCCGAAATTCCGCGGGCGCTTGGAGTGATCGAGGATCACGGACTGGTAGAGTTCTTCGAGTTCGGTGCTCATGCGAAAAAGCGGACGGCCTCGGCGAGGATTTCGAGCATGCGATCCACTTCGGCCCGGGTGTTGTAGAAATAGAAGCTGGCGCGCGTGGTTCCCGGCAGGCGCAGCTTTTTCATGAGCGGCTGATTGCAGTGATGCCCGCCCCGCAAAGCCAGCCCGTGGCGGTCGGCGAAGGTGGTGAGATCGTGTGGATGCGCGGCTGCCATGACGAAACCCGCCAGCCCACCGCGCTCACCACGCGGCCCGAGCACGCGGACGCCTGGTAACGCATCGAGCCCCGCCAGCGCCTGTTGCGTCAGCTCCAGGTCGTGCGCGAAAATCGCCGCGCGACCGAGCCTCTCGAGATAATCCACCGCCGCGCCGAGCCCGACGGCACCAGCGATGTTCGGTGTGCCGGCCTCGAATTTGTGCGGCGCCTTTTTGTAGGTGCTGCGCTCGTAGCTCACGCTCACGATCATCTCCCCTCCCCCATGCCACGGCGGCATGGCCTCGAGCAGTTCCGCGCGCCCGTAGAGCACGCCGATTCCGGTTGGCGCGCACATTTTGTGGCCGGAGAGGACGAGAAAATCACAGCCGATTTCACGCACGTTCACCGGCAGATGCCCCGCGCTCTGCGCCGCGTCGATCAGCGTCACCGCGCCCACCGCGCGGGCGGCGCGGCAGAGTTCGGCGACGGGGTTGATGGTGCCAAGCGAGTTCGAAATGTGGGTGAACGCGAACAGTTTCACCTCCGGCGTGAGCCAGTCGCCGAGCCGCTCCAGCGCCAGCGTGCCATCATCCAGCACCGGCACAAAACGCAGCCGCGCCCCGGTGCGCTCGGCGAGCATCTGCCACGGCACGAGATTGCTGTGATGCTCCATTTCCGTGAGCAGGATCACGTCACCCACGCGCACGAATTTCGCGCCCCACGTCTGCGCCACGAGGTTGATGCCCTCGGTGGTGCCACGGGTGAAGACGACCTCCTCCGCGCTCGCCGCACCGAGATACGCCGCCACTTTCGCGCGCGCTCTCTCATAGGCGTCGGTCGCGCGCGAACTCAACTCGTGCAGCCCGCGATGCACGTTGGCATTGTCGCGCTCGTAGTAGTGCGCGATGGCGGCGATGACGGCACGCGGCTTTTGCGAACTCGCGGCGTTGTCGAAATAGATCAGCGGCTGCCCGCGCACCTGCTGGTCGAGGATCGGGAAATCCGCTCGGACGGCCGCCCAATCAGTGGGATTGCTCATGGCGGCGGGAGCAGCACGGCGTCGTCGGGCGTGAGCAGTGGGATGCCGTCGCTCATCGGAAAAAACGCCGCGCCATCCGCGCGCAACAGTCCCTCGGTGATCGGCTCCGAAAGCGGCTGGCCGGCCCGATTGATCAGCTTTCCCGCCGCGCGCTGTGCTTCGAGTTTCGCCACCAACTCCGACGGGGCTGCGGCCAGCGGCTGCCGCGTTTCCGGGCAGCAGAGCAGCGTGAGCAGTTCGTCGGAGATCATGGGAGCGCGGCCAGCGGTCGGAGGCGCTCAGTATTTCGGCACGCTCGGGTCGATGTGATCGGCCCACGCGTGGATGCCGCCTTCGACGTTCGCCAGTTTGCTGAAACCGGCCTCGCGCAGCAGCATGAGCGCGCGGGCGGAACGCGCGCCCGTCTTGCACTGAAGGACGATCTCGTCGGCGGAATCCAGCTCGCTCATGCGCGCGGAAAGCTGGCCGAGCGGGATGAGTTGCGCGCCGGGGATGCGGCAAATGTCCCACTCGAACTGCTCGCGCACGTCGATCAGCTTGAACTTCACGCCGCCATCCAGCTTCGCCTTTAGCTCCTGCACAGTGATGTGCGGGACGTGCGCCTCTTCCTCCTCGGCCGCTTTGGCCTGTGGAATACCGCAGAATTGGTCGTAATCAATCAGCTCGGTGATCGTTGGGTGATCCGAACACACCGGGCACTTCGGATCGCGGCGCAGCTTGAACTCGCGGAATTTCATCTTCAGCGCGTCGAATGCGATCATGCGCCCGATGAGCGGCTCGCCGATACCGATGATCAACTTCACGGCCTCGATGGCCTGCATCACGCCGATGATCCCCGGCAGCACGCCGAGCACACCGCCTTCCGCGCAACTCGGCACCATGCCGGGCGGCGGCGGCTCGGGAAACATGCAGCGGTAGCATGGGCCGCCGAGGCTTGGCGCAAAGACAGTGCATTGCCCGTCGAAGCGGAAGATCGAGCCGTAGATGTTCGGCTTCTTGAGGAAAACCGCCACGTCGTTCGAGCAGTAGCGCGTTGGGAAATTGTCCGTGCCGTCGATGATGATGTCGTACGGTTCCGCGATGCGGCGCGCGTTTTCCGCGGTGAAAAACTCATCGTAAAGATCGACCTGCACGTTGGGATTGATCTCGCGGATGCGGTCCTTGGCGGAGTTCAGCTTCTTGCGGCCCACGTCCTTGGTGCCGTGGAGGATTTGCCGCTGGAGATTGGAGAAATCCACCGTGTCGCCATCGACCAGCCCCATTCTCCCAATGCCCGCCGCCGCGAGATACAGCGCGATCGGCGACCCCAACCCGCCTGTGCCGATGCAGAGCACGCTTGCCGCCTTGAGCCGCTTCTGCCCCTCCAGCGTGACCTCCGGCATGATGAGATGCCGCGAATAACGCGCGATCTCATCGTTGCTGAATTCGATGCGCTCGAGGCGCGCGGGGTCGATGATGCTCTTGTAGGCCATAAAAAAGGGAGCGCACCTTAAGCACGCCCCTGCGGTTTGCCAAGACAGCCGCGTGACATAACCCGCCGCGGCTAAATCTCTGCGGGCGCAAGGCGCGCGAAGATTTCCGGCAGGCTGCTGATGGCGGTTTCGATTTCAGCGGTGGTGGTTTCTTTGCCGAGCGAAAAGCGGACGGTGGCGCGGGCAAGGTCGGGGGCGACGCCCATGGCGAGGAGGACGTGCGACGGCAGGATCGATCCGACCATGCAGGCGGAGCCGCTGGAGGCGCAAATGCCGGCGAGGTCGAGGTTGATGAGCAGGCTTTCGCCGTCGAGGCCGGGGAAGCTGACGTTGAGCGTGTTCGCGAGGGTGCGGTCGGGGTCGCCGTTGCGGACGGCGGTGGGGCAGGTGGCGCGGATGCCCTGCCAGAGCCGGTCGCGGAGCGCGGCCTGGCGCGGGCGCTCGACGTCCATCGTCGCGAGGGCGAGTTCGGCGGCGCGGGCGAGGCCGACGATGGCGGCGGTATTCTCGGTGCCGGGGCGGCGCTGGTTTTCGTGCGAGCCGCCGTGCTGAAGGCTCTCGATGCTGTGGCCCGCGCCGAGGAAGAGCAGGCCCGCGCCTTTGGGGCCGTGGAATTTGTGGGCGGTGAGCGAGAGGGCGTCGAAGTCGCGCGCGGCGAGCGGTTCCTTGCCGAAGGACTGGATGGCGTCGCTGTGGAAAAGGACGCCGCGAGTGCGGCAGAGCGCGGCGATTTCGCGGACCGGCTGGAGGGTGCCGGTCTCGTTGTTCGCCGACATGATGGAAACGAGCGTGGTCTCCGGCGTGAGGGTGCCGGCGAGTTGGTCGAGGTCGATGTGCCCGCGCCCGTCCACCGGCAACCACGTCACGCGGAAGCCTTCCTTTTTCTCCAGATGCTCGAATGCCTGGAGCACCGCGTGGTGCTCGGTGGCGCAGGTGATGAGATGCCTGCCGCGCGCCGCGTTCGCCCGCGCGAGGCCGATGATGGCCAGGTTGTCCGACTCGGTGCCGCCGCCGGTGAAGATGATTTCATGCGGTTTTGCCCCGAGCAGCCCGGCCAGCCGGTCACGCGAATCGTCGATAGCCGCCCGCGCCTCGCGCCCAGCGGCGTGGATGCTCGAGGGGTTGCCAAAGTGCCGCTCCAGATACGGCCGCATCGCGTCGAAAACCTCGGGCGCGAGCGGGGTGGTAGCGTTGTAGTCGAGGTAGATCATGGCTGCCCCATGTCGGACCGAATGGTAATCTCGCTGGGAGTCTGCCGCCGATAGATTTCATTCGGATTCGCGGCAAAGGCCGGGAATGCAACGTCGAAAAACCACTCCTCCGACGGTTTGCAACCTGACAGGTGATGAGGCAAAGCGTCGATGAACGCTTTCCATCCCTCCATGTCCTCGTCGAACTCGATGACGCAGTCGCCAGAGAACTCGATGAACAGGCAAATTAGGTCAACGGAGAAGATATCGCGCTTGAACATGGTAAGCCGGTCGATTGCCTTCCATCCAATGTTGAGCGGATTGCTGTTTGTATCCCTCAAATCAACGACCGTAATCGCGTCGGCATCGAACCTGATGGAATACCGCTGTTTCTTGATCCTCTCCCTTTCCGCCTGGCGGTTGCTCCACCTGACAAAAAGCGGAATCTTGAGCGCGGCCCCTAAACGCGGTCCGTACAAAACAATCAGAGCACCCGCGAGCATGATGCCTGAGATGATGGTGATCGCATCCACGGCGAGTTGCTCCCTTTCCTAAATCACCCAATCCGCCACACACGCCTCCCGACGCCGGTCCTGATCCTTGTCCACGATGCGCAGCGAATTCTCCTCGTACACGACCAGCGAGCGCGGGGGCACGCTGTGGGTGAGGAAGACGTTCGCGCCGATGGTCGAGCCGGTGCCGATGACGGTGTCGCCGCCGATGATGGTGGTGCCGGCGTAGATGGTGACGTGATCCTCGACGGTCGGATGCCGCTTCACACCCTTGAGCTGCTGGCCGCCGGCAAGCGAGCGTGCGACGAGGGAGACGCCTTGGTACATCTTCACATGCGAGCCGATGACGGCGGTCTCGCCGATGACGACGCCGGTGCCGTGGTCGATGAAAAAATGCGAGGCGATGTTCGCGCCGGGATGGATGTCGATGCCGGTGCGGGAGTGCGCCCACTCCGTCATCATGCGCGGGATGAGCGGGAGCTGATGGCAGTAGAGCAGGTGCGCGCAGCGCTGGATGGCGATGGCTTCGAGGTAGGGATACGAGAGGATGATTTCATCGAAGCCGCCGGCGGCGGGGTCGCCATCGAAGGCGGCCGAGACATCCGTGGCGAGCTGGGCGCGGACATGCGGGATCGTGCAGAGAAACTGCTCCACGATCTCAGCCGCGCGGGCCTGCGGGCAGTCAGGTTCGCCGAGGCGCAGGCTTTTGCAGACCTCCGCGCCGAGCCGGTCGGCGATGCTGAAAAGGCGGTGCGCGGTGACGCGGCGAAGATCCTTTGAGTGGATGGGCTCGGCATCGTGGAAGCCGGGGAAAAGAAGCTGGAGCAAGTCTTCGCAGATCGTCGCGAGAGTGCGCTTCGACGGGAGGTTCGAGCCGTCGATGTTATTCATCCCGCCGCCCGTGGTGTAGGAGGCGAGAATGGCGTCGGTGATTTGGCCGAAGTCCTTTTCCATGGCGGATGGAGGTATCGGGCTTCGCCAGTCCGCGCAATGCGAGAGCGCGGGCGGTGCCAAACCCCGCACCCGCTCCCAGCCGGCACGACCCGCGCTTGAAAGCCGGAACAAACTCGCCACAGTCTGCCGCCGAACCCATGCCTTCCAGCCAACCACTCCCCCCGAGGAGAAGCGCACCGATCGCCCCTCCTCCGCCGCCGCCCGCGCTCGCCACCATCGCGCCAGTCCCCCCCCCCGCGCCCGCGCCCGCGCTGCCCACGTCCCTGCACTGCTCCGTGAATGGCGCCTGGATTTGCCACACCGGGAAAGTGCGCCGGATGAACGAAGACTCCTGCCTCGCCGGCACCATTCTCTCCGACGGCAGCCTCGACACCCCGGCCGCGATTCGCGTGGCTGCGAGCCCGTGGATGGTCGCGGTTTCCGACGGCATCGGCGGGCACCGCGGCGGTGCGGAAGCCAGCCAGGCCGTGGTCAGCGCGCTCGCCGGCTGCAAGCGCGTGACCCCGCACAGCATTACCGACCTCCTGCGCCGCCTGAACCGCCACCTTTGCGAGCGCGGAAAAAAGGACCGCGACTTTGCCGCCATGGGCGCGACTGTCGCCGGTCTGGGGTGCGGCGGGCGCGGGCTTTTCACATTCCACGTCGGCGACTCACGCGTTTACCGGGTGGAAAACGGCACGCTCATCCAGCTCACGCGCGACGACTCCGAGGCCGAGGATCTCATCGATCAGGGGCTTCTCGAACGCAGCGAGGGCAAGCGTCCCGGCTTTCTCCACGCGCTCACCCAGGCCATCGGCGGGCGCGAGGTCGTGGAGGAAATCGAGGTCCACATCCAGCCGCTGCAAGTCCGCGAGCGCACCCGCTTTGTCGTTTGCAGCGACGGGCTCACCGACATGCTGCCCACGGCGGAGATCGCAGATACGATGCGCCCTCACCGCTCAGCAGCGGCGGCGGTCTCGGCGCTTTTCGCCGCGACCATGGAGGCCGGGGGAAAGGACAACATCACCATCGCCGTGGTGGACGTGGAGCCAGTCTAGCGGATAGGTAGCGGCCCACCGCCACCGCTTTGCCCGACGCCCCGCTCCACATCAAATCCCTCACGCTCGACGAACTCGGTGCGCGGCTCACCGCGCTCGGGCAGCCGGGGTATCGCGCGAAGCAGGTGATGCAGTGGCTCTATGAGAAGCGCGCGAAATCCTTCGCGGCAATGAGTGACCTCCCGGCGGCCCTGCGCTCGCAGCTCGCGGCGGAGTTCACCTTCGACGACGTGCAGCCCGTGCGCACGCTCGGCTCGAAGGACACCACGCTGAAATACCTCTTCCAACTCGGTGACGGCGCGCTCATCGAGTCGGTGCTCATCCCTGCATCGCCCGCGCTCTACGGTGAAGCCAGCGACCGGCGGACGCTCTGCATTTCCACACAGGTCGGCTGCGCCTACGGCTGCAAATTCTGCGCGAGCGGGCTCGATGGGTGGAGCCGCAATTTGTCTGCGGGCGAGATCGTCGAGCAGGTGCTCCGCGTCGAGGAGCTGAGCGGCGAGAAGATCAACAATATCGTCTTCATGGGCATGGGCGAACCGCTCGCAAACTTTGCGAACCTCATGCGCGCCGTCACCATCATCAACGCACCGTGGGGCGTGCATCTCGGTGCGCGGCACATCACCATTTCCACCAGCGGCCTCGCGCCGCAGATTCGCGAACTCGCCGAGCAGCCGCTTCAGGTCCGGCTCGCCATTTCGCTCCACGGCGCGACCGACGAAGTGCGCTCGCAAATCATGCCCGTGAACCGCAAATACCCGCTCGCCGTGCTGCTCGAGGCCTGCGCCTATTACACTTTGCGGAAAAAGCAGTGGCTCACGTTTGAATACATCCTCATCGAAGGCGTGAACGACCGCCCCGAGGACGCCGCCGCGCTCGTCCGCGTGGCGCGCCAAGTGCAGGGTGTGAAGGTCAACTGCATCCCCTACAACAAAGTCGAAGGCCTCGACTGGAAGCGCCCGAGCGAGGCACGACAGGATGCCTTCATGGCCGTGCTCACCGCCGCCCGCATCCCCGCCACACTCCGCCGGGAAAAAGGCCACGACATCGCCGCCGCGTGTGGGCAACTCCGGCGGCAGGCGCTGCCGGCGGGTGCGGACCGCGACGCGGGTTGATCTCAAATCAGCGTTTGCCAGAGCGCCGCAGCGTTTTCCCGATTGAGCAGGGCGACGTATCCAATAGCCTGCGACGCATGAAAATCACCCTCCCCGGACTTCGCGCCTACGCGGGTTTGTTGGCCTCGCTCGTTTCATTTCGCGCCGCGGCTGCCGATGCGCTGCCAGGCTCGCCCAACCTGCGCTACTACTACCCGGTCCCGGCAGCGAATCCGCCACAAACGATCAGCGTGGATGTTTGCGTTTACGGCGGCACGCCGGGCGGCGTCTCGGCTGCGGTGCAGGCCAAACGGATGGGAAAGACGGTCGCGCTGGTGGTGTTCCGCAAACACGTCGGCGGGATGACATCCGGCGGGCTGACCGCGACGGACGTGGGCACCCAGGCGGCGATCGGCGGATTTGCGCGCGAGTTTTACGATCGTGTGGGGAAGTTGCGGGGCTTCAGGCCCTCCGAAGCGGAAACCGCCTTTCGCGCGTTGCTCGACGAGGCGGGGGTAAAGGTCCATTTCGAGCACCGGCTTGCGGAGGTGAAGAAAGACGGCAATCGCATCGCGGCGATTACGACGGAAAACGGCAACACGTTTCGGGCACAAATGTTCGTCGATGCCACCTATGAAGGCGACCTGTTCGCGAAGGCGGGAGTCAGCTACCACGTCGGGAGGGAAGGAAACGCGAAATACGGCGAGACGATCAACGGTGTACAGTTTCACAAGGGCCACAACTTCACCGTTCCGACCGATCCGTACCGTGTCGAAGGCGACCCGAAGAGTGGCTTGGTTTGGGGCATTTCGCCGGAAGCACCCGGCAAGACTGGCGAGCCCGATAAGAAAGTGCAGGCTTACAATTTTCGGATGTTCCTGAGCGATGCCGCGGAGCGACTCCCGTGGCCAAAGCCCGCAGGCTATGAACGCGCACGGTACGAATTGAGCGCACGCTATTTGAATAAGAACCCGAAGCCGCCGTTCCAGCTCCACGCCGGTGACTGCAACAATGAGGGTGCGTTCTCCACGGACAACATCGGACGCAACTACGAATGGCCCGAGGCGAACTATGAAACGCGTGAGAAGATTTTTCAGGATCATGTGCTCTATCAGCAGGGCCTCGCGTGGTTTGCCGCGAATGACGAAGCCGTGCCCGCCGCGACGCGCGAGAAAGTACGGGCGTGGGGATTGGATCCCGGCGAATTTCCCGACACCGCTGGCTGGCCGCACGAACTCTACATTCGCGAGGGACGCCGGATGATCTCGCCCTACGTGATGACCGAGCATGATTGCATGGGTCATCGGAAGGCCGAGGATTCCGTGGGGCTCGCGAGTTACAACATGGATTCGCACAACTGTCAGCGCGTCGTGATCGACGGGAAGGTGCGCAACGAAGGTGACGTGCAGATTCGTCCGCCCACGCCATATCCCATCAGCTATCGCAGCATCGTCCCCGCGGAGAATGAATGCGCAAACCTGTTCGTGCCCGTCAGCCTTTCCGCTTCGCACATCGCCTACGGCAGTATTCGTATGGAGCCGGTCTTTATGATCCTCGGGCAGTCCGCGGGCACCGCCGCCGCCCTGGCCATTGATGCAAAGACGAGCGTGCAGAAAGTGGACTACGGCAAACTTCAGGAGCGCTTGCTTGCGGACAAGCAGGTGCTCGTTTGGAAGGGCAAGGCCCCTGCCGAAGCCGCAGGAAAAGGAGCGCCGGCACCGCTTCCTGGCGGGGGCGCCGTCGATGAGGGGACACAGTGAACGGTGCTCGCAGTTGCGGCATAGCAGAGTGTTGTGATCCCCCCGGCGCGTAACATCCTCCCCGTCATGATCGCACATGCGGAAACCCGGCGTTTCACCACTGGGGAATATCACAAGCTGGTCCATGCCGGCATTCTCGAAGAAAGCGACCGCGTCGAATTACTGGACGGAGAAATCATCGTTATGGCCCCGATTGGAAGACACCACGCTGTCCGCGCTCACCGGCGGCAGCACCGCCTGGCAAATCGCTCGCCACTCAGGCGCACGTCCTGCTTTTCCCGAGTCCATGCAGCGCGAACTCTATTTCTCGACCATCGACTTCCTGATCAAAGCCATCGAAGCGAAAGACGCGGAGATCGATGATGCCGATGAGCATGTGGACACCGACCGCCTCGATACGCAATTGATGAATCTCCAGCGGCGACTCCATGTCGAGTTCTGCTACCTGTCGGCCTTTGCCGATGGCGGCGGGGAGACGGTGTAAAACGTCGCGCAGGACGGACGAGGGCCTGCCGTCAATCTGAACAGGCGTCTCGCGCGGACGAAAAGAGGCAGCCACTGGCGCTTGCCTCGACGCGGCGCTTTCCGGTTGGATGCGCGGCTCATGAAACTCATCTCCTGGAACGTCAACGGCATCCGCGCGGCTTTGAAAAAGGGCCTGCCAGGATTTATCGCCGCGGAGCAGCCGGACATCCTTTGCCTGCAAGAGACCAAGGCCACGGCGGCGGATGTGGAGTTGCCCGGCGAGTTTGCGGACTACACGCCGTTTTGGAATTCGGCGGAGAAGAAGGGTTACGCGGGCACGGCGATTTTTTCCCGCGCGAAGCCACTCGCGGTGACGAACGGCATCGGTATTGACGAGCACGACCGCGAGGGCCGCGTCATCACCGCGGAATACACCGACTTTTTTCTCGTGAACGTCTATGTGCCCAACTCGAAACGGGAACTGACGCGGCTGCCCTATCGCCAGCAATGGGACCGCGATTTTCTCGCGCACCTGAAAAACCTCGAAGTGCAGAAGCCGGTCATTTGCTGCGGCGATATGAACGTCGCCCACACCGCGCTCGACCTCGCGCGTCCCAAGGAAAACGTGAAGACACACGGGTTCACCCCGGAGGAGCGCGCGGGCTTCGACGCCTTCGTGGCGGCGGGCCTGCTCGACACCTTCCGCGTCTTCGAGCCGGGCGGTGGGCACTACACCTGGTGGAGCCAGATGGGCTCGGCGCGCGCGCGGAACATTGGTTGGCGCATCGACTATTTCCTCTGCTCCGCCGCGCTGCGTCCGCGGCTGAAAGCGGCCACGATTCACCCGCACATCACCGGCTCCGATCACTGCCCCGTGGGCTTGCTGCTCCAGCGCCGCTGAGCCTGTTGCCTCGCGCTGTGGCGTCGCCTACGCTCCGCGCCTTTCGCTTATGAAAATCCTCGTCCTCGGCAGTGGCGGGCGCGAACACGCGCTCGTCTGGAAACTCCGCCAGTCACCCCGCGTCAGCGCCGTGTTTTGCGCGCCGGGCAATGCCGGCATCGCGCAGCTCGCCACCTGCGTGCCGCTCAAAGTCACCGAGCACGCCGCGCTCGTGCAGTTCGCCAAAGATGAGCGCATCGACCTCACCGTCGTCGGTCCGGACGACGCGCTCGCCGCCGGCATCGTCGATCTTTTTCAAAGCCACAGGCTGCGCATCTTCGGCCCCACGCAACGCGCCGCGCAGCTCGAATCGTCGAAGGTTTTCGCGAAGGAATTCATGCAGCGCCACGGCATCCCGACCGCGCGCTCGGGTAGTTTTTGCGACAGCAGCGAGGCGCAGCAATTCTGCCGCGGCATGAGCTATCCGCTCGTTGTGAAAGCCGACGGCCTCGCGCTCGGCAAAGGCGTCATCATCGCGCAAAACTCGTGGGAGGCCGCGCTGGCCATCCACGAAATCATGGACGCGCGCAAGTTTGGCGACGCCGGCCAGCGCGTGGTCATTGAGGAATTTCTCACCGGCGAAGAGTGCTCCATCCATGCGCTCGTGGATGGAAAAAACTACCTCCTTTTCCCCAGCGCGCAGGATCACAAGCGCGCGCTCGACGGCGACCTCGGCCTGAACACCGGAGGCATGGGCACCTTCAGTCCGGCGGCGAAACTCGTCACGCCCGCGATGGAGGAGCGCATTCATCGCGAAGTGCTCGCACCTTTCATCGCCGGTCTGGCGAAGGACGGGCTCGACTACCGCGGCATGCTTTTTCCGGGCCTGATGATTACCGCCGACGGTCCGAAGGTGCTCGAATTCAACTGCCGCTTCGGCGACCCGGAGACGCAGGTACTGCTGACCCGTCTCGACAGCGACCTTGTGGAGCTGCTCGAAGCGACGATCGACGGATGTCTCGCGACAGTGCAGGCCAAATGGAAAGCGGATGCCGCCGTCTGCGTCATCCTCGCCAGCGGCGGCTACCCCGGCAGCTACGCGAGCGGACGACCGATCAGCGGGCTCGACGGTGTCGCGGACGGCATCACCGTTTTTCACGCCGGCACGCGGCGCGACGGCGAACGCATCGTCACCGCCGGCGGGCGCGTGCTCGGCGTCACCGCGCTCGCCGCCGATCTGTCCGCGGCGCGGGAAAAGGCCTACGCTGCCGTTGAGGGCATCCGCTTCGAGGGCCGGCAGTATCGGCGCGATATTGCAGTGAAAGGTCTGAGCGCCTAGCTTCCCGCCACTTTATGAAACTCCCCGTGGCGTCCGCGCTGGCCGCGCTCCTTTTCGCCTCCGCTCCGCTCCTCTGCGCGCAAGCCCCAGAGCCCGCACCTGCGCCGGAGAATCCCGCGCCGGAGAAAAAGCCCGACGCTCCGGCGACGCCCGAAAAACCAGCGACTCCCGAAACGACGCCCGCCGAAAATCCGCCCGAATCGCCCGTCGCTGTGCCCCCCAAGCCCGCGCCGAAACCGCCGAAACCCACCAAGCCCGGTGAGCCGCTGACCACGCGCTCCGCCGTCGATTCGCTCACCGACGCGGAACTCGACCAAGTCATTTCCCTGCTCAAGGAAAACTACATCAACCCCGACGCCCTTTCCGAAGACGATCTCAAGCGCGCCAGCGTGCAGGGCATCATCGACCGCATCGCGCCGGGGGCCGCCATTGTCGAAGCCCGCACCGTCGCTGCGAGCGAGGCCGGCCCGTTTCGCGCGGAAATCCTCGATGCCCGCATCGGCTACGCGCGGCTCGGCGCGACCGCCCCGCGTAACCTGGGAGAACTCGACGCCGCACTCGCGAATTTCACCGAGAAAAAGCTCGGCGCGCTGGTGCTCGATCTGCGCGCCACGCCACCGAGCGCGGAGTTTGAGCAAACTGCCGAGGTCTGCCGGCGCTTTTGTCCACAGGGCAAAGTGCTCTTTTCGGTCAAGAAGCCGAACATCAAACAGGAGCAAATCCTCACCTCGAAAGACGACCCGAAATACCGCGGCATCGTCGTTGTGCTCGTGGACCGCGACACCGCCGGCAACGCCGAAATCATTGCCTCCGTGCTGCGCACCCATATCCGCGCGATGATCATCGGCCAGCGGACGAAAGGCGAAGCCGTCGGATTTGCCGAGTTGCCGCTGGCCGGCGGCAAACTCCTCCGCGTCGCCGTCGCCGAAATTGGCCTGCCGGACAATGTGGCCGTCTTTCCCGGCGGCGTGAAGCCCGACCTCGCGGTGGAGGTGCCGCAGGAAACGACCAACGAAGTGCTCAAGCGCGAACTCGAAAAAGGCGTCGGCGAATTCGTCTTCGAAACCGAGCGCGCCCGCATGAACGAGGCCGCGCTCGTCGCCGGCACCAATCCCGAACTCGACGCCATCCAGGCGCTGCAAAAAAACAAAGGTGAAAGGCCCAAGCCGCCGCTCCGCGACGTGGCGCTTCAGCGCGCCGTGGATTTCATCACGACGATCGCGATCTACGAGAAAAAGCCGGCGGCGGGGAAGTAGCGGCGGAGTTCCGGTCGGTTGCACGCCGGGCACGTCGCGCGAGCGCCGTCAGGCGGCGGGGATTTCGATGCGGGGAAAGAGCGGCGTGGGCTGGCCGAGGACGTGGCCGTCGGGCAGGCCGCCCCATTGGGCGTCGGCGAGGCGGAAGCGGGATTCCTTCCCGACTTCGTCGAGTTTCCACCGGAGTTGATCGAAGATGCCGTGCGCGGCTTGCGGGAGTACGGGGGAGATAAGGATGGCGATGATGCGGAGGGATTCGGCGAGGTGGTAAAGGACGGCGTCGAGTTGCTCGGCCTGCGCAGGGTCTTTTGCGAGCTTCCAAGGGGCTGCCTTCTCGACGAGCAGATTGTCCCACTCGCATAAAGTACGAATCGCAGCCGATGCCTTATCGGGATCGTGCTCACTCATGGTTTCGCCGAAACGTCTGACTTGCCGCTCGCACAGCCAGACTAGGTTGATTTGGGAATCATCGGCCGGATCAACAAGGTTCAAATGCTTCTGCGCGTCGGTTGGCTTGGTTAGCCTTCCCGTTCGATACTTAGCCGCCATGTTCAGCGAGCGGTTGAGCAGGTTGCCGAGGCTATTGGCGAGGTCGCTATTGTAACGCTGGACAAGACGCTCTTCGCTAAAGTCCGCGTCTTTGCCGGTGGCGATGTCACTCATCAAATAATACCGCAGCGCTTCCGCGCCGTATTTGTCGGCGAGAGCGTCGGGGTCGATGACGTTGCCGAGGCTCTTGCTCATTTTCGCGCCGGCGATGTTCCACCAGCCGTGAACGAGGAGCGTGGGCATTTCCTCGTCCTTGAAGCCGAGCGCCTTCAGCATGATCGGCCAATAGACGCCGTGCGCGGGGATCATGATGTCCTTGCCTATGACGTGGAGCGCGGGCCACCAGCGGGCGAATTCGGAATTCGCGTCGCCCTTGGCCCGCGGATCGTGACCGGGGACGAAGCTGATGTAGTTCACGAGAGCGTCGAACCAGACGTAGGTGACGAAGCCCGCGCCGAAGCTCTCGGGAAATGGGATGCCCCACTGTAGTCGCGCGGCGGGGCGGGAAATGCACAGGTCGCCTTCGAGCTTCTCGACGGCGTTGCGGAGTTCGCCGACGCGGAAGTCGGGCACGACGAAGGGATGGCCGTCGGCGCTGCGTTTATCGATGAAGTCAAGGAGCCACTGTTTGTGGTCCTTGAGGCGGAAGTAGAAGTTTTCCTCCTCGCGGAATTCGACAGGCTGCCACTCGGGACCGAATTCGCCGTCTGCGCCGCGCTCTTTGTCGGTGAGGAATTGCTCCTGGCGGACGCTGTAGTAGCCGCCTTCGCTCTTTTTGTAGAGCCAGCGGCTCGCCCCGGTGGCGGGATCTTTGTCGTCCCAGAGCATTTGGAGATTGGCGCGCACACATTCCTTGTGAAGCGGGTCGGTGGTGGCAGCCCAGCCGTCGTAACGGACGTCGAGTTTCTCCCACAGCGCGCGAAATTTCGCGGTGATGGCATCAACGAATTGCTGCGGCGCAACGCCCTGCTTTTCCGCGGACTGCTGCACCTTCTGCCCGTGCTGATCCACGCCGGTGAGGTAGAAAACGTCGTCGCCCTTTAGCCGGTGATAGCGCGCGAGGACATCGGCCAGCACTTTCTCGTAAGCGTGCCCGATGTGGGGCGCGCCGTTGGTGTAGTCGATGGCGGTGGTGATGAAGAAGGGATGGGGCATGGATGGAAATCAGTCGAGGTGCGGAGGGGCGCGGTGGCTGTGCCAGAAGTGGAGAATTTCGACGCGGTCAAACGCGGGGTTGATTTGGTATAGGATGCGGTAGGTCCCGAAAACGAGAATCTCCTGCACGCCGGGGCGGTCGCAATTCCTCGCGGGCCGTCCGCGGCGCGCGGTGGCAGCGTCTCCGAGTTCATGAACTGCCGCATCCCGCAGATCGCCATAGTATTTTTCCCCGCGCCACGCTTCGTCGCGCCTGGTCCAGTAGTTGTCGATCTCTTCCAAGTCGCTCCAAGCGCGCTCGGTCAGGATGACTTCGAGTCGCGTTTCGCCCATTTTTCCTTCATCCGTCGGTCCGCTTCCTCCCACGTCAGCACCCGCCCTGCCGCGATGTCGCTGCGGGCCTCATCGATCGTGCGGTTGAGACGGATGCGTTCGTAGAAATCGAGAAGCGCCGGGGCGTCATCGGGCATTTCGTCAACCCACTGGTGAATGGTTTCTTTCACGGACATGGTGCGGAAACTAGCACGCCAGCCGGGCAAACTCACGCGGGCTTTTTGATCTTCCCGCCCCAGCCGAGGATCTTCGCTTTTGCGCCGGCGGATTCCGCTTCGGGGATCTGGCCGGCGCGGACGTAAAAGAGCGAGAGGCTGGACCAGGCGAGCTGGTCATTGGGGCGCAGCTCGACGGTGCGGAGGCCGGCGGCGATGGCTTCGGGGTAGCGGCCGAGTTTCATCAGCGCCATGCCGAGCGCGTGCCAGCCGTCGAAGAACTCCGGCACCAGTTCGGTGCAGCGTGCGTATTTGGCGGCGGCGGCGGCGAGATCGCCGAGTGCGAGGTCGCCATTGGCGTCGTCGAAGAGTTCCTCGACCTCGGGCGGCGTGTCCATTTTCTCGCCGGGGAAAAGCGGACGCGTCAGCCGCGCTTCGGCACCATCACGCGGGCCTCTGCGCGGCGCAGCTTCAGCCACTCGGCGAACATCGCCTCGCGCGAGAACTGCGCGAGGTTTTCGCTGAGCATGTCCTTTTCCGCGGCGAATTTGGAATCGTCGATCGGCGGGCGTTTGTCCGCGCGCACGAGGATGCCGCCCGCCATCGTGGGGACGAAGGAGCTGAGTTCGCCTTCCTTCAGGTTGAAAGCGGTCATCATTACCTCGCGGGCATCCGGCCCCTCAAACTTCGGCTCGGCTTGGGAGAAGGCGCCAAAGGCATCAGCTTTCACCCCAGCGGCGGCGGCAGCTTCGGCCATGGATTTCCCGGCCTTGAGTTCGGTGTCGAGCTTGGTGCGGATGTCCGTCGCCTTGAGTTCCATCGCCTCCTTGGCGCGCTCGCGTTTGATCTGCTCGGCGAGCTGCGGCTTGGCCTCGTCGAAGGTGAGCGGGCGCGCCTCGGCGATCCCGGTGAGGCGGAGCGCGTAGTAGCCGCGGTCGGTGCTGATGACATCGCTGGTGGGCTGCTTCATGGTGAGCTTAAACGCCGCGGCGACCACCTCAGCCGATCCGCTGAACAATGGCGGCGCGTCGCGTCGCGCAAACTCCGCGGTTTCCTCCACTTTTACCCCGGCTTTGGCGGCGACCGCCGTGAAGTCGGCATCCTTTTCCGTCATCGCCACGGAGAATTCCTCCGCCGCGGCGGCCAGCTTGCCGAGCGCCTCCCCGCGCGCCTTGCCTTCGAGCGGTTTGTCCGTCGTCGGCAGGATGAAAGCGGCGACCTGCACCTTGCGCTTTTCCTCGGACTTGAGGTCGGCTTTGCGCTCCTCGAAACGCTTTTGCACCTCCTCATCCGGCGCGGTGGCTGTGGCAAGAAAATCGTCGAGTTTCAGCCGGACGACGGACGCCTCGGTCTTTTGGTTGCGCTGATCAAACAACGCCCGCACTTCGCTGGCCGCCGGTACGGTGGTGGTGCCGAGGACCGCCTTCAGCTTTTTCAACCGCAATTCGTCACGCACCAGATCCTCGATCTGCTTTCCGTCAAAACCACGCGGGCCGAGGATGTCCTTGCTGATCATTTCATAGCGCTTCGGATCGAACGCCGAACCTGTCTGGAAAATACGGAGGCCCTGAATCGCGGCGAAAACTTCGTCCGTCGTGGCGTTAATCCCGAGTTCATCCTCCTCGTGGCGCAGAACCATGCTGTTCCAGGTGAAACTGTCGATGGCCTCTGCCTCGCTGTTGGCCTGGCCGATGACGGCCCTGAGCAACTCCTGCAGGCCGAGATCGCGGGCGAGCGTGAACTTTCGCCCCTCGCGAAGTATTTGGACCTGCGTCACCGACTGTCCGTAAATCGTGCCCGCCCGCTCACTACGTCCCTGGCCGAGAAAGCCTCCGCTCCGGTCAAAAAATGCCACGAAAGTGATAATGATGACCACCGTGAAAACGATGAGGAGCGGCTGCTGATAGCGCCGGATAAGCTTGTTTAACATGATGGAAAGTTTCGAGGTTGCGTTTGCCGGGGGCCGTCACTAGCTTGCCGCCCGCCGAGCCGATGAAGCTACGTTTCCCCGCCTATTTCCAGCAACTCCTATTTACCGGAGGCAGTCTTTTACTGCTCGCTGGCCCGGCGCTCGCGCAAATCGAAGCCGACCTCGTGGTAAAAGGGGAAAGGATGAAGGCCAAGGTCGTCGGAGTCAGCGGGACGGCGCTCGTTTTACGGGAAGGAAACGGGGACCGTCCGATCCCGCTCGCGGACATCAGCCAGGTGACGATGGCCGCGCCGCCGGAGTTGGCGCAGGCACAGCAGGCGTTTCAGGCTAAAGATTATCCGAAGGCGCTCGGCCTCGTTAAAAACGTGACGGACCGTTTTCGCGGGCTGCCCACGCCGTGGGCGCAGCAGGCGGCAGCGCTACTCGTGGAGGTGCATCTCGCACTGAATGACACCGGCCGTGCGGAAGTGGAGTACGGCAATTTCACCAAAGCCTACCCGGCTGGTGGATCGACCGCCGGCGAGGTCATCGGCGCGCGCATCGCCATCGCAAAAAAGAACCTCCCAGTGGCAAAGCAAAAGCTCACCACGATCACGGAAGCCGCGCTCAAGGAGAAAGCGCTCGGCGGGGCCAACGCCCTCGCTTACAGTCAGGCCTTTCTCGCCAGTGGACAGATCAAGGAAGCCGAAAGTAATTTCGGCGGGGCACTGGAAGATTATTTGCGCACCGTTACTATCTTCTATCATGATCGCGCTGCCGTGGCGCAGGCCCAAGAACGGGCCGATACCCTCCGCAGCCAGCATCCGGAAGTCACCGTCCCATAAAAATCGACCTACTTTTTCCAACCCACCATGATTCCAATCAAGCTCCGCCGATTCCTCCCGCTCACCGTTTTCATCGCAGTGCTCTGCCTCACCAGCGCCTTGGGTTTCGCGCAGGATGCCACAACGGAGGGCGACGGCGCGGCGCCGCAAAACCACAGCATACTGCACACGATCATGGATGGCGGGCCGCTGATCATGCTGATCTGGGTGTGTATTATCGGGACCTCGGTCACGATGGTCACCTTCATCATCCAAAACATCATGTCACTGCGGAAGGACAAGCTGGCCCCGCCGCCTCTTATTCAAGCGCTCGATCAGACCCTCGCCGCCGGCAATTATCAGGAAGCGTGGGCGACCTGCGCGGCCAATAAAAACTACCTCGCAAACGTCCTCAAGGCCGGCCTCAGCCGCCTCGGGCGCGGCAAGGAGGCTGTCGAAGGAGCAGTCGCTGAACACGGCTTGCGCGAAGCCTCCACGCTCCGCACGCGTAACAGCTACCTCTCTGTAATCGGCGTCGTCAGCCCCATGATCGGGCTGCTCGGCACGGTCATCGGCATGATGGGGGCTTTCGCCGTGCTCGGCACCAGCGGTATGAAAAACCCGGGGGCTCTCGCCGGAAAAATCGGTGAAGTGCTCCTCGCTACCGCCAGCGGCCTCTTCATCGCCATTCCGGCCTTTGTCGCCTACTACATCTTCCGTAATATGGCGCAGATGTGCATCGTCCACGCCGACGACGTGGTGAACACGCTGCTCCTCGACATCCCATACGACGAACTGGCGGGCGTGCAGATCGGCGCAAATTTCGACGCCGGAGCACCGGCACCGGGCTACAATCCGGGTGTGCGCAAAGTCTCCATCGCCCTCACGACCGCGTGCCCCGTCTGCAATGGTGCCGTTACCCCTGGCGTGAACCCCTGCCCGCACTGCGGCACTACGCTCGACTGGGCAGCTTAAACCTTTCTCCCCATGGCCCGCGCCTCCCATGCCCAAGACGCCCGCAAGCAGACGCGGCTCGTGCCCGAGGAGGATCCGGAATTTCAGATCGCTCCCATGATCGACATTCTGCTCGTGCTGCTCGTCTTTTTCATGGCGATCAGCACGTCGGAAATCCTGCAGGTCAATGAAGGCGTGATTCTGCCCGTGGCAAAGGACGCCAAGAAGCGCACCAAACCCAAGGGCGAGGTGCTGATCAACGTCCTGTGGAATCAGTTTAACGACGCCGGCAGCATCGACGTTTCCGAACACCAGTACGACCGCGCCGAGCAGATCGCCGATCTCCTCGCGAAAGCAGTTAAGGACGCTCCCGAAACCCGCGTTCTCATTCGCGCCGACCGCAACGTCCGTTACGAATATCTGCGCTCGGTCATGCTCGTGGCTGGTCAGGCTGGAGTGGGCAAAGTTACTTTCTCCGTCGTGGATAAAGAGGGCAGCGATGCTCCCACGCCCAAGGCGGCACCCTGACTGAACCCAACCAACCTCTCAACTTTCACTGACACATGGCTGGATCCGTAGGCTCCGAAGATGGCGACATGGGCTTTCAAATCGCCCCAATGGTGGATGTCGTTTTTGTGCTCATGCTCTTTTTCATGGCCAGCGCCGGCCAGCAGATCTCGGAGAATGAGCTAAACATCTCCCTGCCCAGCGGAGCCAAAAGCGACTCAACCCCATCCACCCCGATCGTCATTGATATTTCCGCCGAAGGGCAGGTCACGGCGAACGGGCAAGCCTACGGCACCCCGACCGATAAAAGCCTGATGGCGTTGCGCGAGTGGCTGAAATCCATCGTCGGCGACTCCGGTGCAGCTGACGCCTTGGGAGGATTCAATTCGCAGAAAAATCCCGTGATCGTTCGCCCGAATCCCCAGACCCGCCACGAACGCATCATCGACGTCCTCAACGCCGCCGCGGCGTCGGGAGTGACAAACCTCTCCTTCAGCTAACGACTGACGTTTTTCTCCCCCACTTACCTATGGCCGCATCTGCAAGCTCCACCGAAGGCGACATGGGCTTTCAGGTCGCTCCGATGGTCGATGTCGTTTTCGTGCTGATGCTCTTTTTCATGGCCAGCGCTGGCCAGCAGATCTCGGAAAAAGAGCTGAGCATTGCGCTCCCGGCCCCCCGCCATCCCAGCGGGTCGCCGACCCCTACAGTAATCAACACCGTCCTCATCGACATCTCTGCCGAAGGTCAGGTGACGATGAACGGCCAGCCGTTCGGCACCCCGGCGGACAAGAACCTCGCCGGCCTGCGCGACTGGCTGACAAGCACCATCGCGCAATTTGGAAACCAAGACCCGGTCTTCATCCGGCCGAGTCCGCAAACTCGTCACGAACGCCTCATGGACGTCCTCAGTGCCGCCCAAGCGTCCAACGTGACGAAGCTCTCCTTCCTTTAGCGCCCTCGCGGCACACCACCACGCGACTTTTTCCGTCGCGCAGACTTGTCGCCCCCCGCACGACCTCCTACACACGCGCCATGAATTCAACTCCCCGCTTCAAACTCTTCCTCATGATGGTGCTCGAGTTCTTCATCTGGGGCGCATGGCTGCCAAAAATCTTCGGATACCTTCCGGCGATGGGTTTCACCGGAAATGAGCAACTCGCCATCCTGCTCGCCTTTCCCGTCTCCGCGATTGTCGGGATGGTCTTCAGCAATGAATTTGCCGACCGCCGTTTCGCCGCGGAAAAATTCATGGCATTCAGCCATTTCGTCGGCGGCCTCGCCATCCTCGCACTCGGATTTTTGAACCCCGCCAGCCCAACGCATCCCGCGCCGTTCTGGGCATTTTTCACCCTCATGTCGGTCCACTGCCTCCTCTACGTCCCGACCATGTCCATCGCCAACACGCTTGTCTTTGCCAACATCAAGGATGCCGCCCGCGACTATGGTTTCGTCCGCATGGGCGGCACCGTCGGTTGGATTCTCGCGGCGTGGCCTTTCATTTTTCTCCTCGTGGACTGGGACCAAGTCGCGGCGGCCCACACTACGGGATTTGTGAGCTGGCTCGGCACGGCGTTTGGCAGTCCGCTGGAAGGTGAAAAACTCATCGCCGGCACGCGCTGGACATACATCGTGGCGGGCGTCGCGTCGCTGGTGCTGGCCGCCTTCAGCCTCACGCTACCGAACACTCCGCCGAAAAAGGGCGAGCCCGGCGATTCCCTCGCTTTCGTGAAAGCGTTCAAGGTGCTGCGGCATCCCGTCATCCTCGTGCTGTGGCTGGTGACTCTTATCGACTCGTTCGTTCACAACACCTACTTCTTCCACACAGACAGCTTTCTCAAAAGCGCCAGCGTCGGCATTCCCGCCAACTGGACCCAAGCCGTCATGAGCGTGGGCCAGATCGCCGAGATGCTGACGATGGTCATCCTCGGAGCCACGCTGAAACGCCTCGGCTGGAAAGTCACCATGCTCGTCGGTATCGCCGGCCATGCCCTGCGCTTCCTCGTGTATGCCTACCTGCCCAACCACCAGTGGCTCATGGTCAGCGTCCAGCTCATCCACGGCATCTGCTACGCCTTCTACTTCGCCACGGTGTATATCTTCGTGGAGAAAAATTTCCCCAACGACATTCGCACGAGCGCCCAGGGCTTGTTCAACCTTATGATCTTCGGCCTCGGCGATATCCTCGCGAAGATCTTCTGGATCTACTACGGCAACGCCAAATTCGCGGTCGCCGGCGGAGGCATGGATTGGAGCAAACTCTTCCTCGTGCCCGCCGCGCTCGCCATCGGCGCCATGCTTCTCCTCGCCGTCGCCTTTCATCCGAAAAAGGAACTGACCGACGACGACGCCGTGGCCGCACATTAAAACCGCGCGCGCAACCCATCCGGCGTCGCCCCGGCCGCCCGCAGCGCACGCAGACTCGTAGCGGCGTCGCGCTTCGCGAGGCGGACGCCGTCCACATCGGTCATTAGCGGGCAGTGGTAAAACACGGGCGCAACCAATTCCAGAGTGCGATACAGCAGGAGTTGGCGGCAGGTGCTGGTGAGCAAATCCGCCCCGCGCACGACTTCGGTTATGCCCATGGCCGCGTCATCCACCACGCACGCGAGCTGATAGCTCGGCAGTCCGTCTTTGCGCCAGACGAGGAAGTCGCCGAAATCGCGCCCCACTATTTCCGCATGCGACCCGAGCGCGCCGTCCGTGAACGAGATCGTTTCCCCATCCGGCACCCGGAAGCGCCAGTTGACCTCATCATTCGTCATTCGCCATTCGTCATTCGCGCCTCCCGCCGGGCGACACGTCCCCGGATAAACCGGCTCGTCATCCCCCGCGTGCGGCGCACCGAGCGCGCGGAGCACATCCTGCCGCGAGCAGTGGCACGTGTAGATCGCGCCGAGCGCGCGCAGCTTCTCAAAAGCCGCGCGGTAGTGCGGCATACGCTCACTCTGCGTGTAAGGCGCGTGCGGCCCGCCCACATCCGGCCCCTCGCTCCAGCGCAAGCCCAGCCAGCGCAGATCCTCGACCATCGCCGCGCTGAACTCCGCCCGGCACCGCGTACGATCAAGGTCATCGCTACGCAAAATCAGCGCCCCGCCCGCCACCGCCGCGCGCTCTTGCGCGATCCAAAAAGTCCGGGCGTGGCCCAGATGCAGGTAGCCAGTCGGAGAGGGAGCGAGGCGTCCACGATATGTGGGGGATTCGGCAAGCGAAAACATGGGTAATAACAGCAGCATAATCCTCCCGATTTACCTCCACCGCTGCCAGTCTCAAACCCGAGGATGCCAACGTTCCAAAAGCCACCGCGATTATTCCCACAGCCCGCTCAGCGGAAAACGACGGTGAAAATCCCACGAGGCGTGCTAAGAGAGCAGCGGAAGTTTCAGCAAGGCGCCCGTAGCTCAGTTGGATAGAGCATCGGATTTCTAATCCGGCGGTCGTGGGTTCGAATCCCGCCGGGCGCGCTCCCTACCACGGGATCGCCTACTTGCGCCCGAAGAGACTCCAACTGGAGCCTTTCTCGGCTTTGTTCTGCTGGACTTTGAGTTGGCCGAGGAGCGATTGCAGGCCGAGGTAAGTCTTGTGCCACTGGCCTTCCACGGTCGGGATGGCCTCGGGCGCGTCGGCGAGGTAGCGCAGACTCGGGGCGTTGGCAAAAAGGGCGTGGACCTCGTCCTTTTTCGGCCCGCCTTTTTCGGTGGACGCGATGATCGCTTCGAGCCCCTGCGCAATGACACTCTTGATTTCAAGAAACTGCGT
The DNA here is from genome assembly GCA_021414005.1 of Chthoniobacter sp. Lineage (GTDB taxonomy): Bacteria > Verrucomicrobiota > Verrucomicrobiia > Chthoniobacterales > Chthoniobacteraceae > Chthoniobacter. The sequence goes on along the minus strand of JAIOPH010000011.1, from coordinate 11,999 downwards.
CTCGTCTTCACGCACAAACTTCTTGTCCCGCGCGAGGTTCACGTAGTGGTTAAATTGCTTCCAGCACTCGATGTAGTTTTCGAGGTGGAGGAGGAATTCATCGAGGTTTTTGGAGTGCATGGCGGGCGGAGTTTGAGCTTGTGGCAGATGCAAGGTGACTGGCTGGAGAAAGACGAGGGCACCGCCACGCATCTCGCGGGCAGTAATGGTGATGCCGCTGAACTTCAGATGCAGATCGGTCAGGGGCAGATTGGCATTCTGGGCGGAATGAAAAGCCTCGATCACCACTTTGCCGATCTCGGCCATGGTGGCACGAGAGAAAGTGGAGGGCAGCGTAGAGGCGACGATTTCGCCGCCGCGATGGACGGTGTAGCAGCCGTTCGGCAGCCGATTCAGGGTGGGCGCTTTGGCGCGGTTGAAAGGTTTCAAGAGGCCCATTTGGCTTCGATTTGTTTCATCGTTTCGCGGATGTAGGGGAGCGAGGCCGAGCGGGTGAAGCCCACGCCGAGATCCTGCGTGTCACTGGAAATGATGGCGAGGTGCCGTTGCGGCCCGAGCGCTTCGATCTGCTCCAGCGGCCCGCCTTGGAGACGCTCGCCCAAACCGTGCAAGGCTCGCGTGGTTTGATGAATCCACGAGGCCAATTCTTCGGCGTTTTCCGCGCCCCAATGCGCCACTTTTCCCTGATCGGCAACGTCCACGGCGACGACCGACTGCACACCCTTGAAACGCGCAAAACCCGCCAGCGAATTCATCTCCTCGCCGGCTGGCGCGCCGGTATCCGTCTCGTCAATGGTCTGCGCCGTTTCCATGAGCAGACTCTCGTAGGAGGAGAAAATCGTGCGCGGCCGCGGAACATCGGAGGGTAGAATTTCGAAGCTGCCGGCCTTCCAGCGGAGCATTTCCAAAAACGCCTCCTTACCGAGATATTCGCCAGTCGCTGCGTCGATGATTTCCCCGCGGTGAATCCAAATGCGTCCCTCGCCGTGTGCGCTCGCGATCTTCAAAATCGCTGAACTCTGCGTGAGACATTCAAGTTGGACGATGTCCACCAGCGTCTTGCTTTGCACACCGCGAAAACCACCCGCGTCGTCTTTCTCCAACATGGACTCGATGCAATCCACAAAATTGATGATCTCTTTGCCGGTCTTCGGCTTCTCAATATAGAGGTCGATGCCCATGGCGTAGGCGCGAGCGCGAAACTGCTCGTCTTCCGCCGCCGTCATGACCACGACCCGGAGCGTGGGGAATTTCCGCCGGACGATGGCCAGCACTTGAAAGCCATCCATTTGCGGCATGCGCAGATCCGCGAGGAGGAGGTTGAAATTCTCGCTCTCCAGCAGGGCAATGGCGCGGGCACCGGTGTCGGAGGTGTAGATCTCCGGCTGGCTGGGCAGCCGCGCGAGGATCTCCTGATAGATCTCCAGAATGTCGTGTTCGTCGTCGAGAATGAGGATTTTCTGCCGGGCGGGCATGGGCGGGTGGGCGTGCGGGTCGGTGTATTGTGAGTGCGTTCCGGTCCAGATTTTCTCGGGCCGCGGACTGCTCGTTTCTAGCACGCCGCGGGCCAACTCCGGCGGTCGGTCATATTCTCTCACGGTCGGTGGAATGGCACTCGGTCTGCTCATTTGGAGGGTTAGCTCCGCCGTTTCATGATCTCCATTTTTCGGAAATTTTTTGCCCCCGCCGCCGTCGTCGCCAAACCCGCACCGGCTGTCCCGACCCCATCGCGCCCCGCCGCGCCACCTCGCCACACGCCAGCGAGCGAGCCGAACACCGCCGGTGGCCCATCGCCCAGCGTGGAAGTCGCGCATCTCTCGCTTGCGGCGATCATCAGCCGGTTTCCCGAAGAGCTGAAATCCTTCGTCATCGCACCGCCGGAGAGCACTGCGACCATCTCGTTTCCCGTGCAATTGATCCATCGGCAACTTGCCACCGGTACGGTGAAAATCTCGTTCGCCAGCCTCCATCGACAGGCTCCACCCGGCGTCTTCGGTCCGCTCCCGCCCGGCGAGAAACGGCAGGTCGAAATTCCGCTCAAGGAAGTCTTTCGCCACGTGAACCCACAGACGCTGAAACGTCGCAATGATCAACGGTCGCTCGACGCGCCCGAGAGCGAGTTCTCACTTTTCGGCAACGCCGCCAATCCCCACCAAATCGCACCGACCACGCCGGAGAATCCGCGACGTCGCGATTCCACCACGCTTGATTTTCAGCCGCCCGCGCGAGGTATCGCACCGGAACCCAACATCCCCGCCGTTGCACCAGCCAAGCCTGCCGATCTCATCCCGCCGACGACTATGCGCATCGTGCCGCCGCCTGCCGGGATGAGCGCGCCGCATCCCTCCACACCCTTGCCCGAACTCGCGGCCGCCGCCGCTCCGGTCACCACCACGGAATTGCCGAATCTCAAGCTCGCGCTTTCCGCACTTGCCGGTGCCTGGCCGGAGCCGATCCGCAGCGAAATTTCCGCCTTCAATCCCGCGACCACCGTGACGTTGCCAGGCAGCGCCGTTTCCGCCGGTTTGGCAAAAGGGAAAGTCGTTTTTACGTGGGGGGAAATCTGCGCGGCTCTCGAACCTGCCCCGGCACAGCCAAGCGTGCATGACTCCCAGACCGAGTTGCTCCTGCCGCTCAAGGTCGTGGCTCCCGCCTTCCTCTCCTCCGGCAAAAAAGCTCAGCCTGAGCGCAAAGCCGCGGTGCTCGACGACTCGATTCCCGCCCTCTTCAGCCCCTGTCAACCGGCACCACTGCCGATTGCGCCTGCCCCTTTGCCCACCGCACCGGCCGCCGCTGCCGCTGCCGCGCCCGAACCAACATCCCGACCCGCCGCGCCTGTAACTGCCAAGGTTTCCGGGACCATCGGTGAAATCTTCGGCACACCTGACCAGCACGAGTTTACCCCCGCGACCATCGTCGCCGGTACGGTTAAACTCGCCGGCGTGGCCGGTGCGATCGTCGCCATGCAGGAAGGGTTGCCCGTCGCCACCGCGCTGCCGGATGGCGTGAAAAGCGAAGTTGTCGCCGCGTTTCTCCCGCAGATTTTCGCGCGCCTGAACCAGTACGCCGGTGAGATGAAACTAGGCGACGTGGACGATCTCCTTTTCACCACCCACGGCGCACAATGCCAAATCTACCGTCTCGGTGCCGTCTATTTCGCGGTACTCGGCCATCCCGGAGCCATCCTGCCCACGCGCGAACTGCGCATCATCGCCGGTGAAATCGGGCGGCAAATTCGTTGAGTCTAACCACCACCCATCATGGCCATCATCAATCAAGCGACCAAAGAACTGCAGGTCAAAATCGTCTATTACGGTCCGGCGAAGAGCGGTAAAACCACGAACCTTGAGCAGGTCCACAAAAATGTGCAGGTGCCGGAGACAACCACCAAGGGAAAGCTCACCTCGCTCGCTACGAGTAGCGACCGCACGCTGTTCTTCGACTTCTTCCCGCTCGAGGCGGTGGCCATCCGCGGGTTCAAAACCAAGTTCGCGCTTTTCACCGTTCCCGGCCAAGTCATCTACAACGCCACCCGCCAGATCGTCCTCCGCGGAGTGGACGGCATCGTCTTTGTCGCCGACTCGCAGTACGACAAGATGGAGGAAAACGTGGAGACGTTTAAGCATCTCGAGGAGAACCTGAAATCGCTGAACCTCAAGCTCGATGACATCCCCATCGTGATGCAGTACAACAAACGCGATCTGCCCGACGCCGCGCCTCTCGAATACATGGATTTCGTGCTGAACAACCGCGCGGTCCAGGTGCCGTCCTTCGAAGCCTCCGCTGCCAGTTGCACGGGCGTCTTCGAGACGCTGAACATGATCACGCGCATGCTGCTCCACAAATTCCTGAGCGACGGCGCGCGGAAGTAACGCACCCGACCATGGGTCAATTTCCCCAGCTTATTCAGGAGGACATAGACGCGATCGATGCGGCGATGGGCGAGTTGCTGGACAAAAGCGAGGCCAATGTCGCGCTCCTCGTCGAGAAAGCCGGGTACCTCATTCACCAGCGCGGCACCCAGGAATCCATGGATGCCACGACTTTTGCCACACTCGGCTCGAACGCCTACAATGCCGTGCAGTTCATGGCCCAACTCGTGAACGAGAGCAATTTCACCAGCATGTATCAGCAGGGCGAGCGGCACAGCACCCTGATGGTGAACGTGGATGAAAATGCGCTGCTCGTGATCGTCTTCCCCACGCATCTCACCGTCGGCTCCATGAAATACTACGCGGCTCCAGCTGCCAAAACCATCGGCGAGCGCATCCAGTTTGCCGCGACGCGCGCGCCCGGTACCGGTTTCGATCTCGCGGATCTCGATCCCACGGACGTCGCGGAGTTGTTTCAGAAAAAGTAACCTTCGGGCTTCGCGACCCGGACGCCTCCGCGCAAAATCTTTTGCGCCTCCTTCACCCCGCGCCTACGCTCCGCGCTCCTATGCTCGACCTCGCCTCGCTCCCGGATGCCCACGGCCATTTTGGCCCCTACGGCGGCATGTTTGTCCCCGAGACGCTGATGACCGCCCTCAACGATCTCACGGCGGAATACCTCGCCGCGCGCGAAGACCCGGCTTTCCAGAAACAGCTCGCCTGGCTGCTCCACGAATACGCCGGCCGGCCCACGCCTCTTTACTTCGCCGAGCGCCTCACGCAGCAGCTCGGCGGCGCGAAAATCTACCTTAAGCGCGAAGACCTCCTTCACACCGGCGCGCACAAAATCAACAACGCCCTCGGCCAGATCCTCCTCGCGCAGCGCATGGGCAAAAAGCGGATCATCGCTGAAACCGGCGCCGGCCAGCACGGCGTCGCCACCGCCACGGTCTGCGCGCGCGCCGGGCTGGAGTGCGTGATTTACATGGGGGCCGTGGACATGGAACGGCAGGCGCTGAACGTCGCGCGGATGAAATTTCTCGGTGCAAAAGTCGTCGCCGTCACCGCCGGGCAGGCCACGCTGAAAGAGGCGATCAACGAAGCCATGCGCGACTGGGTGACGAATGTCCGCACGACGCATTACATCCTCGGCAGTGCTCTCGGCTCACATCCTTACCCGATGATGGTCCGCGATTTTCACCGCGTCATCGGCGACGAAGCGCGCCGCCAAATCCTCGAACGCGAAAACCGCCTGCCCGATTTGCTCGTCGCCTGCGTCGGCGGTGGCAGCAACGCCATCGGCCTGTTCTGGCCCTTTCTCCAGGACGATGGGGTGAAAATGGTCGGCGTCGAAGCCGGGGGCCGCGGCATCCGCGACGGTGACCACGCGGCGCGTTTCCAAGGCGGCAAACTCGGCGTCCTCCAAGGCACCAAGACTTACCTCCTCGCCGACGACGACGGGCAGATCCAACTCACCCACAGCGTCAGCGCCGGGCTCGACTACGCCGCCATCGGCCCCGAGCACGCCTACCTCCGCGACCAGGGCCGGATCGGCTACGACTTCGCCACCGACGCCGAGGCGCTCGACGCCTTCCAGCGCCTCAGCCGCACCGAAGGCATCATTCCCGCCCTCGAAAGCGCCCACGCCATCGCCCATGTGATTAAGGTCGCGCCGCAAATGCGCGCGGGCGAAATTCTCGTCGCGAATCTCTCCGGTCGCGGCGACAAAGACGTGGCTCAGGCAGCGGAGATTCTGCTGCCGAGAGGAACGCACGAGTAACCGCAACATTCGTGAGAGCAAGGCCACGGCGAAAACGACGAAGCGGCGAACAATATCATTTTCGACAAAGATTCTCCGCTAGCTGCCGGTCATCAGGGTGACATGAAAACGCGCATCTTCTCACTCATTCAGCGAGCCTTCCGCAGCGCTCCCGCCGTTCATCCCGTGGAAAACGGCATGGCCCGCCGCTGGATCAAACAGCGCCTCACCGTTGTTTTTCCTGAACTCCGCAACAACCCTGCTGCTCTCGAACGCGCGTATCAAACGCTCGGCCTGGAACCCCGTCCCGGCCAGGGCGCGGACGAAGCCGAAACCGTTTTCGAACTCCATCTGCCCGACTTGGCCCGCCGCCCGTAATCGCCGGAAAATCCTGGCGCTATCCAAAAAAGTGGCACGACTAGATTTTTCGCGCCCAACCGATCCGCCATACCGTTTCGCCAGCGCGCTACTTCGCCCCGAAGCAATACACGCTGCCGTCCTCCGCGCCGACGACGATCCGTCCGTCCGCCACGGCGGGTGATGCCGTCACCGGCGCGCCGATTTCGTAGGCCCAGCGCTCTTTGCCGTCCGCGAGCGCGACGCAGTAGAGGCGGCCATCCGCCGAGCCGACGATGATCGCGTCGCCGCAGACGACGGGCGAACTTTCCACCTCGCCGCGCGTCTGGAAGGTCCACACGCCTTTGCCGGAAGCGCGGTCGATGCAGTGCAGGCGCTTATCGCGGCCACCGAGGATCACGCGGTCGGCGGTGACTGCGGCGGAGGAAAAGTAGGGGAAGTTCCGGTCGCGGTATTTCCACTTCACCTCGCCGCCTTTCGGGTCGAAGGCGAGGACGATGTTGCCGTAGTTGCCCACGTAGCCGAGGCCGTCGGCGGTGGCGACGGACGACGCGATGTAGGCGGTGCTTTCGATCTGGCGGAGTTCCTTGCCGTCGGCGAGCTGGAGCACATGGATGAAGCTGTCGCAGCCGCCGAAAATGATCTCGCCGCCGGGCGTGAGCGCGGGCGTGCCGTTGATGTAATTGTCGGTCGCGTGTTTCCAGACGGCCTTGCCGGTCGAGGCATCGACGCAGTGCAGATTCGCGTCGTAGCTGCCGATGAGAATCCACACGCTTTTGCCGTCCGGCGACTTCGCGTGGTTCGCGCCGCCGAGGATCTTGTCGCCGGTTTCATATTTCCATTTCAGCGCGCCGGTCGCGGCGTCGAGCGCGTAGAGAAAGGCGTCGGAGGAGCCGATGAAAACGGTTCCATTCAGCACGAGCGGGGTGGCTTCGATGCCCGCGGCGGTTTTGAAGGACCACTGCTCCTTGCCGGTCGCGGCGTCGAGCGCGAGGACCTTGCCGCCGTCATCGCCGAAGAAGACGCGACCGCCGGCAATGGCCGCCGCGCCTTTCACGGGCTTGTCGCCTTTGAACTGCCAGAGCAGCTCGGCTTTCGCCGGCGCGGGCATCTGCGCGATGCCGCGGAGTTCCGGCCCGCCACGGTGCATCGGCCAGTCGGCGGCGTGGGAGAAAAGCGGGAGCAAAATCGCGAGGAAGGTTGCGCGCGCTCCCCGGTGCACTCCTGCCGCGCGACAGGTCATATCCCCAGTGCCTCCGCGTACAGTCGCTCGAAATCCGCCGCGACCACCGGGCGCGGGTTGTAGCTGGCGGTCCACTGCTGCGCGGCTTCGGCGGCGAGTTGGGGGAGCGCGTCGGCTTTCACCCCGAGCTGCGCGATACCGGCGCGCAGACCGGCCACGTCGAGGAGCGTTTCGAGTTCGGCGATGAGTTCGTTCACGCCCTCCAGCCCTGCGAGGATGGCGAGGTCGAGATAGCGGTTGTGGGCCTCGGGATCGCGTGCATTGAACTCCACCACGCGCGGCAGCATCAGCCCGACGGCCTGGCCGTGGACGATCCCGTAGTGCGCAGTCAGCGGGTTTGCGGCGGAGTGCGCGGCACCGAGCATGGAGTTTTCGATGGCCGTGCCGGCAAAGGCCGCGCCGAGTTGCATGGAACTGCGCGCTTCGAGATCGCGCGGGTCGCGCAGGACGCGCTCCAGCGCGCCGAAGCAAAGCCGGAACGCCTCGCGCGAATACATCGCGGAGAGCGGGTTGCGCTTCTTCGTCACCGCGGTTTCCACCGCGTGGGCGAGCGCGTCGATGCCAGTGCAGGCCGTCACGCGTGCGGGTTGCGAGACGGTGAGCAGCGGATCGAGAATCGCCACGCGCGCCGCGGCCTTCGGATCGCCGCAGGCCATTTTCTGATGCGTGGTTTCATCCGAAATCAGCGCGAAGGACTGGCACTCACTACCCGTGCCCGCGGTGGTCGGGATGGCGATGAGCGGCAGCATCTCGCGCGTCGCCTTGCCCACGCCCCAGTAGTCTTTCATCGCGCCGCCGTTGGTCAGGAGAAAGTTCGTGCCCTTCGCCGTGTCCATGCTGCTCCCGCCGCCGAGGCCGATGAAAGTGTCGATGCCTGCCGCGCGCGCCACTTCCACGCAGCGCGCCACGTCGAGCGTCGTCGGGTTTTCGCGCACGTCGTCGAAGGTCGTCACGTGCAGGCCGGCCGCTTCGAGAAAACCAATCGCGCGCGCGGGATGTCCGGCGGCGGCGAGGCCTTTGTCGGTCACGAGCAGCGCACGCTTGCCCCCAAACTCGCGGGCCAGCACACCGACGCGCTCCAAGGTATCCGCGCCGAAGACGAGGTGGGTGCGGGGCTGGGAGTCGAAAGATTGGGCGGGGCGATCCATGAGAGGTTTTTAGTTTAACCGCAGAGGCGCAGAGGACGCGGAGTTTCGCAGAGCAGACGTACCGGCTTGCGCCCCTCCGCGTCCTCTGCGCCTCTGCGGTTTCATGCCTTTTACCATCCGCGTTCGATCGACCGGCGCTTGTAGAGAAACTCGAACATGTTCCCCTCGTGCGGCTGATCCCACGAGATCTTCATCGTCGAGATCGGGCCGAGGTTGAGCCGCTCGATGAGCGGGGAGTCGAGCAGTTGCGCGGTGAAAGCCTCGTCCTTGGTGATCGCGGTCACGACGAGCGACGGGCCGATTTTCGCGAGCATCTCCGCCTGCGGCACCTGCACCACGCTGGCGTAGGGGCAGAGGAATTCGCGGTTCGCTAGCGGGTGCGCAAACGACTCGCAATGCACAATCGTCGGACGCAGATACACGCCGCCCTCAAACTCCACCTTGCGCGGCCCGCCGCGATATTTCGCGGTCACGTCTTCCGCGCCGGGCGTCGCGAGGTCGCTCTCGATTGCCCCGTCGATGAACTCCGCCATCTTCGCGTTCGCGAAACCGCTCAGCTTCGCGCCTTCATCCTCCGGCGGCAGCGGCGCGATGGGACCAAGTTTCTGCGCGAGCGCGTCGGCGATCTCGGCGGCGTATTTCGGCACCACCACGGCGCTCGCATTCACGCATGAACGCCCGCCGTTGTCCGAGATCGAGCCAGCGATGAGATCGAGGTAGTCGCGCCAGTTTTCAATCTCGTCGTCGCCGATGAGGATCTTGCTGAAGCCCGGCCCGTGGACGGAAAAGCGCGGATTATCGCGGTACTGCGCGACCGTCCCCGCATCGCCGAAAATGAGCGCCCGCCCACACAGCTTCATCACCTCCCCGGAGCCCTCGTGATCGGTCGGATAAAAGCCAAACGCGTCCGGCGGCGCACCCGCGGCGATGAACGCCTGGATCAGCCGATACGGCGTCCACGGCTCCTCGCGGCCCGGCTTGATGATCACCGGCGTCTTCAGGGCGATGGCCGGGAGCCACAGCGAATTCACCGCCGGCGAATTGCTCGGCATGACCAGCCCGAGCGCGTTCGTCGTCGGGTAATACGACACCGCCGCGCCGCTCTGCTCGCCGAAGCCGCGGTCGAGCACATCGAGCGGCAGCCCGCGCGTCAGGCCGTTCAGCACCGTGCGGACATTGGTCAGCGCAAAGTGAATCTTCGCCATGTTCCGCCGCACCATCACATGCGGCAACCCGCTCGTGGCGCTTAGCGTCCGCACATAATCCTCCGCGCTCTGCGTGTGCCCGCCGTCGCCAAAGGGCAGCGTGCCATTGAGGAAAAACTCCCCCGCTTGCGCCGAGATCGCGATCAACTCCTCCGTCGAAAACCTCTTCAGCGCCGCCCGCGCCTCGCCGATCCGCCCGAGATCCTTCCGCACGATCCCCGCGCCGACCTGCGATACGCGCGCCATCGGCTCGCCCGTGCGATGGTTGAGCACCTCCACAGTATCGAGGCTGGCGTAAGGTTTGCCGCGGCGCAGCGCGGGAAGATGAGGCAGATTCATGTAGGAAATAGCTACGCCGCTCACGGCGCGGCGGTTTTATGCGTCTGCGTATCAACCCGCGCAACGGCTTTTTCCTCAGCTCAATCCGCCGGGCCGGCCTCGCCGCAGCCCTCCGCGGGGTGGGCCGGGATCGGGCGGGGAGGGGACCGCAGGGGTGGAAAAATGCGCTTTTCCGGCACCGGGCGGGCGGTGCTGGGGCGCTCTCCCCCGCCGCCGACGCCTGCGGGATGCGAGAGGTCCTTCGACTGCGCTTCGCTCCGCTCAGGATGACGGCGGGAAACGGGCGACGCCCTCGGCTGCGCTCACGGCATCCATTTGGCACGCCAGCACCCGGCGCGACCCGGCCGGAGCTGGGGCCTGCGCGCCGCCGCGGGGCCGCATTTCCGCTTTGACCCCGCCCCGCGTTTTTAGGTAAAGGCGCGGGCATGTTCCCCGGTCCGGTTCTCCCCATTGTGGCACCTCTGCCTGCGGATGCCCGCAGGCGTGGCGGCGCGGCCTTGTTGGCGGCGCGGTGGTCCGTTCAGCCGGGGGCTGAATCAGAAAACCAAACCTAGAAAGAAACCCTCATTATGGACACACACTTCCATTACAACGTCATCCCCAAAGCCACCGCCTCCGGCGTGACCACGCGCGTCGTCTTTCAAGACGAACTCACCCCGGCGGAAATCTACGCAGCCGCCGGCACCAGCACCGGCCTCACCCCGGCCCAAGTCGAGGCCGCCACCGCGGCGGTCTTCCGCCAGATCATCACCGGCGCCCGGGCCGGGCGGCGCTCCCGCCGCGTGGGCGGGCTTTTCAGCTTCACCCCGCGCTCGGGCGGGGCTTTCGATTCGCCGGACTTTGAGCCTTCGGCGAAAAGCCTGAACGTGGGCATCAATGCCTCCCTCTCCCCGGAGGGCGACGCGCTCTTTGAGGACAGCATGACCTTTGTGCGCGAAGGCGTCCTCGGCGAGAAACTCCCCGAAATCCTCCGCATCTACGACGCCACCACCCGCACCCTCGGCGCCATCACCCAGGGCGGCCCCTTCAAGATCAGCGGGCACGACTTCGGCCCCGAACCTGCCCCCGGCAACACCACCTGCGGCATCTTCCTCCAGCCCACCGCCGGGGGTGGCCCGCCCATCCGCATCGCCACTTTCAGTGAGTGGGGCCCGAGCGAAATCATGGGCGTCTGGCCCCTCGCCGTGGGTGTCCCGCCCGTGCTCGTGAGCGTGACCACCTGCTACGAGGGCAGCACCGACCTGCGGACCTTCGTCTGGCCCACCCCCATCACCGCCACCTGAGGTAGGGTCAAACTGGCCCGGTTACTCTGGAAAGGGCCCCCTCGGCGCATCATGGGAGGCTCCAACGCTCGTCGTTTGAGCCTGTCTCGGTTTCGCGGACAGTGTTGGGTAGGCTGGACCGATCAGCCTGCATGAACGAAACCAAACCAACGAACGAGAACCCGACCAAGAAGAAGCGATCTCGCCGGAATTACGACGCGGAATTTAAGAAAGCCGCGGTCGAGCACTGCGCGCGGCATGGCGGCGATCTGAATCGCACGGCGGGCGAACTGGGCGTCAACTACTGGACTCTGCGCGACTGGGTGGAGGCGGCGCGAGCGAAGATCACTCCGCCCGCCCCGCCGCGCAGCGTCGCGGAACTGGAGGCGGAAGTCCGACGGCTCAAAGGCGAACTGGCCCGGGTCACCGAGCAACGTGAGATCTTAAAAAAATCGTTGGGCATCCTCTCGATTCCGTGACCAACCGCTACCGCCAGCTCCAGCAATTGGCCACCGCGCATCCTGTGTCGGTGCTGTGCCCGTTGCTGGGGGTTTCGCGCAGCGGCTATTACGGCTGGCGGCAGCGCGTTCCGAGCCGCCGCCAGAGCGAGGATGCCCGACTCACCGAGGAGCTGCAGAGCGCCTTTGAGCAAAGCCGGCGCACCTATGGGCGGCCGCGCCTCACCCGCGCCCTGCGCGCCCGCGGCCACTGCCACGGGGAGCGGCGGATCGGACGCCTGATGCGCGCCGCCGGCCTGTGCGCACGGCCCCGCCGGCGCTTTGTGCCGAAGACCACCGACAGCCGGCACGATGGC
>JAIOPH010000033.1 GCA_021414005.1 Chthoniobacter sp. | reverse complement strand
TACATCGAAACCTTCTACAACCGCACGCGGCTCCACAGCGCGCTCGGCTACAAGTCACCTGTGGACTTCGAGAACTCCCACCATTAAACCTCCCGTGTCCAGCCTACCCAAACACTGTCCGCGAAACCGAGACAGGCTCAGTGTGCGAGAATTCTGGCGGGGCAAGAATATGATCGGGGAGGGGTGCCAGAATTCTGGCGAGGCAGGAATATGATCAGGGAGGGGTGCCAGAATTCTGGCGAGGCAGGAATATGATCAGGGAGGCGTGCGAGAATTCTGGCGAGGCAAAAATATGCTCGAGAGGCGGGGGATTTTTCCTCCTCGTTCCGAAGCTGAGCTTCGGAACGGCCCTCCCATTGAAGCTTTGCTTCATCGAGGGAGCGGCGGTTCATAGCAGCGGGACGGTACTGGAAGCAAAGCTTCGCAGACATGGCGTTCCGAAGTGGAACTTCGGAACGAGGAGAAGAAATATGCGCGCCTGCAACTGCTGACCATCGAGGGGCTGATGACCGGCACGCAGCGCGCCGAGCAACCGGACGGGCCCCGGCGAACTTCAAGCAGGCGAAGAACGAAGCGAAGGGCGAGCAGGGGGAGCTGCTGTAAGCCCGTTTCACAGAGAGGTTACAGAGGACGGAGAGCTGCCAGGAAAAGCCCTTTTCCGGTTTGGATTCGGGCTTCGACGGTTTGACTTCGGCCTCCGACGGTTTGGATTTGGCCTTCGCCGGTTTGGATTCGGCCTTTTCCTGATGGACGGAGGCCCATGACCAACCGTCGGCGCGCCACCCACGAGGCGATGCGGCGCTGTGACAGGTGGCGTAGGTGCGCGCCGATGTCGCCGGGGATGGGAAAGGCTGCCGGCAGTGTGGGAGGGATGGAAGCCAGGAGCCTCCGACCCCGGAAAACTCTTTTCCAGACCGAGGGGAGACTCCCCGGCTTTTCCGGGTCGCCCTTTTTTCCTCGGAAAGTTTGTTAGCGCTCTCCGTTTTAATCAGCGGTCCCTACCCCGCCGCGCGGATATTCGCCCAAACGTGGACGTGCGGGGAGCCGCGGAAATACCAGATCATGTCGGGGCCTTCGACTTGCCAGACATCCCAGACCCCGTCGTTGCCGATGTCGCCGCTTTTGTAGAAGGCCATGTGGAGGTTTTCCGTGCCGGAGGCTTTGATGAGGCGCATCGCCTCGTCGGCGTCTTGCTGGCGGAATGGGGCGAGCAGATCGCGGAGGACGGCGTGGACTTCAGCCTGCTGGTCCTTGCTGAGGTCGCCGACGCGGATGCCGTCGAGGCCGTTCTTTTTGCCGGAGAGTTTCACGGTGTCCTCGCCGTCTTCCTCACGGGCTTTGTCAAGAAGGGCGCGCTCGCGCTGTTTCCCGTCGAGCATTTGATAGACACCGTTGGCGCGCTGGGCCTGAAACCAATAGGCGTTGCCGGCGTGGTCGGCCTTTTCGTTAAAGCCGCCGGCGGCGTGGCCGTAGAAGATGGGGCCACCGAAGGCGACGCCCTCCACGGAATCGCCATCGCAGCGGCGTGTGCAGTGTCGGCCAGTGAGGACGAGCTCGAACTTGCCGGTGCCGGGTTCGCCGAAAAGGGCGACGCTCGATGCGCCGAAACCAGCCTTGCCGCTGTCGTGCGCGACTTGCGCCATGACGCGCTCCGCATATTCGGGAGAATGCAGACCCGTGAAGATGTCGGCGATCAGTGCCTGCTGGTCTTTGTCGAAAAATCCACCGACGGTCTGAGGGACGATCTGCCAGTTATTGTCCACGAGTTTGCGCTTAGGGTCGGCGAAGCCAAAGCAGACGGCTTTGCGCTGTTCCTCGGTGAGGGATTTATAGAGCTGGGCGACGAGGGTTTCGCTTTTTGGCGGCTCTGCCGCGCGGGCCCACGGTGCGACGCTGGCGGCGACGGCGGCGGCGCTGGTGCGGAGAAAGGCGCGGCGGTCGAGCGGTCGTTCGCCGAGGACGTGAATGCGGGGAGCGTCACAATCGGGGCACAGGGCGGGGTTTTGATTCGGGTTCATGAGACGGAGGCTGCCACGCTTTGTCGGTGAAGCAAGAACGGGCTGGGCATCCGCCTTGCTAACCACATCCGCGCAGGAAAATATCACACTATAATTCTCAGAAATCCGTTGACGTTCCCACCAACCTTAAGCTATTCCCCGCCGCCGATGAAGGCCATGACCCGTTTCCGCATCACGAAAATCACCCGTCTGGCCTCGGCCAGTCTGCTTTTGGCGGCGAGTGCCGTCCTCGCCCAGGAGCCAGAGCCGATCCTGGACCGGCCCACACGCCTGAGCGATCCGGCACCGATGCTGCCGATGACGCCGGCCCCGGTACTGGATACGATCACGCTCTTTCCGGATGCCGCAGAAGCTATGTCGCTCGAGCCGGCAATCGACAAACATCCGTGGAAGTTCGTGTTGCATGGAACCGCGACCGCGACTTACGACAGCAACATTTTCATCAGCCACGAAAACGAGGAGGCGGACTTCATCTTCACAATCGCGCCGGGTGTGGCCATTGGTCGGGGGGAGTTTCGCGATGAGTTGGCGAGCCTCGGCAGTTATGAAACGCGTTTTAATCCAGAACGGTCGGATGTGGCCGATGCGGAAAACTACATCTTTGTCCACTATGTTCCCAGCGTCACGCTCTTCGCTGATAACACCGGTGAAAACACTTTTGACAACGACCTGACCCTCGCCGGGAAGTATGAGTGGAAGCGCCTGACCATCGGCCTGAAGGCGCGCTTTCAGACGATGAATCTGCCGGACGTGGACCTCGGCGAGCGCGTGGAGCGGCATTTGTTTACCGGTGCTCTCACGAGCAAATACGACTACAGCCCGAAGACCTCGTTCGAGTTGAATTTCTATGACTATGTGCGCGACTACGCCGGTGACCGGGTGGACTCCGTGGAGTATCGCGGCCAGGCGTGGATGAACTATCAGGTGCGGCCGAAAATCACCCTCGGCCTGGGTTTTGCCTACGGCTACGTGGATCTGAGCCGCGGGCCGAGTCAGAGCTATGAACAGGTTTCCGCACGTCTGCGGTATCGGGCTACGGAGAAGATTCGTTTCGACATTTCTGCGGGTGTTGAGTTTCGCGACATCCGGGGTTTCTCCAATGAGACCAATGGCCTTTTCAGTGCCGGCGTCACCTACTCCCCTTTCGATGGAACGTCTGTATTCCTCCAGGGTTTTCGCCGCACCATTACATCCGCCAGCGCCAGTCCCGCCAACTACGAAGTCACGGGTATCGAGGGGCAAATTCGGCAGCGGTTCAGCAGGCGGTTTTATGTCGTCCTAGCCAGTGGCTATCAGCATGTAAGCTATGATTATTTCAACTCGTCCACAGAGCGGTCCGACGACATTTTCTACATTCATCCCAGCGTCGGCATGGACGTGACGACTTGGCTGAGCTGCGAAGTCGGGGCGGAGTTCCGGCGGAATGACTCGACCTCCATCAAAAACGACTTTTCAGAGACCACCGTCTATCTGCAGTTCAACGCTTTCTTTTAAGCGTCATCTCCCCCTAGGGCAGTCATCCTGCTTGGCAGGCATCTTTCTATGGGAAAATATACCGCGCGAACGTTTGTCCGGAGTGCCTGCACTTCGGGAGCATTGTTGCTTTTAACCTGTCTGGCCGTGCCCGTCAGTTGGGCGCAGCAGAATAACTATCTTCTCGCGCCCAATGATTTGGTGTCCGTCACCGTCTTTCAGGAAGACGATCTCGCCACCAAGGCCCGTGTGGGCAATGACGGCACCATCTCCGTGCCGCTCATTGGTTCTGTTAAAGTGGGTGGAAAGTCCGTGGACGATGCCGCGCAGATCATCCGATCGCGCTTTGCCAAAGGCTACCTTGTAAACCCGCAAGTTACAGTCGGCGTCGAGGAGTTTGCCAAGCGCTTCGTTACGGTCATCGGCGAAGTCCAAAAGGGCGGGACGTTTGAGTTTCCCCATCAGGGCCCACTCGACCTCCTGCAGGCGATTGGCCTAGCCGGCGGATATTCCAAAATCGCCAATCCGGCGAAGATCGTTATTAAGCGCCGGGTGAACGGGAAAGACACGGTCATGCAGATCAATGGCAAGGAGCAGGCGGCCAAAGGCGGAGCTCAGGCGTTTGAAATTCTCCCCGGAGACACCATCACCGTCGCCCAGAGCATTTTTTAACCACATGAGCACCCGCCGCAACACCAAGTCCGCCCAACTCATGTCTGACGAAACCAAAGCCATCGACCTTCAGGCGTGGCTTTTTGCCGTGAGAGAAAAGTGGTGGATCATCGCCCTCTGCCTGCTCGCTACGCTGGGGCTCGCCGGAGCCTATCTGGTCATCAAGAAACCAGTTTACACCGCGCAGGCTATTGTTCAGGTGGCCGAGGATGATGCCAAGGTCATCAACATCCAGTCCGTCGATTCGGAGAATTACAAGTCCGATATCGCGCTGAAGAGCGTGGAAGGAGCGTTCAGCAGTAACTCGTTGCTCGTCCGCGTCGCGAGATTGAATGACTTGGAAAAGGTGGAGTCTGCTTTCAAGCCCGCGCCCGGAGGACCTCCCAAAACGGATGCCGAACTGGCGGACATCATGCAGCGTAAGTCGGAAGCCAAACTCAAACGCGGCTCCCGCTCGATCGAGATCAACTTTGACAGCACCGATCCCGAACGCGCGGCCAAGGTCGCCCGTTCGATGATCGACGAGTACGTAAAAACCTACTTTGAGCAGAATAACAGGATGACTTTGATGGCTAATGACTTCCTTCGCAAGCAGGCGGCGGAGTTAAAGGATCGGCTAGGCAAGTCCGAACAAGCGCTGCAAGCATACCGCGAGGAACATGGCACTGTCTCGCTCGACGAGAAGCAAAACGTCACTACGGACTACTTGAAGCAACTCAACCTGAAACTTGAGGAAGCCCGCAGCAACCGCATCAAAATCGAATCCGATCTCCCGACTTTGCGCAAAGCGCAGACCGCTCCCGTTGAAGAATTGCTCGCTGTGCAAAGTATCTCCGCGCTGCTCGATGTGCAGGACGCACTGAAACTCATTACAGCCAAGGAATCGGAGTTTTCCCAGATCAAGAAGCGCTACTTGGAGCTGCACCCCAAATACATTCAGACCAACAACGAGTTGCGCAGTTTGAGGGAGACTCTGGATCGCGCCGCGCGGAAGGGTGCAAGCATCGTCCTAAACAGCTATCAGGGAGCCAAGGAAACCGAGGAGAAGCTCAAGGTCGCTTTGCAAGAACAGCAAAAGGGCGGAGTCGAACTCAGCCGCATCGCCATCGGCTACGACGAACTCCGGCGGCAGGTGGATTCCGATAAACTGCTCTACGAGTCGGTGCTGGCGCGCGCCAAGGAAACCAAGCTTTCCGAAGGCCTCGAGAAGAGCAACATCCGTGTCGTGCAGGAACCCCTGCCGCCAAAAGATCCGAGCAAACCGAAAATCCCGCTCATTCTCGGGCTCGCGTTCGTGGCTGGAATCGGTGGGGCGCTGGCGCTGATTATTCTTCAGCAAGCCTTCGACTCAACCATTCGTTCTCTCGATCAGGCGGAAAGCGTGCTGGAACTCCCGGCCCTCACCACCGTGCCGGAGGTCGAGTCCAAAAAGCTCCGCAAGACAGAAGGTTCTCCGCTCATGCTGGTGGACGAACCGTCTTCTCGTCAGGCGGAGGCCTTTCGCAGCCTCCGAACGGCAATTTCGCTGCTACCCGATGGCGCGCCCACGGTGATCCTTTTCACCAGCGCGATTCCGGCTGAAGGCAAGAGCTTCTGTGCCGCCAACTACGCCACTTCCCTCGCCCAACAGCAGTTGCGCACCCTCATTATTGACGCCGATCTCCGGAAACCCGGCCTTGGCAAAAGTTTTTCCACGCCGGCGCAAGCCAGCGGCTTAAGCGATGTCCTTAGCGGCAAGGCGACCTTCGAAGAAGCCTGCCACGGCACCCGGGTGAGCGGCCTGAGCTTCATGCCTGCCGGCAACCGGAACGCCAGCCCGCTCGAACTCCTTGCGGACGAGCGCTTCGCCAAACTCCTCCACGTGGCGCGGGAAAAGTTCGACCGCATTATCCTAGATACCGCGCCCATCAACGCCGTGAGCGACACTTTGCTCATCGTCAAGCACGCCGATGCCACCGCCTTCGTTGTCCGCGCCCGCAAGACCTCCAGCCGAACCCTGCTCCGCGCGCTGCAACTGCTGGATGGGGTCGGTGCCGCCCCCGCCGGATTCATCCTCAATCGTCTCCCCGCACGCCTGGCCAACTACTACTATTACGATGTTGGAAACTACTCGAGCGCCGGGGTCTATGGCACCTGACGCTCCCGGACGGCGAAAGCACAGATGAGTGAACTGATCGCCGAAATCAGCTTTTGCTGCCCCGAGTGTGCCCAAAGTCTCGCGGCGGATGCATCGGCGACCGGTCTGCAAATCGAGTGTCCGACGTGCCACCGTCAGTTGGTTATTCCTGCGAAAAGCACTGCCATCCCTCCGATTGGCGGGAGCCAGCGCTCAGCGTCGGAAGAACCCAAATCCGAGGTTGACCAGAGATTGACTTCAACGCTGGACAAGGTGGCGCAACTGCGCGTGGAGCGGGAGGGCGCGCTCGCCGAAGTGAACTGCTTGCGCACGGAAAGCCGGGCGATGGCGAGCGAGTTTAGGCGGCTCCGGGCGGAAGCCTTGCGTTTTCAGACGGAGTTGGCGGAAGCCCGCGAGGAGCTTTCGAATGAGCGCAAGGCGCGCACAGCACTGATGCAACATGCGGACGCATTGGATGCCTCCTGTATCCAACTGGGCGTGGTGGAAAAAGAACTCGCGGAGCACCTGGACCACCTGAGCAGTCGGAAAGCCCAGCCCGAACCACAACCCCTCCCCTCTCCCAGCAAGCCGGTCCCGAAAGCCAAGACGCTGCGTCAGAAAACCAAGCACGGTCTGCTCTGGGCCGGAGGCGAGGCCGGCGCGCGGTTCTTACTCCAGTTCGGTGTCCTCTCGATCATGGCGCGCCTGTTGACCCCGAAAGATTATGGCGACGCCGGTGCCGCGATGGTCGTGGTCGGGATCTCCACCATGTTTTCCCAGCTCGGAGTCGGGCCAGCCCTCGTCCAGCGCACGGATCTCAAGCCGGCTCACCACACCGCCGCATTTCATTGTTCCGTGCTGCTCGGCGTGCTGGTGGGATTGGCCGTGTGGCTGGGCGCACCACTTTTCGCCGCGCTCTTTCGCATCAATGAACTGGCTGATCTGCTCCGCGGTCTGTCGGTCATTTTTCCCATCGCCGGACTGGCCGTCGTCTCGGAATCTTGCCTCCAGCGCGCCATGCGTTTCGACGTGCTGGCCCGCATCGAGGTCATCTCCTCGGCGGTCGGTTTGTGCGCCGTCGGCATCCCGCTGGCGTGGACCGGGCACGGAGCTTGGGCGCTCGTCTGGGCCCAAATCGGCCAGACCATCGTGAAAAGTGTACTGGTGATTTGCTACCACCCCTCTCGTCCAGGTTGGCGCTGGGAAAATGGCGCGCTTCACGAGCTGCTGCATTTTGGCAGCGGACTTACGCTCTCGCGCCTCGCGAATTACGTAGGCACCAACGGCGACAACTTTGTCGTGGGCCGCTGGCTTGGCGCGGAGGCGCTTGGCGTTTACAGCCGCGCCTACCAACTCATGACCGCGCCGGCCGCGCTGATGGGCAACGTCCTCGACAAAGTCCTCTTTCCCGCCATGGCCAAAGTTCAGGACAGCGATACCCGCCTCGCCCAAGTGTACACGCAAGGCACCTCACTCCTCGCGCTGGTCATGCTGCCAGCCAGCGCCATGATCTACCTGCTCGCGCCGGAGATGGTCGCGATTCTGCTCGGGCCTAAGTGGGGCGAGGTGAGCTTTCCGCTCCAGATTTTTTCCGTCGTCCTGCTCTTTCGCACGAGCATGAAGCTGAGCAGTTCGGTGGTGCGGGCCAAAGGACAGGTCTATCAGCTCGCGCTGTCGCAAGTTTACTATGGCGTCGCCGTGGTGGGATTGGCGGCGGCGGGATTACCGTGGGGCATTCCCGGGGTGTGCGCCGGAGTGCTGGTCGCCATCACCATTTGCTTCCTCATCATGTCGGCCATGAGCCTGCGGATGATTCACATGCGCTGGCGCGACTTCCTCGCCGCGCACCTCCCGGCTCTGCGGCTGACGAGTGTGGTGGGGGGGCTGGGCTGGCTGGCCACCTCCAGCCTGCGAGGTCAGGGTCTATCGCCGGTTATCGTGCTCGTAGCCGTGAGCCTGCTCATGCTTCTCCCCACTCTGCTATTGGCGGCGGCCCTCCCACGCTTCTTCCTTGGAGCGGAAGGCGAACCTTGGCGGGATAAGGTATTCAACTTGATCAAACGTCGTGGCGGTTCCGCGATTCAGCCCAGCCACCCATAATGCACTCCGGAAATGAAAGTCGTTACTCCCATGCCCAATATCATGAAAACCACCTTCTTCATTCTGGCCAGCCTCCCCTTGCTGGCCTCCGCAGCCGAGTGGCACGTGGACGCCAAAGCCGGAGACAATGCCGCTGACGGCAAAACGGTAAAGACCTCTTGGAAAACGCTCACTCACGCCGCCAAGCAGATCGCACCGGGCGACTCGATCATCGTGCATGAGGGCGTTTACTTTGAGCAGGTCTCGCTCGCGAAAGCGGGCACGGCCGAGCAGCCGATCCGTTTCGCCGCCGACAAGCTGGCGAAAAATCGCGTCATCATTTCTGGAGCCGATCCCGGCATTCGCTCTGGCGAGAAAAAGTGGACGCCGGTGGAAAAGCAGCCGCAGCTTTTCTCGATCGCTCTCGACCACGCTCCGGCGCGCGTGTTGTGCGATGAGACGGACCTTTTCGCCTACCCGAGCCTCAAGGCGCTGAAGTCCTTCACCCTTGATGGCGGCATTCCCGGACCGGCGCACGGTTTCGCCTACGACGCAGGCACCGGCATGCTCTACGTGCGACTGCACACCAGCGCGGTGTACGGCGCGCCCGACCCGAATAAACGCACGATGAAAGTATCGCCCGCTGGCAGCGGGCGCACGAATGCCGCCACGGTGGAAAACGCCGCATGGACGGTGCTTGGCGAAGGTCCGTCTTACGTCGTTCTCGAAGGCTTCACCTTCGAGACGCCCGCTTTGGCCGGCGTCTTTGCCCAAGCCGACAACGTCACCGTGCGCCAATGCTGGTTTCTTGGGTGCCGCACCGGCGTGGCCGGACGACCCGCCAGCAAGGCCGACGCCCGTCGCACCAACGACGTGCTAATCGAGAGCTGCAATTTCACTCAGTACCCGGCTTACGAGGATGTGAAGGAAGTGGTCGCCCGCGCCTCCACGGAAAAGGTGAAACTGCCCGCCTTGTACTGGCAGCATCGCCGCAGTGGCCCGCAAGGTTACGATCTCGGTCTGGCGCTGGAAATTGGCACGGGCTGGAGAATTCGCGGCAACTACATCCACAACGTCGTCAACGGTCTCTCCTCCTCATCTGTGGCAAGCAGTCGCGATCTCGAGGTCAGCGAAAACCGTTTTGAACGGGTTATTCGGACAGCCATCCATACGGGGCACCATGCCTCCGGACTGCGCGTTTACCGGAACCTCATTCAGGACACCTTTCAGCCTTTCGTGTGGAAACCGGAGGACGGCGCGCCTTGGCCGGGACCGATGTGGATTTACCGCAATATCATCCTCCAGAGCGAGGACGCCCAAACGCTGTGGGCGCGGCTCGACTGGCGGCCCGGTTGTTTTCACCTCGCCGTGCAGGATGAAAACTGGGAGCGCCCGCACATGAAGGAGGTGCCGCGCGAAACCGTGGCCCTGCCAGGCGAAGGACTCGTGGTTTATAACAACACCATCCATTTTCCCCACGGCACGGTCTTCTCTTTTGGCGGACTCGGCACGCGCAGCGTGCGCAACTGCAAGTTCTTCAATAATGTCTGTGTCGCCAGCGGACTCGTCCCGCCGGCTTACGGCACCTTTGAATTCGGAGGAATGGAATTTGCCGGCAATGGCGTGGTCGGCGTGGGTGCCAAAGGCTCCGGCCCTGGCGAGATTTTCGCCGGCCGCGGTGGCAAGCAGGCTGGCTCCGCCAAGGAACTCGGCCTCGCCGATCTCCTCCACGGCGATGTGACGCTGACCAAGAACAGCCCTGCCGCCGGCGGCGGCGTCGAACTCAAGAATCTGCGCGCCGCTTCCTCTGACATCGGCGCGCTCAAACTCGGCGAAACTTTTCCCCTCCACGCCAGCCCCTCAGACCGGCCCAAGCCGCCCGACCGCTGACCGACGACATGGGAAAACTGCGAATCCTCCTCGTCACCAATAAATGCCCGCCGGATTTCGACGGCGGCTTTGAACTCCGGGCTTTCCAACTCGCCCAAGCGCTGCGCGCGCGCGGTCACGAACTGGACGTGGTCACGAGCCGCTACCGCCCCACCTTTCGTGGCGAGCAGAACGACCCGCCCTGGGTGCATCGCATCTTTCGTTTCGTGCCGGTGAGCCAGAGCAAGACATGGTGGCGCAAGGTCGAGCGCATCACCCTGCGCATTGCCGCCACCAAAGTCGGCGGACAAAACCGTGCGGCCCTCGAGCAACACCTCGCCGGGCGCGAATACGATCTCGCCTATCATTTCGGTCTGCACCGCGTGGGTCTCGCGCTGGCCGAGCCGCTCGTCCGTCGCGGCATTCCAATTCTCTGGCACGCGGGCGACAATTATCTGGCCGAGCATCTCCACCACCTTCCGCGCACGCTGCCCGGCTACGCCTTATCGCTCCGCTTGTTTGCGGGTCGCTGGTTTCGCATGGAGCAGGAAATCGACTACCGGCACATCGCTTTCGTCAGCAAGTTTCTGCGCGATGAC
Organism: Chthoniobacter sp.; assembly: GCA_021414005.1. Taxonomy (GTDB): domain Bacteria; phylum Verrucomicrobiota; class Verrucomicrobiia; order Chthoniobacterales; family Chthoniobacteraceae; genus Chthoniobacter. The sequence goes on along the minus strand of JAIOPH010000033.1, from coordinate 93,418 downwards.
TGCGCCAGGAAAGGACTACACCCGCAGTATCCTTACGTCATTTCGCGAGGCATCGATTTTCCGCTCGCGCCAGACGTGGATCGCCCGCGCACTCAGCCGCCGGTGTTTTTTCTCGCCGGTCGCATTGATCCGACGAAAGGCGTCCACATTGTCGTCGCCGCCGCCGGGCTGCTGCTGCGCAAACGCCCGGAACTGGCGTGGAAAATTGAGTTCGGCGGACTTTCAAACCGCCCACATTATCAGGCGGAGATCGACGCGCAGATCGCGCAGGAAAAAGTCGGTGATCGGATCGCGTTTGTCGGACAGCTCAGCCGCGCGGAAGTGACCGCGCGGATGAAAAGCGCGACGGCCTACATTTTCTCGTCGGTTTACGGCGAGCCCTTCTCCAGCACCATCATCGAGTCCATGGCCTGCGGGACGCCGCTCATCGGCGCGGACGATGGCTCGATCCTCGAAGTAGCCGAGGCCGGAATTTCCGCGTTTGTCTATCGAAAGAACGAACCCGCCGAACTCGCCGCGCACATGGAAACCGTGCTCGACAATCCCGCGCTCGCCCAGCGCGTGGCTGCGGCTGGAATCGAGACCGTGCGTGCGCGCTACACCATCGACCGCATCCTCGATCAAACCGAGGCCACTTTCGCGGAAGTCATCGCCCACGGCCTCTTCCGACCATGAGCTTCCCAACTCACCAACCCAACATCCGCACACCCATTCGCGGCGCTCACAAATAGCCCACCGCAGACATGTTATTCAACTCCTATCCATTCATTCTCGTTTTCCTACCGCTCTGTTTGCTGGGCGTGTTCCTCTTTGGAAAGTTTGGCTGGACGCGGGCGGCGTCGCTCTGGTTGAGCGCCGCTTCACTGGGATTTTATGCATGGTGGAACCCTGATCCGACGGCCGCATGGAGCCCGAAATATCTTGGGATCATCGTCGGCTCGATTGTCGCCAACTACCTGCTCGGTGTGCGCATCAGCGCAGCCGTGGGTCGCGGCGCGCCGGCGGCGGCGAAAGCGGCGCTCACCTTCGGCGTAGTCGCAAATCTCGGCGTGCTCGCCTACTTCAAATACGCGAATTTCCTCGTCGAAAACTTCAACGCCCTCGCCGGGACGCACGTCGAGATCGGGCGAATTGCGCTGCCGCTGGCGATTTCCTTCTTCACCTTCACACAGATCGCGTATCTCGTGGATGCGTTCCACGGCGTGACGAAGGAATACAATTTCCGTTGGTATCTACTCTTCGTTTCCTTTTTCCCGCACCTTATCGCCGGTCCAATCGTGCTCTACCGCTCGCTCATGCCGCAGTTTGCGAAAGCCGAAACGTGGCGCTTCAACGCGGAAAACTTCGCGGGTGGCCTCACCCTATTCGCGTTTGGACTTTTTAAGAAAGCTGTCATCGCCGACACCTTGTCGCCACTGGCCAATGCCATCTTTGAATCCGTCGCGCACGGCAGTCAGCCCGGTGCCTGCGTGGCCTGGGTCGGCGCGCTGGCCTACACGCTGCAGCTTTACTTCGATTTTTCGGGCTACTCGGACATGGCGATCGGCGTCGGTATGATGTTCAACGTCCGCTTCCCGCTGAACTTCAATTCGCCCTACAAAGCGCGGGACATCGCGGACTTTTGGCGGCGCTGGCATATCACCCTTTCCACCTTCCTCCGCGACCATCTCTACATTCCGCTCGGCGGGAATCGGCACGGGCCGATCCGCCGCTACTCAAATCTCTTCCTCACCATGCTCCTCGGTGGGCTCTGGCACGGCGCGGGGTGGACGTTCGTGGTGTGGGGCGCGCTCCACGGTTCGTATCTCATCGTCAATCATGCATGGGTTGGAGCGATCAAAGGGCAGGCTTGGGCGCAGGCCGGGGTGATGCGTTTCGGCGGTCGCATGGTTACGCTGCTCGCGGTCATCGTCGGTTGGGTTTTCTTTCGTGCGAAAACGGTTCCGCAGGCTGTAGAAATTCTCGCCGGCATGGTAGGGGCGAACGGCGCGGCGCTGCCGCTCCAACTCAAGCCGCAACTCGCCGCGGTGGCCGCGCGGCTGCATCTGGATTTCGCCATCGCGCCTTTCAAGGTGCAGGCCTTGTGGATGGTAGCCGTGGCCACCGTTATTGCGCTCTGCGCGCCAAACACGGACGAACTTTTCCGCCTCGCCATCCGCACGAAAGAAAGCACCAGCGAACCTCTCCCCGTCTGGCGTCCATCCACAGGGTGGGCTGTACTGACCGCGCTCGTCCTCGCTGTTTCCATCTTCCAGCTCTCCGGCGTCACCGAGTTTCTCTACTTCCAGTTTTAACCCGATGCCAAAACATTCCTGGCCACGCTATCTTACCGTTCTCGCCGTATCCGCGCTGGGCTTAATCGGCGCGATGGCAGCACTGAACTATTACGCCGACCCTTACGGAATCTATCACTACGGCACTGCCGATGACCCCACCCGCTCCCGTCCTTGCCTTCGGGATCTCGAACGCCTGCATAAAGCCCATGCACTTCGCGACGCCCACGCGGACGTTCTGCTTATTGGGAACTCGCGAGTGATCGTTGGGCTTGATCCGCAGCATCCCGCGCTGACCCCCCACGCCTATAATCTCGGCATCAGCGCCATGAATGCCTACGAGTCCATGCGCTATCTCCAGCACGCCATCCATCTGCACAAACCGAAGCTGGTGCTCATGGCGATCGATAAGATTGATTTCGATGCCGACGGCAACCCCATGGGTGATTTCTCCGAGAATCGGCTCAGTGTTGACGTCGATTTACGCGACCAACCCGGCTGGGAACGCACGGATATTCCCGACACTCTTTTCTCCACGACGGCCGTGGTGGACAGCCTGCTCACGATCTCGGCCTCGCGGGCGGCCTCGCCGGTGACTTACAACCGAGGGCTGCGCGACGAATGCCTGATGCATCCTTATTTGAAAACCACGAACGTCCTCGCGGAAAACGAACGTTGGAAAGCCAAGGCCCTCAATTTCACGCTTACGGACGCAAAGGGTGGCAACCCCAAATTCGAGGCATTTCGCGCCGCGCTCCGACTGTGCGCGCTGGAAAAAATCGAGGTCATCGTTTTCACAAACCCACTCCACGCCGAACTGCTGGAGATCGAAATCGGCGACGGTCGCGATTTTTCCGCGTGGCTGCGCAAGGTGACGGCGATCATCGCGAGAGAGAGCGCCGCCGGCGGGCGTCCGATTCCGTTCTGGAATTTTTACGGCTACAACGCCATCACCACCGAACCTTTCCCCGTCCGCACGCAGCCAGTCAGCACAATGAAGAATTATTGGGAGATCAGTCATTACCGGAGGAGCATCGGCAATCTTTTGATCGCACGGGTGATGAACTGGCCGGACGAGCGTCTCGCCACGCTGCCGGATTTCGGACACTTGGTGACGGCTGAAACGGTCGGGGCCGAGCTTGACCGGCTCACGGCGGAGCGCACCCGCTGGCAGGAAAGCCGCTTATCCGCGAATGCCCATGAACACTAAAACGCCGACCCTTTTCATCCTCTCGAACATGCGGGAGACCGGCGGGGCCGAGCAGAGCATTGCCACGCTCATCCCGCATCTCATGGAGCGCGCGCGGCTGCGCGTCTTTGTGGAGAACGATCATCACTACGACGAGCTCAGGCGTCACGAAGGGCCGCGCCTCGCGCTCACACGCATGCCCAAAGGCAACGCCCCGCGGGCGATCTGGGGCGCGCTGCAAACGCTTCGCCGCTTTTGGCGCGAGGAGTCGCCCAGCGCCGTCCTCGCCAACGGCCACAAAGGCGCATTCCTGCTGGCGTTCGCGGGACTGATGCGTTTTCCGACTAAGGCACCGATTGGAATTTTTCTGCGCGATTTCAACTACTACCTCCTCTGGCTGGTGCTGCGCGTGATACCGTCCGCGTTGTATCTCGCGCCCTCGGAAGCGGTTTTCGAGGATGCCCGTTACCGCCGCTGGGGACTTGCCGCGCCGCGCCGCCTCCTCGCGCTGCCCAATGCCGTTCGGCTGGGGACCGCGACGCCGGATGCCTCGCCCGCGCCCGCGCCGCTCTATGTTGCCGCCTGCGCGCGGCTGACCCGCTGGAAAGGGTTGCACCTCCTGATTAGCGCGTGGGCGCAAATCCGCGCGGCGTTTCCTGAAGCCACGCTACGCATTTACGGCGAGGAAGTGGAACCCGACTACGCTGCGGAATTGCGTGCGCTCGTGCAGCAGCTTGGGCTCGGCGACGCGGTGCAGTTCTGCGGCTACCAGCGCGATCTTTCGCCGGTCTTCGCGGGTGCGGCCGTGCTCGCCGTACCCTCGCTGTCGGAGCGTCCGGGACCGGAGACCTTTTCCCGCATCGTGATCGAAGCCTGGGCGCACGCGAAGCCGGTGGTGGCCTTCGCCGCCGGCGGGCCTCGCTACCTGATCGAGGACGGAGCCGACGGCTATCTCGTGGAGGAGGGCAATATAGGGCAACTCGCCGAGCGCATTTCGAAATTGCTCGGCGACCCCGCGCTGTGCCAGCGCCTCGGCGGACACGGTTACGCGAAAGTTCGGGAGCAATTCAATCCGGAGAAGATCGCCGGACTCCTGCTGAAGCAGCTCCTTCCCGAACCACGCGCATGATCGACGCCTCCGCCACGCCATCGCCACCCGGAAGCGGAAGAAGGGCCGCGCAAATCCGACTGCTCGGCAGCCTCGTGTTCTTCGCGATTGGTTTCTTCGGGTGGTTTTTCAAGATGAAGCGCTCGGGGAATGCCGATGACACATGGCTGCCTTTCAGCATCCTGCAGATGCTCTATCCGTTACTCGGTCTGCTCTCCATTTGTTGGATGTTGCGCACGTATGGATCGCGCTTCCCAAAGATCATGGTGCGCTCGCCGAGCTCGCTCATTTTCCTCGCCGGGACGTTCTGCATCATGGCCGGCGCCGCCCTCCATATCAAAGGAGGTCAATACACCAAGGATGCGGTGCTCTTCGAGGTCCGCTGGATGCTGCCGTATTGCTTCATTGCGTTTCTGTATGTCGCGCGAAAATTCAGCGTGCCATACCGCCCAGTCATCTGGGGCCTTTTTCTGGGAGCCTGTGCCAGCGCGGTCGGCGTGGAGCTTTACCGCCGGGGCTTGCCGGTGCCGATTGATATGAACGGCCAGCGCTACGGCGGCTTCCTCAGTCATCCCAACCAATATGGAATCGTCACCTCCAGTTCCGCAGTCATGCTGGCGGTGTTCATTTTTTCCCGCAACCGGCTGCGCTCGCTGATCGGTCTGGCCATGATCGGGATTTACGGCGTCTGCCTGTTTCAGTCGCTCTCCAAGACAAACATCGTGCTCATCGTCATTTCCGGACTGGCCTCGGCCTTCCTGATTTCGCTGCCCGATCTCACCCTGGCAGGACGAAGGATCTTTTTCACCTTTGCCGCATTGGTGTTGCTGGTCATTGCGGGTGCTTTTGCGGTGAAAATCCTTGAAGAGGTTTCGCCCCGGGAAGCCAAGACCATTACCAATGCGATCTTCGATCCGGGCGGCACGAAGAGTTTGGATGATCGCGAGGGCGTCTGGGATGAAGTCACGGAAATTTTACGGCGGCGTCCGGTGACCGGGCTCGGGCCGGGCCTTTCCGATGCCACCCTCTCGCACCACCACGCGCATAACCTTTTTCTTCAGCATTGGATTGATGCCGGAATCAGCGGCTTCATCGGTATCTGGCTGATCACACTGGCCGTTTTTTGGCGGGCGTTTGAACTTGCGATCCGCGCGATGCGTTCCCCTGGCCGCCTCAGCGAAGACGCATCGATCCGCGTGCTCGCCGGCCTCGCGCTGGTGATGTCCATTCTCGGCAACTCCATGAGCGCTTCGCTGACCACGGCAGTGATGACGGCGTTTGTTATTTTTGTCGGCATCGCCTTTGTCCGCGAATCTGATCCCACCATGCCATGAGCCGCCCGCTGCGCATTCTCCTCGTTCTCGAACCCGGAATTGACGGTGTCTTTCGCTATGTTGCCGGGCTGGCGGATTTTTTGCGCGCGCAGGGGCAGCAGGTGCATGTGGCCTACTCGGATCGCCGGGGGGGCCCGGCGCTTCAGGAGTTTGTAAAGAAGCTCGCCGAGGCCGGGTGCGAGACGCTCAATCTCGCCGTGGGCAACAGCCCCGAGCCCGCCGATGCCAGCGCTGTCTTCCGGCTATGGAAAATGGCACGCCGCCTCAAGCCCGACATCATCCACGCGCACAGCTCGAAGGCGGGCGTGCTCGCGCGGATGCTTGCCCTCACGGGTATCCGGGCGTTTTATTTTTACACTCCGCAGGCCTACTACGGCCTTGCGCGGCGCGGCGGGGCGAAAGAGTGGTTCTTCAATGCCATCGAGACCGCCTTCTGCCGGATCGGCACCACGCTTTGCACGTCGAGTGATGAAGAGCGCTTCGCCATCGAGACGCTGCACGTTCCCCCAGCGCGGCTGCGGACCATTTTCAATCCCGTGGACACCGCCCGCTTTGCGCCCGCCACGGCAGATGCGAAAGCGCGAACGCGACGGGAACTGGGACTGCCTGAGCAGCACATCATTCTCGGCTCGATGGGCCGCCTTTCATTTCAAAAAGATCCACAGACTCTGCTCCGGGCGGTCGCGCCCGTGCTGCGCGAGCGCGGGGACGTAACCCTGCTGCATGTCGGACGCGGCGAACTCGAAGATGAAGTCGTGCAGCTCATCGGCGAACTCGGCATTGCGGAGCGGATCCATCGTGTGCCATATCTGGATGAGCCGCGGCGGTTCTACGAGGCGGCGGATGCCTTCCTGCTGCCCTCCCGTTACGAGGGCATGCCGCTCGTGCTGCTGGAAGCGCTGGCCTGCGATCTGCCGATGATTGTCAGCGCTGCCCCGGGCATGACGGACATTCTACAAGCAGGGCTCACGCACTGCTGGTCCGCGCCACCCGAGGATGTCGGCGCTTTTGAACAGGCCATCCGCTCATTTCTCGCCGACCGCGCGGCCGCACGCGCGAGTAATCATCGCTCGCGCGCCATCGAATTATTTAGCTCGGAAAAGTGCTATGGGACGGTGCTGAATATTTTCTGCAAAGTTTCAGAACCCACATATCGCCCGAAATGAACCCAGCGTCGAACATGAATCCGTCACTCACGGCAGAAGCCCCCCATCAGCCGGCGTCCGTTAGCCAGTCAGCCACAACATCGCCCACCCGGACGAAGAGCTTTTTTGACCGCTGGTTTTTCGGTTCCGCAAAACAGCGCGAACTCCAGATGGATTCGCTTGACGGACTCCGCGGGATGGCCGTGCTATGGGTGATGATCGACCACGCGCGCTCCCACGGCTGGACACTGCATCCGGCTTTTCATTTTGGCTCCGGGGATGTCGGCGTTTTCCTGTTTTTCTGCCTCAGCGCCTTTCTGCTCACCCTGCCCATCTGCGAAAGTCCTGCCTCCGAACTGGACCGTCCAAGGCATTGGGCCAACTACGCCGTACGCCGTTTCTTCCGCATTTACCCTTTGTTCTTGGCGATCCTGTTCGTCTTTTTCGTGCTTCAACCGCTCGCGGGTCACAAGCACCTGCGTGAGTTCCTCCCCGTCATCTGGCAGCATCTCACCTTGCGCGGCGATTACCGGCATCTCTGGACCATCGCGGTCGAGACGAAGTTTTACTTCATGCTGCCCTTCATCGGGGTAAGCCTGCATCTGCTGCGCGGACGTCCGTGGCTGCAAACGGGGATCACCGCCGTCGCCATAGGCCTCGCCACCTTTTTTTACCCGCCTGCGGCGTCACCCAATGACACCCTTATCACGGGCTTCTACCTTCCCGTCTTTCTCTGCGGCTGCCTCGGTGCCGAATTGCTTTCCACCTGGCGGAAGCAGCGTCCCGCCTTCCTCACGCCGCTCCGTTGCGAAATCGTCGCGCTTGTGACTCTCCTGATCGCACTCCCGCTGGCCGACAACATCCTCATGGCCCGTTGCCAGCCCAACTTCGACGGCAGCCGCTCTTTCATCCTCTGGGGACTCGTGTGGGCCACGTTCATCGTCACTCATCTTTTCGGTACCGGCTTTTGCCGCAGCCTCTTTGCGTGGAAGCCTTTCCGCTTTGTCGGCATCGTCAGCTACAGCGCCTACATTTGGCATCCGGTGATCCTCTCCAGCATGAAGCCGCTAAAAAAGTTCCTGCCCCTGCCCCTTGGCACTGCGGCCTTCTTCCTCGTCACGCTCGGCCTGGCGTCGGTTTCCTACCTCGCCATCGAACGCCCGCTCGCCCGCATTCGCCTTCCCAAATAGACGCTTTTCCATCTGGCAAAACGCGTGTCGGTATGGAAGATGCAAGCCAGCTCTCTTGCATATGCAGACTTCACAGACTCCGAAAGTCGAACTCACCCCCGCGCAGATCGCCGAGTTCCATGAACGTGGTTTCCTCGCGATCCCACAAATCAGCACGCCCGAGGAAGTCGAGCAGCTGCGTGGCATTTTCGACCGCCTTTTCGCACAAAAAGCCGGACGCGCAGAGGGTGCGCAATTTGACATGGTGACTCACGATGATGATGACAACACGCCGCAAGCCCTGCCCGCCATCATCAACCCGGTGAACTTTGCTCCCGAACTGCGGGACACAATTTTTCGCAGCAACGCGGGCCACATCGCCCGTCAGCTCCTCGGTCCCAGCGTCACGGCTTCCTTTGAGCACGCCATCCTCAAGCCGCCGCGTTATGGCGCGGCCACCCCTTGGCATCAGGACGAAGCCACCCGGGTCGATGCCAATTTCGACTACGAGCAGCTCAGCATTTGGATGCCGCTCCAGGAGGCTACGTTGGAAAACGGCTGCATGCAGTACATCCCCGGCACCCACCAGCAGGACGTGCTCCCGCACCGCTCGCCGAAAAGTGATCCGAAGATTCACGCGATCGAATGCGCGGGAGGCTTTGATCCCGCGGACGCCATACCCTGTCCCCTCCCCTCGGGCGGCGCTGTCATGCACCTCGGACGCACCCTCCATTACGCGGGGCCGAACAACTCCGACATTCCCCGTCGCGCGTATATTCTGGCCTTTGAAATCCCGCCGAAACCGAGCACGCGGCAGCGCGATTTCTACTGGAACCGGGAAAAACAAACCGCCGGACTCGACCGTAAACGCCGCTGGCGCAAACAAGGCGGCATCCTCATCGAGTTCGGTCGCAAGCTGCGCGGTGGCCTCTGGCGGCACCCCAGCCGCATCGTCTTCGAGGCCCGCCGGGCTATCCGTGCGCTGTTGGGCAGGGCTACCTAAAAAATCAGTTTGGCGACGGCAGGCGTTAGCTATCTCGGACTGCGCAGGTAAAGTAAAAGCTGCCCGCAAAGCATCGGGAAGATGGCGACTCGTCGCCGGTCACTTTTTCAGCACAAGATACGCATAGCTCGTGAGCCAGGGCTGTGGGTTGCGGCAAAGATAGCTGGTCGCCCACTGATCAAGCTTCGCCAGCGGCCGGAAGCGCTTGTAATAACCTTCGTTGCCGAAAAAACTGTGGTAGTGGACGATCTGGTAACCCAGCTTTTTGAATCGCGCGATCTGGGAGCGCAGTGGGCCACGGCACCAGCGGTAAAAGGCTGGGAATTTCGAGCGCTTGCCACCGCGCTGGCGGCCGGACTGCACCTTCTCCAGCAGCCAATAGGAAAGCGTTTCGGGGAGGAGGAAGTTCAGTACGAACGGAGGGGCGAATAACGTCGGGAAGAAGTGGAAAGCCAGCCCCCCGGGCTTCAGAATGCGGAAGATATTTTGGTGAAAACTCAGCGGGTCTTTCACATGCTCGGCCAACATCCGACTGAAGACGAAATCGCAGGCCGGAAGTTCGCCCGTGACAGGCTTCGTAATATCCAACACGAGCTTCTGATAGCGGTTATCCGCCTTCGCAAGTTCCTCCGCAGAAATATCGACGATCAGATAGTTAATCCCGTGCTCTTCGACAAATTCGATTGGCAACCAGGGATTGGCTCCGCCGCCAATCTCGCAGATGGATTTGCACCCATGAGTAATAATCAGATCTACAAGGAACTGTCGGTAGCGGCCCCATGCTTCAGTTGATGGGAAATATTGGATGTCCATAGTTCAGAGTATCAAATTCGTGATCGAAACAACCTTTGGCGAGTTACTCATTTCCGATAGGCTCGGCGCGTTTCGGGCGATTCGCATACCCCACCGGTAACCTTTCAAGCTTCGCATCAGCAAGCATTCTTGTTGTTAAAAAACGTCATCGCGAGGATTTGGAAATCGAGGAAAATGCTCCAGTTTTCCAAGTACCAAAGATCGCAACTGATACGCTCCCCGAGGTCCGTGTCGCCGCGCAATCCCTTAACTTGTGCCCAGCCGGTAATGCCCGGCTTGGCGTTGTGTCGGGCGTTGTAGTGAGGTATCTCGTGTTTGAAATTGCGGATTAGTTCCGGGCGTTCCGGCCGCGGGCCGACCAAGCTCATCTCACCTTTCAGCACATTCCAAAACTGCGGCAGTTCGTCAATGTTCCACCTCCTCATAAAGGAGCCGATTTTTAGCCGCCGCGGATCGTCCGCTGTGCTCCAGCCCACTTTCCCATCGGCTTCCGCATCGAGTTTCATGCTCCGAATTTTCAGGATGTCGAAATCTACACCGTTTCGCCCCAGTCGGCGCTGGTGGTAAAAAATGGCACCGCGTGACTCCCAATAGACCAAAGCGCCGAAAATAAGGATCAGAGGTGCCGAAACGATCAGTCCGAAAATCGCGCCCACGACATCCACCAAACGCTTGATGAGGATGTTAACAAAGCGATCCAGCGGCAGACGCGATACGCCGAGCACCGGAATACCGCTGACTGTTTCCAGATGCAGACCGGAGACGAGGATCTGGAAATACGACGGGATCACCTTGAACTGCACCATCTCGCGCTCGCACGTGTTCGCCAGACCCACGATGTCCTCTTTGACGCCGTCCACATCCGTTAGAACGACCATATCCACGGATTCTCGATGGATGATGTCGGTCAGGTCGCTGAGATCGCCGAGGACGCGCACTTTCACTGCAGGCACTTGCCCCTCACGCAACTCCACGAGGCCAACAACTTCGTAAGCGCAACTGGGATCGTGGCTGAAAGCCTTGGTCAACCGTTCCGCCTCATGGTTCCAGCCGACGAAAAGAATTCGCTGGCGCAGGCTCATCGCGACCGAAGAACGGCGCAGAAAGCTGTGAAAGGCGATCCGCCAAACCAGAAGTGCACCCGGCACGAGCACCGTGGCGATCGCGACGAACACGCGAGAAATAGGCGGCGAAAATTTGAAGATCAAGGCGAAGCCGAGAAAGCAAAAACCCCAGACGCAGGCCGACTTCAGGACCTGGAGAAACACATGCCGAAACCGAAGCAAAGCCTGTCGTTCGTAGATACCAAAAACCGTCAGCGTGAAAATCAATGCGATCCCGCCAAAGGCGATGTAACCGGAGTAATTGTGCAGCGCCATCGGGACCGGTGCGCGGTCCGCCAGCATTGGCGTCTCGAAACGAAGCCAAAAGCTGAACACCAGCGCATAGGTGATGACCAGCGCGTCGCAGATAAGACTCGTGATAACCAACCGCTCGGGCAGCGCCTTGTCCCTCAATTTCAGCCGCTGCGTCCGGGCCTTCTCCTCGGGGGATTCTGCAGGTGGCCTCGGCTTTGGAACCTCCAAGGTTCCGGGGCCTTGGCTGTGACGGTCGCTTTCTTCGTTAGGGCTGGGCATAACTCCGTGGTTGCTGAGAAAATCGGTCTCGTTAGCTAGTTTCGTGCTTTGCTCGACTGGTTTTTCACGGCGGCGACCGTATGCGGCCCGGTCATATCGTCAACGGTCGATTCACCCCGAAAAAACGCTTGCAACACCGATTCACCCCTCGTAGTCTCCGCGCCTGTAAAACGCGGGCGTAGCTCAGTTGGTAGAGCACTTCCTTGCCAAGGAAGATGTCGAGAGTTCGAATCTCTTCGCCCGCTCCAACCCTTTATCCAACAGGGTTTCCGGCGAGACGCGGTTTGGGAAAATGGCAGGTGTATTCTGCAGGATGATCAAATTCCGCCACTGATTGGATCACATTGGCCAATCCTCTGCAGGGTTTTAGGTCAGCTTTGCAGGAATCGCTCGAACGCGCCGCCGAGCAGGTCCCGCACATCGCGCTCGATCTCGGCCCGCGTCGGATCCCACCCGGCCGCCGCCAGATCGTCATACTTCTCGGCCAGCACCTTGCCGATGATCTCCCGCGAATGGCTCCATTTATAGACGAGCTGATCCAGCACCCGGCAATCGCTGTGCTGCGGCGTCATGCTCAGCCCGATCATTTCCAGCCGCATCCGGGTCATCTCCTCGATGAGCGACGGGTTGTTTAGAAACCACCAGCAGCCAAACACATGTAGATTGCGAAATTTCCGCGCCGCCACACAGAGTCCGTGCTGATTTTCCCGCGCCAGCATGGTGACCAAAAATTTGTTGTCGGGAAACCGCGCACACAGGTTCTCCACTGCGGCCACGTCCGCCCAGCCCACGCTGTCCCCGGCCAGCCGTAGCTGCGGATTCACGCCACGCTTTACACCGATCATCATGGCAAAAGCCTGCCCGTGTTCGCGGCCATGCGGCAGTACCGCTTGCTCGATCAACCGCGCCGCTGGCGTCTCTGCGGGGAACGCAAAATCCGGCGTGAGCGAAACCATGCAATACCGCGCATCCATGCGCCGAGTCCACTCCGCCAGAAACCGCCGCACTTCAGCAAAGGTCCGGCCGGAGAAATCCGCGCGCACGTCGTATCCCGACGCATGCAGTTTCGGCGCAGTGTTTTCCCAATCCACAAGCAGCGGATCAATGCGCAGCGCCGCCACAAAACGCTCATCGCGATCAAAGCCACGCTCCCACACCGGCCGCTCCATATCGTCGAACGGAGAGTTCGTCATGCACACCTTCCTGACCTTCGCCAATTCCAGGCAGCGCGTAGTGAACTCGCCGACCTCCCATTTTGCAAAATGCGACCGCAGCAACGGAAGATCCCGCCGTTTAACGTCGAGCCCCAGTGAATTCATCACCGTGAGCACCCCGCGACAGGCTTCGGAAAGCGGCGAGTGTCGGACGAAAAGCGCGTCCCAAATCAGGTCGGCCTGCTGCGTCTTCGAGAGAGCCCAAAATTTCGCGTATGGCACGTCGAGGTGGCGGAACCCTTCCGCGACGAGGTAATGATAAACGAGTAACTCGTCGATGCCCCATAGCAACAAATCGCCAAACGCGGGATCATAGAGATGCGTGTGGATGTCGAAAACTGGCGTGGTTTGAACAACATCGGTGACTTGCTGGCGGAGAGAAAACGGCGAAGGCATAACGGCCTCACTATTTCGCCAGTTGAGGGGAGAAATGGCAATGCTCACGGCATGCGGTGCCTAGCGAAAATATCACGAGGAGGACACTTACGGCTGCGGTTCCGCAGGGAGCAGCGTCGCGACGCGCCGGGCACTGTGGCGCTTGTAAAAAGCCCGGATGGCTCGCAGTGCTGGCTTTTCAACAAATATGGTGAGGACACTCGCCAGAAGGAGCACGACGGCGGCGGCCGATCCGATCTGCACGAAACGAGGAAGTCCTCCCATCGCCCTCATCACCACAAAGCCAATGTTCTGATGAACTAAATACAGGCTGTAGGAGATCGTCCCACAAAAGACGAGTGGCCGAATGGCGATCCATGCGAGGCGATCCGCCGCGAGCGCCAGGAAAGCGGCGAAAAAAATCACGGCGAACGCCGCCGCCACCGGCCCGTTCAGTGCGCAATGGACGGCAAAGCAACATGCCAGGAGAAGATAGCGCGTCCGCGTAGGCCCCTCGAATCGCAGGCGATAGAACACGATGCCTGCGAGAAAAAGATGAGCGAACTTCAAGAGCAGCGAGATTTCCACCACCTTCGGCAGATCGTACCGGTGTTTCAGGTAGGCCCAGCCCAACTCGGCGAGTAACCACGGAATTACAAACCTTTCGATTTGCCGGAGCCAGCCCGCCAGAAACACTGCCAGCATGATCGCATAGAACGACAACTCGACGGCCAAAGTCCAATAAACTCCATCCACATCCGGCACATTCAGCCAGCGCTGGAGCATCGTGAGGTTCGCCAACAATTGCCCAAGACCCGGCGTCCGCCCCGGCAGCGGCATCACCGCCGTCACGGCAAAGGTCACCAAAACTGCCGCCCAGTACACCGGGTAGAGCCGCGAGAAACGCGAGACCACAAAGTCGAGTGCCGTCCGCGTTTTCGCCAGCGTCATGAAAATGACGAACCCGCTGATCATAAAAAAGAGATGCACCGCACTTTCGCCAAACACGGCCACATTCGGGGGCGGACCATTGGGATTCTCCATCCAATGATACCGGACCGCGTAATGGAAAAACGTGACCGAAACGGCCGCTATGCCTCGCAACACGTCGAGTTCCTGCAGTCTGGGCGCTACGACTTTCCCTGCCGTGGCCGAAGCAATTTTTGGCATCGCGTCCAGTAGTTAATGCTCAGGAATCCGTCCACCGCAAATAGCGGAGCGGCGTGCAAAATATTGTGCGCAGATAACCTCCGGTCACGAGCAACCGCCGATCATGGAGAACCCTAGCTCAGCGTCCGTCCGAATAATCGTCGCGGTACCGCTCGCGGTCGGCACGCGCACCTTTGCCGGTGAAGAAGTTTTCGAGCTGGGTGCTGCGTTTTTCAAAACGCTTGCCCACGCGGTGAAAGAAGTCGCCGATTCCGCGGAAGGGCTCGCCCGCTTGCGAGTGGCCGTCTCCACCGCCCGAGTAGCGACCATCGCCACCACCGCGTGTGGCGCGGTCGCCGCCATCCGAGTAACGGTCCCCCGCTCCGACGGAACGATCGTCGCGGCTTGGATAGCGATCTCCCCCATAGGAATAGCGGTCGTCATTGCGTGAAGGGGGCGGTGGAGGAGGCGAAGTCCGGCGGTCGGAATAGGGGCGCTCAGCACCGGACGGACGCGCGCTCGGCGGACGCAGATCGGAGCGCAGGACGGTGCCGGTGTCGGCGGCGATGTCGATACTGCCGGCGCGTCCGAGTTTGGAGTCGCTGAGTTCGATCTGCCAAACGGGCGCGCCGCCGCCGGTGCCACTGCGCAGCAGGTAGTCCACATGATCGAACGGCACGGAAGACTTTTGCGCCTCCTGATTGGCGACCGTGAAAGCGCCATCAGAATCGAGGTTGAGCTGGTTAAAATTCATCGGACTGCCAGACACGCGCGCGGCCGCTGGAGTGCGTTCGGCTATGACTTTGCCCCGCTGCACATCGAGTTCCCGCACGCCGCCGCGGGCGCGCGGTTCGTCGAGCGTCACTTTCCACACCGCCGGCTGCGGCGCGCCCCCACGCCCGCGCAGTTCCAGCACATGATTGATGGCATCTTTACCCTGGCTGCGTCCGACCACCCGGAGCGCGGTGTAGGCAGTTTCGTCGGCCCAGGCGGCCGCGGCGACAAAAAGAGAGGCGGTGAAGAAGACACGTTTCATGGGAATGCACCGTGCCGTGTTCACGCAGGTTTTTCCAGCGCAAAGCGCGGGCGACCCGTCCGCGGCATTTGGGCTTTCTTCGCCGCCCCTCCTCGCCCATGACTTACCGTGCGCATGTCCGCCAGCCTCGCCATTCTCGAACGCCAGCTCACGGTCTATAAGGGCCTCGTAGAGGTGAGCGCGCTGATTAACAGCATCACTGATTCACGCGAACTCCTGCCCGCGATTCTGGACGTGGCGCGGCGCGTCATGGACGTCGAGGCCGCGTCGCTTTTCCTCATCGGCCCCGACGGAAATCTCGAACTCGCCAGCGCCAGCGGCGGCCCTGGCATGCCGGTCAGCGACACGAAAATCACCGTTCCGCGCGGGCGCGGCATCGCTGGCTGGGTGCTGGCAAACAGCCAACCGCTGCTGGTGCCGGATGCCTATGCTGATCCGCGCTTTTTTCCCGAAGTGGACAAGAAGACCGGCTACCGCACGCGCTCCATCCTGTGCGTGCCGCTGGCGCGGAAAGACCAGGTCATCGGCGTGCTCCAGGTGCTGAACCCGGTGAGGCGCGCCGCCTTTGATGGCGCGGATCTCGAAGCCTTCACCGCGTATGCGAATCTCGCGGCCACGGCGATCGACAAGCTGCGGACTATCGAACGGCAGCGCGAGCAGCAGCGCGTGGCGCAGGAGTTCGCCTTCGCGCGCGAAATCCAGGCCAGCTTTCTCCCGCAGTCGCTCCCGCAGCTCGCGCATGTGCAGTTCGCCGCGCTCTACCGCCCGGCGCTAAATGTCGGCGGCGATTTCTACGACGTCGTCGAACTCGGCCCGGACGAAATCTATTTCGTCGTCGGCGATGTCTCCGGCAAAGGCATGCCCGCGGCGCTGCTCATGGCGCAGGCGTTGAGCATTCTGCGGCTCATTTTGAAACCGGCAATCTCGCCCGTGGCGGCGATGGCGCGCTGGAATGCCATGCTCAGCGGGCACACGATTCGCGGGATGTTCATTACCGCGCTGCTCGGCCGGCTCACGGTTTCCACCGGGCATGTCGAGTTGTGCAGCGCGGGCCATTGTCACCCGTTTCTCACGAGTCCAGACGGCGCATGCACGGAGGTGAAAATCGCAGGTTCGCCGCCGCTCGGCCTGCTTCCCGAGTTACCGGCCCGCGCCCACTCGCTCACACTCGCGCCCCACGCGTGGCTGGTGCTTTACTCGGACGGTCTGGTCGAGTGTTTCAATGCCGCCGATGAGCCGCTCGACACTGCGGGTGCGCGGCAGCTCCTGACGCGAAAGTTTGGCTCCGCCGCCGACGTGATTGACGTGCTCAACCGCGGCGAACTCGATCACCGGCAAAACGCCGAGCCGCACGACGACCTCACCATTCTCGTCCTCGGCGTGTCATGAAGAGCGAAATCGAATTTGCCAGCCACCCCGCCAACCTCGCGCTGGTCCGCGATTTCGTCCGGCAGTTCCTCCAGCCGCTCATTTTTTCCGAGATGGAAAAGGATCTGATCGTCCTCGGTCTCGACGAAGCCTGCACCAACATCATCCGTTACGCCTACGACCACGCCCCCGACCGGCTCATCTGTCTCGTCTGCGAGCTGCTTGCCGACGGTGTGCGTTTCCGCCTCCGCGATTTCGGAAACCAGTGCGAGCCCGACAAAATGCATGGCCGTCCGCTCGAGCTGATTCAGCCCGGCGGGCTCGGCCTCCACCTGATCCGGCGCGCCTTCGGGCAGGTGGACTACAATTTGAAAAAGGAAGGCACCGAGCTGGTGCTCGAAAAGCCGTTCGCCCACACCACCAGGATCGACCGCAAGTAGCCGCCGCGACTCACTGCCCCTCGCCACGCGGCGGCGCATCCGGCTTGTCCGGAAAAATCGGGTTCACATCCCCGCACTGCTGACAGCTCCACGGGTTCAGCCGGAGACCAACGTAAAGCGCCAACCAACTCACCAACCACAAGCCGAGGGTGACGAGAGAGAAAAAGAAATGCAATCCGTGGTGCATCTTCCGCATCACGAACAGCTGTTCGTGACGACACTTCCTGCAATACGCCTTGGTCTTCTCTTTGGTCATTCCGCCTGTTGCGACCATGCCCGGCGATCCGGATCGCGCCAACTCCGAAATCGTAACAACTCTGTTACATTTCACTCCTTGCCTCCCACCCAATAGCCCTATGGCGCGTATTCCCGGCGATACCACTCGTAAGTCCGCGCGATGCCCTCACGCAGCGGGATGCGCGGTGCCCAGCCGAGCTTCTTCAGCCGCGAAACATCCAACAGTTTTCGCGGCGTGCCGTCCGGCTTCGTCGGGTCAAAGGTCAGTTCGCCGGTATAGCCCACCACCTCGCGCACCAACTCCACGAGTTCCCGAATCGTAACATCCTCGCCGCAGCCTACATTCACGATCTCGGGCGAATCGTAGTTTTCGAGCAGAAAACGACACGCACTGGCGAGGTCATCCACATGCAAAAACTCGCGCCGCGGCGTCCCGGTCCCCCAAACGGGCACGCTCGCGTCGGCGCTCATTTTGGCCTCGTGGACCTTCCGCAGCAGCGCTGGCAGCACATGCGAATTGCTCAGGTCGAAATTGTCACCGGGGCCGTAAAGATTCGTCGGCATCGCGCAGATGAAATTGCGTCCATATTGCCGCGCATACGCCTGGCAGAGCTTGATGCCCGCGATCTTCGCCAGTGCGTACGGCTCATTCGTCGGCTCCAGCGCGCCGGTGAGCAGCGAGTCCTCACGAATCGGCTGCTCCGCGAATTTCGGATAGATGCACGAACTGCCGAGAAAGAGCAGCTTCGCCGCGCCAAAGTCCGCCGCCGCCTCGATCACGTTGTTCTGCACCTTCAGGTTTTCGAGCAGAAACTCGACGGGGAAATCGTGGTTCGCCTTGATCCCACCCACTTTGGCGGCCGCCACCACCACGACCTGGGGCCTCTCCTTTTCAAAGAATGCGCGCACCGCCCCGCGCTCCGCCAGATCCACCTCCGCCCGTGTCCGCGTCAGCAGGCTGGTGTAGCCCGCGCCCTTTAGTTCACGCACGATGGCACTGCCCGCGAGCCCGCGGTGTCCCGCGACAAAAATGGAATCGGTTTTTTTCACGGCGCGCACGCTAGCACGCGCCGGAAATTCGTGAACCCGAAACATCGCCACGATTTCTCAACCCGGCTTTGCCAGGCAACTCCGATGCGAAGATTCGTACTGCAATCCCCGGATTTTCCCGGAAAATCATCGCATGATATTTCCCGCGTGCCGACCCGCCTTGGTCGCCCTGTTGCTGCTCCTCCCCGTCGTCTCCTTTGGCGAAAAGTTTTCCCAAGCCGATCTCGAGCAGATTCGCGAGGAACTCGGTGTCAACTCCTACACCGCCCCGTCCATTCAGCTCGTCCTGAAAGAGTTGAACGCGCTCAAGCCCATCCCCTTTGAAAAAGCCTGGCGTGATCTGCCCGAAACCACTCCGCAAGATCGCGCCCGTCTCGCCTTGAGCATTGGCGCGGTCATCGCCGACGGTTTTCTCACCGTCACCGCCGAGAAACAATCCCGCATCGAACCGGTCGGTCGCGTCCTCCTGAAACTCGCCAAAGGCCTTGGCGTCGGCGACCACGTCACGAAGCACAGTCGCAGCATCTTGGAAAATGCCGCGCGTGGCCATTGGGATGACATCCGCTCAGAACTCGTCCGCACGCAGGCCGAAGTGGAAGCCGCTCTCCTCGGGCTCAAGGATGAGGAAATGGCGCACCTCGTCGCGCTCGGCGGCTGGCTCCGCGGCTTGGAAATCACCACCAGCATCGTCCGCGAAAACTACACTCCCGAGCGCGCGAGCCGACTCATTCAGCCCGAGCTGATGAACTACTTCCTCGACCGTGTCAGCACCCTGAATCCGAACTTCAAGAAGACCAAACTCGGCTCCGTCATGGAAAAAAATCTCCGCGAGATCAGACGCCTCACGACCAAGCCCGTGAATACTCCCGTCACCCCCGATGACGTGAAGCAAGTCCGCGAACTCGTCCGCGAAATCAACACACTCATCGCCAAAGGCGAGGACTAGAGCTTGTCAGTCTCTCCCGTGGTTCGGCCCATCCACTGGGCCAAAGGCCCGGAGACAAGCTAACCAAAGTGCCTACGGGCGGCAGGCCACCGGCACCGCCGCCGCCTCCGTGGCGCCATCGCACAGCCCGACGTTTGCCAGCGCCCTCCGCGCAAACTCCTCCGGCGAAAGAGCGGCTGGAGTGAATGTGGGCTCTTGCATGAAGAGGAGGCTTCCTCGTTCACCCGATCTTCGTCAACAGACGGGCGGAAAAATCCGCCTCAAACTATTTCTTCGGGAGCTTCTTCAGCAGTTGGGAGAGCGTCCCACTGCTTCCTTTTCCACTGCTCCCGCTCCCGCTGCTCCCACTCCAACTGCTCCCACTGCTCCCGCTCCCACTGCTCCCCCCAGTGGTTGTCTGATTCAAAGAGGTAAGCAACGACGTACTCAAAGCGCTCACAGTCGTGTTGCTGCTCTTGCTGCCTTGGGTCAGGAGAGAGATCAGCCAAGCGGTGCTATTGCTCGTCGAGGTCGTACCGCTCAACACCAGGCTCCCGCTCGACGATCCCGCATAAAGTTTCGCCACCGCGCCGCCGCCGGTGGTCGCGCCACCCACCGCGCGGTCAGTGCTCACGACGAGCGCGCCATCTTTTCTCAACGTCTGCGTTTTCAGCACATCGCCACGGGCACCACTTCCCGTTCGAACCCTCTCGCCGGCCTCGGATAGCTTGAACCCCTCACCCTCCTGGGTGCCCGCCGATCCCAGCTTCGTGGTATTGATCAGCGACAGGAGTTGGTCGCTGTTCGTGATCTTCACCTCCACCGCACCCGACTTTCGCTTAGCCGGAGCCGCTGTTCCTTTTGCTTTGGCCAGCGGCTCGCTCGCGTCCGTCGCTTCCACCGCAATCCGGGCGCTCCCTCCCTCAATCGAGACCCGCGTCTCGGCCAGTTGCCCGTTGGCCTTCGCCGCGCTCTGCGTGGCGATTTCCTTTTGGATTAAACCCATGCTCGGCAGCGGCTCGGACGTTTTTTTCTTCGTGCCGGAAAACTTCGCCGGATCGATCAGGACGGATGTCTTCACGACCTTGCCAAGGTCCACCGCCACGGGCTTGGGCATCTGGCGGTCCGTCACGCCGATGATCGCCATGCGGCCTGGGTTTAAGACCACCGACTGACCGAAGCGGCTGTTCAGCGAAAGTTTCATCTGCCCTTCGAGCACGAGCACTTTCACGTGATCGCCCGGTATATTTTCCAGCATGATCGTGGTGCCGGTAATCGCCGCTGTGACGGCCGCCGCCCGGATGCGCGCGCCGCCGAGTCCTTTCGGCACCTGGAGCAGCATGGTGCCGCGGTCGAGCGTCATCTCACGCGTGCCGGGCTGGAAGGAAAAGAGCGCGCCCGCACCGAGCCGGGTGAGGGTGTTGTCCTGAAAAAGAAGTTCGGCGCGCGAATCGACGCCGGTGCGGACGGCGAGTTCGCCTTTGATGACATCGCGGACGGCCGCCGGGCGGGTGCTGCTCTGCCGCGCGTCCACCACGCGCACATCATTGACGATCTTGTTGATTTCCGCCTGCTGGAGCGGTCCCGCGAGTGCTGTGGAGGTCAGGAGAAGGGCGACCGAACCCGCGCGAATGGATGTCATCATACGTGACTAAAAAAGCATCATGGGTGCCACTGGAGCGCGGCCCGCGCCTAGAATTGCAGCGAAAACGTGATCGCCCCGCCAGCAGTCCCCGCATCGTAGTTAAAGACATTCTGGTTCGAGCGGTCCCACACGTAATACGAAGTCGCCGAAACACTGCACCAATCCGTCACCCGATAACGCAGCCCAACGGAAAGCGTGTGGTTTTGGTCCTCCCGTCCGCCCCGCGCATAGAAATAGTAGCCGTAGCGGTAGAGCACATCGGCCTCCAGACACCGCGTGGCAGCGAGGTGATAGCCGGCATACGCCGTCAGCTCCGTGCGTCCCGACGCCGTGGGATCCGCAAATCCCAGCAACCCGCTCAACCCCGCAAACACCGCGTGCGTCTGGCCGAGCACGACCGTCTTCTGCCCGCCGAGGGTGATCGTGTGATTTTGGAAAAAATTGTCGTGCGTCTCCGTGGTGTAGAGCGCGTTGAAATTGTAGCGCGCGAAGAAATCCAGCCCCCCCAACTTCTCGGCATGGACGCTCACGCCGGCGCCGACATCGAGGCTGTTGAAATCGAGCTGGCTGAATTCGTTGTAACGAAACGTGGCGAGCGTCACGCCGACCTCCGCCTGAAAACCGCGCGGCAGCGCGTGTCGCATCTCGAAGCCAAAGGTCGCGACGAGAAACGAATCCGTGAGCGCCTCCCGGCGCGCGAGCGCCACGTTGTCCGTCACGAAGCCCGCGACCTCGGCAAACGTCCGCACGGTCAGCGGCGTTTCCTTTTCCCGGAGCATCTGCTGCACGCCGAAACTCTCGGAGTCATTGAGTGCGTCCTCCGCGCCGACTGACAGCGACAGCTTCGCCGGTCTCATCGAGCGCGGCTCCGCGAGTCCTTGAAATTGACGCGCTTGCTCGATTTGGGATTCCTGGGACCGCGCCGAGCCACAGACGATTACGAACACGACGGCAGCGAAGCAACGTGCGGGAAAGACAGACATAGGCGCACTGTGATTAGCAAAAGCGATGCCCGGCTCCGGATGTGGCAAAAACCGAGGGGCACGCTATTGGCTACTCTGTGTCGGATTCATGCTTCGACGGCAATCCGCCAGCCTCTTTTTCGCCACTGCCGTCCTCACGGCAGCGAGTGCAGCGCTGTGCCATTGGCCCAGCTCGCCGCTGGCGGCAGGCGAGCGCGCGGCGCAGGACTTTTTGATGAAAAATGGGCGGCGCACCCCGCCAAATCCCAAGCTGTTTTTTCTCGCGATCGACAATGCCTCCATCGCTCTCGACGCCACGAGCGATTTGAAAGGCCTCTTCGGGATCGAAGACGAAACCGGCGTGGAAGCTCGCGGGCTGAAAATGATGAGCCAGTCCTGGCCGTGGTCGCGCGGCGTCTATGGCCTGATCCTCGATCGCCTCATCGGAGCCGGAGCCAAAGCCGTGGCCTTCGATCTCACCTTTCCCACCGCCGGGGAGCAGGACGACGACTTCCGCGCGGCGCTTGAGCGCCACGCCGACCATGTCGTCATCGGCAGCAACTTCATCGACTCCGCACGTCCCAACGGGGCCGGTTTTGATGTGAGCCTCACGCCGCCGACTCCCGCACTCATTCCGCCCCGCGCCGCGCCCGATCCGCGCGTCGGCTTCGTAAATTTCTGGCCCGATCGCGACGGGGTGGTTCGGCAGGCCCAGTTCCGCACCAATCTTGCCGACATTCTCGGCACCGCCGCGATTCAGGGGGATCCCGACACGCTCTCGCTCGCCGCGCACGCCGTTGCCAAGGCCGGGCAGCCCGGAGTCATTCCGGCGGGCCGCGCCAGCCAGACCTTCCGCTTCACCGCAGGCCCGCTGGAAGGCTTTCCGCCGCGCTCGGTCTTCGAGATTTTCGTCCCGGAATACTGGGCGCGAAACTATCAGTCCGGCGCGGTCTTTCGGGACGCCATCGTCGTCGTGGGAGCCGCGGGCAATTGGCAGCACGACGAGCACGCCACCCCGCTCGGCAAAATGCCCGGACCCGAACTACAGCTCAACGCCATCAACGCGCTGCTGCATCAGGAATTTCTCCTACCCGTGCCGTGGCCATTCGCGGCGCTCGTGTGGATCGCCACCGGTGCCATCGCTTTTGGGAGCGCCATTTTCATCCGGTCACCACTCCGCCGCGTCGCTCTGCTTCTGGCGGTCGCCGCCGGCTGGGTGGCCTGCGAGTTCCTGCTCTTCAATCGGCTCGGCCGGATCGCACCTTTCGCCGGCCCCCTCGTCGTGCTCGGCCTGTGCGGCTTGCTGCACAACGTCTTCGACCTCCTGCTTTCATGGGGCGAGCAAAAGCGCCTGAAACGCGATCTCGCGGAACGGGAGCGGATCGAGGCCGCGCTTCAGGCGGCCAACGACGAACTCGAAGGACGCGTGCGCGACCGCACCCGCGAACTCACCGAGTCCAACACCAAGCTCGTTGGTCTCGTGCAGGAAAAGGACGTGCTGCTGAAGGAGATCCACCACCGGGTCAAAAATAACCTCCAGATCATTTCGAGCCTGCTCAACCTTCAGTCCGACTACATCAAAGATCCGGCCGCTTTGCTCGTCTTCACCGAAAGCCGCAACCGTGTGCGCTCGATGGCCCTCATCCACGAGAAGCTCTACCAGTCGCACGACCTCGCGCGCATTGATTTCGCCGACTACATCCGCTCGCTCACCAGCAGCCTCACCGCCGGCTACGCGGGGCGCTCCTCCAGCGGGCGCAGCGGCGTGGAAAGCGAGGACGTCATGCTCGGGGTGGACGCCGCAGTGCCGTGCGGCCTGATCGTCAACGAACTCGTCACCAATTGCCTCAAGTACGCCTTTCCAAATGGGCGCTCCGGCCAGATTCAAATCGCCGTGCTGCGCGACGCCGGCAAGCTGCGCCTGAGCGTGGCGGACGACGGCGTGGGCTTCCCGCACGATATCGATTTCCGCAACTCCGAATCCCTCGGCATGCAGATCATCACCACCCTTACCGAGCAGCTCGACGGTTCCGTCCAGATGTTCAACGGCACTGGCACCAAGTTTGAAATCACCTTCCCCGAATCTCACTAAAACCGATCCCATGGAAAAGAAACACATCCTCATTGTCGAAGACGAGGGCCTCATCGCCAAGGACCTCCAGTCGATGCTCAAGCGACTCGGCTATCACGTTCCCACCACGGTTGGGACGGGCGAACTCGCGATCCAAACCGCCGCGACCAACCGGCCCGATCTCATCCTCATGGACATCAACCTGCGCGGTCAGCTCGACGGCGTGCAGGCTGCCGAGGCGATCAACGCGCAGCAAGATGTGCCCATCGTTTTCCTCACCGCCAACTCCGACGAGCCCACCATGCAGCGGGCCAAGGTCACCGACCCGTTCGGCTTTATGATCAAACCTTTCGAGGAACGCTCCATTCAGGCCGGCATCGAGATGGCGCTCTACAAACACCAAACGAACCGCCAGACGCGTGCCCGCGAGCAGTGGCTCTCGGTGACTTTGAAAAGCATTGCCGATGGCGTGATCACGACCGACCACGAAGGTCGCGTCACCTTCATCAATCGCGTCGCCGAAACGCTTACCGGCCGCACTCACAGCGAGGCTCTGGGCCGGCCTTACGTCGAGTTGTTTCCCATCATCGACGCGACCACGCGCCAGACTGCGCCCAACCTGATCGACGCGGCGCTGCGCGAAGGCGTCGCCCGGAATCACGTCAATCATTCGCTCCTGCTCGGACGGGACGAACTAGCGCGGCACATCGAATACAGCGTCGCGCCCATCCGCAGCGACGCCGGCCTCATCACCGGTTGCGTCATCGTCTTCTGCGATGTCACCGAGCGCCGGCAGCTCGAGGCCGAGCTGCGCCAGTCGCAGAAACTCGAGGCCATCGGCAAACTCGCTGGCAGCATTGCGCACGATTTCAATAACGCCATCACCGCCGTCATGGGCTACTCCTCGCTCATCATGTCGCGCCTCACGCCCGGCGACTCACTCCACGACGATGCCAGCCAGATTCTCCGCGCCGCCGAGCACTCCGCGCGGCTCACCCGGCAACTGCTCGCCTTTAGCCGCAAGGAAGTGCTGCACCCCGTCAGCCTCGACCTCGGTGTCGCCGTGCAGGAAATGCATGGCCTGCTGCGGCGGCTCATCCGCGAAAACATCACCGTTTCGATCTCCGCGCCAAAGGATCTCTGGCTTATCAAATCCGATCCCGGCCAGATCGAGCAACTCGTGCTGAACATGGCCGTGAACGCCCGCGATGCCATGCCCGCCGGCGGTCTGCTCCACCTCGAAGCGAAGAACGTTACCCTCACCACGGAAGCCGCCGCCACCATCAAAGGCGCGCGGGCCGGAGAGTTCGTGTGTTTGAAAATCGCGGACACAGGCACCGGCATGAGCCCGGAGATCATCCAGCAAATTTTCGAGCCGTTCTTTACCACCAAGGGGCTCGACAAGGGCACCGGCCTGGGCCTTTCCACCTGCGAAGGCATCATCCGTCAGGCGGCCGGCTTCATCCGCGTGACCAGCCGCGTCGGCATGGGCACCACCTTCGAGGTTTACTTCCCGCGCACCGCCGAGGCGGCTGCGCAGGAAGCGGTGTCCATTGACGCTCCGACGACGAATCTATCGGTCGGCGAAACCATTCTCCTCGTGGAAGACGAGGAGGCCGTGCGCATGTTGTCCGCGCGAATTTTGGAAGATCTCGGCTACGTCGTGCTGGAGGCCGGCAATGGCTTCGAGGCGCTCGCGGCGCTCGAAAAGCACGGCACCTCCGTGGACCTCATCATCACCGACCTTGTGATGCCGGAAATGAGCGGACGAGAACTCGTCGAGAACATCCGCGCCGCGAACAGTTGCCCCTGCGTGCTCTTCATTTCCGGTTATACCGACGACGAAATCATCAAGGACGCCGTCTTCGGCGCCGAGGTCGCCTTTCTGCACAAACCCTTCACGCCCGACGTTCTTGCCAAAAAGGTCCGCGAGACTCTTCTCGATCAATCCAAGCTCACCGGCGCATGCCTGGCCGGCGCGTAGAGCCGGCGTTCCTATTCGCTCTCGCTCGGCAACTGCGCCCGGGTCAGCAGGCGCTCCGCCTCCCCTCGCCCGGCGCTAATATCCGCCGCTGATCTGCCACTCCTCCAGCAGCGCCTTCGGCACCTCGGCCAGGAAGCGCGAGGGGCGCTGCATCATCTCCCCGTAGCCGGCATTCAGGCGCATGTGCGGATAGGTGAGGTAAAGCTCGTCCCGCGCGCGCGTGACGGCGACGTAGAATAGGCGGCGCTCCTCCTCGATGGCGTCGTCGCTTTCCAAACTGCGCGATGACGGAAACATGCCATCGGTCATCCAGATGACGAAGACGGCTTTCCATTCGAGGCCCTTGGCCTGGTGAACGCTGGAAAGCGTGACCATCTCGGTCTCGTCCTGCGTGGCGGTAGCTTCGTGGTCGAGGTTGGTGAGCAACGCGAGCTGATCGAGGAAGTCGCCGGCGCTGCTGTATTGTTTGGCAAAATTGGCGAGCGTGTTCAGGTCTTCGCGGCGCGCTTCGTAGTTGGGGAACTCGGCCTTGGCGTAGTCGTCGTAGATGGCCTCGATGACGCTGTGGATCATCTCGCCGGGCGGTTGCGGAGCGCCGGCGGGCGCGATTTCCTCGAGCGTGTGCGCGAGTTGTTTCCACGCCTTCGCCGCTTTCGCTGGGACGGAAAAAGTAGGGAGCTGAGGGATGAGTGTGGCGAGATCGGCAAAGGCGGAGGCTTTCGCCCAGAGCTGCTCCGCGCTGCGCGCACCAATGCCGGGGAGCAGCCGGGCCATGCGTTTGAAAGCGACTTCGTCCCTCGGGTTCACGGCGAATTTCAAAAACGCCGCCACGTCTTTCACATGCGCCTGCTCAAAGAAGCGCAGCCCGCTGGTGATCTGAAACGGGATGCCGTGCCGCGTGAATTCCATCTGCACTTCCATCGAGTGATAATGCGCGCGGTAGAGCACCGCGATGTCGCGCAGCTCGATCCCCTCCTCGCGCAGTTCGAGCACGCGCTGCGCGATGAAGAGCGCCTGCTGCGCCGAGTCGCCCAGCGGCACCAGCGCAGGCTTCACCGGCGCGGCCTCGCGATGCGCCACCAGCTCCTTGCGGAACTGATTCACGTTCGCCGCGATGGCCGCGTTCGCCACCTCCAGCACGCCGGGCACGCTGCGGTAATTCGTCTCAATCTTATAGACCTGCGCCGCCGGGTAGCGCTTCGGGAAATCGAGGATGTTTTTGAAATTCGCCCCGCGCCACGAGTAGATGGACTGCGCATCGTCGCCCACCACCATGACGTTGCCGTGATGCTGCGCGAGGATGTCGATAAACTCCGCCTGAATGCGGTTCGTGTCCTGGTATTCATCCACGAGCACGAACTGAAACTGCCGCTGATAGTGCGCCGCGATCTCCGGGGTCTGCTGGAGCATGAGTAGCGTCTTTTCCAGCAGGTCGTCGAAGTCCATCGAGTTCGCATCCTTCTTCTTCGCCTCGTATTTCTTCTGCGCCTCGGCGATCTCCGCGCTCATTTCGAGGAAGTGCGGATGCTTTTCCACGAGCACGTCCTCGATGCTCCGGCCCGTGTTGATCGCGTAGCTGAAGACATCCGCCAGCACCTCGCCCTTCGGAAAAAGTTTGTCCTTCGGATTGTGCCCGAGCTTCGCGATTACCGCGTCCAGCAAGTCCTGCTGATCCTCGCGATCCATGATGGAAAAGCCCGGCGCAAACCCCGCCGCCTCAGGATTGCGCCGCAGCAGCCGGTTGCCCACCGAGTGGAAAGTGCCGCCCCACAGCCCGGAGATGTCGTTGGGCAAAAGGTTCGCCACCCGGTCCAGCATCTCGCGCGCGGCTTTGTTCGTGAAGGTGAGCAGCAGGATATTGTGCGGCGGCACGCCATTCTCCACGAGATAGGCCACGCGATACGTCAGCGTCCGCGTCTTTCCGCTCCCCGCACCCGCGATGACCAGCGCCGGCCCCGGCGGTGCCGTCACCGCCGCGCACTGCTGCGCATTGAGCTCCGCCGCGAAATCAATGCGCGGCCCCGCCGCGGCGGCGGGTCGCTGGAGCGTGTATTGGCGGGCCATGATGGGTGCCGACTATCCGCGACCACGCCCCACGCTGCCAACTGCATTCCCGCGCGCCACGCCGCCGCGCGGCCTGCGCCCCGCCAGGTTCAAAATCCCGCGGCATCCGCCAGGCGAAACGCCCGCGCGAGCACCGGCTTTTTCGCCCGCTCGTCGTAGCCCACCGTCATCCAGCGCACACCATCGAGGAAAAGGATCATCACCCACCCGTAGCTCCGATGCTCGGCCAACACCTTGGGCGCTTCGTCATCGCGCTGGAAGTTCAGCTTCGGGTCGGCAAGAAGCGCGCCGTCCTCGGTTTTGCGGCCCTGGATGCCGATGACGAAGTCGGGAAAAAAGCCCCGCCCGTCCGGCATCAGCACGTTCACCGACCACGGCTGGCGTGGTTCGTTGCGATGCCACCACGTCACGACTTGGTTCGAGTCGCGGTCGAGCAGCTCGGCGAAGGGCTTTTCCCAAGTGTTCAGCCCGGCGGGCATCACGCCATTGACGTTGCGGGCCGAGGCCGGCAGCGGTTCGGCACAGCACATTTCCGCGGGCAGTTCCGCCGCATCCAGAATCTCCGCGTGCGCGGCATGCGCGGCTTTTTGCGCCTCCCAGAGCAGCTCGGGATGCGTGGCGAGGATCACGTCGAGGAAGCGCGCGACCTTCTCGGGGTCGTCCGCTTCGCCCATCACCTCCTCGCGCATGACGTGCGTCATCTTCCGCAGCAGCGCCCGGCGGAGCGCTCGGCAGTCCCACGTCTTGTTTTTCGTCACCGCCGCCTGCGCCTTGAGCGCGGCCTGCTCGGGGGAAAGGTCCGCGGCAAATTTGAACTCCTGCTGAATCGTGTGCGCGAAGACATCCAGCGTGCGTTTCTCCACGGGGATGCGGCTCTTCATCGCCTCGAAAAGATCGCGCGTGTAGACCATGAACCGCTGCGCGCAATCCTCCTCGGTCACCTCGTTTTTTGTCCAGACGACCTGCGTCTTGAAACGCCGCGGCACGCCCGCCCGCAGCGCGTAGCGGTGCGGGCCCGTGGAGCCCGCAACCTGAATGGGACTGTCGCTGGTCGTGTCCGTCGCGACGGGTTCGCGTATTCGGTTTGGATCGCGTTGATCCTTTGCCCGGCGAGATCGAGCCCCGTCTGCGTCTCGGCATCGGCGAGGAAAACGTAACCGTAGTTCAGCGCCTCGGGCAGCGCGTTCGTCTGCGCGCCGCCTTGCAGCCTACGATGCACGCGCAGGATGCGGCCCACGAGTTGCACGCCGAAGTCCGCATCCCGCGCGGCCCACATCGAGACCATCATGAACGCCCGCGGCGCGTCGCAGCCCAGCGCCACGGCCATCTTGAAGACCAGCACCTCGCGCGGTTCGTCATTGGCCAGCGCGAGCAGATCCGCATCCGGTTCCTCGGAGGGATGCACGGCGATTTGCTCCTCGGCGAAACCCATTTGCAGCAGCCGCGCCCTGATTTCGTCTGTGCTCTTTTCCGCCTGCACGAGCAGCAGCGGCACGAGCGGGATTTTCATCTCGGAGAGCATCGCCTTCAGCCGACGATGCGCGGCCACGCCATTGCGCAGCGTTGCGATCAGCGTCTCGATGGACGGATTCGTGGCACCTTCCTTGCGCACGTTGCGCTTGTCCTTCAGCCAACCTCCATCTACGACTCACCGCCCTTGTTTCCCCAATGCCGTCCGGTGATCAGTCGCGCACCGCGTCCGTAGGTGACGTAGGCGTAGGCCCAGTTGAAAAGCACGAGAACTTTGTTGCGGAAGCCGACGAGGAAGATGAGGTGGACGAAGAGCCACGCCAGCCACGCCAGCCACCCTGAGAACCGCATGAAACCAGCATCCGCAACGGCACGATTGCGCCCGATGGTTGCCATGGTGCCTTTGTCAAAATACTCAAATTTATCCGTCCAGCCGCCCGCGAGCAGCGCCCGGATATTCCGGGCCGCGTGCCGCCCCTGCTGCATGGCCACGGGCGAAAGCCCCGGCAGCGGCGTCCCGCCGCCGGGCGCGAAGTGGGCCTGATCTCCGATGACAAACACATCGCGATGTCCGGGAATGGACAAGTCCTCGCGCACGATCACCCGGCCTTGCTTGTCCAACGGCACGCCCAGACTTTCGCCGAGTGGCGACGCCGTGTTGCCCGCCGCCCACACAATGGTCCGGGCGGCAATCTTCTCCCCGCCTTTGATCACCAAGCCTTCATCACTCAGCTTCTCCACATGCGTCAGCGGACGGACCTCCACGCCGATGTCGAAGAGTTGGCGGCGCGCACTTTCGGACAACTCGGGATCGAGCATTTGCATGACCCGCGGTGCCCCATCGAGCAAAATGACCCGCGCCTGCGCGGAGTCGATGTGCCGGAAGTCCTTCACCAGCGTCACGCGCGCGATCTCGGCGATCGCGCCCGCCATTTCCACGCCGGTCGGCCCCGCACCCACCACCACGAACGTCATCGCCGCGCGGCGCTCCGCGTCATCGTCGGTGCGCTCCGCCACTTCAAACGCCAACAGCATCCGCCGGCGAATCTCCAGCGCGTCATCCAGACTCTTCAAACCCGGCGCGAACTTCTCCCATTTTTCGTGACCGAAATACGAGTGCCGCGCCCCGGCAGCAACGATGAGGAAGTCATAATTTAGTTCGCCCACCGAGGTAACGACCTTCTTGCTATGCACATCGATCCGCTCCGCTTCACCGAGAATGACCTCGGCGTTTTCCTGTTTCCGCAAAATGTGGCGCAACGGCTCGGCAATGTCCGCCGGTGAAAGCGCCGCCGTGGCCACCTGATAAAGCAGCGGCTGAAAAAGGTGATGATTGTGCCGGTCGAGCAGCGTCACCCGCACCTCCATTTTGCGCAGCGCCTTCGCGGCCTCGAGACCACCAAACCCTCCGCCAATGATGACGACGCGAGGCAGATTGCGCTGATGAATTTTCATGGGAAAGCGAAGCGGAATCCCGCGACTAAATCACACCCCGCCCCCAATGGGAATCCCATCGACCACTACCCCGCAAACTACTTTTCGGGCTGAGGTGCAGGCGCGGGAGGTTCGTTCCCCTTCGTCAGCTTCTGCTTCGCCGCCTCGACCTTATCCTCGATTTTTTTGCTTTTCTCGAGCGCCAGCGATTTCTGCCAGGAGCTGACGGCCTCGGCGGTTTTTCCGAGCTTGAGGTAGGTTTCGCCGATGTGGTCGAGCACCGTGGCGTCCTCCTTTTCGTCGTCGCGCTGCATGATGGCCTGCGCCTTTTGAAGCTCTTTGAGCGCGCGGTCGAAGTCGCCTTTGCGATAGTAAAACCAGCCGAGGCTGTCGAGATACGCGCTGTTCTCGGGCTCAATGGCGAGCGCCTTGTTGATCAGTTCGCCGGCCTCGTCGAGGCGCTCGTTCCTGTCGGCCCACATGTAGCCGAGGTAGTTAAAGGCTTGGGCGTTGTTCGGCTCCATCTCCATGCTTTTCTTGAGCAAACCGACGGCTTTTTCCAACTGCCCGGCCTGTTCGGCGGCGGCACCGTAGCTGAAGTAGAACTCGGCATTCAGCAGGTCCTCGCGGTTCGTTTCCGCAGTGGACTGCGCATCGGCAAACGCGGCGAGCGCCTCGTCGTGGCGCTTCGCCTGACTGAACGCGATGCCGAGCATGTAGCTGAGGACGGGGCGGCCAGCGTGGGCTTTCCGCGCGGCCTGAAGGATATCCACGGCACGTTCGTAACGCTTCGTGCGGAGGAGGAGATAGCCAAGCCGCTCGTAACTGGCGGGGTCACCGTTGTCCAGTCGGAGACCGTTCTCGAAACTCGTCAGGGCGTGCTCGTAATCCTCTTTCTGCAGGTAGAGTTCGCCGAGCAGTTCGTAGGTTTCAAACCGTAGTGGACTCTCCTTGACGATGGCTTCGAGTTGTTTGATGGCCTCGTCACGCTGGTCGTTGACGAGAAAGCAGCGGGCGAGTTTGTCTCGGACGTTGTTCAAAGGCGGGTCGCCCGCATCAGGCGCGAGGGTGAGGATCGAAAGATAGACCGGAATGGCGGCCTTGATCTGTTTCGAGAGCACGTAGTAATCCGCGACTTTCGAGAGGATGACGGCATCGTCCTTCCCCAATTCGGCGGCTTTGCGAAAAGCCGTGTTCATTTTTTCGAGCTGCGCGGGCTCGGCGGTGCCTTCTTCTTTCAACCACATCCCCTGCTCCATCTCGGCAAGTTGGATCCAGTATTTGCCGGAGGTGCTGGTGGATTTTGTCGCGCGGTCGAGAAGTTCGGCGGCTTTTTTCTCCTGCCCGTTGGCCGCGTAAAGTTCATAGACCGCCTGCAGTGCCGCGAAGTCGTCGGGCGCGAGCGTCAGCGCCATCTCGGCATATTTGATGGCGAGTTCCGGCTTGTTCAGGTTCTTCGCGTAAAGCTGCGAAAGGTAAATACACGGCAGCGCCTCCTTGGGCGCAGCCTTAATGGCGTCCTTGAGCACCTGGATGGCGGAGGAAGGATCATTCCGTCGGGCGAGTTCGTAGGCGACTTTGACGGCGAGTTCGGGATTGCCGGGATCGAGTTCGAGCGCCTTGCGGTAACGCTCCAACATGGCGTCCTGATCCGCATTGTCCTCCGCGGCCAGCCCCACCGCGAAGAGTGCCAAGGCGTTCGCCTTTTTCTCATCCTCGGGCTTGAGCGCGAGATCCGCAGGAACCGGGCGGATTGGCGAGGGAAAGGCGTCGGCGTATTCGGGATGGTGGTCCGGCACCGGTGCCGCAGGTGCGGCGACGCCGGGCGGCTCCGCCCCGGCGGGTTTGGCCGGGGTGCGACGAGGCTTGTCGGCCGAATGCGCGACCATCGATGCAAAGCAAAACGCACAGCCTGCGGCCAGCGTCCAACACCCCCGGAAAGCCCTGACAAGTCGGCGCGATTTCATGCCGCGCAATTTAGAGCCTACGACTTGTAGCGCAAACGCTTCTTATGGCGGTTTTCCTTCATCCGCTTCCGGCGTTTGTGCTTGGCGATTTTTGCCTTCCGGCGTTTTTTGAGTGAACCCATTTGGAGGTATGTTTTTTCGTTAAGGGGCGGCGAGAGAATCATGGTTGCCCGCACCGCGCAACCGGAATTTTGGGAAAACCACCACGCCTCAGAAAACCACCTTGTTCAGCGGGTATTCAATGATGCCCTCGGCCCCCAGTTCTTTGAGTTTCGGGATGATCTCGCGGACGATTTTTTCGTCGATGACAACCTCAATCGCAATCCAACCTTCAATGGCGAGTTTCCCAATCGTCGGATTGCGCAAGGCGGGCAGCGCTTCCAGCAGCTCGGCCAGGCTGAATTCCGGCAGGTTCATTTTCAAACCCACCTTGTCCCGCGCGTTGTAGGCTCCCTCCAGCAGCAGCACGAGCTTCTCCAGCTTCGCCTTCTTCCAAACATCGGCGAGCGCCGCGTGGTTCGCGATAAATTGCGGTGACGACTCCATGATCGTCTCCAAAATCCGCAGCTTGTTCGCCCGCAGTGAGGAACCGGTTTCAGTCACATCCACGATGGCATCCACCAAGTCCGGCACTTTCACCTCCGTCGCGCCCCACGAAAACTCAACCATCGCCGTCACGCCGTGCTGCGCGAGAAAACGCCGCGTCATTTCAACCGCTTCAGTCGCGATGACCTTGCCCTGTAAATCCTGCACGGTCGCAATGGCGGAGTCCTCCGGCACGGCGATCACCCAGCGCGTGGGCACTGCGCTCGTTTTGGAAAATGTCATTTCGGAAAGTCGCGCCACATCCGAGCCGTTGTTCTCGATCCAATCCTTACCCGTGAGCCCGCAATCGAGGAAACCGTGCTCCACGTAGCGCGAAATTTCCTGCGCCCGCAGTAGCCGGATCTGCAGTTCCGGGTCATCCACGGCCGGCTTGTAGGAGCGGCTCGCACCGGAAATATGGAATCCGGCTTTGGCAAAAAGGGCGAACGTCGGCTCCTGCAAGCTGCCCGTGGGCAGGCCGACGCGAAGCACTTGTGGGACTGTTTCCATAAAAAAGGAGCGCGAAACTAGAAGTCCCGCGCACTCCGGGCGAGGGCAAAATGCGGGCGCCTACATACCCGCGAAGATCCAGCACACGATGCACGACCTGCGTGCCGAAGGCGCGTCCGTCGTCTGCGGTAGATTGGACAACGGAGCGTCGGGGAGTGCTCGGGCTCTACGCTTACGTGAGGATCGCCTTGATGACCTTCGCGCCTTCCACGCCGGAGAGGCGGGCGTCGAGCCCTTGGAATTTGAAGCTGAACTGCTGATGCGCGATGCCGAGCTGTTGCAGCATGGTGGCGTGCAAATCGTGAACCGTGGTGACGTTTTCCACAGCGGCGTAGCCGAGATCGTCCGTCGCACCATAGACCATGCCGCCGCGGATGCCGCCACCCGCCATCCAGATCGTCATGGCTTTGTTGTGGTGATCGCGCCCATTGCCGCCCTGCGACATGGGCGTGCGGCCAAATTCGCCGGCCCAGACAATGAGCGTGTCTTCGAGCATGCCGCGCTGTTTGAGGTCGGTAATGAGGGCCATGCAGGCGCGGTCGATCTCCTCGGCCTTGAGCTTGATCCCGTCCTTCACGCCACCGTGGTGGTCCCAATCCTTGTGATAGAGCTGGATGAAGCGCACGCCACGTTCGGCGAGTCGACGGGCGCTGAGGCAGTTGCTGGCAAAGGAACCGTCGCCGGGCTTGCAGCCGTAGAGTTCGAGCGTGCCGGCACTTTCGCTGGAAAGGTCCATGAGTTCCGGGACGCTGGCCTGCATCTGGAAGGCCATCTCGTATTGCGCGATGCGCGTGGCAATCTCGGGGTCGTGAACGAAGGCGTCGTGTTGGCGATTGAGCGCGTTGATGGCGGCGACATCGGCCCCCTGACGCTCGCGGGTGACACCGCCGGGGTTGCCGAGATAGAGCACGGCCTCGCCTTTACCGCGCAACTGCACGCCCTGGTATTTCGACGGCAAAAAGCCGCTGCTCCATTGCCGCGCGGCGATGGGCTGATTCTGCCCTCCGCGGCCCAGCGATGTGAGGACGACGAAACCCGGCAGATCCGAGCTTTCGCTGCCCAAGCCGTAAGTGATCCATGAGCCCATGCTAGGACGGCCGGCGATCTGCGAACCGGTGTTCATAAACATGTGCGCCGGATCGTGGTTGATCGCGTCGGTAGTCATCGAGCGGACGAGGCAGATATCGTCGAGCACGGAGCCGATATGCGGAAAGAGCGCGCAGATTTCGGTGTCGCTTTTGCCGAACTTCGCAAAGGGATGCTGCGGTCCGAAGCACATCAGCTTTTGCCCCTGCAATTGCGCGAGCTGCTGCCCCTTGGTGAAGCTTTCGGGCATCGGCTGGCCATTCATTTCGGCGAGCTTCGGCTTCGGGTCGAAGGTCTCCAGATGCGACGGGCCGCCAGCCATGGTCAGCCAGATCACACGCTTGGCTTTCGGGCGCAGCGGCAGCGAATCCAGCACCCCGCGCGCACCGGGCTGGGGTGCGCTGGCCTGGAGCGCGGACGGGCGCAGCAGCGAGGAAAGCGCGAGAGCGCCGACACCCTGAGTGGTGCGCCCAAGAAAAGCGCGGCGGGTAAGTTCTGTAAGCAGGTTGGGATTCATAAAAGAATATTGTTGATGACTTTGGCTCCTTCCACGCCGGACAGGCGCATGTCGAGCCCTTGAAACTTGAAGCTAAACCGCTCGTGAGCGATGCCGAGTTGGTGCAGCATTGTGGCGTGCAGGTCATGGACGTTGGTAACGTTTTCCACGGCGGCATACCCGAGATCGTCGGTGGCCCCATAGACGAGGCCGCGCTGAATTCCTGCGCCAGCGAGCCACATGGACATCGCCTTGTTATGATGATCGCGCCCCGCCGGACCTTTGTTGGCCTGCTTCATCGGCGTGCGCCCAAACTCCCCGCTCCAAACGATGAGCGTGTCGTCGAACATGCCGCGCTGTTTGAGATCAGTGATGAGCGCCATGCACGCGCGATCCACTTCTTTCGCGCGCAGCGGCAGCTCTTCGCGCAAGAGACTGTGGTGGTCCCAATCGCGGTGGTAGAGTTGGATGAACCGGGTACCGCGCTCGGCAAGGCGGCGGGCGAGCAGGCAATTCGAAGCAAAAGATCCGTCGCCCGGCTGGCAGCCGTACATCTCCAGAGTCTTCGCACTTTCACCACTGACATCCACGAGATCCGGGACGCTGGCCTGCATCTGGAAGGCCATCTCGTACTGCGCGATGCGGGTGGAAATCTCGGGGTCATGCACAAGTTCATCGTGCTGCCGGTTGACGGCGTTGATCGCGGCGACGTCGCCGCGCTGGCTGGCTCGCGAAATTCCGGGAGGATTGTTCAAGTAAAGAACCGGGTCGCCCTGCGCCCGCAACTGCACGCCCTGATATTTGGAAGGCAGGAAACCGCTGCTCCACTGGCGCGCGGCAACCGGCTGAGGGGCGCGGCCCTTTCCGGTGGACATCAGCACGACGAAGCCGGGCAAATCTTCCGCTTCGCTGCCGAGGCCGTAGGTGATCCACGAGCCCATGCTCGGGCGGCCCGCGATCTGCGAGCCGGTGTTCATGAACATGTGCGCCGGATCATGGTTGATCGCGTCGGTGGTCATGGACTTCACAATGCAGATGTCATCGACGATGGAGCCGAGGTGCGGGAGCAATTCGGAAATTTCAGTTTGGCTTCGGCCAAACTTCCGAAACTTGAACTGCGGTCCCTGACAAATCAGTTTCACGCCTTGAAGCTGCGCGAGTTGCTGGCCTCTGGTGAGGCTTTCGGGCATTGGCTGGCCGTCCATCTCCGCGAGCTTCGGCTTGTGGTCGAACAGTTCCAGTTGTGACGGCCCACCCGCCATGGTGAGCCAGATGACCCGCTTGGCTTTCGCGCGCAGCGGCGGCGGATCGAGCACTCCGCGGATGCCGGAAATGGGCTCGCTGGCTTGCAGTATGGACGGGCGGAGTAGCGTGGAAAGCGCGAGCGCCCCGACGCCCTGACTCGCGCGACTGAAGAAGGCGCGGCGGGTGAGTTGCTGGGCGTGGAATTGCCGGAATTCCGCTGCGGGCGTCATGGTTGCGTGCGTAAAAAGCAAGCCGGCGTGCCGCTCCGAAAAAATCCGCCAAGCGCCGCCCGGCACCCGTGCGCGACACCTTCACCGTCCGGGGGTGCGACACGTTTTGGAGCTTTAATGCGAAGGTGAAGAAGCTCGCGCCGCTCGAAGGGCTGGCAGTGAGCTGAGGCAGGGGCTGGCGGAAATCTCTGATCCCCGGCGTCTCCGTGTTGAAGTCCAATGGTCACGAGCGGGTGATGGTTTCGTGGAGGTTCAGGAGCACGCGGGCGACGTGCGTCCAGGCGGCGAGTTCCGCTTTGTCCACGGCGGCGGGCGCGGGCGCGAAGCCGGTCTTGAGCAGCGCATCCGCAGCCGGGGCGTCGGCGCGATAGGCGGTGAGACGCTCGGCGAGAAGCGTGCTCGCGGTTTTCATCTCGTCCGAGCTGGGCGGACGCTGGAGCGCCTGCTGCCAGGCCCACACGATGCGCTGGTCATCCGTGCCTTTGCAGTCGGTCAGGATGCGGGCGGCGAGACTCCGCGCGGCCTCGACGTAAGTCGGATCGTTGAGCAGCACGAGCGCCTGCTGGGGGATGTTCGAGCGGTTGCGCTCGGCGGCGCATTCCTCGCGGGTCGGGGCGTCGAAAGCCAGCATGCTCGGGTGGACGAAACTGCGCTGCCACCAGGTGTAGAGGCCGCGCCGATACTGGCTCTCGCCCTTGTCGGCGTCGTAGTTGCGGGTGGGAAAATTCAGATTCTCCCAGTAGCGATCCGGCTGGTAGGGCTTCACGCTCGGTCCGCCGATCTTCGGCACGAGCAGGCCGGCGATGGCGAGCGCGTTGTCGCGCACCAGTTCGGCGTCCACGCGGAAGCGGCTCTGGCGCGCGTATTCGCGGTTGTAGGGATCGGCTGCAAGCAGTTCGGGCGTCACCGTGGAGACCTGCATGTAGGTGTGGCTGGTCACGATGCCGCGGACCATGCGCTTCATGTCCCAGCCGCCGTCCATGAACTCGCACGCCAGCCAGTCGAGCAGCGCAGGATTCGCGGGCGTCTCGCCCTGCGCACCGAGATCGTCGAGCACCTTGCTCAGGCCGGTCCCGAAAAACTGCTTCCACAGCCGGTTCATCACGGTGCGCGCGGTCAGCGGGTTGTCGCGCGAGACGAGCCACTGCGCGAGATCGAGCCGCGTCGGTTCGCGGCCCTCGATCTTCGGCTGCGGCAGATAGTGCGGCAGCGCGGCCTTCACGACCTCGCCGCTTTCATCCATGAAATTGCCGCGCGCCAGAATCCTCACGGTGCGCTTGCCGCCACTGGTTGAGACCATGACCTTCGGCAGCGCGTCGTTGAATTTCTTGCGCTGATTCTCGGCGTTCGCGAGCGCCGCCTTCTCGGCCTGGCCGAGCTTCGAGACCTTCGTGCGGAAATACGTCTGCACCACCTGCGGCTCATTGCCCGTCCGGTCCTTCGCATCTTTTGCCAAAATATCGGCCACCTGCTGCACGGCCTTTTTGTCCTGCGCGGAAGCCTTCGAGCCGGGCTCCAATTCCGGCAGCATGATGCGCGGCTTCGGCGGTTCCTCCACCTTCGCCGGCTCCGTCGTCTCACCCGGCTTCGTGGGCTCGACCGCCTTGGCGAGCCGCGGCGTGGTTTCGGCCTTGGCGATGTCCGCCTTGAGCTTGGCCGCGAGTTCCGCCTCCCATTTTTTCTGCTCGGGATCGAACTGCGTTTCCACAGCCGCCAGCTTCTTTTTCGCCTCCACGATCTCCGCATCCAGCTTCGCAAGTTCCTTCTCCTGCTCGGGCGACGGCGCGGCGACCCCGCCGTCGCGCCGACCGATCGCGTTCTCCTGAATGTCCGCGAAAAACGCGCCCAGCGAATAGAAGTCCCGCGTCGTGAACGGATCGAACTTGTGATCGTGACACTGCGCGCAGCCCGTGGTCTGGCCCATCCACGCCGCGCCGATGGCGCGCACGCGATCCGTGACCGCGCGGGCCTCGTAGTCCTTCGGCTGCGCCCCGCCTTCCTCGGTCGAGAGGATCAGGCGGTTGAAAGCCGAGCCGATTCGCGTCTGCAGGTTCGCATCCGGCAGCAAATCGCCGGCGACTTGCTCGATTGTGAAGCGGTCGAAGCGCTTGTTTTCGTTAAAGGCCCGGATGACCCAGTCGCGATACGGCCAGACGTTGTGCGGGTTGTCGCTGTGGTAGCCGATGGTGTCGGCGAAACGCACCACATCCAGCCAGCCGATGGCCATGCGCTCGCCGTAGTGCGGACTCGCGAGCATGCGGTCCACCAGCTTCGTGTAGGCGTCCGGCGAGGTGTCGGCGACAAACGCCGCGACCTCCTGCGGCGTGGGCGGCAGCCCGAGCAAATCAAAGGACAGCCGCCGGATGAGCGTGCGCCGGTCCGCCTCGGGCGAGGGCTTCAGCCCCAGCTCCGCGAGCCGCTTCTGCACCAGCACATCCACGCCCTTTTGCCCCGCCGGGATCGCCGCCTTCACCGGTGCCTCGTAGGCCCAGTGCTTTTGGTAAACCGCGCCCTGCGCCACCCATTGCTTGAGAATCTCCTTCTGCCGCGCCGTCAGCGGCTTGTGCGCCTTCAGCGGCGGCATCAGGTCGTCCTTGTCGCTCGTCAGCAACCGCCGCACGACCTCACTCTTCTCCGGCTGCCCCGGCACGATCGGCGTTTCCCCCGACTCCGCAGGCTTCAGCGCCTCCTCACGAATATCCAGCCGCATCTTCGCCTCGCGCGCCTTGGCATCCGGCCCGTGGCAGTGAAAACAGGTATCCGAAAGAATCGGCCGCACATCGCGGTTGAACTCGATCTTCGCCGGCACCGGCGGCTCAGCGGCGAAAGTGGTCGCGGCAGCAGATGCGAGTAGGAGGTGGAAAAGCGCGGGCGGTCGGATCATAAAATGGGGTCAGGCGAGCAGAGCCTTCACGATGTTTCCAGACACATCCGTCAGCCGGTAGTCGCGGCCCTCGTGGCGATAGGTCAGCTTTTTGTGATCCACGCCGAGCAGGTGCAGCAGCGTGGCGTGCAGGTCATGCACATGCACCGGGTCGCGCACGATGTTGTAGCCGAATTCATCGGTCTCGCCATAGACCTGCCCCGGCTTGATGCCGCCGCCGGCCATCCAGATCGTGAAGCAGCGCGGATGATGATCGCGCCCGAAATCGTCCTTTTTGATCGCGCCCTGCGAGTAGGCCGTGCGGCCGAATTCGCCGCCCCAAATGACCAGTGTCTCGTCGAGCAGCCCGCGCTGTTTTAGATCCGTGATCAGCGCCGCGCTCCCCTGGTCGGTCTCCTTGCATTTCGTCCGCAGCCCACTCGGCAGCCCACCGTGGTGATCCCAGTCGCGATGACAGAGCTGGATGAACCGCACATCGCGCTCCGCCAGTCGGCGCGCGAGCAGGCAGTTGTTGGCAAAGCTGGGCCGCCCCGGCGTCGCACCGTAGAGATCGAGCACCGCCTTTGGCTCCGTCGAAAGATCGGTCAGCTCCGGCACACTCGTCTGCATGCGGAAGGCCAGCTCATAGTTTTCAATCTGCGCCGTGATGGCCGGATCACCGAGCGTCCCGAGCGCCATGCGGTTCAGATCGTTCGTCGAATCAATGAGCTGCCGCCGCGTCTCACCACTCACGCCCGGCGGATTCGAGACGAAAAGCACCGGGTCGCCCGCATTGCGAAACTGCACGCCGCCGTATTGCGCCGGCAAAAACCCACTACCCCAATAGCGCGTCTGGAGCGTTTGCCCGCCGCCGCCGCTCGTCAGCACCACAAAGGACGGCAAATCGCGATTGTCGCTGCCCAGCCCGTAAGCCAGCCACGCGCCCATCGTCGGGCGGCCCGGCTGCTGGTTGCCCGTGGCGAAAAAGGTCACCGCCGGATCGTGATTGATCGGGTCCGTGACCACCGAGCGCACAAACGTGCAGTCGTCCACCACACGCGAAAGATTCGGCAGCAGCTCCGACAAATCCATCCCCGCGCTCCCATACTTCTCGAACTTGAACGGCGACCCCACGCAGAAAAGGTTCTTCTGCCCGCTGGTCATCCCCGTGATCCGCTGCCCCTTGCGCACGCTCTCTGGCAGATCCTTCCCAGTCATCTCCGTCAGCGTCGGCTTCGGATCAAAAAGATCGAGATGCGACGGCGCGCCCGACATAAACAGGTAGATAATCCGTTTCGCCTTGGGCGCAAAATGCAGCGCATTCATCGCCCCCGGTGCCGCTGCGCCAAACGCTCCCGGCGACAGCAACGATCCCAGCGCCAGCGCCCCGATTCCCGTGCTGCTCTTCTGCAAAAATGCGCGCCGCGTCAGCGCGGTCTGGAGATGATTCGTCAGGTTCATGATCGTGGAAAGCTCGGAAAGACAATTTGCCGGACCGCGTTTCCTTAGCAACGCCTTTGCGCGCCAGCTAGTCGGGTGCGGCATCGCCGAAGCGAGCCAGGAGCCGGGGCGATTTTTTTGAGTCGGCGATCAGGGGAGACTCGCGTGTGGCGCGTTGGGGAGGGAGCGGGAGGATGGCGGAGAATTCCGTCCAGTCCTCCTCGCTCTGCGAAAGCTCGAGCCGCCCGCCATGGGCGAGCATGATCTCGCGGCTGATGCTGAGGCCGAGGCCGAAGCCTTTGATCTCGCGGCTCCGCGCCGAGTCGCCGCGGAAAAAGCGCTCGAAAATCCGCCGGCGATGGTCGGCCCCCAGCGTCGTCCCCGTGTTGCCGACGGTCAGTCGCACGTCCGTTTCACCCACGGCCAGCGCGATGCGCAGGCGGCCGTCGCGCCGGTTAAACTTCACGGCGTTGTCCACGAGATTGAGCAGCACCTGGCGCAGGCGCGCGGCGTCGGCGCGGACGGTGACATCCTTCGGAAGGGCACTCTCGACGGTGAGGTGGAGAGCATCGCCGAGCAGGCGGGCGTCGTCGGCGGCAGCCTCCACCATGCGGCTGAGATCGACGGGCTGGAGATCGAGTTCGAGCCGTCCGGCATCGGAGCGGGAGAGGAGCAGCAGACTGTCCACGAGGGAGGAAAGGCGATGCACTTCGTCGAGCATGCCGTGAACGCGGCTCGCGCGGGCTTCCGGCGGCGCGTCTGTCTGGAGCGCGGTTTCGAGTTCGGCGCGGAGGATGGCGAGCGGGGTGCGGAGTTCGTGCGAGGCGTCGGAGGTAAAGCGCGCGACTTGCTGAAAACTCCCCTCCAGGCGGGCCATCATGCCGTTGAGCACTTCGGTCAGCCGTCGCAATTCGTCTTTGGCCGCAGGCACGGGCAGCCGGGCATCCAGACTCGCGGCCGAGATCTGCTCGGCGCGCGCGGTGATTTCCTCGATCGGCTGCAGGGCGTGGCGGGCAACCCACGCCGCGCCAAAGGCAAAGGCCGTGAGGAGAAAGGGCGCGGCCACGCCATAGCCGCGGAGGAGCTGGCGGAGCTTCGCGCGCGGCCGGGCGAGGCTGGCCCCGAGCGAGACGGTGAGCCCATCCGACGAAGCCGTGGCCTGCTGCACGAGGGTGTCGCCGATGGAAAGCGTGCGCACATTTCCCGACTCGCGCGGTTCGGTGACGATAGGGACGCCTTGCAATGCGACCGAGCGGTAGATCGCTTTGCCGCTTTCATCGAGCACTTCGAGATACGGGTGAAAGGGCTCGATGAGCGCCCGCACTTCCTCCGGGTCGCGTCCGGTGCGGCGGGCGTCGAGCATGCGCCCGAGCACGGCGGCGGACTCGACGCGCAGCTCTCGCTCGGTGGATTCCACCTCGCTGTAGTAAACGCTCACCGCGACCACGCAGCCAAAGATGACGAGCGGGATCGCCAGCATCAGCACCGACCACACGCCGAGCCGGACCCGGAGCGAGAGCCGCTTCATTCCGCAGGCCCGAAGCGGTAGCCGGTGCCGTGGATCGTGTGAATGAGCTTGGCTGCGCCGCCTTCCGCCAGCTTGCCGCGGAGACGTTTCACATAGACCTCGATGAGGTTGGTCCCGGGGTCGAAATGATAGCCCCACACGTGCTCGATGATGCTCATGCGCGTGAGCGTCCGCTCCGCCGAGCGGAGAAAAAATTCCAGCAGTTCAAACTCGCGCGGCGAGAGGTCGATGGCCTGCTTGCCGCGGCGGACTTCGCGGGTGACGAGGTTCATCGTAACGTCGGCAGAATGCAGCACGGTGAGACGTTCGCCGGAAGCGCGCCGGAGCACGGCCTGCAGGCGGAGGACGAGTTCGTCGATGGAGAACGGTTTCGGCAGATAGTCATCCGCGCCGAGGCGCAGGCCCTCGATGCGTTCATTGACCGAACCGCGGGCCGTGAGGAGCACGACGGGCACGTTGTTTCCCTCCTCGCGGAGGAGGCGCAGGATACTCAACCCGTCGCGACCTGGCAGCATGATGTCGAGCACGGCGGCCTCGTAGGTGGCGCTCTTCAGTTTGCCCAGAGCCGTGTCGCCATCGTGGACGACATCCACCTCGAATAGCGCCGAGCGCAAACCGCCCGCGATGAAACTCGCGAGCTTCTTTTCATCTTCGACAACGAGAATTGGCATGAGCGTGGGGGACTGCGGGCGGCATCATGGTCGGCGGGAGAGGTCCGCGCAATCCGTGTCTCGTGCCTGGCGCTCCGCGCGCCGGTTCGCTTACGGGCGTGTGACTTTCAGGCGGATGAAGCGGTTCTGGCCGGAGGAGAGCGGGGTGTTGTCGTGCGCTTTCAGCGAGGTCGCCGTGTCCTGATCAATCGTCGTGTTGGCCGAGGACCAGGCGGTTGGCGAAGCCAGATCGCCAGCGACTTCGATGGCGAGATGCACGTCGGTCGCCGCGGGATTTTTCGCGACGGTCATGGTGAGGTGCCCGGCGGAATCAAAGCCAGAA
Source organism: Chthoniobacter sp. (assembly GCA_021414005.1). GTDB lineage: Bacteria > Verrucomicrobiota > Verrucomicrobiia > Chthoniobacterales > Chthoniobacteraceae > Chthoniobacter. The sequence goes on along the minus strand of JAIOPH010000033.1, from coordinate 49,380 downwards.
GCGGTTGCCGTGCCGGGCGGGTAGGCGACCAGCGGGTTCAGGCCGAGCGAGTATTTCAGCAGGTTCACAAGGCCGTCGCCCGCCGGGTTGGCGTCATCGGCGGCGTTGCCGGAGTTCGTCGCGCCGGGGCCAAAGTTTTGCGTGCGCCAATGATCCGCGGTGTCGGTGACGAGGCCGGTGAGATTGAGCGTGTGCTGATTGGGCGAACCGGAGGCGGCGGACGCAATAGTGGGATTGAAGCTGTCGTTGCCGGTGAAAGTGAGCGCGCTGTTGGACAGGCCCGTGGCGGCAGCGGTGAGGGTGATGGTGAAAGTGGCGGACTGCCCGTTCGCGAGTGGCCCGGCGGGAAAGCTGCTGACCGCATAACCGGCAGGGGCCGAAACGCCCGCGAGCGTGAGCGGGCCCGTGGTGAGGACGCTCGTCTGCGCATTGGTGATCGTGATCGTTTTCACCAGCGGAGCGGAAAATGGCGTGGAGCCAAAGGCCAGCGCGCCACCTTCCGCGAGCGGAGTCGCGGCGACGGAAACGCTGATTTCCGGTTCGATCAACTCGAAGGCTCCGGCATCGGGCGTGGCGTGCCGCGGCGCGCCGCGCTGATCGGTCGCGACCGTGTTGGAGACACCCGTGCGCTGCGCGGGCGAACCGCGCGTGATGGCGTGGGTGGCGATGACGCCGCCATTGAGCGCGAGTGTGGACGAAACGGAAGGCGCGAGCGCCGCGTTGCTGAATTTGTCGGCGTTCGTGGACATGAAGGTCGCGCTCGTGGCCGCTTCATCCGTGACGTTTCCGCCGAGCGACGCATACGACGCCGTGAGCGCTCCCGTCGGATTGCCGGCGAAGTTTTTCAGCAAACTGACGGGGGCCTGATTGTTCACGAACAGGCAGTTTTTCAGCCGCGCAGCGGTGTGGTAGCTGGCGGTGTAGTTCCCGCGAATCGCGCCCGCTGCGCCCGCGGCATCCACGTTGCCGACAAAGGTGCAGTGCTCCGTGGTGACGGCCGGCGGATTGGCGAAGCCCGCGCCGTAATTGTAGATCGCGCCGCCGCCGGGCTGGCCGACGGCCGCCCCGTTCTGACTGTTCCCGGAGAAGGTGCAGTTCGTGATGGTGGACGCCACGGTGGGACCGAGGCTGAGCGCGCCGCCGCCGCCATTCGTGCCAAAGGCCAGCCCATTGCAGGAGTTGCCCGCAAAGGTGCTGCGGGCCAGCACGAGGCCGCCATTGAAGACGTCCACCGCTCCGCCCCAGCCGGACTGGTTGTTGGTGAAAGTGCAGTCGGTGATCGTCGTGACATTGGTCCCACCGCCGGAGGTGAAGTTGTCCACGGCGATCGCGCCGCCCGTGTCCACGTCGCCCGGCAGGCCTCGGCAGTTGTTGAAAGTCAGACCGCTGATCGTGCATTGGGCGTTCACAATTTTGAACGCGCGGGTCGTCGCGTTGGTGGTGATCGTGAGGCTGTTGGCGCCAGGACCGGCGACGATCAGATTTTTGCCGGTGACGGCGATTTCACCCGTCGTGAGGGTGATCGTGCCCGTGGCAGTGATGGCGACGGTGTCGCCGCCCGCCGCCGCCGCGATCTGCGCGCGGAGCGAGCCGGCACCGGAATCAGCGGTCGTGGTGACATTGAGCGTGGCCGCGTGCGCGGCGGCGAGGCCGAGAAAGAGCGGGAGGAAGCAGGTGATTTTCATACGGGTATGGGGGTGGGATGATCGCGGAAGGCGGAGTAATCGGCCGGCGTGTCGAGATCGACCGCGCCGCCGGGAAAGGGAACGCCGACCGCATTTTCGCGATGGGCTTTGATGATCTGCCGCGCGCCGTCCGCGCCCCGCAGGGCCAGCAGTTCGGGAAACAGGGAACTCGCAAACAGCGCCGGCACGCCGAGCGTTTCGCCGTAGTCGGAAGCCACGATGGCGCAGCGGCTCTGCTCGTGTGTCGCGAGGAGCGCGCGCAGCGTCGCGACCGTCAGAAGCGGCTGATCGCAGACGAGAAAAATGACCGCCGAAAGCGCGGGATGCTCGGCGAGCAGGGCCTGCAGCCCGGTTCGCAGCGAGCCACCCATGCCTTCGCACCACTCGGGATTCTCCACGAAATGCACCCGCGAATCCTCGACTTGTGCGCGGATTTTTCCGGCCTCCGCGCCGAGCACGACCACGACTGCGGAGCCCGGCAGGGCGCACGCCGTAGCGATGGAGTGCTGGAGCAGCGTGGTGCCGTGACAGGGGAGCAATTGCTTGGGCGTTCCCATGCGGGCCGATTCACCGGCGGCAAGAATGACGATGCCGGTGCTCATGCGACGGCGGCGGGCTGATCCGCCGGATCGTGAATCGGTGCGGTGCGGTCGCGCAGCGCGCCGCCGTGGCGTTGCGCGAGCGCGGCTTGCATCTCGCCGATGATGGAAACGGCGATCTCCTCGGGAGTCTCCGCGCCGATGTCGAGCCCGGCGGGGCCGTGGAGGTGCGCGAGTTTTTCGCTGGAGAAAACGAGGCCGCTGTCCGCGAGTTCGTCGAGCAGCCGCTGCGTGCGCGACTTAGGTCCGAGGACGCCGAGATAGCGCAACGGACGCCCGAGCAGGAAGCCGAGCAGGGCGCGGTCGTGCGTGAAATTGTGCGTCATGATCATGACGAGCGCATCGGGCGGCAGGACGATGTGCGGACTCGCGAGCAGTGCCTCGGGGCGCAGGCAGTGGACGGCATCCGCAGTCGGGAAACGCTCCGGTGTCGCGTAGGCCGGGCGCGCGTCGATGACCGTGACGTGCCAGCCGATGCTCTTGGCGAGTTGCGCCACGGGAACGGCATCGTCGGCCGCGCCAAAAATCGTGAGCGGAACGGGCGGTGTGACGGCTTCGACGAGCACGCGGGCAGCGCGACCGTCGGGCAGTTCGACCTGCCGCAAGGCCGTGCGTCGGGCGGCGGTTTCCTGAAACGTCCGCAGCAGCGCCGCGGTCAGGGCGGGATCAGCGAGGGACGACGTGATGCTGCCATCCGGCCAGCGCAGCAGACGCGCACCAAGCGGGAAAACGTCCGACTGGAAAACCGTGGCGATGCGCCCGATCTGGCGACGCGCGACACACGAAGAAAGGAACGCGAGCAGCCCGGTTTCGTCACCCGCGGTGAGGCGTTCGATGAGCACTTCCACCACGCCGTTGCACCCCAGCCCGAGGCCGAAAACGATGTCTTCCGGCGCGGTCGAATCGTACGTCACGAGGATCGGCACGCCCGTGGCCATGACCTTGCGCGCCCGCTCGCACACGTCGTTTTCCAGACACCCGCCGCTGATCATCCCGGCGGTGCGGCCCGCGGCGTTCACCAGCATGCGCGCGCCGGGGCGGCGATACGCCGATCCGCGCACCTTCATCACCGTCGCCATGGCCAGCACCTCGCCGGCGGGCGTCTCTCTCGCGAGTTCCACGATTGCTTGGATCGTTTTCATCGGTCGCCGCTAGCCGCCCATGGTTGCGCCGGGGAAGAAAGGCAGGTCGCGCACCCGGACGCCGGTGAGCTTCGCGTAGGCATTGGCGACCGCGGGCGCGATGGGCGGGACGCCGGGTTCGCCGCACCCGCTCATGGCGGCGCCGCTGTTCACGATGGTCGTGGTGATGACCGGCGCTTCGCTCAGGCGCGTCATGCGGTACTTGTTGAAGTTTGTGACGCTTGATTTGCCGGCGGTCCATTTCAACTCGCCCCATTTCGCCGCGCTCAGGCCGTGGAAAATGCCGCCCTGCATCTGCGCCTCGACGGAGTTCGGATTCACCGCGGTGCCGCAGTCCACCGCGCACGCGACTTTATAGACCGTAAAGTTTGTCGGAACTCCCCCGGTGTAGGTCACGCCGATCTCCGCGACCTCCGCGACGATCGTGCCGAACGCCTGGCCGACGGCGATGCCGCGGGCGCGTCCGGCGGGCACCGCCGTGGTCTCCCAGCCCGCGGCAGCAGCGGCGGCGTTCACCACGGCGAGCGTGCGCGCGGCGAGGGGATCGGTGCTGGTGCTCAGGAGCTGGCGGCGGAGCGTGAGCGGGTCCGCGCCGGTCGCGAGCGCGACCTCGTCGATCGCGCTTTCCACGGCGAAGCAATTGATCGAGTAGCCGACCGAGCGCCAGTAACCGACCGGGATCGGTGACATGTGCTGCACGTAGTCGATGAGCCGGTTGGGGAGATTGTACGGCAGCGCAGTCGCGCCCTCGGTGGCGTTCGCATCGTGCGCGGTGAGCGGCGTCGTGCGGCGTTGCGCGGAGATGGAGGGGGAAACGTGGCGGTTCTGCCAGCCGGTGATGTTCCCCGCGGCATCGAGCGCGACCCGGATGCGCGTGACGGCCATCGGGCGGTACTGGTCGCGCGTCATGTCTTCCGAACGCGGCCAGACGAGCTTCACCGGGCGACCAACGGCCATCGCCGTAGTGATGGCCTGCGTGATGTAATCCTGCTCGAATTTTCTCCCGAGTCCGCCGCCCATGAACATCGGATAGACCGTGATTGCGGTCTTCGGCAAACCGGTCACGGCGGACACGGTGGTGAGCACGGAGCTCGGCGCCTGGGTGGGTGCCCAAATTTCACAAGCCGTGAATGGCGCTGTCGCCGGGGTCATGCGCACGGTGCAGTTGAGGACTTCCATGCAGGCATGCGGCAGGTAGGGCAGCGTGTAGGTCATCTCCAGCACGCGCGCGGCACTGGCAAACGCCGTGTCCACATTGCCTTTTTGCTCGGCGATAAAGGGTGCGCCGCGACCGAGCAGGCTCATGGCTTGGGATTTGAAAACATTGCTGTCGAGCAGCGCGGCATTCGCCGGTGTGTTCCAGATGTTGCTGCTGATGCTTTTCATCGTCTCCATCAGGCCCCACGTGTTGGCTCCGGGCAGCCACGAGACGAGCGCGATGGCGTTGTTCACCGGGTTCGTGGCGGTGGCCCCGAGCGGCACCACGGCGCTCGCGCCGGAGGGCACGGACGGCGTGGTTTTCAAAGTGCCGCCCATCACCGGGGCGTGCTTCACGATGCCGAGAGCCATGCCGGGCACCACGGCGTCGAGGCCATACTTCGCGCTGCCGTTGACCTTGCCCACAAGATCGGGCCGCGCGGCCGGCGTGCCGATGATCCGGTAATTCGCGGCTGGCGTGAGAACAGGGGCCGCCGGGACCGGCAGCGTGGCGGCGAGGGGCGCGAGCTGGCCGTAGGTGAGCACTTCATTGGTGACGAGATTTTTCACCGTGCCGTTCACCGCCTGGCAGCTCGCGACCGGCACGCCCCAAGTCTGCGCCGCGGCGCTCACGAGCATTTCGCGCGCAGCCGCGCCGGCTTTCAGGAACGTGGGAAGCCGCGAGCGAATGCCGCCGCTGCCCGCGGAGAGCCACGAAGCGATCGCGGGCAGTGGCTCCACTTTCACCTTCTCCCACGTGACCATCAGCTCCTCCGCCGCGCCCATCGCGAGGCCCGTGTAGATGCCCTGGCCCATTTCGCCGCCGCCGACGAGGACGGTGATCGACTCGTCCGCGCCGATGCGGATGAACGCCGTTCCGGTGGCGTTCGCTGGTATCGAGGTGTCCGCGAGCGCGCGGTTCGTCGCCACAGGCAGGGTCAGGGCGAGGAGAAAGCCGCCCGTCACTTTCAGGAACTTGCGGCGGTCCACGGCCGTCGCTTGGGAAATCGTCGGTTTGTTCATGGGGTTCTCCGGTGGCTAAACGGCGGTCGAGGCGCGGTTGATCGCCGCTTTCACCCGCTGGTAGGTGCCGCACACGCAGACGTTCTTCATCGCGCCATTGATGTCGCCGCCGGACGGATGCCGCTGCTCCAGGAAAAGCCCCGCCGCCTGCATCAGCATCCCGGACTGGCAATAGCCGCACTGCGGGGCCTGCTCGGCGATCCACGCTTCCTGCAGCTTCTGCCCCATTCCCTTGGTTCCGATGGGCTCCGAGGGCAGCCGGAAATCGGCCAGTCCCTCCACGGTGATGATCGTCTTTCCCGCCGCCGAGCCGACCGTGACGTCGCACGACTTATCGGCCTGGCCGTTGATCAGGACCGTGCAGGCCCAGCACACGGCAATGCCGCAGCCGTATTTGGTTCCAGTCAGGTGCAGGATGTCGCGCAGGACCCAAAGCAAGGGAGTGTCGGAGGGGACATCGACCTGATAACTCTGCCCGTTAACGTTCAGTGAGATCATAGTTCGGCGAACATAAACCTCGAAAATGCCGTGTCGATGGGAGGGGCCGAAGATGACAACATTGACAGATTTCTGTCATCCGATGCGACCCGGGAGAAACGCCGGGCGGCGTCCTTGAAACTCAGGCGAGCTTCACCGGCGCGAAGGTCGAAGCCATCGCGATGCGCTGGCCGGTGGCTTGCGACTGGTGCGCGCCGGCGATGATCTCGGCGACGTGGGCGGCATGGGCGGCGGTGAAGCGCGGGCGCACACCGGTGGCGAGGAACTCCGCCATTTTCACCGCGCCGCCCTGCCATTGGTAGCCCTCGGCTTCCGCAGCCATGCGCTGCAAGCGCCCGCCGGTTTCGCGCGTGGCGAGGTCCACTCCGTGCGGGCCCCAGTCGTAGCCGGCGAGGTGCAGCGCGCCTTTGGTGCCGGTGACGGAGAGCGTGTGATGCGCGGGCTCGGTGTCGCTGTGCTCGCGGGCCGTGTAGTAGTTGAAGCCCGACTGGATGTGCGAGAGCACGCCGTCGCCATGATCCATGATGAGCATGGCGTTGTCTTCCGCAGCAACGCGGATTTCGCCTTTGCCGGTGATGGTGCGCACGGGGGTGACGATGCCGGTCATGGCGACGACCGCTTTGGCCGGCCCGAGCAACCCGGTGAGCGTGGTGATGCTGTAAACGCCGAGGTCAAACAGGCTGCCTCCGTCTTTTTCGTAGAAAAAGGAGGACCACGACGGACCGGTGTGTCCGTAGCTGGCATGGGCGGCGGCCACGCGGCCGAGTTTGCCGTCGCGAATGGTCTGGGCCATGAAGGCGAACTGCGGACTGGCAACGACGGTCGGCGAGCCGAGAAGCTGCACGCGTTTCGCCGCGGCGAGGTCGAGCAGTTCTTTGGCTTCGGCGTAGTTGATCCCGAGCGGCTTTTCGCTCCAGACGTGGCGCGAGGCGGTGAGCGCTGCGCGGTTGATTTGATGGTGCTGCTGGATGTCGGTGAGATTCACCAGCAGGTCGAAAGCGGGACCGGCGAGCAGCTGGTCGATATGCGGGAAATGCCGAGGCACGCCGTGCTTTTTCGCCGCCTGCTCGGCACGCTCGGGGATGATGTCGCACGTGCTGACCAATTCGACATGCGGTGAGGCCACGAGCGTTGGAAAGTAACTACCCGAAACATTGCCGCACCCGATCACGGCGACCTTCACTTTGCGCCCCTGGATGATGGCACCCTCGGCGGGCTCGGCCGCCGGGGCAGCCAGCCCGGTGGTCGCGTGGATCGCTGCGGCGGCAACGCCGGCGGCGACGGTGTCCTTGATGAATTCGCGGCGGGTGAAGATGTGTGGGTGTTTCATGGTGAGGATGTGCTGCGGAAAGTAGCAGCGGGGCGCATTTCGACTCGACGATAAATCGGAACACGCCAGTCCACTCTCTGGCTCTGGCGCTCACCGGCTGCCGCCGACGGAAAGCGCCATGAACCCGACTGGAAGCTCGGTCTTTTCCCGTGTGGCGAAATCGGCGAGGGCTTCGCCGTATGCGCTGGAGAATTTGAAACCGCCGCCATTGCAAGCGGCGATGATGGAAACGCGGCGCTCGCCGGGCAGCAGCCCGAGCCAGGGACCGCGTGGACATACATGCAGACCTTGAAGGCGGTGACGGTGCCTTTGGCCGATGGCAGGTGTCAGCCGAGGTAGTCGCGCAGCAGCTTTTCATCGGCGGCGTTGGGCTGGCAGTCGAGCGTGTCGGGATCGACGGGGGGCGCCGGGCCAGTGCTTGGCAAGCTTGCAGCCGGGAAAGTCCGGCAGCACGGGAAAGCCATAGAACGCGCCGTGCTCCCAGATCGGAAAGCGCTCGACGGAAAAACTCCCCGGCGTCTCCGGCGTGAACCAGCCAAGCGTCAGCCGCGTTACGCTGAGTTTTCCGCGCAATTGCGGGATGAGTTTGCCGTTCCATGCCCCGGCGGCGATGACGAGATGCTTCGCCCGATACTGGCCGTGCGCCGTGCTGACGGTGGTGCCGTCCGCGTCGGTCTCCCAGGCAGTGACCAGTTCCTGCGCGCGAATCTGCGCGCCGTACCGCAGCGCGACTTGGCAATGGCTGGCGATGGCGAGTTCCGGACGAAGTAAGCCGCCCGCGGGATCGAGGACGCCGTTCGTGCGAGGGGAGAGTGCATGGAATTGCGGAAACCGCTTTTCCAGCGCCACGCCATCCAACAGTTCGACTCCGGCCTTCGCATCCATTTTCTGATTCTCCCCAAGCAGCAGGTAACCGCACGGATGAAAGACCTGCTGTCCGCTGTCTTTCTCCAACGTCTGCCAGTTCTCATTCGCGCGCGCCGGATGAGCGGTTCGTAGTCGCCGCCGAGATAAGGCAGCACTTTCGTCTGCCGGGAAAGACCGCTGCTGCTGCCGAGCGCGTGTGCGATGCCGAACTGCTCCGGCCCGAGCACGCTCGCGCCGCGTTTCGCCAGTTGGTAAAGGCACGCCGAACCCATCGCGCCGAGGCCGAGCACGATGACATCGTAGCTGCGCTTCGCAGGCGCAGGCTAGGCGACCTCCGCGGCGAGGGCCGTGGAAAGGCCATTCGTCAGCACAGCCAGCGCACTGCCAGAGCAGGCACCGATGAAATGGCGGCGGGCGATGGGGTGGTTCATGCGTGGGCCAGCTTGGAATCGGCGACGCTGAAACGTCATCACCACCAGCGTGGTCTTTCTTGAAGCGGTGCGCAGCACCCATTCCAGCCCGACGTGTCCGGCGATCAGCAAGAGTTGAAAAAGTTCGCCCTTGGCGGCGTCAGCCGCGGCTGCTCTATTGGCAGCATCATGCGTAAGCCAACTGCGCACGCCCCCGGCCATCAAGCCCATGCCCGACGCCGCTCCGCGCACTCTGGCCGTCCGCAGGCTGCTACCCGTGGCAGCAAACTAGGAGCAGATTCTTTTTAGAGGTACGAACGGCACGGCACGGAACGATAGAACAAGAGACGGCATGCAACTTACTTTCCACGTCACAAAAGCCTGCAATCTGCGCTGTCGCTATTGCTATTACGCTTCTTTTCCGGCTCCCAAGATGGGTCTTGAGACTGCGCTTCGGGCGACGGATCAAACTCTTGCGCTTGGCCATAGGCATTTGGGCGTCACTTTTTTTGGCGGCGAGCCGCTGCTTTGCAAGGAGTTGATTCGCCAGCTCGTGCCTGCAATCAAAGAGCGTTGCGGAGGTGCGGGAGTGAGCGTGAATTTCAAAATCCCGACGAACGGCCTGCTTCTGGACGCTGCATTTCTGCAATTTTGCGAGGAGCACGCGATCTTTTTGTCCCTGTCCATGGATGGTGATGAAGAGGCCCAGAGCGACCGCGTTGCGCCCAATGGCGATGCTTCCTTTCAGGCGGCCAAGAAGGCTCTGCACCTGCTGGCTGTCCGGGCGACGGCCTTTGCGACCTATTCTGTGATTACACCGCGCAATGTCAGCCGCCTCGCTCAGTCACTCCAGGCTCTCTATCAGTGGGGCTCGCGCATTCTGATTACAGCGCTTGATTACTCCGCTCCGTGGACGCATCAAGACCTTGGCTTGCTTCAAAGGGAGTATGAACGCCTGGCGGAATTCTACTTCACGAAAACAAAAGCCGGCCATCACTTTTACATGTCCGCCTTTGACTCCAAAATTGCCGCTCACACGCGTCCCGACAATGATGGAGACACTGTTTGCCGTATCGGCATCAATCAATTGAGCGTTGCGCCCGACGGCACTTATTTCCCCTGCATCCAATTTGTCGAGCGGTCCGAGTTCGCAGTGGGGCATGTCTCGGAGGGCATTGACCTGCAAAAGTGCGAAAGGCTTTTTTCCGGAAGCATCGCCGCCGAGCCGTCCTGTGGCAGTTGCGGCATTGCAACCCGCTGCAGCAGCCATTGCGCGTGTGTCAGTCTGGCAAGCACAGGAACACTGCACGGTGTTCCTCCCATTGTGTGTGAGCACGAGAGGGTATTGACACCCATCGCCGATGCCGTTGCCGCAAGACTATATCGCCGTCGCGTCCCGCTGTTTATTAACAAGCACTACAACCCTGACTACGATTTGCTTCGCACTGTCGAAGCTGTTGTCGTCAACAACCAAAGAGAACGAGCCTATGAAACCGTTGAAAGTGAAAGCGATTAAGAAGCACTACAACCCACGTTATCCACAATTTGTCGAGGTCACAGATTGGAGGCACCTCGTCCACACCAGCAATCGCAGCTTGTTCCATCCATCCACGCTGTTGTTTGCCGGTCTTCTGGGAAGTTCGATTTTTGTCACCAATGACACCCAGGCTCAGGAACAAAAGCTGCCTGCTCGGCCTCCACTAAGAAGCGGCAATGAGAACGCGGCCGAGATCGCAAACAAGGCACTCGCTGAGGTGGCAAAAACGGGCTTCTGGTTTGAGCATTCGCAAACAGGGAATGAAAAGATCGTGGAGGGCAATCCGGCAGTCAAAATTCCGCAAATCCGCATCTCGTTTGGAAACTCCTATGTCGGTGTATTTGACACGATCCGCGCCAAGGAAGTTACGCTTAAGCTATTCGAAGCGTACGGAGTGAAGTTGGAGTCTAATTTCATGTTCAAAAAGGAGGGTGTCTCATTTGAAGCCGATGGCTACGACCCCAAGAAGAAAGTTGGATTTGAAATTCTCGGGGCAGACCGTCCGCCGCAAGGATTCAGCCGTCAGAAGCCGAAGGTTGAGAGTGACCCGGCGAAGCTGCTGGATGACGCCGAAACGAAATCACTCAAGGAGGCTGTCGCCAAAGGCCAAGAGTCCCTGTTTTTGGTCCCTGCGGAAAAATATCCAAACATGGATAACGACCAATACACTCCGCTCCGCGCATATTTGCAGAGCGTTCTGGATTACCTCGACTGGCTAAAGCTGCAGGGTCGCTTGTAGGATGGCTGCATCTGTGGTGCCGCCACTGCCGGCGTCCTTGATGAAATCGCGTCGCATGCGCTCGTGCGGACGTTTCATGCGAGCGCCTGCTGGAAGTCGGCGATGATGTCTTCGGTTTCTTCGAGGCCGATGGAGATGCGGGTGTAACGCTCAGGGATGGCGCGGGCCGGCTCAGGGTCGCGCCGGGTGACGAGCGTGACGACGTCGCCGAGGCTGACCCACGGTTTGCACATCTTCAGCCGGTCGCCGAATTTCCGGTGCGTTTCCGCGTCCTTCCACTCCACGCCCATCATGCCGCCACAGCCGCGCAGATCTGCGGGAACCGTCTCGTCACGGAGCAGCGTAAGCAACGCCTGTCGCGTGGAGGGGGCCGCTGGCAAAGGAGCGGAGCAGCGGCTTTCGCGCCCGGCTGACCTCGCGACGCGCGCATCCACGCGCCCATCGCTCCTTGGATCAATTGCTGTTTGACTGCCGCCGATTTCGCCTTGGCGGCGGCCTGAAAAAACGCCACCTCGAGCTCCACCGGCGGTCTTTCCATCATCGCCTCGCCCGACGTGTTGAGTGCGGCCAGCGCTTCCGTTTCGTCCATCGCCACGATCTCCGCGAGCTGCTCCGCGAGCGGCGGCGCAGCCTTAAAAAGCTGGTCGAGCTGCTTCTTCTGCGCGGCCCTCTGAGCCGCCTGCTGCTTCCGGTAGTCATCCGCGCCATTGCCCGAATACTCCGAGCGCCCGGCCTCTTCCTCCGTCAGCCCCACCCGCGCCGCCGCCCGCACTTTGGCCGCGAAGTCTGCGTCAACCGTCGCGCGTTTCGCATATTTCTCCGCCTCCGGGATCATCGTGCGCAATGACGACTCATTCCAAACTCCCGGATCCACGAAAACGTCGCGGAGCTGGACGAGCGTCTCCGGCGTGCCGCGCTCCACCAGGAAATGCAGGCTGCGGCGGAAGTCGTCTTCATACGCACGATCCGCCCTGCGGAGATAGTCCCACGAAAGTTCGTCGTCCGTTTTCGTAGCCGCAGCTTGCAGCCAGGCCAGCGCGACGGCGGCCCGCGCCGTCGGCTTGTCATCAGCATCGCTGCGGATCGAGTCGGGCAGAAGGTGTCTGAGCAGCGACCACGCGAGTTCCCCCCATCTGATACGGGCGGGCCAGAGCGTCGTATTGGCGCCGCACCGTCTCCTCGTGCGACTGCCGTCCTCCGTAGGAACTGCGGCTGTTCTCCCGGCGCTCGAGACGGAGAAAGCGCCGGTCGTCGAGCAGCTTGGCCAGCGCCACGGCGGTCTCCCGTTTTTTGACAAAAAAGGCCGTGACCGCGCTGCCGGTCTTGGCCGGCGCGGCGGTCTCCTCCTCGTCGTCCTCGCCTGATGAAAAGCGCCGCCCTAGCCGCCGCCCGGCAGGAACCAGTTCCGCTCCAGCGGGACTTCTGCCACCTGCGCGGGCTTCAGTTTCAGCAAAAAATCCGCGGCTGTTTCGCATCCGCCTCGCCGGCGAGCGGTCCGGGAGCGTACTCGCGCCGCCAGCAGGCTGGCCGCTTCGCGCTGCACCCAGCCACGCGGGAATTTTGCCACCAGCGCCTCCAGTGCGGCGGCATACCGCGTGGCGTCGCCACCGGCATTCCACGTCTCCGCAAAGCTCGCGAGCTGCGCGTCTGCGAGGAGCGACACGGCACCGTCCACGGCCTGCTCCGGCGACTGCGCCAGCGCCACCACCTGCGGCAGCGCGGCGCCAGAAAAAGCAGCGATCCCCTCGCATCCGCGCCCGTACGCGCACGGCATCGTCATCGTTCAGCGCGAACTATCGGGGCAGCGGCGCTTTCGCCGCGGAGGTGATCTTCAAGTCCTGATCAAGATTCCCCGGCTGAATCATTACGCGGCGCGGTCCATCGCCTCCACGGGTTCCCGCGTCGTCATCCCCGGTTCGCTTGCCGCGTATGCCGGAGCGAGGGTGCGGCATGCCCTGCAGGCCAGCCGTGTCGCGACCCGATCGTCACTTTTCCACCGGCCGGAGCGTGACCTGGCGGAGATCCATGACGGCTCCGCCCTTTTTCGACTGCGGCCTCACGGCAAGGGTCTGTGGGCCAGTTGGCAGTTCGACGACGCCGATCGCACGCTGGATGAAGTACTGAAAGTGACCGGTGTTCTCGACGATGAAAGTGAGCTTTTGCCCGGCGACCTCCACGGCCACCTCGGACCCGCCGCCGCCGCAACCCTGCAGGACTTCGACCTCGTATTTGCCGGGCTTGCCCACGGCGAAATCCCAGCTCGCCCAGTCGGCGGGGTTCACCCAGAAACCGAGCGTGCGCTTCATGGGCTCCGGCTCGAAGCGCAGCTTTTCGCCGTGGACCTGCGCGGCGGCGGCGTGCAGGCGGATGGTGCCGGTGGCGGGCGTCACGACTGGGCGCTGATGCACGGCAGCGTTGATTCCGGCGCGCCACGGCTTCCACTCGGCCTCCAGTTGCGCGGCGGTTTTCCCGCCGACCACGACCTTCGAAGGATCGCGGGTGACGTAGATCGCATCGTGCGCCGCGGCGTCGAACGCGGGATTCGGCGCGCATGCCTGCCCACCCACGCGCTGCCGCCACTCGCGCAGCTTTTTCCGCAGACCGTCGGCGCGCGCGGTCTCCTGCGCGGCGAGATTCGTGGTCTCGCCGGGATCTTTCGCGAGGTCGAAAAGCTCCACGCTTTCGTCCTCGTAGTTTTCCACCAGTTTCCAGTCGCCCTCGCGCACCGCACCGCCGGGACGTCCACCCTGATTCGTGTAGTGCGGGAAATGCCAAAACAGCGCGCGCGGCGGCGGGGCGATGCCCATGAACATCCGCATGAGGCTCACGCCATCGAGCGGGCCGACGACTTTCGCGGGATCGAGCCCGGTCCATTCGAGCATCGTGGGCATGAGGTCGGTTAGCACCATCGGCGTGTCGTTCACGCCCGGCGCGACCTTGCCCGGCCAGCGCACGATGAGCGGCACGCGCAAGCCGCCTTCATACAGAAAACCTTTGCCCGCGCGGAACGGAGTGTTGTGCGTGGCTGGCGTGCCGGGAAATTCGAGGACGTGCAGGCCCCCGTTGTCGCTGGCGAAAATGAAAATGGTGCGCTCCGCCAGCCCGAGCGCGTCGATCCTGGCCATGACGCGCCCGACCGCCGCATCGAGGCGCGCGATGACATCTGCATACGCCGGGCTGAACGCGCTCTCGTGCTGCGCCGCGTCCTCCGGGCGGGCGGCGAAAGGGATGTGCGGGCTGTGGTGCGCGAGGTAGAGGAAAAAGGGCCGCTCCTTATTCGCATCAATGAACTGCTCCGCCGCGACGGTCAGCCCCACTTCGCCTTTGCTCCCCTCCTCCGCCGTCGGCTTCGTCACAGCCTGCCCCGCGACGACAGTGTCGAAGCCCTGCTCCTTCGGCCCAAAGCCCGCGCCGCCGAGATGCCATTTGCCAATGCACCCGGTGGCGTAGCCCGCATCGCGCAGTAGCTCGGCGATGGTGATTTCCTCCAGCGGGAGCTGTCCCTCGATCACGGGCTGAAGCAGCCGCTGCGCGGGCGCATCGCCACGACCGGGGAGGAAGGTGGTGAGGTGCAGGCGCGCCGGGCTCTTGCCCGTGAGCAGCGCCGCGCGCGAAGGCGAGCAGACGGGCTGCGCATAAGCGCAAGAAAAACGCATCCCCTGCGCGGCGAGCTTGTCAAGATTCGGCGTCGCGTGGTCCTTGCGCCCGTAGCACGAGAGGTCATTCACGCCGAGATCGTCGGCGAGGATGAGGACGATGTTCGGCTTCGCCGTCTGGGCCCGCAGCGGGGCGACGATGGCGAGCAGGATGATAAGAATGAGGGGGGACATGGGACTGTGGGAGTGGATTTGGAAAAGGCGCGCCGCTCTGAACGGAGCGAAATGCCGTGGAGAAATGACAGGTTTTTTCCAACTACGCACCACCCGAAGATCGCCGGCCCGCAAACCGCACGGCATTCATTCGGGGCCGTGGCGCGCGGTCTTCGGAGTTGACGCCCCGCGCCCCACTTCGCACTTTCTCCGGCCATGCCCAAACTCCTTGTTTCTCTCCCCGACGGCTCCGCGGCCGTGCATGAACTCGTGGAAGCTTCCATCACCATCGGACGGCTCGCGGAAAACGCGCTGCAGATCGAGGACGCCTCAGTCTCCAGCCAGCACGCGGAACTCACGCTCGGAGAAAATGGCGACTATTCCCTGACCGATCTCGGCTCGACGAACGGCACACAGCTCAATGGCCAGGAGCTGGCCGAGGGCGTGGCGCATCCGCTGAAAGCCGGGGACCGGGTGCGCTTCGGCCACATCGAGACGAGCTACGCATCCGAAAATCCCGCCGAGGCCCAAGCCATGCCGGAGCCGGAGGAGGTCGCCGCGGTGGTGGCCTCGTCGAGCGTGCGGCCCGCCGCTTTCACAAACGCTTCGCCGTTTCAAAAGAAGGACAAAAAGAAAGATCCGGCGGCGATGGCGATTTTCGCGCTGTCCGTCGTGGCCATACTCGTCTTCGCGGCGGCGGCGGTGATGATCACCGGAATGAAATCGCCGCTGTAAAGGGTTGGCGTTTTGCGATCTGGCGATTGGGCGATGGACTTGCCGGCGCTCAATTGCCCGCGCGCCGAGCCGGGGCCGGTCGCAGCGCATGAGCGGGCGGATGTCTGGCGGGCGGTGGACCCCGTGGAGTTTCGCGACACCGTCACGGGCGCGGCGCCGCAGCAGGGGACGAGCTTGCGGACGGTGTGGACGGATGAGGAGTTGCGGGTGCTTTTTCATGCGGCGGATACGCATCCGCACGCCACGCTGACGGAGCGCGACGGGCCGCTGTGGGAGGAGGAAGTCGTGGAGGTGTTCCTCGATCCGGTGGGCGATCTGGCGTGTTACTTCGAGATCGAGGTAAACCCGCTGAACACCGTGCTCGACCTCGTGCTGCGCCGGAACCGGAGCGGCTACGTGAAGGATTTCGCGTGGTGCTGCGAGGGGCTGCGGACGGCGGTGGTGAAGATGGACGCGGGCTGGACGGCGGAGCTGGCGATGCCCTTTTCCAGCCTCACCGCGGCACCGCCGCGGCCGGGTGATTGCTGGCGGGTGAATTTCTGCCGCATCGACCGCCCGCCCGGCGGGCCGCGCGAACTGACCTCGTGGTCGCCCGCGGGCCGCGCGAACTTTCACACGCCGGAGCGCTTCGGCATTTTGCGATTCACGGCGTGAACGACATTCCGAGAAAGCCGCGCACGCGGCTGCGCTGGGCGATCGCCCTAGCCTGGCTCGTCATGTGCGCGGTCATCAACTACTTCGCCGACCGCGGTCTGCTGACACCGGTTTACGGGTTCATCAGCGCCCATCCGGGCACGGATAAAATCGGTCACTTCGTCATCATCGGCGTCGCGGCGGGCCTGCTCAACTTCGCGCTGGGGCAGCGGGCCGTGCGCTGGCTCGGATGTGGCTGGCTGCTTGGCAGCGTATTCGTCGCGGTTTGCTGCACGCTCGAGGAAATCTCCCAGATTTGGCTACCCACGCGCACTTTCGACCTGCTCGATCTCGCAGGAGATTACGCCGGCATTTTCTTCTTCGGCTGGCTGGCGAAAGTCGTCGCACGCTGGCGGGGACAACTTTGAATTGTTCCGCGCGCGCGCCACTGGTAGCTACCGCGTCTCTTTTTTACCCCACGTCCCAATGAGCAAAAACACCGCGAACCAACTGTCCGAAACCCGCGTCTTCAAACCGGCGAAGGAGTTTTCCAAAAAAGCCCGCATCCAGAACATGGCGCAGTATCGCGCGCTGTGGGAGGAGTCGGTGAAGAGGCCGGACAAATTCTGGGCGCGCGAGGCGGCCGATCTTTGCTGGAACAAAAAGTGGCTGAAGGTGCTCGACTGGCAGGAGCCGTTCGCGAAGTGGTTCGTGGGTGGACGGCTGAACGTGGCGGAGAACTGCCTCGACCGGCATCTCGGCACGGTGCGGCAAAACAAAGCGGCGATCATCTGGGAGGGCGAACCCGGCGAGCGGCGCGTCATCACGTATCAGCAGCTTCATCGCGAGGTCTGTCTCTTCGCGAACGTCCTCAAGCGGAACAAAATCAAGAAGGGCGACCGCGTGCTCATCTACATGCCGATGATCCCGGAGGCGGCGATCGCCATGCTCGCGTGCGCGCGGCTCGGCATCGTTCACTCGGTGGTCTTCGGCGGGTTCAGCGCGGAGTCGATCAAGGATCGCGTGGCCGACTGCGGCGCGGTCGCGGTCATCACGGCGGACGGCGGCTACCGGCGCGGGGCCATCGTGCCGCTCAAAGCGAATGTCGATCTCGCGCTGAAAGGCGGCGGGCACCCCGTGAAGCGCGTGATCGTTTTCCGCCGCGCGGGCAATGACATCCACATCGAGGAAGGCCGCGACGTGTGGTGGCACCGCGAAATGGAATACGTGGACGCAAACTGCCCGCCCGTCCCGCTCGACAGCGAGGCCCCTCTTTTCATCCTCTACACCAGCGGCTCCACGGGCAAACCGAAGGGCATCCTGCACAGTACCGCCGGCTATCTGCTCGGCGCGCACATCTCGTGCAAGTACGTCTTCGATCTGCGCGACGACGACGTTTACTGGTGCACCGCCGACATCGGCTGGGTCACGGGGCACAGCTACGTGGTCTATGGTCCGCTCTCGATGGGTGCGACTTCGCTGATGTACGAGGGCGCACCGAACTGGCCGGACAACGGGCGCTTTTGGAAGATCATCGAGGAGTTCAGCGTGAGCGTCCTCTACACCGCTCCGACCGCCATCCGTGCGTTCATCAAGTGGGGCGACGAGTGGCCGAAAAAATACGACCTCTCCTCGCTGCGCCTGCTCGGTACGGTCGGCGAGCCGATCAATCCCGAGGCGTGGATGTGGTATCACAACGTCATCGGCGGCGGGCGCTGCCCAATCGTGGATACGTGGTGGCAGACGGAAACCGGCGGGCACATGATCACCTCGCTGCCCGGCGCTACGCCCACGAAACCCGGCACGGCGACGCTGCCGTTCTTCGGCGTGGACGCCGCGGTGGTCGATGACCACGGCCAGGAAGTGCCGCCGAACACAATGGGCAAGCTGGTCATCCGCAAACCGTGGCCGTCCATGCTGCGCACCGTTTGGGGCGACAAAGCGCGCTACAAGAAAACGTATTGGAGCGAGTTCAAAGGCATGTATTTCGCCGGCGACGGCGCGCGGCGGGACAAGGACGGCTACTTCTGGATCACCGGCCGCATCGACGACGTGCTGAACGTCGCCGGGCACCGCATCGGCACGGCGGAAGTCGAGGGCGCGCTCGTCTCGCACCCGGCGGTCGCCGAGGCCGCGGTGGTCGGACGGCCCGATGAAATCAAAGGCCAGGGCGTGGTCTGCTTCGTCACCGTGCGCCAGGGCTTGAAGGCCGACTACGCGCTGCGCGACGCGCTGAAAAAGCACGTCCGCACCATGATCGGCCCGGTCGCCACGCCGGACGAAATCCGTTTCGCCGAAGCGTTGCCGAAAACGCGCAGCGGAAAAATCATGCGCCGCCTGCTGAAACAAATCGCCGCCGGCAACGCCGTCACCGGCGACACCACAACGCTCGAGGACTTCAGTATTTTGGCAAAGCTCGGCTCGGCCGAGGACTAGAAGGTTTGGCGCTTCCGCCAACCGGTTTGTTCCGGCGACGAATCCGCCTCACCCCGTCGCTTTCATCCACATGGCGCGGAAGATTTTCCACGCCCACTCGGAAAAGTTTTCGGCGTTCGCCATCAGGTGGTGCCCGTAGCCGGCGAAAGACAGCTCCGGTGCTACGACGAGAAGCGAAACGGTAAGCACGAGCAAATTCATGAGGTAAATCACCACGAGGGAAAAGAACGTGCCGTGGGTGGTCAGATCCGTCTGACCCTTGGGAATCATCCAGATGGTGAACGTGATGTGAAACGCCCAGGTGAGGCCGAGGAGCAGGAAGAGCCACTTTTCCGGGGTGAGCAACAGGAACGTGGCCGGGCTGTGCGCCACATCCCAAAAGAGGCTGGCGATGGCGTAGCCAACGATCACGATGAGGCTGTAAATCGGGTAAAAATACGGCGTCAGGGCGATCCAAAAATTGTGCGTGTTCGTGACGATGTAGCCGCCCCTGTCCGACCACATTTGCTTTTCCAGCACCTGGCCCCGGCTGAGCCAGACCCAGACGGCGTGGGTGAGTTCGTGCCCAAAGACATAGACGTGCAGCGGCCACACGCCACCCGTGATCCAGAGGCCGCCGATAAACGCCAGTACCCAGCCCAGCGCGCCCACCGTGAACATGCCGAACTCCTCCATCCGCCATATCTCGTGGATGACCGTGGCCTGGCGGAAAGCGGTGAAAAACGTCTGCGAAAAAATCCACGCCACCGGCAGCAAGAAGATGCCGTAGATGGTCTTGAGCGAGCGATCGCGCACCCCGTAGTGCCACCAGCGGCGCAGCCGGTGGCCGAGCGGTTCGTCCATGGTTCCGGTGGCCAGCCGCAATTTCTGGCGGCTGGTGCCGGCGGACAGTTTCGATCTTCGCTTCTGGCTCACGCGTGGGGCGTTTTTACCGCCCGCCGAATCAAAAGGCCAAGGCCCAAAAAATTCTGCTACGCCCGGCCCATGTAGGAGCCGTTCTCGGTCGAGACCTTGATCTTCTCCCCCTCTTTCACAAAGAGCGGGACATTGATCACCTTGCCGGTCTCCAGCGTCGCCGGCTTCTGCACGTTGTTCGCGCTGTCGCCCTTCACGCCTTCCGCGGATTCCGTGACCGTGAGGATGACCGACGACGGCAGCGAAATGCTCGCGGCTTTGCCTTCCACGTAGAGGATCTCGCACTTCAGATTCTCCGTCAGGTAGTCCTTCGTGTCGCCGATAAAGGACTCGTCGAAGGTGATCGAGTCATACGTCACCGGGTCCATGAAATTGTAGCCGCCCTGATCCTTGTAGGAGAACTCCAACTCCTTCCGCTCCACGTCCACCGAGTCCACCTTGTCCGTTGAGCCAAAGCGCACGTCCGCACTTTTCCCCGTGCCAATGTAACGGATGATCGCCTGCACAAAAGCCCGCAGGTTGCCCGGCGTGCGGTGCATGACTTCGAGGACGATGGCAGGATTGCCGTTGTAGCGGATGCACATGCCTTTGCGGAGATCGTTGGCGTTGGCCATAGGGAGTTTCGGATTTCGAGTTTGGGATTGCGGATTTTTGCGTGAAAGGGGCCGGGACTATCCGCAAACCCCACCGGGCTGGCAAGCGCGTTGTCCACATCCGCTACGCGAGGTTTTTGCGAGACGTTTCACGTTTCACCGAAGCCTGCTTGCCGCTGGCGCGGCCCACCCAGCGGCAAGCCATTCGCCAGAGAAGCTGGCAAGGATGGCGGCACCTACCCGGCGATTCGCACCGATTCCCACGATCCATCCACTGCCCGCGTCCACGAGGTGATCTTAATGATTGGCGCAGTGGGTTTGTCAAAAAGCCGTCAGCGGAACCAACCGCGGCAACCCGCTTTTGATGCCGTAGCCGCCCATCGGGGAAAAGGATTTTCAATGGCGACTCCGGTGGTGCCAGAAACTGCGAAAAAGAACGAACCGGGAACCGGGCGGTAACAATTTCATAACACGGGGGCGCGAATCTTAGGGCGTGGTCAGTCGCATTCCGCGGCTGACGCCAATCCAAACCAAAACAAGAAAGAAACCGAAATGAAAACCAACCGAATCCGCGCGGCGTTCACGCTCATCGAGCTGCTCGTCGTCATCAGCATCATCGCCATCCTTGCAGGCTTTTCCGTGCCCGTTTACCAAAGGATCATCATGAACGGCAAGCAGGCCAACGCCATGAACAACGCGCGCCAGATCGGCCTCGCACTCCGGCTGTTTGCCGGGGACAACGACGGCAATTACCCGACGAAGAAGAACAGCTTCGGCGAGGACATTAAATCCTCGAACGATGTCTTCCGCAGCCTCGTGCCGACCTACCTCGACAATGAAAAAGTCTTTGCCGTCGGCGGCTCAAAAGCCGGACCGAGCGTGGATAACGACATCAGCGATGCGGCGCACATCGTGGCACCGGGCGAAAACCATTGGGCGTTCATTGACGGGCTCAACCAGTCGTCAAATTCCAACTGGCCGCTGCTCGTGGATCACACCGACGGCACGGGAAAATTCACCGATCAGGAAAATGTTCTCGGCGGCACCTGGAGGGGGACGAAGGCGGTGGTCATCAATACGGACATCAGCGCCCGTATCGTGCCGCTGGCCGGTTCCGGCACGCAGCGCTTCCTGCCGCGGCACGACGACAAGTCTAAAAACGCCCTCGCTGTTTCCGAATACATGGGCGACGGCGTGACGCTCCTCGAACCGGCGCGGTAACCCATTCCCAACGGCGAAAGGCACGAAAGAATCCCCGTCCGTCCGGGAAGATCTTTCGTGTCCTTTCGCGTCTTTCATGGACACCGTTTTTCCCGCCGTGAATGTTCTCCCGCAACCCCGTCGCGTGACCCTTCACGAATTCAAACCCAAGCAACTCCGCGCGCTGCTCCTGCTGCTCGTGCTCGTGCCGTTCATTCCGATGGTGCTGATGCTTCGCTTCATGCTGGACGCGCTCTCGGGCGAGCGCGAGGCGGCGCTGGAGCGGGCCGCCAGCGTGTATCAGCAGACCGTGGTGAACGCCGGGCCGTCGCTCGCCAAACATCTCGCCAGCAAGGGCGGCGCGGCGCACCCCGAAGATGCGCGCAAGTTCTTCCGCGCCCTTTTTGACGGCGAAATCGAGATCGCCATCGCTGACGGCGGCGGGCAGATCGTTGCCGGAGTGGTGCCCGTGCCGGGCAAGCTGGTGGCCCGCGCCCCGCTGCGGCACCTCGATCTCCCTTGGCAGGTCCAGCTCTACCTCGTGGACGACAAAGCGATTCGCGACGGCGTTCGCTCGCAGTTCAAAATCTACGCGTGGATCGCCCTCGGCACGGCGGTCGCCATTTGCGTAATCGCCGGCACCGCCGGGTTGACCGTCAGCCGCCAGCTCCGGCTGCACGAACTGCAAAACACCTCCGTCGCGACTGTCGCCCACGAGCTGCGCACCCCGCTCGCCTCCATGCGGATGCTCGTGGATACGCTGCGCGAAGGGCGCTGCCGCACCGAGGAGCAGCGCCGCGAATATCTCGACCTCATCGCCGCCGAAAACCTGCGCCTGAGCCGCCTCACCGACAACTTCCTCACCCACGCGCGGCTCCATCGCGGCCAGCACGGATTCACGTTTGAGCGCGTGGTCGTGCGTCCGGTCATCGACGCGGCGGTGGCCGCGCTGCGCGGCAAGCTCGACGCGCCGGGCTGCGCTTTCACGTTGGATGTCGTGGAGCCGCTGCCTGACCTCATCGCCGACCACGACGCCCTCGTCACCGTCCTCACCAACCTCCTCGAAAACGCCCTCAAGTACACCGGCGACGACAAGCGGCTCAGCCTCCGCGTGCGCTCCACCGCCGAGCACGTGGTTTTCACCGTCGCGGACAACGGCGTGGGCCTCACGCGCGCCGAGCGCAAACAGATCTTCGCGCCCTTTTTCCAGGCCGACCAAAAGCTCAGCCGCGCCCGCGAAGGCTGCGGCCTCGGCCTCGCCATCGTGCAGGAAATCGTGGTCGCCCACCGCGGCACGATTGTCGTCGAGAGCGAGCCTGGCGCGGGCAGCAGCTTCATCGTGAGTCTGCCGACTCAAGCAGCGTAGAACGAACGCCCCAATGTCCGCGCCCACCGAAACCATCCTCATCATCGAAGACGACTCCACGATGCTGCGCGGATTGCGCGACAATTTTGAGTTTGAAGGCTACCACGTCCAGACCGCCAGCGACGGCGACGCCGGGCTCAAAGCCGCCCTCGCCATCCGCCCGGACCTCATCATCCTCGACCTCATGCTGCCCAAGGTGAACGGCTACGAAATCTGCCGCTTCCTCCGCGAGGAAAAGCTCGACATGCCCATCCTCATGCTGACGGCCAAGGGCCAGGAGTCTGATGTCATCCTCGGCCTTAAACTCGGGGCCGACGACTACATCACCAAGCCTTTCAGCATCAAAGAGCTCCTCGCCCGCACGGAGGCCTTTCTCCGTCGTCGCCGCCAGCGCGCGGGTCCCGAGCACCGTTTTGGCGACTGCCACCTCGACACCGCCGCGCGTACGCTGACACGCGCCGGATGCGACGTGCCGCTCTCGCCAAAAGAGTTCGACCTGCTCGCCTATTTCGCCGCCCATGCCGGGCGCGCCCTCAGCCGCGACAGCATCATGGCCACGGTTTGGGGCTACGACCGCACCGTCACGCTCCGCAGCATCGACCGCTTCGTGAACGCGCTCCGCAACAAGATCGAGCCGGACCCCGCCGCCCCGCGCTTCATCAAAACGGTGCGGGAGTTCGGCTATAAATTTGAGCCGTAACGACCACGCCGGCTTCACCCCGTAGGGTGATGCAATTGCGCGGCAGAAACTCCGCTTCCTCGGACAATGGTGCCGCTGCGCAGCCCTCGACAACGGAAGCAGAGCTCCTCGCTGAAGCGCCAAACGGGCGGATTAGTTCCGCATTTGGTGCGATGTTACTTCGCTGGCTCCGCGCCACGTTTGAAACGAGCGACCACTTGCGCCTCGCTGAGGAGCGCCAGCGCGTCGTCGGCGATCTGCCAAGCGGTGACGCTCGCGAGCGCGGCGTGAAACGAGGATTCCACCTGCATCGCCTCGGGAGGACCGGCCATTTTCGTGCCGGCAAGCGCGCCGAATTTCAGCTTCGCGCCGTCCTGCGTGTAGCCGCCGGAAAAGCGATTCACGCCGGAAATTCCAGACGTGCTTTTCTTAGCCGCATCGAAAGTGAGCGTCGGCACTCCACGTCCGACCGCCGGTGCGGCGAACGCCTTGCCATTAAGTTCCGTCAGCGTCCATACACCGCCCTCCAGCGTGGGGTCCGCGGCGACTGCAGGCAAAATGAAGGCACAGAATGCTGTGGCGAAAAGAAGAAGGCGGGGCGTGCTCATGGCGGATCATCCGCCGAGCGTCGCGCAGGTCAACCCATCAGACGATCCAGTGGCGCAGCGAGTAATCCGCGCCGAGGAGCGTGAACTGGATCGGAGCGGATTCCGGGTAGCATTCGCGCTCAATGCCGTCGCGCAGGACGCGCACCTGAAACGCCACCGGGGCTTCGCCCGCGATCCCGAGATCGGCCAGCGGCACGGCCAACTCGATGGCGCCATTGAACACCAGCGTGCCGCGCGTCTGCGCCGCCGCGCCCGCGCGCTCCACGGTGAACTCCCCCACTCCGCCACGCTCCAGCAGACTCGTCCGCACGCACGTTTCCGCCGGCAGATGAAATTGCACGACGAGCACCAGCGGCTCCCACTTGCGTACCTCGACGCGCAGGAAAAAATTCCGCGCATCGCTGCCAAACTGCACTTTCCTCGCGATGCGATCCGCGCGGTACATCGCGCCCTGCTCGCTCCCCGCCACGTACTGCCCCGCGCCGATCCAGTCGAAAAACGAGCCACCCGCCAGCGCCGGCGAGATGGGCCGCTCGGGCACGCTGTAGAGCGGCGTCACGCGGGCGGAGGTGATCGGCACATCCAGCGCGGCCGGCGCGATCCCGCCGCAGAGCGCGTACACGTTTTTCAAATGCAGGCGGAAGAGCTCATCGAAGAGCGCATCATTGTCCGTCGAGAAATCCGGCCCATACCACCAGAACCAGTCGCTCCCCTCCGCCGCGAAGATTTCGCGCAGCGCCGCCGCGCGGATCTCGGGCGCGAGCTTTCCGGCATCCATCTCGCGCTGCAAAAACGTCCGCGTTTCCCCGAGCAAATCCCACGCGCGGTTCTCCTCGTCTTCGCCGATCCAGATGTCGAAATTGCTGCTGATCCACGAGCCGGTGTGCAAAGTGGTGAGCGTGGACTGCGGCGGATGCTGCCGGAAATGCTCCTCAATCGTGCAACTCCGCAGCCGTGCCGCATCGGCCTCTATGCCGCCGTAGAGCGCGCGGAGAAACCCCTCGCCGCCATCCGCAAAAGTCTCCCACGCGTTCTCGCCGTCGAGGATCAGCGGAATCAGCCCGGTCTCGGCGGGAAGCAGCCCGGCGATGTGCCGCAGATGCGTGAGCAGATGCTCCGCGCCGGCAGCCGGGGCGTTCTTCGCGGCCATGAAACCGATGAAATCCGAGAGCGGCTTCTCGCGGAACACCGCGTTCACCGCTGCACCGTCGTAGGCCACTCGCCAGCCCTGAAATAGCTCCAGATGATCCACCTCCCGCCCGCGGAACGCCGGGTCGAGCCGCAGCGAGTTAAAGAGGTTTTCCTCGTCGCTGCAAAAATACTCGATCCCGCTCCGCTGCATCAGCGGGATCAGTTCCGGCGCGATCGAACCCTCGCTGGGCCACAGCCCGCGTGGAGCTTTACCAAAGAGCCGCGTGTGCTGCTCCACGGCCAGCGTGAGGTGCGCCGCCGCATCCTCCGGCCAGTGAAACCGCTGCGGAAAACGCCGCCCCGGCAGACACCGCTCTGCAAACGCTGAGTCATACACCAACGGCAGGATCGGGTGAAAAAACGGCGTCGTCGTCAGCTCCGCCTGCCCGCGCTCCTCCGCCGCGCGATACAGCGCCGGAATTTGCCGCATGATTTCTAGATGGATGTCCAGCACCCGATGCTTCTCCTCCTCGGTGAAATTGCGCCCCTTCACCTTCAGCGCCGCCAGCTCCGGGTAGAGGCGTTCCGCCGTGTAGCCGCACCACGCGAGATTGAACCACACCTGCAAATCGAGAAGTTCCTGTGTCGAAAAATACCGCAACCCGCGCTGCACCTCGTCGCGATAAAACGTCAGTCCGCGCTTGTTCAGCAGTTCCCAGTAACGCGGGAACGGCTTCACCAGATTATCCCAGTGGATTTTGAAAAAGTTCTCCAGGATCGCGAACTTCTCCTGCTCCTCCAGTTCCGCCGCCGGCTTCCGCGCCCAGTCCAGCCACAGGTCGCTGATTTTCCTCTCCACCAGCTCCTCGATTTGCAGCATCAGCACCGGCGTCAGGTTGAAATTCACGCGCACTCCGGGGAACTCCGCGAGCACCGACACCATGTCGAGATAGCCCTTCACGCTATGGAGTCGCACCCACGGCATCATCGCCGTCTGCGTGCGCGGATTCACATAGTACGGCTGGTGCATGTGCCAGAGAAAAACGACGTTTGCCATGGCCGCGCAGCAAAGCGGAAACGCCGCGCGGACCGCAAACGGATTCCGCATGGGCGCAGCCCGATCCGCTGAGATTTCCAGCGCGGCATGGCATCGCCCGCGCCAATGCGCTTCAACTTACTCGTCGTCGGAGGCACCCTTCTCGCGCTTAAGGCCGCGGAGTTTACCCTGGATGAAGGCGTCGATATCGCCGTCCATCATGGCGGCGATATTGCTGGTCTCGACGCCGGTGCGGAGGTCGATGACCTTTTGGTAAGGCTGAAAAACGTAGCTGCGAATTTGGCTGCCAAAGGCGACGTCGCTTTTTTCCCCGTAGGCGGCGTTGATGTCCGCGGCGGCTTTGTCGATCTCGATTTGCTGAAGCTTCGCCTGAAGCATACGCATCGCAGTGACTTTGTTCTTCTGCTGGCTGCGCTCGTTTTGGCAAGCCGCGATCAGGCCGCTGGGAATGTGGCGAATGCGCACGGCGGTTTCGACTTTATTGACGTTCTGGCCGCCCTTGCCGCCAGAGCGGTAGGTATCGACCTCAATGTCGGCTTCGTTGATCTCGATGGGCGCGCTTTCGGGCAGTTCGGGGACGACATCCACGCCGGCGAAAGAGGTGTGGCGGCGCTTGTTGGAGTCGAACGGCGAGATGCGGACGAGGCGGTGGACGCCGCGTTCGGTGGCGAGGTAGCCAAAGGCGTTTTCGCCGCTGACGAGAACCGTGCAGGACTTAATGCCAGCCTCATCGCCGAGCTGAATGTCCATGATATGACTTTGGAAACCGTGGCGCTCGATCCAGCGCTGATACATGCGCAGGAGCATGTCGGCCCAATCGCAGGACTCGGTGCCGCCGGCGCCGGAGTTGATGGTGAGGAAGGCATTGCAGCGGTCGTTCGGACCGGCAAGCAGCATCTTCATTTCAAAGTCGCCAAGGCCGCCCAAAATGGCCGCGTGCTCTTTCTCCACTTCGGCTGCGCTGTCAGCATCCTTGGCCTCCAGCGCGAGTTCAATCAGCACGGGCAGTTCGTCCACCTGCCGCCCAAGCGTGAGCAAGGGCGTAATTTTTCCGCGCAGCGCAGAGACTTCCTCGACGTTTTTTTGCGCGCGTTCCTTGTTCGCCCAAAAATCGGGCTCGGCCATTTGGCCTTCGAGTTCCGCTAAGCGCGTCTGCAGTTTGGCGAAGTCAAAGATACCTCCGGAGTTCCCCCACGCGGGCTTTGAGTTCGTCGGTATTGATGGCTTGGATTTCGAGGGACATGGAAAAGTCGAAGGTTGTCGGGAAGCTTCCCGAAACGAAGCAAGGCGGAGCGGCGGCGACTCAGCGGTTGAGCGGCGTTGGACTTCCGTTCGTCGCTGGAAACACGAAGATCGTCTCGTCGGGACCGGCGATGCTGAGCCGGTCCCGCGCGATGTTGGAGGCAAACTCCGGGTCGCGGCGGAGGAGTTCCTCCGTCGCTACGTTGAGCGCGAGCGACTGCCGCTCCTTCTCGACCTCAAGGGTGAGTTCATCTAGGCGCGCTTTCTGTTTGCGACGTTCGCCGATCACCGGGGAAAACCACACCGCGCCGAGCACGAAGCACACTATCACAATGAGCGTGATGAGCACCCGATTGAGGAATGGCCACACGCCTGTCATCGGGTGGAGGTTCGGAAGTGGCTTGGGACCGTGCTCACTTACCGCATCTTACCGCCGTAAACGGCGTTGTCACCAAGTTCTTCCTCGATCCGCAAAAGCTGGTTGTACTTCGCCACACGATCCGTCCGGCTGAGGGAGCCGGTCTTGATCTGGCCGGCATTCGTGGCCACCGCGATGTCCGCGATGGTGGTGTCCTCGCTTTCGCCGGAGCGGTGCGAAATCACCGCCGTGTAACGGTTTTCCTTCGCGAGTTCGATGGCATCGAGCGTCTCGGTCAGCGATCCGATCTGGTTCACCTTCACGAGGATCGAGTTAGCCGTGCCAGTGTCGATTCCCTTGCGGAGAAACTCCACATTGGTCACGAAAAGGTCGTCACCCACGAGTTGCGTGCTCGCGCCCATCGCGTCGGTAAGCTTTTTCCAGCCCGCCCAATCGTTCTCCGCGCAGCCGTCCTCGATCGAAACGATCGGGAACTTTTTCGCGAGGCCCATGTAATACGAAACCAGCTCCTCGGCACTGCGTTTCGAGCCGTCGGATTTTTTGAAAACGTATTGATTCTTCGCCTTGTCGTAGAACTCGCTGGCCGCGACATCGAGCGCGATGAAAATGTCCTTGCCGAGCTTGTAGCCGGCTTTTTTCACCGCTGCGGCGATGGATTCAAGCGCATCATCGGCGCTTTCAAAATTTGGCGCGAAGCCGCCCTCGTCGCCGACCGCCGTCGAGAGGCCGCGCGCTTTGAGCACGCCTTTCAGTGCGTGGAAGATTTCGCAACCCGCGCGGATGGCCTCGCTGAACGACGCCACGCCTTTCGGCATGATCATGAATTCCTGAAAATCCACCGGCGCATCCGAGTGCGCGCCGCCATTAACAATGTTCATCATCGGAACGGGCAGTACCTTGGCGTTCGGCCCACCGAGGTATTTGTAAAGCGGCTGATCGAGCTGGCTGGCGGCCGCTTTCGCCGTGGCGAGCGAGACTGAAAGAATGGCATTCGCTCCGAGCTTGGCTTTGTTCTTCGTGCCATCGAGCGCGATCATTGCGCGGTCAATACCCACCTGATCGAGGGCGTTGCGCCCTTCGATGATTTTGGCGATGGACTTGTTCACGTTCGCCACGGCTTTGGTCACGCCTTTACCGAGGTAGCGGTCTTTCACGCCATCGCGCAGCTCCCAAGCTTCGTGCTCACCCGTGCTCGCGCCGCTCGGCACGATAGCCCGCCCGATCGCTCCACCCGCGAGGCTGACTTCGGCTTCGACGGTGGGATTGCCGCGCGAATCAATGACCTGCCGGGCGTGGACGTGAACGATTTCAGTGAGAGACATGGAATTTAAGAATGAGGAAGTAGGATTTAGGAAGTGAGGCACGCGCGAAAAGCGCGGGCCGGGTCGGAAAACCGGCGCGTGTGTAAAAGGCGGAGGACGGACTTGGCAAATCAATTGTGTTCCGCGAACCAAAAATCTACCGAGGGCAGGATCGAATAAAATTGCCGGAGCGCCTTGCGCCATTTTCGACTCAAGCGACCAGACTTACTCAATCATCCGAAAAATGCCCCCGCCCCGGCGGGGTCGTGAAGTCGAGCAGCGGGCCGAGCGGGACGATGCGCGTCGGGTTGATGTCTTCATGCGTGAAGTAGTAGTGGCGCTTGATGTGCTCGATGTTCACAGTCGCCGCGATCCCGGGCTGCTGGTAGAGATCGCGCAGGTAGCCTTGCAGGTTCGGGTAGTCCGCGATGCGCCGCAGGTTGCACTTGAAGTGCCCGTGATACACCGCATCGAACCGGACCAGCGTGCAGAAGAGCCGCCAGTCCACCTCCACAATGCGCGCGCCGAAAAGGTAGCGCCGCGTGGCGAGGCGCGACTCAAGCTCATCGAGCGCGGCAAAGAGCGTGCGAAAGGCACGCTCGTAGGCAGCCTGCTTGTCGGCAAAGCCGGCGCGATACACGCCGTTGTTTACATTTTCGTAGATGAAACGCGCCAGTTCCGCGTGTGCCGGCTCGAGGTCCGCGGGGAAAAGTTCCACGCGCTGTCGTCCGCCAAAGGCATCGTTGAACATCTGGCAGATGTCGTCCTCGGAGTTGTTCACGATGCACCCCGCAGTCTTGTCCCACAGCACCGGCACCGTCACACGCCCGTGGAAATACGGGGCGCTGGCCACATACGCTTCGCGGAGAAAATTGAAGCCATTGATCGGATCGGTCGTAAACCCCGGCCCTTCGCGAAATGCCCATCCGCGTTCATCGCGGACCGGGTCCAGCACCGTGAGCCCAACGCTCTCCTCCAGCCCGGTCAGATGCCTGACGATTACCGTGCGACTCGCCCAGGGGCACGCAAGCGATACGTAAAGATGATACCGCCCGCTCTCCGCCGGATAGGCAGTGGAACCATCAGCACTGACCCAATCCCGAAAAGCATCTTCCTGCCGCGCGAATTCACCATCTTCGGAATTTTCATCGGGAAACTGAGACATGCGCCAACGGACGCTTTTCCACGGGAAAATCAACCTGCCACACAACCACAGCCACGGTCAGAACCTTGTGGCTCGACTTGTCGATTAACTGCGCCGTCATCCTTCCCGTCGGAGCGTTTTTGGCGATCGCCGGGAGACGCCCAGACGTATCGCTCTCCGTCGACAACGGTGCCGCGGAACTCCACCGCCAAATGGCCAACTTACTTCACATGCGCCTCGATCTTCACGATCTCCACGAGCCGATCGCCGTGTTCGGTGGGGACGTTGATCTGCTCGCCCACTTTGTGGCTGAGCAGCGCTTGGGCGAGCGCGGATTGGTAGCTGACGATACCCTTTTCCGGCTGGCCGTCCCACGCGCCGAGGATGGTGTAAATGTCGAGACGACCGTCGGCGATTTCGCGAAGGGTGACGGTGGTGCCGATGTTGACCGCTCCAGTATCCGGGTTGGCAAAGTCGGTGCCGCGGGCGAGCGAAAGTTCACGTTCCATTTCGCTGCGGCGGCGGCCGAGCACGCGCTGCATTTCCTTCGCCGCCTTAAATTCAAAGTTCTCGCGCAGATCGCCATAACTGCGGGCGACGCTAATCTCCTTCACGTTCTCCGGGATGGTCTTGTTTACGAGCGTGTCGAAGTCCGTCTTCTTCTTTTCGAGGCTCTCCCAAGAGACGACGAGCGTCTCCTGTTTGGCATCACTTTCGCCGGAGACGAGCGCCTGCATTTCGGGAAAAACGCGGATGATGCGGCCAAGGAGGGAGCGCTTGTTCAGCTCCTCGAAGACGGGCGTGCGCATCAGCTTTTGCATGATGTTGCGCATGTCCTCGAGCGTCGCGGAGGCGATCAAATCGGGGAGCAATTCCTTGTCATTGAGCAGCAGATCGTGAAGGCGGCGGTCGCGTTTGTTCTCGTCAAACTGATCGCGCTCCAGCGCGCCGATGATCGAGCTGAGGAGACGCGGATTGACGAGATCAGAAAGCGCCCCGTCGCGTTCCTTGCACAGCCAGATCAGGGTCTCCGACGTGATGGCGTGGTCGCGGATTTCGCGGTCGATACCCTTGATCAACGCATCGATCTGGCCCTTCTCCTCCAGCAGCCGAGCAGCTTCGGTCACGAGGCGCGTGCTGCCGCGCGTCGCGAGATCGAGCGCGACGGTCGGCCATTCGTCGCCGAACGCCGCTGGGATTTCCGCAAAGATGCGCTTGTGCTTCGCCGCCGGGAGATCGCCGATGAGCGTGACCAGCCGGCGCTTTTCGTCGCGCAAAATCTGATCCACCGCGAGCGCCTCTGCGCTTTTTGTCAGGCCGGTGCGTTCCGCGATCTCATCGCGCGCGAGAAGCAGCTCGAGCGCTTGCGCGGTGTTCAGGCGCTGGTTCTTCCGCGCCTGGCTGTCGGCCGTGGCGAGCACGGGTGCGAGCTGCGCCGCGGCATCGCTGAACTCGCCGAGGTTCTTCAAAATCTGATCGAGCGCGGTGAGCTGCTCCTTGAGCTGGCGCGCGTTGTTGAAAGTCGCGAGGAAATTATCGGCATGCGAAACCGGCGCATCGCGCAACTCGAAGGGCGCGGTCTTTTTCGCCGGCACCGCGAAGTGTCCGTCGCGTTTCAGGGCCTTCTTCGTGGACTCCCACCATTTCTTAAACTCCGCCTCGGTGAAAACGGCCGGCACGAGTGCCCGCGTGACCTGATCCTGCGTGGCCTTGCCACCGAAGCTGCCGAGCAGCGTGCGCATCAGCCCCGTGACATCGTCTTTCGCCCGCGCTTTGACCGCCGCCGCATCCGCGGCGATCTGCGCGAGGATGTGATCCGCGGCAAGCGGCTCCAGGGTTTCGGCGGCATACTGGAGCTGCATCGGATGCCCCTTCTTCGTCTTGAAATGGATGGTCATCTGGCTGACCAGGAAATTCACCGCATCGACCTGCCCGAAACCCCAGCTTTTATGGACGACAAAGGTGCCGGGCTGGAGTTTTTCGAGGGCCTGCCCCGCGGCGGACGAGAGTTTGCCTGCTTCGACCGCTTTTTGAATTTCTGAAATCATGGGGCGGGGAAACTAGGGGGACGCCCTAGCTTGTCCAAGACATATTTCCCGACGGACGGCACGGCCCCGTCTAGGGCCAAAGCACGAATAATGCTTCCGCTAAGTCTCACACGTTATTTGCACCTCCCTTTTCCCTATCCGAACCGCGTCCCGATGACCCAAGCACCGCCCAAGCCGCCCTCCCCTTCGCTGGAACGCGAGGCCAGCTTTCAACTGCTCTTTCACGAACACCCGCTGCCCATGTGGGTCGTGGATGCGGAGTCGCTCGCGTTCCTCGTCGTGAATGAGGTCGCCGTGGCCAAATACGGCTATTCGCTCGCGGAATTTCTCGCCATGAAAATGGACGATCTGGCCGAGCCGGAGGAACTCCTGCCCACCGCGGCGGTCCCGGCGACGGCTGGCGCGGGCGCGAGCGCCGCGTGGCGGCACACCGCGAAGGATGGCTCCGTTCTGCACGTCGAAAGCACCTGGCACGAAATCGTCTTTGCCGGGCGCGACGCGGTGCTCGTGCTCAGTATCGACCGCACAGCACAGCGCCACGCCGAGGAGCAAAACCGCGAACAGGCCAAGCTCCTCAACCTCGCCTCGGACGCCATCATCGTGCGCGACCTCGATCAGCGGCTGATTTTTTGGAACCAAGGCGCGACCCGGCTTTACGGCTGGACTTCCGAAGAGGTGTGTGGCGGCAGGACGCTCGATTTTTTCGTCCGCGAAAAGCTCCAGATCATGGAGGCCGAGGTGGAGTTGCTGCGCAAAGGCGTGTGGACCGGCCAGCTCACGCATCGCAGCAAGGAAGGGCGCGAAGTCATCGTCAACAGCCGCTGGACGCTCGTGCGGGACGAATACGGCGCGCCACAGTCCGTGCTCGTCATTGATACCGACATCACCGAGACGAAAAAACTTGAGTCGCAATTCCTCCGTGCGCAGCGGCTCGAAAGCATCGGCACGCTGGCCAGCGGCATCGCGCACGATCTGAACAACATCCTTTCGCCGATCCTCATGGCCACGAACATACTCCGCCGCACCGTCACCGGGGCCGAGGAGGAAAAGGTCATCAAAATCATCGAAGGCAGCGCCGAGCGCGGCGCGGGCATCGTCAAGCAAGTGCTGACCTTTGCGCGGGGCGCGGAAGGCGAGCGCGTCCTGCTCCAGCCGAAGCATCTCATCAGCGAGCTGGCGAAAATCATGGCTCAGACTTTTCCGCGCAACATCGACATCCAGACGAATCTCCCGACCGATCTTTGGACCGTTCTCGGTGACGCCACGCAGCTCCACCAGATCCTGCTCAATCTGTGCGTCAACGCCCGCGACGCCATGTCCGACGCCGGCACCATCACCATCTCCGCCGAGAACGTGGACATCGACGCGCACTTCGCCAGCATGAACCCCGGCGCGCAGCTCGGCTCGCATGTGGCCCTGCGCGTGGCCGACACCGGCAGCGGCATGACGCCGGAGACGATGGAGAAAATCTTCGACCCGTTTTTCACCACCAAGGAAGTGGGCAAAGGCACCGGGCTGGGGTTGGCCACGGTCATAGGGATCGTCAAAAGCCACGGCGGCTTTCTCACCCTCCAGAGCGTGGTCGGCGTCGGCACCACCTTCTCCGTTTTCATCCCCGCCTCCCGGGACGCGGAGGTGGCAAAAAAGGAAGATGAGGCCGCCGTCGCCAACGGCAATGGCGAACTGATCCTCGTCGTGGACGACGAAGCGCCCATCCGCGAGGCGCTCGTCGGCACGCTCACCGCCCACGGCTACCGCGCCTACACCGCCGAGGACGGCACGGACGCACTCGCGCTTTACTTTCAGCGGCGCGGCGAAATTTCCGTGGTGCTCACCGATCTCTCGATGGGCCAGATGGACGGCATTGCCCTCGTGCGCGCGCTCCGCAAGATCGACCCCGCCGTGCGCGTCATCGTCTCCAGCGGCCATTTCCAAAAGGAAAACGTCACCGTTCTGCAAGGGCTCGGCGTGGAGGTAATGCTGGAAAAACCCTACACCGCCGACAAATTGCGCCGCGCCATTCGCAAAGTTCTCGAGACGAAGAACCCAGCGGTGCCCGCGGGCAAATGAAGGAGCAGCGAGCTTTCAGCCGCTGCCGTCCAAAGAGCGCTGCACCACCCAAAAGGTGAGTAAACGCCCCCCAGTTGCCCCGCTTCATTTCAAAAATCCCAACGAAAGCCACATATTCCGTTTGCCACGCCGCGCAATCTCGCGACTCTCCCCGCCCGCGGCGTGTCCGGAGATGTCTCCGAGACACGCCCATTTTTATTCCATGCTCATTGATTCCCTCTGGACCCTCACCGGTTTCATCACTGCACTCATTTTCGTCTCATTCTATGAGTGGGTCCTGCACCGCCACATTATGCACCGGCCGCTCGGCTGGTTGCGCTATCCATTTCAGGCGCACGCCGTCGTCCATCACCACGTTTTCAAAGGAGACCGCACCTACCATCTGCACAACGAGGCAGACAAGGAAACCATCCCGATGGCGTGGTGGAATGGCCCGCTGCTGATCGTCGTCGGCATGCTCCCCATGCTCGCGCTGGCGTGGGCCGTGGGCAGTTGGGGCATCGCACTCGGCGCGGTGCTGGCGATCGCCGGCTATTACGTCGTCTATGAATATCTCCACTGGTGCATGCACCTGCCGAAGGCCCGGCGCTTCGAGCGGTCGTGGCTCTTTCACCGCCTGAACGGGCACCACATTCTGCATCACCGCTACATGCACAAAAACTTTAACGTGCTCCTGCCACTCGCCGACTTGTGCCTCGGCACGCTGCTCCTGCGTTCGAAAGTGCGCTTCGCCCAGCCGGTCGGTCCGTCCGTTCCCGATGTCCAGCCTCGCCGCGGCACCGGCACCGAAGATGTCGGCGCTGATTTGCCCGCCGAAGGACTCGGCGAAAGCGCAGCAGGCTAAACTCGCGGTTTAGGCCTTGCCGCCGAAGCTCACGTAGTCGTCGAGGTCGAGCACGGCGGCCCACGTCGTGATGTCCTCGCGCGTGGTCGTCAGGTCGCTCACGTATTTTGTGAAAAGACCGAGCGACTCCGCATCACTGTCCGGCCCGCGACGATCCTGGAAGTCGCTCCACTGCTGAATCTCCCACGGCTCGCGCGGGTGCTTTTGATTCGCGACGATCCACGAAAGGATTTCGCCGTCGCCTTTTCCTGTCGCGAGTTCCGCGCGGAGCGCCTCGGCGTCGATGCCAAGGAAACTGAGGACGCGCTGATCCAGCGGACAGTTGTAGTGGTAGTCGCCAACCGTACCGGCCAGTGCCGCGCGCCCTTTGTCCAGCAGGCGCGGGAGGAGGACGTAGCCGCCGAGCCGCACGCGCGGACTGCGGGGTGGACGTTGCGTGAGATCGAGTGCGGAGAAATTGCTCATGGTTTTGAAAAGAAAGGGTTCAACGACGGTCGATCAGTTCGCTCGCGGCGAAGCGCACTTTAGGCATCCCCGCATACTTGTCATCCACCGCGCGATACCCCGCCGCGCACGCCACCACCGCGTGGAAACCCTGCGCGGGCAGGCCGAGAACTTCGTCATACTTGGCCGGATCGAAACCTTCCATCGGGCATGTGTCCACGCCAACGAGCGCCGCCGCCGTCATGAAATTGCCCAGCGCGATATACGCCTGCCGCGCAGCCCACTCCAGCGCCACTTTGCCGCGCGGCCCATTCACTACGTCGCCCACCAGCACATTTTTGAAACCGGCCAGCGCTTCCGACGTCACGCCCCGAACCTCGGCCATGCGCGAGATGTAACGATCCACATCCGCCTCGGTATTCTGTGCCCGCGCGGCGAAGATCACGAAGTGCGAACAATCCACCGGCTGCGTCTGGCCCCACGAAATTGGGACGAGCTGGGCACGCAATGCCGGGTCCGTGAGCACGAGAAATTTCAGCGGCTGCAGGCCGTAGCTCGTCGGCGTGAGCACCAGCGCCTCCTCCAAGGCCGACCAAACGGCAATGGCGATTTTTTTGGCCGGGTCGAATTTCTTCGTGGCATAGCGCCATTTCAATTGCGTCAGGAGTGTATCGTGGAGAATCGGAGTCATGAGGCGCGATATGCAACCGCGGACGTTACAATTGCAAGGGTGGATTTGCAGAATGCTTGCCAATCCACGGGTGAAGCGCATAACGACCCCATGAAAACGCTCCACATGCTACTCCCACTGGTGGCTTCGTGCTTCCTCCTCGGCTGCTCGTCACCCCCATCCTCCCCGACTACCGCCCACACGCCCGGCAAAGGCAGCCCCGAAAGAGCCGCCATCGTGGCTGAGGTCAAAGCCGCCATGGCGAAGCTCGACAAAAAGCCGGTCGTGCTCGTGGTGGCGAATCTGAAGGTTCACGACGGATGGGCGTGGATTCAGGTCAACCCGCAGTCGCCCGACGGCAAGCAGCACTACGAATCCCAATCCGCCCTCCTCCAGGAGAAGGCGAAAAAGTGGACGCTCCAGGAATGGATGCCGGCCGAGGACGGCACCGACTACAAAGCTTACTTCAAGAACGTAAGGAATAAGTACCCCGCCGCGCCCGCGGATATCTTCCCGCAGTAAACGGGCGGCAGCGGAAAGTCGTGGGCGGCAAACGAAATGATCCATTCGGGACCGCGCGCCGCTCTGGCACCGTAACATCCACCCCACGCGAGGTTGCCCATGCCGGAAGATCATTCTGACCAACCGCCCATCAGACTGCCGGAGATGCTCCAGGAGGAACTGGACGCCTGCACTGGCAGCACCACGTCCGCCGATCTCACGCTGCCCGAGGAGCAGCGACTGCGCGCGGTTTTTGCCCGCATTCAGGCCGCGCAGCCACAGCGCTCGGCGCTATGCGTGTCGGGCGGCGGCATTCGCAGCGCCACGTTTGCGCTCGGTGCCGTGCAGGCTTTGGCGAAAGCGGGGCTGCTTTCCAAATTCGACTTTCTCTCCACAGTCTCGGGCGGCGGCTACCTCGGAAGCCTGCTCAGCGCGTGGACCCGCGAGCACGCGGATGGCCTCGCCGGAGTGGAAAAGGAACTCGCCCAGAGCGGCAGCGCCGATCCGCTGAAACCGGAGCCACCGCCGCTCCGCCACGTCCGCCAGTTCAGCAACTATCTCGCACCCAAGCTCGGCCTTGTTTCCGCCGACGGCTGGTCGCTCGTCGCCTCCGCGCTGCGCAATCTGCTGCTCAATTGGACGGTGCTCGTGACCCTCCTCGCCGCACTGCTCCTCGTGCCGTGGTTCGGTTTGCTCGCGGTTTTTGCCTCGCCCGAGCCGTGGCTGCTCCAGGCGGAACTCGTCGCCGCTTTTTTCTGCGTGGCGGCGGCGACCGCATATCCCGGCTTCGATCTGCCGACCTTCGACAACTTCCGCTGGGGGCCGCGCCGCTTCGTCTTCGGCTGGCTGCTGCCGCTGATCGCCACCTTTCTCCTGCTCGGTGCGTGGTGGGCCGGCACCACGAATACCGAAGCGACAGCGCTCGCCGAAATGCAGTCGCTGGACGGCTTCTGGAAGATCGTCCTCTTTCTCGCCTCCGCTTCCGCCGTCGGGATCATCGTCCCGGCCGCCTGGATTTTGCGCCGCGATCGCGGGCACC
The DNA here is from genome assembly GCA_021414005.1 of Chthoniobacter sp. Taxonomy (GTDB): domain Bacteria; phylum Verrucomicrobiota; class Verrucomicrobiia; order Chthoniobacterales; family Chthoniobacteraceae; genus Chthoniobacter. The sequence goes on along the minus strand of JAIOPH010000033.1, from coordinate 11,509 downwards.
GCCAGCGCACCGGCGCGCGAGTGCATTTTCTCCGCGTGGCGGCCAACGCCGTCGGCTGTCTGCTCGTCATCGGCTGTCCCGCGTCGCTGCTGCTGTGGTGGCTCGCGACGCATTTCTTCTCCGCACCGGCGCAAAATGCCGTGCCCTTTCTCACCTTCGGCCCGCCCGCGATGCTCGTGGGTTTCTTCTGCATGAACAGTCTCTTCGTCGGCGTGACGAGCCGCGTGGTGGACGACGACGACCGCGAATGGTGGGCGCGGGCGATGGGCTGGGTCGGCGGCGTCACCGTGGTTTGGCTGCTCGTTCATACCCTGGTCTTTTGGGTGCCGATTTACGTCCCCGTGTTCAGCGTGAAACTTCAGGCATCCATCGCGGCCTCGGGGGGCATCGTCGGCTTTATCGCCGCGAAAATCGCCGCGAGTTCCAAGACGCCCGCTTTTCTCCACAACAACCCGGAAGCCCGGCGCTCGCTCATTCTCGTGGCCGTGGCGCTGCTTTTCTTCGGGGTGCTTTCGTGGCTGCTTTCGGTGCTGCTGCTGGGAAATTTTACCGACGCCGTCGCGGACCAAAATACGGGGGTGCTTCGCTTGGGCAGCGACCAGGCCTGGGCGGGGCGGCCCGCGATCGACCGCCTTTCGATGACGGTAATCTATCCGGAACTCTACGAGGCCTTTGCCCGCCAGCTTTGCTGGGTGCTGGGCAGCCTGCTCGCGGTCTGCCTGGTGATGGGCTTGTTCGTTAACGCCAACCGGTTTTCGCTTCACTCCACCTACCGCAACCGCCTCGTCCGCGCGTATCTCGGCGCGGCCCGCAGCGGGCGCCGAAAAGAGCATCCTTTCACCGGCTTCGATCCTCTCGACAACTTCGAGATGCACGAACTCAAGCCCGGCAAGCTCCTGCACGTCATCAACATCGCGCTCAACCTCGTCGGCGGCTCGGAACTCGCGTGGCAGGAGCGCAAGGCTGATTCCTTCACTGTCTCGCGCCTGCACTCCGGCAACCACCGCCTCGGCTACCGCCCGAGCGTGCGTTACGCCGACGGCATCACGATCGGCACCGCACTCGCCGTGTCCGGGGCCGCCGCCAATCCCAATGCCGGCTACAACTCCTCGCCGTTGCTTACTTTCCTGATGACCCTTTTCAACGTCCGCCTCGGCTGGTGGCTCGGCAATCCCGGCCCGGCGGGCCGTCTTTCATGGCAGCAGCCCGGCCCCTTTCACGCCATCTGGCCACTGCTCACGGAAGCGTGCGGACTGACCGATGAGCGCAGCGCTTTCGTGGAGCTTTCCGACGGCGGACATTTTGAAAACCTCGCGCTCTACGAAATGGTCCTGCGCCGCTGCCGCCGCATCGTCATCCTCGATGCCGAGCAGGATCCTGCCTACGCCTTCGAGGGACTCGGCAACGCCATCCGCAAAATCCGCATCGACATGGGCATCCCCATCAAAATCGCGCACCTCGACGCCGTTTCCAAAGACGCGCCGGCGGACAACCGGCAGGCGTTTGCTCTCGGCACGATCGAATACAGCGCCGCCGATCCCGGCGCGCCTGACGGTTTGCTGCTCTACATCAAACCGCTCCTCACCGGCGGCGAGCCCATCGACGTGCTGAACTACGCGAAGACTCACGGTTTCTTTCCGCACGAATCCACTAGCGATCAGTTTTTCAGCGAGTCCCAATTTGAAAGCTACCGTGCGCTCGGTTTCCATCAGTTGACCGAATATCTCCGCGCCCGCCCGCAGCCACCGGCTTCGGTGAGCGACCTTTTTTCGTAAGCGCGTGCAGCCGCCGACGGCGGTTTACTCCTTCTGCATCCACGCGAACTTCCCATTCGCGTCCGGTTCCTCGATCCATTCGCCGGTGAACGCGCCTTTTTGAAACAGCTCCGCCTGTTGCCGCTCGGCTTGGGAAACGGGGATGTTTTTCTCCTTTGCCAGTTTCTCGATGAGGCGGCCGCGATCGCTGTTCTCCGCATCTACGGTCGTCTTCACATAGTCGCCGTACTCGCCGGGCGGCTGTGTCCGCACTTCGAGATAACCCGCGTGGTTTTCGCCCACGAGCCGCGAGTTTTTCAAAATCTGAATCTCGCCCATCCGGTTTCGCCGACTCTTCGCCACATCCGTCACCGGGGCCAGCACCGCCGGCTTCTTCGGGCCGTTCGGATCGGCGTGCTGATACACATCCACCTTCATCGCGATGTCCACCTTCACCGGCTCCTTCGTGCCCACGTCGATCGGGATGGAATTGCACCCGGCGAGGGCCAGCGCGCCACACAACATGGGCAAGCGGATCGTCATGGTCGCTGCGCGGCTACGCGGGCTCCGCGGCGCGGCGGGGCATCGTGAAAATCCAGCTCCACCCGGCGCGAGCCGCCGGGGCCGCGCAAATCGAGATGCAAAGCGCCCTCGCGCCCGTGGAATCGAAAATCGCCATGCGCGCTGTCGTAGGTGAAATCCCGCAACGCCTCAAGGCTGATACGCGACAGGCCGCGCTTTACGCCCGACCAGTCGCCGGGAAGCTCCTTGAGCAAATCATCAATTTTCCCGATGCGGAGCTGGCCCCCACGCTTCGCGGAAAAGTCGCCCACCACCTGCTCGAATTCCGTCCCGCGCGCCGAGGCCGTCACGCGAAAATCCGCTGGCCCGCTCAGCGAAAACTTTTCCGGCGCGAGCGCATCGGTGATCGGCTGAAGATTGATGCGCGTGCCGGAGATCCAGCCATTCCACGGCGAGCCTCCGCCGAGCAGAAAGTTGAACTGTCCGCTCAAGTTTCCGCCGTACCCCTTGCCTCCGAGATTCCCGTAGATGCCGCGCTCATCATAGGTCACGGACAAAAAGCAGTCGCGCCCGCGGAACTGCTTCCAGCGAACCTCGCGCAGCCGCAACGTGTTCACCACATTGTTCTGCCCCTGCTCCGGCGGCAGGCTGAATTCCAACCGCCCGGCCACGCCGGTCAGCGCGAGTTCGTAGCCGGGATAGTGGTAATTTTGCTCCGGCATTTCGATGCTCAGCTTCAGCCGCAAATCGCTGAGCTTCTGGAAATTCAGGTTCTCCGCGTGCGACTCGAAGGGCATCGGCAGCGCGACTTCGGAGTGCCCTTCGAGCGCGAGAAAAAGCTGCCCCGAAGTCGCGGAGAAACGCCGAACCTGCCAGCCCGGTCCAGCCTCCGGCGCGGGCGCGGCGACCTCCGGCTCAGCGCTCGCGTTTTTCTGCACGCGATCCACATACCAAAACAGATCGGGCCCAATATCCAGCCGCGGACGGATGATGGCGACCTCCTCGATTTCCCGCCGCCAGATGCCCGCCAGCGTGAAGCGGATGAACACGGTGTCGAGCGCGAGCACCGACACGAACGGATCGAGCGGTGAAGTCAGCGCGAGGCGCGAAAGTTCGATCGTCTGGAGTTCCTGCCCGCCCACGCCCGCGTCCGGTGCCAGCGCGAGGTGGCGGAAAACGGTGTTCACCCGGCACTCGATGGATGGCAGGCCGAGGCCGAGATCGTCGAGGTGAATGCCGCCGTCGGTGACCAGCAGTTCGCCTATAGAAAACGGGCGCGCGGGCCTGGCGGGCGCGGTATTGGGTGCCGCGGGCGGCGCGGGCTTTTCGCCACTCGCGATCAGGTCGCGGAAGATTTTGTTGAAGCGGAAATCGAAGCCTTCGACCTGCATCCACGCCAGCCGATGCTCGCGCTGCACCTCGGGCAGGCGAAACTTTGTCCGCACCGCCGGCACCCGCAGAAACGGCTCCACCGCTGCGCCCCGCGCCCGCACCGCGATGTCCGTGAAATCCACCGCCGCCTGCAGCTCGCGCGGTTCACGCGGCGGCAGCAAATCCTCGCCGAGCTGCGCCGCGAAGCGCCACTGCACCAGTGGCGCGCCGCGCACATCCAAACTCGCGCGACCGCCGGTCAGCGCCAGGCGCTCCAGCGTCCACGCGGCGGTCGGCTCCGCTGGCGGTGCCGCCGGAACGACTTCGGCACCCGGCGAAAATGCCGCCAGCAGCGCGTCGGTCACCGTCACGCGAGGTTCGGCGATGACCACCTCGGCGACACGCTGCGCGCGCAGTCCTTCCAAGCTTGCGGCGACCTTCACGCTCGGAATCGAAAGCGCCTCGGCGTCATCCCCGCGCGTCCGCACCCGCACCTCGGAAAGCACGAGCGCCAGCGGCGTCCCGCCATCCTCCGCTTTCTCCATTTTCGCATCAAAGCCAAACTCCACGCGCGGCCGCGCCGCCAGGTCCACGCGCGCCCGCCCATCCCGAACGGTCACTCGGTCCACCGTCCACGCCGGCCGCGCTGGATCGTCAGGCTTCGTCGGCGGCAGCGCCGCCAGCAGCGCGTCCGTCATTACCACGCGCGGCGACTCCATCGTCACGTCGCGAATCCTTTGCTGGCGCAGATCCGCGAGCGACGCCCGCACTTGCACCGCTGGCAGCGCCAGCACCTCCACGCCATCGGGCCGCGTCCGCCCGCTCAGCGCGTGGACCGTGAAAACATTCGCGCCCTCGCGTTCATTCAGCTCCACCTCGAAGCCCAACCGCAGCGACGGGAGCGCCGCCACATCGAAGCGTCCGGTGCCGCCTTTAACCGCGAGATGCCCGATCCGCCACGGCACCGCGTCCGCACTTCCGCCGCCGGTTCCGCCCGCCGGCAGCGCGGCCAGCAGGGCGTCGCTCACCTTCACGCCCGGCTGCTCGATCACTACTTCGCGGATGAAATGCGCGCGCAGACCGCCCCACGAGAAACGCAATTTCGCCGACGGAACCTTCATCACGTCCGAGCCATCGCTCCGCACCCGCACGCGCACCGACTTCAGTTCCAACTCGCCGAGGCCGCTCAGCACCGCCGCCTTCGCCGTCAGTTCGAGGCCGGGATAGGTGCGGTTGAACGACGCGACGATCAGCCGCGCGAGATGCCGGTGCGCCCACCACAGCGCTCCACCCGCGAGCAGCGCGCCGAGCACGAGCGCGAGCAGGCCCCGGCGCAGCCATCGGCGGGTTCTGGTCATACCCGCAGGCGGCTCATTTTTTTGCGGAGGAAACCGGGTTGGCCCATTGGTATTGCGCGCAGAGCGCGACAAACCAGCGCTCGGCATGCACGAGCAGTCCGCGCGGGCCAAAGTGGATCGAGTCGGGTCGGTAATTCAGCGCGTCCCTGCCGCCAACAAGGTCGTTTGTATCCGGGCCGCGACGCGCGATGCCTTTGTCCCAGAGCGCCTTTTGCGCACTCAAAATCGCCGCCGCCGCCGGCTTCCACTGCTCCGCGCCCTTTGGCGGAATGTAGGAGTTTCCCGCCACGAACCAATCCACCGGCCAGCCTAGTTGCTCGCGGCTGGACTGGATCATCGTAGTGGCATCGCGCTCATACGCCTCCGCCGTGGTGGAAGGCGACGCCGCCCCGTCCGTATCCGCCTCGCCCTGCACCCACAGCACCGCGCGGATGCCGGCCGGGCCGAACCATTTCACGCGCTCCACGAGCCGCTCGAGATTCTTCGAGCCCGCGCCCGGCACCCACTCCCGCACCCGCAGCCAGTTCACGGTGGCCGAGCGAAAGCAAACCGGTGCCCGCGTGGTGCGTGAAATCATGTCTCCGAGAAGCGGCCACGGGGTGCCGCCGTGCCCCGTGGAATCGGGCATCGGATCGGCGGCTTGCGTGAATTTCTTCCCGTCGAAATACACCGCCAGCGTCCCATTCGACTTCTGCCGCTCGCTGCCGAAATTCGTGGAGTTCGACTGCCCGGCCGTGACGAAGACATCCCCCACTCCTACGCGCGCCACCGTGATTTCTTCGAGCGTCGCCGGATCATCCGCCGACTTGCGAAAACGCACCGTCAGCGCATACCAGCCGCCGGTTTCCAACTTCAGCACGCCGCTGAATTTTCCAGCCTTAATCTGCTCCCCCGTCGCCACCGTCGCCCACTCCACCGACCGCCCCCGCCAACCCTCGCCCACGCTCGCCTTCGCCTCCACCAACCCCGTCTCCCCCGGCACCGCACCCGCCACCCGCACCTCCGCCCAGTCCTCCGCATTGCGCTGAAAAACCTGCTGCTCCAGCGGTACCTCCAGCTCCGCCGCCATCCCGCCAACCTCGGCCATCATCGTGGTGAAAATCGTGATCCAAAAAATAAGGCGCATGCTCATCCCTCCGTTTGGTCTGCGGTGATCGCTTTTGGAAGCCCGAAGTGACGCCTCTCGTAAAGCACGCACTCGCGCATCGCACCACGATGCCCAGGCCGTGCAATGAAAGCCGGGCGGTGCGCACCGCCCGGCTTTCTACCACTATTAAGTCCACAGCCCACCACTACGAGACTCCGACCACCCGTTTCCCCAAGGATACCCGCCAAGATGCCCCGGAAAAGTTTTGTCCTTATGTAAAAATCACCTATTGAGCTGCCCCCGCGTTATTCCCGGCGATCACAATCCGGTGCCTGCTTCGGTTTACGCCCGCCGACGACGATTGAGCATTCCGAGCGCACCCGACGAGCAGCAGTCAGAGCGTGCCGGGCTCGGGCACCACGGCGGCGCCGCCGCTAAAGGCCGGGCCTTTGCCATCGCCGGTCAGCGCGCCGGTGGCTGTGCCGCTAGTGAAGATGACGGTCGAGCCTGCGCCGATCGTCAGCGAACTGAGCGTCTGGCTCAACGTGCCGAATTTCAGCGTAGTGCCGCTGTTGGTCACCGCCACCACCGCTGTCCCGCTGCCCGTGCCAACTGCGCCGTTCACATTGGTCGTGCCGGCATTGGCGGTGAGCGTGTCGTAACTCTGCGTGCCATCGAGTTTCAGCACGCCCGTCCCTGCCTTGGTCACCCCACCACTGGCGCCGCCAGAGGTCACTGCTGAGGAGATGGTCACGTCATTGGTCGTGCTGGAACTGTCGCCGACCGGGAAGGTCTGAGCCGCGCCATTCAGGTTGATCGTGGCTACGAAAATCGTGGCTCCGAGCGGATCATTCGCCGCGAGGTAAGTCAGCGCGGTGGCTCCGCCGCTGAGCGTCAGGGTGCTGGTGCCCGCCGAGTTAATCACGGTCGCCACGCTGGTCGCGGTGCTGCCGCCGAGCTTCAGGCCTGCGCCACCGATGGTTTGGTTGAAGCCCGCCAGATCCAGGGAGGCCGTCCCGGCTGCCGTGGCAGACACGGTCACGGCGTTACCGGGCTTGATGGCTTTATCGATGCCCGATTGCAAGGTGCCGCCGCGGACCGTCGTCAGTCCGGTATAGGCGCTCGCTCCAGAGAGGGGCAGGGTCGCCAAAGCATTGTCCATGGTGAGCGTCTTACCGCTGCCAGCGATGATGCTGATGGCACTGCCCAATGTCACCTGACCAGCATACGTTCCCAGCGAGCCGCTGCTGTTGATCAATGCTCCGCTACTAAAAATCCCGGTGCCATTGAGGGTCAGGGCGTTGGTTCCGATCATGGTGATGCCGTTCAGGTCCAGAACCGCGCCACTGGTCACACTGACAGGGCTGGCAATGGCACCCAAGGCTCTCCCGTTTCCGATTTTCAACGTGCCTGCGCTAATGATGGTACCGCCCGTGTAGGTGTTGGAAGCGGAGAGGGTCAGGGTGCCCGCATCTGCCTTGGTGAGCGAAAAGTCACCACCCACCACCCCTCTCACGGTCAGGTTCTTGCCGCTAGCCACGTTCCAGGTCTGGCTGGCTCCCAGCGCGATGCGTGAACTGATCGTGGGGGCGGCGGCATTGGCGGTGACCGAAATGGCGCTGCCTGGGCTGCCCGCTGTGCCCGCCGAGCCTGAGGTGCTGAGCAGCGTAAGCGTATTACTTCCACCGATGCTCACGGCCGTGCTGTCATCAATGGTAACACTGTTGACGGTCACATCCGCCCCCAGCATCGTGATCTGCTCGGCTTTTCCCGTTTGACCAGCGGCGAAAATGACATTGGCCGTGGAGCCAGGCGTGAACGCGGTCAGGGTATAGCGGTGGTCGAGGAGGACCAGTTGGACTTTGCGCCGTCGAAAAATGCCCATGTATTATCTATATTGGCCCTGTTCGCCGCCGCCAGGATGTTTCTCGTCCAGTAGGCGTTGGTCAGCGCGGTGGCACTCGCAAAGCCGCCGATAGTGACGGTCTGAGCGGTCTTGCCCATCGTCGCGGTGTAGTTGCTGTTATTGGCCAGGAATTAAGTGGCGTTATCCAGCGTGCTGGCACCGTGGTTCGATGAGATCACGTCATACCGGCCGCCAGTCGGAGTGTTGGTTCCATTGATGGCGATCCCAATGATGTCTCCCCCAGTCGTATTCACGATGGCAGTGGTGGTGAGGGAGTCCGCAGCAGCGGCATTCCAGTCAAAGGTCAGCGTGGAGCCGCTGGTCATGGTCAAGCCGCCATTCGCTGTGGTAGTTCGCGCCGTGCCGTCTCCCAGGCTGAAATTACCCCCCAGCATTCACGGCCAGAGTGCCCGTCCAGGGCATGGTAAAGGCCCCGCTCAAGAGCAGAGTGCCTACGTTGACATTGGTGCCGCCGGTGTAGGTGTTAGCATTGGAGAGGATCTGGGTGCCCGCGCCGTTTTTGGTCAGCGTCATGCCCGCCGCACCGTTGGCGATGGCACCGGTGTAGCTGTAGCTCTGGCCCAAGCCCGGGTTCAAAATCAAGTTGTTGAGACTGGTCGCGTTCGTCGTAATAAGAGTAAAATGATTCCTGCAGCCGATCAGGCCGCCAAAGGTGTAGGAGCCGGTCGTGGGAGCCACGATGGCTGTGTTGGCGTTGGGCGCGACTCCCAAAATTGCGGTTCCGGTGGTTGTAACCAGTGGGCTGTTCTGCAAGGCGAGTTGATTGCCGATGCAGAGCTTTCCAGCGGTAATCGTCGTGGCACCGCTGTAGGTGTTGACACCGGTGAGGGTCACCGCGCAATTCGTCGCGAAGGCCGCAGTCGTCGAGGTGCCGACAATGTTAATGCCGCCATTCTGAATCACCGAGGAGATCAACAGGTCAGCGAAGGTCCCGGTTTGGGTGGTATGCGTCCCAATGATGAAGTTCTGGATGCCACCGTTGAGGTCCAGGGTGGTGACGGAGATGTTGCCGCCGGCGCCGTTGTTGTGGTTCGAGGTGATGATCCCGTTGGTCAGTGTCAGTTTGCTGCCGCTGCCACTGATCACCGCCTTGGTTCCCCCGTTGTTGCTTGCCACCACCAGGGTGGCGATGGTTTGATTGAAGCCGTTCAGATTGAAGGTGGCTGAACCTTGACCGTCAACCGCAATCTGCGTGGTGCTGGGCAGAAGGTTGCTGGCACCAAGATTCAGCGTTGCACTAGAGTTGCCAAAGCCGATGCGGACAATAGTGCTGGCAAGGCTGCCGTTGAGTTGCAGTGTGCCTGCGTTAACCACAGTTGCCCCGGTGTAGGTGTTGGTGCCTCCAGGGTCAGTGTGGCCGCTCCGGCCTTCATGATGCCACCAGTGCCGCCAATATTGACGTTGAGCGTAAGAGCGCCGCCGACGGTGATATAGCGGTTGCCAGTCAACGCGACGGCTCCGGTCTGTTGGGTGATGGCGCTGGCCCCGGTGAAGGTGAAGTCACCGTTGATATTTAGTGCACTGTTCAGCGTTATCGTGCTTCCAGACGTGTTGTTGAGCGTTCCACCATTGATCGTGAGATCCCATGATCCCAGAGCCGATGCACGACCCAAGTTCAACGCCACCCCGGTGCCAGCGTAGTGCCCGCGGTGGTACTGCTGCCGTTGATCGTTAGCGTGCCGCCGTTGACGTAGGTGGGGCCCGTGAAGGTGTTGTTGACGGAGAGCGTCAGCGCCTGCGTGTCCGCCTTGGTGAGATTCACGGCATTGGCCCCGTTATTACCGATGACAGCCGAGATGGTCAGCCCACCGCTGTTGAACTGATGGATGACGAGTTCGTAGGCCCCGCTGCCGTTGCTGGCGGTCAGGCGAGTCGCCCCAGCGGTGCCAGAGATCGTTTGAGCTGAGGTTCCCGTGGAAAGCAGGCCGCCGGATTTCACCGTCAGCGTATTACTGCCCAACGCGAGAGCGGTGCCGGAGCCGACGATCTTAAGACTATTGGCCGCGAGATTCCCCGTGACGGTGATGCCGGCCGCAATGCCGTAATTCGTGGAAGACGAACCGCCGGAAGTAGGCAGGGTGGGATCCCGGCATAGGCCGCGAGCATGTAAGGCCCGGCGCCCCAGGAGGTGGCCCAGTCGTAGCCGGTGTTGGCCGTGCCGTCGAAGTAAACGGTGCGCCCGCCGTAGATGCCCGTGGCATCCTTGTCGGTGGTGGTGGTGATGACCGGACTGTTCGCTAGCGTTCCGCCCGCACTCACGACCAGGCTGCCACCGGCAGCGGTCGAGGTGAGCGAGCCGAGGGTGATATTGAGCGCCGTGCCACTATTCTTGTCGCCGAGAATCTGGCCGCCGCCAGCGTTCACGGTCACGTTGCCGATGGTCTGGTTGGTGGTGAACGCTCCGGTCTTCCCCTTGATACTGAGTGTGCCGCCACCCAGCCCGAGAGTATTCGTGCTGCCCACGAAATCCGTCGGGGTCGCCATGTTGAGATTATCCAGCAGCAATATCCCACCGTTCAAATTGATCCCGCCGGAGAAGGTGTGGCTGACCGAGCCGTTCAGGGTCTGCATCCCGTTGCCGATCTTGGTCAGGGCCACCAGGCCAGCGCCAGCGCCGTCCATGATTTTTCCGGCAAACATTGTACTTGCCGTAACTCCGGAACCAATAGTCAGGCTTCCAGTGCTGCTGGCGAGATTGTCGGTAACAGTTCCGATGCCGCCGACTCCACCACCCGCGAGCAGGCCTCCGGTTTCATTGAAGCCGTAGAGGTCCAATGTTGCCTTGGAATCAGTTGCTGAAAAGATCAGTTGGCTGCTGGACGGGCTGGCTACCGCGTTCGTGCCGTAGCCCAACGCGTTGGACGCACCCATTTTGAGTGTTCCCTGGCTGATGGTTGTGTTGGCCATCCAAAAGTTGGCGGAATTTGAGAGTATCCAAGTGCCCGTCCCCGTCTTGGTCACGGGAGTGCTATGCAGTGATATAACCCCCGTGACTTCGCCCCTCCGCTGCCCTGCAAGGTAAGGGCACCATTTCCAAAGCCGGTGACCGAACCAACCCTCATATTCTATGTGCTCGGACTGAGGGGCGTGGTCCCGTTTCCATCAGCGATCAATTGGCTGATCGACAAAGCGCTTGCCAAGGTCATCGTGATCGTAGATCCGTTCACGACCAACGGGGCCGTGATGCTCGCGCCACCGCCCGAAGCCGTGCTGATGGTGACCGCGCCCAAGAGATCGAGGGCATAGTTCGAGGCTCCGCCCGCGACGGTGTAAGTTCCGGAGGTGTTGGTGAAGACCAGTCCTCCCGTGATGATGCCCGTGCCCAGCGTGTCGGCGCCAGCGGTGCCACTGACCTGAGCCCGGAAAAGCGGACGTGGGAAAAATATAGTTCTGCTGGGTAAAAGAGCAGAACGAATGAAAAAGAGCAGATTCAGCGAAGAACAGATTATCGGGATACTGAGGGAGGCGCAGAGCGGATGTGGGGTGAAGG
>JAIOPH010000031.1 GCA_021414005.1 Chthoniobacter sp. | reverse complement strand
CGGATTGTCCTCCGGTTCTCTGGCTCTGGTTTTGCACGCGCATCTGCCGTATGTGCGTCATCCGGAATACGACGAGTTTCTGGAGGAGGACTGGCTGTTCGAGGCGATCACGGAAACCTACATCCCGCTGCTCCAAATGCTCGACGGATTGGTGCGGGACGAGGTCGGGTTTTGCCTCACGATGACCATGACGCCGACGGTCTGCTCGATGCTCCGTGATCCGCTGTTGCAGGAACGCTGCGTCCGGTATATCGAGCGGACGATCCTGCTCGCGGAGAAGGAAATCGAGCGCACGCGTCAAGATGCGCGGCTCAATGAGCTCGCGCATTTCTACCGCGACCGGGCCATCACGTGCCGCGAGGTTTTTGTCGAACAATGGAAGTGCGATCTCGTCGCGGCATTCGGTGCGATGCAGGAGCGCGGTGTGCTGGAGATTATCACCTGCGCGGCGACGCACGGGTTTCTGCCGTTGATGGAGCAGTTTCCCCAGGCGGTGCGCGCGCAGGTTCTGATCGGATGCGACCATTACCGCGAATGCTTCGGGCGCGACCCGGCGGGCATCTGGTTGCCGGAATGCGCGTACGTCAACGGGATCGAAAAAGTTTTGCAGGAGGCGAACCTGCGCTGGTTTATCATTGATGCCCACGGGCTGATGTTTGGAAATCCGCGCCCGCATTTCGCGGTGTATGCGCCATGTTTCACGCCGGGCGGCGTGGCTGCGTTCGGGCGCGACCGCGAATCCAGCCGGCAGGTCTGGAGCGCGGAGGAGGGGTATCCCGGCGATCCCGCCTACCGCGATTTCTATCGCGACATCGGCTTCGACCTCTCGCGGGAATATCTCCGCGATTTTCTCCCAGCCGACGGGACGCGGAAATTCACCGGGCTCAAATATCACCGCATCACCGACCGCGCCGGCGGAAAGGAAATCTACAACCGCGGCTGGGCGATGGGCGCGGTGGATTCGCACGCCGGGCATTTCATGGGCGCGCGGGTGGCGCAGCTCCGGCAGCTCCGGGAAAACATGAACGTGCCGCCCATCGTCGTGAGCCCGTTCGACGCCGAGCTTTTCGGCCACTGGTGGTTCGAGGGCCCGGAGTTCCTGAACCTCCTCATCCGCAAGGCCGCCTACGATCAGGACGCCTTCACCATGACCACGCCGTCCGCATATCTCGCGCTCCATGACACGCAGCAGGTCGTCGCGCCATCGCCGTCGAGCTGGGGGCACATGGGCTACTGGGAAGTGTGGCTCGACGACAGCAACTCGTGGATTTATCCCCACCTCCACATGGCCGCGAAGCGCATGACGGAAACCGCCCGCCGCTGGCTGGCCGAGCCGCCCGATCCGCAGACGGAACGCGCGCTGCGGCAGATGGCGCGCGAGCTTCTGCTCGCGCAGTCGAGCGACTGGGCGTTCCTGATGAAAACCGGCACGGCCCGCGCGTACGCCACCAAGCGCACCAAGGATCACATTCTCCGTTTCACCCGGCTCTACGACCAAGTCCGCGCGCGCGATATTGATGAGGCTTTTCTCGTAAACATGGAATGGCGCGACAACATTTTCCCCAACCTCAACTGGCGGCACTATGCGTAAGAAAGCTAGGGAAGAAAGCCGAGCCCGGCCGCTTTGGCCGCTGGTCCTCGCGCTGCTTTTTTCGTCCTTCATTATTCCGCCTTCATCCTTGGCTCAGGAGGACGAAGCGCCGCCGCCAAAGAAGAGCGGCGTCAGCATCACCTTCCTCCCGCCGCCCACCACCGGCGTGCTCAGCCTCGGGATTTACGACAAAAAGGGAAAGCTGGTCCGCGTGCTGGCGCGCGAGGCGACGAAGAAGGATTTCTTCGTCGGGCTGAACGGCTTCATCACGAACTGGGACGGCAAGGACGACGCCGGCAAACCTGCGCCTGCGGGCACCTACGCGGCGCGCGGCTTCGCCGTCGGTGAGTTGGAAGTCGAGGGCATTGCCTACCACGGCAATGACTGGATGATCGCAGACGATTCACCGCGCCTGCGCCGCGTGCTCGCGCTGGAACTGCGTGCGAGCGGGCGTCTCGCGGTTTGGGCGGAAGGTGCGGACGGCAAACGGCAGCTCGTGCGCATGGACCAGGCCGGAGAGTTTACCGGCGAAATCCCGCTCGATCCCGACACCGCAAAGCTCGCACTCGGTGACGGCGCGACGACGGAGAACGCTGCCGAAATTCCGCCCCGCACGGTCATTGCCGAGGGCAAAGTCGCCGTCGTGGAGAAAGGCGCGACGCGCCAGCTCGCCCTCCCGGATCTCGTGAAACCGCTCGACGCCACCCTCGGCCGCGACGATCGCGTGTGGGTCATCGACCAGACGGCGGAGCGCACCGAGGTGAAGGAGTTCACGCGCGGCGGCGAATTCCAACGCCGACTCGCCATTGATCCCGCCGAGCCAGCGCCGGTGCGCATCTTTGCCTCACGCACCAGCGACCTCATTTTTCTCATCGAGGAAAAGCCCGGCCTCCAGCGCGTCCGGGGCCTGGCGCTTGAAGCCGCGGCACCCCGGGCCGGCACGGACGAGGCGGCGGTCTCGACCTGGAAAACGGTGCTGTCGAAAACCATCATCTGGAGCGACACCTTCGCCGCCGTCGCGGGCCAGCTCGGACGCCCGCAGCCGTTCAAGCCCGAGGACAAAATCCGCGTCCGCCTCGTGCCGAACCCGCTCTTTCAGGACGCCATGCATGACCTGGACGTGCAAATCGGTTTCGACGCCAAAGGCGCCTTCCTCCGTGCCCCCGACGGCCTGCCCATCCGCACACTGACCGAAACCCGGGCGCTGAAATGGGCGGTGATGGGACGCGAGGGCGGCAAAGCCGTCACCGTTTTCCAAAGCGATGGCGCGGTGGTCGAGGAATTCAAGGTCCTCAAGATCGCCAACACCATGGCCTTCGACGCCGGAGACTACGAGTGGAGCGGGAAATGAAATGACGAAGCCGACGCGCCGCGGAAAATCCGTCATCTGCGCTTCGGCATTGATTCGTCATTGGGCATCCGGCATTCGTCATTTTTCCCAATGAGCCGCGACATCGTCTATTTCGACCTCGAAACCCAGCGCACCGCCAACGACGCCGGAGGCTGGGATAAGAAGGCCGAGATGGGCATGTCGCTCGGTGTGACCTACAGCACGCGACTCGGCGAATACCGCATCTACCCCGAGAGCCGCGTGAAGGACCTGGTGGACCAACTCATGCGCGCCGACCTAGTCGTCGGCTTCAACGTCGTCAGCTTCGATTACGAGGTGCTCATGGGCTACACCGCCTACGATCTGCCGCATCTCTGCCCCACGCTCGACATGCTCGTGGAGATCGAGAAAAAACTCGGCCACCGGCTCGGGCTCGACGCCGTGGCTTCGGCCTCACTCGGCGTCGGCAAAACCGGAGACGGGCTCGACGCCATCCGCTGGTGGCGCGAGGGCAAGCTGCTGGAGATCGCCGAATACTGCTGCTTCGACGTGAAATGCACGAAGCTCGTCCATGAGTTTGGCGCGACGAAAAAGCAGCTTTTCTACAACGACCGCTTCCAGCAACGCCGCAGCGTGGCCGTGGACTGGTGAGGAGCGGCGTGCCTCCAGCGCTCGACCTGCTCTTTGCGCGCACCGCGAAACCTCTGATCGGCGCCTGCTTTACCCGCGATCCGCGCCGCCGCTACGCTCCCCTGCCGTGACGAAACCAGAACTACGGCGCGAAATGCGCAGCCGCCTCAAAACCCTCGGCGATACCCGCGCGGAAAAATCCCGCGCCATCGTCGCCGCCATCGCCGCACATCCCTGCTATGCGCAGCTCAAACCCCTCGCCCCCACGGTCAGCCTGGCGACGCGGACGTGCGATGTCATCGCACTCTTCGACCCGTTGCCGAGCGAGCCCGATATCGCGCTGCTGCGTGAGTGCGACAGTCGAACGTTTTGCTACCCGCGCCTCACGGGCGAAACTCTCGAGTTCGTCGCCGTTCAATCGCTGGAGGATCTGGCCCCGGCCGCTTGGAACCCGAACATTCGCGAACCGCAAATCCGCGACGAGAACATCGTTCCACCGTCCGGGATGGATCTCATTCTCGTTCCCGGCCTCGCCTTCACCCGCGATGGCCGCCGCCTCGGTCGCGGCGGCGGCTACTACGATCGCCTTCTCGCCGCCCGCGCTCCGCACACCGTCACCCTCGGTATCTGCTTCGACCTGCAGATTGTTTCCGCCCTTCCCACCGAGCCGCACGACCAATGCGTCGATGCCGTCATCACGGAGAGCGGCCTCCTCACGCGCTAGCGTGACCATCAAATGGCGTCTTTTTGAACGAAGCCGAAAGTGACCGCGCCTTTTTCAATTTAGCGGTGCCCGCATCGCGAAAGCCGGAATGCGCGTGAACACCACGTCCCCATTCTCCGTGACCCCAAAGAACGCCCCTTCCGCCGTGCTCGCCGAGCCAATCGTGTGATAGCTGTTATAGGAAAAATGCTCGCCGGGCTCCAGTCGCGGAAATTTTCCCACCACCCCGTCGCCCTCCACCACCACGGCATGCCCATCCTCATCCGTCACCACCCACTTGCGTCCGCGGATCGTCACCGTCACGTCCGAGTCGTTGTGAATCGTCACGAAATACGCGAACGGATGCGGGCGTTCCGACGGCGCGTCCAGATGCGGCATGTGCTCCACACGATCCACGGTGACGTGCAGCCCTGCGAGTTCGGTGAAAGCGGACATTTGGATTTGCCGCGATTCATACTTCCTAAATCCTAAATCCCAAATCCCAAATCCATGCTCCCAGTCGTCCTTTCCATCGCCGGTTCCGACAACAGCGCCGGTGCCGGCGCGCAGGCCGATCTCAAAACCATGAGCGCGCTCGGCACCTATGGCGTCACCGCCATCACCTGCGTCGTCGCCGAGGTGCCGGGCAAAGTCAGCGCCATCCAGCCCATCGAGCCGCGGATCGTCGCCGAACAGATCCGCCTGCTCTTCGACGCCTTCCCCATCGCCGCCGTGAAAACCGGCCTGCTTTATTCCCGCGCCATCATTTCCGCCGTCTGCGACACCCTCGCCGAATCTTTTGCCCAGGCCGCTCCGCGACCGACGCTCGTCGTCGATCCCGTGATGATCGCAAGCAGCGGCGATCCCCTCCTCCAGGCCGACGCCATCGCCCTCTACCGCGAGCGCCTTTTTCCCCTCGCCACCCTCATCACGCCGAACCTCGACGAAACCGCCGCGCTCCTCGGCCGCCCCATCGGCAGCCTCGCCGAGTTGCGCCAGGCCGGCGAAGAACTCACCGCGCGCTTCGGCACCGCGTTCCTTTTGAAAGGCGGCCATCTCCGCGGCCCCACCGCCACCGACCTCCTTTTCACTGGCGGCGAAGTCCACGAATTCAGCGCGCCCTTCATACCCGGCGTCTCGACCCACGGCACCGGCTGCACCTTCTCCGCCGCCATCGCCGCGAACTTGGGCAAAGGACTCGTACTCCCCGCCGCCGTCGCCGAGGCCAAGCACTTCGTCACCAGCGCTGTCACCCACTTCCTCCGCTGGGAAAAAAATGGCCGCACCACCGACGCACTGCACCACTTTGCCCCCGACTTTGAGGATGCTGGTTAATTGCCGGTTCAACGGCTGGTGAACCGCCCCCCGCACCGCCAGTCGAGATTACGTTGGTCGAGAGGAGTTTTATAATTTATCTTTGCCGTCCCGCGCACGATGAGCCCCCATGCTTCAGCTTTCATCCCGTTCCCAGTTCGAGGAAGGCTCAAGAACACGTCGGCCGCCGGTGCCCGCGGTTTCAGTCTGGTGGAGATGGTCCTCGCCATCGGCATCGTGGCTTTTGCCTTCGTTGGCCTTTTAGCTCTCCTCCCGGTGGGGATGGGGATTTTTCGCGAAGCCATGGAAACCTCGGTTTCCACCCAGATCGCCCAGCGAATCATCAGCGACCTCACCGAGACGGAGTTTGACCAACTCATCGCCAACCCGATCAGCGGAAACTTTTACACCCTGCCGCTGCGGTATTTCGATGATCAGGGAACCGAAGTCCGAGTAACCAACCCCGCAGGACCCACGGATCTCGAACGAGTCATCATTCTCTACACGGTCCGCGTGCGCGGCTCACTGCCGGGCAAGGCCGATCCGACCAGTCACAAAAGTGACTACCCCACGTCCCTCCCATCGAAAAGCTCTTCCCGGTTCAACCCGCGGGACACCTCCTTTCTGACCATCCAGATCGCCAATAATCCCGCCGGCAAGAAACTGGAGACCGATACCGTCACCAATCTGATCGACCCGCAGAAAGCACGGTCGTCCGGGATTCGCCTTCAGACTTATTCCGTCGCGCTCACGCGCAATGGCTATACAAAAAAGCCCTGAGCCATGACCTGTATCTGCTCACCGCCGCGACGGCACGCCGGTTTCACGCTTGTGGAAGTGATGGTTTCAACGGCGATCCTCATGCTTCTCTTAATTATTCTTTTTGCCGTGACCAACCAGACCAGCAACAGCCTGCGGTACACCCGTGGCAAGATCGAGCAGTTCCGCGAGGCGCGCGCGGCTTTTGAGACGATCACCAGCAAGGTCAGCCAGGCCACGCTCAACACCTATTGGGATTACGGCTTTGATAGCTCCGGCCTGCCTTCGCGCTATGAGCGGCGCTCGGAGTTGCGCTTCATCTCCGGCCAGCAAAAGGACCTGCTCGGTACCGGCACTGGCGGCAGCCGTCTGAGCCACGCCGTCTTTTTCCACGCGCCGCTGGGCCTCGTGGATGCCGCTAGCCCGCAATATCACGGCCTTGAAGGTCTGCTCAACATCTGGGGTTATTATGTCGAGTTGAACAGCGACAAGAATTTCCGACCCGCCTTTATTAATAGCGCACCAGTCAAACCACCCGAACGCTTCCGCTTCCGCCTCATGGAACTCATGTTGCCGTCGGAAAGGCTTTCCACCTATGGCTACACCACCGGAATCAGCGGGGGCATTCCCTCGGCAGTCAGCTATCAGGGCAAGGACTGGTTTCGTGATGCGGTCAGCGGCACCCCCGCGGCCAGCCGTCCCGTCGCAGAAAACATCGTCGCCCTGATCGTGACTCCACGTCTTTCCAAGCGCGACGAACAGGAAATCAAAGGAAGTTCTACTGAACTCGACACCTCCCCCCTGGCCCCGAGATACACTTACGACTCGGCGCTGACCATGAACGACGGCCAGACCACCAGCGACCCGCGCACTAATCCCAAAAATCAGCTTCCGCCGATCCTTCAGATTACCATGGTGGCCATTGACGAAGTCTCAGCGGCGCGCCTAAACCTGACTGCCACCTCCGGCGATGTTTTCAAGCTCAGCAACAAATTTGCGGACACCTCGAAATACACGAAGGATCTGGTCATCAACCCCACCGGTGCGGTCGATGCCTCCTTGGAAAACGCCCTCATCAGCAAGCGCGTCAGTTACCGCGTCTTCACTACTAATGTGCCGATTCGCGCCGCCAAATGGAGCCGCGCCCAAGTGAACTAACCGCCCCCACCAGCCATGCTCCTCCCAACGTCTTCCCCCCACGCCGAGCGCGGCATCGCCCTCGTCCTGGTTCTCGCGTTTCTGGTGCTGCTGTCCGTGCTCATCGTGGCTTTCCTCTCGAGTGTGGAAACCGACCTGCAAGGGTCGAAGTCCTACGCCAGCGGCGTGACCGTAAAACAACTCGCCGAAACCACGACCAACGTCGTAATGGGGCAGATTAGCGATGCCACGAAAAGCTACCTCGTACCCGGCGACACCAGTAGCCCGCGCCTGACCTGGGCCTCGCAGCCCGGTATGATCCACACCTATGACGACACCGGAAAACCCGGACGTTCCTTTAAGCTCTACTCCTCCTCCAACATGGTCGAGCCGGACGGTGCCGACTATCTTCCAGTAAAACAGCTCGATAACGAGGTGCCAAAAACCTGGGTAACCTCGCCGGCACTGTTCACTGATCTTAACGCCCCGGTGCTGGTTCCCGAGGATAGCGGAAAGATCGTGGTGGATACCAAAAAATACACGGCGAACTACCCGATCCTCGATCCCCTGGGTCTGGAGAACTTAAGTAGCGGGACTGGAGTCGAGGGGTTCAGCATCGACAAAGCTCCCGGCTTTGGCACGGCCAAGTGGACACCGAGCGAGTCCTACAACCCGACTTTCTCATCCACTCAGGGCAACACCGGGAACCCTGCGCCCATGCCAGTGCGCTGGCTCTACGTCCTGCGCGATGGCACGATCACCGCGCCAGATCCTGCCGGCACCACCACCGCCACCTGGAGCAGCGCGCCGGACTATCTCAAACCGTCAAAGGACAACCCAATAGTCGGGCGCATCGCCTTTTGGGCGGACGACGACACCTGCAAGCTGAACATCAACACGGCTTCGGAAGGAACCTTCTGGGACCGCGGTTGGGCAAACGGCAACAACGCAAACTCACCCTTCGGCGAGCTGCAGTTGAACCGGCGCATCCCAGTCAAGGGCGAATACCAGCGTTACCCCGGCCACCCTGCCACTATCTGCCTCAGTCCCGTGCTGGGTGGGTTGCTGTCCGGATATGCCATTCCCCCCACCGATGACACCGGCGCTCCGGATTACTCGATCTACCAGAAATATTACGAACTCCTGCCTCGAGTGCGGGCCGGAGGCACCCAGTCCGGCACCATCGATACCTTTAGCAGTGGCACGGCCATTGATCCTGACCAAAACCGCCTTTTTTCCTCGGTCGATGAACTCCTCTTCACCTCACCGGAAGGTCCTAACCCCATTGATCCCGTCGGCCCTGGCATCCGTACACCGTCCAACGAAATCACCAAGTCCGCGCTGGAACAGGCCAAGTTTTTCCTCACGGCCTACAATCGGGCACCCGAGGTCAACGCCTTTGGCCGTCCACGGATCTCGCTTTGGCAACTCCAGTTGGAAACAGATCCTAACAATGGAGCCAATGGGGTTGGCCCCGCAAGGCCGCGCAACGCCAAGGATGAACTTCTCGCATACTGCTCCACCGTCAATGCCACCAACAAGTACAAATACTACTTTCAACGCCACAGTTTCTACCTGCGCGATCCCATCAATGTCCGCACTTCCCACCGTGACATCCCGTTCATGCAACTTCCCGCCTATGGCTATGTCCCTCCGAGCAGCCAGCATCCCAGCCTCGACTGGACGGGCAGCGGCATGGAGCGCAACCGTGAGCTTTACCAATACCTCCAAAATCTGACCTCAACCAACATCCCCGGTTGGGGTGCAAAGATTACCGACAAGTATTCCGCCGCCACGCGTGACCAGATTCTGACCGAGATGATCGATCTCATCCGCGGCGGAACCAACAGCTACGCCATGGATCCCGCTCTGCCGCCGCGTTACGAATACGCGCCGGCCCGCGGCCTCGCTGACGCCGCCAGCGGCGAAACTATGATCGTTCCGCTCGTCCCTCCGGATAACACGCCCAGCGGAGTGGGAGTCGGCACCAAAGGATTAAGCCGCTTTCCCACGATTACCGAAGCCGCCCTGATCTTCTATTCCACCGATGCCGCAAACTCCAAAATGCGTGTGGTCCTTATGCTCCTGCCCTACAGTCCCACCGCCGGTTCCTGGACTTGGAGCCCGCTTGTTCGTTATAAACTCATCGGTGCACAAAATCTCGGCATCAATGGCAAGAAGAACCTCTTTCGCGACAATCTGGTCAACCTTATCACTTCGCGCTGTGGCTATGGCAGCGGAGGCGAGCACAATACTGCCTACACCGGCACCTATGCCAGTTTCCGGCTCTGGAATGGCTCGGGCAGTGACCTGAACAAGAACGTTCCCCAGAGCGGCTTCAACACCTGGGATGAGGAAAGGGACTACCCCTTTGTCAGCGATGACATCCCAATCGATCCGGCCAAGGGCAAATTCACGTTTGAGGGAGGCGAGATCACCATTGAAATCCATGCGGGTTATGCCCAGAGCGCCACTCCCGAAACCCTCGTGCAGACGGTAAAACTAAAGTTTCCCCCAGCTACCTGGCCCAATCCTGTCGGGGGTGCCCAGGATTTCAACGGCCGGATCAATGGCTTCAACCTGATCAATGCCAACAATGACACCGTCCGCAGTTTGCAAGTCGATCCCAACGGTCCGGCCAAAGGTGATTTGCGCATCGTTGCGGCACTCAAGACTGTCTCTTCGGACTACTTTTCCGGCTACGCCGGTGGCAACGATGGGCCGGGGTATAATGACCCTGCCGCCCGCGTCGTGCATAGCCTCCGCAACGGTAACGGTGGAACGCCCGCGGGTGGAAAGTTTCACGCCGACCTCGTGGACGGCACCAACGGCAGCCCGAGCGTCAGCCCAGGTAACCCGATCGCCGCCCGTGGTATGAAAGGTGCAAAAATGCCCAGCGGTATCCTCGGGGATTACGACAACGGTCCAGCCGGCCATCAGGACGGAGCCTACATCAACAAGCCTGACGACTACTATGGATCGTCCGACAGCCGAAGCACCTCCCACATCGTCACCCCCAACCGCCAGGTCTGTTCACCGGTCATGTTTGGTTCCCTACCCGTCGGTGAACCCTGGCGGACGCTGCTCTTTTGCCCCAACCCCGCCGGAGGCAAGTCTCACCCGGGCTTCGCCAAACTCCGCGACCATGTCTTCCTCGATTTCTGGACCATGCCAGTCGTCGAACCGTACGCCATCAGCGAGCCCTTTTCCACCGCGGGCAAAGTGAACCTCAACTACCAGATCGCACCTTTTACCTACATTACCCGCTCGACCGCAGTACGCGGCGTGCTGAAATCCACGCGGATCGCGGCTTACCCCAACTCTGACCCCAACTACAAAAATTCCGGAACGATTTTCCGCAAACCCATCGACCGCAACGAGACCCTCAAGGCCTTCGAGGAGCGCTTCAGCCTCGCGTCCAGCGGACCGTATAACGGGGACAAGGGCCTGTTCCGTGCCGCCTCGGAAATCTGCGACATGTATCTTGTGCCGCAAGGAGTGACCCTCAGTGCCATGAAGGCCGGCTGGTGGAATGATTACGCCTTCACCGGCGACAACGCGCGCGAGTTTCCGTACAGCCATATCTACGAGCGCGTGACTACCAAGTCGAACACCTACACCGTCCACATGCGCGTACAGGTGCTCCGCAAACGCTCCTCGACTGATCCCGCGAGCTGGGTTGAAGGTCAGGACCAGATCGCCGGGGAATACCGCGGCTCATCCACCGTCGAACGCTACATTGACCCCGGCGACACCAGTCTGAAGGACTTTGCCAAAGATCCGAAGCTGTCGATGGACGACTACTACAAGTTCCGCGTGGTCAGCACGAAGAGGTTCGCACCGTAAAGTAGGTTTAAATTGCCTGCTGCCGGGCCCGCGAAATAGTCACCAAAGCACCGGACGTAAAATCCGCCGGAGGCAGAAGGCTTTCGCCGTGGTGGTGTCTTATCCCAGCGTGTCAGCAAATCAACTAGGCTGGTGGCATCTCGGCGTCTCGGAAGCGTGAGTGGAGAGTCTCCGCTGCTTCTGTCGGTTGTTTACGACTGCTTCCGCCGCCGATTCAGCAGACCAAGCGCGCCGACAAGCAGAAGGCCGAGCGTGCCGGGTTCAGGCACCACCGCGGCACTGCCGACACTTGCACCCTTGCCACCGCTCCCACCAAAGGAGCCACTGGCTGTCCCACTGGTGAAGACGACGGTCGCGCCGGCTCCGATGGTCAGCGAACCGAGCGTCTGGCTGACGCTGCCAAAGCGCAGCGTGGTTGCCACGCCACCGGCCGTATCCGCCACCGTCACCGTCGCGCCGCCCGTGCCAAGGGCACCGTTCACGTTGAGGGTCCCGTCATTGACCACGAGGGTGTTATAGCTCTGCGTCCCGTCCAGATTCTGTACGCCGAGGCCGGTCTTGGTGACCGTCAGGCTGGAGCCCCCGTTGTCAGCAACGGTGCCGGAATACACGTCCGTGGCACCGGTTCCCGGATTCAGCGTGAGCGAATTCATGCTGGTGTAACCCGTTGTGATCACCGACGTCAGGTTGGTGCTGCCCTTGAGTCCACCAATGGTGGGGGTCGTGACGTTCAGAGTCACTGTGCCGACGCCAGAAGTGTCGAGGGCGCTGTTTTGCAGGGCCAGATTATTACTCAGCGCCAGTACACCGGCATTGACCTTAGTGTCGCCCGCGAAGGTGTTCGCCGCGCTGAGGGTCAGTGTACCTGCGCCATTCTTGGTCAGACCGCCAGAGACATTTGCGGCAATGGTCAAGGTGGGGAGCACCGCCGCAGTCGTCGGATCGCCTCCGATGACGGAAAGGGTCGGCGTGGAGGTGTAGCTGACACCAGGGTTAGTAATGGTAATCGAGTCGATCATGAAGGTTCCATTGCCAGTGCCGTCATCCACCATGTTTGCGATGGCAGTGGCTGCCTGGCCACCACCGCTGTTTACATAAACAACCGGCGTCCCCCGATAGCCCGAGCCTTTCGAGGAAAGGTTGATCGTCCCCCCTGATACCCCATTGCCAGTTGGCGCACGCAACGGATCGGAGATAGTGATATTGAAGCCAACAGTGTCAATGATTGCGCCTTCTGAAAAGACCTCCAAATTGGGTGCGGCAATGCTGGCGCTTCCGCCGGTGAGCGTGGTGTGGATGAAGTTCGGGTTGCTCGCGGTCGGACTCAGCGTGCCACCATGGAAATTCACATAAGTGTTATTCTGGGTGAAATTCACCGTGTTGTCTCCGGATACTATTGAACTAACCGCAAGGGTTCCACTATTGAGGTTGTAGATGCCATAACAATCCGCACGGTTCATCCGATACTGCAGAATAATGGGCGCTTGACTTGTGAAAGTGCCGCCGAGCTGATTGATGATCGCAGGGCCATGCTGATTCCCTACTTTCACCTCAACGGACGGATCGCTAATGTTAAAGGCACCGTTCCTCATCACGATAGTGGCCGACCCGTTATTCAGCCCCCCGTCCCCCATCCACATATACGCGCCACTATTAAGGCTGATCTGCGCATTATTGTCCATCGTAAGAATGGCATTGTTTCCCGAACCGCCGTATCCGAACAATAACCATTCGGTGTTTTGGAGGGTCATCGTCCCACCGTGCATCGCGTAGCTGGAGAGAGCATTGGTATTTCCGATATAGACCGCGCCATTGGGATCGCTGGATGCGTCACCAATGATGGTTGAATTAGTCGCCGAGACGTAGGTATTCTGGCCAGAGGCAGTCCCCATTTCGAAAAGCGTGTAGTAACCAGTCATATTGGTCAGATTGAGAACACCTTGCCTGACTTGGACCTGCCTCAGAGCATCGGTTGGATCTGTGGGCTTATAAAGCTGGCCGGTAATGTCCAAAACACCCGCCCCCGTTTTTTGCAGTACAGTCGTCGATCCGCTGCCTCCTGAGGCAACAATGTTTGCGCCAACCGTCAATCTTCCTCCTCCGGCCACATCGACGCTGCTACTGGTATTGCGGATCGTGAGCGCCGTGCCTGCGGCAATGGTCGCAGTGCCCGAGGTGGCAGGAGCCGAGATATTGCTGAAGCTCACGCTGGCGGCGGGCGTGTTGCTCAAAGTCAGCGAACCGCCGGATTGCATCGTCAAGCTGCCAAGCGTAACCGTGGGTGCCGCGCCGAAATCCAGGATGCTGGCTCCGGTTACGTCCACTGCCGTCGAGGACTGGTTGATGGCGAACAACGTGGCCGTCGGCGCAAAAGCCACTGCAGCCTGACTCAAGCGGTTGGTCGTGGTCGAATCACTGCCCGTAACGGTCAGGGTGGAAGAAGTGACGTCTGTGACCAGGGCACCCGCTGCGTTGATATTGCCCGAGGCGGTGGAATACCAAAACTTGCCCGTCGCCCCACCTCCGACGCCGCTGGTATCAAGCGAGGCATAGGTGCCGGTGGCGGCGTAGCTGAGCGGAGGATGTGGAATGCGTTCGGCAAACGCGGCGGACACCCAGGAATGCGGGGTCAGATTACTCAAGGTAGTGCTGACACTTTGGACAACGGCCTCAAGCGACGTGGAGCCCGTCCAGCCCGTATTCAGTTCGGGCTGCTTGGTGGTATCCACACCACTCAAGGTGAAGGCGTAAATCGCTCCATCGGTGTTCGCGCCCTGTGAGAAATTAGTTGTCAGCGTGTTGCTCCCACCGGTCGGATTGAACAAGTAGTAGATGGCCGAGTTCACGTAGCCGTTCACAAGACCGTAAGCAGCACTCGCGCGGGTCAAGGGAACGCCGTTGTAGCTGATGGTGGGTGCATTGGCGTTATTGGGCACACCGTTGGTTTCCCTCCAGGCGACATTCACCACCAGGACATTGCCGCCGGTGACGGTAAAGGGGTTGCTGACCGTTGCCGAAGTGTTCGACCAAAGCGAACCAGTGTCGGCCAAGGATACGCTGCCATAGGTTGCGTTCACGATCTTCGTCGTTCCACCCTGAACCATCAGTTTTCCGATCGCACTGACGACATTGCTGCCGCCGACCTTGAAGGGGCTGGTCCCAGCGGTAATGGCGATGTTGCCTTTGACCAGGCTGTTACTAACCGCCAGTTCGTTGCCGGAGTTTGCGACCAGAGTTCCGCTCGTGAGGTTGACCACTCCGGCGGCAGAGCCAGACGTCCCGAGAGTCACGGTGCCGCCGTTCATGTTCAGGGTGCCGGCGGAAAACGAGGCCGCCGTGGCGGTCAAGGTGCCGAGTTGATTCACCGTCACCGGGCCGGTGGCCGTCACCGGGCCGCCACTTTGGAGGGTCAGCGAGTTCACGTTGGCCGCGTCACCGATGGTTAAAGAAGTCACCGTGGTCGCGCTCACCGGGCCGGTGACCGCGGCTGCCACGCCGGGGGCAATAGTCGCGAGGGTGGAGAAAATCGGGGAGATGTTGGAAGGTCCGCTCACCGTAAGCTGGACCTTCTTATTCGGGTCGTCGTAGGAAACGACACCGCCAAACCCCTGCTGGGTCCAATTGGCCGGCGTAACCCAGGTGCCGTTGCCGCCGATCCAATTCGAGACCTGGCTCCCACCGGAATTGAGCAGCGAAGAATCCACCGTCCATGCGGTGCCGCTGCCGGTGATGCTGCCGCTGTAGGTGATGATGTCTTTGACGCCTGTGGTGGGCGTGGTGTTGTCGCTGGTCAGCCGCAGCGTGGGCGTGCCGCCGACAATCAAATTGCCCCCGACCACAGTGCTACCCGTACCGCCGACTCCGCTGCCGATCTGGTAGGCGCTGGTGCCGTTGAAGGTGAGGTTTTGGCTCAGGTTCAGGGCAGTCACGAGGCTGGTAACGCCGAGCGCGCCGCCGCTGTTCACGACGACGGACGAGTTTGCCACCGTGCCGCTCATGTTCAGCGTGCCGTCGTTGATGTTCGTGTCGCCGCTATAGGTGGGCGCGGTCGTGAGGGTGAGGGTGCCGGTGCCTGTTTTGGTCAAGCTGCCGCCGGTACCGCTCATGGTGCCAGAGTAGGTGGTAGTAGAGTTATTCCCACCCACGGTCAGAGCCACAGGGCTGGCGACGTTATTGGTAAGTGCAAGACCCTGCGACCCAGAGAGACCGCCGAGCGCGGCGGTGGCAATGCTATTAGCAAACGTCAAAGTTCCCGCCGTATAGGCCAAGGTGCTATTCTGCAAGGCCGAGACGTTGGCGAGTGCGATGGTGCCACCAGACCCGATGGTGGTGCTGCCCTTGAAGGTGTTGGTGTTGGCCAAAGTCACCGTGCCTGAACCCGCCGTGACCAACCCGCCGCCGGCGCCTTCGTCCGATATAACCCCGGTGAGGGTCACGTTGTTTCCGAGGGTCTGAATGACAATGCGTGCCCCAGTGGCAATGACGATGTTGTTGCCCACACCGGACAAGTTGGTGTTGATCCGCAAGGCTCCGTCCGTGGCATTCGGCGAAAGAAGTTCGGAACGCAATATTCCGGTTCCCAACGAAGCGTTATCATTGATGCTGACATTGGGCGTATCACCCGCCGATCCAACAGTGCCCAGGGTCACACCGCCGGTAAAGGTTTTGGCTCCATCAAGCGTCAGACCCTGCGCCCGGCCACTGCCGGTGACCACAAAGCCGCCCGCGCCTGAGACGGAGGTATTGACCCAAATGTCTTTGGCGGACCCGAAGGCGACATTCATGGTTACCTTGCCGCCACTGAGAACCAGAGCATTCGGCAAGGCTCCGCCAGCGCTGTTGCCCTCAAAATTGCTCGTGGCGAAATTAACCCCACCGGTCAACGTGACCGTGCCTGCGCCAAAGCCGCTTTGGTTCCCGAGATTCACCGAGCCGGAATTGATTGTCGTCCCGCCCGTGTAGGTATTGGCCGTAGAAATTGTCACCGTGCCATTGCCGTTGATGACCAGCCCACCGGTGTTCGAACTGTCGATGGTGCCCGCGAACGTCAGCGTCTGCCCGTTGGCATCCAGAATAATCGCGGAGGTGCTGTTCTTGAAGCGCGCGGAGTAATCCGTGGTCGCGCCGCTGTTATATTTCAGAGTGCCACCGCCGAAGGTGATGTTACCGGTGGTCCCCAACGCGCCGGCCGTTCCCATCACGAGGGTGCCGCCATTGATGCTGGTCAATCCGCTGCGGAGATTGGTCCCCGCCGCACTCAGGGTGACAGTGCCGCTGGTGGTCTTGGTCAATGTCGCTCCACCACCCGCGAGGCGCGCACTGATCGTCCCGCTTTCCACCGCAAAACTGGTGCCCGTCAGCAAGGCCGTGGCTCCGCCGGTGATGCTCCCGCTGGACAGTGTGACCGCGCCCACGGTGTTGCTGTTACCGCCGATGGCGAGGGTGCCGCCATTAACGAGCAGCGCGGCCCCGGTGCCAAGTGCATCCGTCGTGCCGACAATCACGCTACCCGCCGTGATCGTGGTCTGGCCGGTATAGGTGTTGGCGGCGTTGAGGGTCAGTGTCCCGTTGCCCGTTTTCGTGATCGCAACCGTCCCCGCTCCATCGGAAATAAGTCCATCCACGACGGTGGCACCGGCCCCAGTGAGCGTGACGGTCTTCGTGCCGGTAGTGGCCCCACTATTGATGTCCCCACCGAAAATCAGCGAGTTCGTGAGACTGTTATTGGTAAAGGTGAAAACGTCGGTGGTGTTGCCGGTGCCGAGAAAGATGGTGGCATTGACCGTTTGGTCGGCCCCGACGCTGGAGGTCATATTGACCGCGCCCGCGGGGTCAAGCGTGAGAGTCTGCCCGCCGCTACCGATCGTGTAGGCATCCGCGGATGCGGTATCAAATTTTACGGTCGTGATGGTCACGCCCGCCCCGAGGTCGATAGTGGTGTTGGCACTCGCGGCGTTGAAGGTCGCAGTTTCGCCAGTGCCGGGGACGGGGCCGGGAGCGTTGTCCCAGTTGCCAAAGCCTCCGATGTCCGACCAAAGGGCACTATTAAGTCCCGTCCAAACAGCGTCGTCCGCTTGCATAGCCGGCGCAGCGAGGAGGGCAAGGATGGAACCGGCGAGGACGCGGACGGCATAGTGGGTGGTGGTGGAGCGGGCGTTTTTCATGGGTTTTTGATGTTGTTCTGGCGTGTTTTCTGAGCAGGAAAAAGCGGTGCGGGAAGTTTTGGGGGGCTGAACCGACTTGCGAAAATTGTCTAGTGCCGAGTTGGGATTGCAAGGGCTTTCTTGTAAAAGACGCGATTTCTCACCAGCCGGGCGGGCGGAACCGGGTGGGAACGCGCGGAGTTCGTGCGGATGGTCGAGATCCGCGCCGCGGTCAGGCGCACCGTCACCGACTCCCAGCGACGATGTCCCGTCGGGCGCGCTTTCCTGCTTTCCACCGTCTTTCGCTCCCGGCAGATTTGGCGCGTGAGCTACACGGTTTTCGCCCGCAAATATCGTCCGCAGACCTTCGATGAAGTCGTGGGGCAGGAACATATCGTCCGCACGCTGAAGAACGCCATCGCCCAGAACCGGCTGGCGCAGGCGTATCTCTTTGTCGGCCCGCGCGGGACGGGCAAGACCAGCTCAGCGCGCATTTTTGCCAAAGCACTGAACTGCATCAACGGCCCGACCGCGGACCCGTGCGGGGTTTGCCCGATGTGCAAAGAAATCGCCGAGGGGACTTCGCTGAACGTGATGGAATTCGACGCCGCGTCGAACACGCAGGTGGACAAGATCCGCGAGATCATCATCGACAATGTGAAGTACATGCCGACCGGCGGCGCGAAGTACAAGCTCTACATCGTGGACGAGGTCCACATGCTCTCGAACTCATCCTTCAACGCGCTGCTCAAGACGCTCGAGGAGCCGCCCGCGCATGTGAAGTTCGTCTTCGCCACAACCGACGTGCAGAAGGTGCCAACGACAATCATCTCGCGCTGCCAGCGCTTCGACTTGCGCCGCATCCCGGCCCCGGAAATCGCGAAGCATTTGCTCTACATCGCCGGGAAGGAAAACCTCGCACTGGCCCCAGCGGCGGCGGACACGATCGCGCGCGGCGCGGAAGGCGGACTGCGCGACGCGGAGTCGATGCTCGATCAGCTTGTGGCGTTTTGCGGCACCGAGATCGGCGAGGAAAACGTGCTGGAAGTTTTCGGTTTCACCGGGCAGCAGACGGTCGCGGGACTGTGCGAGCACCTGATCGCGGGGGAATCGGCGCAGGCGCTCGCGGTCATCCACGCGCAGGCGGAAGCAGGGAAGGATCTGAGCCGGCTCATGACGGACCTGATCGCGCATTTGCGTAATCTGCTCGTGGTCCAGCACGACCCGCACGGCGTGCAGGACGAACTCAGCGCCGAAGCCGCCGCCGCGCTCGCCGAGCAGAGCGAGCGCATCGGCACCGACAAGCTGCTGGAACTGATCGAGCAATTTGCCCAGGCCGAAAGCCGGATGAAGTGGGCGGCGAACAAAAAGATGCACTTCGAGATCGCGGCGATCCGGGCCATCCAGACGCTCGGCCAGGCGACGCTGACCGAGGTGCTCGATACGCTGACGGCGATGCGCGGCGGCGAGGAGAAAGGCGGAGGGCGGAGGGCGGAGGGCGGAAGTGCTCCTGCGCCGAAGTCGGTCGCGCGGGCACAAACTCCCGCGGCCCCGGCTGCGGCCGCAACCCCGGCTACGCGCACCTCGCTAAGCGCAGCAGTCGCCGCTTCGCTCGGTGAGAAAATGCCCGCGCCCGCTCCGCTCACCGCACGCGAAGAGCCGCTCCCGCAGTCCGCCGCGAAACCAGTCGCTCCCATCCCGGCGGTATCCGTGGCGGAGCTGTGGCCGCAGTTCGTGGCCCGCGTGCGAAAAGAGCGCCCGCTCATCTCCGGCTGGATCGAATCCGGCCAGCTCGTGGACGTAACGAATGGCATTGCCACGTTTGCCTTTCCACCCGACGCCAGCCTGGCTCAGGAATCGTGCGAGCGGGCCAACAACCGTCAGTTCATCGAGACGCTCCTCAGCGAAATCGCCGGGCAAAGTCTCCTGCTCAAGTGCGAAAAGCGGGCCGGTTTCGCGGTCGAAAAAGTTGCCCCGTCCGAGAGCAAGGCCGAGGTCGCCGTCGATCCTCTCCTCGCTTTCAAAAACGATCCGCTCATCCGCAAGGCGCTCGAAATTTTCCAAGCCGAAATCGTGGAGAAAGCTTAAGCCTGCACCACGCCCGCCACTTTCCTCCAAATCTGTAAACCAAACTCCCAACCCCGATCACCACCATGAACCTCAAAAAAATGATGCAGCAGGCCGCGAAGATGCAGGAGCAAATGCAAAGCGCGCAGGCCGATCTCGCCGACAAATCCGTGACCGCTACCGCCGGCGGCGGCAAAGTCACCGTGACCGCCAACGGCGCTGGTGAAGTCACCGCGATCAAGATCGATAAGGCAGTCGTCGATCCCGAGGATGTGGAAATGCTCGAAGACTTGGTGCTCACCGGCGTGCAGAAAGCCATCGCCGAAGCCAAGGCGCTCGCCGAGTCCGAGATGGGCAAAGTCACCGCCGGCCTCGGCCTCCCGCCCGGCCTCGGGTTTTAGCCGCGAGGTCCTGAGTCTTCACCGTATCCGGTGATAACGCGTGTATCGCTGGCGACGTTCGGCGATTCTGCGAGCCACATGTTTTCCAGACTCCTCACCGCCGCGCTCGCGCTTTTTCTCGCTGTCTCCGCGCTCGCTGCGGAAGTGAAACCGATCCCGCCGCCCGGAATCCCCATTCCCGACACGGATCGCGCCGCGCTCACGGCGGAGGTCGCCGCGCTGGGCAAAGAGATCGAGGCGCTGAGGGTGGCGCTCAAGGCCAAGCCCGAGATGCTCGCGCTGCTCCCGGACGTGATGATCTTTCACAAGTCCGTGGATTGGGCGCTGCGCTACGACGAGTTCTTCGAGCCGAAGCACCTCGACGCCGCGCGGCAGCAGCTCGCGCTCGGCCGCCAGCGCGCGAAGGAACTGCGCGACGGCCAGCCTTCGTGGAACTCCGCGACCGGCCTCGTCGTGCGTGGCTACATTTCCAAAATCGACGGCTCCGTGCAGCCCTACGGCCTCGTCATCCCCGACGACTGGAAGCCCGGGGAAGCGACCCCGCGCCGCCTCGACTTCTGGCTGCGCGGGCGCTCGGAGAAAGCGACGGAACTCGGCTTCCTCGCCGACCGGATGAAAAGCCGGGGCGAGTTCGCACCGCCCGGCGCGATCATGCTCCACCCGTTCGGGCGCTACTGCTGCGCGAACAAATTCGCGGGCGAGGTCGATCTCTTCGAGGCGCTGGAAAACGCGCGCACGCACTACGGCATCGACCCGAACCGGATCAGCGTGCGCGGCTTCTCGATGGGCGGCGCGAGCACGTGGCATCTCGGCACGCATTTCGCGGGACTGTGGGCCGCGGTCGCGCCCGGTGCGGGCTTCGCGGAGACGGCGGAATACAACCACGTCTTCGCCGCGGGCAAGACGCCGCCGCCGTGGTGGGAGCAGGTGCTTTACCGCTGGTACGACGCCACGCTCTACGCCGCGAACCTCGCCAACACCACCACCGTGGCCTACTCCGGCGAGATCGACGGCCAGAAGCAGGCCGCCGACATCATGCTCCGCTTCGCGGAAAAAGAGGGCCTCACCTTCCCGCACATCATCGGCCCGCAAACCGCGCACAAATACCACCCCGACGCGAAACCGAAGATCGAGGAGATCGTGACGGGCGCGGCGGTCAAAGGGCGCGATCTTGAGTCGGACAAGTTCCACTTCGTCACCTATTCCTTGATCTATCCGATGATGAAATCCTGTTTCATCATCGGACTTGGGAAGGAATGGGAGCGCGCCGAGATTAGCGGAGAAAGGAGTCCTGACGGTGCGCTGAGCGTCGCAACAAAGAACGTCTCCAGCTTTATATTGCTCCCGGATTTTCTGGAAAAACCGATGGACGCCGCAACTTTTCTCAAGAGTTCAGCTAAGCCAATCACGATCGACGGACAGCCCTTTCCCGGTTCCTCGCCGCCAAAGATGCGCGGTTTTGAAAAGGTCGATGGAAACTGGCGCGCGCTTTCCTCACCCGAGTCCGCTGCCGTGCCCGGACCAGACCTGCGAAAGAAGCCGTTCGTCTGCGGTCCCATCGACCACGCCTTCATGTCGAATTTCCTTTTCGTCCGCCCGACCGGCAAGCCCCTCAACAACAAGGTCGGCGCGTGGGCCGCGGCGGAGATGGAGCACGCCATCGGCTTTTGGCGGAAGGTCTTCCGCGGCGACGTGCGCGTGAAAGACGACACCGCCCTCACCGCCGAGGACGTGGCCGCTTCCAACCTCATCCTCTGGGGCGATCCCGGCAGCAACGCCGCCCTCGCCAAGATCCTCGCCCGCCTCCCGCTGCAATGGACGCGCGACAAACTCACCCTCGCCGGCCAGACCTACGACGCCACCCAGCACGCGCCCATCCTCATCTACCCGAACCCCGCCAACCCCAGCCGCTACATCGTCCTCAACAGCGGCGTCACCTTCCGCGAGGAAGCGCTCCTCACCAACGCCCAGCAAACCCCCAAACTCCCCGACTGGGCCGTCATCGACCTCCGCACCCCGCCCGACACCAAATGGCCCGGCCTCGTCCTCGACGCTGGCTTTTTCGATGAGACGTGGCAGTGGCCAAAGAAGTAGCGCCATCATCGTGAGCCCAACGGGAGCAGCGCACCCGTGCGCTTCCATCCGAGGATGCGCCGCCCGCGCGAAATGGAGTTTCGGCCACAAGGGCGTTCTCAATCGGAGTTTGGGGCTGGGTGGGAAAGTAGCTTGGGCTTCAGCCCAAAGAGGCCCGTTGATGCTCGGTTCCCACCAGCTGCTTTCGGGCGCAAGGTCGCGGTCGTTGGACTAAAGTCCAAGCTACTTTGCCGGCCGCCCGGCGGCCTAGGCCCTGCGCTCGACGGGCTGGGCCAGTGGCGCTGCGGCTGCGCCGACCGAGCACGCTGGCGCCTCCGCCCAGCGGCGCGGAGCGAATGTAGCTTGGACTTTAGTCCAAAGTCCCGTGGCTCGGGCCGAGCCCCCGCCTTTCGAAAATATATGCCAGGAGAAGGCGGGTTGCACGTCCTCCGTCTCGACCCCGTCTCCTTCTCCGCGCCCGAGCCCACCAGCGCCGCGCTGCTGCTGGGCGGCGGCGCGCTCCTCGCCCTGCGCCGCCGGCGGAGCCCCGCCGGAGCCTGAAGCCCGGCGCCGCACCCTGCGCCAGCCCTTTTCCCCGCCGCTCCCATGAGTGCGGCTGAACGGTCACGCCGCGGCGAGCCAGGCGAGGATGCGGCGGGCGCGGTTGGGCCAGGCGAGTTCGGCGGCGCGCTGCCAGGAAAGGGCGGAGCGGTGGCGGTAGGCGGTGGGGTCGTCGAGGAGGCTAAGGAGCGCGGCGCGGAGGGCGGGGGCGTCGGCGGGGGGGACGTAGAGGGCGGCGTCGCCGAGGAGGCTGCGGGTGGAGGGCAGGTCGCTGGCGATGACGGGGAGGCCGTGGGAGAGATAGTCGAGGGCCTTGGCGGGGCAGGTGAGGTGGGCGTTGTAAAAGGTGTCGTGCAGGGCGACGACGCCGACGCTGGCTTCGGTGGCGAGGGCGCGCTGGAGTTCGTCGGGCGGGCGGAAGGCGGAGAACTCGATGCGGTCGTCGAGGTGCTTGGTTTTCATGCGCGCGGCGTATTTCGCGGTCTGCTCGTCGGAGCCGCCCCAGAATGACGCGCGCAAGTTTCCCTCGGCGGGGCTGACTGCTTCGATGAGCGTTTTCACGCCCTTCGGCGTGTGCAGGTGGCCGACATAGACGGCGCGGCGGGCGAGTCGGCGGGCTTCGGGATTGCCGGGCGCGACGGGATCGGCCCCGAGCGGAAAGGCGGCGCACGGCAGGCCGGGAAAGCGTTTGGCGTAGAGCGCGGCGAGCGGTTCGACGATGCCGGCGACGCCGGTCAGGCGAGGGAGGCAGAGCTGTTCGAGCCAGCTCTGGTGGCGGTCCTGGATGCGGAGGCGGTCGGTGCGCCAGCTCAGGTCGGCGTAGAAATTGTGCGCCTCAAAGCAGGTGCGGATGCGTGGATGCCGGCTGAGCAGGGCGAGGTAGGGGAGAAAGCTCGGCTCGCGCGCGATGGCGGCCACTTCGTCGCGCTCCGCGAGTCGCTGGATGAGGCGGTAGGCATACCAGAAAATGGGGAGCGTGGACTTTGCCCCGAGAAGGCTGCGCCGGGCGACGCGGTGAATGTGCAGCTCCGCGCGCGGCTCCAGCCCGTAGTAGCGGCGGAGATCGTCGTCGGTGTCGGACTCCGCGCCGCGCCCGACCACAAAGTGCGTCTCGCATCCCGCCGCGGCGTAACCGTGCGCGTTGTGGACCCCGACGTTGACCACCGGCCCCGGATCGCGCCAGGAGCGCTTATGGACGAGGACGCAGATCAGAGCCGGTGATAGATGATCTCCAGCGACATCACGCAGTAGGTGGTGACGAGGATGGGATCTTTTTCCATCCAGCGCGCGGTGTCATTGACCCACGAACCGTCGCCAGCCTGGGCGCTGATGAGCTTGAGCGCGACTTCGCCGGCCCAGTCCACCTTGCGACCGTCGGGCGTTTCGAGCGTCTTCACGTCGGCGGCGGCGAGCGCCTTGGTCATGAGGTGGTAGTAGTAGAAAAGGCCCGCGCGCTGCATGCCGGGGTTTTCTTCGAGGGTGTAGTTTTTCTTCAGCCAATCGAGCGCGGCGACCACGCGCTGGTCGTCCTTTTTCACGTCGGCGTAGATGAAGCTGAGCAGGCCCGCGTAGCTCATGCTGCCGTAGCTGCGCAGCGCCACGCGGCCGTCGGGGAGCTTCATTTCGCCGGCCTTGCTGTCGCCGGGGAAATAGATGAAGCCGCCTTTGTTGGCCGGGTCGTCGCTGACCCATTTTTCCTTGTTCGTGGCGGAGAGATTCTGGCTGCGGCTGATGAAATCAATCGCCGCCTGCCAGTTCAGATCCTTGCCGCCCGCGCTTTCGATACCCTGGCGCGAAGCCTTGTAGGCGCGGACGGCTTCGAGTCCGACGAGGGTGTTGTCGAGGTCGGGATGCTGGCGGCTGGTGCCGGTGGGGCCGTAGCTGATGCCGCCGTCGAGCGAAGGATCGGTCAGCCCTTTGGCCTGCTGGCCGACGATGAAATCGTGCGCGGCCTTGGTGATGGCCTCGTCTTTCGGATCGCGCGAGTTGAGGAGCGCGAGGAGTGCGGTGGAGGTGTTGTAGTTCGAGAGACCCTTCGTGTAGATGCCGCCGTCGGGCTGCACCTTGCCGCGGAGAAAGGCGTAGCCTTTGCGCATGAACTCGGGCTGGTCCTTCAAGTATTTGCCGCTTGGTTCGCGCTGAAAGGCGACGAGCGGCAGCGCAGTGAGTGCGGGATGCACCGGGTCCACGTCGCTCCACGAGCCGTCGTCGAGCTGCTTCGTCTTGAGAAAGGCGAGGCCCTTGTCGATGGCGAGCTGGACTTCGTTGCGCAGCGAAAGCTTTTTGCCGTCGCGCGGGATGGGGTCGTCCGCGGCGCAAAGCGCGGGTGCGAGCAGGGCGGCGGTGGCGAGGATGAGGAGCGGAGTTTTCATGGCTTGCGGGTTTGGATTGGTGGTCGGTGCTTTTGGCATCCGCACCGTTAGCGAAGCGTATGCCAGACAGCGCAGGCTGTTCGCGATACAGAGAGAATAACCAATACGCCGTTTGAAGCCATCGCGGTTGGCGGATATTTTCGATTCATCCGTTAGGTGCGGCGGGATAGAAATGGATCATGGATGAGGCAAAGAATGGGCGCTGCGCGCGTGGGTGGACGGCGGCGAAAGTCCATTGGCCTCACGGCTTGTCTTTGGGCTTCACGGCGGCGGGTGGGACGAGCTTGAAGATGATCTCGACCGGCGTGTTGACCTTCGGCGTGTCCTTTTCGTTGGCGTTCCACATCTGATCGTTGTCGTTACCCTTGCGCGGGTTGTTGATCAGCGCGGTGGGGCTGGTCACGATGGCAATGAGGTTGCCCTCGGCCTGCGCGAGGAAGCGGCCCTCATAAACCATCGAGCCGTTGTAAACCCACGGACCGTGCTCGATCGCTTTTTTGCTCGACTCGTTGTAAAGCCAGTCCTCCACGGGCACAGTTTTCTCCACGTCCTTCTCCTTCCACTTCACGAAGATGAAAACCGTGTCGCCCGTAATCTTCGGCGCTCCGCGAAAAAATTCCGCGTCGAGCTGCGCGGGCGGCGGCTCCGCGGTGATCGCTCCGCCTTTGGCCCCGAGCAGCAGCATGGCAAAATGGATGTCGCTCGCTTTCACTTCGGTGACGAGCAGGCTCTCGTGCGCGCTGCCGGTGGGGTTCACGAGCACATATTCGAGCAGCCCTCTTTCCATGTTCAGCTTGCCGGGGATCGTGACGGTCAGCGCTTTTTGATCGAGCATCACCTTGCCGACCTCGAAAATGCCGGGCGACACTTCGCGGATGGTCGGCTTGGGCAATTCGGCAGGCTTGACCGGCTTGGCGGGCGGCGCGTCCTCGGCTCGCGCGGCGAAGCAAAGCACGGCAAGCAGTGTCACGGCGGATCTTTTAAGCATAATCATAGTCGTAATCTCTCGGGGCGTCGGGGGCTGGGGATTAAGATTGGGATTAAGATGAAGATTACGAGGGGAAAGATGGTGAGTCACCGGTGCGTGAGCACGGGATCGAGCCACAGACCGGTGCCGGTGGCGTTCGCGGGCGATGCAGGTTCCACGCGGAGCGAGATGCTGCGGACGACACCGAAATTCGCGCGTAGCGGCGCGGGTTTGTCGCCGGCAGCCAGCGGACTGCTGCGCGTGATCGGACGCCCGTCGGCGTACACGGCGAAAGTCACGCGGGTGGCGGGTGGCACGCCGGACGGCACGGCTACTAGGACGTTGAGGATCGTGAAGCCAGCGGGCACTTCCCAAGTGGCGGCGACGCCGAACGCCGACTCGAACCCCTTCCCGCGCGTCGCGCCTAGGCTGTCGAGCGCGTCGCCGGCGATGGTTTTGTCCACGGCGAAACACTGCTCGACCCTGCGGCCCGGCAGCGGATCGACGCGCGCGAGTTTGAGCGCGGTGAGCGGCTGGTAGCGCACGGCACCGGCGCGGATTTCCAGGAGGTCCTTCGTCTCGATTTTCACGTTGTCGTAAAGCGGATGCCGGAGCGTTACGCCCGTCTTGTCCAGCCCGAGCGCATCCGCGCCGAAGAGCGCGCCGTCTTTTGTCCGTACCTCGAAAAGCGCCGCGCTCCGGCGCGCATCACGCAGGATGAGCGCGAGCAAATCCTTATTGCCACCGACCAGCGTGCGCGGGCCGAAGATCGGATTGAGCACCTTGGCCGACTTGTCGTCCGCGGCCTTGATCGTGCCTTCAAAAAAATCGCCGCCCGCGAGCAGCGCGCCGACTTTCCCGGGCGGGGCGGTAGCGGCAACGGTCGGGAGGAACGGCTGATACACGACCCAAGCGATCTCGCCGCCGGGGAGGGCGAGCTTGTAGCGGTCGAATTTCACCACCGGATCGGTGAGCGCCGTGAACGGCCCGGTGAGCCGCGTGCCATTGCGCAGGACCACGCCGGGTGAAAAGTTTTCTACCGGCAGGGCGTCGGCAAACTGCGCGCGCAAAACGTCGGCGGGATCGACCTTCACCGCCGCCCCGCCGCCTGGCGTGATGAGGAATTGCCCGGCGTCCATCGTCAGCGTGCCAGTGGTTTTCGTGCCGTCGAAGGTCTCGATGCTGGCGGCGTGCGCCGTCCGAACAATCACGAGACAGACCAGGAAAGCCACGCCCTGCGACCAGTCGAAAAATTTTAACGCGGCGAACGACACGTTGCGAAGTTCCCGCGCCTCAGCGCTGGTAGAGCGGGATGTAATGGTAGGGCATGGCGAGGATCGTGGCATGCACGGCGGTGCAATAAGCCGGGCCCACGTCGCCTTCCCAGTAGGACTGGTCGCCGTTCTTCTTCACAGTCTTGAGCAGTTTCTCGCGCATTACGCCATACCAGCGTTTCCAAGTGTCGCCGCCGATCATGTATTGCGCGGGCGCGGCGTAGTTCGAGCCATAGGTCCACCACTGGCCACCGTCGTTCACTTTGGTAAAAAGATACTGCGAGCCGCCGGCCACGAGTGGGTCATCGTAAAGGCCGCAGACCTGCAGCGAGTAAATCGCCGCCGCCGTGCGCGCGTAGCCGGCATCCTTGTTTCCCGCCTGATAGGCAAAGCCGCCGCCGCCCGCCGAGCAGCGCTTCACGTATTCGATGGCGTCGTCAATGGTGCGCTGCGGCACGTCGAAGCCGCAGTTTTTTGCCGCCCGCAGCGCCACGACCTGCATGACCGTCACCGAGATGTCCGCGTCCTCCGGCCGCGGGCGGTAGCGCCAGCCGCCCGCGTGCGGACCCTTGGCGCATTGCGTGGTGACAATGAGCTGCACGGCGCGCTGGAGCTTCGTGCGGATGGCAGGCGATTTCGTCTGTCCGTAAATCTCCGCGAGCGCCAGCGTGGCGATGCCGTGGTTGTACATGTAGCGCCCGCCGTCCACGCCGCGGAACGTCCCGTCCGGCATGAGCGAATCGAGCAGGAACTTCATCCCCTCGTTGACCTGCTTCGCGTAGTCGCCCTCCTCCGGCAGATTCCCGCTGGCGAGGAAGCACATCAGCACATAGCCCGTCATGGCCACCGGATGCTCGCCCTTCCGCCCCTGCGTGGTCCACGAGCCGTTGCCATTCTGCTGCTCCGCGAGGTAGCGCAGCGCGCCGGTGATCACCGCCTCCGTCGGCGCATCCACGATCACCGAGTCGGCGGCGGGCGGCGGGGCGTCCTCAGCCCACGCGGGCAAAGCCGTGAGCGCGAGCGCGGCGAGCGTGGCCAGAAAACGGGGAGGGCACATGGAGTGGCGGGAGCTTAGAGCGGTCACGGTCGCACCGCGACTGCAAACAGACGGGAAACTTAACGAGCTATCTCGAAATGCGTTCGCTCCGCGTGACTTCCGCGGACGCTTTAGGTGCTCGGAAAAATTAGAGCGTCAGCTTTCCAACCCGAGCTTGCGGAAGGTCGCATCGACATGGGCAAAGTGGATTTCGAGCGAGCAAAGCGTATCGATTTCCGCACGCGAAAGGACGGCGGCGACATCCGGTTCAGCGGCGAGGTTTTCCGCGAGGCTGATTTCGCCCTGCCAAGTCTTCATGGCGGCGCGTTGGACGGCTTCGTAGGCGGCTTTGCGTTCGAGACCGCGCGCGGTGAGTTGGAGCAGGATGGTTTGCGAAAAGTAGAGGCCTTTGGTGATGCGCAAGTTGCGCTCCATGTTTTCCGGATAGACGAGGAGCCGGTCCACGAGTTTGCGCAGCGAGACGAGCATGTAGTCCACGAGGATGGTGGAGTCGGGCATGATGATGCGCTCGACGGAGCTGTGGGAAATGTCGCGCTCGTGCCAGAGCGGGACGTTTTCGAGCGCGGCCATGGCGTTGCTGCGGACCACGCGGGCGAGCCCGCTGAGCTTTTCGCCGGTGATGGGGTTGCGCTTGTGCGGCATGGCGGAACTGCCTTTT
This sequence comes from Chthoniobacter sp., assembly GCA_021414005.1. Lineage (GTDB taxonomy): Bacteria > Verrucomicrobiota > Verrucomicrobiia > Chthoniobacterales > Chthoniobacteraceae > Chthoniobacter. The sequence goes on along the minus strand of JAIOPH010000031.1, from coordinate 189,481 downwards.
TGGCCGGCGAAAAAATACTCCTCCACCTCGAGCACTTCGGTGCGCTGGAGATGGCGGAACTCGGTGGCCCAGCGGTCGATGGAGGACGCAATGAGAGCGAGCACGGTCTGAAATTCCGCGTGGCGGTCGCGCTGGATGACTTGCGTGGAAAGCGCGGCCGCAGTCAGGCCCAGCTTGGCACACACCCGCTCCTCGACGCGTGGATCGAGATGCGCGTGCGTGCCCACGGCGCCGCTCAATTTGCCCACGCGGATGCGCGGCTGGACCTCTTCGAGGCGCGCCAGGGCGCGGCCAAATTCGTCGTACATCAGCGCGAGTTTCAGCCCGAAGGTCACCGGCTCGGCGTGGATGCCGTGGCTGCGCCCGATCATCGGTGTGGTCTTGAACTCCCGAGCCCGGCGCGCGACGACCACGCGCAGTTCGCGCAAATCGGCGAGCAGCAGATCCGAGGCTTCGGCCATCTGCACGGCCAGCGTGGTGTCGAGCACGTCGCTGGAAGTCATCCCCTGGTGCATCCACCGGCAGGCCGGCCCGACGTAACTCGCCACGTTTTCGAGAAACGCGATGACATCGTGGTTGGTGCGCTTTTCGATCTCCATGATCTCGGCGAGGTCGAACTTCCCCTTTGCGCGAATCTCTTCGGCATCGGTTTTGGGCACGACGCCGATCTCGGCCTGGGCCTCGCAGGCCAGCGTCTCGATTTCGAGCCAGATTTCGTATTTGCGTTGATCCGCCCAGACGGCGGCCATTTCAGGTCGGGTGTAACGTTCGATCACCCGGCGGACGCTAATGACCTCCGCGGATTTTGGGAAGCGGCGTCTCACGAAGCCGATGATTAACGCCGAACCGCCCAGCTTTCCTGCTAGTGGACATAATCCCCATGGCCGCCTCCTTGACGCACGCGGGCGCAGTCTCTTTGATCGCACGAATCCATGATTTCCTTCGGGAGCAATTTACTCGCCTACGAAGCTGCGCGCATGAGTCTGGCGCGGTTGCGGGTTCCGGGTGGCGTGGAGTTAAAAAATGCGTTTGCGCAGACGACGCAGATAGCCGCGAAAACGCTGCGGGTGGCGCGGGTGGGGTGCTGGCTGTATTTGCAGGATCGCGCGGTACTGCGCTGCTTTCATCTGCAGGAAGAAACGAACGATACGGCGTTCGAAGGGACGATCATTGAGCAGGCGGAATGTCCCGCTTACTTCGCGGCGATCGCACGGCAAAGCATCCTGCCAATCAGCGATGCGTGGCATGATCCGGTGAGCGCGGAACTCCGCGCCGGCTACCTCGAACCGCTCGGGGTCGGGGCGATGCTGGACGTGCCGGTTTTCCTCGATGGCGTGCTAAAAGGTGTGGTCTGCCATGAGCATGTCGGCGGACCGCGGGAGTGGACGGCCGAGGAGCAGGCTCTGGCGAAAAACGTAGCCGACACGCTGGGGCGACAGGCGCTGGAGGCGCAAAAGGCGCACGCGCAGACGACTGCGGGAAGTCTGCGTCTGCGCGCGGCGGAGATCGAAGGCGCCGAGGCGCTGGGCCGGTTTGCCGCGTCCATCGGCCACGATCTGCGGAATCTTCTGCAAACGATTCTCGCGCCGAGTTCCATGATCGCGGCGGACCCGGCGCTGCATCGCCGGACGCGCGAGATGGCCGAGATGATTGAACATTCCGCCGGACGCGCGACGGAGTTAGTCAATGACCTGATGACGTTTGGCCGACGCGATGCCCGGCAGCCGTTCGTATTTGATCTGGTGACAGCGGCGGAGCGTACGTGCCGGGCGCAGGCGCAGGCGCTGGACAGGCGGTGGAGGCTCGTCTTTGACAGTCAACCGGGCTCTTGCCGCGCGCTCTTCGACCCCGTGCAGTTCGACCGGTTGCTGACGAACCTCATCGTAAATGCACGCGACGCGATGCCGGAGGGAGGAGAAATTGGGGTCTCGGTTCACCCCACCTCGCTCCCCCAGGATGGGCACACCCCAGTCAGCCTGATCTTGATCGAGGTGCGTGACAGCGGGATCGGCATGGACGAGGAAACCAAGGAGCGGGTTTTCGAGCCGTATTTTTCCACCAAGCCCAAAGGCAAAGGCACCGGACTGGGGTTGGCCATCGTCGCGCAGATTGTCGAGCGTAGCGGCGGCTTCATTCACGTCGAAAGCGAACCCGGCCAAGGGACCGTCTTCCGGGTTTTCCTGCCACGGATAGCTGGGGCAACGGGCTAATTTTTCGAGCTCTGAGAGGCGGATTTCTTCTCTCAACCGCGAGAATGTGAAGGAGGAAAACACGGTTTCGAGCGACCGAAAATTTGCGAAAAATAGGGCTTTCATTTTCTCAGACGTGCAACTATCTCATTTCCGCGAAACCTCCTATTTATGGCTCGAATTCTAATCATTGATGATGACCCGGCGATGGTGTCGGTCATTTCCGACATCTGCCAGGAACGCGGTCATCAGACGGTCGCTTACTCGTCCGGGGCCAAGGCACTCGAAAACCTTTCGGCGCAGGCACCGCAACTGGTGATCACGGACCTGCGGATGGACAAGGTGGGGGGCTTGGACATTTTGCGCGAGTGCCGCGATATCCTGCCGGGGACGCCGGTGATTTTGATCACCGCTTTCAAAACGGTGGAGACGGCGCTGGAGGCGATGAAGCTCGGGGCGTACGATTACATCACGAAGCCGTTCAAGGTGGATGAGTTGCAACTGACGATTCAGCGGGCGCTGGATAATCAGAGCTTGGTGCGGGAAAATCAGAACCTGCGTCAGATCGTGAAGGAAAAGTACCGGTTCGAGAACATCATCGGCACCTCCGGAAAGATGCAGGAGATTTACAACCTGATCGCCAAGGTGGCAGACACGGACAGCACGATTTTGATCCAGGGCGAAAGCGGGACGGGCAAGGAACTTGTGGCGCGCGCGCTGCATTTCAACAGCAACCGGCAGCATCAGTCGTTCGTGGCGATTAATTGCTCGGCGCTACCGGAGAATCTGCTGGAGAGTGAACTTTTTGGGCACAAGAAGGGGTCGTTTACGGGCGCAGTGGCGGACAAGGCGGGGCTCTTCGAAGAGGCGGAACTGGGGACGATCTTTCTGGATGAGGTCAACTCGATGCCGCAGCCGCTGCAGACGAAATTGCTGCGGGTGCTGCAGGAGCGGCAGATTCGCCGGGTGGGCGATAACAAGACGATCCCGATCAATGTGCGGGTGCTGGCTGCGACCAATGAGGTGCTGGGGGAGAAAATAAAGGGGGGCAATTTCCGCGAGGATCTCTACTACCGGCTGGCGGTGATCCCGCTCGAAATGCCGTCGCTCCGCGAGCGCCCGGACGACATCCCGCTACTGGTGAATCACTTTTTGCAAAAGAACGCCAACCAGACCTCGACAGAGATCAAAAAAATCGACCCAAAAGCCGTGGAAATGCTCTCGGCGTACCGCTGGCCGGGCAATGTGCGTGAGCTGGAAAACGCCGTCGAGCGCGCTTGTGCGCTGTGCGACAACGGGCTCATCCTCACGACCGACTTGCCGCCGCAAGTGGTCCGCCACGCCAACGCGCCGGTCGTGGAGCACACCGGCACGCTCCCCGTCGGGCAGACGCTGGACGAATACACCCGCGAGGTGGAAAAGGCCTACATTGAGGAGACGATCAAATTTAACGCGGGCTCGCGCGAGAAGGCGGCCAAAATGCTCGGCATCAGCATGGCCACGCTCTACCGGAAGCTGGACCTGAAAAAGCCGGCGACGAAAAAGTAGGCGGCCGGGCTCCTACGAGCGCTTGCCGAAGATTTTGAGCTGCTCGGCGTCCTTTTCCAGTTCGTCGAGTTTTTGCAGGGTCACGGCCTGTTTTTCGAGAAGCTCCTGATTTTTAACCTTCATCGCTTGGAGAATCTGCTGCGGGGATTTCACGGCGGTGGGGGCTTGGGAATGCAAGGTGGAGCCGAGCGCGAGCAGTATCGCGGTGGAGATAGCGAGAAAGAGTGAAGACTTCATTTAGTTTTGCCGCCTCCACGACTGACGAAGATACGCGCCACGCGGACGCTCTCGGCGATGGTCGCCAGTTTGGTGTCGATCTTCGCCTGATTCTCCGAAATCGTCGCCTGCTGTGTCGCGACTTCTGAGAGCAGCGCCGTGACTACGGCATCATCCGCGCCCCCTTCGCCACGGAGCGGCGGCGGAGAGAGCAGCACCGCGAGGAGCGCCGAGACGCCGAGCGCCGGAACAAAAAAGAGTTTTGCGTTCATGGTTTACTGAGTAAGCGGGATTCGGGCCGCAGGCGTTTGGAAAAGTTTTTCGGCACGTGGCAAGCATGCTGCTTGCGGTGTTCGGCTCAACCCAATAACATCCCCAACAAAACCTATGGCCGGACTCGCTCAAACACAGTCACTCCACCAATCGCAAGTGCTCGCACCCCAGCTCCAGCAGAGCCTGCAAATTTTGCAGGCACCCATGCTCGAGCTGCGCAACCTGATTCAGCAGGAGTTGTGCTCAAACCCCACCCTCGAAGAGGATCAGATGGAGCCCACCATCGAGGATAAACGGGAGGAGCACGACGAGTTTCAGGAAGAATTCGACCGCCTCGCGAAACTCGATGAAGAGTGGCGTGATTACATGGCCCAGAGCCAGAGTTACTCCGGGCGTTCGGCGGAGGATGAGGAAAGGCGGCAGTTTTTTTTCGACAGCCTCGTGGGCATGCAGACGCTCCAGCAGCACCTCATCGAGCAGCTCAATTCCAGCGACCTCGGCGAAACCGACCGCCAGCTCGGCGAACTGATCATCGGCAATATCGACGACGCCGGTTTCCTCCAGGCCATGCCCGAGGAAATCGCTGCCAACACCGGCATGGATTCCGCCGACCTACTGCGCGTGTTGGAGTTCGTTCAGACCTTTCACCCCGTGGGCGTCGGCTCCCGAAATCTCCGCGAGTGCCTCCTCATCCAACTCCGCCGTCTCGGCAAAGAGCACAGCCTCGAATACCGCATCGTGGACCGCCACATTGACGACCTCGGCAAACGCCGCTTCCCCGAAATCGCCCGCCGCCTCGGCACCACCGTCGAGCAGGTGCAGCGCGCCGCCGGCTTCGTCGGCACTCTCGACCCGAAACCCGGCCAGATTTTCACCCCGGACCCAAACAACTACGTCCTCCCCGACGTGAACGTGGAAAAGATCGGCGGCGAGTGGACGATCTCGCTCAATGGCGAGCAGATTCCCCACCTCCGCATCAGTAACACCTACAAGGACCTCATGTCGCAGGACAAAGGCGGTGCCGAAGTGAAGGACTACATCCGCGACAAAATTCGCAGCGGGAAATTCCTCATCAAATCCATCCACCAGCGCCAGCAGACCATCTCGAACATCGCCCACGAGATTGTCGCCAAACAAAAGGATTTCCTCGAAATCGGCCCCAGCGCTCTCAAGCCGCTGACCATGGTTCAGATCGCCGACATCGTGGGCGTTCACGAGACCACTGTGAGTCGCGCCATTTCCGGCAAATACATGGCCACCCCGTGGGGCGTCTTCGACATGAAGTATTTCTTCACCCCCGGCTACCAGACCGCCGGCGGCGTCTCCATGAGCAACACCAGCGTCAAAGGCACCATCGCCGAGATGGTGAAGACCGAGGACGACAGCAGCCCGCTCAGCGACAAAGAGATAGTCGAGCTGCTCGAAAAGCGCGGCATCCCCATCGCCCGCCGCACCGTCGCGAAATACCGCAACGAGCTGAACATCCTCCCGAGCAACATGCGCAAGCGCTACTAAGCGCCCGCCGCCGTCGCGAAAATTTCGCGCGGTGTCGCGCGGTGGAGTCTTGAAACGGGGCTGGCGGCGTGGCAAAAGCTTCGCGCCCTGCGGCACCCGGAACCATGATCTCCACCTCTCCTGACGTCCACGCCTCGCCGTCTTCCGCAGACCAGCTGCTTTGGGAAAATCAGGCCCGGCTGCGACAGCTCATCCACGCGGCGGATGTCGGCCTGTGGGATTGGGATCTCGTCACGAACGCGGTTTATTTTTCGCCGGAGTGGAAGCAGCAGCTCGGTTACGCAGACCACGAATTGCCGAATCTTTTCGAGGAATGGGAGCAGCGCCTCCACCCGGAGGATCTCGAGCGTACCCTCGCAGCCGCGCGCGACTATCGGGCGGGGTGCCGGGCGGTTTACGACCTGGAGTTTCGGATGCGCCATCGCGACGGCACCTGGCGCTGGATGTTCGCCCGCGCGGACTTCCTCCGCGACTCCAACGGCCAGCCCGTGCGCATGATGGGCTGCCACTTCGACGTAACCGCCCGCAAACACGCGGAGGAGGCCCAGCGGGTGACCAGCGAACGCATCAAGTACGCGCTCGACGCCACGCGCGACGGCATCTGGGACTGGAACATCCCGACCGGTGAAGTCTTCTTCAGCCCGCAGTGGGCCCGGCTGCTCGGCTACGAACCAGGCGAAGTCCCGAACCAGGTCGGCTTCTTTTACACCATCGTCCATCCCGCTGATGTCAAACGCATGAAGCGGGTGCTCGACGACCATCTCGCGGGCCGCACGCCGGTGAAACAAAACGAGGTTCGCCTGCGCATGAAGTCGGGCGAGTACCGCTGGTTCTTCGACCGCGGCGAGGTCGTCGTTCGCGACGCCGCGGGCAGCCCCCGGCGCATGGTTGGCACGATCACCGACATTACGGAACGCAAGCTGGCCGAGGCCGTCCTGCACGAAACGGCGGAGCGGCTCCGCGAGGCGCAGAGCATCGCACAGCTCGGAAGTTTCCACTGGAACGCGGCGACCGATCACGTCACCTGGTCGGACGAACTCTTTCGCATCTACGGGCACGTTCCCGGCCGGTTCGAGCCGAGTTTTGAAGGCTACGTCGCTGCTGTGCATCCCTCCGACCGACCGCGCGTGCTGGAGGCGCTGCAGACGGCGATGGGGACGCTGGGAAGTTTTAGCCATGATTACCGCGCCGTGCTGCCCGACGGTTCGGTGCGCTGGGTGCATGCGCGGGGCCGCGCGGTCGTGGGTGATGATGGAAAACTCGCCGGGCTGGAGGGGACCTGTCAGGACGTGACTGCGCGCCGGCTGGCCGAGGAGGCTCAGGCCGAGGCGCTGGGCCGCCTGCAAAAAATCGCGGGCCGCGTTCCCGGTGTCGTTTACCAATATCGCCTGCGCCCGGACGGCACCGCCTGTCTTCCCTACGCGAGCGAAGGCCTCCGCGAGATGTATGGCGTCGACCCCGAGGAAGTGCGCGACGATGCGACGAAAGTTTTCGTGCGACATCATCCCGATGACCTTCCGGGGCTGGCCGCTTCCATCGAGAAATCCGCCCGCGACCTCTCCCCGTGGAGCTACGAGGCCCGGCTCATCGCGGACGATGGCTCGGTGCGCTGGCTGGCGGGAAATTCGCTGCCCGAGCGCGAGGCGGACGGCTCGATTCTGTGGCACGGCTTCATCGCGGATATCACCGACCGCAAACTGGCTGAGGAAGCCCTGCGCAGCCTTTCCCACCGGCTCGTGCAGGCGGGCGAAGAGGAGCGGCGGCGCATCGCCCGCGAACTGCACGACTCCACGGCGCAGGATCTCGTCGCTGTGCTGATGAACCTCGCCCTCCTTCAGGAACACCTTGGAGCCCGCGACATCATCGCCTCCCAGATCGTCGCCGACAGCACCGCGCTGCTCGAAAACAGCGTGACGGACATTCGCACCCTCGCCTACCTCGCCCACCCGCCGCAGCTCGACGAAACCGGCCTCGCCGGCGCGCTCACCGACTACGCTCACGGCTTCAGCCAGCGCACCACCATCCGGGTGCAGATGGAAATTCCGCCCGGCCTCCCGCGTCTTCCCGAGCCCTGTGAAATGGCCCTTTTCCGTGTCGTCCAGGAGAGCCTCGCCAATGTCCACCGCCACGCCCAAAGCGAAAACGCCACCATCCGCCTCGCGCAATCCAACGGCGCTGTAATCCTCGAAATCGCCGACACCGGGCGCGGCTTCTCTCTCGAAAAAGCGGCGCGCCCCGGTGCGCTCGGCGTGGGCATTCCTGGAATGCGCGAACGCATGCAGTACTGCGGCGGGCGGCTGGAAGTGGAGTCCGGCAGCGGTGGCACCATCATCCGCGCCGTCGTGCCGCAGCCTGCGGGAGCCACATGAAAAAAGTCCAAATCCTCGTCGCCGACGACCACGAGTTGATTCGCGACGGCCTCCGCATCCGGCTCGAAAGCGTGCCCAACTGGCACGTCTGCGGCGAAGCGGGCAACGGCGCGCAAGCCGTGGAACTCGCGCGCAAGTTTTTTCCCGACGTCGCCGTGCTCGACATCAGCATGCCCGAACTCAACGGCGTGGAAGCCACCCGGCAAATCCGCCAGGCCTGTCCGCAAACCGAGGTGCTCATCCTCACCATGCAAGACTCCGAGAGCCTCGTCCGCGAAGTCCTCGCCGCCGGTGCCCGCGGCTTCATACTAAAAACCGACGCCACTCGCCTGCTCATCGGCGCCGTCCAGGCGCTCGCCGCCCACCAGCCCTTCTTCACCGGGCGCGTCGCCGACCTCGTTCTCGGCGACTTCCTCAGCCCCGCACACCCTGGCGCGAGCGCGGAAGCCGGCCGCCTCAGCCCCCGCGAGCGCCAGATCACCCAACTCCTCGCCGAAGCCAAGACCAGTAAAGAGGCCGCGACCGCCCTCGGCATCAGCGTGAAAACCATCGACGCCCACCGCGCCAATATCATGCGCAAGCTCGAAATCCACTCCGTTGCCGAACTCGTCCGCTACGCCATCCGCGAAAAACTCATCGAGCCGTAGCCGGGCGCCTCGGAGTTTTGACGCGCTTTTACGCGCAAAGAAAATCCGCTATAGTAGGTCTTCTACCGACCATGCGATTCCTGCTGCTCCTCCCGCTCCTCGTCTTGAATGCGCGCGCCTTTTCGCCGGAGGAACTCCAACTCTCGGCAGAGGCGCGCGGGGTGCTGGCGCATTCGTGTACGAAGTGTCACGGGCAGAATAAGCAAAAGGGCGGGCTGCGGTTGGACACCAAGGAGGCGGTACTCAAGGGCGGCGACGATGGCGCGGTGCTGACGCCGGGGAAGCCGGCGGAGAGCGACCTGCTGCGGCGGGTGCTGCTGGCGAAGGGGCACGAGGACGCGATGCCGCCGAAGGACGGTCCGCTGGACTCGCGCGATTTGGAGACGCTGCGGAAGTGGGTCGCCGCGGGCGCGCCGTGGCCGGATGGCGAAACGGCGGGCGTTGTTTTTCAGCGGGCTCCGATCGCGCCGCGGAAGCCGGAGTTCCCGTCGGGCACGGAGGAGTTGGCCAATCCGGTGGACAAGTTTGTGGCGGGCTATTTCCGCGAGCGGAAAATGGCGTGGCCGCAGCCGGTGGACGACCGCACTTTCCTCCGCCGCGCCACGCTCGATCTCGTGGGCCTGCTGCCGACGTGGGCCGAGGCACAGGAGTTCACGGGCGACCGCGCGGCGGTGGTGGACGCGCTGCTGGCGCGACGCCATGACTACGCGGCGCGCTGGTTCACGATGTGGAATGACGCGCTGCGCAATGATTTCAGCGGCACGGGCTACATCGACGGCGGGCGGCGGCAGATCAGCAACTGGCTCTTCACGGCGCTACGCGACGACAAACCGTTCGACGCATTCGTGCGCGAACTGGTGGCACCGCCGTCGCCCGAGTCCGAGGGGTTCATCAAGGGAATCGTCTGGCGCGGCTCGGTGAGCGCGGCGCAGACGCGGGAGATGCAGGCGGCGCAGAGCGTGTCGCAGGTTTTTCTCGGGCTGAATCTGAAATGCGCGAGCTGCCACGATTCCTTCATCTCCGACTACAAGCTGCGCGACGCCTACGCGCTGGCGGCCATTTTCGCGGACAAGCCGCTGGAGATCGCGCGCTGCGACAAGCCGACGGGCGAATCGAGCGGGCCGGGTTTTTTCTGGCCGGAGCTGGGCACGCCCGACGCCGCCAAGCCGCGCGCGGAGCGGCAGCAGCAGCTCGCCGCTTTGCTCACGAAAAAGGAGAACGGCCGGCTGGCGCGAACACTCGTGAACCGGCTGTGGGCGGAGTGCTTCGGGCGCGGCTTGGTGGAGCCGGTGGACTCGATGGACAACCCGCCGTGGAGCCGGGATCTGCTGGACTGGCTGGCGTGGGATTTCGCGGAGAGCGGCTGGAACGTGAAGCACACGCTGGCGCTGATCGCGACCTCGCGCACCTATGCGTTGCCCGCCGTGGCGGTGGCGGATTCGGAGTCACTGGGCAAGGCGTCGTTTGTGTTCTCCGGCCCGGTGGTGCGGCGGCTGAGCGCGGAGCAGTTTGCCGACGCCGTGAGCCGTGTGGCCGCGCCGCTTTACGCGCAGGCGAATCTCAAACTGGCCGGCGAGAAGGACGCCGCGCTGGCAAAGGATGCGGCGTGGATCTGGCACAGCGAGGGCGACTCGCCGGCGACGAATTTTCCGGTGGGCAAGCGCTACTTCCGCACCACGGTGACGCTGCCGCCGGGCAAGGTGGAGCAGGCCGCGGTGGTGGCGACGGCGGACAATGGATTCACGCTCCACGTCAACGGGCGCGACGTGATGTTCAGCACGAATTTCGAGGTGGCGAAACGCGCGGATGTGACGGACGCGGCGGCCAGCGCGCCGAAGCTGACCATCGCCGTGGAAGCGAACAACACGTCGCCCGGCGCGGCGGGCGTGCGGCTGGCGCTGGCGGTGAAGATCGCGGGGCGAAAGACGCCTTTCATCGTGGAGACCAATGCCGACTGGCGCACGACCGACGAGCGCGCGGAGGGCTGGGAAAAGCCGGGCTTTGACGACGGCGCGTGGCAGCCGGCGGTGGTCGCCGACGCCGATCCGCAGTGGGCGCGGGTGCGCGAGTTTCGGCTCACCTTCGACACCCCGGCGTTCGTCCGCGCCGCGCTGGTGGAAAGCGATCCACTGCAGAGTACGCTGGGCCGGCCCATTCGCGATCAGGTGACGATGAGCCGCGCCAGCCAGGCCACGCTGCTCCAGGCACTCACGCTGACGAACGGCCAGGCCTTTTCCTCCGCGCTGAACAAAGCCGCCGACGCCTGGAACGCCCGCGTGTCCGATCCGCAGGCGCGGCTCACCGAGCTGTATCACGCCGCGTTTCTCCGCGACCCGCGCCCGGACGAACTCGCCTTTGCCAGCACCGCGACGAACGACCTGTTATGGGCGATTGTCCTCCAGCCTGAATTCCAACTCATCCGCTGACGCCATGATGATAAAACGAACCGCACGGGATCCTTCTTCTAATGAGAAGCTAGGCGCATGACCGTAGAAATTATATAAGAACATGATGTTTTTGGGGACGAGACATTACGGTAAGGTAAACCGGACAACTACAGGCTCCTTTATCGTCACTAAGTTTTTACACTTTTTCTTTGTTCCTCTCGTCCCTTTGGAGAGCTACATCGTTACTCGATCCGGCGTCTTTCAGTTTACCGGGATCAGAATTCCGTTGTATCGCAAATCAATTTTAACTGGCTACTGCCGAGGCTGGTGTGCGCCTGGGGCATTTTTCTTTGTTTTGGGCGTTGCCTATCTGCTCAAGAACGGTCCTGACTCACACGTTCGCCACGAGGACATCCTTTATGCTCAGATTGCAGCGTGGGTAGGTAGTTTTTTCACATTAGGTCTGTATTTATCGTTCGCCTTTCCCCGCGTGACACATGCAAGTGCTGAAATAGAGAATTGGATCAGTGACATCATCGCAAAATCTATAACCGCCAACCATGCGCTGCATAGATCGCTAGACGTTTCTGTGCGCCCTCAAAAATGAAAGCACTGTTCCAAAAAATCCTTAAACGCTGACCCCATGAATCGCCGCCATTTCCTCCACGCCCTCTCCGCCGCGACGCTCGCCGCGGCGGCCGCGCCACGCCGCGCTTTTGCCGTGGCGAAAAAGCCGCGCGCGACCGCGGACAGCGTCATCCTGCTCTGGATGGCCGGCGGTATGCCGCACACGGAAACCTTCGACCCGAAGCGCTTCACGCCATTTGAACCGGGTGTCGAGGCCGCGTCCATTCTCTCGACTTTCGAGGCGCAGCCCACGGTGCTCGATGACATCTTTTTTTCCGAAGGGCTGGAGGAAATCGGCAAGGTCATGGACCGCGGCACGCTCGTGCGCTCGCACGTCATGGCCGACCTCGGGAAAATCCTGCACACCAAGCACCAGTACCACTGGCACACCGGTTACGCGCCGCCGCAGAGCGTGGCCGCGCCGCATCTCGGCGCGTGGATCGCGCGCGAAATGGGTCCGCGCAATCCGGTCATCCCGCCGTTCACCGTCATCGGCCAGCGCTTCGATGTCGGCGAAAAGGAGGAGCTGAAGTCGTTTCACAACGCCGGCTTTTTCGGCAGCGAGTTTGGCCCGTTCATCATTGAGCAGCCGATGGCCGCGCTCGACGCCGTGCGCCCGCCCGCCGGGATGACGCCCGAGCGTTTCACCGCGCGGCAGGCGCTCTGGCGCGAGATGCTGAAGACCAGCGGCTTTGCGGAAAAGGCCGGCGATTTCCAGCAGGAAGCGCTGCTCCGCTCCATGGAGCAGGCCCACGCGCTGCTGCGCTCGCCCGAGGCTGCGGCGTTCGATTTGAAACTCGAACCCAAGGAAAGCTACGACGCCTACAACACCGGGCGCTTCGGCCAGGGCTGCCTGCTCGCGCGCCGGCTCGTGGAGGCGGGTGCGCGCTTCATCGAGGTGACGAGCGAATACATTCCCTTCGAGGGCTGGGACACGCATCACACCGGCCACGACCGCGCCGGGCAGATGAAAAAGCAGATCGACCGCCCGATCGCACAGCTCGTGCGCGACCTCGACCAGCGCGGCCTGCTCGACCGCACGCTCATCGTGCTCGCCACCGAGTTCAGCCGCGACGCCATGGTGGAAGGCATTGCGGAGAACACCATCGAAGTCGGCCAGGATCTGAAAAGTCAGCCGGCGAAACTCACCGAGAAAAAGCAGTACGGGCTGCACCGGCACTTCACCGGCGCGGGCTCAGTGCTGATGTTCGGCGGCGGTGTGAAACGCGGTTACGTTCACGGCAAGACCGCCGACGAGCGCCCGTGCAAGGCCGTGGAAAACCCGGTCAGCATCGCCGACCTGCACCAGACGATTTACCACTGCCTCGGCCTCGCGCCGGACACGCATTACGAAATCGAGTCGCGCCCCTTTTACTCCACGCCCGACGGCAAAGGCGTGGCCGTGAAAGAACTCCTCGCCTGAAAATCCCCGCCAAGCTGCCCGATCGACACCACACCTAACGAACCCGAAGTCGTCCAATGAACGGCGTCTTTCGTGTGATACCCCCGCCGCCTTTCCCGCCCATCATGAAGCTCCCAAACACGATTTCCCTGCTGCTCCTCGCCGCGCTGTCCGCCAGCCTGCGGGCGGAGCCGGCTGCGACCGTTAATTTCAACCGCGACGTGCGTCCGATCCTGTCGGACAAATGTTTCGCCTGCCACGGGCCGGACGAGAAGAAGCGCGATAGCAAGCTGCGGCTGGATATCCGCGATCAGGCCGTAAAACCCGCGGAGTCGGGCGACACGGCCATCGTCCCTGGGAAACCGGAGGCCAGCCAGATGATCGTGCGCCTGACCACGAAGGATCGCGACGACGTGATGCCGCCGCTGAAGACGCACAAGACGGTGTCACCGCAGGAAATCGCCACGCTCCGCCGCTGGATCACCGAGGGCGCGGTGTATCAGGGGCACTGGGCCTTTCTCAAACCGGAGCGCCCGCCGGTGCCGTATGCGTCGTCGAATCCCATCGACGCCTTCATTCACGCGCGGCTGGTGAAGGAGAATCTCAAGCCCCAGCCGGAAGCGCCGCGCGAGACGCTCATCCGCCGCGTTTCGCTCGACCTCACGGGGCTGCCGCCGACACCGGAGGAAGTATCCGCGTTTCTCGCCGATCAAGCGCCCGGTGCCTACGAGCGCGTGGTGGACCGGCTGCTCGGCTCGCCGCGCTACGGCGAGAAAATGGCGCAGCAGTGGCTGGATTTCGCGCGCTATGCCGACAGCAACGGCTTTCAGAGCGATGGCTCGCGGCACATGTGGCCGTGGCGCGACTGGGTCATCCGGGCCTACAACGCGAACCTGCCGTTCGACCAGTTCACCATCGAGCAGCTCGCCGGCGACCTCCTGCCCAATGCCACGCTCGCGCAGAAAGTGGCGACTGGTTTTCACCGCAATACCCGCCTCAACGGCGAAGGCGGACGCATCGAGGCGGAGTGGTTCGCGGAGACGGTCATTGATCGCGTGGACACCACCGGCCAGACGTGGCTCGGGCTCACGCTCGGCTGCTGCCGCTGCCACGATCACAAATACGACCCGATCACGCAGCGCGAGTTTTACCAGCTCTACGCCTACTTCAACTCGAACGAGGAATCCGGCGTGCTCGACGGCGACGGGCGCAACTCGAAGCCGGTCATCACCGTGCCGACCGCCGAGCAGGAAAAGCAGCTCGCCGATCTCGAAGCCAAGCGGGTGCTCGCCGAGCAGGAACTCGCCGCGGCGGAAAAGGCGCTGCCGACCTTTCAGCCCGCGTGGGAAAAGACGGTCGTCGCGCAGCTTCAGACGACGACGAAAATGTGGACGCCGCTGGTGCCGGCGTCGGTCGTCAGCGCGGGCGGCGCGACTTTCACCCGCCAGCCCGACGGCACGGTGCTCGCCGCCGGACCGAACGCGGACAGCGACACCTACACGATCACCGCGCCGCTCGCCGCGGGTGCGTTCACCGGCGTCCTCCTCGACGTGCTGCCCGATCCCTCGCTGCCGGGGCAAAGCCTCGGGCGCGCGCCGAACGGCAATTTCGTGCTGACGGATATCAACGCCGAGATCCGGTCGCCGCAGCTCGCCACGCCGCTGCGGGTGCAATTCACCCGCGCGGAGGCGGACTACGAGCAGAAGGATTTTGGCATCGGCCGGATTTTGAAAGACAAGGCGCAGCGCCCGAAGGACGCGAAGAACAAGGAGGGCTGGGCCGTGGACGGGCCAACGAAAAAGGAGTCGCGCAAAGCGCTCTTCGTCTGCGCGCCGCTGAACGTGCCCGCCGGGGCCACGCTGCATCTCACGCTGCATCACGACTACGCGGGCGGGCACAATATCGGGCGCTTCGGGCTCAGCGTTTCCGCGCGACCCGCGGACACGCTGAACCTCAAGGGTAGCGGCTTTCCCGCGAACATCGTCGCCGCCGTGCAGACCGCCCCGGCGCAGCGCACGCCGCAGCAGACCGCCGAGCTGGCGAAATACTTCCGCGACAACACCGACACGCCGGCGAAGAAAGCCGCCGCCGCGCTCACCGCCGCGCAGAAGGCCGTCGCCACGCTCAAGGCTTCGGCCCAGGACACCATGATCTTTCAGGAGCGGGCGCAACCGCGCGACGCGTTCATTTTGAAACGCGGCGAATACGATCAGCCCGGCGAGAAAGTCGTGCGCGCCTTGCCCGCCGTGCTCCCGCCCATGCCCGCCGGCGCGCCAAACAACCGGCTCGGCCTCGCGCAATGGCTGGTCAGCGGCGAGCATCCGCTGACCGCGCGCGTGTGGGTGAATCGCGCGTGGGAAAAGTTCTTCGGCACCGGGCTCGTGCGGACTTCGGAAAACCTCGGGTCGCAAGCCGAGTGGCCGAGTCATCCCGAGCTGCTCGACTGGCTGGCGACTGAATTTGTGCGGCTGAAATGGGACATGAAGGCGATGCAGAAACTCATCGTGACCAGCGCCAGCTACCGGCAGTCCGCGCGCGTCACGCCGGAGCTGCTCGAGCGCGACCCGGACAACCGCCTGCTCGCGCGCGGTCCACGCTTCCGCCTTTCCGCCGAGAGCGTCCGCGACCAGGCGCTCGCGGTCAGCGGCCTGCTCGTCGAGAAACTCGGCGGACCCAGCGTGCGGCCCTACATGCCGCCCGGCGTGTGGGACGAAACGAGCGTCTATGGCGACCTCCGCGGCTACAAGCCGGACGCGGGCGACGGGCTCTACCGGCGCACGCTTTACACCGTCTGGAAACGCACCGCCGCGCCGCCCACGATGCTGCTCTTCGATTCGCCGAACCGCGAAATCTGCACCGCCAAACGCAGCCGCACGAACACGCCGCTGCAAGCCCTCGCGCTGCTCAACGAAGTCACCTACCTCGAAGCCGCGCGCCGTCTCGCCGAGCAAATGCTCACCACCGGCGGCTCCACGCCGGAGACGCGGCTCACCTGGGCCTTCCGCCGCGCCACCGCCCGCCAGCCCGACGCCGTGGAGCTGAAAACGCTGACCACCGGCCTCGCCACGCGCCTCGCCCGTTTTCAGCAGGACGAAGCCGCCGCCAAACAGCTCATCGCCCAAGGCGCGACTAAGGCCGACCCAAAACTCAACCCCGCCGAACTCGCCGCCTACACCACTGCGGCGAACGTAATCCTCAACCTCGACGAAGTCGTGACCCGCGAATGACCCCACGCCCATGAACTGCAACGACCATCAATTTCTCGCCCTCGCCCGGCACGCGCAGCAGCACGTCAGCCGCCGCACCTTTCTCCAGCGTGCGGCGGGCGGTATCGGCCTCGCGGCGCTCGGCGGATTGCTCGGCCAGCGCGCCGAAGCGGCGGCGACGCCAGGTCTTCCGGACTTCCCCAATTTCGCGCCGAAGGCGAAACGCATCATCTACCTTTTCCAAAGCGGAGCGCCGTCGCAGATGGATCTCTTTGACCCGAAGCCCGAGCTGGTGAAACGGCGCGGCGAGGATTTGCCGGCGAGCATTCGGCAGGGGCAGCGGCTGACGACAATGACCAGCGGGCAGAGCAAGTTTCCGGTCGCGCCGACAATGTTCAAGTTCGCGCAATACGGGCAGAGCGGCGCGTGGTTCAGCGAACTGATGCCGCACATGTCCGGCCTCGCCGACGAGTGGACGATCATCCGCTCGCTCCACACCGAGGCGATCAATCACGATCCCGCGATCACTTTCATGCAGACCGGCTCGCAGCTCGCCGGCCGGCCCAGCATCGGCTCGTGGATGGCCTACGGGCTCGGCAGCGCCAACGCCGACCTGCCCGCCTACGTGGTGCTGACCTCCTTTGGCAGCGGACGCCGCGATGATCAGCCGCTCTACGACCGCCTGTGGAGCGCCGGCTTTCTCCCCGCGAAACACCAGGGCGTGAAATTCCGCAACGCCGGCGACCCGGTGCTTTACCTCAGCAACCCGCCCGGCATGGACCGCGATATGCGCCGCGAGACGCTCGATGAACTCGGCGCGCTCAACCAGCGCCGGCACGACGCGCTCGGCGACCCGGAAATCCAGACGCGCATCGCGCAATACGAAATGGCCTTTCGCATGCAGGCGAGCGTGCCCGATCTCACCGACCTCTCGAAGGAACCGCAGAGCGTGCTCGATTCCTACGGTCCCGACATCAAGCGCCCCGGCAGCTATGCCGCCAACTGCCTGCTCGCCCGCCGCCTTGCCGAGCGCGATGTGCGATTCATCCAGCTTTTCCACATGGGCTGGGATCACCACGGCGGCCTGCCCGGTGCCATCCGCGGCCAGTGCAAGGACACCGACCAACCGACCGCCGCGCTCATCCGCGACTTGAAAGCGCGCGGCCTGCTTGATGACACGCTCATCGTCTGGGGCGGCGAATTTGGCCGCACCATCTACAGCCAGGGCGGAATGAGCGAGACGAACTACGGTCGCGACCATCACCCGCGTTGCTTCACCGTGCTCATGGCCGGAGCCGGTGTGAAAAAGGGTTTCACCCTCGGCGCGACCGACGACTACTGCTACAACATCACCGAGAATCCGGTGCATGTGCATGACCTCAACGCGACGATCATGCACCTCATGGGCGTGGAGCACAAAAAGCTCACCTACCGCTACCAGGGCCGCGACTTCCGCCTCACGGACATTCACGGCGAATTGGTCAAACTGGTCCTCGCCTGACGCATCACCTGTTATCACCTCATCATGAAAAACATCTTCTTAATCCTCGTCCTCGGCACCTTGCTTAGCTCTCGCATTTTCGCCGAGCCACCGGCGGCGGTTCCCGCCGAAAAGGCCACGCTCACTTTTCCCGACGAGACCATCGATCAATGGCATGGCTTCACCCGGCATAAGTTCCAAGTCGATGGCTGCGCCGCTTGGGTCGTCGAGCCAAAGACCGCGCTCCCCGGAAATCCGTGGTCGTGGTGCATGGAATTTCCCGACGCCTTCACGGATCGCTGCGCCGCGCCGCAGCTTCTGGCCGCTGGCTTTCATCACGCCCATATCGGGGTCGGCAACACCTTTGGCAGTCCCGATGCCGTGAAACATTTCAACGCTTTTTACGAGTTGCTCGTCGCCAAGGGGCTCGCGAAAAAGGCCGCGCTCATCGGCATCAGCCGCGGCGGGCTCTACGCGTATCGTTTCGCGTCGGAATATCCCGAGCGCGTCGCCGTCATCTATGGCGACCACGCCGTGGCTGATTTTAAAAGCTGGCCCGGCGGCAAGGGCAAGGGCAAGGGCAGCAAGGGCGATTGGGCCGCGGTGATCAAGTGCTACGGCTTCAAGGACGAAGCCGAGGCGCTCGCCTACCCCGGCAATCCCATCGACCGCCTCGAACCGCTCGCGAAAGCGAAGATCGCTCTCATCCACGTAGTCGGTGACGCAGACGACGTGGTCCCGCCCGCGGAAAACGCCGCCATCATCGGCGAGCGCTACAAAGCGCTCGGGGGCACCTTTGACGTCATTCACAAACCCGGCGTCGGTCACCATCCCCACGGTCTCGACGATCCCGCGCCGGTGGTGAAGTTCATCCTCGATCACACGGTGCCGCGCTGACGGCCGCAGTCAGAGCGCCGACCGCAGCGCTTCCACGGCGTGGTCGATCTCGGCTTCGGTGTTGTAGCAGTGCGGACTAAAGCGGAGGTAATCGAGTCCGGCACGATCATGACGGAGCGAGGCGATGACGTGCGCCTTTTCCAAGGCAGCGAAAAGGGCGGTGCTGCTGGCAATGGCGTGACGAAAGGTGGTGATACCGCTGGCGGCGGAACCTTCGCACGGGCCGAGAATGGTGAAGCCGAGGGGTTCGAGTTGCCGAACGAGGTACGCTTTTAACTCAAGGAGACGGGCGGCGATGGTGTCCATGCCGGTGGCGTGGAAGAAGTCGAGGGCGGCCTTCATGCCGATGATACCGAGGATGTTGAGGACGCCGGGTTCGTAGCGCTGGGCGGTGGGGACGAAGGTGATGTCGTCCTGGGTGTTGAAGTTCGGGGCGAGGACATTCCACGCACCGAGGAGGGTGGGGCGCAGGCGCTCGAAGTGGGCGCGGCGCACATAAACGATGCCGATGGCGAGCGGGCCGAGCAGCCATTTGTGCGCGTCGGCGCTAAGGAAATCGACGTGCGCTTTTTCCACGTCGAGCGGGAAGGCCCCGAGCGTTTGGATGGCATCGAGCGAAAAGAGCACGCCGCGCTCGTGCAGCAGCGTGCCGATGGCGGTGACGTCGAGGCGGTAGCCGGTGAAAAAGTGGGCGCTGGCGAGGGCGACGAGGCGGGTGCGCGGAGTGAGGGCGCGGGCCACGAGTTCCGGGGTAATTTCGCCGGGGGCGGCGGGTTCGAGGTAGCGGACGGTAATGCCGCGGCGGCGGAGTTCTAGCCACGGATAGACGTTGGCGGGATAGTCGCCGTGGTAGCAGAGGACTTCGTCTCCGGGCTGCCAGTCGAGGCCGTTGGCGAAAAGCGAGAGACCGAGGGAGGTGGGGCCGAGGAGCGCGATTTCGTCGGCGTGTGCGCCGATGAGCTGGGCGCAGGCCTGACGCGTGCGCTTCACGTCGCGCAGGACATCGCCGAATTCCTGATGGTTCTCGGACGAGGCCCGTGTGTAGGCGCAGATGGCGTCTGCGACAAAAGTGGGGAGCGGAGCGACGGCGGCGTGGGCGAGAAATACCTGCTCGCCGCAGATGGGAAAGAGTTCGCGACGGCGGGCTTCGTCAGGAAACAGATTCATGGCGTAACGGGGGGCCGGGGTTTGGACTTACTTCTTTTACTCTTCATCACCAATCCGCTGCGCGCTCCGCTGGACAGAAGTAAGACCGACGGCGGTTTAGAGGCCGTCATCCTCCGGTGGGAGGAAGACGCGAAAACGGTTCTTATCAATGGCTTTCATGTAGGCTTCATGCGGAGTGACGATGCCCTGCTGCATGACCTTCCAGATGGCGTCGTCCATGAACTGCATGCCTTGGCCCTGCCCGCCGACAATGACGTCCTGCAGTTTTTGCGTGGCACCTTCGCGAATGATTGCGGAGGCGGCGCTGTTCACGACGAGAATTTCATTCACGGCAATACGACCGCCACCAGCCTCGGCGGATTTTTTTAAGAGCAACTGTGCCACCACGCCACGCAGCGAACTGGCGAGCATGGTGCGCACCTGCGCCTGCTGGTCGCTGGGGAAAACGTCGATCATGCGGTCCACAGTCTTGCGCGCGTTGTTCGTGTGCAGAGTTCCAAAGACGAGCAGTCCGGTCTCGGCGGCGGTCAGAGCGAGCTGAATAGTTTCGAGATCACGCATTTCACCGACGAGCACGATGTCGGCATCCTCGCGCAGCGCGGCTTTGAGGCCTTGCGGAAAACTCACCGTGTTTTCCGGCACCTCGCGCTGGGTAATGATTGAGCGCTTGTTGTTGTGCACAAACTCGATGGGTTCCTCGACGGTTATGATGTGCCTCGTGAAGTTCTCGTTGATGTAGTCGATGAGCGCCGCAAGGGTCGTGGACTTGCCGGAGCCAGTCGGGCCGGTGACGAGGACGAGGCCGCCGCGCAGATGCCCAAATTCCTTGACCACCGCCGGAATACCGAGCTGGTCGAGGGTCATGATTTTCGTGGGGATGAGCCGAAAGACGCAGCCGTAGCCGTGGGTCTGCTTGAGGAAGTTGCAGCGGAAGCGCGAGTGCTCATCCATCTCGTAGGCGAAATCCAGATCGCCGCCCGCGAGATACCTTTCCCAGCGCTCCATGCCGCTGATTTCACTCATCATAAATGCCATCTCGTCATGCGAAAGCGCCTCTTCGCGAATGGTCACGACCTCGCCATGCCGGCGGATTTTCGGTGGCTGCCCCTGCCCGAGGTGCAGGTCGGAAGCCCCCGAACTGACGAGCACTTCAAAGAATTGGTCGATGTAGGCCATGGGAAAAAAGGTGGAGGATGAACGGCGTGGGTTGAAGAAAGATGCCGGCGCGCGGCAAATGCACCTTTATCGCGATTAATGCGCGAAGTGGTGGCGCATAAGAGCCTTTTGCTCGGCGCGCGCATACGCCTCCTCTTGGGAAATCAGGCCGGCGTCGTAAAGTTCGATGAGGCTGTCGTCCATGAGTTTCATGCCCTGCTTTTTGCCGGTCTGCATCACGCCGGGAAGCATGTAGGTCTTGGCTTCGCGGATGAGGTTGCCGACCGCCGGAGTGTTCGTGAGGATTTCCAAGGCCAGCGCGCGACCTTGACCGTCTTTGCGCGGAATAAGTTGTTGGGAAATGATGCCGCGCAACGATTCGCTAACCATGACGCGGATCTGCTCGCGCTGGTCGATGGGGAAAACGTCGAGCACGCGGTCGAGAGTGCGCGCCGCGCTGCCGGTATGCAGCGTGCCCATTACCAAGTGGCCGGTTTCCGACGCCGTGATGGCGAGCGAGATCGTTTCCAAGTCGCGCATTTCGCCCACCATAATGACGTCCGGATCTTCGCGCAGAGCACCGCGCAGCGCTGCGCCAAACGACTTGGTGTGAGTGTGGACTTCCCGCTGGGTGACATGGCAGCCCTTGGACTCGATGACATACTCGATCGGATCTTCGAGCGTGATGATGTGGTCGTGACGGGTCTTATTCACCTCGTCCACGAGCGCGGCGAGCGTCGTCGATTTTCCCGAG
This sequence comes from Chthoniobacter sp., assembly GCA_021414005.1. GTDB lineage: Bacteria > Verrucomicrobiota > Verrucomicrobiia > Chthoniobacterales > Chthoniobacteraceae > Chthoniobacter. Next base: position 167,649 of record JAIOPH010000031.1, on the reverse strand, counting down.
CCGACCGAGCCGGTCACAAGCACGAGGCCGTTGTGGTACTGCGTGAGCATCTTCAGCGACTCCGGCAGGCCGAGTTGGTCCATCGATCGCACGCTGGTGCTGACGATGCGAAAGACCACATCGATCCCGAGTCGATGTCGGACAACGCTGGCGCGAAAGCGCCCAAAATCCGTCGCATAGGCGAAATCAACGTCGCCACGCTCGGCCAGCATCTGTTTTTGCGCGTCGGTGAGAAATCCCATGGCGAGACGCTCGGTGTCTGCGGATGTGAGTTTGTCGGCCGGGCTCCAAACGGGACCGAGGATGCCGTTGCGCCGCCAGACGGGCACGGAATTCACGCCGAGGTGAATATCCGACGCGAGGGATTCCTGTCCGGTGCGCAAATATTCATCCACATGCGCCAGGACGTGCACTGGCTCGGGTTCGGCCACGACTTCCACGACGGCCAGCGGCTGGGCCTCGCCGACGGGCATTGCGACCGCGGCGACCGGCACCACGGGGGCGGCGTGAGGCACCGCGACCACCGGGCGTGCAACCGGGCGGACCCCCGGACGGGGCGCGGCAGGAACGCGGGAAATTTGCGGGGGATTGGGATCGGCCATGGCGCTTTTCGTGACTGCTATCGGCGGGCGAATGAAATGCAAAGGAAACTTTCCGCGTCGCCGCGAAAAGCTGATGCTTGCAGGGTTTGCGGGCCGTTCACTCGGGCGGACGCCGGCTTCGCTGCGCGCCGTCCATGTAATCCGCCACGCGCTGGCCGGCCCACTTCGCAAGCGCGGGCCGCGCGAGATCGAAGGCAATTTTTAAGGAACCTAAAAGCAGACCGGTTCGACCGGCGGTGGCGGCGAATTTCGCCGGCTTCCCGTCGGTGGTGACGACAATCTTTTTTCTCCGCGCCGGCAGTTTGGAAAGCAGCATGCCAAAGAGCGTGGCTCCGCCCAGCCACACGGCGGGATGTTTCCTGACGGTTCCCTTCACCCGTCCGGGAAAATCCAGCTCGCGCCGCAGTGCGCCGAAATTCGAGGTCAGGCGGGCGCGGGCTTGGGCGAGTTCGGTGGTCAGTTCGGCTTTGCGTTGGTCTTCAGCCATTCCTGGTCGTGTTTGAGTTCATGCAGCGAAGCGGAAAACATCGGCGTCCCCAGCCGCGATTTGGCGATGATCAGCAGCACCGCCGCGCCGAGAAAATGCACCGCCGCCGCGCCCAGCGTCACCCAGATCCACGCGGTCGCCCCGCCGATCAGATGAGCGACGAGAAAGACGACCGCGATGACAAAAAAGAAGTAGCCGAAGGTCACCGCGATGAGCCCGCCGATCGCCAGTCCGAAGATGACGCCGTAATGCACCGCCGCCTCGCGGCCCTCCAGTCCCGCGAGTTCCAGGCGCGCGCGCAGATACGCGAGCTTAGCGGAGACGAGTGCGGTGAGGTGGCCGAAGATTCCGGCTGCCTCCGTCGCGCGGAAATCTTCGGACACAGGGTCGGGCATCGCGCCGGTCCTAGCGGCGGAAAATCAGCCCGAGCACAAAGCCCGCAGCCACGGCGGTCAGCACCGCCTTCGTCGGATTCGCGCGGACGTAAGCCTCGCCATCCTCCTGCAGCGTGCGCACGCGTTCGCGCGTCTCGCCGTAGGTTTGCTCGGCCCGACCGCGGAGTTCAGCCGTGCGCGCCGACGCTGTCTCGCGCAGTTCGCGCGCCTTGGCCTCGGCAGCGGCGCGGAGGTCATCGGCGGCGCTTTTGAGGTGCTCCTTGGTATCGCCCACGGCCTCCCTGAGGTGGGCTTTGGTGGACTCCACGGCGTCTTTCGCGTGGGCTTTGGCGTTTTCGAGATTGCTCGCCGCGGGTTTCGGATGCGTTTCGTCGGACATGGTGCGTAATGGGTTGGGCTGGTTTCTTGTTGGTGAAAGGGTGCTTGGTCGCCGCGTTTATTTTTCGCGAAAGATGATCCGCGCCTTCGACAAGTCGTAAGGCGACAGTTCGACCTCGACTTTGTCGCCGGGCACAATGCGAATGAAGTGTTTGCGCATTTTTCCGGAAATATGGGCGAGGACCAGCGTGCCGTTCGGCAGCTTCACGCGGAACATGGTTCCGGGGAGAACTTCCTGGACGACGCCTTCTGTCTTGATCGCGTCTTCTTTCGACATGCGGGAAAATTGCGCGGCACCCGCGCGCAATGCAACTCTCTACTCGCACAACTCTTCCGCACCGATCCAGTGGACGAGCGGAGTCAGCGCAGGCGCGCCGTCCTGCAGCCAGGTCCACGGTGGCACTTGCATCTGCCCGAGCGGGCAAAGGCGCGAGACGCCCAGCGGCGCAAGCTGGCGCGCGTGTGCGAGCGTGGCCGGCCAGAGCCCGGCGCAGCTCAGGTGCGGGCGCACCTCGCGGAGTTCCGCCGCGAAGTCCGCCGGCAGCGGCTTGACGAAGACAAAGCGGTTCAGCGGCGAGCGCGGAAAGCCGGGGGCTTCGTCGTACGCCACCGTCCACGCGGTCGAATCTGCGCTGGCCCAAAGCGCCACCGGTTCGCCCTGCGCGGCGCGAAAGGCCAGCTCTTCGCGACGCGTGCGAATGGAATTCGCCGCGGCAAGCGCCACGCGGGCGCGCGGCTCCAGTGCTTGAAAGGCGGCCATCGCCTCCGCCAGCCGTGCGGCATACGCGCGGGCGTCGCCGGCCACATAAAAGACGTGCGGCGAGAGACAGCCCTGCTGGTCGAAAAGCGACGCGTCGCGCGCCGCGAGTGACGCGGATGCGCCCGCAGTATCCTCGAAAACCACGCCGAAACTCAACCGGTGTCCGTGCGCGATAAAACGCTGGCCAGGCTGCGCCAGAGCGCGGAAATGTGCGATCGTCGCATCGTGCCCGAAGACGATGACCGCCTCGGCCCGCGCCAGCCAGGCGTCCGGCAACTCGCCAGCGAGTTCCACGCGCGCCGCCAGCTCCGGCGGCAGCGCCGCGCGAAACTCCGCCAGCTCCGGTAGCCCGGCGGACGGCACTTTGCAAAGATTGTGCGCCCCGAGCAGCAGCCCGCGAATCACACTTTGCAACCCCGCTGCGGGGGTGTTGCCGCTGATCACATGAAGGATCGTTTTTACGGCGACGGCTTGCGCCATGTGGCCCGCATACGGGACGAAATCATCCAGCGCCTCCGGGTGCCCCAGCTCCGCGCGCACCAGCGCGAGGAGTTCGTCTGCCGTCGTGCGTCCGAGAAACGGGAAGCCCGCTGCGGGAGCGGCGAGGTGGGCGGCGCGCGTAGCGGTGTTCATGGTAAGGGAGACTGTCGCCCGATGTTCCGGGGGAGCACGCGACCCGGCGCCTTCACGCGCGCATCCTTTCATCGGCCGCGCGGGAGCAGCCACGCGGGAGCGCCGCCGGGTCGCGCCCGAGCAGTTCAAAACCGCCCTCCCGCCGCACTGCGAGATCCTGTGTTTCCACTGCCAGCACCGAGCCGAGATTTGCCAGATCAAAAATCCGCAGCACCCCCGTTTCGCCCACCGCCACCTCGCCGCCTGTCTCGGGATCAAAGACCGCCGCGCGCAACCACGGCGGCCCCTCGTGCGCGCCTCCCAGCCCGCGCGTGTAGAACTGCGAGCTGAGTTCCGTCATACCGTATTCGTTGAAAATGTCGCCGGGCGGCAGCCCAAAAAGCGCGCTCATCCCCGCGTACAGCTCCGTCTTCGGCACATCGCGTCCGCTGCCCTTGTAGCCGCCGGTTTCGAGCGCAAAACTTCCCGGACGCACCGCCAGACGCGCCTCGCCGAGTTGCTCGGAGAGATGCAAAAATGCCAGCGCCGTCCCGAGCAACGCCACGGATTGACGCCGGGAAAACGCCTCCGCCAGCGCCGCGCGCGCTCTCTCTCCATCAAGCCGCCCGTCCGCGCCGACCGCCGCGCAGGCCATCCCGCCCGACCGTTCGCGCGCCAGCACACCCAGCATGTGCGCGAGCGAGGAATGCGGTGCGTCGGTGTCCGCCGGCACGAGCAGGATCGTGGCGTCCGCGCGGCGCGCCGTCAGCAAATCCCAGCCGCGCAGCATCGCCGCGTCGTATAGCTGCGTGTCGATGAAATGGTGCTCGCCCCGCGTTTCGCCCGTGGTCCCGCTCGTGCGAAACGTCCGCGTCACCAGATCTGGCGGCGCGACCGAGAGGCGCGCGCTTTTGAAAATGTTCTGCGGCACCGCTGGAATCTCCCGCCAGTGCGCCGCCGCGGGACGCGTCGCACAAAAATTCGCGTAGGGCGTGTTCCAGCGCTTTTGAAAAACGTGCGCCTCCAGCGCCAGCGCGCCGAATTCCTCCTCGCGTAAATCCGCGCGCAGCGCCGCGAGGATGCGCGCCTCGAGTTGGCGATATGCGGCGATGACGTTCACGCCGTCCTTTTCGCCCGCCACCCGCCACCTGTCACTCCCCGAGAAGCGGTCGCCTCACGCGGCGAGCGCCAGCGGCACCGGCGCTTCGGCAGCGGCGAGGATGGCGTCGCGACGCGCGCGGGCTTCGGCGAGCGATTTGGTGCCGAGCGTGCGCCGGATGCGCTCCTTCGTGAAGGGCGTGGGATGGACGACGTAGTGGATGAACCAAGTGCCGTTGTTGTTCCAGAGATGATGATTGGGATTCGCCGGGTTCACCCGGAGCGAGAATTGAAACATGATGCGTGGTGCGATTGGACAAGAGCATCGCGGGAGATTTCGGTTCGCTCCCGGCAGAGGGCCGGTGCGCACATCGCGGGCGACTCACTCGGTCGCTCGGTTCCACCTTGGTTTCTCCAACCAGGTTGGCAGCCCCGGCGGAAATCGCCCGGGCACTCGTGATGCAGTTGCGTGTTGAAAAGAACTGGCGCGGAAACTAGCGGGGCCGCGCGCCCCGGCAAGGGAGGATTTGCGTTATGACACGCGCTCGCGCCGACTACGCGCGCGGCTTGACGTAGATGCCGATGAGCGGGCGTGGCGAGGGCTTGAGCGAAACGAAATCGCTCACGAAGCCGAGCCGCGTACGGAACTCCACGTGGCCCGCGCCTTTGCCGCCATAGACGAGCACGGAGCCGAGGGGCGCGTTGTAGGGGTTGGTCTCCTTGATTTTGCGAAAGCCGTAGTCTGTTGTGAGTTCCGCAGCGGCTTCCTTGGCGTAGCCGGTGGTCGGCCGAGTCTCGACGATCTTGGCCGCGAGCAGCGCGTCTTTGACGTAGTGCCAGCAGCGGCTGGTGGAGTGCGATCGCGCGCGGGCCGAGGCAATCTCGGCCGCGTGGATCATGCGGGCGTCATACTTGAATTTCGAGGCCTGCGGGCCAAAGAACGAGAGCTTGTGGAGGTCCAGCTTCTGCGCGGTTTTCGGCTCATAGAGCGATTTCTCGGCAGCGAAGATCCCCGGCGCACTGAGGATGAAGGCGACGGCGATGAGGCAGATACGAATTTTGTTGGTCATACGGATGGATTGGGGAGGCGCGAGGCTAGCTCTGCACCTCCACTGGTCAACGGGTTTTCCGCATGGGCAACGTCTTCCAGTAGCAGGAAGCCGGCCTGTCCGGCGGAGATTTTCTTTGCCAGCGCGCCGCGCTCCCCGGCTAAGTTGCGCGCGTGAATCTCGACACGCCGCTGAACGCGCTGAAATGGCTTCCGCTGCAGCGGCAGCGGCAGCTCGAACGCTTCGGGCTCGGCACGGTCGGGGCGCTGCTCACGCATTTTCCGAAGCGCTACGAGGATCGCAACCAGTTCGACCGCTTCCCGAGCGGCGATACTGCGGAGCCGGTGTGCGTGTGCGGTATCGTGAAAAAAACCAGCGTCCGGCGCATCCGCGGTTCCCAGAAAATGTTCGACGTGGTGCTGGAAGAGGAAGCCGCGCACGCGCTGAGCCCACCGCTGCTCTGCCGGTGGTTCAACGCGCACTGGGTCGAGAAGATGATTATCCACGGCCAGCGGCTGGTCGTTTACGGAAAACCGAAACCGAGCGGCTCCGGCGTGGTCATCGCACATCCTGAGTTTGAGGTGGTGGAGGATGACGCGGAGGTTTCCATCCACCTGAAACGGATCGTGCCCATTCATCCCGCGACTGAGGGCCTGTCACCGCGCTTGCTGCGCGCGTTGATTTGGGAGGTGCTGGAGCGTTTGTGCGATGACGAAGTGGAGCCGCTCCTCCCGGCGACGCTCGACGCGATGCCGCGGGCGTGGGCGCTGCGGCAGATTCATTTCCCCGAGTCGTGGGCGCGGCGCGACGAAGCGCGGCGGCATCTCGTCCTGTGCGAGTTTTTCGCCATGCAGGTGAGTATCGCCGCGAAGCGCGCCGAGCAGACCGCGCAACCCGGCGCGGTGCATGCCACTGGCGATGCGCTGATGCGCCGGCTGCACGCCGCGCTGCCGTTTCCGCTGACGGGCGCACAGCTCCGGTCGATCGCGGAGATCCGCGCCGACCTCGCCGCGCCGCGTCCGATGAATCGGCTGCTACACGGCGATGTCGGCAGCGGAAAAACGCTCGTCGCGCTGAGTGCCATGCTTCTGGCCGTCGAGGCCGGTTTCCAAGCCGCCCTCATGGCCCCCACGCAAATCCTCGCCGAGCAGCACTACCTCACGCTGCGCCACCTCTGCGAACCGCTCGGGTTGCGCATCGCCCTCCGCACCGCTGCGCGCACCGAGCAAAGCGGGCCGCTGCCTCTTTTCGAGTCCTCGAAAGAGATCGACGACCCTCACATCCTCGTCGGCACCCACGCGCTGCTCTACGAAGGCGCGGGGTTTTCGCGGCTGGGGCTGGCGGTGATCGATGAACAACACAAGTTCGGCGTGATGCAGCGCGCGCGGCTGCGGGATCAGGGCGTCGCACCGGACGTGCTGGTGATGACGGCGACGCCGATCCCGCGCACGCTGACCATGACGCTCTACGGCGATCTCGACGTGAGCACGCTCGACGAACTGCCGAAGAATCGCGGCAAAATCGTCACCGCCGCGCGCGATGCGGCGAAGCTCCCGGAGGCCGTAAAATTTTTGCGCGAGCATCTGGCGGCGGGGCGGCAGGCCTACATCGTCTATCCGCTCATTGACGAGACGGAGAAGCTGGAGGCGAAAGCGGCGGCGGGCGAATCCAAGAAGTGGCAGGAGCTACTCGCGCCGATGAAATGCGAGCTGCTCCACGGGCGCATCGCGCCGGAAGAAAAGGACGCCATCATGGAGCGCTTCCGGCGCGGAGAGGCGCAGGCGCTCATTGCCACAACGGTCATTGAGGTGGGCATCGACGTGCCGAACGCGAACATCATGCTCATTGAAAACGCCGAGCGGTTCGGCCTCGCACAGCTCCATCAACTCCGTGGGCGCATCGGACGCGGCGAACACAAGAGCTATTGCATCCTGCTGCGCTCGGCGAAGGCGGAGGGCGAGGCTTTGGAAAAGCTGCGCATTCTTGAGGAGACGTCCGATGGCTTCAAAATCGCCGAGGCCGATCTGCAAATGCGCGGGCCCGGCGACATCCTCGGCACAGCGCAGAGCGGCCTGCCGCCGCTCAAACTCGGCAACCCGCTCGCCGATCACGAACTCATGCGTCTCGCGCGCAACGCGGCGTTTCTGCTTTTCGAGCGCGACCCACAACTCGCCGCCCCGGAGAATGGTCGCTACCGCCGCGTGCTCGCCGATGGGCGCAAGCTCACGCTTTCCCAAGTCAGCTAAATTGACACCACTGCAAATATCACGCGCGGCCTCGAGGGGAGGCGCCGGTTTCGGTTGCCCCGCGCGGGCGCTTTCGTGTTCTTCGTGGTCTCACCGATAGCCATGCGCCGCTCGCTTTTCCTCGTCCTCCTCACCGCCCTCGTCGCGTTTGGCTTTTTCCGCTGGCAGCGGTTGAACTCTCCGCTGCGCCCGGCAGCCGCGGGCACGAAACAATACACGCCCGCCGAAGGGCCTCGAATCGACCCGAAAGATGTGCAGGTGCTCATCGCGATGGATGCCGAATACACGCGGCTTGTCGCGGCGGTGGTACCGTCGGTCGTGAGCATCACCAGCTCGCGCACGGCCCCGGTGCAGGATCCGCGCGCGCTGCTCTTTGGCAATGGCCGGCCCCAGGAGCAGCAGTCCATGGGCTCCGGCGTCATCGTTTCCAAAGAGGGGCACATCCTCACCAATCACCACGTCGTAACGGGCATGGAAAAAATCGCGGTGCAACTGACGGACGGGCGCAACCTGGCGGCGCACGTCATCGGCACCGACCCGGCCACGGACATTGCGGTGCTGAAGATCAACGCGCCGGACATCGTGCCGTTGCCGCTCGGCGACAGCGACGCGGTGAGCGTCGGCCAGATGGTCATCGCGGTCGGCAATCCCTTTGGCCTGCAGGAAACGGTGACGCGTGGCATCGTGAGCGCCAAGGGCCGCCGCGCCATTGCCGACAGCGGCGTGGAGTTTCTCCAGACGGACGCGGCGGTGAATCAGGGCAATTCTGGCGGGCCGCTGCTCAACCTGCGGGGCGAAATCATCGGCATCAACAGCGCGATTTTTTCCACCTCGCGCGAAGGCGGCTGGCTGGGCATCAGCTTCGCCATCCCGGCCAACGTGGCGCGCCGGGCACTGGAGAGCGTGCTAAAAACCGGTCGCATCGTCCGCGGCTACCTCGGCTTGCAGATGCTCAGCCTCACTCCGGAAATCGTCCGCGAACTGCGGTTGCCGGATGCCCAGGGATCTCTGATCATCGCCGTGCTTCCCGGCTCCCCGGCCGAGCGCGCTGGGCTCCGCGAGCGCGACGTGATTCGGCGGTTCAATGGCCAGCCGATCACGGACATTTACGCGCTCCGCGAGCGCGTGGCCGAAGCCGAGCTGAACACGAAAATCGAACTCGGCATCCTGCGCGACGGACGCGAACTGACGGTTGTAACGGAAATCGCCGAGGCCCCGGCTCCGCCAAAGTAGGCGACGTTTGGCCGCCTGCTTACTTCCCTATTTTCACTGACGCCAGATGCGTAGGCGGGACCAGGCCCTTGATGAAATCCTCGATCATCGCGGCAGTTTCCGCCTCGGAACGTCCGTTCGGTTTCAAACCCTGCGTGATCGTCGCCGCCACGGTGAAGTAAGCCCAGCGCTGGTTGTATCCGCGGAAAAGGCGGTCGCATTTGTCAATGAGCCACCGGTCGAAATGCGAGGCCGTGGTGCGGCTTTGGCCAGTAAACCAATAGTAATTCAGCATCATTTGGGGAATCTGCCGACCATCACCAGTCTTCACCATCCTGACGACTTTAAGCGCCTTCGTGTCGAGTTGGCCGCGCGTAGACACATCCACCCGCACGGTCGGCGAGCCGGCAAGCGACCAGCCTTGGGCGTCGAGACAGCGCTCAGGACGGTGAATGCTAGTATTCATGTCATGCCCCGAGAGCACGATGGTCACGAGCAACTCGTCCCCTTGCCCGTTGCTGTAGATCTTCCGCGCGAACTCGGTCTCCTTTCCCAGAATTCCGATTTCTTCTTCCGTAATTTTGCCATCCGTGCCGCTCCACGCGCCGAGCGTTTCAGGCAACTTGAGTTCGATGCCGAGCGGCTGAAAAAAGAACTTTGGCAGGAAGAACACCGCGCCCATCACGAGCAGTGCGGCAAAGAGGACGAGAGTCCGTTTAGTAGTCATACGAAATTGGTCCTCCCGTTTTTCTGCCCACCGCCGCACGCTCTGGCTTGACGGCTTCCTTCGCGACAGCGCGCCAGTCTGTATTGAGGAGCTTGGCAAAGCCCAACATCGCGCCGACGGCCGAGGGGAAAAAAACCACTAAACCCGAATAGTCATGGTAACGACCTGCGGCGAACCCTTCGTCAATGAAACGAGCAACCAAGACCACGCTAAAGATACGACCGACATTACCGATCACCGCAAAAACCACCGAGCCGGCGATGATGACCCACTGCTTCCAAGTCTCGCGCTGGGTGAAATGCACATAGAGCGTACTCAATGTAATCATCGCCATCAGCGAGCGGATGCCGCTGCAACCTTCGGCAATGTCGAAATTGAATTTGCCATCCGAAGCCCGGAGCGAAGTTCCGATTTGTTCAACGCCCACGCCAATCAGCGAAGCAAGGAACTTAACCGTATCCGCGACAAGCAACTGCAAGAACACCGTGTTATGTAAAAGGGCACCGACGGGCACCATGAAAAGCAGGAAAATACACGGAAAAACGAACACGCGTGCGACTTCCCTCCCCCACAAAAAGAGCACCCAGCCATAGATGATAATCGGGAACGAGATGACGGCCGTGCGTGCGTCGATCATACGGACGCCCGCGACAAAGGTAGCGACGCCAAAGAGCAGCCAGACAAGGCCAAGATTGGATGGCTCCTTGCGCGCCTCGCGGATCTTTTCGCGGTGATACCAGAGCAGGCCGATGGAGATAGGGAGGACGAACCAGGAGTGCTCCTGATTATTCTCCGAATTCCACGCCAGCGAGGCCCAGAGCGCAGTGCTCTGGGTACCGTTATGAAATGCGTAGTAGTAACCGTAGAAATAGACGAGCAGGCCGAAGGAGCTGGCGAGGAGGACGGCGGACGCGACATTAGCGCGGCACCATTTGCCAAAAAGCGAGCACATGTCCCCAAATTCGAGCGGGGGCACGGGTTCGGGCTTTGGGGCGGGCGGTTCAGTGGGCATCGCGGCGGGAATGTAGAGAGGGTTTCGCCAGTTGCAATCCGGCGCTCCCGCGTCCGCAACTTGTCACGCGCCGGGCACGCCACTAGCGTCCCCGCCCTGCATGGCATCCATGACGATCCAACGCTTTAATGTCCTCGGTGTCGGCGTGAGCGCGATGAATCTCCGCATCGCCACGGACGCCGTGCTGGCCGCGCTGCGCGAACGCCGCAAGGGCTATGTCTGTGTGACCGGCGTGCATGGCATCACCGAGGCGCAGGGCGATGCGGAATTTCGGCGCATTCTGAATGGCGCTTTCCTCAACACCACCGACGGCATGCCGCTCGTCTGGCTGGGCAAACGCGCAGTCGGCAGCTTCGTGGATCGCGTGTACGGCCCGGACCTGATGCTGGAGATCTTTGCGGCTACCCAAGCCACGCCGTTCCGCCACTTTTTCTATGGCGGCGCGCCGGGCGTGGCGGAGGAACTGCAGGCCAGGCTCGAAGCGCGCTTCCCCGGCGTGACGATCTGCGGCACGTATTGCCCGCCTTTTCGCCCGCTCACCGCCGAGGAGGAGACCGCTCTCACCGCGCTCGTCCGGGAGAAAAATCCGGACATCATCTGGGTCGGGCTGAGCACGCCGAAGCAGGAGCGCTTCATGGCCGCTTATCTGGCGCGGCTCAACACCACCCTGATGTTCGGCGTCGGGGCAGCCTTCGACTTCCACGCCGGTCGCGTCCGGCAGGCCCCGCGCTGGATTCAGCGCAGCGGCTTCGAGTGGTTCTACCGGATGTGCTGCGAACCGCGCCGCCTCGCCCGGCGGTATCTGGTCAACAATCCGCTCTTCGTTTGGCGCATCGCCGGCCAGTTGCTCGGCCTGCGGAAATATCCGCTTGAAGTGCCATCCACCCCGGAGAATGTCTCCGCCCTTTAGTCCAAGCCCCCCAACCCTCCTCGATCTCACATGAAAAAAATCCTCGTTTGCGGCGCCGGCGGTTTCATCGGCGGTCATCTCATCAGCGATCTGCGTCGCCAAGGCCACACGAACCTTCGGGCCGTGGACAAGAAACCTTTTGGCGAGTGGTATCAGAAATTCGACGACGTGGAAAATTTCGAGCTGAACCTCGAACATCTCGATGCCTGCGAAAAGGCCGTCGAGGGCTGCGACGAAGTCTATAACCTCGCCGCAGACATGGGCGGCATGGGTTTCATCGAGCTGAACAAAGCGCTCTGCATGCTCAGCGTGCTCATCAACACGCACCTCCTGTTGGCCGCGAAAAAATTCGGGGCCAAGCGGTTCTTTTTCTCCTCCAGTGCCTGCGTCTATAACGCCGACAAGCAGCGCGATCCGAACGTCACCGCGCTCAAGGAAGCGGACGCGTATCCCGGGCTGCCAGAGGACGGCTACGGCTGGGAAAAGCTCTTTAGCGAGCGCATGTGCCGGCATTTCCGCGAGGACTTCGGCATCCAGACGCGCGTGGCCCGCTACCACAACGTCTATGGACCGAACGGCACGTACGACGGAGGACGCGAGAAAGCGCCGGCTGCCGTCTGTCGCAAGGTCATCAAAGCGAAACTGAGCGGAAACCACGACATCGAGATTTGGGGATACGGCCATCAGACACGCAGCTTCATGTATATCGACGACTGCGTTCACGGCACCCAGATGCTCTTGAACAGCGACTTTATCGAACCGATCAATATCGGCAGCAGCGAAATGGTCTCGATCAATCAGCTCGTGGACCTCGTCGAGGACATCGCCGGGGTGAAGCTCCAGCGTCGCTACAAGCTCGACGCGCCCAAAGGCGTCAACGGTCGCAACTCCGACAACACGCTGATTCAAAAAGTTTTTGGTTGGGAACCCAGCACCAAACTGCGCGCCGGTCTGGAGCGCACCTACGCGTGGATTTACGACGAGATCGTCCGCGAACAGGCGGACGGAACCTCGGTCGTTAACCGGTCGTAATTCGCCGGGCACCCGCGCAACGGCGAATTTCTCCGCCTTCGGATGAAAGCCCATACCGCCACTCTCTCCATCGCGACTCGCGGCCAAGGCACCCGCGAGATCACCGGTGAAGTCGCGCGCGTCGTCCATGATAGCGGCGTGGAGACTGGGACCGTGACCGTCTTTGTCCAGCACACCAGCGCGTCGCTTGTCATCTATGAAAATGCGGACCCATCCGCGCGCACCGACTTGCATGCGTTTTTCGCGCGGCTTTGCCCGGAGGATGAAGACTATTTTACCCACACGACGGAAGGGCCGGACGACATGCCCTCGCACCTGCGGATGGTGCTGACGCGGACCAGTGAGGTGGTGCCGATCACGCGCGGGCGGATGCAGCTCGGGACCTGGCAGGGCATCTTCCTTTTCGAGCACCGCCGTGCGCCGCACCGCCGGACGGTGGTCGTGACGGTGCTCGGGGCATAGCTCGGCTCAATCGCCGTAGAGCGCGGCGACGAGCCGGAGGCACTTGGGGCCGGGGAAGACGCCGGGCTCCATTTGGTTCATGACGTAGGCAAAGGCGAGGCCGGTGTCGGGGTCCGCGAAGGCATGACTGCCGCCCGCGCCGGGATGTCCGAACGCGCGGGGCGACGGGCCGAAATGGGTGCGGCGTTTCGCGCCGCGGGCGTCAGCGGGGTCGCGCATGAAGCCCGCTGAAAAGGCGGTCTCGGCGAGCAGCACGCGGTCGAGGCCCTGGGTGAGGGTGGTCGTCATCCAGTCGAGTGTGGCGGGTTGAAAAAAACGCCGGCCCGCCCACTCGCCTCCGCCCGCGAGCAGGGCGTAGAATTTCGCGAGCCCACGAGCGGTGCCGATGCCGCCGAACGCGCCGAGCGAGGCGGCGCGGGCCTCGGGGGAGTTCATCGAAGCCACGCTGTGCAGGCCGCGCGGGGTGGCAAAGGCGCGGGCGGTGAGCGAGTCGGGCGTGAGGAAGGCGGTGTAAAACGGGTCGCCTTTGGGCGGGGCGGTTTTGGCGGGAAAGACGGCCGCGGCCTCGCGTTCGGGGGGCAGGCCGATCCAGACGTCCAGACCGAGTGGTTCGGCGATCTGATCGCGCCAGTACTCGCGCAGCGCCGTGCCGGTGATCCGGCGGAGGAGTTCATCCACGAGGTAGCCAAACGTGCGCGGGTGGTAGCCGTGCCCGATGCCGGGCGGCCAGTGCGGTGTCTCCGCCGCCAGCGCCGCGGCGACGGCGGCGTGGTCCAGCACATCGACCGTCGGCGTGAGCGCGGGGAGCCCGGCCTGGTGTGAGAGCAGTTCCGCGATCGTCACCCGCTCTTTGCCGGCTTGGGAAAAATCCGGCCACACCTCGGCGACCAGCCGGAGCGGCGAAATGGCATGCTCCTGGCACGCATGGAGCAGGCACGCTGCGGCCAGGCCCTTGGTCGCCGACCAAAACAGCACCGGCGTCTCGTCTGTCCACGGCAGCGTTCGCGCGCGATCGCGGAAACCGCCAGCCAGCGAGAGCACTTCACGTCCTTCGCGCCAGACGCAGACGGAAGCGCCGAGTTCCCCGTAGGCAGTGAAGTTCTCGTGAAAAAGTGTGGCTATCCGGTCGGCAGACATGGCCAGCGGATTAGCGCAGAAGCTCCCGACTGCGCGAACTTTTCAACGCACCGTCCCTGCGTGAAAAAAATTTACGAAACCCGATTGCAAAGCCGCTCCGGGCTGCTAAAGCAGGCGGCCCTATGTCCAACGAACAACCACAAGCTCCACAGCAGAACCTCCAGATCCGCTACGAAAACTTCACCGCCCGCTACGCGAACCACGCGCTCGTCAGCGTCGGTGCCGAGGAAGTCTATCTCGACTTCACCTCCGGCATCGTCGCCGATCGCCCCGGCGTGTCCGTGATGCCCATCCACACGCGCATCGCCATGACGCCATCCGGCGTCGTCCGCCTCGCGCAGCTCCTCGCGCAGACTACGCAGAACTTCCAGGTCGTGCAGCTCAACCCGCCGCCGCAAACCCCGCCCACGCCGGTCGAGCCCGCGAGCGAGTAAGCGAGCGCCGCTTTTAACCATTCAGACCAACCCGCCGGTCCGCGCGTGCCACAGCGCCGCAGACCGGCGGGTTCTTTTTGCGAACGGCGGTGGCTGGCAACCGGGATCGAGACGCCGCGGGAAATTACTCGGAATCGGTCTGCAGGCGCGTAGCCACTCCGTGGCCGGCATCACCGCCGCGCGCCATCTTCACCCGGTTCGCCACCCAGCGGAGCCACGCGGGGTGGAGTCGGAGCAGCTCGCACACTTCGCCTCGCTCCGCCGGATCACACTCGCCTGCGGCGAAGCGCTGGAGCTTGAGGGCGGTTTCACCGAGCGGGACGGTCAGTTCCCTGCCGGAAACTTCCGGACCGAGGCGTTCCAGAAACTCGGTCAATATTTTGAAGTCGTTGCTCACCGTTTCCTTAAACGCGCGAGATTGCGCCTTTGCCGAAAAATGTCGGGAATTTCCTGATTTTCTTTCCGCGACGAAACTTTCTTCGTCCGCGCGGCAGATTTTTTGGAAAAGGCGCAATCTCGCCCGTTTAACGGATGAAGGACGTGATGAGTCGGAGTGAATTCCTTCGAACTTCAGTCGATGAACGCTTCCCGGAAGTGGGCGGTCGGATACGGAGGACAGAGGTCGGAAGCGGGGGAATGCGGGTTAGCGGAGGAGGGGGGCGGTGGGTTGGCGGTTCCGGGCGTTCGTCGGCTGCGGTTTCGGGACGGGGGCGCGACCGTGGGGGCGGTCGCGCCCCTACTTTCTCGTTGTCATAGCCAGCGACCGTCCTATCCCTTTGCGCCGTGCCTCCCGAACCATTCCACCACCATGACTTTCACCTCGTGCACGAGTGTCTCGAAGGAAAATCGTCGGCTTTGGAGCACCTGCAGGCGCACTATCGGCAACCGCTCCTCGCCATGCTTCAGAAGTCCCAGGCGTCACCGCACGAGGCCGAGGAAATCGTGGCCGACCTCTGGGCCGACTGCGTCGCGCCGCGCGATGGTCGGCGGCCAAAACTCGCCCACTACAATGGAGCCTGCTCCCTGAAGACTTTTTTGACAGGGATTCTCCTCAACGACTTTCTGGGCCGTCGCCGCAAGACCCGGCGCCGCAGAGAGCTGCTGCCCGCCGCTTTCCGTCCGGACGGCGCGGAGGTCAAAGCGGAGGACGCCGATGCGGCCGATGCCTCCAATTGGCGCGTGGAAATCCCGCTGCTCACGCTCATGCGCGACGCCATCGAGGCGGCTTTCCGGGCGTGTCCGGCGGAGGATTTCGTTCTCCTCCAGCTCGCGCATCTCGGGGGTCTGCGGGCGGTGGAATTGGCCCCGATGTTTGGCTGCACCAACCGCGCGATTGGTCAACGGCTGAAGCTCGCGGGCGAGGCGATCAATGAAACGACACGGCAGCAACTCAAGGCCACCGACCCGTGGCTGGACTTGCAGTGGGAGGATTTCCTCGAAATGTGCCGGACCGCGAGCCCGGCGTGCTTCGGCGTGGATTGAGCGCCTACGCGACACCCGCAGGCGCGGCGGGTGCCGGCACGGACTCCGGCGTTGGTGCCAGAAAACCCAGGCGCATCCGCAGCGAGGTAGCGATCCCCTTGACCAACGGACGCTGGCTGCGGGCAAAGGCGAAGACGTATTTCGGTTTCTTCTCCAAGCTGTAGAGCACCACGTTTTCGCTCAGAAATTTCGGCTCGTGCGCGACTTTGTAGGTCGTGAGATCGAGTTCCTCAGCGAGATGGCGGAAGCGGCGCTTAGCGAGGAAGACGAGCTTCGGCGTCGGCTCTTTCGTGGCGACGAGGTAGCCGAAACAATTGCCAGGAATATTGCGCGCGGACGTGCTCAGGCAGGGCACGGCCCACGCGATGGCCTCGCGCGCGGGGTTCACGGTGGCAAAGGCGATTTCCAGTTCGTGCGGCAGCGTCGCGGGCAGTTCCGTTTCGACATGATCCGCCGCGGGCGACGACAGCTTTTTCCAAACGAGCCAGGCGTTCGCCCTCACCGCGCGGAAAAGTTTCGGCCCGAAATACGCGATGCAGAGCAGGATCGTGCCGAAGACGCTCAGTAGCAGCCAGGGATCGCTGTGGACGATGGAGTATTTGACCAGCGCGAGCCCGCCGAGCACGGCGGCGTCTTCCGTGAGGCTCACGGCGATGTTGGAAAAAGGCTCGGGCGAATGATTCACCACGAGCCGCGTGCCGGCCTTCACGCTGTGGGTCATCAGCGTCACCCCGCCCGCGAGCAGCGCGGCCACCACGTCGAAAACGGGATCAGGATTACCCAGCACGCGGATGGCAAGAAACGCGCCGCCCACCGGACGAATGACCGTATGCACCGTGTCCCACAGCGAGTCCACCCACGGCACTTTGTCGGCAAAAAATTGCAGGAAAAAGAGCACGCCCGAGATGATGACGATCGCGGGATGGCCGAGGATCACGAGTTCGGGATACGTCTGGCTCACATCGATCCAGTGCTGCTGAATCGCGAGGCCCGACGCAAAGACTGTGAGATACAGATTGATGCCCGCGAGCGAGGCCAGACCGAGCGCCACGGCGAGCAATTGGAGCGTGTGCATGGGCGCACTATTCGCCGCGTGCCCTGCTTTACAAACGGAAACTCGACCCACCCGCCGCGCGCTCCTCGGCGACCGGATTCGACAGCGTGCCGATCTTTTCGATCTCCACCGCGACCACGTCGCCCGCCTGCAACCAGCGCGGCGGCGTGCGCGCCATACCCACGCCGTGCGGCGTGCCGGTGAGGATCACGGTGCCGGGCAGCAGCGTCGTCGAGCCGCTGAGAAACTCGATCAGCGCGGGCACGTCGAAGATCATGTCGGCGGTCGAGCAGTCCTGCAGCGTCTCACCGTTCACTTTCGTGGAAATGCGGAGCGCGTTGGGATTCGAGATTTCGTCCGGCGTCACGAGCGCTGGTCCGAGCGGGCAGAAGGTGTCGAATGATTTTCCCCGACACCATTGCGAACCGCCGCCCTCCTTCTGCCAGTCGCGCGCGCTCACGTCGTTGCCGCAGGTGTAACCGAGCACGTAGTCGAGCGCGTCGGCCCGCGACACATTCTTGCAGCGCCGTCCGATCACCACCGCGAGTTCACATTCGTAATCCACTTTCCCGCTCGCCAGCCACCGCGGCAGCTCGATCTCATCACCCGGATTCTGGACCGCCGCCGGGTTTTTGAAAAAGACCACCGGCACCTTCGGCAGCGGCGCATTCGTCTCCGCCGCGTGCTGCCGGTAATTCAACCCGATGCACACCACCGCCTGCGGCTCCACCGGCGCGAGCACCTTCGCGATCACGGCCGTTTCGCTTGTCGGCTCCAGCTTTTCAAAAAGCGTGCCGCGCAATTTCGTGGCCGTGCCGTTGGCGTGCTGCTCAACGAGTCCGATGGTGCCGTCGGGCGATTGGGAGCGGATGATTTTCATGAAAAATTTCGACTCTGGATCGCTTCTGAGCCGGCGCGGCGCGGAGTTTTGACATTTCCTGCCGCCCCGTCAAACTGCCCGTACTCAAATGAGCAACATACTAATCGGGTTGGGGCTGCTGGCGGCAGTCGTTCTCTTGGGGCTTTGGATTGTGGGGCTGCGTTACATTCCGCATCAGCGCGTGGGCGTGATCGAAAAGCTATGGTCGGCGCGCGGCTCGCTGTCCGAGGGACGGATCGTTGCGCTCAATGGCGAGGCCGGCTTCCAGACGCAACTGCTGCGCGGCGGTCTGCAATTCTGGTATTTCCCGTGGCAGTATCGCATCCACGAGACGCATCTCGTGACCGTTTCCGAAGGCCGCATCGGCTACGTCTATGCGCGCGACGGCGCGCCACTGCCGCCCACCCAGACGCTCGGCGCGGTGGTGGAAAGCAATACCTTCCAGGACGCCGCCGCTTTCATCCGAAACGGCGGCCAGCGCGGACGCCAGCGGGCGATCTTGCGCGAGGGTGTTTTCGCGATTAACCCCGCGCTCTTCGTCGTCATCACCGAGGACAAAGTCTATGGCGGGCTCGGCAGCGACAAGCCGGAGGTCTATGCACAGTGGCAGGAGGAAATCGCCAGCATGAACGGCTTCCGCCCCGTGGTCATCGGCGCGGGAAAAATCACGCCGAACGCTCCGCCCTCGCTCCCGCCGGGCCAGACCGCGAGCGACCTGCTCCCGACCGACACGATCGGCGTCGTCTCCGTGCATGACGGCCCGACCATTCCGTCCGGCGAAATCATCGCGCCCGAGATCATCGCGCCCGCCGGGGAACCGGATCACAACTATTTCCAAGACACCGAGCGTTTCCTCATGCTCGGCGGAAAGCGCGGTCGCCAGCTCCAGGTGCTGACCGACGGCACGTTCTTCATCAACCGCTGGTTCGCCACCGTCGAGATCAAGCCGAAGACGCTCATCCCAATAGGCTTTGTCGGTGTGGTCGTGAGCTACTACGGCGCTCAAGGCATGGACACCACGGGCGCGGCTTTCCGCTACGGCGAGCAGGTCGATCCCGGCTCGCGCGGTGTGTGGCGCCAAGCGCTCGCGCCCGGCAAGTACGCGCTCAATCCTTACGCGCTCAAAGTTGAGCTCGTGCCCACGGTGAACTTTGTCCTGCGCTGGATCACCGGCCAGACCGAGGCGCATCAGTACGACAAGGACCTCGCCAGCATCGAGATGATCACCGCCGACGGCTACGAGCCGCTCCTGCCGCTCTCGCTCGTCCTGCACATCGACTACCAAAAAGCGCCGAGCGTCGTACAGCGTTTCGGCGACGTGCGCCGGCTCATCACGCAGACGCTCGACCCCGTGCTCACCGCGTATTTCCGCGACGTGGCGCAAAGCTCGAACATGCTCGACCTGCTCACCCACCGGGAGGAAATCCAAAAGCGCGCCACCGCCGAACTTGGCCGCCGCTTCACCGACTTCGACATCAACTGCGTCGCCGTCCTCATCGGTCGCCCCGAGACGGGCCGCCTCCAACCCGGCGGCGTTGATCCCATCGAGACGCTCTTCGACCAGCTCCGCGTGCGCCGGCTCGCGCAGGAGCAGCGTGAAACCTACGCGAAACAGCAGGAGGCCGCCGTGCATTTGAAAGAACTCATGCAGGCCCAGGCCGCGGCGGAGAAACAATCCGAGCTGACCCAATCCCGCATCGAGATCGACGTCGCCGCCAACCGCGGCGAAGCCCAGCTCGCCGAAGCCCAGCGCCTCGCGAAACGCGACATCGCGCTCGCGGAGGGCCAGTCGCAATCGCAGCGCCTCTTCGGCGAAGGCGAAGCCGCGCGCATCTCGCAGACCGGTTTGGCGGAAGCCGCTGTCTTCCTGCAAAAGATCAAAGCCTACGGCGACGCCCGCCTCTTCTCGCTGAACCATCTCAGCGACCAGTTCAGCAAGAGCACCCAGCCGCTCGTGCCCGAGCGCGTCTTCATCACCGGCGGTGAAAAGAGCGGCGAAGCGAATTCGCTCAACCTGCTCAACACGCTCCTCAGTCTGCTCATCTCCGACAAAGGCGGCATCCAAATTGCCGAGGGCAACCCCGACCTAGCCGAGCTGGAAGCGACCATCGCCGCCGACGTTAAATCGAAAGCCGCCACAGCCGCTCAGGCGAAGACGTAGCGACCGGTGAACAGTACGGCTATCCGGGCCGGTCCGAGTTCGCCGCCACCTTCGACCGCTGAAAACTCGCCTAAATGGTCCGGTTGCAGCGCCCGCGTTAAGAGCGGAACAATCTTAGCGCGGACCAACGCTTGGAGTGGAGGCGGGTGCCTTGCCATCCGGGAGGGCAGCGGGCTCGGGCGTGAGGGGGTAGTCGATCGGCGCGAAGCCTTTCACATCCTCGGAAACGAAGTGCCACCACTCGTCGCGCAGCACCCAGAAACCCGCCTGAGACATGGCGCGCTGCAAGGTGTGCAGGTTCGTGGCGATGACCGGATCGGTGCCGCGATACCGCGTGCTCGCGGCCGGGGTGAAGTCGTCGAAATCCGTGGGCATCTTCAGTTCGCGCCCCCGCGCATCCACGAGCGTGACATCCACTCCCGCGCCAAATGTGTGCAGCGATCCACCCCGCGATGGCTCGCCCACGTATTCGGGATTTTTGATCGCATCCCACAACACCTGCTGCGCCCACGCGGGGCGATACGCATCCCAGATTTTCAAACGCAGCTTGAGCGTCTGGAGTTCCTCCTGCGCCTTTTTCAGCCGCTCTGCCACGCTGCGCCGCACGAGGCAGCGGGCATTGGCCGGATAGATCGGTTTGCCCGTGACGTTCCGCGCGGTGGCGTAGCGCAGCTCGATGACGATCGTCGGACAAACCTGCGCCACATCCACCATGGGCTCGTCCTTTCGACTGCCCAGCTTCGGCTGGACCTTGACGGCGCGTGCCTTTTCCTCTGCTCCGTGGACGACCGAGACCAGCGCCAAGCTCAGCAAAACGAACCGCCTCATCCGTGCGCCGATCACGGCTTCACCGCCGGCACGGGCTTCTTGCTGCGGAGGATTTCCTCCTCGCTGGTGAGTTTCTGGGCTTTGCCGCTGAAGATGAGTCGGTTGGGCTTTTCCGCGAGTTGCTGCGTCAGCGCCTTGGCGTGGGTGGAGACGACTTTGAGGTTTTCCAGGACGACGCCGAGTTCCTGCATCCGTCCATTGAGGTTGCGGTCGGTGCGCGACAAAAGCTGGTCGGCGGTGCCCATTGTTTGCTCGATTTGGATCAGCAGTTTTTTGATCTGCATGAGGTCATCCTTGATCGGCTGGTCGGCATCCGCGATGAGCTTGTCGAACCGCTTCAAGGCCGTGTCGGCGGAGTCGGACGTCGTGTTCAGGCCGACGAGGAGCTTGGAAACTTTGGGCAGCGCGTCGCCGATGCCGTCCTTGAAAACGTCGATCGCTTCCTTGGTGTTTTTCAAGAGCGGCGGGACGTCTTCGAGCGCGGTCTTGAGCACGGGGCCGAGGTCGAGGAGTGCGTCCAGTCCGCCGCCGGCCTGGCCTTGCAACACAGCTCCCTCGGCGAGCTTCGGCCCGTCGGGAGCACCGGCCGAAAGCGCGACGAATTTGTCGCTGAGCAAAGTGTCGGAGGAGATGGAAGTGCGGACATCCGCAGGCAGCGGCGGCACTTCGGGACGGAGGGTGGCGGTGACACGGACGGCGTTGCGTTTCTGGTCGTCGGATTCTGCCGCGTTGCGCTCCTCGAACGTGAGCAGGCGGATCGCGGTGATGCTGCCGGCGGGCGCGCCGGCGTAGCGGATTTCCGAGTGCAGATGAATGCCCGTGACGTCGGGAAAATCGATCTCGACGGTGCGTCCGCCTTTTCTGCCGCCCCAGCCGGAGAGCGCAAAGGCGAGCGCCGCGAGCAGGACGAGGCTGCAGACGATGACGAGAAAGGCGATGACGTAATCGTTGAGATTTTTTTTCATGTGAACGCGTTATTCTTGGTGCGGGGATGGCCGAGCAGGCGGGTGACGTAATCGTCCTTGGAAAGCTTGAACGGCACCGGGCCGTCGGGCTCGCCATTGATGAACTGCTGAACCTCGCCGTTCGCGCTGGCGCGGATTTCCTCGGGCGTGCCGGCGGCGATGATCTTGCCCTGATTCGGCCCCGTGCCGAGCATGATCATGCGCGTGCCGATGCGGAAGGCGCTGGTCATGTCGTGCGTGACGACGACAGCGGTCACGCCGAGTTTGCGCGTCATGTCCTTGGTCAAAATATCGACGACGCTCACCATGATCGGGTCGAGGCCGGCGGTCGGCTCGTCGGAGAAAAGCAGCTCGGGATCAAGCGCCAGCGCCCGCGCGAGACCCACGCGTTTTTTCATGCCGCCGCTGATCTCGGCGGGCTTGAGGTGCTCGAACCCGGTGAGGCCGACCATCTCGAGCTTTAGCTTCACCATGAGATCCACGATGCCCGGATCGAGTTTGCTGTGCTCGACGATGGGCAGTGCGACGTTTTCGCCGACGGTCATGGACTGGAGCAGCGCCCCGCTTTGGAAGAGCATGCCGAAGCGGCGGCGGACGCGTGCGAGCGCGGCTTCGTCCATCGTGGTGATCTCCTCGCCGAAGAGTTTGATCGAACCGCTGGTCGGCTTCATCGAGCCGATGACGTGGCGCAGGAGCGTGGATTTTCCGCAGCCGGAGCCGCCCATGATGATCATGGTGTCGCCTTTCATCACCTTGAACGAAATGCCGTTGAGCACCCTGCGCCCGTGAAACTCGCGAACGAGGTCGGTGACTTCGATGACCGGGATGTTTTCGGCGGGGTCGCTCACGAGAAAAAGAAAATGCCGGTGAGGATGGCGTTGGCGATGAGCATGACGAGCAGCGACCAGACCACGGAATCGGTGGTCGCCTGGCCGACACCCTCGGCGCCGCCTTCCACCGCCAGGCCTTTGTGGCAGGCGATGGTGATGATGAGCCACGCGAAGATGACGCTTTTGATCAGGCCGGAATACAGATCCCACGTCTCCGCGCGCGTGACCGAACGGAAGATGTAGGCGGAGGTTTCAAAATCGAGGGCGAAGTGACAGATGGACCAGCCGCCGACCATGCCCACGCAATCGCCGAAAACGGTGAGTACGGGGAGCATGATGAGCATGGCGAGAAACCGCGGGACGACGAGGAAGCGGATCGGATTGATCGCCATGACCTCCAGCGCCTCGATCTCCTCGGAGACTTTCATCGTGCCGAGTTCTGCAGTGACCGCCGACCCGCTGCGCCCGATGACGATGACGGCGACGATGAGCGGGCCGAGTTCGCGCAGCAGCGAGAGTGTGACGAGGTCCGGCACGTAGCTCAGCCCGCCCATTTTGCGCAAAGCGCCGGCCCCCTGCATGGCCATGGTCAGGCCGATGCTGAAGGACGTGAGCGCCGCCATGGGCAGCGCGCGCACGCCAATGGCGACCATCTGGCGAAAGACTTCGCCGATCTTGAACGGCTGCCCGCGAAAGGGGGCGAGCAGCGTCCAGTAAAGGATCTGGCCGTTGAGCGTGAGGTAGTTTTTCACGCGCCGGGGGGGGCGAGGAGCGCAACCCGGGCCTCGACGAGCGTCGGATAAATGGAGAGAAACTCACCCAGCCGCACGAGATCGAAAATGGTCTGCACGCGCTCGTTCACGTTCACCAGCGCGAAACGTCCGCCATAGGGCTGTGCCTTGCGGACGTATTCGATGAGCGTGGCAAGGCCGGAGGAATCCACGTAGCTCACGCCCGCGAAATCCAGCACCAGCACTGGCCGGCGCGCCTTGGCGTGCGCGTGCAGCACTTCGCGCAGCTCCGGCGAGCGGGCGAGGTCGATCTCCCCCTCAATGGCGAGAATGTGCAGCCCGTCTTCGGAAAACTCGCGCGTATGCATAAGGCGGGGATGACTACCAGCGCGGGCGGGAGGGCGGAAGGGGAAAGTGCATGGGGATTCCCACCGGCAAAGCGCCGCCCCGGCAGCGCCCGGCTTTGGAGAAAGGGTTCCCGAGGAAAGTTCCCGTTGCCCACCTGGTCGTGCTCTTCCCCACCCAAGGTCCGCATGACCCTCATCCAAGTCTCCGCGGGTGCGAAATACGATCCGACGCTGGTGCCGAATCTGCCGCCCGCGGGAGAGAAGAAGTAGGCAGACGCACGAGGAACTGCACCAGCAACGGGGAGGAGGTTGGGGCGCAGCGAGTGGCAAATCACTGCCAGCCGGTCTGCCACGAAATGTCTCCTCGAACAGCCCAAAGCTGATCCCAAAATTCAACCACGGCGTCGGGCAAAGGAACGTCGCGGTCACCCGAAGCCAAATATGCGAGGCGAGTTCTGTCGATTATCCACCCCACCTGACCGAGTCGAAGCCAATAAGTCTCGTGAAGCGTAAGAAGATCGTCAGGGGTTGCGGCACCCCGGAGGCGAGAGCCAATGAAAAATCCTTTCTCCCACACAGTAGCAAAATTAGTCGCACCTTCGCTAACCTTGGCTTCCAAGCCTCCGATTGCTCCCGTTGCGCATTGAATTTGAAATACTGGCCAGCCTCCCCGATCTCCATTTCCAACTATTGGGACACCGAGCACATCCACGTCGAGGTCGTTGTCGTTTGGCATCAAGTGATCATCACGAAGCACGGCCGGCTCCCGAAAGCGTACACCTATCTCACGTAGTGCCGGAGCAAGCTGGGTGGGTAGGCCCCGCGGAGCGCGTGGAATACTCAGCACCTCGGCTGCAAATCCGTATTTTCGCATCGCCCAGCAAACCACGTCCTCAAATCGATCACGAAAACGATCCAGCAAGTGTTCGCATTCCAACGGGCCGCCAAAGTTAAGAGAGCGTCCCAGCAACAAAAAAGCGTACGGATTGAATCCGTCTAGCCCCTTAAACGTTATCGATCGATCTGTAACTTCAAAGGGATAAGCTACTGGGCAGGCTGCTTGTCGGCTTCGCGCGAGTTCCAGCGCATCGTGCAGATCGGCCTCTACATCTGCCATGTCTTGGCTCGGAAAAAATTGCTTTCCGAGGTCCTTTTCAGAAAGAGTTTTTCCTATCGCCATAGCGGCAAGTTCCACTGCGTCGCTCAGACTGACCGTATCCGGAAGGACCATAGGCTAGAAACCGAGTTTCTCCTTAACTTCGCCTAGTGCCTTTTCAACGCGACCAAACTCCACTTTTGCATCGCGAATTCTAGCACTGTCGGCCAGGCTCTCCGCAAATTTCGCATCACCGGTAAGATTTCCAGACAAGTCCTGAAGTAATGAGCGAATCGAAACGAGGGTGTCGACGACATACTCTCCACGCTCCTTAGTCTCGACCAAGGCGCGATCCAAGTTTCCAGTATTCTTAAGCTCTTGGACGGCGCGCGGCGATGCGATGACTCGGTTAAGCTTGTGGATTTGGCGTGATTCAGGAATCACCGGCGCAATCTCTCGGGCTTTGCTGCCATACAGCCACAGCCACACTTCCTCCAACCGTTCGGCATTGATACTTTTGACCAAGCCAGACTTGTCGTCGGACTTGAGTTCCATCCACCGCTTCGTCGCCGGAGCATCGGTGCAGGTCAAAAGGTAGGAAAAATAGAACTTCTTTGCAGCGTCGGATTCGTTCAGACCATGTTCGTGCGCTGTTTCAAGGAGCGATTGCGTGCGAACCCATCGTGCGATGTCCCTTGTTTTGTCCCCAATTGTCTGGGCAATTTCATCAAGCGTAAGTCCGCGCTTCACCAAGTCATGAGCATACTGCGCTTTTGCAGCCGCATCCCACGCGAGAATTCCTGTAATGTGCCTGAAACCGACGAACGGCAATGTTTCCTTGCGCTCGTCTCGAACAATCACCGGAACTTTCTTTAAGCGCGCCCGCGCCGCTTCATCGGTATAGACGTCAGGATTGTGCAGGATGGTCTTAAGGGCGGCTAACCGACGGTTACCCTCGATTACGAGAAGGACTTCTCGGTTATTGAGTTCAGGCAACGGTTCACGCACTGCAACTAAAGGCTCTTCGTAGAAGTAGCCGTTTCTATACATCGAGTCGATGAGCGGTTGCAGATCGAACTCGCGCCCCATGACTTTCAAAATGGAAGCCTGAGTTCCTGTATGCGCGGTATCGGCAAGTCGCGGGTTTTTCGGATCCAGATGAAGGTCGTCTACCTTCTCTGGCTCGGGCCTCTTTTCCTTTTCCGTGAGATGATAGGCTGCGATATCGAGGACGGCCTTTGATGGCGGTTTCTCCACAGTCTTTCTGGGTGAGATGCGTTTTTTCATTTGAGAAGCTCTAGGATGCCTTTAGCCAGAAGTGGTGGCACTGCGTTTCCTATGAGGCGATAGCTATCGCTCAAAGAATTTGGGAAAGAAACGCGGTCGGGGATGGACTGCAAGCGTGCTGCTTCACGAATAGTTATGACGCGATCTTGGACGGGATGCACAAAGCATCCCCAATGCGGATCGCACTTGGTAAGAAGCGTATAGGCTGGCCTGCCTTCATGGAGACGCCCATAGCGTGTGGTGTGGTCGCTTAATCGGGCACGCTTCATGCCAGGCGGAAGGAGGCGGCGAGGAATGTCTCGCCAGTTGCCACCAGGCGGGACATGGCTGATTCGCCGCAAGTTCTTTGCGCCAAGACCTGCCCCTACATGAGATTCCACCTTAAGTTGTGCTTGATCGCGCATCGCTTTGCGAAAAATGGATTTTGCAGGACCGCAGTATGATGCCTCTATCGATGGGTGATCTGGCAGATCACCAATCGCCTGACCGACTGTTACCACCTTGGATCGGCAAGCGGCCAGATCATTGATCGCGTGTTCAACTTTGGCTGAATCGCGGCTAGCGAGAATCACTAGCCTGCGACGCCGCTGAGGCACGCCGAACATTGCTGCGTCAACGAGCACGAAGTCGGCAGTGTATCGTCGTGCGCGAAGTGAACGAAGTAGAGTACGCAGAAACTTGCCGCGTTCGATTGATGCAAAGCCCGGAACGTTTTCAATTACCAGCCAAGCTGGTTGAAGTGTCGTCACAAATTCCAAGTAGCGTTCAACAAGCCCACACCGGACATCGTGCGTGCTGCGTTGATGATTATTGACGCTGTATGGCTGACATGGCGGTCCGCCGACGAGAATATCGACGTCACCACGAACAAGACCAGCCTTCCGCAAAATGGCGCTGGGCTTCTCTTTCAAGAGATCGTGTCCTAGCGCATGCGCCTTCGGAAAGGTTCGAGCAAATACTTCGACAGCAGAGGCATCTGCATCCACTCCACCCAAGACTTCACATCCGGCAAGCTGAGCCCCAAGGGAGAGTCCCCCTAGGCCGCAGAAGCAATCGAAGACGGTGGTTGGGCGCATAGTTTGCCGAGACAGGACAAGAAACGAAGACGACACGCAATCACGACGGCGCTCAACCTTTTTCGCCCGAACCCACTCCGCCGATCGCACGCACCAACTCGTCGAGCAACGGCCCTTCCATTTCCACCAGATGCCCGTGCTCGGGGAAGCGGCCCTCTTGCACATCGGCGATGTATTCGCGGAAGGCGGCGAGGCGTTCCTGCTGGAGGCGGCGGTGTTCGGCGGCGAAGTTGCGGTAGGCTTTGGCGTGGCGCGGCGGGCGTTCTTCGTAGTCGCCGAGGATGTCGTCGGAGAAGAGGAACTGCGTGTCGCAGCCGGGGCCGGAGCCGAGGGACATAAGGAGCATCTTCGTATGCGACGAAAGGAAGCGCGCGAGGTTGTGCGGGACGACTTCGAGTTCGGCGGCGTAGGCGCCGGCGTTTTCCAGTTCCTTCATGCGGTGAAAGAGCTGCGTGGCTTCCTCGACGGTGCGGCCGATGGCGCGGTAGCCGGTCCAGGTGACGTGCCGCGGGACGAGGCCGAGATGGCCGACGACGGGAATGCGTTCGCGCGCCATCGCCTCGATGGTGAGCGGGCTGGCCGAGCAATAGACGCTGCTCGCGCCGATCTCGAGCGCGCGGAAGGCGACGCGGATTGCCTCCTCCGGCGAAGCGAGCCCGTGTGGTGTGGCGCAGGAGAGGAAGCTGTGCGGAGCGGCGGCGACGAGCGCGGGCAGGCGCGCCTGCGCTTCGGGGCTGTCGAAGCTGCAACTCATCAGATCGACGCCGGCCTCTTCCGCGGCGGCGGCTTCCTCGGGTGATTTGACGTGGATGTGCGAGAGGACGCGTTTGCCCTTGAGCTGCTGGAGGTCGTGGACTGTGTATTTTTTGCGGGGACGGAGCATGGGGCGGAACGTCTCCGGCAGCGGGCTTCAGACCGCCAGGACCGGCAGAGGAGCATCTACCCATTTGCCGTGCTCGCGGATCAGGTCCTGGAGCCGATCGACGGCTTCGGCTTCGGGGATGTTGAATTTCACGGGGGTCTTGCCGACGTAGAGGTTCACCTTGCCCGGCGCGCCGCCGACGTAGCCGAAATCAGCGTCGGCCATTTCGCCGGGGCCATTCACGATGCAGCCCATGATGGCGATCTTCACGCCTTTCAAATGCGCGGTGGCGGCTTTGATTTTGGCGGTGGTGATTTGCAGGTTGAAGAGCGTGCGGCCGCAGCTCGGGCAGGCCACGTAGTCGGTTTTGAAAATGCGGCTGCCAGCAGCCTGGAGGATGTTGTAGGCGAGGCGGAGCGACTGGCCGGGAGCGGGTTCGCCTTGGACGAGGACGGCGTCGCCGATCCCGTCGCAGAGCAGCGCGCCGATGTTCGTGGCGGCGGTCAGGAGCGTGGGGAGAAATTCGGGATTCGGAGGTCGGAGTTCGGAATTTTCGAGCGTGTCCTTGAGCAGGATCGGGTGGCGTGGGTCGAGCCGGGCGGCGAGGAGGCGAAAGGCGGCGATCACCGGGAGGTCGAGGCCGTCGCAGACGGTGACGAATTGCGGCAGGATGCTGGCGTTGATCTGCACAAACGCGCCGGGATCGCGCGGGTCGATCTCGGCGATGCGGGCGTTTTCGTAGATGATCTCGGGCTGATAGTCGCCCATCGCCTTCACCTTGTGGGCGATCTGGGCGAAGGACGCCTGCCGGATCACGACGCGGACGAGTTCCTCGGCCCCGAGCGCCACGCCGTCGCGCTCCAGGCGTCCGGTGGCGCGGCGGGTGTAGGAAAAAGGATCGTAGCTCAGCGCGGAATTCGGAGATCGGAAATCGGAGTTGGGGATTCGTGCGGCGACGCTGGCGACGAGCGCCTGCGCCACGGGAATCTCGTGGACGCTGTCCTCGGTGAGCGAAACACGAATGGTGTCGCCGATGCCGTCGTTGAGCAGGCTGCCGATGCCGATGGCGCTTTTGATGCGCCCATCCTCGCCATCGCCTGCCTCGGTGACGCCGAGGTGGATCGGGTAGAGCCAGGAGGAATGACGAATGACGAATGACGAACAACGAGGATCGGAATCCACGTTTGACGCGGGTTCGTCATTCCGGCTGCTCGCCTCACCCGCTTCGAGTTCGTAAAGGCGGGCCACGAGCAGTCGGTAGGCTTCGATCATCACCTTCGGATTGCTCGATTTCATCGAGAACATGAAGTCGTGGAAGCCGAGGTCGCGGGCGATGCGGGCGAACTCCAGCGCGCTCTCGACCATGCCGAGCGGGGTGTCGCCGTAGCGGTTCATGATGCGGTCGCTGAGCGAGCCGTGGTTCGTGCCGATGCGCATCGCGCGGCCGTGCTCCTTCATGAAAAGGACGAGTGGCGTAAAGCGCTCGCGGATACGCTCCAGCTCGGCGGCGTATTGCGCGTCGGTGTATTCGAGGATCTTGAACTTCTTCGAATCGGCGTAGTTGCCCGGATTGATGCGGACTTTCTCGACCCATTTCGCGGCCTCCAGCGCGGCCTCGGGTTTGAAATGAATGTCGGCCACGATCGGCACGTTGCACCCGCGTTCGCGCAGCCCGGCGACGATGTGCTGGAGATTGGCCGCATCTTTCACCGTGGGCGCGGTGATGCGGACGATCTCGCAGCCGACCGCCGCGAGGTCGAGCGTCTGCTGGATGCTCGCCGCCGTGTCCATGGTGTCGCAGGTGATCATGGACTGGACGCGGATGGGATTGCTCCCGCCGATGCCAACGTGGCCGACGCGCACCTCGCGAGTGGCGCGGCGCTGGTAGGCGAAAGGTGAGGCGCAGTAGTTCACACGACGCTCTCGGGCTAGGCTGCGGGCTGCACCGCAGGCGGGCGCGGCTTGAAGCGCAGCGTCGGTTCCTTCTTTCCACCGAAGACATCCTGCACGTCGTACATGGTGACGAAGAGCATGAACCCGATGACCAGCATGGTGCCGCCAATCTGGAGATATTCGACCATCTTTTGCGTGCGCGTACCGGGCGGACGGCCGCGGAGTATTTCGATCAGCGCGAGGGTGATGTGGCTGCCATCGAGCGGCGGGATGGGCAGCATGTTCATGATCGCGAGGTTCACATTGATGACGACGCTAAACCACAGCACGAGCTTCCAGCCTTCGGGGCTCTCAAACAGGAGGTAATAGACGCGCATCATCATCACCGGGCCGCCCATGTGGCCCACGCCGATGCCGCTCTTCGAGGTCGGGCTGAGTTTTTTCAGAGTCTCGACGATCATGCCGGTGGCCTCGCCGATCTGCTCGATGGGCGTCGGGTAAATCGGGTCCAATTTTCCCCGCGCATCGAAGACCAAACCGTCCCCGCGCTCGTAAACGATGCCGATGCTCGGCTTTGGCTTTTCGCCGCCGCCTTCCAGCGGAATCTCCGGCGTGACGGTGAGCGTCTTTTTTTCCGCGCCGCGCTCCACGGTAAGGGCGATGGGCTGGCCGTCGTGCGCCCAAATGTAGTTCGTGAAACTCTCGCCGAAGGAAACTGGCTGCTCATCGACGGCGAGCACCCGATCCTTGGGGAGCAGTCCCGCGTGCGAGGCTGGGCTGTCAGGGAGGACTTTGCTGACGACGAAGCCGCGCGGTTCAAACGAAATCTCCGCCGTGGGAATCGTGCCGTCGGTCTTCTTGGCTCCGCGCTCGACGGTTATCGGAATGGGCTGGCCGGGATGCGCCTTGGCCCAAAGGCTGATCGTGCTGTCGTCGAAAATGGGTTCGCCGCCGACCTGTGTGAGGACGTCGTTCGGTTTAAAGCCGGCCTTTTCCGCAGCGGTGCCGGGCTCGATTTTCGCCACCATCGGGCGGCTCATGCCGGCGATGCCGATGTGGCGGAGACCGCGCCGCTGATACCATTTCGTGTTTTCCACCTCAGGCGTGATTTCGAGGGTCTTCACTTCCTCGCCGCGTAAAATTTCGAGTTTCACCTTGGGCTCCTCACCGCCGGCGATCCGCCACGTCACACTGCCTTCGCTTTGGCCGCCCCAGCGGGTGATCGGGAAACCGTCGATCTTCTGGATGACGTCGCCCGCTTTCACCCCGGCCAGGTCGGCTGGCATGCCCGGAGCGACGTAGCCGACCCGTGTGGTGCGCTCGCCTTCCGAAACCGGCCGTCCCACTTGCCAAACCAGCACGGCAAAGACGCACGCGAGGCCGAAGCTGAAGAGCGGCCCGGCGAAGGCGATGATGATTTTGTCGAGCGGTTTCAGCTTCGGCATCTCCCGGCCCGCATACTCGCTGTCGCCCTCGATGGCGGAATCCATGAGTTGCGGCAGCTTCACGAAACCGCCGGCCGGGATGCAGCCGAGGCTGTAGTTCACGCCGTTGATTTTTTTCTGCCAAAACGGTTTGCCGAACCAGATGCCGAAGCCCTCGATGATCGCCCCGCGCCATTTCGCGGCGAAGAAGTGCCCGAGTTCGTGGACGACGATGAGCAGGTTGAACAGGAGAACGACTTCCAGAAGGATGCCGATGATTTTAAGGATAGCCATGTGAGGAGAGGTGAGACGCCGGACGGACGGTGAAGTTCAAACACCGAGCACTTCCGCAGCGCGGGTGCGCGCCCAGGAATCGGCGGAGAGGATAGCATCGAGGTCCGCGCCCGCAATGGAACGGTGCTCGCCCATGACACGCGCCACGGTTTCCCATATCGCGGGGAAACTGCAGCGACGCGCAAGGAAGGCGGCGACGGCGATTTCGTTGGCGGCGTTGAGCACGGCGGGGAGGGTGCCGCCGGTTTCGCCGGCGGTGCGGGCGAGGGTCAGGGCGGGGAAGTCGGCGAGGCGCGGGGCCTCGAAGTCGAGCCGGGCGAGTTTGGCGAAGTCGAGCGGCGGAAGAGAATTCGGCACGCGCTCGGGCCAGGTGACGGCGTATTGGATGGGGAAGCACATGTCGGTCGTCGAGAGCTGCGCGAGCACGGAGCTGTCGATGAACTCGACCATCGAATGCACGATGGATTGCGGGTGGACGATGACCTCCACGCGGGCCATTTCGACATCGAAAAGCCAGCGGGCCTCGATCATTTCGAGGCCTTTGTTGAAGAGCGTGGCGGAGTCGATGGTGATCTTCGCGCCCATCGTCCAGGTGGGATGTTTCAGCGCCTGCTCGACGGTGACGCTGGCGAGCTGCGCGGCGGGCATTTGGCGAAACGGGCCGCCGCTGGCGGTGAGGATGAGCCGACGCACCTCGCGGGAGTCTCGGCCCTCGAGGCACTGAAAAATGGCGTTGTGCTCGCTATCGACGGGCAGCACTTGCACGCCCTTGCGGCGCGCGGCGGTCATCACGGCTTCGCCGGCCATGACGAGGATTTCCTTGCTGGCCACGGCGATGTCTTTCCCCGCCTCGATCGCCGCCAGCGCGGGCCGCAAGCCGCCGGTGCCGACGATGGCAATAAGCACGAGATCGGCCTCCGGGAGCGTGGCGAGTTCGACGAGGCGCTCGACGCCGTCGGGGCCGCTGGAGATGGCGAGCTTCGCGTTCGGAAAATCCTTGGCCGCGGCGTGGAGTTTATCGGCATTGGAATGGGCGGACATGCCGACGATTTCCATCCGCTCGGGGATGTCGCGTGCGACTTTCCGCGCGCTCTCGCCGATGGAACCGGTGGCTCCGAGGATGACGACGCGGCGCCTTCTCATGGGGCAGAGGGCCTTTGTGCGAGACATCCTCATGACACGCCGAGGACGAAGCGGAGGTAGAAAAAGAGCAGGGGCGCGGTGAAGAGGATCGAGTCGATGAGATCAAGTGCGCCGCCAATGCCGGGGAGGAATTTGCCGGAGTCTTTTACGTCGCAACTGCGCTTGATGATCGACTCGGCAAGGTCGCCGATGATCGCCGCCAACCCGAGTACGAGGCCCAGGATCACGGCGTCCATTTGCCGCAAATAGGAAAGCTGCTGCGGCATGAGTGCGAGCAGACCGCACGCGCCGCCGGTGGAAAAGGCGAGCGCACCAAAAAAGCCCTCCCACGTTTTCTTCGGCGAGATGTGCGGGACGAGCGGATGCTTGCCAATGAGCGAGCCGGTGAGGTAGGCGCCCATGTCGCTGAACTTCGTCACGACGATGAGCCACAGCACATAGAAATGGCCGGCGACGTGCCCGTTCACGCGCGGGAAGACATAGACGATCTTCGTCACGAAGCCGAACAGCCACACCACGTAGAGCAGGCCGAATACGGTGTAAGCCATTGTCTCCAGCGGCGAAATGTCGCGCGTCTTCTGGAACATTTGCCGCCCAAAGACGACCAGCATGAAGAAGAGCAGCGTGGCCACCTCGAAGTCGTAGGACTGCACCGGACCGACCTTGCTGAAGTAGTAGAAACTGCCCCAGCTAAAGAGCAGGCCGCACCACATGCCGATGAACTTGAAGTTCGGCAGCCGCTTGTGATCGAGCATCGTGTAAAACTCCCACAAGCCCACGATGCCGAGCGTAGTGATGAGGAAGAGAAAGCCGGGCTCGTAGCCGGAAAAGATGATCCATAGCGCCACCGTCCACAGCGCCAGCGAACTGCCGAGGCGGCGGAGAAAGACGAGGCGCGTTGAGGTCATGGAGTTTCGGGCGGGGAGAATCCGCACGCGCGCCGCTATTGGCAAGCTCCGGGGCGACGCCGTGCCCCGCGCGGGGAAACCTCACGCCGCCCGCAGATCGGCAAAGAAGAGCCGCCCGGCACTAGTTTGCAGCGTGCTGGCGACGACCACGGGGACCGTTTTGCCCATGTGCTGGCGGGCGTGATTGACCACCACCATGGTGCCATCCGGCAAGTAGCCGACAGCCTGATGAGCGTCGCGTCCCTCTTTCACCAGCGCGATGTCGAGCGCCTCGCCCGCCGCCAGCGTGGGGCGGAGCGCCTTGGTCAAGTCGTGGAGGTTGAGCACGGACACGCCCTGCAGCCGGGCCAGCGCGCAGAGGTTGCCGTCATTGGTGAGCAGCCGTGCGTCGAGCATCTTGGCGGCGAGCAGGAGCCGGGTATCGACGGCCACACCGTCCGCGCTTTCGCTTTCGTGAATGGTGACGGTGAGCGCGGGGTCACGCTGCATCTGCTGGAGGCGGTCGAGCGCGGCGCGCCCACGTTCGCGTTTGAGGGTGTCGCCCGAATCGGCGAGCCGCTGGAGTTCCTCCAAAACAAAACGCGGCACGACCAGCGAGCTGCTGAGAAAGCCGGTGGCGCAAATACCGGCGATGCGACCGTCGATGATGATGTTCGAGTCGATGAGCAGCGGCGCGTCCTGCACTGTGGCCTGCCGGAAGCGCACATACGGGATGATGAGCGCGAACTCGTCGCGGTTGCTGCGGATGGCGAGCATCATGCCGAGGTAGCTGAAAGTGGCATACACGATGAGCCCGCAGACCCATTGCGTCTGCGGCGGGGCTACGGCGAGGACACGGGAGGAAAGGAGCAGTTTGGCGAAAATGAAACCGACCAGCAGGCCGAAGGTGGCCGAGGAAAAGATGCGCAGGGTGATGCCTTTGACCAGCTTGTCGCAGAGCACGATGGCGAGCCCAAACGCCGCCCCCGCCGCCATGCCGACGAACTCCTCCTCGGCGATCATCAGCCCCACGCAGGCCGCCAGCGTGACGAAGAGCGTCCGCAGGAGATTGATGGTGAGGATCGGCGTCATGTGGGCAAAGGAGGGGGGGCTTACTGCAAAAAGCCCCTTCCCTTTTAGCAGGCGGCGAACCAACCACGCCGGCTGACCGCGAATTTTTACCGGACCCGCGGACGGGCGGAAGCGGGCGGCGGGGTTGCCGCGGGTGCCGGACCCGGCAGGGTGCGGTCTTTGTAAAACAGGACGCCGGAGCGGCGGAGGTTGGCGACGAGGGCGCGGAAGTTTTCCGCGGACTGCTTGTCGGAGATCAGCGTGCCGAGGGTGCCGTCGCCGGTGGTGGCTTTCTTGATGAGCGCGTTCGCGGAGTCGGCCACCTTGCGGTAGTCGCCGAGCGTCACCCGCGCGTCGGAGACCGCGCCGTCCATGGACTTGAGCGCGGTCTTGGCGGAATCCACGGCCTCACCCGCCTTCGCGACCACCGGGTCGAGATTTTTCGAAGCCTGCGCGAAGCCTGCGGACGACGCCTTCAAGCTGGCAAGGGTTTCTTCCAGGTTCTTCATGTTTTGCTCGGCGAGCAGGCGCTCGTTAATGCTCTTCGTGGCCTTGTTCAGTTCGTCGAGTTCCGCCGTGACCTTGGGCAGCACTTCGCCTTTGACCGTATCCATGATCTGGTCGAGTCCGGCGGCGCGCGATCCGGCGACGGTATCGCCCGGCTGGAGAAAGTCCTTGGGCGTGTAGGTTTCCGGCGGCACGACGTGGACAAAGGCGTCGCCGAGCATGCCGCGCGTGCGGATGACAAAGAGCGCATGCTTCGGAATTTTGACGTCCTCCCGGATCTTGAGCGGCGCGGCCACGACGTAATCCTCCCCGCCGACGAGCCGCGGCGCTTCGGTAAGTGTGCCGACCTTGGCACCCGAGAGCATCACGTCGCAGCCTTTCACCAGTCCGCTGCCATCGGGAAACTCGACGGTGATGAGGTAGGTCTTCTCAAAACCCTGACCGACCCGGCCAAAAATGATGACCATCGCCGCGATGAACGTCAGGCCAATGAGCACGAACAGCCCCACGAGAAATTCTGTCTTATGTCCTTCGGCGTTCATGGGTTCGGTGGCTAGCTCACGTCTCCCGAGCGGCCTTCGATAAAGTCCGTGATGATCGGGTCGGCCACCTTTTTCAGCACGTCCACGGTGCCGTGAAAATACGTGCGCCCCTCGTGGAGAAACGCGACCCGGTCAGCGGTGGTGAAGGCGGTTCTCATGTCGTGCGTGACGACCACGGAAGTCACCTGCAACCGCTTTTGCAAGCGACGAATCAGGTGGTTGATCGAGTCCGAGGCGATGGGGTCGAGGCCCGTGGTCGGCTCGTCGTAAAGGAGGCACGCCGGGCGGCCGACGATGGTGCGCGCGAGACCCACGCGCTTGCGCATGCCGCCGGAGAGTTTCTCGGGCATCTTTTTCTGCTCGCCCGCCAGATCCACCATCTCGAGTGCCTCGGCCACGCGGTCGCGGATTTCGGCTTCGCTTTTCACCCCGGCCTCGCGCAGCGGAAACGCGAGGTTTTCCTCCACGTTCATCGAGTCGAAAAGCGCCGCGCCCTGAAAGAGCATGCCGACTTTTTTGCGGATGCCGCCGAGCTGCCGTTCGCGCAGTTTGGTGATCTCGTCGCCATCCACCCAGACCTCGCCCGACGTCGGTTGGAAGAGACCAATCAGATGTTTGAGCAGCACGCTTTTTCCGCAGCCGGAACGCCCGAGAATCACGCACGTCTCGCCGCGCTCGATCTCCAGATCGACGCCGCGCAGCACCTGCTGGGTGCCAAGGGTTTTGGTCATCTGGCGGATGGAGATCATGCGCGTGGCCGGCACCTCATTTGCCATACGGAAAGACCATGTTGAGCAGGAAGGTCAGGAAGAAATTCATGATCAGAATCGCCAGCGAGCTGATGACCACCGCCTCCGTGGGCGCGCGGCCCACTCCGACCGCGCCTTCCTTGGCATTGAGCCCCTGGTGGCAGCTCACAAAGATGATGACCACGCCGAAGCAGAAGCCCTTGGAGAGCGCCATCTTGAGGTCGCGCAGGCGGACGTAGCTGTAGAGATTTTCGAGAAAAAACGGGCCGGGGATGTTCAGCAAATGCACTCCCACCAAGTAGCTCGAAACGATGCCGAGCCCGACGGACTGGGCCACGAGCAGCGGCATGGAAAGCACCAGCGCGAGCACCCGCGGGATGACGAGGTAGTCGATGGGATGCACTGCCAGCGCCCGCAGGGCGTCGATCTGCTCGGTGACTTTCATGGTGCCAATTTCCGCCGCGCTGGTCGCGCCGACCCGGCCCGCGACCATCAGCCCGGTCAGCACCGGCCCAAGTTCCCGGAAAAGCGCCACCGCCACCACCGAGCCCGTCGCCGACTCCATGCCGAGCACGGCGAACTGGAAATACATCTGCGCCGTGAGCACCGCGCCCGTGAACATCCCGGTGACGATGACCACCAACTGCGAACGCCAGCCCACTTCCACGATCTGCCGCATGACCAGACGCCAGCGGATCGGAGCCACGACCAAGGCCACGCACGTCTCATAGACGAGTAAGGCGAGTTCACCGAGATACTGGAGAAATTGAAGCGCGAGGCGCCCGAGTGCCGTAACCATGCGAAGCGCGCGAAGCTAGCGGGGCCATCCACGGTTGTCCACCGCCCGCGGTCCGCGCGGCGCAAGCTCTAGTTCTGCAAATCGCCGATGCGGATCGGCTGGGTCTTGCTCTTCGGGTTCAGTTCCGCCGGCACCCCGCCGACGATCCGCGGCTCGAGCCCGAGTTTGCGGAAAATCGCCCGGATTTGCTGAATCGTGAGCGCTGGCTCCTCAAAATCCAGGTACACGATGTCGTGATTGCTATCGACCTTGTAACGCAGTCCCGGAACCGTTTCGAACTCGTGGTCGAGTTCGAGAATTTTTTCCAGTTGGCGAACACCGGCGGCGTAGATTTCGACTTCGATCATAAGAGGCGTGGGGGATGACGGCTTCACCGTAAGGTCGCCTTTCGCAGTAAGGCAATGCTTATTTCCCCCTTACGCCGTAACGCCGGCGCCATGCCGCAGTTGCGGCGTTTCATGGCCGTGCGCCGCCGATCAGAAACAGGCCCGGTTGTCCCGCGCCGGGTGCCCGCGCGGCCTGCAACGTGTCCACCGCGGCGCGCAACTGCTCCCGCGTGAACTGCCTTTTAATGCGCGCGATCTCCGCGCCCGCGAGCACGTCGCACCGCTCATTGCCCGCGTGCCCGGCGTGGCCTTTCAACCAGCGCCAGTGGACCCGGTGCGGCGTCGCCGCCGCGTCGAGCGCACGCCAGAGATCCTTATTTTTGACCGGCTGTTTTGTCGTGGTCATCCAGCCGCGCGCTTTCCAGGACTTGATCCATTTCGTGATGCCGTCGCGCAGATACGTGGAGTCGGTGAAAAGCTCGACCTCGCACGGTTCGGTCAGCGCTGCGAGCGCCGCGATGGACGCCTGCAATTCCATCCGGTTATTCGTCGTCGCCGCCTCGCCACCGCTCACCTCTTTCGTCCGTCCGCCATATTCCAGCACCGCCGCCCAGCCGCCGGGACCGGGGTTGCCCTCGCAGCCGCCGTCCGTATGCACCGTGACCTTTTTCACCCGATCCGCACCGCGCGCGTCTTGTCGAGCTTCAGCACGTCGCCGGACTGGAAAGCGGGCGCGGCTTTCGGGTCGGTGACCTTTTCCTCCCGAAGCTGCACGCTGCCCTGCTCCACCAGCCGCCGCGCATCGCCTCGGGATTTGGTGATTTGAAAACACTGCGCGTAGGCCGCGACCACCGCCGAGACGATGTCGCCCGCGACGTCTGACAGCGACAGGATCGGCAGCTCCGCACTCGCCAGATCACGCTTGCTGAACCGCGTGTTGAAATCCTCCAGAGCCCCCGTGCCGGCGTCATCGCCGTGGTAGCGGGCCACGATGCGCCGCGCGAGTTGCTTCTTCGCATCCATCGGGTGCCCGTCCGGCACCGGCTCGCCAAGCAGCAGCAGATAGTAGCGCGCCATCAGCTCGTCCGAAATGCTCATCAGCTTGCCAAACATCTCCACCGGCGGCTCGTTCACGCCGACGTAATTGCCGAGGCTCTTCGACATCTTCTGCACGCCGTCCAGCCCTTCGAGCAGCGGCATGAGAAAGACCACCTGCTGCGGCTGGCCTTCCTCGCGCTGGAGATCGCGCCCCACGAGGATGTTGAAAAGCTGATCGTTCCCGCCGATTTCCACATCCGCCTTCACCACCACGGAATCCCAGCCCTGCATGATCGGATACTGGATTTCGTGCAAATGCACCGCCTCGCCGCGGTCCACGCGATTTTTGAAATCCTCGCGCTGGAGCATCTGCTGGAGCGTCACGCGCGAGTTCAGCTTCATCACCTGCTCAAAGGTCATCATCTCGAACCACTCGCCATTAAAGACCGTGCGCGTGTGCGCGGGATCGAGGATTTTGAACGCCTGCGCCTGAAAGCTTTTCGCGTTGCCCATGATCTGGTCGTGCGAAAGCTGCGGGCGCGCCTTCGAGCGCCCGGTCGGGTCGCCGATCATCGCGGTGAAGTCGCCAATGATGAGGATCGCCTGATGCCCGAGATCCTGAAACTGCCGCAGCTTTTGCAGCGCCACAGTGAAACCGAGGTGGATGTCCGGTGCGGTCGGATCGACGCCGAGCTTGATATTCAGCGGACGCCCGAGCCGCAGCTTCGCCAGTAATTCCTCTTCGCTGAGGATTTTTGCGGAACCGCGTTTCAGGATTTCAAGCTGCTCTTCGGGTGACGGCATAAGGCGTAGCCCGTGTGGGATAAAGGCCGCGCCGCGCGCGAGGCGAGCAGGAAAATGCCGCCGACCGGAAACCCGCCTATTTGCTCTTGTTCAGCAACTCGCGGATGTCCTCGACCGTGAGCTGCTTCATCGTCCCGTACTTCTCCACCGAGGTCGCGCCGTTCGACACCGTCTCGCCGGCATTGCGCCAGTCGCCCAAGGTCGCCGGATCAATGCCCTGCCGTAGCTTCTTGCTCTCCTTCCCGAGATACTCGCGCTTGCCGTCGTGCAGGTAGCTCACCTCCGAGGCCCGGTTCGCATCCCACGCTTCCTTCGTCGCCGCCGTCTTCGTCGCGGCGGGCGTGTTTGCGTGCGGAATCCCCTCCGAACCGCGCGTCGCCGCTTCCTTCGTCGCGTATTTCATCCCGTTCGCCGACGAGGCCCGCGACCCGTAAAAGTCCCGCGTTTTGTAGGTGCCGGGGTTGGCTTTCTGCACGAAGGAATACGCCTTCGTCCGCGCCTCGCCCGTCCCGTAAGTTCGGCCTCCCACGGCGTGGGCTGTCGGGTCGTATTTCTTGTTCGGATCAAAAACCAGGATCTCCGCCCCGCGCGCCGAGGCCACGTCGCCGCGTTCCACCGCCATCACCCTCCGCTGCTCCGCGAGCCGGCTGTTCTCGTCCTCGCTGCCCGGTGCCTTCGCCTGCTTGCCCGCAGAAGCGCAGCCCGCGCAAAGCAGCGCAAGCACGAGCGGGATGGGGAGGAAAAAACGCACGCCGGAGAAGTGCCACACGTCCCGGAAGCTGGCAAGCACGGCCCCGCCCGTTTACGCCACCAGCCGCAGGTTCGGATCAATGTCCACGGTCAGCGCGGAACTTTGACCGTGGGCGAGCATCAGCCTGGCCACGTAGCCGATCATGGCGGCGTTGTCGGTGCAAAGCGCGGGCTCCGCGACGAGCAACTCGCAGCCCCGCGCCGCGCAGGCCGCGCGGAGCTTTTCGCGCAGGCGGGTGTTGCAGCTCACGCCGCCACTGACGGCGATGAGTCGGCGTCCCGTGGCTTCGGCGGCGCGCAGGGTTTTGGCCACGAGTACGTCCACCACGGCTTCCTGAAACGAGGCGCAGACATCCGGCAGACTGATGTCGCCGAGCTTCGGGAGCAGGTAGCGCACGGAGGTCTTGAGGCCGCTGAAGCTGAAGGCGAAGTCGTCCGAGTGCAGCATGCTGCGCGGAAAATCCACGCGCGCCGGATCGCCGCTGGTCGCCAGCCGGTTCACGTTTGGCCCGCCAGGATATGGCAGGCCGAGCAGCTTGCCCACTTTGTCGAAAGCCTCGCCGGCGGCGTCGTCCTGCGTCTGACCGAGCAGCCGGTATTTTCCAAACGCCTCGATCTCGACCAGCAGGGTATGCCCGCCGCTGACGATGAGCGCCACCGCCGGTCGCACGCCTTCATGCGTGCCGAAAAAAGGCGAGAGCAGATGACCTTCGAGATGGTTGATTGCGAGGTAGGGCTTGCGCAGCGCCACCGCGAGCCCTTTGGCCACCGACGTGCCGATCATGAGCGAACTCGCGAGCCCCGGCCCGCAGGTCGCGGCAAAAGCATCGACCTCAGCCAGCGCCACGCCCGCAGCCGCCAGCGCCTGCGCGATCACCGGTCGCAGCGCCCGCAGATGCTGGCGCGAAGCCACCTCCGGCACCACCCCGCCATATTGCGCGTGAACGGCGATCTGCGACGCCACCTCGCTCGCCAGCAACTTCCCGCCCCGCAGCACCGCCGCCGCCGTTTCGTCGCACGACGTTTCAATCGCAAGGATGCAGGCGGCGTAATTGGTGATTGGTGATGCGTGATTAGGCACGGATGGGAAGCAGCGGTGCCTTTCTACCAATCACCTCCCGCCCCTCACCAATCACTTCTTCCCCGCCTTGTCAGCGTAGATCATTACACCCTTCAGCGCATCCACCGCGCGCTCGAGCTGCGGGTCGCGGAAGTTGGCGAGATCCTTCCGCTCGGATTCGCTCATGGAATCCTCGCGGCGCTGGAGCATGAGCATCCGCTCCTGCTCGGGCGTGAGCGTCGCGCGGATGGTGGGAGAGACGCCGTGCTCGTGGATCACCTGTTTGCTCGGTGTGTAATACTTCGCCGTGGTCAGCCGCATCGCCGACCCATCCTGAAGCTGGATGACGCTCTGCACCGAGCCTTTGCCGAAAGTAGTCTCGCCGACAATGATCGCGCGGTTCAAATCCTTCAGCGCGCCGGCGACAATCTCCGAGCCGCTGGCGGAGCCGGTGTTCGTGAGGATCGCCAGCGGAAACTGCGGACGCGGCTTCACCTTGTCAGCGGTGCGATACGACCTGCTCTGGGACGCCACGCGGCCTTCGGTGGAGGCGACGAGCGTCTTCGGCGGGAGAAACTGGCCGGCGACATCCACGGCGGAGTTGAGCAACCCGCCGGGGTTGTAGCGCAGATCGAGCACGAGCGCCTGCATCCCCTTTTTCTCCAGCTCGTCGAGCTTCTTCCCGAGATCATCGGCCGTCGGCACGTTGAATTGCGTGATCCGCACGTAGCCGACCTTGAATTCGCCGCCGAGTTCCGCAGGCAGGATTTTCGCGTCCTTCACGCTGGCGACCTTGATGTTCTCCCGCACCATGGCGAAATCTTTGATCTCCTTCGTCGCGGGCCGCAGGATGGTCAGCGTCACCTTTTGCCCGGCCTCCCCGCGCAGCAGGTTGATCGCCTCGTTCAGATCCATCCGCTCGGTCGCCGTTCCGTCGATTTTGATGATCTGGTCATTCG
This sequence comes from Chthoniobacter sp., assembly GCA_021414005.1. Lineage (GTDB taxonomy): Bacteria > Verrucomicrobiota > Verrucomicrobiia > Chthoniobacterales > Chthoniobacteraceae > Chthoniobacter. The sequence goes on along the minus strand of JAIOPH010000031.1, from coordinate 125,251 downwards.
GCAAAAGGCCCGCGCGAAAGCCCGGCGTGTCCTCCATTGGGGTCACGATGATGAGATTGCCCTCGCGCTGCGAGACGACCACGCCGAGCCCGCCGAAGCGGCTGTTGGTATCGTCTTGCATGCCTTTGAAATCGCGCGGCTCCATGAACTGCGAATGCGGATCGAGCTGGCTCAGCATGCCCCGCATGGCGGCGTGCGTGAGCGCCTCGTAGCTCACCTTATTCTCGTCCACGTAGTCCTGCCGGACGAGCTGCAAAGCGCGGGCAAAAACCGCGATGCTCGCGTAGCCCGAGTCTTCCTTCTCCTGCGCGCCCGTCGCCTGGTAAACGCGGAACCCGACCGCGACGTTGAACACCACGAGCACGAGGCCCAGACTTTGCAAAAGTCGTTTTTTCATGGCGGGGAAGCTAGCATGCGCCCCCGCATTGTAAATGCGTCCACCGTCACCGCTCACGCGCCAAGCAGCCGCTCCGGGGCGACTCCGTGGAGCTGGAAGAGACGAAGAATGGTTTCCTCGATGAGGTTGTTCGGACAGCTCGCGCCGGCGGTGATGCCGACCACCAGCGGACCGGGGCGCAGCCAGCCTTCGGTGGTGACTTCGCGTTTCGCGTGCTGGTCGAAATGCGTGATCCGCTCGCGCGATTCCAGGCGGGTGGCGTTGCGGATGAAGTAGGTGGGGAGCTTGGCCTCGCCCATTTCAGCGAGGTGGGACGTGTTCGAGCTGTTGTAACCACCCACGACGATGAGCAGGTCCATCGGCGCGGCCAGCATGTCGCGCAAGGCATCCTGCCGCTCCTGCGTGGCCCCGCAGATCGTGTCGAAAAAGCGAAAACTCTCGCGTGCTTTTTCCGCGCCGTCGCGGTCGCGCATGGCGACTTCTACGCGGCGCTGCACTTCCTCGGTTTCGCCGCGCATCATCGTCGTCTGGTTGGCCACGCCGATGCGGCGGAGGTGGAGATCGGGATCGAAGCCCTCGCTGTGGGCCCCGCGGAATCTTTCCAAAAACGCTGCCTTGTCCCCGCCGCGACGGATGTAGTCGCAAACGTAATCCGTGTCCGCCAGCGTGAGCACAATGAGGTAGTGTCCGCGCCCCCCGACAACCGCGCGCGAAGCCGTGGCTTTGGTCTCCTCGTGCGCAGCTTTGCCATGGATGATCGAGGTCACGTCATCACTGGCGTTCTGGCGCACGCGTTTCCACACGCTCATCACATCGCCGCACGTCGTATCGACGATCTGACAGCCTAGTTCCTTGATGCGCGCGAGCGTTTTCACGTCGGTGCCAAACGCGGGGACGATAACCACGTCCTCCGCCGTGAGATCGTCGACCTCGGCCTGCTGGTGCGGCGGGATGAGATTTTTGATGCCGAGCGCGGCAATCTGTTCGTTGACCTCGGGGTTGTGGATGATTTCGCCGAGAATGAAGAGTCGGCGATCGGTAAAAACTTTCGCCGCCGCGTAGGCGAGATCAATGGCGCGCTCGACGCCGTAACAAAAACCGAACTGCTTCGCCAGCCGCACCGTCAGGCCGTCGCACGTCAGGCTCCCGCCGGAAACGCGGAGCCGCTCCACCACCTCGCTGCGGTAGTGCGACTCCACCTGCGCCTGCACGGCAGCCATGACATCGGGCGTGCGGAGGTTGACGCGTTTGGCAGGTGCGGCGGGTGTGCTCATGGTCTGGAAACTATGCGGTCGCTGAGCCGGAGTTTCCAGCATCAGCGACCGCATATAAACCGTTTTTGAAAATCAGCCTTCGATCAGCAACGGACCGGCGGGATCTTTGAACCAGGCCGGCGACAGCATGTAGGAGCGCGGTGGATCTGGGTCGCGACTCTGGTCGAGCTTGCGGACGAAGTGACCATATTGCGAATCCTCCGGCTGGGTGCGCGAAATGTTGATCGGAGTGCCCACTTTCACGAGAGCAAATAGCCGTGCCGCCGCCTCCTTGTGCAGGCGGATGCAGCCGTGCGTGCGCGGATACGGATGCACGAAGCCTTCGTGCAGCCCATACGCGGGCAAAAACTCGCACCAGTAAGCCATTGGGTAACCGGCATCCGGCTCGCTCACGCGGCGCTTGGTTTTGTTCTTGGCGTTGATGTGAAAATTGCCCGCGGGCGTCGGTGAATCGGCCTTGCCCACACAGCCCTGCACGGCCATGAGCAGACGGTCGCCTTCGAGCACGTAGATGTTCTGCGTGGAGGTGGAAACCTTCACGCGAACGTTCGCCGGGTTATGTGGCTTAAAGGCCGTCACCTTATAAGCGCCGCCAGAAGGCGCGGTGACGCATCCGCCGAGGAGGGCGAACGCGAGGGAGACGGTAAAGATGGAGAGGAATCGTTTCATCGGGGCGGTAGGCAAGCCGGGGGCACCGCGTTTGTCAAACGCTAGACCGAATCGACCGGAAAACGCCGGTCATCCTAGAGTGGAGTTACCGGTGGGAGCCGGCGGTCGGGAACTCAGGACGACAGGCCGGGCTCGCGGCCCCCAAAAAAGCACTTGCCGAATTTATGTTTTCATTAAATACTGAAAATACAAAATGAAAAAGATCAGCCGCCCGACTCCCACCGCTGAGGGCCTGCAACTCGACGTGGCGCGCGATGAATTCGTCACCCAATGGGGCAGCATCGGCAGCGCTTGGGGCATCAACCGCACGATGGCCCAGATCCACGCGCTTCTCATCATCACCTCTGGCCCACTGACCACAGACGAGGTCATGGAGGAGCTCAAGATCAGTCGCGGCAACGCCCACACCAACCTGCGCGAACTCGTCGGCTGGGGGCTTGTCCGCAGCGTCATCCGAAAAGGCGAACGCAAAGAGTATTTTGAAGCGGAAAAGGACGTTTGGAAGATGTTCTGCATCATCGTCCGCGAGCGAAAACGCCGCGAAATTCGACCGGCGATCAACGTCCTCAAGGACTGCATTGACCGCGCCGACGGCCTGAAATCGCCGGATGCCGTCGCCTTCACCAAACAGACCAAAGCGCTTTGCGAGTTCATGGAGATGGCCGACGGCGTGCTCAGCAAAGTCGTCCGCTCCGAGCAGAGCAGCATCGTTCCCTGGGCGCTGAAGTTTCTCAAATGACCGACCCTTTTTTTGCCAACAATTTTCACAGAATTCTGAAAACACAAAAACAACCAAACTAGAAACCAAACAACCATGAACTACATCGTCGGGACCTACGCCCTTTACCTCGCCATCAGCATCGCTCTCACCGTCTGGGTCGCGCGAACGCTCCACAAAAACGGCCGCCTTTTTCTCGTCGATGCCTTCCACGGTAACGAGGCCCTCGCCGATTCCATCAATCATCTGCTGCTCGTCGGCTTCTACCTTGTCAATGTCGGCTACGTGAGTCTCGCACTGAAATATGGCGACAAGGCCGCCAACCTGCAGGAATTGCTGGAAGTTCTCAGCACCAAGATCGGCGCGGTCCTCCTGATCCTCGGTGCGATGCACTTCTTCAACCTCTACGTCTTCAGTAAAATGCGGAAACGCGCCCTCCTGCACAGCGCGCCGCCACCGCTCGCGCCGCAAGCCCGCGTCAACGTCGCCGGCTAACCGCAAATTTATGAAGCGCCTCTACATCCTTTACGATGGCACCTGCCACGTCTGCCGGCGCTGTCGGACGTGGCTCGACCAGCAGCCCGCCTTCGTACCGCTGGTTTTCATCCCGCTGCAATCGCCTGAAATCGCCTGCCGCTTCCCCGGCATCGGCGCGCTTCATCCCGAGCGCGAAATCGTTGTCATCAGCGACACCGGCGACGTGTGGCAGGGCGGCAGCGCGTGGGTCATGTGCCTGTGGGCGCTGCGCGAGTATCGCGAATGGTCGCTCCGCCTCGCGCATCCCGCGCTGCTCCCGCTCGCCCGCCGGGCGTGCGAGGTCGTTTCCGAAAACCGCCACAAAATCAGCCGCTGGCTTTTCGGCGCGAGCGACGGAGATCTGCGCGAAAAACTCGACGCCTTTCCCGCCGCCGCCTGCGCGAGCGATGGCTACTGCAAGCCGCGATGAAGATCGTCATCCCCGGTGGGTCTGGCCAGGTCGGCACCCTCCTCGCGCGAGCTTTTCACGCCGAGGGACACGCGGTCGTCGTGCTCACCCGCCATCCACAGCCCACTGCGTGGAAAACATTCGCGTGGGACGGAGCGACGCCTGGCGACTGGTGCGCGCAGCTCGACGGCGCGGACGCCGTCATCAATCTCGCCGGGCGCAGCGTGAACTGCCGCTACCACACCGCGAACCGGCGCGAGATCATGCAATCGCGCGTGGACTCGACCCACGCCGTCGGCCTTGCCATCGCCGCCGCGAGACAGCCGCCGCGCGTGTGGCTACAGGCGGGCACGGCGACGATCTACGCGCACCGTTACGAATCTGCGAACGACGAGGCGACCGGTATCCTCGGCGGCGATGAACCCAACACGCCGGACACTTGGCGCTTTAGCATCGAAGTCGCGCGGGCCTGGGAGCGGGCCTTGGAGGAAGCGTCCACGCCGCACACCCGCAAAGTGATCCTCCGCTCCGCCATGACGATGAGCCCCGATGCCGGCGGAATTTTCGCCACCCTGCTCGGTCTCGTACGCCGCAGCCTCGGCGGGCGCGCCGGCGACGGCCACCAATTCATGTCATGGATTCACGACGAGGATTTCATCCGCGCCATCCGCTGGATCATCGCCCGAGACGACCTCACCGGCCCTATCAACCTCGCCGCACCCCACCCGGTCCCCAACGCCGACTTCATGCGCGTCTTGCGCCAGGCAGCCGGCGTCTCCTTCGGTCTCCCCGCCCCCGCGTGGTTGATCGAGATCGGCACCCGCTTCCTTCGCACCGAAAGCGAACTCATCCTCAAAAGCCGCCGCGTCACCCCCACGCGCCTCCTCGCTTCCGGCTTTACCTTCCACTTTCCCACCTGGCCCGAAGCCGCCCGCGACCTCTGCTGCCGCTGGTCAAATGCGCGAAGCCAGCAAGCCCGCCCGACTCGGGGCGCGTAGCTCGCCACGAACACCCGATCGCCCACTGTGTGTCTCACGGGGCCGCGGCGTTCGCCTTTTTTTCGCGGGCGACGGCGTGCTCGTGGATCGCCTTCTTTACCGCCGCGAGCCGCTCCGGCCAGACGAATGACGGTGCCTTGGCCGGATCGTAGCCCTCCATGTGGCCGGTGAGCCGCGTGGCTGGCTTGGTGTATTTGAGCACGGTGTCGCCGAAGACTTCGCGGCACATGGCGGCGAGGCCGGGATCGTATTCGAGCAGCAGCGCGCGGGTGTTCACATGGTTGTGGTCGTGGTCGTTCACGCGGTTGTTGTCGAACCACGACTGCACACCCTCGGCGAAGTATTCGTGGTGATTCACGCTCGCGTATTTTCCCTTCCACAAGCCGGCCTTCATCGCCGCGTTGTAGGTCGTCTTGAGCCGCGTGTCGAAAGTCGGGTCCACATTCGTCATGCCGCGCAGGTGGATGCAGTGCGCGAATTCATGGATGAGGATGCACTCCGCCGCATAGGGATCGCCGGGAAAGCCGAGCAGGTTTTCCTCGGCGCTCGTGCAAAAGGGATCGGTCGGACTGCCGCCGGTGCCGCGGGCGCGGGCGTCCCAAAATTCCTTGCCGGTAAAGGTCGGGAAATCGGGTTCGGGGTCTTTGGCGAAACGCGCAAACTCCGGCAGATCGCTGGTGAATTCATCATGGGCGAGGAGGCACATGCGCGCGCCACTTTTGATCATCGCGGTCCGCACGTCGGGCCGAGACGCCAGCATGAGGTCCACGAGAAAGGCCGCCTCCTTCAGGGCATACGGATTCACTTTCGCGGACGCGACAATGGGAAACCCGTGGGCACTCACCGCCTGCGTGTAAAAAGCGGGCACGCCGTCTTTGCCCTGCGGGTCGAAGTGGTAGCCCTGCACCGGCACCTCGGAAGTCACTTTCACCTCGGTCTTGTCCCTCCGCCCGACGACCACGAATTGATACCCGATGGCCGTGGTGGTGATGTTGTCCGCGCCGGGCTCCGCCGAGCCGTTCAGCACGCGCTCGCCATCACTTTTGAGCCAGAAAATGTCGATAGGCTCGGTGCTGCCGTTGATGATTTGCAACCGGGGGCGCTCCGCCGCAAGCGAGGTGAGTGTGGCGGCAAAGAGAAGCGTGAGGATCAGTTTCATGGAATCAAGTCAGCCCCCACCGGAATGGGTCGGCGGGATCAAGCAGCAGGGTGGTTTCGGCGGTGATGTATGCGATGCCGGTGATGGTCGGCGCGATGATTCCGCGCGCGCGGTCCACCCACCGGAAGGAGCCGCGGAAAACGCTGCCGATGATGCTCTCCTGCGCCCACTCCGCGCCCTCGGCCAGCTTTCCGTCCGCGGCGAGACACGCGAGTTTCGCGCTCGTGCCAGTGCCGCACGGCGAGCGGTCATACGCACCGCCGGGGCAGAGCACAAAGCTCCGCGAATGGCTTCCCGCCTGCGTTGGCGAGCCGTACAGCTCGACGTGATCGACCTCGGGGAAACCCTGCGCGTTCACCGCGCGGCGGATGCGCGTTGCGAATCCAGTCAGGGCGGCCGCGTTCACATGCACGATCTCCTGCCCGTGCTCGGCGACGAGAAAGAACCAGTTTCCGCTCCACGCCACATCACCCGTGATCGGCCCGATGCCCGGCACCTCCACAGTCGCCGCATGCGCCTTGCGAAAGCTGTCCACGTTCGCAACCGACACGCTCCCATCCGCGTGCAGCGTCGCCGTGACCACTCCGACAGTCGTTTCAAACCGATGCGCTCCGACACCGATCCGGCCAAGATGCGCGAGTGTGACGACGAGCCCGATGGTACCGTGCCCGCACATCCCGAGCAGGCCCACGTTGTTGAAAAAAATCACGCCCGCCGCGCACGTCGCGTCCACCGGTTCGACGAGCAGCGCGCCCACGAGCACATCGCTCCCGCGCGGTTCATTCACCACGGCGCGACGGAAGCAATCGTGCTTCTCGCCAAAGACCCGCGCTTTTTCCGCCACACTCCCAGCGCCCAGATCCGGCCCGCCCGCAATTACAATGCGCGTCGGCTCGCCGCCGGTGTGAGAGTCGATGGCTGTGACGCGCTGTGGAACCCCAACGCCTAGGTCCATATCCGCGAAATACCGTATCGATCCCACGTTTCATCGGGCGTTACGGCGTGAAGCCTGAGCCGCATCGCCTGCACGATCAGCATCCGATCGAAAGGATCGCCGTGATGCAGCGGCAGCGATTCCAGGCGGCCGATGTCCTCCCATGTGACTGGCAACATCTCGATGCCATTGGACATCAAAGCCAGCCGCAAGTCCGGTTCCACGCGATAGCGGATCGAGAGCTTTCCGATCGCTGATTTAATGGCGATCTCCCATGCCGAAACGATGCTCACCATAGCACGGTTGTCAGAAGACTCGATCAACTCCTTAACCGTGCGAGGCAGCCGTTTGGAGGCCTCAAGGAAAAGGATGAGCGCGCTTGTATCGAGGAGCAAATCCATCAGCGCCTGGGCTTCGCCTGCCTCGTCGCCGGCTCCTCTGCCACGCGCAGCGCCGCCTCTTCAGTAGTGCTCATGTATTCGGCGAACTCCGGCAGAGGCGCATCGAAATCGTCCGCCATGTAAAAGCCCGGTGATTTCAGCGAGCCTGCGCGCGCGCGAGGACGCTCGGCGGCCAAGCCGCGAAGCTCCGCGACCGGCTTCCCGTGGCGCGTGATCGTGATCACGGCCCCGCCTTCCACCTCGCGCAGCAGTGTTGATAGCTGCGTCTTGGCTTCGTAAAGCGACACCGAATTGTTCATGTGCCTAATTTGACCAATTTGACCAATGTGGCAAACGCTATTTTCGGCGCAGCTTCGGCAGCTTCGGCAGTTTCGGACGCGCGGCGATGCCGTCGTGGATGATCTTGAGAACAGCTTTGCGCTCCGCACCGGCGAGTGGGAGGCGCGGGGCGCGCGTCCATTCGTTGCCGAGGCCGCATTCCTGCACCGCGAGCTTAATGTATTGCACGAATTTCACATGCACATCGAGGTGCAGTAGCGGCGTGAACCAGCGGTAAATTTTGCGCGCCTCGTCCCAGCGCCCGGCCTGCATCAGTTCCCACAAATATTGGTTTTCCGCGGGAAAGGCGATGCCCGTCCCGGCGACCCAGCCGTCGATGCCGAGGATGGCGCTTTCCAGCGCGAGGTTGTCCACGCCGGTGAAGATGGCGTAGCGGCCGCCGACGGTGTTGTGCAGGTCGGTGATGCGCCGCGTGTCGCCGCTCGATTCCTTGAGCGCCACGAAATTTTTCACGCTCGCTAGCTCGGCGAACATCTTCGGCGTGATGTCGTTCCCGTAGCTAATCGGGTTGTTGTAGATCATGATCGGCAGTCCGGTGGACTTCGCCACGGTGCGGAAATGGGCGAGCGTTTCCTGCGGGTCGGGCGTCTTGTAATTCATCGCAGGCATGAGCATGAAGCCATCGAGCCCGAGGCGCTCGCAGTCGCGCACATAACGAATGGCGGCTGCTGCGCTCGTCTCGGCCACGCCGCTGAGCACCGGCACGCGGCCCTTGATCACGCGCACGGCGAGTTCGGCGACCTGACGTTTTTCGTCGGGATCGAGCGACTGATTTTCGCCGAGCGAGCCGAGCATGACCATTCCGGCGACGCCGGAATGAAGGAGCACTTCGATATGACGGGCCGTGCCGTCCAAATCGAGGGAGCCGTCGCGTTTCAATTGGGTGGTGATGGCGGGAAAGACTCCGCTCCAGTAAGGTTTCATAAGGCGCGGAGGAATAGTGGACGGCGGAGAATTTGTCGCGGAGGAATTTTCCCGAACCAACAGCACCCAGTGCCGGAAGGCTGCTTCACAGCCTTAGCCGAGTCTCCTCACCACAATTGGGCGCAACGGAAACACCCCGCAGGCGCGGGTGCGACCTGCGGGGTGTGGTGAGCGCCGTCCTGCTTAGTCGTTGACCGCGATCTTCCGCGGTTTTACCGACTCGGCTTTCGGCAGCGTGAGGGTGAGCACGCCTTGTTCGAGTTTCGCGCTGATCCCGGCGGCATTGATGGCGGGATCCAGTTCGAAGGTTCGCCGGTAGTCGAGTCCACGGGATTCGCGATACACCGTCCGCTCGTGCGGCGCGCCAACCGCACGGCGTCCCGTTATGGTAAGTTGTCCGTTCTCTACACTTACTTCGAGGTTTTCTTTGGCGACGCCCGGAAGTTCAGCTTCGAGCACGTAGGCTTCTTTGGTTTCGAGGATGTTGGCCAGCGGCGTTAGGTAGCTGACACGTGTCGCACCGTTACTGGCTTCGGCCGACTTCGTTGCGGGTGGAGTGCAGGTGGTAGTCATAATTTCGAGATGGGTAGATGTTGCGAGTTACGAGACGCTAATCGCTATCTGCTTGGGCTTTGCTTCTTCAGCTTTCGGCAGGTCGATGGTCAGGACGCCCTCCTTGTAGGAGGCCTTCACTTGCGCGCCATCCACAGCGACCGGCAAAGTCACGCTGCGCTGGAATTTTCCGAAGTAACGCTCGCTGCGGAAGACCTCGCCCTCCTTGCGCTCGGACCCTGTTTTCCGTTCGCCGGAGACTGTCAAAACACCTTCGTGCAGGGCAATCTCGATTTCTTCCTTCTTCATGCCGGGCAATTCGACTTGGACGACAAGGTTGTCCTTGTTGTCATACACGTCGAGAGCTGGCGACCAGCCGCTGAAAAGTCCGCTGTCTCGGCTAGGCCAGGAGAAATCGAACAGGCGATTCACTTCATCGCGAAGGATTGAAAGGCGGTCCGAAGACGGCCAATTGGAAGCTTCAGGGAATTGGTAACGAATTAGGCTCATGATGTTTGTTGTTAAGTAAAGTTTTTTGTTGTTGGCTTGACTAACGAATACTTATTCAGCTTTCCCAGTGCCACTCTGCGCTTCCACTTAGCAGAATATCTAAAACACGGTGAATAACAGCTATTTATGTCCTGCATTACAAGGCACGCCTTGTTTATTCAAAGCGCCATGATGACATGCTTATCTGTGACTCGATCGCACTATCCGCGACGCAGTGACACATAGGTGACGTTCGCTCTTTTTGCGTTCCCAAAACAATCCCGTCAGATCACGCAAACAATTCACCGAGGGCGACCTGAACACCGGGCACGCTGCTGCATGTCAGGACCGCGTCGCCCTCCGCCACCATTCTTGCCGCATAGATGCCGTCTCCAGGCTGGCGATAGACTTCGATTTTCCGTTCGCGCGGGAGAACGATCCAGTATTCCGCCACACCCGCCTCGGCGTAGAGTGCCTTGCGCGCGCCCTCTTCCGTAGAGCTGGACACGATCACACGACGGCAGAACGCGGGGATGTCGAGAAGTGCGGTGCTCATGGGGAGCGGAGCTAGCCAACGCCGCCGAGTTGTCGAGATCGCACACAGGTCGTCCGGAGCCCGCTCTGGAATCGCTGCCGACATCTAGTTTGCAATTGCGGAGCGGTTCGGCGCATTAACTTGGCGGCACCCGAAAACGTCCATGCCCTACCTCGCTGTCACTGGCGGTCTGTCGCCGAAAGTCCATGCGCTCAAGCCCGGCGTCTGCGTGGCTGGGCGCTCCGCAGACGCGGGGCTGGTGCTGAAGCATGTCGAGATTTCGCGGCAGCACTGCCGGTTTGCGTGGGATGGAAAGCAGTGCGTCGTCGAGGATCTCGGCAGTGTTCGCGGCACGCTGGTCAATGGCGAACGTATCACCGCGCCATTCACGCTCCAGCCGGGGGACAAGGTGGGGATCGGCCCGGCCATCGTGGAATTTGGAGTGGGAGAGCCGCCTCGCGTGGGCGAGCAGGAAGTGGCGGCGGGCGCGCAGATGCTGGTGCGCGGGCAGCAGGCGGATCGTTTCGAGGTGGTGGGCGAGATGACCATCGGGCGCGACGCGGGCATCGAGGTCTGGCTGAACGATCCCGGCGTCTCGCGCCGCCATGTGACGGTGAAAATGGGGCCGGGTGGAGGTGTGGTGGTCACGGATCTGAACAGCACGGCCGGCTCATTTGTGAACGGCCACCGGTTCGACACACAGTCGCTGACCATCGGCGATCGGCTGCAGGTGGGGCCGTTTTGTTTTCAGTTCGACGGCCATGCCTTGAACCGCGTGGCCAACGCCGCCGGCGGCACCATCCGCGCGGGCAACGTCTTTTTTCGCTCGGGCGCGCTGACGATCCTTGATGACGTGAACCTCGCGATCCCGGCTTCGCGTTTCGTCGGCATCATCGGCCCGAGCGGCGCGGGCAAATCGTCGCTGCTGACCACGCTGAGCGGGTTGCGCGCGCCGGAGCGCGGCGCGGTGTTTGTGGATGGCGAGGACGTGTACGCGGGCCACGATCCGCACTCGTTCGGGTTCGTCCCGCAGGAGGACATTGTGCATCCCGAGCTGACGGTAACCGAAGCGCTGCGCTTCAGCGCGCGGCTGCGGTTGCCGGCGGGCACGCCACCGCTGGAAATCCAAAAGCTCGTCCTGCAAACGCTCGATCAGCTCGGTCTGCGCCCGCACGCGGCGAAATCCATCAGCAATCTCTCCGGCGGCCAGCGCAAGCGCGTGAGCGTGGGCGTGGAGCTGCTGGCGCGGCCCTCGATCCTCTTCCTCGACGAGCCCAGCTCCGGCCTCGATCCCGCCACGGAGTTCCAACTCATGGAGCTGCTCCGCGATCTCGCGGACACCGGCTGCACCATCGTCTGCACCACGCACGTCATGGAAAACGCCTACCTCATGGACCAGCTCATCGTGCTGGTCGGCGGTTGTCTGGCGTTTCAGGGCTCGGCGCAAAGTGCGCGCGAATACTTCAAGGTGCCCAAGCTCACCGGACTTTACGACCGGCTCGGCGAGCAGCCGCCGAAGCACTGGCAGAAAGCCTTCACCGAGCGCAATCTCGCCGGGGCGATCGAAGTGGCAGCGCCGCCTGCGGTGCCGGTGGCCGCGGGCCGGACGCGCCGCGCTTTCGCCCTGCCGATCCTCCTCGCGCGGCAGTGGTCGATCCTGCGCTCGGACTGGCGAAATTTTGCGCTGCTCATCGGCCAGCCGATCATCATCGCGGTGCTCGTGGTGTGGGTGAGCAACGAGCGTTCCCTCACGATGTTCTTCGCGTATCTCGCCACGCTGTGGTTCGGGTGCAGCAATGCGGCGCAGGAGATTGTGAAAGAGCTCGCCATTTACCGACGCGAGCGGCTCGTCGGCGTGGGCGCGCACGCCTACCTCGCAAGCAAGTATCTTTTCCTCACCAGCATCACCGCGCTGCAAACGCTGCTGCTTTACCTGACCATGATCGTCGGTAGCGGCGGGCGCGATGGGTCGGTGCTGCTCCAGCTTGCGGCGCTGCTCGGCACAGCGGTCGCCGCTGTGGGCATCGGGCTCACGATCTCCGCCCTGTCACGGTCGGTGATGCAGGCGGTGATGTTTGTCCCGCTCATCCTCATCCCGCAGATCATTTTCTCTGGACGCACCGTGGCCCCCGCCGACATGAGCAAGTCCGTCCTCGTCGTGAGTCGCCTCACGCCGAGCTTCAGCGCGCAGACCGTGATGGACACCAGCTTTCTCTGGCAGCGGGAGCTGAGTGGCGATGTGATCAGCGACCACGGCCAGTCGTATCGCAACCTTGATCCCGAGCGCGAATTCACCACAGGCGACGTTTTCACGCGCGGGCGTCCCGCCGCGCGGGCGCTGCTCGGCCACGCGCTGTGGGGCATCCTCACATATTTGGTCTCGTGGTTCGCGCTGAAAAAACGCGAGCGGGTGTGAGCGCGGGCGGCATCACGCCGCGCTGACAATCTCGATGAGGTGCCGGAGTTCGTCCGCGGCGTCCGCGGGATCGTTCACGGTGGCGGCGACTTCGGCGCGGAGGAATTCGCGGAAGCGCGCCCGCAGGCGGTGGATGGCCACTTTCACGGCGGTCTCCGACAGGCCCAGCACACGGGCGGCGTCGGCCTGCGGGATGTCCCCGGCGCCGTCGAGCCACGGTTTCAGCGTGGTGAAGTGCGTGGCTTTTTCCGCGTGCTCCGCCTCCAGCGCGTCGAGCGCGCGGGCGATGACGGTGAAGGCCCAGGCGCGGTCGAAGATGAGCGCATCGTCCGGCGCGGCGGGCAGCGGCAGGCCGGGCGAGGTGTCCGTGCCGGCGTCGATCGGAACGCGCTCCGCGCCGCCGCCGCGTTTCTCGGCGAGCGCGGCGTCGCGCTGTTTGGAAAGGAAGTGCTTCAGCGCGCCGAGCAGGTAACCGCGAAACCGGCCGCGTTTCCGCTCCGGCGTGCCGATGCCATCGGCCAGCACAGTAGCGAAAAACGTGTGGGCCTTTTCCCGCGCCGCGTCATCGCCGCGACCGTCGCGCCGGATGAAGGCGACCACCGGCGCGTAGTAGGCCGCACACAGGTCGGAGAGCGCAGCCTTCGCCTCCGCACCCTCGCCGCTCGCGCGCAGGACGAGCGTCCAGCGGGTGGGGTGAAAAGCGGCTTCGGTCATGCGGGGGGCGGTTCCTACGGCGCGGATGGAGTGGCAGAGATGGCAGCTTCGGCTGGCGATGGGCGCGCAAGTTGGTCCCCGAGCCAGGCTGAAACATGCAGACCATTGGCGAAATCCAATGGCGTCACGCGCTTCCCGGCCCCAAGGGCGGCTTGTTTGGTTTCCCAAGTCTTTCGATCGCGCGATGTCGTGGTCATGACTTCGGCGATCAGCGAGCCGGGGGTAGTGGCGTCCACCCGAACTCGGACCGCCAGATACTTTCCGTCTTTGAGAGAAAGCGCCTGACCAGAGGAGGGCAGCCAATTGGAAACACGCCCATCTTGCACGCTCATGCTGATCTCGTTCCCACCCAGTTGCTCCGGGTGAGTAAAACTGAAGGTGACATGGGAACTTCGGGCGGCAGCTTCGAAGCGTGCTACGCCCCTGTTTGTCCGTGCCGATTGCTCTGCCGCGAGACGAAAGCAAAAAATCACAAGCAACAGTACCGGGAAAAGCAAACCGTCGAACACCGCGAGCCACATTCCGTGGAGTCGCCCGCCCGAGCGGCGGATTTGCGAGACGCCGATCCAGCCGAGGATCGTCGTGGCGAGCACAGCGATCACCGAGATCGCGACCAGCGCGAGGACGAGCAGATTGTGAAGCGGACTCATCTCGAAGGGCATTGGAGAAAAATTCATGATGCCTCCTATGCTTGAACGAGGATGAGCAGAACGAGCGCAGCGATTCCCACGACCGCGCACACCGCCCCGGCGATCGCTGTGCCCGAGAAGCGCGGCAGGTCCGGCGGGATCGGCGGTCGCGCCGGTTCCTTCGCACTTTGCTCAACCTGCGTCTTTACCTCCGTCGCGCTTTGCTGGCGGAGTGCGCGTTCTTTTTCCAAGGTCTGATGCACGATCTCGTCGATGCGCGCACTCACCGCGGCGCGCTCACTCGGCGCGGGGAAACGGCCCAGCGGCAGCTCACCGGTGAGCATTTCGTAAATGACCACGCCGAGGCTGTAGATGTCCGCGCGGTGGTCCACGTCGTGCGGGCGCTCGTGCTGTTCGGGGGCCATGTAGGCGGCGCTGCCGAGCGCACCGCCGGTGGCTGTGAGGGTGAAGTCGCGGAAGGGATCGCCGACGATGCGGGCGATGCCAAAGTCCGCGATTTTCACTCCGCCGCGCGCGTCGAGCAGGATGTTCTCGGGTTTGATATCGCGGTGCCACACGCCCTGCGAGTGCGCGGCCTGGAGCGCGTCGCAGATGCCGGGAACGACGCCGAGCGCCTGTTGCGGCGTGAAACGGCCCGCGCGCATGGCCTGGCGGAGATTCACGCCGTCCACCAACTCCATGAGCAGGTAGAAAAAGCCGCCGCTCTCGCCGTGCTCGAAGACGGTGACGATATTCGGATGGTTGAGTTTTCCGAGCACGCGGGCCTCGCGGGCAAAGCGCTCGGCAAACGCCGGGTCGCGCCCCAGCTCGGGCGACAGGATTTTCAAGGCAACGGTGCGATCGAGCGACGGCTGCCGCACTTTATAGACAAAGCCCATGCCGCCCTGGCCGATGAGCGATTGAATCTCGAGCTGGGGAAATGCGGTGGCGATTTCTGCGATGGTCGGCGCGGCGCGGCCGGCGGACGCGGGCTCCGCTGCGTCGCGCAGCAGGCACGCCGGACAGAACCCGCCCGGCGCATCCGCCGGGATGGGAGTGTGGCAAAGGGAGCAGATTTTTGTGTTCACGCAGATTCCTGACGAATACGGCACGCGAGGTTACAGGAAATCGTCTGCCGGTGGCAGCGACAGGAGCGGCGGACGCGCCTATTTGCCGCGGATGATTTGAAAAGTGTCGCGCAGGAACCAAACCTCGCCTTTCGCGGCGCGCAGTTCGGCCACCAGCGGGACATCGCCGCCGCCGGTTTCAAATTCGTAGCTGACCTTCTGCCACGCGGTGTCGCCTTCCAGCGCGTTGGCGCGCTTTGCCTGGCCGGAGACACGCAGACCCGCACCCCTACCCTTCTCGTCGTCCGTCGCCGCCACGCCACGGGTCCGCGCCATGACTTCAAAGCGATACCGCCCCGCGTCCAACTGCACGGACTGCCGCCAGGAGGGCGTCGCCGCACCGGTGACAACGAGGTGCAGGCAGTCGCGGTTTTCGAGTTTCACCTCGTCACCCTGCCCGCCCTCGCCGCCTTGCAGTGCCCAGCCCGGGCCGACTTTCAGCGCACCTTTCGCGTCGAAGACCACCGGCTTCATCGCCACTCCGAGCTGTCGGCCGATCGCCGCGATGCGGCGCGAGAGCCGGCCGCGCACCTCGTTGATCTGGTTCTCGTATTCCTTTGCCCAGCGCCCGTCTTTCACCGCAATGGCATCGCGCACGCGGCGGCCCTCGGCGGTGACACGCGCGGGCCAGTCTTCTTTCACGAGGAGGTTTTGGTAAACGGACTCGACCCGCGCCTTGTAGAGCGCGGCACCCTGCGGGCAGCGGGTGACCGCACCGCCCACGAGCGTGTCGAAGCCGCGCATCATCGGCCAGTTTTCCTCGCCGAAGAGCTGGTCCATGCCGTGCAGGAAGAACGAGAACTTGCCGGAGTCCGGGTCGCGGTAAAACCGGTAGTTGTTGCGGTTGTTGTTGTAGCCGTCCCAGTGGACGAGGGCGATTTCCAGCACGGTGAAATTGATGAACTTGTCGATGTCCAGAATCTTGCCGAGCCGCACCCACCGCTTGTCGTTGTCCGGTTCCTGGCACGCCGCGATCAGTTCCTTGAGGGCGGTCTTGTCGTTCGGATCGCCCTGATCTTTTTCGGTGTTCTCATTCACCTCCGCGCAGAAGCCACCATCGTAGAGATCGCCGTCGGTGTTCTTGTAAAAGGCGGCCAGGAAGTCCTTCGTGAACGCCTCCTTCACCACGTAGAGCCCGAGGTCGCGCCCGTTCAGCTCCACAAACGCGTGCGAGCAGCGTGACGCCGGCACACCGACCTTGCGGGCTATCTCGCCGGCGATGAGTTCGTTCAGGTAGGTGCCGTCCTGCGCGCAGTTGTTGAGGTGGATTTTCCTCATCCCATGGAAGCGTTCGCCGTCCTTGCCTTTGTCAAAGCTCACCGTCATTCCGGGCTTGCCGTCGAGGTGCTGAAAACTGCCCGCCGAGCCTTTCAGCTTGATCGCCACCTTTTGATAAATCACCGGCCCGGCCAGTGTCGTCTCGGTCAGCGTGGCCTCGGCATAATTGCGCTCGTCCTTTTGCAGTTTGTCGCGCTGCTCGGGCGAGAGCTCGATCTTCAACCGCGGAATCTGCCCCGCGAAAAACTCCGCCGCCGCCTGCCGATGCTTCGCGTCCTTGCCCGCCTTCGGCGTCGCCGCCGCTTTCCCCACCGGAGCCCGCGCGGACTCGGCGGCGTGGGTCGCTGAGAAAAGAATGGACGCCCCGAGAACGAGCAGCGTGGTGGTGAGGCGCAGGAGTTTCATGCAGGCGTGCGGGCAGAGGAAACGGCGAGGTCGCCCCGCCGTCAACCGCCAGTCATGCTCTCCCGACATTTCGGGAACGCCCGCGCCCATTCACCGCACCGTCGCGCGCAGGAACAGGACTTCGGTTAAATCCTCGTCTTTAGACATCGCCCGGTCCGGTTCCAAGGTGCCGAGGAAGGCGACTCCGCCATTCTTCACCATCACTGAAGTCGTGATCTTTTTCGTGTAAAATTCCGGCTGCTCGATCTCCCCGCCATTGGCGGTTTTGTATTTCACGGTTCTTTGGAGTGCGACGGTTTGCGGCACCAGATTGATGGTGATTTCCTTCCGGTCGTCGCTGGCGACCGGTTCACATTCCAAGGTGAGGCCCATGTTGCGCACCTCAAACGCCGTCGGTGTGGTAGGAGTCATCGGGAAGGTGGTCTTTTCTTCCGTGACGGTGGTTGTTTTCGTCACTTTCGTCGTCGTTCCTCCGAACGTCTGCGGTATCTGCGGCGGGTCGAATTCGGTTGGGAACTTATGTTCCAGAATGGATTCGATGACCGCCCGCTGTCCGCTCATCGTCGTCAATGTGGGTGTCGCTACAAGGGTCGCCTTTTTCTCCGTGACGAGTGCTTGGACGGTTTTCAAAACATTCGCAAAGTCCGTGCCCGTCGGTTGGCCGAGGACCGTCTCCACCGCCTGCGTGCGCAACATACTGTAAACGTGAATCTCGACGGTGATATTTACCGGCTTCAGCGGCGGCGGGGACGGTGGTGGCGCAGATTTCCTCTTGCACCCGGAGGTGGAAATCAGCAACGCCACCACCGCGACCGTGCAGAGGGATTGGACGAGGAAATTCCAAGGCCGTGTATTCATGGTGCAGTGAGGGTGGACGGGGAGAGACGGACGAGCCCGTTCGTTGGCTGCGAGTGTTCCTGTTCCGGCCTTGGTCGCCAAGCATTCTTTGGTGAGGGACCGCACTGCTGACACCACCGAAGCCGCGATTCCGTAGCACGGGCCGTGGGCCAAGACGCGGCTCACATAGCGGCGGAGATTACGCGCCCACTTCCGCCCGCGCGTCGGCGGCGAGCGCGGTGGAGAGGTAGCGTTCGCCGGTCGAGCACGCCACGGTCACGATCAGCTTGCCCTTGTTTTCGGGCCGCTTCGCGACCTCGACGGCCGCAACCACATTCGCGCCCGTGCTAATGCCCACGAGCAGGCCTTCTTCTTTCGCCAAACGCCGCGCCATCGCGAAGGCGTCGTCATTCGAGACCTGCACGCACTCGACGATCTGCGCATTTCCGGCGGCGTCCTTGAGGTGCAGATTGTTCGGCACAAAACCCGCGCCGGTGCCCTGGATTTTGTGCGGTCCCGGCTTCACTGGCTGCCCCGCGAGGGTCTGCGAAATGACCGGCGAATCCTTCGGCTCCACGGCAATTGCCTGGAAGCTGGATTTGCGCGGCTTGATGACTTCGACGCACCCCGTGATCGTCCCACCCGTGCCGACGGCGGAAATCAAAATATCGATCTTCCCGTCCGTGTCCTCCCACAGTTCCTCGGCGGTGGTTTTCGCGTGGATCGCCGGATTGGCCGGGTTGTTGAACTGCTGCGGCATCCACGCGTTTGGCGTGTTTTTCACCAAGTCCTCGGCCCGCGCGATCGCCCCTTTCATCCCCTCCCCGCCGGGCGTGAGCACGAGCTTCGCGCCGAGCATGGCCAGCAGCGTGCGCCGCTCCACGGACATCGTCTCCGGCATCGTGAGGATGAGCTTGTACCCCTTCGCCGCCGCCACAAACGCGAGCGCGATGCCCGTGTTTCCGCTCGTCGGTTCGATGATGACGGTGTCTTTCGTCAGCACGCCACGCTCCTCCGCGTCCTGGATCATGGCCATGCCGATGCGGTCTTTCACCGATCCGAGCGGGTTAAAAAACTCGCACTTAAGCGCGATGGTCGCATCGAGTCCGGCGGTGACTTTGTTGAGTTTCACGAGCGGCGTGTGGCCGATGGTTTCGACGATGTTGTTGTAAATTTTGCCCATGGGAAGTGTGCGTTGCAGAGGTTGGATTGGTAGAAAGTGGGCCGGCACTACTACCGCCGCACGCACCGCACCGGCAAGGCCGATCTTGCGGTTCGAACCGCGCATAGATTCCGTTTGAATTGCCAAAAGCGGATGCTACTTCTCCCAACCCCAAACCCAATCCAACAATTCCATGGCCGACCTACTCAACGCAAAAGACATTAAAGAATGGCTCAAGAAGCTTCCCGAGTGGGACCACGACAAGAAGCACATCGAGCGGACTTTCGAGTTCGACGATTTCTCGCAGTCCATCGAGTTTGTGAATGGCGTGGCTGAGATCGCCGAGGAAGACGATCACTCCCCCGAGATCGACATCCGCGACAGCAAGGTGCGCATCGCCCTTTCCACCCACACCGAAGGCGGAGTGACGGATCTCGATTTCGAAGTCGCGGAGAAAATCGACACGCTCGTCGAATAGGCAGTCCCATGCCTGCGGCACCTGATCCTTCGCTCACGCGGATGATCGTCTGTGCCGCGCTCGTGATGGCTTTCGCCGTGGGCGTCTGGGCCTACATTGACCAGCGCAGCGCGCCGCCGCCACCGCCGAAAGTCGAGATGCCGGGGCGGTAACGCGCCCGTTTCGCCGTGTATGTCCGGGCCGGCCCATCTCCACGAGTCCGTCCTGGCCCACGCGCGGACTGATTTCGCGCTGCTGCGCGAAACGATGACCATCGACGAGGCGCTGGCGGTTATCCGCGAGCGCGGAATCGGCGAACGCATCATCTATTTCTATGTGGCCGACGCAACTGCGCGGCTCATAGGCGTACTGCCCACCCGCCGCCTGCTCACCGCGCCGGGCGCGACGCCGCTGAGTGAACTGATGATCCGCCGCGTCGTGGCCATCCCACAGAGCGCCACGCTGCTCGAGGCATGCGAACTTTTCGTCCTCTACAAATTTTTCGCCATCCCGGTGATTGATGAGCAACGCCGCGTCACGGGCATCATCGACATCGGCGTTTTCGCCGAGGAGGCGCTGGACCTCGCCGAACCGGAAAAGGTGAACGACATGTTCGAGACGCTCGGCTTCAAGATCACACAGATGCAAGGCGCGTCCCCGCTCAAGGCATTCCGCCTGCGCTTTCCGTGGCTCCTCGCCACCATCGGCAGCGGCACGCTCGGTGCGCTGCTCGCGGGCATCTTCGAGGCCACGCTGGAGCGCGCGATCATCATCGCCTTTTTCCTCGCGCTCGTCCTCGCCCTCGCGGAGTCCGTGAGCATCCAATCCATGACCCTCACGCTCCAGGCTCTGCGCGCGGAAAAGCTGACGTGGCCTTGGTTCCAGCGCAGCGCCCGGCGCGAACTGCTGGACGCATTGATGCTTGGCGCAGGCTGTGGAGGATTGGTCTTCGCCATCGTGTGGCTGTGGCGGGGCACTCTCGCGGGAGCCGCCGTGATTGGCGCGAGCGTTTTTGGCTCCGTGGGCATCGCCTGCTTCGCCGGGTTGCTGGTGCCCTCGCTCCTCCACGCTTGGAAGCTCGACCCGAAAATCGCCGCCGGTCCGATCACGCTCGCCGTCACCGACGTGCTCACGCTCGCACTCTATTTTTCCCTGGCGACGTGGCTGCTGTGAACCACCGGGAGTTATGTGAGAGGTGCGGACAAAGCTGGGGTTTTGAATTTTTCCCCGGTCCGCTCTCGCCCCTCTGCGCCTCCACGGTTATTTTCTCCGCCGTCCATTTTCACCCATGACCGCACATCCCATCTTCGTCGCGCCCTCGCTGCTCGCCTGCGACTTCGGGCAGCTCCACGCCGAGGTGCGCCGGGCCGAGGCCGCGGGCGGGGACTGGCTGCACTGCGACGTGATGGACGGCCATTTCGTGGACAACATTTCCTTCGGTCCGGCCTTCGTGGACGCCGCGGCGAAAGTCGCCACCGTGCCGCTCGATGTGCATCTGATGATCGAGCGCCCCGATCACTACTTTCCCCGCTTCGTGAAAAGCGCGCGCAACATCACCGTGCACGTCGAGGCCCGGCACGATGTCGCGCAAACCCTCGCCGCCATTCGCGCCGCCGGTCGCACCTGTGGCCTCGCGCTGCGCCCGGCCACGCCGTTCGAGGCGGTCGCGCCTTTCCTCGGGCAGATCGATCTGCTGCTCGTGATGACCGTCGTCCCCGGTTTCGGCGGCCAGCCCTTCATGCCCGAGACCATGCCCAAAGTTCGCGCCGCCGCCGCCGCGCGCGCCCGGCTGGGACTTGGTTTTCGCATCGAGGTGGACGGCGGAATCACCACCGCCACCGCGCCCCTCGCCATCGAAAACGGCGCCGATACCCTCGTCGCCGGCACCTCCGTCTTCGCCGCCCCCGACGCCGCTGCCGCCGTCCGGCAAATGCGCGGGGTATAGGGCGTGCGGGGGGGCCGCTACTGCGCGCTGACTTCCAGCACTGCGCCCGTCTGGAAATGCGCGAGCGCTTCGCCGACCAGAAAGAGCGAGCCCGTGATCAGCATCCGCCGCCCCATCGACTCCGCGATACGCAGCGCCGCCGGAAAATCCCGCACCGCAATGCACTCCTGCCGCGGCGCGATCTGCCCGATTGCGCGGCAGATTTCCTGCGGCGTGGCCGAGCGCGGATTCTGCACGGGTACGGCAATGATGCGCCCGGCAATCGGCAGCAGCGCCGCGCAGATTCCGAGCACATCCTTATCCTGCAGCACGCCGAGCAGGAGTGTCGCTCGCTGCTCACCGAACACCTCGCGCCACGTCTCCGTGAGCCGCCGCGCGGACGCCGGATTGTGCGCGCCATCGAGCACCACACGCGGCGTGATTTGCTGAAACCGGCCCGGCCACTCGATCGTGCGGAGCCCCCGCGCGATGGCCGCGCCGGAAATGTCGAGCCCCGCGAGTTCCAACGCATGCACGGCGAGCGCGGCGTTCCAGCGCTGATGACTCCCCGCGAGTGCGATTTCCATCCTCCGCAGCGGCGAAAAGACGAAGTGCATCTGCGCGCCGCGCCACATGGCCATCTGCACGAGCACCACCCGCACCTCGTCGTCCTGCGGCCCGGTCAGGACCGGCACGTCCGGCTTGATGATCCCCGCTTTCTCCAGCGCGATGGCCGGCAGCGAATCGCCGAGCCATTGCTGATGATCCAGGTCGATACGCGTGATGACGCTGACCGCGGGTGTCACCACATTCGTCGCGTCGAGCCGCCCGCCGAGGCCCGTCTCCAGCACCACGACTTCCGCACCGCGCCGCTGGAACCACGCGAGCGCCAGCGCCGTGGTGATTTCAAAAAATGTAGGCGCGTGATCCCAGCCCTCGACTACCGCGCGAATCTCGCTCAACCCGGTGGCGACTTCGTCCTCGCTGATCATCTCGCCATCGAGCCGGATCCGCTCGCGGAAGGTCACCAGATGCGGTGAGGTGAAAAGGCCCGTCCGCAACCCGGCCGCGCGGCAGCAGGCGTCGAGCATCGCGCAGACCGAGCCCTTGCCGTTGGTCCCCGCGACGTGGAGAAAGCGTGGCGCGTCCGGCCCCGCGACCTTGATTCCGAGCGCCGCGGTGAGGCGCTGGATGTTTTCCAGGCCGAGGTGGATGCCGTGGAGCTGGGTGGCGTAGAGCCACGCCACGGCTTCATCGTAATTCACTTCGCGGGAGCGAGGTAACCGAGCAGTTCGCCCAGCGTTTCGCGCATCTTTTTGCGATGCACGATCATGTCCACCAGTCCGTGGTCTTCGAGGAATTCAGCGGTTTGAAAATCGGGCGGCAGATCCTGGTGCGTCGTCTCCTTGATGACGCGCGGGCCGGCGAACCCGATCATCGCCTTTGGCTCCGCCATGATGATGTCGCCCACGGTGGCAAAGCTCGCGCTCACCCCGCCGGTGGTGGGATGCGTGAGGACGGAGATGTAGGGCAGCCGCGCCTGCGCGTGCAGCGCGAGCGCGCCGCAGGTCTTCGCCATTTGCAGCAGGCTGAGCACGCCCTCATACATCCGCGCGCCGCCGGACGCCGAGACGATGATCACTGGCAGCCGTTCCCTCGTGGCGCGCTCCACGGCGCGCGTGAGCTTTTCGCCCACGACCGAGCCCATGGTCGCCGCGATGAAATTGAAATCCATGACCGCGATGGAAACGCGCTGGCCGTCGATGGCGCCGAGGCCGCTGATCACCGCGTCCTTCAGGCCGGTCTTTTTCTGGTAGCTCTTCAGCCGGTCGGTATAGCTCGCCATGCCGGTGAATTTCAGCGTATCCACCGAGACGAGATTGGCGTCGTGCTCCTCGAAGGAGCCGACATCGAGCAGCATCTCCAGCCGCTCGTGCGCGGTCTGGGTCATGTGGTGGTCGCACTTCGGGCAGACGCGGAAGTTCTGCACGAGATCGAGGTTGTGGATCATCTCCGCGCAGCTCGGGCATTTCTGCCAGAGCCCTTCGGGGAATTCGCGCTTCTTGTCGGAGTTGAAGGAGGGTTTGGAGAAAATGCCCATAGGTCAGGAAAGTTGGCGGATTCAGCCCCGGGCGACCGTGATGACGCGCACGGAGGCCGCGCCGGCGGCCCGCAGCACACGCGCGCATTCATCCACGGTGGAGCCCGTGGTGAAGATGTCGTCCACTAAAACGAGATGGCGGTTTTGCACGGCGGGAGTCTGTCGCACGCGAAAGGCGTTGCGCAAGTTTTCCATCCGCTCGTGCCGGTCGAGCCGCGTCTGCGTGGTGGTGTAGCGGATGCGCTCCAGCGCGCGAAGCAGCGGGAGCCGGGCGCGTTCCGCGAGCAGTTCGGCGAGCACGTCGGCCTGGTTGAATTCGCGTTCGCGAAAGCGCGCGCTGTGCAGCGGCACCGGCACCAGCGCGTCGATGCGCTGCGCGCGGATGCGCGCGTCGTCGAGCGTCCCGGCCAGCCAGTCGGTGAGCGGATGGCGGAGGTAAAAGTGGCGGTCGTATTTGAAGCGATGCACGAACTCCCGCACCACGCCGCGGCTGAGATAGCGCGCCACCGCGCAGTCGAAATGCAGCGTGCGGTCGGCACAGTTCGCGCAAGTGAACGCGCCGTCGATCGCGCCGAAGAACGGCTCCGAACAGCGCTGGCAAAACGGGGCCGCGATCACTTTCGCCTGCTCCGCGCAGCCCGTGCAGAGATGCACGCCACCCGCCGTGTCCGCCCCGCAGCTTGCGCAGTGCGGCGGGAAGAACAGCGAGGTCAGCGCCTCACCCGCGCGCCGCAATGTCGTGCCGATTTTCATAAGCGAGCCACAGCCGCACCGCGCCCCACGCGACCAGCAGCACGGCCACGGGAACGAGGCCGTTCTCAAAGCGATCGTCCACCCACGGCAGCCAGCCGTCGCGGTCCTTCGCTTTCACGGCGAACTTCGCCACGGCCTCGAAGTTCATTTTCACAAAGACTACGCCGGCGTGCAGGCCGATGCTCATCCAAAGCGCACGCGTACGCAGCGCGGCCTCGCCGCACAGCCAGCCGAGCGCGAAAAGTGTGGTGAAACCGGCAAGGAGCGCGGTGGGATCAGCGAATCGATGGAAGCTGTGCGGCACCAGCGCGAAGCCGGTGAGCCAGCCGACCGGGCCGGGATCGAACGCCTCGTCCGGCTTGAGAAAATGCACGGCGGCGAAGAGTGCGCTGACCCAAACAAGCGCGTGGTAGGGGCGGAGCGAGCGGCGGAGCAGGCCGAGGATCGCGCCGCGAAACAGTGCTTCCTCCACGAGCGGTGCCCCGACGGCGGCGAGCGCGACTTGGACAAATTTTCCCCATCCGGCTGGGTCCGTTCGCCAACGGTAAAGGCCGAGTTGGATGTAGGCGAAAGCCATCACTGCCACCGCCAGTGCCGCAATGAAAAAGCCGGCGAGCAAGTGCTGCCGCCAGCGCGGATCGGGCGCGAGGCCCAGTTGCCGCCAGCCGCCGATCTTCAACCAGCGGATGGTCGGCCAGATCAAAATGACCGCGGAGACGACCGCAGCACGATTGAAGAATTTCTGGAACTTGAACTTCGCGAGCACCGGGAAGATGCCGTGTCCCGCCAGCCAATGCGCCGTCCAGTAGAGCGGCGGCGCGAGCAGGGCTCCCAGGACGATGACTGCGGCGAGATAGCCGAATATTTTGGCGAGGTCTTTCAAAGCCCGCGCATCCTTGCCAGTCTCCTCCGCCCGCTCCACACAAAACACGATGCGCAACACCCACGTCTGGAAAACCACCACCGCCGACGGCGAGAAACGCGAAGTCCGCGCCGAGAAATTCGGCAAGCGCTGGCGCGTGCAGGCGAAGCTCAAAAGCGACCCGGCGTGGACCTACTACGACGACCCGCCCGTCGAGGATCTCATCGAACTGCGCGACGTCCTCTTTCGCAAATACCAGCGCAAGCACCTCTCCTACGAAGACCTCGCCGCCGTGGAGAAGATGATCACCGAGCGCGGCGGGACGTGGGAGGCGGCGACGTCTGAAGACGCATCGGACAACGATTGAGCGCTCCCATTCCAACCGGTCATCCTGAGCGCAGCCGAAGGACCTCTCACTTTTCCGCGGGCGGCGGCGGCGCGGAGCACGTCCCACCCACCGCCTGCGCCCGACGAAATAGTTAGAGATCCTTCGACTGCGGTCCCGCCCGCCTGCGCCCGCCGGGAACTCCGCTCAGGATGACAGTTGTTGTTAATGAACCCCGCCACCCCAACCGCCGCCGCCGACCAGGCTCACGCCTGGCACCCCTTCACCCAGCACACCGACTGGTGCGCGGCGGGGCATGAGCCACTGGTGCTCGTGGAAGGCGCGGGCGCGGTGCTGCGCGATAGCGCGGGCCGCGAATACCTCGACGGCAACTCCTCCATCTGGACCAACCTCCACGGCCACCGGCATCCGCGTATCGACGCCGCCATCCGCGCGCAACTCGACCGCGTGGCGCACACCTCCTTCCTCGGCTTCACCCACCCGCCCGCCGCGCAGCTCGCCGCGGAGCTGGTCGCGCTCTGGCCGGCGGACTCCCTCACGCGCGTTTTTTTCTCCGACGACGGCTCCACCGCCATCGAGGTCGCCTTGAAAATGGCCGCGCAATTCTGGCAGCAGAGCGGCCAGCCCGAGCGCACGCACTTCGTCGCCTTCTCCGGCGCGTATCATGGCGACACCCTCGGCGCGTCCAGCCTCGGCGGCATCCCCACCTTCCACGACCGCTTCGCCGCCTGGCAATTCCCCGTCACCCACGTCGCGGACATGGACGAACTCCGCGCCCTCGCCAGCGGCACCCTTCCGCAATCCGCATTCCCACTTCCGCACTCCATCGCCGCCGTCGTCATCGAGCCGCTCATCCAGGGTGCCGCCGGCATGCGGCTCTGGCCGCGCGGCATGCTCGCCGAGCTGCGCGCGTGGTGCGACGCGCACGGCGTCCTGCTCATCCTCGACGAAGTAATGACCGGCTTTGGCCGCACCGGCACCATGTTTGCGTGCGAACAGGAAGGCGTCATCCCGGACTTCATCGCCCTCGCCAAAGGCCTCACCGGCGGCTACCTCCCGCTCGCCGCCACCCTCACCACCGAGCGCATCTTTGCCGCCTTCCTCGGCGGCCCCGAGCGCACCCTCTACTACGGCCACAGCTACACCGCGAACCCCCTCGGCTGCGCCGCCGCCCTCGCCAGCCTCGCCATCTTCCGCGAGGAAAACGTCTTCGCCCGGCTGCGCGACCAGATCGCCCATTTCACCACCCTGCTCCACGGCCTGCGCGCCCTGCCGCACGTCGCCGACATCCGCCAGTGCGGCTTCATCGCCGGCATCGAGCTGCGGCAGGAAAACGGTGAGCCTTTTCCCCCGGCCGCCCGCACCGGCGCGCGAGTCTGCCTTGCCGCGCGCCCGCACGGCCTCCTCACCCGCCCCATCCTCGACACCCTCGTCCTCCTGCCGCCCTACTGCATCACGCCCGACCAGCTCACCCGCGCCGTGGAGGCCGTGCGACTGGCGATCGGCGAAGTGTGCGGCGGAGGGTAGGGAGGGACTGCGAGATCTCCCCATCTCTCCATCCCTCGATCTCTCCCTCCTCCTACCCCGGCACCTGCGCGGCGCGGCGCTGGCGGGCGGCGGCGGCGTAGCGGGGCACGTAGGTGGTGGGGATGAGCCGGAGCTGCGCCGCGGCGGACGCATCCGTCTCCGGGAAGACCGCCGTGGCCACCGCGAACCACCGCACCGCCAGTTCCCACACCGCGTCCAGCGCCACGGCCAGCGCGGCTCCGGCGCGCCGCCGCCGCACGCGCAAGCGCCGCTCCTCCCGCTGCGCCGTGGCCACCGCGGCGAGCAGACTTTGGAAAAAGGCCAGCGTCAGCCCCGGCACCGGCACCCACGCCGGGTCCGTCTCCTCCCAGGCCGCGGCCCATTCCTCGCCCTCCGCCATGATCGCCGGCAGCGTCTGGCCCCCCGCCCCCAGCGGAGCCACCGCCACCAGACGTTCGGGCAGCTCCCGCCAGGCCACCCGCGCCAGCGCCAGCGCCCGCACCGTTTCCCGATGCACCGCCGCCACCGCCGTCTCCCGCATCTGCCCCGCCGTGCGCTCCGCGCTCTCCGCATCCACCAGCGCCTGCTCCAGCCCGCCCGACCCGATCGCCGTGAGGCGCGCCGCAAACTGCGCCGGGCTCTCCACCTCCCAAGTCCACTCCGCAGCCAGCGTCTGCATCACCGCCAGCGTCGTCTGGGCTCGGTGCATGACTTCACTGCGCTCCGAATCCTGAATCAACCGGGTGATGGCATCGGCAGAGAGGGGCATATAGTGGAGTCGATGGAAAAGCCTCGCCCTTCAGCTATCATAGAAAGTGCGCTCCCGCAAGCGCCTCAGCTATTGCGGCTACTCACGAAGCGATTACGGCGGTATAGAAACGGACAGGGGCGAATGGAAATTTGACGTTTTTTGTTATAAAGGAGGCTGCTGCGATCCAAAAACAAGTGATTCTGAGTAAAGTATCCACTGTAGAGCGATAAAAAGCACTCGGTTTTGCGAAAAAAGCGGCTGTGGAATATCGGAAATGGGTTAATGCGGAAAGCATACCGCGTTTTCCAGACAAACTAATACGCAAGGCGATGACACCAATCCAAAATGTAAATCGGGTAATACGAAACGAAGTAGCCCAAATACGAATCGCACTGGCCCCAATATGAATACAAATTGCGGCAATCCAAATGGTAAAAGCATCTGCATGAAACTTTAATCCACCTATACGCATTTATATCGCACCACTCCGAATTCTGATCTCACCAATATACCAGACATATTTCCCGGAAATAAATTCCACAATGGGAGGTAAAGTAATTGATCTCTTCTTTTCTCCAACGTCTTTTAAGTCGAGTCACTATGCGCGCCATTGCTTTATTGTTCTTGGTCTCGCTGGCCGGTTGCGCCAGCAATGTTCACCACCGAGCAATGACCGGCCTCTTTCGCAGCCAGAGCGAAGCAGTGATGATCACGCCGGACAGATGTGTGTATCTTTCCCACCGCCGCGCCCATGCCGAGGAGATGGGGTGGCTCGGTATGATCCTCGTTGATCCGAAGACGCCCCGAGAGGCGTTGTTGAGGACGGCGTCAGCGAGCCGTTGGGTTGGTAGGACCTTCCTTTTTGAAACCGACTATAAGGGCTTTGCGGTCTATCCTTACGGGTGGCAGCTTGGCGACCGTCCAAAGGCGGAAAAGCGTTTCGAGAGAGTCTATTAGCCGGCCAAGACTTGATGCCTTCTCATGCACGTGTGCGCCGCACTCCGCCTTCCGCATTCCGCAGGGGGCCGGTGCCCACCTTTTTGCTCTGCTTGATTCACGCGGCAGGCATGGCAGGCTCCGGCCATGCGCGCCGTTTCCATCGCTCTCATTCTCCTGGTCGCGCTGTGGCGCACGTCGGCTGCTCATGCCGATGCCCCGGCCACGGAGTTCTTCGCTATCGAGACCGCCAAGCTGGCCAAGCTCGCCCCAACCGATGCCGAGCTGGATGCCTTGTCCAGGACCCAACTCGCCGAGATCAGTCTCGCGAACGGATGGTATGCGGACGGTCTGTCCTGGCGCTCGCTGACTACCACATTGCGGATCGACGCCCGCTTTAGCGGCCGTATGGACTACCGGGGCGAGGCCCCCGCGCCCATCACATATCAAATCTACGCCAGCCACGATCAGACGAGCTGGAGCCTGCTCGCCGAGCGGGGCACGGCCACCAAACAGGGGAAGCAATTCGTCACCGAGAACTGGAGGAAGCAAAAAATTACGGTGATTCTGCGCTACCTTAACCTCAAACACTGACCCGACCGGGTCGCGCTGGCGGCTTCGCCTTCCGCCTTCCGCCTTCCGCATTCCGCATTACCCGTCCCGCCTTCCGCATTTGCCTCCCGGCGGGCGGCGGCTATCGTCCCGGCCATGAAACTGACTGCTTTCCTCTCCGCCGCCGTCGCGCTCGCTGCGCTGAACCCCTCCGCTTTCGCCAAGATCAAAACCGAGGTCGTGGAATACAAGGATGGCGACACGGTATGCGAGGGCTTTCTCGCCTGGGACGACGCGAGCGACAAGGCGCGGCCCGGCGTGCTGGTGGTGCAGGATTGGACGGGCCTGGGGGACTACGTGAAGGGACGCGCGCAGCAGCTCGCGGAGCTGGGTTGCGTGGCGTTTTGCGCGGACATCTACGGCAAGGGCGTGCGCCCGACCGACCCGAAGGATTGCGGCGCGCAGGCGGGCAAGTGGAAGGCCGACCGTCCGGCGCTGCGCACGCGGGTGCAGGCGGGGCTGGCGGTGCTGGTGAAAAATCCGCTGGTGCAGAAGGGGAAGGTCGCAGCGATCGGCTACTGCTTTGGCGGGACGACGGTGCTGGAGCTGGCCAGGAGCGGGGCGGAGGTGCAGGGGGTCGTGAGTTTCCACGGCGGACTGAGCACGCCGACGCCGGAGGATGCGAAGAACATCAAGGGGCGCGTGCTGGTCTGCCACGGGGCCGATGATCCATTTGTGAAGGCGGACGAGGTGGCCGCTTTCCACAAGGAGATGGCCGCGGTGAAGTACAAGTTCGTGCCGTATCCGGGCGCGGTGCATTCCTTCACCAACCCGGCTGCCGGCGACGACAACAGCAAGGGCGCGGCTTACAACGCGGCGGCCGACAAGGCCTCGTGGGCGGAGATGAAGGAGTTCTTCGCGCTCATTTTCGCGAAGTAAGCGCTCGGCCCCGGCGTGGCGTCAGGCGGACGAGGTTCCAGTCACTTTCCGTCGTCCTGCCGCCGGCGTTTGCGGGCGAGGAGGCGTTCGGTGGTGGATTGCGGGTCGTCGGGCGCGGGTGGCTCGGCGGGTTTTGCGGGCGTTGGAGTTGAGGAAACGGCGGACGGCTTCGGCGCGGGACGTGGCGGGAGAATGACGGGCGCGGGCCGCTCGGCGCGTTCAGTTTGGAGCGTGGTCTGGACTTGTTGTTTGCGCTGGAGGAGCGCGCCCATGGTTTCGCCGCTGGCGGCGGCCTTGCGGCGGAAGAGGAAGTCGCGGATAACCGTCCAGTCGAGCTGGATGCGGCGGATGCCGACATCGAGCGGGATGAGGCAGGCGAGCAGGAGGAGGAAGAGGTCGGCGACGGGGCGGGAGCTTTCGCGCGAGGTGCGGGCGGGGTGAAAGATGTCGAGGTCGGTGGATTTGAGGACGCGCCCGCCGGTGCGTTCGGCGATTTGCTTGAGCAGGATCGGGTCGCTGCGAAAGCGCAGATACTCCGGCGAATACGGCACGGCGAATCCACCCACCGCCTGCTCGGGGCGCGCGTCGCCGCCCGCGCTCACGGCGGCGGCGATGACCTGGTAGCGGCCCTTGCCCCAGAGCGGAAACTGCCCCTGATAGCGGCGCGGCCCGATCTGCCGCAGCGGCACGCTCACGCTTTCGCCGCGCGGGCCGGAGACGCGCGCCTCCATTTCGAGGAAGCGCTCGCCGCCCGCGAAATCCTCCACCGAGATCACGCCGCCGTTCCCCGCCGGAAACGCGCGCAGCCGCAGATCCGTCTTCTGCTCGACGCGCGAAATCTCCGTCACGAGCTGCCGTACGAACGCGCGGTATTTTTCCCAGCCGAGCCAGTCCTGCGCCCACGACGGGCCGAGGTCGCTGGTCCACGCCGCCGTGGTGCCAAGGCCGAAGCGCCACGTCGCGAGGAGCGGATCGTTTTCTGTCGGCTCCTCCTTGCTCGCGGGCACGCGCAGCACGGAGGCGGCGCGCGGCTTGAGCGTGGTGAGCACGTAGCCGCGCAGCGCGGGCAGGGCGTCGATGCCTTTGAGCACGGGCGACGGAAATTCGACCTCGGGCGTGAAGACTTTGTTTTGCAGCATCGAGCGCTTCAGGGTCTTCGCCTCCTTGATGAAGATGCTCGGCAGTTCGTTCGGATTTTGCGGGAAGTAATAACGCCCGCCGGTGGTCTGCGCGATCGACTGCATGATCGAAATGTCCTGCCCGCCGTGCGGGTTGATGGCGATCATCGAGACGCTGATTTTGGCATCCACGAACTGCTGCACGAGCGCGGGCGTGGGCGGCGAGGGATCGCCGTCGCTGATAACGATGAGGTGCTTCGCGGCGGCGTCGCTTTTCAGCAAACCGGCGAGTCCGAGCTGCATCGGTTGTTGGAAATCCGGCATGTCGCCGGGCTCGGCCTTGTTGATCAGCGGGACGAGCTTTTCGTATTCGGATGCGGGCGTGAGCGGAAAAATCCAGTCGTAGCCCGCGCCGTAGGCGATCAGCCCCACTTCATCCTGCGCCCCGAGCACGCGCATCGCCTCCTTCGCCATGCGCTTTGCCCAGGTGTTGCCCTCGGCGAATTCGCAAGTGTGCAGGACGATGGCGAGCGCGCCTTTCGGGAGCACTTTTTTCTGCTTCACGTCCATCTCCACCGGCAGCGCCTCCTCAATGGCGCTGCGGTGATACCCGCCGGGGCCGTAGCTGTTCGGCCCGCCGAGCATGAGGAAGCCGGTGCCGTTGTTATAGACGGAATCGCGCAGCGCCTGCAGTTGCACGACATCAAAGGAATCGGCGGGCGCATTCGCGAAAACGACGAGGTCGTAGGGCAGCAGCGAGAGCGCATCGCGCGGGAACTCGTAGGCCATCCGCACCTGCACGATGCGCTCGCTCTCCTTCATCGCCTTCACCAGCGACTCCCAGTCGCGCGCGTCGGCGCGCGCATCGGTGACGACGAGCACCTTGCCTTCGCCGCGCAAAAACAGGTCGCCGATGGCCACGTTATTTTCCGCCCAGCCGTCCTCGCCTTTCGGCACCGAGATGGTCGCGGCGTATTCGTAAAAGCCCGGCTCGCGCAGGTAGAGCGGGAGCGCGAAACGGTTCTTGCCCGCCTCGAATGCAACCTCCTTTTCAAAGATGGTCTTCCCGTTTTCCGCGAGCGTCAGTTTACCCGTGCCTTTTTGCAGCGCGGAAAGGAGGACGCTGGCCTCGTAGGTTTCGCCGGCCTTGACCACGCGCGGCAGATCGAGCCGTTCGAGCCACACTTCCTTGTCGAAAGAAAACGCCACCGGCAGCACGTCCACGGCGATTCCGCGCGCCTTCAACTCGTCGAGCTGCGCACTCACGCTGCCCTCGGTTTCGTTGCCGTCGGTGATGAGCACGATGCGCCCCTGATTCTGCTCCGGCAGCATCGCCGCCGCGAGGCTCAGCGACTTGGCGACGTTCGTGCCGTCCTTGGCCACGCGGGAGTTGATCGCCTCGAAAAGAAAAGACGCGCGCGGCGGCAGCTCGACCGCGGCATCGCGCCCAAAGATCACAAGTCCGGTTTCATCCTTCGGCGGCTTGCTCTTGGCCGTGGCGGTCTCGACCACCCAGGACAGCGCCTGATCGCTTACCTTTTCGCCCATCGAGTCCGAGACATCAAGCGCATAGACCACCGAGAGCACGTCCGACTGCCGCACCGCGCGCGGCTCCGCCAGCAGCATGATGAACGCGCACGCGATGACCAGTCGCGTGAGCAGAGCCACCAGCGCGCGCCATTTCACCAACCCGGAAAATCCGCCAAGGTGCATCCACCAAATCCACGGCAACGCGAGCGTGAGCCAAAACGCCGGCCGATACGCGAACCGCAGCATCCCGCGCATTTCCACAAACACGCACCCTCCGAGAAACACCGCCAGCACCAACACCAACGGGACGATCGCGCGCCACCCGAGCGGCTGGCGTGGCTGGGGAAAAAACTGGCGGATGAAGCGTGAGAGAGCCGAAAACAAAGCGCCCGCAGTGTGTGGCAAAATACCGCCCGCTCACAAGACGAGACAAAAAACTTCGCCAGCAGCGGAAGCAGCGCTAGTCTCCGCGGCGTATGCCGATGCCACTTCTCGCCGACGCCGAAGCACTGCTGCCCGCCATGACGCCGGGTGAAAAAGCAGCCCTGCTGCAAATCGTGGCGCGCGACCTTGGCCAGAGTTTCCCCGGCGTGGACAGCGACCCCGCCGTCTGCGGCGGCGAAGCCTGCATCAGCCGCACGCGCATCCCGGTCTGGACACTCGCCCGCGCCCGGGAGCTTGGCCTCAGCGAAGCCGATATTCTCCGCAGCTATCCCACGCTGCACGCCGAAGACCTCGCCAATGCTTGGGCCTACCACCGCGCCCATCGCCCGGAAATCGAACGCACCTTTGCCGAAAACGAAGCGGACTAGCTAACACTTTTTTACATCCGCCGATGCCTACATCTCACAAGACCAAAGCGTCCAAAGCTCCTCTCGGGCGATACCTAAGACGCTTCACGCTGCAAAATGCGCGCACCTTCCGTTCGCCAGTCACCCTCGATTTTTGCCATCCAGATGGGCGAGTCGCGCAGTGGACAGTAATCCTCGGAGAGAACGGGACGGGCAAGACGGCACTATTGCAATACCTAGCAGGGATGCTGCCTGTACAGGACAATGAATTGGCAAACGTTCCGGCTCAGACAGACACTGACGGAAAGCTTCCACCTTTCCGCCCTCTAATTGCTAATGAAGAGTGGTTCGTTTGGCATATGCGAAACCTTCCTCAACCGTGGGGCAAGCCGATGATTTTGAGCGCTACTATCGAAGTATCGAATCCATCTAAATCATTTGATGAGACTATTTCGAGTGAAGACCGAATACCGTTTGGATTCAGAATCATCTTCGGAGAGACGGAAGAAGGCCGAAGCAAAATCACGTTGGATATCAAAACGGCTGCAGCCCTGGAATTCTACGAACAGTTCCGCATGTTCGGTTACGGGGCAAGTCGGCATATGGCTGGGGCAGCTTCCCCTTACCTTACAAGTGAATCATTTTTCGGTAACGGTGGTAGTTCGCCAGTAAACACTCTGTTTCACGACGACCATCCTCTCATAAGCCCCGAGCAATGGCTCTTAAGCCTCGATCACAACGTAGCTCGAGCCGCGAAAGGCGAGTCCACCGTTGCAGCACAGCGTGCCTATGACAGCGCAAAACGGTGTCTCACTGGGAGCCTTCCAGGCGTTAGTGAAGTCAAGGTTGCGCCTTATGGCTTCATGCGAGGTCAAACGCCTTTAACACTACTCTGCAAAACCCCATTTTCCCCTAAACCTGTGCCGTTTAGTTCGCTGAGCGTCGGCTATCGCACCATGGCAGCGTGGTTGACCGATTTCGTAAAACGTATGCACGCAGCGTTTCCCGATCTGCCGGAACCAGACAACGGACCTGCGGTCGTTTTGATCGACGAGTTTGATCTCCACATGCATCCGCGCTGGCAGCGGGAGGCAATGCAGGTCTTGAGCAAAGAATTTCCCAACACCCAGTTTATCGTTACCGCGCACAGCCCAATCGTGGTGCAAGCCGCGGACGGGGTGGCGAAAATCTTGGTCTTGCGACGACAAGCGCACGGCGACGGAACTGAGGAGATAGTCGTCGATGACCGACCTCGCCATGCTTCGAATTGGAGTTTGGAGCAGATTGTCGAAGGATATTACGGAGTCAGTTCGCGATCTCCCCGCTACGAAGAATTGATGAAGCAACGGGTTAAATTGCGACAAAAGGGAAAGCGGACGAAAACGGATAACCGAAAGTTGACGGAGATTGAGGTAGAGCTTGAGCGTCTCGAACCGAAGCAAGAGAATGACGCGAGTGAGCGGCTGCTTGCTGACTTGAAAAAGGCTCTGCACGAGGCGTCTGCAAACTGAAAGGGCATCCGTCTCAATGGTTCGTCTCCAGCGCCCTCCAATTCCGGCCCCACTGGCTGTAGCTGCGCCGACTGCAACTCAGGCGCTCATCGATAGCTGGGCTGAGGGCAACGAACCGGAAGTTCAACCAGCGATCTACAATCATCCCGCGGTCAAGACGGCACTCCGCGCCGCGCAAAATGACAAGTGCGCGTATTGCGAAACGCGAAATCCCACCTCGCATGATCTCGTCGAGCACTTCAGGCCAAAGAACGGCTCGCGGCAGACACGGCAGGATGCATTGCACAAACCCGAATATTTTTGGTTGGGATACTCGTGGGAGAATCTCCTTTTCGCCTGTGACCGCTGTAACGACCGTGGGCATAAAGAGAATCTTTTCCCGTTGGTGAATCCCGCGCAGCGAGCAACAGCAGCGAATCGCGACACCGGGCTGGAAAAGCCGCTCCTGCTCAATCCTTACGGGGCGAAAGATCCCGAGAAGCACATTTCTTGGGATCGCGATGTGCCACGCGCACGCAACCACAGCCGCTATGGCCGAACCACCATTGCTACGTTCCGACTCGACGAAGACAGCCTGTTGCTTCGGGAGCGGAAGAAGTATCTGGATGACATGGAAAAATCCCTGGATGCGGTAGAAGCTCTGTCCGCAAATCATCCGAAACGAATTGCCGTGCGGCCTGTATTCCTACGATGCGCGAGCAACAAAGAACCTTGGTCGGCAATGATACGGGCGAACTTGGGTGCGCGCATTGAGGCTCTATAAGAGCTAGCCTCGTAACGCCCTCACAGGAGTCAGCGAGGAAAAGCGAGGCGGTCACACGAGTCGAGGAGCGATCCTAAAATCCATTCTTCAGCACGCTTCGCGGTCGGAACTCCGTCCAGAATGACGGTTGGCTTTCTAAAGTTTCACACTGAAGTCGTCGTCATCGCCGAGGGAGAGGACGAAGGCGGTGAGGAGGGCGATGACTTTTTCCACGTCGGCGAGGTCGGCCATCTCGACGACGCTGTGCATGTAGCGGAGGGGGAGGGAGACGAGGGCGCTGGGGATGCCGTCGCGCGAGTCGAAGATGACGTCGGTGTCGGTGCCGCTGTAGCGGGAACTGCTCTCGTGCTGGATGGGGATGTCGGCTTTCGCCGCGCAGCCGAGCAGGCGGCTGATGACGGCGGGGTGGTTGCAGGTGCCGTGGGTGATGGAGGGGCCGCCGCCGAGTTTGACTTCGCCGTGCTGGGCGGCGTCAATGCCGGGGGTCTCAGTGGCGTGGGTGACATCGAGGACGACGCAGACGTCGGGCCGGAGGCGGTGGGCGGCCATCTTCGCGCCGTGGCCGCCGATTTCCTCCATGACGGCATTCACGGCGATGAGCGTGGCGCGGGGTTTCTTTTTGGCGCGACTGAGGCGGGCGAGGACTTCGGCAATGATGAATCCGCCGAGGCGGTTATCGAGCGCGCGGCCGACGATGCGGTTTTTGCCGAAGGGTTCGGCGGCGTCGTGATAGACGGCGGGGTGGCCGACGCGGAGACCGAGGGCGGCGACTTCCTTGGCGGTGCTGGCGCCGACATCGACGTAGAGTTCGTGAATCTTCGGCGCTTTCTCGTCGCCGAGGGAGTCTTTGCGGAGGTGAATGGCGGTGTTGCCGATGATGCCGGCGACGGTGCCTTTGTCGCCGAGCAGGTCGATGCGCCGCCCGCGCGCGGTGGCGGTGTCGCTGCCGCCGATGCGGTCGATGCGGAGCCAGCCTTCCTTGGTGATGTGTTTGACGATGAAGCCGATCTCGTCGGCGTGGGCTTCGAGCATGACGCGGCGCGGCTTTTTGGCGGTGCCATCAAGCGTGGCCCAGGCGGTGCCGTAGGCGTCGTTTTCCACGCGATCGGCGAAGCGGCGCGCGTAGGTGGCCCATTTGCGCTGGCCGGGGAGTTCGAAGCCGGTGGGGCTGGGCGTATTGAGGAGGTCGAAAAGGAAAGTGCGGGCGGCGGTGTCCATGCGGGGATGTTGCGCGAGCGGCTGGGCTGGGGAAAGACGGTTCTTTTTAAACCGCAGAGGCGCAGAGGACGCAGAGGTCGGAGAAGAGAATTACTCCCTTTGCGTTCCTCTCATTTCCCTCTGCGCCTCTGCGGTTGAAAAAAAGCGCGGTAGCAAGGTGACGATTGGGTGACACCCGGGGCGCGTGCTTGCGACGGGCGTGGGCGGCGTGCAAGATTCGCGGCCTTTTCCCATGAAAACCAAAGTGCTCTTCGTCTGCATCCACAACAGCGCGCGCTCGCAGATGGCCGAGGCGTGGCTCAACAACATTTGCCCCGAGTTTTTTCACGCAAGCAGCGCGGGGATCGAGCCGGGAACGCTGAATCCACTGGTGGTCGAGGCGATGGCGGAAGTGGGCATCGACATCTCCCGGCAGGTGCCGCAGGGCGTGTGGGATGTGTTCAAACGCGGGGAAACATTTGGCTACCTCATCACGGTCTGCGACGAGACGAATGCAGAGCGGTGCCCGGTGTTTCCCGGCAGCGGCATCCGGCTGCACTGGGGCTTTCCCGATCCTTCCGTGCTGACCGGCACGCGTGAGGAAAAGCTCGCGGAGGTGCGGAAAATCCGGGACGTGATCCGGGCGAAGATCGAAGCGTGGTGCGCGGAGAAATGCACGGCGGAGGCGACCCGATGAAGCGCGCGTGCTTCGCGGAGTTTCTCGGAACGGCGGCGCTCGTTTTCGCGGGCACCGGGGCGATCGTCATCAATGACGTGAGCCACGGCGCGATCACCCACGTCGGTATCGCGATGACTTTCGGGCTGATCGTGTTGGCGATGATCTATACCGTTGGCGAAATCTCCGGCGCGCACCTCAATCCCGCGGTGACGATCGCGTTCTGGCGGGCGCGGCGCTTTGAGGGGGCCAAAGTGCTCCCGTACATTGGCAGCCAGGTCGCCGGCGCGCTGGCGGCGAGCGGCCTGCTGCGCGCGCTTTTTCCCACCCACGCCACGCTCGGAGCCACGCTCCCGGCGGGCTCGGCAGGACAGTCGTTCATTTTGGAAGTCGTGCTCACTTTTCTGCTCATGCTGGTGATCCTCAACGTCTCGACCGGCGCGAAAGAGAAGGGCATCACCGCAGGCATTGTCATCGGCGCGGTCATCATGCTGGAGGCGATGTTCGCCGGGCCGATCTGCGGGGCGTCGATGAACCCCGCGCGCTCACTTGCGCCCGCGTTGGTCTCGGGAAATTTGGGTGCGCTGTGGATTTATCTCGTCGCGCCTACCCTCGGGGCGTGGCTGGCCGTTGGCGGCTGCCGTGGCCTGCACGCCGGGAACTGCTGCCGCACCACCGCCCCCGCGTAGCGCACGAATTTCAGTTTGGGTTTTGCCCGGACTTGGCCGATAGATGCGGCCACTTTCGTACAGCCTATGAAGACACTCCGCTTCGTCCTCCTCGTCGCCCTTGGATCGCTCCCGCTGCTTGCCTCCGACGATCCGCTCCAGTCCTTCACTCCCGAGAAACCGGGCCTGCGTTTCATTCCCTCCACACCCGCACCCGCATCCGCCGCGAACAAGCTGTATCCGGCGGCCTATGTGAAAGCCGTCGGCGAAGTGATCAAACTTTTCCGCGCCCGCGACTGGCCGGCGGCGCTCGAGGCCATCGATAAAGCGGACAAGATTCACCCGCCGACGCCCGTCACCCTCAACACCCGCGGGGCCATCGCCATCGAAAAGCGGAACTTTGAGGAAGGCGCGCGCTATTGCGAAGAGGCGCTGAAACTTGATCCGAAATTCTACCCCGCACGCTTCAACCTCGCGGAAATCCAACTCGTGCAAGGTCACTACCCCGAGGCGCGCAAACTGTTCGAGAAATTCATTCGCGAAAACTCCAAGGACGAACTCGCGCGCTTCCGGGTGTTCCTCACTTTTCTCCTCGAAAAAAACTACGATGACGCCCGCCGCGCCATCGACCTGATTCCCTTCCCCGGCGACACGCCCGCCTATTACTACGCCAATGCGTCGTGGGAGTTTGCCCATGACCGCGCGGCTGAGGGCCACAAATGGCTGGGCCGCGCCGACTGGACGTTTGGTCCGGAGAAGAGCGCGACTTTCGCCGACTCACTCTACGAAGTCGGCTGGATCAAACGCCCCGCGCCCAAGTCCGCCGAGACCAAGCCCGACACCGCACCCGCATCCGCGACACCACCGGCGGAAAAGCCGAACCCGCTGACACTGACCGTGCCGGCCCCGGCGGCCATGGCTCCGAAGTAGTACTCACGCCGCGCCGCGTAAGATTTGCGCGATACCGCGCAACGGAATGCCGAGCCAGGCGGGGCGGTTGTTGAGTTCGTAGGCCACTTCGTAGAGCGCCTTTTCCAGGAGGAAAGCGTCTAGCAACCGGGTCCGGTCCGCGCGCTCCACCGGGACGAAAATCGCGCCCGTCGTCGCCGCGCTCCACGCGGCGAGAAACGCCGCGCACACGCACTCATGCCAGCGCTCGACGGGTGCCTCCAACTCCGCGCGACGCTCCGGGAAATTTTCCAGCGCGCTGTGCGCCGCGTAGTAGAACGAGCGCAGCATTCCCGCCACGTCCCGCAGCGGCGAACGCTTGCGCCGCCGCTCCGCGAGCGGACGCGCCGGCTCGCCTTCGAAGTCGATGATCACGAAATCGTCGCCCGTGTTCAGCACCTGCCCGAGATGGTAGTCGCCATGCGTCCGAGTCTTCGCCGCCGCGACTGGCTGCGTGCCAAGTGCCGCGATGCGCGACCGCAACGCGGGTTCGGCGGCGAGCAACGCGGAAGCGAGCGCGCGGGTCGCGGAGTCGAGCGTATCGAACCGCGCAGCAATGCCGGCGAGCACTTCCTCCGCCGTGGCGCGCACGGTCTCGGCCAACTCCGAGAAATCTCCGGCGGTCAGCGGCACCGGCGCGAAATTTGCATCCGTCACGTCCGACGCGAGCGCGCCATGCAGCGCACCGGTTCGCTTCCCGAGCTGGGCCGCACGCGCGAGGTATGCCGTCTCGATCCACTCCGCTTCGGACGCATCGCCGGCCAGCACGCACTCGAGTTGCCGGGTCAGCTCGCGCAGCGTGAAACTCCAGGCATCGCCCTCATTCGCAACCATGCCGGTCGCCAGTGCCAGCACCTGCGGCGCGCGACCCGCGCCACGAAACTCCAGCACGCCGTGGAACGGCGGCACCTGCGGAAACTCGCGCGCGCCGAGAAAGCGCAGGATTTCCGCGTCGGGATTCACGCCATCTTCCAGTCGCCGGTAGAGTTTTAGAAAAACGCGGTCGCCATAAATGATCGCCGTGTTGCTCTGCTCCACGGCCAGCACGCGCGACGGCGGCGCGTGCTCCGGCAAGCCATCGCCCGCCACGCCCGCAAGTCCTCCCACCACGCCGCCGTGCGCGATCAGCCCAAAAAGTGCCGCCCGGAAATCCGCATCCTGTACCGCATCGAACAGCACTCCTCCGCCACGAAACCGCGCGACAACGGCAGCAGGCGCGTCGCGTTCCAGCGCCTCCGCCTGCGCGCCATCGGCGACCTGCAACGGCAGCAAATACGTCTCCGCGGCTCCGCGGGCATATGAGGTTTCCACCACGGCCAGCCGCGCTGACTCCACACTCACCAACTCACGAATCCTGCATCCGCGCAGTTCCCGTGCCTTTCCGCCGAACCACCGGCACCGCGTGAGATAAACCGGCAGAACCTCGCGTTCCAGAAGCGCGCGGTCTTCGCCGTCCGCAAAGACCTGCGGCCCAGCGGCACCGGGAAGAAAGAACGAAGCGGCGAAGGAATTCATGGCAGGCGGACAGTTTTCGCCGGGACGAGAACCTTCGCCAGCCCGAAGCGTTGCGCGCACCCTTACCGCCACTCGTGGCGCGGATACTTCCGCTGCAACTCCTGTTTAATCTTCGGGTAGTTGTCCTTCCAAAAGGTCGCGAGGTTTTGCGTGATCTGGATCGGGCGGTGATTCGGCGCGAGCACCTGGATGACCAGCGGAATGCGGTGCCCGGCGATGCGCAGTTCGCCAGTCACGCCGTAGAGATCCTGGATGCGCGTGGCGATGTGCGGCGCGGTGTTCGGCGCGTAGATAACCTTCGCCTTGCGCCCGCCCGGCAGGTCGATGCGCTCGGGAGCCTGGTCGTCGAGGAGCTGCTGCTGCACGGGCGAAAGCCACGATTTCACCACGGGCCAGACGGGACGTTCCTTGATGTCCTTGTAGCTCGTCGCGCCGTGGCAGATTTGTTCGACGAGCATCCGCCGGTCGTCGTCGCCGAGCCTGGGCAGCTCGTACTCGGGAAACCATTCGGCGAGCTGGTTCAGGCGCAGAATCCACTGCTCGACGGCGTTGTCCCACAGCTTCAGCGGGCAGGTGCCGGCCTCGACTTCGCGCGCGAGCAGCGCGGCGGCCTGTTCCTGCGGCACCTTGTCGGACTGCTCGGAGCGGAGCACGAGGTCGTGAAAGCGCGTCTGCCTTTTCGCCAGCACGCGGCGCAGCGAGCTGTCGAAAAAAACCTCCGTCGTTTCGCGGAAGCCGTCGGGGAAAAACTCACGCAGCCATTCTTCTTTGATCGCCGTCGCGAGCGTGAGCAGCGTCTCCACATCGCCACGCATCTCCACCTCGCGCACCTCGCTGGCGACGAGGAGCGGCGCGGTGACCACGCTCTCGCGGGCGAGCACGCCCTTGCGCCCATGCACCAGCGCGCAGCGCAGCGTGCCGGCATCGAGCCGCAGCGCGACCATGTCGGGGAAACCCGCGAGCACACAGCGCTGGAGCGCTTCGCCCGAGGTCTCGCGCGGCGTGATGTCCAGGCCCTCGTCTTTGGCGATGCGCAGGAACTGCTCCGCGAGTGCCGCCGCCTCGCGCGCGGCGAGCGCGTGGATGCCCAGCGCGCGGCATGTCTGCGGGTTAAAATTGCCCTGTTCGGCGAAACGCAGGGCGCGCAGGTGCATGAAGAAGTCGCTCTCCGCGGCTTCACCCAGCGCGGCATCACGCTCCTGCTGCATCTGCTTGCCCTCCGCCCGCCGGAGTAGCCCGCGCCCCTGGGTGAGCGCCGCGACTTGCACCACTGCCGGCACACAGCCCAGCGCATGCGCCGCGAGCAGCATGCGCGCGTAACGCGGGTGCGCCGGGAAGGCGAGCATGCGGCGACCGAGCGTGGTGATCGCGCCGGTGCCGTCGAGCGCGCCGAGGTCCGTGAGCAGCATGAGCGCGCGTTCGAGCGAGCGGGCGTCGGGCGCTTCCAGCCAGCGAAACTTCGCCACGTCCTCCACGCCGCTCGCTTTCAAAGTGAGCACGACCTCGGCGAGGTCGAGCCGCTTTACCTCGGGCAGTTCCTGCGCGGGCCGGTCGTGGTGCTCGCGCTCCGTCCAGAGCCGCACGCAGCGCCCCGGCGCGGTTCGTCCGGCGCGCCCTGCGCGCTGCTCGGCGCTCGCGCGCGAAATGCGCTCGACGAGCAGCGTGTTGATGCCGCGATACGGATCGAAGCGCGCGATCTTCGCCTGCCCGCCGTCGATGACTACGCGCACGCCGTCGATGGTCAGCGAGGTCTCGGCGACGTTGGTCGAGACGATGACCTTCCGTCGTTCGGAGCGCGCCACGGCGGCGTCCTGTTCGGCGGCCGGCAGCTCGCCGTGCAGCGGGAGCACGGTGCATTGCCCGCCTGCGCGAGTGTGGCGGATGGCGGCAATGGTGCGGCTGATTTCGTAGGCGCCGGACATGAAGACCAGCACATCGCCATCGGTCTGCGCCGCGACGCGCTCGAACTCCTCCGCCGCCGCATCCCACACCGGCGAGTCGCCCAGCGGTTTCGCGAGGTATTCCACATCGACCGGGAAAGTCCGCCCGCGCGAAGTCAGAAGTTCGCAGGGCGCGAGATATTTTTGCAGCGCGCCGGCGTCGAGCGTGGCGGACATGACCACGAGCTTCAGGTCTGGTCGCCGGGTCTCCTGCAAGTCGAGCGCGCGTGCGAGGGTGATGTCGCCGTAAAGATGCCGCTCGTGGAATTCGTCGAAGATGATCGCGCCCACACCGCGCAACTCCGGGTCGCCGAGCATCTGCCGCAACAGCACGCCCTCCGTGACGAAGCGGATGCGCGTCTTCTGCGAACACACCTTGTCCAGCCGGATTTGATAACCCACTTCCCCGCCCAGCCGCACCCCGCGTTCCTGCGCCACGCGCGCCGCCAGCATGCGCGTGGCGAGCCGGCGCGGCTGGAGGACCACGATCTCGCCGTCACCCGCCAGGCCTTTGTCCAAAAGGATCTGCGGCACCTGCGTGGACTTGCCCGAGCCCGTCGGTGCCTGCAGCACGAGACGCGAATGCGCGCGCAGCGACTCGGCGAGCGGGGTTTCGAGTTCGTAGATCGGCAGGGCAGACATGGGTGGGGAAAGACGAATGACGGATGACGAATGACGAGGGAATGACAAATGCCGAATGACGCGGACCGAGCGAGCGCTTCGTCATTCAGACTTCTTTCGCCATTCGTCATCCGTCATTCGTCATTCCGCGCCATGCTCCTCGCCTTTCACAAACCATTCGGCGTCGTCTCGCAGTTCACGCCGGACGGCTCGAAGCACCGCACGCTCGCCGACTTTGGCTTTCCGAAAGGAGTCTATCCGATCGGCCGGCTCGATGCCGAA
Source organism: Chthoniobacter sp. (assembly GCA_021414005.1). Classification (GTDB taxonomy): domain Bacteria; phylum Verrucomicrobiota; class Verrucomicrobiia; order Chthoniobacterales; family Chthoniobacteraceae; genus Chthoniobacter. The sequence goes on along the minus strand of JAIOPH010000031.1, from coordinate 81,661 downwards.
AGCGAGGGGCTGCTGCTGCTCAGCGATGAACCGGCGCTCAACTCCCGCCTGCTGCTGCCGAGCCACGCGCACGAGCGCGAATACTGGGCGCAGGTCGAGCGCGTGCCGTCCGCCGAAGCGCTGCGGCAACTCGCGGCCGGGCTGGTCATCGGCGGACGCCGGACGCTGCCCTGCGAGGCGTGGCTGCTCGACCCGCAGCCCCGGATTTCGCCGCGCGACCCTCCCATCCGCTTCCGCAAAAACGTGCCCGACACATGGATCGCACTCGAATTGATCGAGGGAAAAAACCATCAGGTGCGCCGCATGACGGCGGCCATCGGACACCCGACCCTGCGGCTTCTGCGGGTGCGGATCGGGCGGCTAAAACTCGGGGCGTGCGCGCCCGGACACTGGACCCTCTTGGATGAAGCCGGGCGACGGATGGTCTTTGCCTAGCTCACAGGCGCGCCTCACGGCACCCGCTTGAACTTGTGGAGGTGCCCAAACTTGGTCCACTCCGAGATCAGCAGGTTGCCATCTTTGTCGATTGACCCGCCGTGCGGGGAGTTGCTGATACCGTCTTTCCATTGATCTGGCGCGAGGCCGAAATTGGCGCGCTGACCGGCTTCGGGATTGTCCGCCACCTGCGCGACGATCGCGCCGTCTTTGTCCAATACGGTGACGCGACCCTGGAGCTCCGGGAAGACCGCGTAGTCGCCCCGGATATGCACCGCGGCCGGCATCCGCAGATCTTTCTGGATGACCTTCACGAAGTTGCCATCGAGGTCCCAGTGCTCCACGCGGTTATTGTTGCGGTTGCAGACCAGCAGCAGCGGCGGGCTCTGCCGCGTGTCGAGGGCGATACCGTGGCAGGTGTTGAATTTCCCCTCCGGCCGGCCCGCTCCACCAAAGGCCTTCACGAACTTGCGGTCCTTGTCGAACTTCAGGACGAAATTCGCGCCGTAGCCATCGGCCACAAAGATCGAGCCATCCGACCCCACCGTCACCGCGCAGGGATTAAACCCGCCGGCGTTCTTGTAGATTGGCGCTCCGTCGGCGTTCTGCGCTTCCGCCGGGAAAGTGATCGCCCACTCCTGCGTGCCGTCGAGCTTGAGCTTCACCACCTCGTGGCCGGACGGACGCGCGGCGTAGATGAATTCCGTGCCGTTTTCCTCCCGCATCTCCAGCCCGTGAATCTGCGTAGGTCCGAACGCGCGGACAAACTTCCCTTCCGGCGAAAAAACCACGATGCCGCGCGGCGTGTCCGTGGTGACGTAGATGTTCCCGGCCTTGTCCAAAACGAGACCGCCGTGACATGCGCCGAGCGCTTTGCCATCGGGCGTGGCCTCAAAGAAATTCGGGACGTTTTCAAACTTCAGCTCAGCGGCGAAAGCGGCGGTCGAGAAAAGGGCGAGCGCGCCGAGCAGGCGGAGCGCGATCCGGTTCGTGATTCTGCGGGGTTGGTGGATTTTCATAAGGTGGGGAGTTGGTAAACTGGCGTGCGCATTTTGCAAACAGGGAAACGCGCCGCGGGGAGGGCGGGTGGAAAATACTCCGTCATCCTGAGCGAAGCGGAGGCTTTGCGGAGCGCAGTCGAAGGACCTCTAACTCCCGGCGGGGGCGAAGGCGGAGGCCGGTGGGAGAAAGGTGCGCCGTATCCGAGCCTGCCGATTGCACCCACCGCCTCCGCCCGCGAAAAGTTAGAGGTCCTTCGACTCCGCTACGCTCCGCTCAGGATGACGGCTGGTGGCGGCTCCCGTCTCGGTGAAATGTGGCTCGGCTCACGCCCGCGTCTTAGCGCCGCGGGATTTCTTCGCACCGTATTTCACGGGCTGGCGCTTGGGTTCGATTTTGGCAAGGCCGGTGCCGGCTTTGAGTTCGGCGATTTGGTCGCGGAGGAGGGCGGCCTTTTCATACTCGAGATTGCCGGAGGCGGTGAGCATTTCGGTTTCGAGTTCGCGGAGAGTTTCGGTGAGGGAGAAGTTGCCGCCGCCCTCGCGAATGACACCTTCCTCGATCTGCCGCGCTTTGAGCAGCGTGTGGAGACTCTCCTGCACGGCGCGCTGCACGCTGCGCGGCGTGATGCCGTGTTTTTCGTTATAGGCGATCTGCCGGGTGCGGCGATATTCGGTGATGGCGAGTAGCGCCTGCATGCTTTTTGTGACGGTGTCGGCGAAGAGATAGACTTCACCGTTCACATGGCGCGCGGCGCGGCCGGCGGTTTGGATCAGCGAGGTCTGCGAACGGAGGTAGCCTTCTTTGTCGGCGTCGAGGATGCAGACGAGCGAGACTTCCGGCAGATCGAGGCCTTCACGGAGGAGGTTGATGCCGACGAGGATGTCGAACTCCGCGGCGCGCAAAGCGCGCAAGATCTCGACGCGCTCAATGGTGTCGATGTCGCTGTGCAGGTAACGGACTCTCAGACCCACGTCTTTGAGGTAGTCCGAGAGATCCTCGGCCGTGCGTTTGGTGAGCGTGGTGATGAGGACGCGCTCGTTTTTCTCCACGCGCTGGCGGCAAAGTTCGAGGGTATCGTCTATCTGGTTCTTGAGCGGGAGGATGGTGATCTTTGGATCGAGCAGGCCGGTGGGACGGATGATCTGCTCAACGACGAGCGGCGCGCGCCGGGTGGTGACATCGAACTGCTCAACCGGCGCGTCGGTGCGCGAAAGTTTCGCTGGCAGCGCGGGTAATTCAGGATCGCCGCGTCGCTCGCCGACGGCTGCGGCGGATTCGCCCGCGACGAGCGCCGGCACGTCTTCCTCCTGGCCGATGCGTTCGCGCTTGTGCGGAATGTAGCCGGTGTTGCCGACGGTGGAGTTGGCAATTTCAAACTCCGCGGGCGTGGCGCTGATGTAGAGCACCTGACCCACGCGCTCCATAAACTCGGGGAAGCGCAGCGGACGGTTGTCGAGCGCGCTCGGCAGGCGGAAGCCGTAATCGACGAGCGTGGTTTTGCGCGATTTGTCGCCCTCATACATGCCCCCGACCTGCGGGATGGTGGCGTGGCTTTCATCCACGACGAGAAGGAAATCGCGCGGGAAAAAATCGAGCAACGTGTAGGGCCGCGAGCCGGGCGGACGTCCGCTGAGATGCCGCGAGTAGTTTTCGATGCCCGAGCAGAAGCCCATCTCCTGCATCATCTCGAGGTCATACTCCGTGCGCATTTTGATGCGCTGCGCTTCGAGCAGATGGCCGTGCTTTTCAAAGTGGATGACCCGCTCCTCCATCTCGGCGCGGATCGTGCGCTGGGCCTGCTGGAGCTTTTCGTAGGGCGTCACGAACTGCTTCGCCGGAAAGAGCGTGAGGTGGGTGTGGTGGTCGAGCGTGTGGCCGGTGAGCGGATCGAAACGGGTGATGCGCTCGATTTCGTCGCCGAAGAATTCGAGGCGGATGCCTTCCTCGTCGAGGTTCGCCGGCCGGACTTCCACGACGTCGCCACGCACGCGGAATCGTCCGCGCTCAAAGGCCACGTCGTTGCGCTCGTAGAGCATATCCACCAGCTTCGCGAGCACGCCTTCGCGGCTGATCTGCTGGCCGACTTTCACGGTGAGCAGCATTTTCAAATAGTCCTCCGGCGACGCCAAACCGTAGATGCACGAGACGCTGGCGATGACGATCACATCCTCGCGCGAGAGCAGCGACGACGTGGTGGACAGGCGCAGGCGCTCGATCTCCTCGTTGATCGACGAGTCTTTCTCGATGTAGGTGTCGCTGCGCGGGATGTAAGCCTCGGGCTGGTAGTAGTCGAAGTAGCTGACGAAATACTCGACGGCGTTGCGCGGGAAGAACTGCCGGAACTCCGAGTAGAGCTGCGCGGCGAGCGTCTTGTTGTGCGACATGACGAGCGTGGGCTTGCCCACATTGCGCAGCACATTCGCGGCGGTGAAGGTCTTGCCCGATCCGGTCACGCCGAGCAGCGTCTGGTGGCGGTTGCCGGCGAGTATGGACTTGGTCAGTTTGGCAATCGCCTGCGCCTGGTCGCCCTGGGGGGAGTAGTCAGAGGCGAGTTCAAAAGGCATCCGGCAGATGTAGCGGCTGTTCCGTCGCGGGGCAAACAGGCGGGTATGAAATCAATGCAGCCGAGATTCTTCCCGTTCCTTATTACCAAGTTGGAGCCAGTAATGTTCATTGGAACTGCGCCTCGGTAACGTTCGTCGCGATAGCATCAGGCGACGAGGCTCCAGCCTTTCAGAGTGCTGCGAGCCTTTTTACGTCGGTTGCTACTTCCTTCTGAAATGTCGGTCGGCGAAGCTTAGATACTGCTCCCAATCGTATTCCGTGATGTCGTGTTTGCCGGTGCGCAGGTGGTAGGCGATGAAGTCGCCGACGGGCTGGCCGGGTTTGGGCGGTTCGGCGACGCCGAGGCCGGCTTTCTCGAAAAGCGCATAAACGGGCCCGGCGTTTTTGCCGGACAGAAATTCGCCGCGCGGGTCGGCCCATTGATCCTCCGTCGCGCTGGCGATGTAAACCGGCCGTGGTGCCATGAGCGCGATGAGTTCGTGCTGGTCCACCGGGAGCGCCGGGGCATTGCTCGCATAGGTGGAGTAGCGCGGGCAGAACCAGTGCGGGAACGTTTTGGTGATGATGGCGGTGGTTTCACCAAAGTTGCGCCGGGTGAGCGCCGCGCCGCCCTCGCCGGAGTCATTCGAGATAACCATGGCGAACCGCTCGTCGGTTGCGCCTGCCCAGAGCGCGGTCTTTCCGAGGCGGGAGTGGCCGTGCACCGCGACCTGCTGGGCGTTGATGTCTTTGTCCGTCTCCAGATAATCGAGCGCGCGGCTCAGGCCCCAGGACCACGCGCCGATCGCACCCCAGTCGTCGGGTTTCCACTGCGTGTTTGCGCCCTCGTAGCTGAGCGCGGCGCGCACGCCGGTCTTCCAGCCCTCGCCGTGGTCGGGCTCGATGTCGCCGCAGTAAATCGTCGCCGTGGCGTAGCCGCGCTGGATTACTTTTTCGATCTGCCAGCGCGAGGTTTGAAAGCCGCGTGCTTTTTCCGTCGCACGGCCATTGACCACGCCGGCCTCCTTATTGTCGCGCATCCACGCGGTTGAGAGGGTGATTCCGGGGTCGGGGTCCACGGTGTGGTTGCCGAAAAAGTTGAGGCCGAGAAACGCGGGCACGGGCTTCTTCGTGTTGTTCGGCACGTAGAGCAGGATGTTCATTTTGGGGCCGTCCTTTTTGCCGGTGAAAAGCACGGTGATCTCTTTGCGGGTGGCGAGACCGTGCAAGGCCGCAGGTTCGACGCCCGTCACTTCGAACTTCATCTCGGCAGGCCTCGCGTGGAGCCGCCCGTAAACGTGCGCCTGAAACAACTCCAGCAATTCGGGCCGGCGCTGCTTGGTCCACGTCTGCGCGTCGGTCACGGGTTGGCCGCTGGCCAGCACTAGAGGGTCCGGCAAGGGGGCCATGTTGACCTTGGCCTCGTCGTAATTGGCCTCACGCGTTTCGGCCGCCGTACCGCAGACGGTCGTGGCTAGGAGTGCGAGAAACAACGAACGGGATTTCATGGGCAGAGGTTAACTTTCGGGAGGCGCGAGTCACTCCAGAAACCGGCTATTCAACCCATCGCATTTTGGGGAAGTCATCACGGCGATTTCAGCGGCGCATGAATCCCTGCTTGTCCAGACGACGAACGATGCGGAGGCACTGCCAAGCGGCCTCAATTTTTACTCCTCGGTGGCGCTTGGCAACCGGCGCGCCCGCGCCCTAAGGCCATGGTGACCTCCGAGAAACTGCCCGACGCCGTCACCCCGAAGTAGCGTCTGGTGGCGGTTACCGGCGAGGATGGACTTGGTCAGCTTGGCAATCGCCTGCGCCTGGTCGCCCTGGGGGGAGTAGTCGGAGGCGAGTTCAAAAGGCATCCGGCAGATGTAGCGGCGGACGCGCCGGAGGGCAACCGGGCGGGCGGAAAATCAGACGCAATCGCCCGAGGCTGCGGGCGCGGCGTCGCGCTTGTTCCCGGCGCGGTCATCGGCCATGCTGCGCGGCCACCGGGATGAAAGACTACCACCTCATCGACGCACGCGGTTTCGCGTTTGACCGCCTCGGAGCACCAAAGGTGCGCAAACACGCCAGCCCAGGGCAACGCCCTGGGGTCACGGTGGAAAATGGGTCAGCCCTGAAGGGGCGCAACCACCTGTGCCGCCCTTTCAGGGCTGGTCCGTTTTTTTCATGGGAACCCAGGGCGTTGCCCTGGGCTGGCTTGTCTGCGGGCCTTTGGCCCTCCACCGCTGCCAATCTCAAAGTGCATAGCACGCTCTAGAAAGATCCGGGAATGGCCTACGAATACGACGACCCAAAGGAAGCTTTCGCTGAAGCTGAAAAGCGTATCGCCCTATGCCACCGCAAAGGGGAAGGAACCTTAAATTTGAGTGACTTAGGCCTCTCCGAGCTGCCAGCCTTCCTCGGCGAACTCAAGCAACTAGAAGAGCTGGATCTGAGGGGCAATCGACTCAGCAAGATACCAACCTTGCTCGGTGGGTTTTGGAATTTGCATGCGCTGAATCTTAGCAGCAACCAGCTCCGCGAGCTATCGGCCCCCATCGGCGAACTCAAGCAACTGCAAAGGCTGTATCTCCAAGGCAACCGTCTCCGCGAGCTGCCGGCCTCCATCGGCGGACTTAAGCAACTGCTTATTCTGAATCTCCACAGCAACCAGCTCCGCAAGCTGCCGGCCTCCATCTGCGACCTCAAGCAACTGGGACTGCTGTATCTCGACCGAAACCCCGATCTCGGCATCCCGTCCGAGATCGTCAAGACGATCGATGCCTTTAAAATCCTCGACTACTACTTCCGCATCAAGGGCGGCGGGGAGGCGCTGCCGCTCAATGAATTTAAGCTCATCCTCGTCGGGCGGGGCGGTGTGGGGAAGACCTCGCTGGTCCACCGGCTGACCGCCGGCAATTACAAGACCTTCAAGCGCACGCCGGGGATCAAGATCACCCGCTGGCCGCTGAAGATCGAGGGCGACCACGTGCAGGCGCATGTTTGGGACTTCGGCGGGCAGGAGATCATGCACGGGACGCACCGCTTTTTCATGACCGAGCGGGCGCTTTACCTCGTGCTCATTTCCCCGCGCGAAAACACCGAGGATCACGACGCCGAATACTGGCTCTCGCTGGTCCGCTCCTTTGCCGGCGACGACGCGCCGGTGATCGTGCTGCTGCACAAATGGGACGACGCGCATTTCGAGCTGAACAAGGAACTACTCCGCGACAAATACGGGCGCGGCCTGGTCTTTCTCGAGACGGACAGCGAAACCGGCCACGGCATCAAGGAACTGGAGACGCGCATCCGCGAACTGGCCGGGGCGATGCCAGGGCTGAAGGCGAAGTGGCCCTCCGATTGGCGGCGCGTGAAGGAAGAGTTGCCCGCGGCGAAAAAGAACTGGCTGGCTTTCGAGGATTTCTGCGCCTTTTGCGCCGAGCGCGGCGTGGAGAAGCGGGAGGATCAGGAGGCGCTCGCGGAGAGTCTGCACGCGCTCGGCCTGATGCTCGCCTACCGCAAGGAGGAGTCGCTGCGCGGCTTCGGTGTGCTCAATCCGCAATGGGTCACCAAGGGCATCTACGACCTGCTCAACTCCACCGAGCTCAAGGCGCAGAATGGAAAACTCACCTGCGGCGACTTCGCGAAGCTACTCCCGGCGCGGAACTACCCGGCGGCGCTGCATCCCTATCTTCTGGCGCTGATGCGCAAGTTCCGCCTCTGTTTCCCGCTCGACGACGCTGGCCGTGCCTATCTCATCCCCGAGTTGCTGACCAAGGAGGAACCGAAGCTCGACGCGGAATTCCCGCCCGAGAAGTGCCTCGGCTTCATTTACCGCTACGAATCCGTGCTGCCCGAGGGCCTGCTCCCGCGCTTCATCGTGGAGACCTACGTCCACCGCGAACCCAAACACGCCTGGCGCACCGGCGTGGTGCTGGAGCGCGCCAACTGCCGCGCCCTCGTCCGCGGCGACGTGCTCGGCCGCACCGTCACCATCCGCGTAACCGGCGCCGGCACCGGCCAGCGTGAACTGCTCGGCATCATCCGCGAACATTTCGAGCGCATACATCGGAGCTTTGAGAAGCTGCCGGTGACGGAGTTGGTGCCGGTGCCGGGGCATCCCGGCGTACTCGTGCCGTATGAGGAATTGCTCGATTATGAATCAGCGGGCGATGACGAATACAAGGTGGTGGTCAACACCGGAGAACGTCATTTCTTTGCCCGTATGCCGGTAAAGTTTAGCGTGAAGAAGCTGCTCGATGGTTTCGACGTACCGGGAGCCAACCGGGCAGACCGTGGCCCGAGGCTTTTCGATCCCGCCTTGTCGCTCTTCATCAGCTACTCGCACAAAGACGACCTCCTGCGCGACGAGTTGCGCGGCGCGCTGATAGCGTACGAGCGGAAAAGCGAGATCCAGTCTTGGGACGACACGCGCATCGAAGCCGGCCAAAAGTGGGAGCCCGAAATCCTCGGCAACCTCGAACGCGCCGACATCGTCGTGCTGCTACTGAGCAACGACTTCATCCGCTCCGACTACTGCATGCTCAAGGAAATGGAAGCGGCGCGGAAGCGCGACGCCGCCGGCCAATGCGCCATCGTCCCGATCGTCGTGCGCGCGTGCCCTTTCACCAAACTGGAACTCGGCCAAATCCAAGCCATCCAACCCGGCGGCAAGCCGATCAAACAGCACCGCGACCGCGACGCCGCGTGGCTGGAAGTGACGAGGCAGCTCGACCGCGTCATCGCCCGGTTGAAAAAGAAGCGCGGCATTTAGCCGATGCTTTTCCCGACGCGGTAGCGGAGGAAACATTCGCCGTCGATGACCTCCATCTTTTTCCGTGTGAGCGGGACGGAGGCGGGGAGGAATGCGCCGGGGATGCCTGTGAGGGTGGGGGCTTTGGCACCGCCGAAGATCCGCGGGCAGAGGGTGACGTGGAGTTCATCCACGAGACCGGCGGCGAGGAGCGCGCGGAAGATTTGCCCGCCGCCCTCGCAGACGAGGCGGCGCACGCCGTAGTCGGCACGGAGGATCGCGAGCATCGCGGGTAGATTCACGGAGGCGCTTTCGTGCAGCCATACGTCGGCCCGGGCGGCGAGCGCGGTGCGGGTGCGGGCCAGCATGCGCGTGGTGGAAAAGATGACGATGGGCGAAAAGGTTTCGGCGAAAAGGCGCAGGGCAGGATCGACGCGGCCGGAGTTGGTGAGAAGGACGCGCAGCGGATAGGCGCTCTGGCCGCGCGCGATGCGGGCGGCGCGAAGAGCGGCGTCAGGCAGGCCCATGGTCATGTGGTCGGCGGAGGCGGTCTTCGCGGAAACGAGGACGGCGTCGCACTGGGCGCGGATCTCGATCAGCCGCCGCTTGTCGCTTTTCGACGAGAAATCCGCGGGCGTGCTGCCGCGTGTGGAAATGCGCCCATCCCAGGTCAGCGCGAAATTCGCGGTGACGAAGGGCCGCTTCCCGAGCGCCGACTTCACGGCGTCTCCTTTCCCGCGGTCTCGATGGCGATCTCCTGCTCGGCGACAGCGTGTTCGAGCGTGGCCACCTCCGCGCGCATTTCGCGCAGCCGGGCGTGCTCGGAGGGGCGGTAGAAAAGATAGAGCAAGCCGCCGAGCAAGCCCCAGACAAGGTTCAACGCGTAACCGGTGGTGGACATCAGCGCGGCAACGGCGTCGCTCACGCCGCAAAGATCGCCGAGGAAAACCTGGAAAAGTTTCTCCCGCACGCCGAGTCCGCCGACGCTGATCGGCATGGAAGTGATGGTATTGATGATCGGCATGATGGCGCACAGCTCGCCAAACGTCGGCGTTTTGCTCGTGGCACCAAAGGACGCCGCGGCGCAAAAAAACATGGCGAAGTAGCCGAGGTGCGCGCCGATCGAGAGGACGAAAGACGCCACCGTGGGTTTCCACGCGCGGCCGTAGAGACTGTAGGCGAGCGCCAGTTCCGCGAGTTTGTCGCGGCCCGGCAGACGGGCGGGCAGTTTGTGAATGAGGCCAAAGCCCGTGAGGAGAAACGACACGCCGAGCGCGGCAAGGCTGCCGCCGAGGATGGCGAGCGCGACCCAGATGAATTTCACCGCTTCCGGCGAACTGAGCAGCCAGTGCCATTGCGCAGCGATGAGCACGCCGGCCATGGCGATGAGCGCGAAAAGCCCGATGAGCCGATCGACGAGCACCGAGAGCAGTGCGTGCGACCTTCGGCCCGGCGTTTCCTTGAGCAAATAAAACACCTTCACCACATCCCCGCCGGTGCCCCCGGGGATGATGAAATTAAAGAACACTCCGACGAGCAGCAGCATGAACACGCGCGCCCAGCTCAGCACGATCCCCTGCACGCGGAGGAGCAACTGCCAGCGAACGCCCGAGCAGATTTCCACCAAGCCGTAGGCGGCGAACCCCGCGAAGAGCCAACCACGATTCGCCTCGCCGAGCGCGTGCGCCATCTCCGCCCGCTTTGCCGGATCGCGAAAAACCAGAAACAGAATGCCGGCGGTGACGAGCACCTGCAGCGCGGTGAGGGCGGCCTTTTTCAAACGGATGAGACAGCGCGAAACGAGAGCGGCACGACTACGCCCCGAACTTCGCGACCCATTTGTCGCGCGACTCGACGATTTCCTCGCGGGTGCGGCGCGGGCTCATCTCGAAGACGAAGAGCGTGTCCTTCGGGAGAAAGGCGAGGAGTTTCTCATACTCCACGTCGCCGCTGAAGGGCACATTGTGATCGCCTCCCGGCCAGATGGTGTCGTGCAGATGGCAGCCGATGAGGCGCGGCGAGATGGTCTGCATCCACTCGACGTGATCGAGAAAGCCAAGGTTGTGCTTCACCTGCACATGGCCGAAGTCGTGCCAGTAGCCGACGTGCGGGACGTTGAACTCGTTGAGCACCTCGATCATTTCGCGCTCGCTCGGAATTTCCTCGAAGCTGTGCCGGCTCTCGACGCCGAGCTTCACGCCTTTTTTCTCCGCGTGCTCGGCGATACGCGCGAGACACTCGCGCGCCCGCTGGAAGTATGGCGGAGCCTGGTCCTCGCGCTTTCGGATGCACTCCAGCTTGTCCTTCACAAACGTGCGCGAGGCACCGAGTCCGGCTTCGCAGTATTCCACGAGCTTTCCCGTGTAGTCGCCGAGCGGCGTGCGTCCGAGGTGCAGCACGACAAAGGGCGCGCCGAGTCGCGCGGCGAAGTCAATGGTTTGAAAGGAGTGCTTCAGCGCGCGTTCGCGCTCGCGGACATCGGGCGAGGAAAACTTGTAACAGTCCGGCGAGGCGCGCGTGATCTCGATGGGGAGCGGGCAGAAATTGTGCAGGCTGGAAAACTTCACCTGGCCGGCCTCGTACATTTTCAGGATGCCATCCATGAGGGAAAGGCGGATGCCGTGACCGAGTTCGATACGGTCGAACCCCATGTCGAGCAGTTCGCGGCACATGACCTCGCCATCGGTGTGGCGGGAGGAATTCCAGCAGGTAGAGATCGAAAGCACGGCGCAGTTTATCGGCGAAGCCTGCGCGGCGGGCAAGAATGGAGCTTCGCCGGTGGCCGGAGGAAATCGCGTCCGAGGCTGTTGGAATTGCGCTTTGGTTTTCACCTCCGGCGCATCAATCTGCCCAAGATGAACGCCCCGCTCTCCCCATTCACCCGTCGTCAATTTCTCCGCACCACCGCCGCGGCCGGCGTGCTCGGCTTTCCCGCGATTCTGCGGGGCCAGAACGCGGGCGACAAACTCAACGTCGCGATCATCGGCTGCGGTGGACGTGGCGCGGGCGACATGGCGGAGGTGATGAGCGAAAACATCGTGGCGCTCTGCGATGTGAACGAGAACAACCTGCGCGCGGCGGCGCGGCGGGCACCGGGGGCGAAGACCTTCCGCGATTTTCGCCAGATGTACGACGTGCTGAAGGATTCGGAGTTCGACGCCGTGGTCGTGGCGACGACCGAGCACACCCACGCCTTTGCCACGCTGCCGGCTCTGCGGCGGAAGAAGCACGTCTATTGCGAGAAGCCGCTGACGCGCGATGTACGCGAGGCGCGCCTCATCACCGAGGCGGCGAAGACGGCGGGCGTGGCGACGCAGATGGGCACGCAGATTCATGCGGAGAGCAACTACCGGCGCGTGGTCGAACTGGTGCAGGGCGGCGCGATCGGGCCGGTGCGGGAATGCCATGTGTGGGTGAATCGTGCGTGGGGCTGGCAGTCGGCGGAGGACGCCGCGGCGAACCGGGACATCGTCTCCGTGCTCGAGCGGCCCGCCGGGGAGATGCCCGTGCCGCCGGAGCTCGATTGGGATTTGTGGATCGGGCCGGCGCCGATGCGGCCTTACCACAGCGTCTATTTTCCGGGGCCGAAGTGGTATCGGTGGTGGGACTTTGGCAACGGCACGATGAGCGACCTCGGCTCGCATTGGAACGACCTCCCCTTTTGGGCGCTAAAGCTCGACGCGCCGCTGACCATCGAGGCCAGCGGCCCGCCGCCGCACCCGGAGATCGCACCCGCCACGATGAGCGCGACCTATCAATACGGGCCGCGCGGCGAAATGCCGGCGGTGAAACTGACGTGGTATCAGGGCGCGTTGCGTCCGCCGCAATGGACCGAGAAGCAAATTCCCCAATGGCCCAGCGGCGTGCTCTTTGTCGGCGACAAGGGCCTGCTGCTCTCGGACTACAGCAAGCACCTGCTTTTGCCGGAGAAACAGTTCGCCGATTTCGTCCGCCCGCCGCAAACGATCCCCGACTCGCTCGGGCATCACAAGGAGTGGCTGCACGCCTGCAAGACCGGCGCGCCCACGACGTGCAATTTCGCCTACAGCGGCCCGCTCACCGAGGCGAACCACCTCGGCAACCTCGCGTATCGCGCGGGAAAAAAGATCGAGTGGGACGCCAAGGGTTTGCGCATCCCGAACGCGCCGGACGCCGAGCGCTTCCTCGGGCGCGAATACCGCAAAGGCTGGACGCTCGCCTGAGCGCGTCGTGATTTTATGAAGCTCCACCAATTCACCGCCGCGCTCGCGATCCTCATGGCCACCGCCTTCGCGGAGGAAGACGGTTTCACGCCGATGTTCAATGGCCGCGATCTTTCCGGCTGGGTGAACGTGAACTGCGCGCCCGAAACGTGGGCGGTGCGCGAAGGGATGATCACCTGCACGGGCAAACCGACCGGCGCGCTGCGCACCGAGCGGCAGTACGAGAACTTCATCATGGAAGTGGACTGGCGGCACCTGAAGAGCGCGGGCAACGCGGGCATTTTCATCTGGGCCTCGCCGCTCGCCGCGCCGGGCGTCCCCTTTCTGCGCTCCATCGAGGTGCAGGTGCTCGATCACGGCTACGGCAACACCGCCAGCTTCACCACTCATGGCGATGTCTTCCCGATTCACGGCGCGACGATGAAGCCATTCGGTCGGCACAACGGTATGCGCAGCTTCCCGAGCGAGTCGCGCAGCAAGCCGTCGCCGGAGTGGAACCACTACCGCATCGTCTGCGAGGCCGGCGTGATCCGGCTGCATGTGAACGGCAAGGAAGTCAGCGGCGGCGAGGAGTGCCAGTGGCGGAAAGGCTACATCGGACTCGAAAGCGAGGGCTCTCCGACGGAGTGGCGCAACCTGCGAATCAAGGAACTGCCAGCGTCCGGAGCCACCGCGGAGCAAACCGCACCTCTGGCCCAAGGTCATCGGCCACTTTACAACGGCACCGATCTGCGCGGCTGGAGCAGCCAAACGCCCGACCGCTGGAAGCCCAGCGACTGGCAACTCGCGCTCACCGACGGCCCGACGAGCGAGCCGCTCTGGACCGATGCCGAGTTCGGCGACTGCGAGCTGATTCTCGATTGCCGCGCGAGCGCCAAACGCGACGCTGACCCACCGCTTCCGGTGGTGCTCCTGCGCAGTGCCTCTACGACCACCACCCTTCCGCTCGCCGGCCTCGGTGCCAAGTGGAGTCGCTATACCATCACGATCAAAGGCGGCGAATGTACTGTGCAGCCCGAGGGCCGCGAAGCCGTGCGCGTCCCCCTCGAAGGCGCGGTCGGCAAGCGCGCTCTCGGGCTCGGCGGTGCGGCGGGGAGCTTCGCCAACATCTACATGCGCGCGCTGGACTGAGCGCCCCGCAGCCGGCCGTCGTCCGCCACGTCGGGCTCGGTTTCAGGGCTGAGGCGGGCTATCGTTCTCCGAGACCGCCGTCCCGCACAGGTCGGGTGCAGTTTGCCACGTCTCCTCCGCGGCGAGCGCCAGGCCGCACAGTTCGCCCATGACGCGCCCGAGCAGGGGCAGCAGCGCTTCGTCGCAGACCGCAGAGGCTTTGAAGGCGCGCACGTACTCGTTGTCTCCGGGTTCGGCGTTGTGCAGTGAGGTGCGAATCAAGGTGCCGGCGGGCAGATAGGGATGAGGTAGGTCACCGAGCGCTTGCAGCGTTCGATTCAAAGCGCTCTCACACCGGCCAGCGATGGCTTTCGCCTGACGCTCGAGCGCCGCACCATCCGCATGGGAGCTTGCGTTGGCAAAGATAAGTTTCAGCGACGAACAGGACTGCCGGGCGGTCCTGAAATCATTCACCGTGGAAGCCAGGGCGCGCTGCACCTGGAGCAAATGCGCGCGGCGGGCACGGTGTTCGGCGGTTTCCTCGGGCTGGGCATCCAGCCAGGCCACCACGGCCGCGAGACGCTGCGCAGCCGCGTTTTCGTAGTCTGCCATCGCGCCTTCGAGATTGCGCCGCTGCTCGCAGGTTCGGGCAAACGTCGTTTGCACTTCGCCGACCATACTGGAGTTCAGATCGAAATCCTGCGGCGTGGGGAGGGAGAATTTCGCCTGCACGAGATCGTAGCCCACGGCTTGCTTGTGGGCTTTCAAGGTCAGCTCGCCGTGCTGTTTGGATGCCGTCGCATATCCGTCCGCGCCATCGCGCATGGTGTTGCAAGCGGACAGCCAAGCGTCCGCCGGCGCATCCGGCAGCGGTTTGATCCGCGTCAGCGAAAAGGTCTGGCCAAAGAAACGCTCCACATATTTCTCCGCGTCGTCCGCCGCCTGCCGATCCGCCATCATCTCGGAGGTGCGGCGCAGCGTCGCCTTCTCCAGCGGCAGTTCCTGATCGTGTTCGTAGTAGTGTCGCGTAACTGCTTTGCTCACCGCCGGGAAATCGGCAAACAACCCCGACGCCGGGGCATCGAGTTGAAACACCCCCGGTGCGACGAGCGCGGCGGCCGCTTTCACCCGGTCGCGGTCTAAGGGATGCGTCAGCGCCCAGTGGGTCTTTTCCTCCTCCACGCTGGCATTGATCTTTTGCCGCAAGTCCGCCGACAGGACCGACTCGCGCCAGGCGACGAGGGCCGGCAGATCATCGGGCAATTCGTGATGCTGCCAGGTGCTCCGCGCATCTTGGACCGCCGCAGCCTGGGCGACATTGAGCAGTCGCAGACGCTCCGCGGTGCGCGCGAACTCCGCGCTGCCGGCGACCTTCGCCTCGTAGCTGTCGGCATCGAACTCCATCTGCCGCGACATGAAGCAACTGATGGCGTGACCCGCGTGCATCAGGCACCACAACGCCCGGCGTCCCAGCCACACCCCGCCCTGTCCGAGTTTGAAGATCAGGTTGATGCGCCAGTCCTCGTGCGACGCCCACTCATCCAGCCACGAATCCCATGAGTCGCGTTCGAAAACGACGCGCGCAAACCACGCGTTCACCGACCGGATGATGTAGGAGAGCCGCATGCCCGCGCCTTGCGCGAAGTGCCCGAACTCGTGCGCCAGCACGCCGGCCACTTGGCGCATCGTCATACCTGCGACCAGCGGCACACCGATCACCAGCACCAAATCATTGCCCAGAAAACTCCACCATCCGCGCCGGAACCCCGCTGAGGCGTTCACCTGACAATCGAGCCGCACCTCGCGCGGGTGCGGCGCGCCCACCACGTCGCAGACCTTCCGCACAAAGGCGAAGAGCTCGGGTTCATCCGCCTCCAGCACCTTGAACGCCGGCCCTGCTTTCGGCCGACGCGAGAACAGGGGCTTGATCAGGAACACCACGAAGATCACACCCGCGATGGCCGGGCCGAGGTAGAGCAGCAAAGCGAGGAGTGTCGCTCGTCCGTGAACGTGTTCGACGATGACGAAGTCGTGGGACAAGTGCCACCACACGAGTTGCCCCATCGCCACCACGAGCCCGAGATAAACGACCGGCAGCAGCACCATCGCGAGGGCGACGACGGCCAGTCCGGCCTGATAGAGAAGCGGGAGTTTTGTCGGCTCGACTGGGCCGGAGAAGGCGTTGGCTGGCGAGGGGGAACTGAGAGCGGAGGCCATGACGGAGCAGCGAAGCAAAACGGCGACGCGGGGACAAGCCGCTTGCGGGGATTTGTCATGGCTGCGCCTGTGCCTTTTGGGGCGCGGCCTGATCCGTCCTACCCGAGCGTGAAGGCGTCCTGAATGAGCTGCTTTTGCTCGCGCTTGTGGTTGCCGAGGGAGCCGACGGCGGGGCTGGCGCTGGCGGCGCGACCGGTGAACCAGACGGCGGTTTCAAGCATGCGGCGGAGCTGCCAGCCGATGAAATTCCACGCGCCCATGTTCTGCGATTCCTCCTGGCACCAGACGAAGGTCCGGGCGTTGGGGAACCGTCGCACTTCGGCGAGAAGCTGCGTTTCGTCGAGCGGGTAGAGCTGCTCGATGCGGATGAAGGCGACGTTGGCGATCTTGTTCTCGTCCCGGAATTTCAGGAGGTCGTAATAGACTTTGCCGGTGGAAAAAATGACGCGCTTGACCTTCTCCGGCTTATCGGGGAGCGGGCCGGGGAGGATTTCGTGGAAGCAGTCGCCGGTGAAATCCTCGACCTTCGACGCCGCGGCTTCGAGGCGGAGCATGCTTTTCGGCGTCATCAGGATGAGCGGCTTTTTGAAAGCGCGCTTCATTTGCCGCCGGAGCACGTGGAAATACTGTGCGGGCGTGGTGAGGTTGCAGACCTGAATGTTGTCCTCCGCGCAGAGCTGGAGAAAGCGTTCGAGCCGCGCCGAGGAATGTTCCGGCCCCTGGCCTTCGTAGCCGTGCGGGAGCAGCAGCACGAGGCCGCTCGGGCGCTGCCACTTGGATTCCGCCGAGGCGATGAACTGGTCGATGATGACCTGCGCGCCGTTGGCGAAGTCGCCGAACTGCGCCTCCCACATGCAGAGCATGTCCGGGTAGTTCAGCGAGTAGCCGTAGTCGAAGCCGAGCACGCCGGCCTCGCTGAGCAGCGAGTTGTAGATGCAGATGCGTGCCTGGTCATCGGTGATGTGCTTGAGCAGGCACCAGCGTTCGCGCGTTTCCTGATCGTAGAGATACGAGTTGCGCTGGCTGAAGGTGCCGCGCCGGCAGTCCTGCCCGCTGAGCCGCACGGGGATGCCCTCCATGAGCAGCGAACCCATGGCCAGCGACTCGGCATAGGCCCAGTCGAAAGGCCCGCCGTTCGCCCACGCCTTGGCGCGTTTATCGAGGAGGAAACTTTTTAGCTTGGGCTGAATGGCGAAGCCCTCGGGCACGGTCGTGAGCGCTTTCACCACCTTCGCGAGATCCCTTTTCGCCACCGCGGTTTTCACCGGCGCGTGCGAGTAGGGTGGCTGCGGCGCGGCGGTGGATTCCGTGAAGCTGTTGATCGTCTCGTCCTTCTCCGCGGCCTTGACGATCGCGAGCGCCTTGGTGTGCCGCTCGGCCATCTCCTTTTCCAAAGCCGCCGCGTCCTCGGCACTGAGGACGCCGCTTTCGAGAAGCCGCTTTTTCAGCAGCGTGCCCACGCTCGGATGCGTGTGGATGTCGCGATACATCGTGGGCTGCGTGGAGACGGGATCATCGGCCTCGTTGTGCCCGTGGCGGCGGTAACAAAAAATGTCGATGCACACGTCGCGCTTGAAGGTCTGGCGAAACTCCAGCGCCAGCTCGGAGACAAAGCGCACGGCCAGCGGATCGTCGCCGTTCACATGGAAGATCGGCGCCTCGATCATCTTCGCCACGTCCGTGCAATACTGCGTGGAGCGTGCGTCGGCAGGCAGCGTGGTGAAGCCGATCTGGTTGTTCACGATGAGGTGGATGGTGCCGCCGATCCGATAACCCTGGAGCTGCGACATATTGAGCGTCTCCGCCACCACGCCCTGCCCTGCAAAGGCCGCGTCGCCGTGAATCAGCACCGGCAGCACTTTCGCCCGCTCCTCGGTGTCCTGGAGAATGCGCTGCCGCGCCCGCGTCATGCCCATGACCACGGGGTTCACGGCCTCGAGGTGGCTCGGATTCGCGGAGAGCCGCACGACCACTTCGCCACCGGTCTTCGGCTTGCGTGTGACCACGTAGCCGAGGTGGTATTTCACGTCGCCGTCGCCCGCCGCGGTGTTCGGCAGGTAGTTTTCGGAAAACTCCGCGAACATCACCTTGAACGGCTTGCGCAGAAACTCCGCGATCACCGAGAGCCGCCCGCGGTGCGCCATGCCCATGCAGATTTCCTCCACTCCGCGCGCCCGGCAGTTGTCGAGCAGGCCGTAAAGCGCGGTGATGAGCGACTCGCCGCCTTCGAGCGAAAAGCGTTTCTGCCCCTGGTATTTCGTGTGCAGGAAATTCTCGAAGCTCTCGACTTTCGCCAGCTCCCGCAGGATACGCCGCTGCACTTCCGTCGGCAGGGCCGATTCCGGCGGACGGTTTTCGATCTTGTCACGCAGCCAGTTCCGGACGCGCGGATTCTGGATGTGCATGAACTCCGCGCCGATTGTCCCGCAGTAGATTCGTTGCAGCGCCGCGATCATCTCGCGCAGCTTCATCCGCTGGCCGCCGAGGAAGTATTTCGTGCTCACCGGCAGCTCCAGGTCTTTTTCGCTGAAGCCCAGCTCGCGCAGGCTCAGCAGCGGATTCTGCGGGATTTCATGGGCCAGCGGATCGAGGTTCGCGATGGTGTGGCCGAGCGTGCGGTAGGCATACACGAGGCCATCCACCCGCGGCTGGAGCGGATCTTCGGGTGCGTCTTTCGCCGCCGGTACTGCGCCGTTTTGCGGCCTTACCGAGCCGAGTTCAAAGCCCTCGAAAAACGCCTGCCAGGTCGCATCCACCGACGCCGGATCGAGCCGCCAGTTGGCATAGTTTTGGTCGAGAAGATCAGCGTTGAAGCGGTTCGCAAACGAAGTGGCCATACTGGAAAAATTGGGCGGCAAACTAGACGGTGCTCCCCCGCCGTCCAAAGGAATTTCCGCCGGACCCTGACGGGAGCTTGCCGTGAAAATTCGCTCGCGCTTCGACCCTAAAGCAGGTGTGCTCGCCGCATGTGGCTCCCCTCCGGACGAAGCGCTCACGGTTCGCTGCTGCTGCTGGCGGCAGCACTCGCGTGGCTTTTCGCGGGACCGCCGGTCGCTGCCGCCCCGGCGGGCGTCGAGCGGGTGCCCGTGGAATCGAGCAGCCTGCTCAGCGTCGGCTACGATCACGCCGCGCGAACGCTGGAGATCGAGTTCCGCTCCGGCGCGAGTTACCGCTACCTCTCCGTGCCAGCCACGGTTTTTGAAGAGCTGAGGAAAGCGCCGTCGAAAGGCCGTTACTTCGCGCAGTCCATCCGCGGTCGCTACGAATTCCAGCGCCTCCGCGCCGCTGCCCCATGAGGCTGACCAAAGACGAAATTGTCCTCGTGGTCGCCGTGCTTCTCGTCTTCGTGGGCGGGGCTGCGGTGCGGCACTACCGCCAGCGGCATCCGCCCGCGAAAGCCGCGTCGGAACCGGCACCCGAGCCGAACGGGAAGCGAAATTGAGGCGCGGTCGCCCCGACTTTCCCCTTCCCCTTTCCCGCCCGCGCGCTTTTCATCCGGCTCCTTTGGAAAACTCCACCGCTTCCTCGTCCGCGCGCTCGCCGCTCGGCCTCATTTTTCTCACGCTCTTCATCGACATGCTGGGCTTCGGCATCGTCATCCCGGTGCTGCCGCTCTACGCCGAGGGCTCGCGCATCGGTGCGACGGAAAGCCAGCTCGCCTGGATCGTCGGCATCTACTCGCTGCTCCAGCTCGTCTGCTCGCCGCTTTTCGGCAAATGGAGCGACCGCATCGGACGCAAGCCGGTCCTCGTCGTCAGCATCCTCGGCACCGCGGTCGGGTTCGTCGTCCTGGGCGCGGCGACGACGGTCTGGATGCTCATCCTCGGACGCATCATTGACGGCGCGAGCGGGGGCAACATTTCCACCGCGATGGCCTGCATCGCCGACGTGACGACGAAGGAAAACCGCTCGCGCAACATGGGACTCGTCGGCGCGGCGTTCGGCCTCGGTTTCATGCTGGGGCCGGCCATCGGCGGCGTGCTGAGCAAACACTTCGGGCTCGCGACGCCGTTCTATTTCGCTGCCGGGCTCGCGTTGCTCAATGCCATGCTCGTCTGGCTGCGCCTGCCCGAGACGCTGACCGCGGAATCCCGCGAGCGCGCCCGGCACCGCGCCACCATCGGCGAAGTTTTTCACGGCGGGCGCGCCGGCATGATCGCCGCGATCCTGGCCAGCCAGCTCGCGTCTGTGACGGGCTTCTCGATCATGACCGCGCTCTTCGCGCTCTATTGCGAAAAGCGCTTTGGCTACGACACCGCGCAGGTCGGCTATATCCTCGCCTACGTGGGATTGCTCGGCGTGCTTTTCCAGGGCGGCCTGCTCCGCCGGTTGTTGAAAAGGCCCATCGAAAAGCAGCTCGCCGTCATTGGCGCGGTGGTGCTCGCGCTCAGCATGGCGGCGCTGCCTTTCACCCACTCGCTCGGCGTGCTCCTCGCCGTGTGCTTCGGCATCTCGCTCGGCAACAGCTTCGTCACTCCCACCCTCAACGGCCTCGCCTCGCGCAGTACCGACGCCCACTGCCAGGGCCGACTCCTCGGGCTCATGCAAAGCGCCGGCAGCCTCGGCCGGTTCCTCGGCCCCATGATCGGCTTCGGCCTCATCCACGCAACCAATCCCCCCGCCGACTACGCCCGCACCGCCTTCTTCGCCAGCGCCGGCATCCTCGCGCTCGCCACGATTTTCATCCTCCTCGTCGCACCGGGAAAGCCGGCCACTTCCGAAGCCGACGCGATCCCGGAAGGCTAGGCCCGCCTGGAAAAAGAGCCGTTGAGACCCATCGTTTCACGCCTAGATTCAGACTATGAAACCTGCCCCGCTGCTCGGTGCCGCCCTCCTCTTGAGCCTCGCATTCTGCGCTTCCGCCGAGCCGGCATCGGCCAAGCCCAATAACCAAGCGGCCTTGCAACAGCGCGCGGCCGCCGCCAGGCAGCATCAGCTTCTCGCCGCCCACTCCCGCGCTACGAATCAGCAGCACCTTCTCAAAACGCACGAAAATTTCACCAAGCTCCACCTTATCGAGCAAACCAGACGTCCCGCTCCGCTTCCCCCGCCGGAAGGTCTCGAATACGGACAACCCGTGCCGACCTATGAGTACGGGGCAAAGGCTCCCACTTACGAATATGGATCGCGGGAGGCCGAGGCCTCGGCAACCCGCGCGCCGATCACTCTCATCCAGCGCGACTAAGTCGCCAGAGGCTACGCCAGCAGTTCCTTCACGACCTTCGCCGGTTCCACACCGGTGAGGCGGGCATCGAGGCCCTGCCATTTGAACGAGAGGCGCTGGTGGTCGAAGCCGAGGAGCTGGAGCAGCGTGGCGTGGAGGTCTCGCACGTGGACGGGGTTCTCGACGATGTTGTAGCTGAAGTCGTCGGTCGCGCCATAAACCACGCCGCCTTTGATGCCGCCGCCCGCGGCCCACATGGTGAAGCAGCGCGGGTGATGATCTCGGCCGTAGTTGGTCTTCGAGAGTCCGCCCTGGCTGTAGATGGTGCGGCCAAACTCGCCGCCCCAGAGGACGAGGGTGTCGTCGAGCAGGCCGCGCTGTTTCAAGTCTTGCAGCAGGCCGAAGCACGGCTGGTCGATGTCGCGGCATTGGTCGGGCATGCGGCCGCCGACGTTGGAGTGGTGGTCCCAGTTGTTGTGATAGATCTGGGTGAACCGCACGCCGCGCTCCGCGAGACGCCGCGCGAGGAGGACGCTGTTGGCAAAGGTGCCGGGCTTTTTTGCCGCGGGGCCGTAGAGATTCCATGTGGACTCCGGCTCGCTGCTGAAGTCGGTGAGGTCCGGCACGCTGGCCTGCATGCGAAAGGCCATTTCGTACTGCGCGATGCGCGTGTGGACTTCCGGGTCGCCGACGAGCGTGGCGTTCTGCTCGTTGAGCGCGCGGATGCCGTCGAGGGTGTTGCGGCGCACGTCGGTGGTCACGCCGGGCGGGTTGTTGATGTAAAGGATCGGGTCGCCTTTGCTGCGAAAGGCGACGCCCGCGTGCTGACCGGGGAGAAAGCCGCTGGTCCAGAGTTTGCCGGAGATGGCCTGGAGTTGCTCGCGGTTGGTCGGCTCGGCGACGAGGACGACGAAGGTCGGCAAATCCTGGTTCGCGGAGCCGAGGCCGTAGCTGGCCCACGAGCCGAGGCATGGGCGGCCGGCGAGTTGGTTGCCGCTCTGCATCATGGTGATCGCCGGCTCGTGGTTGATCGCCTCCGTGTGCATCGAGCGGATGAAGGCGACATCGTCCACGCATTTCGAAAACCACGGGAGCAGCTCCGCATTCATCCACATGCCGTTCTGGCCGTATTGCGCGAATTTGTATTTCGACGGCGCGATGGGAAAGCGCGCCTGCTTGGAGGTCATCGTCGTGAGGCGCTGCCCTTTGCGGATGCTGTCGGGCAGATCCTTGTCGTACATTTTTTCCATCTCCGGCTTGTAGTCGAAGAGGTCCATCTGCGACGGCCCGCCAACCATGTGCAGGTAGATCACGCGCTTCGCCTTCGGCGCAAACTGGAGCGCCGTCTGAGAGGGATGCGTCGGCTCCGCGCGGGCGTCGTGCCCGAGCAGCGTGGCGAGCGCGGCCATGCCGAGGGCGTTGGTGCCATTGGCAAAAAACTGGCGGCGCGTCTGGAGGTTGGCGAATTCGGTGAGCGGGTTCATGCGCAGTTATTTGTTGAGCGTTTCGTCGAGGTTCATGAGCTGGCTGGCAACCATGGTCCAGGCGGCGAGCTGTGGCGGCGGGAGCGCGGGGTCGGCTTTGCTTTCGCCGAAAGAAAGCAGCGCAGTGGTGTCGGCGGGAGTCTGCGTGTAGTGCGCGAGCAGCGCGGTGTGGCTGGCCTCCAGAATCGGGGCCTCCGTGGAGCGCAGCGGGCGGCAGAGAACGCGGCGGGCCATGAAATCGAGCGTGGCTTTCGGGTCGCTCGGTGCGGCTTGCAGCGCGGCCTGCGCGAGGTTGCGCGCGGCCTCGACGTATTGCGGATCGTTCAGCGTCACGAGCGCCTGGAGAGGCGTGTTGGTGCGCTCGCGGTTAACTGCGCAGTTCTCGCGGCTCGGCGCGTTGAAGACCTCCAGCGACGCCGGCGGCGCGCTGCGTTTCCAAAACGTGTAAAGGCTCCGCCGATAGAGCGCCTCGCCGGTGTCGGGCTTGTAGATGCGGGTGTTGCTCTCGGGCATGGCCACAGCCTCCCACACGCCGGGCGGCTGATACGGACGCACACTCGGGCCGCCGATTTTCGGCGAAAGGAGACCGCTCGCCGCGAGTGCGTAATCGCGCACCATCTCCGCGTCCATGCGGAAGCGCGGGCCGCGGGACAGCAGGCGGTTGTCCGGGTCGCGGGCGAGGACTTCCTTCGTCGTCGCGGCGCTCTGTTTGTAGGTCTCGCTGGTCACGAGCAAGCGCATGAGGCGCTTCACGTCCCAGCCGTGGTCGCGGAAATCCACCGCCAGCCAGTCGAGCAGCGCGGGGTGCGAGGGAGGCTCGCTCATGATGCCGAAATCCGCCGCGGACTTCACCAAACCGGTGCCGAAAATTTCCTGCCAGAAGCGGTTCACCGTGACGCGCGCGGTCAGCGGATTCTCCTTCGCCACCAGCCACTGCGCGAGGCCCAGCCGGTTGGCCGGTGCGCCCTCGGGCATCGGGTGCAGCGCGGCGATCACGCCGGGTTTCAGCTCATCCTTCGGCTGATCGTACTGCCCGCGCACGAGCAGCCGCGCCATCGGCTGCGAGTTCGCCCGTTCCATTTGGATGTGGGTGATCGGGCTGCGCTTTTGAATGTCCGCTTTTTCCTTCTCCAGCGCCGCGATCCGCCCCTGCAGTTCGCTCGTCTGCGGATCGTCCGCTGAGTAAAAGGCGAGCAGCCGCTGCTTTTCCTCCGGCGTGCGCTCTGCCGCCGCTTTCGCGAGAATGGGCCGCAACTCGGGCAACTCGGCGAGTGCCAGCAACTGCTTCGGTGGGAGCACGCCCGAGTAGAGCTCCACATCCTGCACGGCCCCGGTGAAAACCTCGCCACCACCACCGCGCCGCCCCACCATGAAGGGCAGCTTCGTCCGAATACTTCCGCTGAGCTTGTCGGTGTCCACCTTCATCTTGCGCAACCGCCCGTTCACAAAAATCTGCACGCCCTGCCCCTTCCCCGAGCCATCGTAAGTCACGGCCACATGCATCCATGGGCCGGGCTTGCCCGCGCCGTCGGTGGTCACCACTTTCAGGGCGTTGTCCTGCCATTTGCTCACGAGATGCACCGCGATTTCGTTCTTGTCGGAAAAGATGTCCCACCCGCGGAAACCGTCCGACTTGTCCATGCGCGCGATGATGCTCCCCGGGGCGTTGCTTTCCGCCGGGCGGAAACACCATGCCATCGCCGTAAACGCCTGGTCCTTTTCAAAGTCGCCAAGCTCTCCTAGTTCGATGCTCGTCCCCTCGCCCACCTGCGCCGCCGGCCCGTTCTTGCCATCGGCCTTCCACGCGATTGCCTCCGGCAGCTTGAAAGTCTGCGCCTGGCCGGCCACCACGCCCTTCGCCACTACGCCGCTGCCTTCATCGAGCGGAATCCGCGCAAGCAGCGCGCCCGCCTGCGCCGCGCGCTCGACATCCTTCACCTTGGCCGCCGCCTGCCACGTTTCAAAGTCCGCGGCCATCGTCTTCTTGCGCTTTTCGATCTTCCCATCCGCCGCCGCCATCTCTTTCGGGATCGCCTCCCAGCGTTTCGCATCCTCGCCCACCGGGACCGCCAGTACCGGCGCAGTGTCACGCGCATTTCTGTCCTCGTGCGCCTGCGTCGTGTTCCGAAAGAACGCCGTCATCGAGTAGAAATCCTTCTGCGTAATCGGATCGAACTTGTGATCGTGGCACACCGCGCAGTTCGACGTGAGCCCGAGCCACACCCACGACGTCGTCTCCACGCGATCCTTCGCGTAGTTCGCCAGATTTTCCTCCGGGATCGTCCCGCCTTCCGAGGTCGTGATGTTGCAGCGGTGAAAGCCCGTCGCGATGAGCTGCTCGCGCGTCGGCTTCGGCAAAAGATCGCCGCCGATCTGCTCCACAGTGAACTCGTCGAAGCGCTGATTGCGGTTGAAGGCATTGATGACCCATTCGCGATACGGCCAGATCTCCCGGTAGTTGTCGAAATGCAGACCGTGCGTGTCGCCGTAGCGCGCCGCGTCCATCCAGTAGCGGGCGCGATGCTCGCCGTAACGCGGCGAAGCCAGCAGCTTGTCCACGAGCTTTTCGTAGGCATTGGGCGCGGCGTCGCTCACGAAAGCCTCCAACTCCTGCGGCGCGGGCGGCAGCCCTGTGAGATCCAGCGTCACCCGCCGCGCCAGCGTCCGCCGGTCCGTCTCGGGCGACGGCTTCAACCCCGCGGCCGTCAGCCTTTCCCGCACGAACGCATCCACCGGATGCGCCGCCCCTGCCGGCATCGCTGCCTGCACTGGCGGAATGAACGCCCAATGCGCCTGCCACTCCGCACCCTGCTCAATCCACTTTTTCAAGGTCGCGATCTCCTCCGGCTTGAGCTTCTTGTGCTCCTTTCGCGGCGGCATGATGTCGTCCGGATCGGTCGCCGTGATGCGCTCATAGAGCGAACTCTTTTCCGGATGTCCCTTCACCACCGTCGGCCCGCCATCCTCGCGCTGGCCAAAGAAACCCTCCTCCCGATCAAACCGCAGCCCTTCCTTCCGCGCCGCCGGGTCCGGCCCGTGACAGTGAAAGCAATACTCCCCGAGGATCGGGCGCACATCGCGGTTGAAAACCACGCGGTCATCCGCGGCTTGGGCGGCCGCGCCGATAGTGAGCGCCAGCGCGAGGGTATGAATGGATCGAATCATCATGGTTTCATTACTATTACCCACAAAACTGCTCCGTGTTGGAACATCGATTGTCGAGCCCTCACCTTTCATTGGCGTCGCCCGCCACGCTCGAGACCATGCTCAACCCGCGCTGGCGTCGCCGCGAAGCCGTGCATAGGGTGCGCGCCCGGTTTTTCCGGCCATCGCCCATGAAGCTCTCCACAATCACCGCCGCGCTCGCGCAGATGGGCATGCAGCCAACGCGGAGTCTCGGGCAGAATTTCCTGCACGATCAAAATCTCGCCGACTGGATCGTGGCGCAGCTCGGGCTGAAAGCGGGCGAGGCCTGGCTGGAGCTGGGGCCGGGGCTCGGTGCGCTTACTGAATTCGCGCTGGCGCGGTCGGCGAACGGACTGCTGATCGAGAAGGACGGGCGAATGTGCGGCTTTTTGCAGGAGCGCTTTCCGGGCCTCGAGATGGTGCATGGCGACGCCACGGAGTTCGACGTGCGGGAGCTGTTCGCGCGCGGGCCGGTGAAGGTGCTGGGCAATCTGCCCTACTACGTTTCGAGCCAGATTTTGTTCCAGTTCACCGACGAGCCGAGCCCGGTGAGCACGCTCATTTTCACGCTGCAAAAGGAGCTCGCGGAACGGCTCTCCGCGGAGCCGCGCACCAAGGCCTACGGCGCGCTCACGCTGCTCATCGGACGGCGCTGGCGGGTGAAATATCTGCGCACGCTGCCGGGCTCGGTCTTTCATCCCGCGCCGAATGTGGACTCCGCGGTGGTGGCGCTCACGCCGCGTCCGGTCGGCGAATTGCCGGAGTGCGACGGCGCACATTTTCGCAAGCTCGTGAAGCAGGGTTTCGCGCAGCGGCGCAAGCAGCTCCGCAAAAATCTCGCCGACCAGCAGCTCGACTGGCCGGCGCTCTGCGCGCAGCTCGGCGTGGAGGAGACGACGCGCGCGGAGGAGCTGTCGCTGGCGCAGTGGATCGCGCTGACGAATTTTGCCCGCGGGATGGAACCGACGACGGGGGCGCAGGATGTTCACGGCGAGATGTTCGACGTGGTGGATGAAAACGACCGCGTGACCGGGCAGACCTCGCGCTTCAACGCGCACGCGCAGAAGCTCCGCCACCGCGCGATCCACGTTTTCGTGTTCAACGCGCGCGGCGATCTTTTTTTGCAAAAGCGTTCGCGCTGGAAAGACAAGTGTCCCGGCCTGTGGGACTCCAGCGCCGCCGGGCACGTGAACGCGGGCGACGACTACGCGGAGACGGCACCGCGCGAGGTCGCAGAGGAGCTGGGCGTGGTGGCGGAGGTGGAGGAAATCGCGGCGCTGCCGGCGAGCGCGGGGACCGGCTGGGAATTCGTGCGGCTCTATCGCGCGCGGCACGAGGGACCATTCCGGCTGCCACCCGCCGAGATCGAGAGCGGGGCGTTTTTCACCGTGGCGCAAATCGCGCGTTGGATCGCCGCGCGTCCGCAGGATTTCGCGCCGGGTTTTCTGGAGTGCTGGCGCGTTTTCAACCAACCAGCTCCACGCCCGGCTGCGTGAAGCGGATGCGGCGGTCGCGGTAGAGCGCCCCGAGCGCCTGCTTGAATGCTTTTTTGCTCGTGCCAAACGCGCGGCGGATTTCGTCGGGCGAACTTTCATCGTCGCACGCGATGCGCCCGCCGCCGGCCGCCAGCGCCTCCATGATTTGCTGCGCGAGCGGGATCACGCGGCGGTAGCCCGCCGGGTCGAGCCCGAGGTCGATCTTGCCATCCTCGCGCACCCGGCGCACGTAGCCGTCGAGCCGTTCGCCGAGCTGCGGCGGCGTGGCCAGCTCGGACGCGTAGAGCAGTCCGGCGTGGGCGTTTTCCACGATGGCCTGGCAGCCGAGCGGCGTGTAGCCGGAGATGAGCAGCCGCACGCGCTGACCTTCGTGGTAAGTCGGCGGCGTGTGGTGGAGATGCCGGTTCAGGCGCATCGACGCCACGATGCGACCGGACTGAGGATCGAGGACCACGGCCACCACCACCCACTCGCCCGCCTGCACCGGCGCGGTCTGCTCGCGGCGCGGGAGCAACAGGTCTTTGCTCAAGCCCCAATCCAGAAAAGCGCCCAGCCCCGGATTCGCGCTCACCACTTTCAAAAAGGCAAACTCGCCCACCGCCGCGAGCGGTGTCTCGGTGGTCGCCACGAGCCGGTCTTCGGAGTCGCGGTAAAGGAATACGTCGAGCAGCGCACCGGGCGGCAGGCTGTGCGCCACGTAGCGGCGCGGGAGCAGAATCTCGCCCAGCTCACCGGCATCGAGATACGCGCCGGGCGGGGCCTGGCGGATGACGCGGAGAGTATTGCGGGAACCGATGGCGACCATGAGGCGCGCACGCTACGTGGTCGGTGGACGTTGGGCAATACGGCGCGAACTCCGGTCTTTCAGAAGACCCCGGCCTGCCACACATTCACGGGCCATGAACGTCCAGCCCACCGGCACCATCACGTTTCTTTTCAGCGACATCGAGGGCAGCACCAAAAAATGGGAGCAGCAGCCGGACGCGATGCGCGTGGCGCTGGCGCAGCACGACCGGTTGCTGCGGCAGGCCTTCGCGGCGGTGGGCGGCTACGTTTTCAAAACGATCGGCGATGCCTTCTGCGTGGCCTTCGACACGCCGGTGAGCGCGCTCCTCGGCGGGCTCGAGGCGCAGCGCGCGCTGGCCGCCGCGGAGTGGGGCGAAACGGGCGCGCTGAAGGTCCGCATGGCGCTGCATACCGGCACGGCGGAGCATCGCGACGGCGATTATTTCGGCCAGGCGCTGAACCGCGTGGCGCGCATCCTAGCCGCCGCGCACGGCGGGCAGGTGCTGCTCTCGCTGCCCACGCAGGAACTCGTGCGCGATGTGCTCCCCACCGGCGTCGGGCTGCGGCATCTCGGCGAGCACCGGCTGCGCGATCTCGCGCGGCCGGAGCAGCTTTTCCAGCTCACCGCGCCGGAGCTCCCGGCGCAGTTTCCCGCGCTGCGTTCGCTGGAAAGCGTGCCGAACAATTTGCCCGAGCAACTCAGCAGTTTCGTCGGGCGCGAGCGCGAGATGACCGAGGTGAAGCGCCTCCTCGCCAGCACCCGCCTGCTCACGCTCACCGGCCCCGGCGGCACCGGCAAGACGCGCCTCTCGCTGCAGGTCGCCGCCGATCTTTTCGACCAGTTTCGCGACGGCGTCTGGCTCGTGGAGTTTGCCACCATCTCGGACGCCGCGCTCGTCCTCGAAACGGTCGCCGCTGCGCTCGACGTCCGCCAGGAAGCCGGGCGTCCGCTCGCGGCCACGCTCGCCGCCTTCCTCCGCAACCGGCAGTGCCTGCTCATTTTCGACAACTGCGAGCATGTGGTCGCCGCCTGTGCCAGCCTCGCCGAGACGCTGCTGCGCTCGTGTCCGCAGCTCCGCATCCTCGCGAGCAGCCGCGAGCCGCTCGGCATCGTGGGGGAAACGGCGTGGCCTCTCGCGCCGCTCTCGCTGCCCGAGCATTGGCGCGACCTCGCAGCCGGCCCGGACGCACTGGCGCGGCTCGGGCAGTTCGAGGCCGTCCGCCTTTTCATCGAGCGCGCCACCATCGCGCGCCCGGTCTTTCAGGCGACGAACGAAAACATCCCGGTCATCGCGCAAATCTGCTGGCGGCTCGACGGCATCGCGCTGGCCATCGAACTCGCCGCCGCGCGCATCCGCGTGCTCACACTCCAGCAGATCGTCGAGCGGCTGGACGACCGCTTTCACCTGCTCACCACCGGCAGCCGCACCGCCGTGCCGCGCCAGCAGACGCTGCGTTCGCTCATCGACTGGAGCCACGACCTGCTCGCCGAGCCGGAACGAATGCTCCTGCGCCGGCTCGCCGTCTTTGCGCGCGGCCGCACGCTCGAATCCATCGAGGCTGTCTGCGCATGCGACCGCGTGCCCGCGTGGCAGATCGTGGACCTGCTCACGCAGCTCGTGGACAAGTCGCTCGTCTATGTCGAAAAGAGCGTCCAGCACGGCGCGCGTTACTTTCTCCTCGAATCCATCTGGGACTACGCGGAGGAAAAACTGCGCGCCGCCGGCGAGGAGGATACCTTCCGCGAGCGGCATCTCGACTACTTTACGGAATACGCGGAGAAGGCCGCACCGCACCTCCGCGGCCCGCAGCAAAAGGGATGGCTGGAGACCGTGGAACTCGAAGACCTGAATCTCCGCCTCGCGGTGAAGACCAGCCTCGAACTACCCGGCCAGGTGGCGAAAGGCTTGCGTCTCGCGACGGCCGCGCAGCGTTTCGTGGAGGTGCGCGGGCTTTTTAAAAAGGCGCGCGAGCACCTCGCGAAGCTACTCGCCCATCCCGATGCCGCCCCGCGCGACGCCATCCGCGCGCAGGCGCTCGCCGCCGCGGGACGCCTCGCGTGGATTGCCGACGACATGCCGGCGACGGTCGCATTGCACACGGAGGCGCTGGAGATTTTCCGCGAGCTCGGCGATGCCCGCGGCACCGCACAGGCGCTCGCAGACCTCAGCTTTCACGCGTTCTACGACGAGAATCTCCCGGAGACCAATAGCCTGCTCGATGAAGCATCCGCGCTCGCGGCGCAATTGAATGAGCCGCGGCTCAACGCCCACGTCCGGCACATCCGCGGCGTGCTCGCCGCCGCTGCGGGCGACTTCCCCGCGGCGCTCACGCTCGAGGAGGAAGGGCTCGCGCTTTACCGGCAGCTCGGCGACGCGTGGTTCGTGGCCATCCTCGCCTGGGCCACTGGCGTGAACCTCGCGGTACTCGGCCAGTTTTCCGCCGCGCACACCCGCCTCACGGAGAGCCTGCGCGTAAGCCTCGATCTGGGCAATGTCTGGGGCGCGTCTTACCCGATTGATTCGCTCGCCTTTCTCGCCGTGGCCGAGCGTAACTACGACCGGGCGGCCCGCCTTTTCGGTGCCGCCGAGGCCCACCGCGCCCGCAGTGGACTCGTTCCGAATGTCGCCGAGCATCCCGCCCTCCGCGCCATCCTCGCCGCCGCGCCCGACTTCACCGGCCCCGCCATCGACGCCGCGCGCGAGGAAGGCCGCGCCCTCGACCTCGAAGCGGCCATCGCGCTCGCCACCACGCCGGCACCCTGAGAGGTGCCGACGTGGGACGTTGCGAGGAGAAGCCGGATCAGAACTTGATCACCGCGGAGAAGGTCCAGCGGTGGCCATAGACATCGGTGTTGTCCGTCAGCGGCAGCTCGTAAGCGGCGCGCAGGGCCAGCCGCTCGTGCGGACGCACTTCCACGCCGAGCCCGGCCGTAATCACGCTCTCATGCGTGTTGCCACCGAGGTCAGCCACATCCGCACCGCCAAAGGGTGTCTTGATGCCATCGTGACCCGTGTCGTTGTTCACCACATGGTAGCCGTTCACCTCAAAGACCGGGCTGAAGTATTTGCACACCTGATAGTCAGCGTGAAAATGCCAGCTCACCGTGTCGCTGTTGCCGAGGATGTCGTCACCGTTGCCCATGGAGCGGAGGTAGTTCACCACCGCGCCGAAATGCAGGTTGCCAAAGCCCTTGTCCACCGAGAGCCAGAACCGCAGTTCATCGTCGTCCTGCAGCACCTGATCGTCGCCCGAGGCAAACTCGTAGCCCGCACCGACCGCTGCGTGCAGTTGCTTGGCGTCGTTTTGGTAAAAGGCCCACTTCAGTCCGGCAGCGAGGTCATTCCAGCCTTGGGAGTTCAAACCGGGGGTGTCCAGGTTCACCCATCCATCTTTGTAAGCGACGAGTTGGAGACTGTTCGTGAGCTTGATGCGGAGTTGCATCGCCGTGACCTCCGCGCGTCCGCCGCCGAGGATTTCGCCGGGAAAAGCGTGATAGACAAAAACCGGGCGCACATCCGTGGTGATGGTGGCGTCTTCGTTCCAATACGGCGACGTGATCGGATGCACGGCGATGTCTTCGCGTTCGACGGGCGTTACGGTCTTCTTGGACGGCGCGGCCTCACCAGCGATCGCCAGCGAAGCACCCGCGGCCAAGGAAGCTGCCGTGAGGAGGAGTGAGGTTGGGGTGTTATTCATAATGCCCAACGAATAACCAATCTCCGCCCACGCTGCTCACCGGCGCTTGGCGGACACCGCCCATCCATTGTTTCGCGCCACCGCTACCGCCCGCCGAGTTTGCAAAAGTGAGCCGACTCAATAGCCGCCTGCCGTGGCCTGGGTGCTGATGAGTTCGCCGCCGTATTTCACGGAGCCGAGTTGGAGGGGGTTTTCGAGGCCGAGGCCGCTGAGGAGCGGGGCGGGTTCGGAGTTGAGGGTGTCACTGGCCGCGGAGAGGAAGAAGTGGCCCTGGTTCAGTGCGGGCGAGAAGTAGGTGCGGAGGTTGTGCCCGAAGGTGTCGCCGCGGCTGTAGGAAGCGCTGAGTTGGGAAATCTGCACGCTGTTTGGGATGTCGCGCACGGTGGTGCTGGGGAAGCTGGCCAGCCAGTTGCCGCCGGCATCCACGACCACGGTCTGCGCGCCGATGTTCTCGCCTTTGGCGTTGTAGAGCGAAACGACGAGCGTGGCTCCGGGGTCGGCCTCGCCGCTGTACATCGGCGCGAGTGGCAGCAGAGCTTCGCGGAAAGTATCCGTCGTGCCGATCAGCGGGAGCGGTCCGCCGCGGCGGCCATGGTTGGCGAAGTTGTTGAAGCCATCGAAAGCGAAGGCGTTGGCCACGGCGATGTTCGTCGGGTCGGTCGCGAGGTTGTTCAGCGGCGTGAGATCTTCGCTCCCGCCGAAGCGGTCGGTGATCGTCACGTTGTTCACCGCGACCTTTCCTCCCGCCGGGGCCTCCGCGAGCACGGTGACGGTGAGTTGGAAGGTCGCGCCCGGCGCGAGGTCGCCGAGATTCCACACGACCTGCGCTCCGACGAGTCGCCCGCCGCCGGACGCCGCGATGAAGCGCAGCCCCGGCGGCAGCGTATCGGTGATGACCACGCCGCCCGCCGTCTGATCGCCCGCGTTGCCGCCGGTGATCGTGTAGGTGATCTGCTGGCCCACTTTCGCGTCCGCGAGGCCGTCGGTTTTCAGCACGTAAAGATCGGGCGCAGCGAGCAGGCGGTCGCTGTCCGATGCGGTGTTGTCCTCCGGCGTGGGATCGGGGCCGACACTGCCGTCATCGGTCGCGGTCACGACGTTATCCACCGTCTCCGCACCTGCGGGGACGGGCACTTTCACCCGCGCCGTGATCGTCAGCGTCACCACCTCGGCACCGCTGCCGGTGATCTCGCCGAGGTTCCACGTAATCGTCCCCGCGCCCGCATCGAAGACCCCGCCCGCCGAAGCCGACACGAAGTCCAGCCGGTCGGTCGGAAACTGGTCGCTCACCACCACGCCATCGGCCTGCTGGAGTCCCACATTGCGAAGCGTGATCGTGTAGGTGATCTCCTCGCCGGGCCGCACCGTATCGAGACCGTCGTCCTTCGTGACCACCAGATCCGGCAGCGTTCGCTCTCCGAAAAGATACCCACCTTCGTCATTCCCCGCGCCCACGCCGATGGCGGAAATCACGTCGTTCACCGTGGTATTGCCGCCGCTCGTGCCGACCGTTTCGCGCCCGTCCTGATAGCCCGCGGGCTGCGTCTCGGTGAGCGTGTAAGTGCCCGCGAGCAGCCCGGTGAACCGATACGCGCCCACGCCGTCCGTCGTCGTCGTGGCGAAGACCGCGCCGCCATTCAAGTCAGTGCCCGTCAGCGTCACCGTCGCGCCCGCGATGCGCGGCTCGCCGCCGTCGATCGCGCCGTTGTGATTGATGTCGTGATACACCGTGCCCGCGAGCGAGCCGGTCGTTTCGCCGAAATTCACGCCGGTCAGCCCGCCCACCGGCACGCTCGCCGCCACGGTATTCGCGGTGGTCGATCCGTAGGCGCCCGGCTGTGTCTGCACCACGGTGTAGTTGCCCGCGGGCAGGTTGGAAAAAGTGTAAGTCCCATCCGGTGCGGTCACCGCCGTGCCGACGACCGCGCCGACCGCGTCGAGCAGTTGCAGCGTCACGCTGCCCAGCCCGCTCTCGCCGCCGCCGAGTGCCCCGTTTCGATCCACATCCACAAAAACCGTGCCGCTCAGTTGCGCGCCGAGTTCGCCGAAGTCGTGCCCCGTGCCGCTCTGCCCCGCGCCGAGCGGGATCGCGCCGATGGTGTCATTCACCGCCGTGCTGCCGCCCGGACTGCCCGCCGTTTCCGCGCCATCGGCGTAGGCCGCCGGCTGCGTTTCCGCGAGCGCGTACGTGCCCGCCAGGAGGTCGTCAAAGCGGTAGCTGCCATCCGCGGCGGTTGTCGTCGTGCGGTTCACCGCGGCGCCATTCGCGTCCGTGCCGGAAAGCGCCACGGTCACGCCGGCGATGCCGGTGTCGCCCGCGCCGCGCGTGCCGCTCGCATCGCGGTCGAGGAAAACATTCCCCGCCAGCGCACCGAGCGTCTCGCCGAAGTTGTTGCCGCCATTCAGCGCGCCATCCACCACCGCCAGCCCGCCGAGCGTGTTCGCCGTGCTCGATCCGTAGCCGACCGGCTGCGTCTCAATGACCTGATAACCCGCGCCCGGCGTGATTCCGGTGAAAAGATAGCTGCCATCCGCGGCGGTCGTCGTTGTCGCGACCAGCGCGTTGCCGCTGTCGCGCAACTCCACCGTCACGCCGGCCAGTCCCGGCTCCGCCGCGCCGAGCGCGCCGTCCTGATTCCGATCGCGATACACCGTGCCGCCAATCGCCCCCGTGCCCGGCGCAGTGCTCACCGTTTCGCCGAAATCGTAACCCGTCGCCTGCGCGCCCGTGCCCAGCCCGATGCCGGAAAACTCGTCGTTCGCCGTGTTCACGCCGCCCGCGCTGCCCAGCGAATCCGCGCCGTCCGCGTAGCCGACCGGCTGCGTTTCATTGACCCGATACGTGCCCGCGAGCAGCCCGTCGAAACGGTAGCTGCCATCCCCCGCCGTCGTCGCCGTACGGCTCACCGCCGCGCCATTCGTGTCCGTGCCCGTGAGCGTCACGGTCACACTGCCGAGCCCGCTGTCGCCCGCGGAGAAGCCGCCGCTCGCGTCCGCATCCACATACACGCGACCCGCGAGGCTCGCCGTCGTTTCGCCGAAATCCACGTCCGTCAGCCCGCCCGCCGGGACCGTCACCGCCAGCGCGTTCGGCGTGCTCGATCCGTAGCCGCCGGGCTGCGTTTCCACCACCGAGTAGCTGCCCGGCGCGAGCCCCGCAAAACTGTAACTGCCATCTGCCGCCGTCACCGTCGTGCCGACCGTCGCGCCCGTGCCGTCGAGCAAAGTCAGCGTCACGCCCGCGAGCCCGCTCTCGCCGCCATCGCGCACGCCGTCGCGATCCGCGTCGGCAAACACCGTGCCGTTAAGCGCCGCCGTGCGCTCACCAAAATTATACGCCGTCGCGTTCACCCCGCCGCCGAGGCCGATGTTCGTCACCGCGTCATTGCCGAGCGTACCGCCCGACGTTCCCGCCACATCGAGACCGTCCGCGATCCCCGCCGGCTGCGTCTCCGTTACGTCATACGTGCCGCCGAGCAGTTCGTTGAAAACGTACGCGCCACTCGCGTCCGTCGTCGTCGTGCGATTCACCGCCGTGCCGTTGTAGTCCGTGCCCGCCAGCGTCACCGTCACGCCCGCGATCCCTTGCTCGCCGCCGTCGCGCAGGCCGTTGTTGTTCGCGTCGAAATACACGTTCCCCGCGAGGCTTCCGCTGGTCTCACCGAAGTTCTGATTCGCCACCACCGCGCCCGCCGTCACGGTGATCGGCGTGATCGTGTTCGCGGTGCTCGACCCGTAAGCCGCGGGCTGCGTTTCCACCACGCGGTAGTCGCCCGGCGCGAGGCCGGTGAAAACGTAGGAGCCATCCGCGCCGGTCGTCGTCGTCGCCACAATGTTGCCCAGCACGTCGCGCAGCGAGAGCGTCACGCCCGCGATGCCCGGCTCCCCGGAATCAATCGCCGCATCCACGTCGCGGTCGTAATAGACCGTGCCCGCGATTCCCCCCTTGCCAGCGGGCAGGCTCACGAGTTCGCCGAAGTCGTAACCCGTCGCGATCGTCCCCGCCGGCAGGGCGATTGCGCTGATGCTGTCCGGCGCGGTCAGTGCGCCGCCCTCCGTCCCCGCCGAGTCCGCGCCATCCGCGTACGCCGGCGGCTGCGCCTCGGTCAGCGTGTAGGTGCCCGCGAGCAGGTCTGCGAAACGGTACGTGCCATCCGCCGCCGTGTTCGTGCTGCGAGAAACCGCCGCGCCATTCACATCCGTGCCGGTCAGCGTGACGATCACGCCGCTCAGATTCTGATCGCCCGCGGTGAAAGTGCCGCTGCCATCCGCGTCGAAAAACACCCGGCCCGCCAGCGCCGAAACCGTCTCGCCGAAATTCGCGACCGCCGAACCGCCGGGCGGCACCGCCACCGGCACGCTGTTTGCCGTGCTCGATCCGTAACCGCCGGGCTGCGTCTGCACGACGGTGTAATTGCCCGACGAAATGCCCGCGAACGCATACGTGCCGTCCGCGGCCGTCGTGGTCGTGGCGATCGCCGTGCCCGTGCCGTCGAGCAGCGTGAGCGTGACGCCACCGAGGCCAGCCTCGCCGGAAGTGATCGCGCCGTCCGTGTTTCCATCGAGGAAAACTGTGCCGGTTATGCCGGAGAGCCTTTCACCAAAAGTGTAGTCCGCGCCGCTTTGCCCGGCCGCCACCGCGATGCTGCTGAGCACGTCATTGCCGAGCGTCCCGCCGAGCGTGCCGACGGCGTCGCCGCCGTCGCCGAAGCTGGCCGGTTGCGTTTCCGTGAGCGTGTAAGTGCCGGGCCGCAGCGCGCCGAAATTGTAGGTGCCGTCGCCCGCCGTCGTCGTCGTCCGCGAGACCGCCGCGCCACGATCATCGGTGCCGGTGAGCGTGATCGTCGCCCCCGCGATACCCGTTTCGAGCACGCCCCGCGCGCTGTCGTTGTCCGAGTCGAGGAAGACGGAACCCGCCAGCGAAGCCGGGCGCAGCTCGCCGAAATTGTAGCCCGTCGCCGCCGTGTTCTGTGCGAGCGCGATGGCCGCGATCTGGTCGAACTTCGGCGACCCGCCGGCCAGCGTGCCGCCCGAGGTGCCGGCGGTGTCCTTGCCGTCGAGATACGGCGCGGGCACGACGCTCGCATCGTTCTCCGTCACCGCATACGTGCCGGGGCGGAGGTTGGTGAAAGTGTAGCGCCCATCGGCATCCGTGGTCCCCGCGACCGACACCGCCTGGCCGTAAATATCCGTGCCCGTCAGCGTCACCGGCACATTCGCCAGCCCGGTCTCGCCCGCGTCGCGCACGCCGTCGTTGTCGTCGTCGAGATACACGCTGCCTGCCAGCGAGGAGGTCAGCGTCTCGCCAAAGTTGTAGTTCGTCTCGGTGGTGTTCGCCTGCGCCGGGATGGTGATCGCCGAGATCGTATTGCTGCCGACCACGCCCGAGATCGTGCCGCCGAAAGTCGTCGCCGGATTGCCCGCCGTCTCCACGCCGTCGATGTGCCCGGCGGGCTGCGTTTCCGTGATGAGGTAGGTGCCTGCCGCGAGGCTGCCAAAGCTGTAGTTGCCGCTGCCGTCAGTCGTCGTGCTGAGGCTCACGGCCAGGCCGGTCGCCGTCGTGCCGGTGAGCGAAAGCGCCACGCCCGCGAGCCGCGTATCGCCGCCGGAAAGCGCGCCGTTGCTGTCGTTGTCGCGGTACACCGTGCCGCTGATCGCGTTCACATTGATCGTGCCGCCGACGGTGTCCTGTGCGGGGTCGTCCACGCCCGGCGTCGCCGTTTCCACCAGCCCGGCCGTCGCGCCGTAGTCGCGATCCGGCGTGCCGTCGGGCGTGTTGTTGTTGAGCACGGCATTATCCGCCTCATCCGCGGCGAGGCTGTCCCAGTAAAGGCGCGCGTTGTTCGTGAAGCTGCCGCCGACGTTCGCCAGCGTATTGTCCACGGTCGCCTGGTAGGTGATCGTGATCGTGCCGCCGAGCGCCAGCGCATCGAGCTGGAGATCGATTCCCGCCGCCGTCGAGTTGTCCGCATCGAGCGTCGCGCCGCTCACGGAAACGCTCCCCGGATTCAACGTCAGCCCAGCCGGCGTGAGATCGCGCACGACGAGATCGAACGCGTCCGCCGCGCTCACTCCGCGGTGCGTGATGGTCAGCGTGAAGGTCAGCACCTGCCCGATGTCCGGCGTCGCGTCGCTCACCGCTTTGATGATCTGCAGCTTCGGCTCCACGATTGAAACCGTCGGGTCCGCCGGCGCGTTGATCGTCGTCGCGCCCGACGTGCCGTGCGTGAAATCCAGTTCGGTGTCGTTCGTCCGCGTGACGCCCTGCACGTTGCCCGCGATGTCTGCCGCGCGCGTGGTCAGCACGATGGTGAACGTATCGTTTGCCGCGCTGCCGTCGCTCAGGTTCGTCAGCGATCCGAGGTTGAAGGCGACCTGCGTGCCGCTGTTCACATCGCCCGTGATGGTCGGCGCGGGCAGGACGAAAGGCGTGATCGCCGAGCCGGTGAAGTCGAGGCTCGCGGAGAGATATTCCAGCCCGACCGGCAACAGGTCGCGCACGCTGACGTTCTGCGTCACGCCCTCGGGCAGCGTGACGACAATGCGAAACACCGGCTCTTCGCCGATGGAGAAGGTGGTGTCCGCCGGGCCGAGTTTCACGATGGCCGGCTGCGCGAGCGTGAAGTTCGCGCTCGTCGAATTCGCGGCGTAATCGTTCACGCCGCCGGAGCCAGTGCGCTCATTCGGATCCGCGCCGGGCACGCTGGTGTAGGTCAGCGACGCGGCGTTGCCGATGGTCGCGCCGGCGGGTGCGGTATCGGCGACGGTCGCGTTCACCGTTACCGTCGCGCTCGCACCCGCGGCGAGTTGGTCGAGCGTGAAGTCGAGCGCATTGCCCGCGGAGCTGTCGCTCGAAACCGTCGCACCGGAAACACTCATGCTGCCGAAGACGAGGTTCGCGGACAGCGTGTCGAGCACGCGGATGTCGAACGCCGTGGACGATGTCGCGCCGGAGGCGTTCGTGATGGTGAGCGTGTACTGCACCGCGTCGCCCGCATCCGCGCCGCCGGTGACGAGCGTTTTCACGAGCGAGAGCGCGGGCTCCACCACGGTGAGCGTCTGCGTGGAGGCTGCGGTGGTCAGTGAAAGCGCGGGGCTGGTGGCGCTCGCGCTGTTCGCGCGCGTGGTGCCGGCCTGGTTGCCCGCGACGTTCTGCGCGAGGAGCGTGTAGTCGATCTGGAACGTGTCCGTGTCGATCCCCCCGCTCGCCGGCGCGGTCACGCTGACGAGGTTGAAAATGAGATTTCCGCCCGGCGTGCCGTCGGTGATGTCCGCCGCCGCGAGGGTCGCGCCGTCGGTGTAAAGCGTGCCGCTCACCGCGCCGGTCGCGGTCACGCCATCGGCGGAGCGGAAGATCGCCGAGCCTGCGATGAAGCTCAGCCCCGCGGGCACGCTGTCCGTCACGGTGACCTGCGGCGTCACGCCGTCCTGCACGCTCAGCGCGAGGCGGAAGGTCGCCGTCTCGCCGATCGCCACGTTGTTCCCGCTCGTGCTCGCCTGGCTGGTGGCGAGCACCGACTTCGCCAGCGTCAGCGTCTTCGGCACGGCCACGGTGTCCGCCGCATTCACCGTCGGCTCATTCCGCTCGCCGGAAACCGAGCCCGGCAGCGTGGTCGCCTGCGTCACGCTTGCGGTATTGGAGATCGTCTGCCCCGGCTGGAGATCGGCGCGCAGCGCGACGGTGAAAGTGAACACTGCCGAGCCGCCCGCCGCGACCGTCCCGCCGCTGAACTGCACCAGCCCGGAGCCCGTGTTGAATGTCGGCGTGAAACCCGCGGCGGTGCTGCCAAAGGTGAGCGTCGTGTTGTCGAAACGAGTGAGATCCAGCGTGTCCTCGACGGTCGTTTCAAAGGCGTCGCTGGTGCCGGTGTTGTTCACCGTGAGCGTAATTGTGAGCGTGTCGCCCGCGTCGCCGCTGGCCTGCACGATGTCTTTGGTGATCGTCATCCGCGGCTCGACGACGGTGACGTTTACCGCCGGCGTGGTGAAAAGCGCCGCGCCATCCGAGCTGATGTCGAAGCTCGCGGTGTTCGCCAGCACTGTCTGCCCCGGCGGCGTGACGCCCGCGTTTCCCACCGCGTCGAACACGCGCGCGGTGACGAGGATGAGGAAGCGATCTGTCGTCGCGTCGTTGTCGCCCGCGACGGTGATCGCGCCAAACGTGTAGGTGACATCGTCGCCCGCCGCCGCGCCGCCGCTGATCGCCGGTGCGGGCACGGTTCCGGCGAAGTCCGCCGTGAGCAGTCCTCCGCTCGCCGCCGCGCTCGTGACGATGCTGGTGCTTTCGTAAATCAGCCCCGGCGGCAGGATGTCGGTGACCGCGAGATCGGGCGTGGTGCCTTCGGGTAAAGTGACGACGAGTGCGTAGGTCACGCGTTCGCCGATGGTCACGTTGCTGCCGCTGGTGCTGGCTTCGCTGGTCGAGAAAAGCTGCTTGGCAAAGGCCGCGGCGGGCACGGTGAACGAGGCGTTGGCGCTCGCGGCGTAGTCGTCCACGCCGCCCGCGCCGGTGCGCTCGTCGGTGTTCGCGCCGTCGGTGCTGGTCCATGTCGTGTTCGCGGTATTCACGACCGCCTGCCCCGGACCCGCGCCGCTTCCGACGGTGCCGGTGACGACAATCTGGAGCGTGACGCCGGTCTGGATGTCGATGTTCGATCCGCCCGCGAATTGCAGCGTGCTGCCGGAGATGACGATGTCGGTGTCCGCGATCGGCGTGGCGGCGACGCCGTTGACGAAGATGGAGCCGGCTCCGCTTTGCGTGACCGAAGTGATGCTCGGACTGCTGAACGCGGCGGGCAGCAGGTCGCTCAGCGCGACGTCGTAGGCGGTCTCGCCGGAGGTGTTCGTGAGCGTGATCGTGTAGCTAATCGTGTCGCCCGCATCGGGCGCGGGCGCGCTCACGGATTTGCTGATCGTGAGCGCGGGTTCGACGACGGTGACGACGGGATCATTCGCCGGCGTGCCGTCGGTGACGGTCGAGGTCGAGCCGGTGTTGGGGTTGCGATATTGCAGCGTCGCGGTGTTGCCTCGGGTGACCGCGGACTGGTTGCCCGCGATGTCGAGCACGGTGCCGGTCAGGCGGATGACGAAGCTGTTGTTGGTGTCGACATTGTCCGCGGCGAGGGTGGTGTCGCCGAAACTGAGCGTGAGATTTCCCGCGCCCGTGAACGCCGAGCCGAGCGTCGGCACAGCGCCAAAACTTCCATTGAAATCCTGCGCGAGCAGCGGTGACGCCGCGGCCGTGGTGAGGATTTGCAGCGCGTCGATGCGCAGCCCGGCGGGCACGGCGTCGATGACATTGAGCGTGCGCGTGAGGCCCTCGGGCAGCGTCACGAGGATGTCGTAAACGACCTGCTCGCCAATCACGACATTCGCGCCGGTGGTGCTCGCGACGCTGGTATCGTCGGCGCTGAGCGCGCCGTCCTGGAAAGTTTTGTCGAGCGTCGGCGTGGTGACGTTAAGAGCGGCGGAGGCCGAGTCGGCGAAGTTGTTCAGCACCGAGGCATCGGCACCCGCGCCGCCGCTGCCGGTGCGCTCACCGGTCGCGGTACCCACCGCGCCGGGCGTGCTGTTCGTGGTCGCAGCCACGCCGTCGTCGAGCGCGGTGCCGGTTCCGGGCAGGCTGGTGTAAGTGACGTTCGCGGTGTTCGTGACGGCCTGGTTCGCCTGGATGCCGGTGACGAGCCGCGCGGTGTACACGACGGTGACCGTCGAGTTCGGAGCCATCGACGCCGCGTTCACGGTGATTGTGTTTCCCGCCGCACTGCCGCCGAGCCCCGTGACCGCCCCCGCGCCGCTCGCGGTGGCGGAGACGAAGGTCACGGTGTCGAAAAACGACGCGGACAGCGCGTCGGTCATCACCACGTCGAAAGCGGGTGCCGCATTCGCGTCGTTCACGTTGGAAAACGTGACGGTGTAGGTGAGGACGTTGCCCGCGTCGTACGGCCCGGCGGAGACGGACTTCGCCACGTTCGTGATCGCCGGCTCGGCGACGCGCACGGTCACGACGGCGGAAGTTTGCGAACTCGTGCTCGTGGTCACGCGGACGGTGTTGTCACGGTTCACCGCACCCGTGTCGGTGCCGCCAGCGTTATCAAAGCGCTGGTTGGCGGTGGCGTTGAGCACGACGGCGTTGAACTCGATGACCGCGAACTCCTGATTCGCGTCGCTGTCCGGGTTGACCACGTTCCCGAGGTTGAAAACGGGATCGGTGCCGTCGCCGAACGGCCCATTGGTGATCTGCGCGCCGGGGATGACGAACTGCGGATTGATCGTGCTGAGCGTCGTTTCGTCGCCGGACACGCTCGCGCTGGTGCCGATCGCGCCGATGGAAGAGCTGATGTTTGCGCCCGACGAGACGAAGGCCAGCGTGGCCGTGCCGTCATTGAGAAACTGCAGGCCGCTGGGCAACTGGTCGGTGAACGCGAGGCTGTTCGAGGTGCCCTCGGGAATCTGCCAGACCAGCCGGTAGCGGACGATTTCGCCGACCGCCACGCGCTCGACGCTGGCGACCGCGCCGGTGCTCGCCTCCGAAGTCGCGTCGATCGTTTTCACCGGCGTGGGACTCAGGATCGTGACCGTCGCGCTCGAAGTTGTCCCAGCGTAGTTGTCGAGAATCAGGCCGTCGGTGCTGGCGTTCACGCCGGCCAGCGGGGTAAGCGAACCACCGTCGCGCTCGGTCGAGGAGGCGTTGTAGCTCGAGCGTGTGCCCACGCTTCCATCCATGCTGCTCCAGCGAATCGTCGCGGTATTGGCCAGCGTCTGCGTGGGTTGCACGGTGGAGGCGAGCGCGCCCTGGACGATGATGGTCAGCGTCGCTCCGGCGGGCACGTCGATGTTTCCCGCGAGCGGGCCGCCGCCGTCGATGCTCAGCACACCGCCGGAAATCTGGAAGTCCGCTGCGACCGGCGCGCTGCCAAAGCCGCTCGTGGAAACGCTGGCGATGCTCAAACCGGTGAGCGCGGCGGGCAGCGTGTCGCTGAGGTAGAGGTCAAACGCGGTGGGCTGGCCGCCAGCGTTGGTGATTTGGATTTGGTAAAAGACCGCGTCGCCCGCATCCACACCGGTCAGCGTGGAGTTGAAAGGTCCGCCGATGGCGCTGGCCACGCCTTTCGTCACGGCGAGCGCGGGCTCGATGACGGTGAGGTTGTTCGCGGACACCGCGGCGAGGTTGTAGTTCTGCGGCGAGCCGCCGGGCTGGTCGGTGGATTGCGCGGAGAAGACGGCGGAGTTGTTCAGCAGCGTGCCATTTTGCACGCCGAGGATGTCGAGCACCACGGCGCGATAAACGATGGTGATCGTCTCCGCCGCGCCGGTGTCGTTGGAGTTCGTGATCGTGCCGAAGTTGAAGTTCAGATTCCGCCCGCTACCGCCGATGGTGACGTTGCCCGGTGCGGTGCCGGTGCCGACGGTATTCGCCGTGGTGACGCCGCCGGAAAGCGTGACGCTGACCACATCCACAAAGGCCAGCCCCGCGTCGAGGGTGTCGGCGATTTGCGCGGCGGGCGTGGTGCCGTCGGGCACGGTGACGGTGAGCGTGTAGGTCGCGAGTTCACCGACGACCGCTTGCGTGGCGCTGTTGTTGCCGGTGGTGATTTCGGTGCCGGTCAGCACTTTGGTCATGGTCGGCGCGACGAGCT
The DNA here is from genome assembly GCA_021414005.1 of Chthoniobacter sp. GTDB lineage: Bacteria > Verrucomicrobiota > Verrucomicrobiia > Chthoniobacterales > Chthoniobacteraceae > Chthoniobacter. The sequence continues at coordinate 37,959 of JAIOPH010000031.1, read as the reverse complement.
GCACCGCGGCGGTATCGGTCGGGTCGGTGGTGGTGAAATCGGTGCCGCCATCTGCGCCCGCGTAGTTGGTGAGCGCGGCGGTGTTTGTGATCGTCGAGCGCGTGTGCGGCGTGCCCGTCTTCAAAGTCACGTCGTAGGTGATGACGAGCGTGTTCGAGCCGTTCGTCACGGCCGCGCCGGTCTCGGCATTGTAGCCGCGGCTGAGCACGCCCTGCTGCACGTCGGAGCCGGTGTTTCCGGCGGAGTAGTTGTCCGTGAAAGTGACCGTGAACGCGCCCGTGGCGTTGTTGTAGGTCGTCACGTAGTCCGCCGGATTCACGAGTGTGCCGTCGCCGTGGCGCACGGTGAGATTCAGCCCGGCGATGGCTCCGGGCAGCACGTAGTCGGAAGGCACCTGATCGCTGATCGCCACGTCGAACGCATCGCTGCTCCCCGTGTTTTGCAGCACGATCGCGTAACGCACCGTGTCGCCTGCATCGACGAGCCCGAGGAGATTGCTCGCGCCGATGGCCGCGGCTTGGGCGTTGTTGGCGACGGTGCCGGTGAAAGTGGAGGCCGCGCCGGGATTGGCAAAGGCGATCCCGCCGAGGGTCAGCCCGGTAGTTTCGTAGCCGACCACGCCTTTCTGAATCGCCGCGACCGACGGCTCCTGGAGTTGCACCTGGATGATCGCGTCGGAGGTCACGGTCGTCGCCGGCTGCTGCGTGTTGTTTTCGGAAACGCGGACCTGATTCGTGAGGAAAAGTCCGTCGGCAAAGGGTTCGTTGCTCGCCGTGACGGTGAAGAGGATGTCCACGGTGCGCGCCGTGTTCGTGGCGTCGTTGGTCGTCCCGTAGTTGAAGGTGACGGTGTTTTGCGCGGCGTTCGTGGTGATCGTTGGCGCGCTGCCGTGCGCGGCGCGCAGCGTTTCGCTCGGGCCGAATTTTGCGAAGCCGGCGGCGGGCGATCCGGCGCTGATCACGTCTTGGAAAGTCGTGACTGTGGTCGCGTTGAAAACGGGGAGCGGCAGGTAGTCGGCGAGCGTGAGATTTTCCACGTCGCCGGTCGGCACGGTGAAAGTCAGCCGGTAGGTCACGCTGTCGCCCGGCGAGATGAGCACGGTGCCATTCGCGCCGATGACGGGCGCCGCGCCGTTCACCGCGTAGATGGTTTTCGCGATGGTCGTATTCACGATCGCGACGGACGCCGCGGAAGTGTCCGCCTCGCTCTGGCCGGTGAGCGTGGTGACGTTGTTCACCTGGAGCAGGTCGCCGTTGACGGTCACGTCGTTGGTCAGCACGTCGCGCGCGTTCACGTCGGCGTCGCCGCTGGGAAAGGTGTCGCTGAATTTGTCCTGAATGATCGTGCGGAAAGTGATCGTCGCGGTGGTCGCGCCGAAAGGCAGCGCCGGGTTGTTCGGCAGCGGGCCGGCGCCGGTGCCACCATTCGGGATGCCGCCGCCAATGAGCTTCGCGTCGAAGCCGCGGGTGACCATTTCTGCGGAGAGATCGAAGGCGATGGTGGTCGAGCCGTCGGTCGCGGGCGTGGCGGGATTGTTGTCGGCGTTGAGCGTCGAGGTGTAGTTGGCGGCGTTGAAAACCGCGGCCGCGGAGGTCGTGCCGTGCTCGGTAAAAGTGAAGGTCGGCGTGAACGTGCCGTCGAGCCGCTGGCCGTCCGAGAAGAGGTCGGTGAGCGTGAGGTTTTGAAACGCGAAGTAGTCCGAGATCTGGACCTGAATCGTGTATTCGAGCGTGTCGCCGGGCGTCGCGCCCGCTGCGCCGGTGTCGGTCACGATGGCGACGCTCTTTTGTGTGGCGATGGATTTCGCGGTCAGCGTGTGCTCCGCGCCGGCGGGGTTGAGCGAAACGGCGATGCCCGAGCCGTCGCGGCTGTCGATGGGCGTCCACGAGCCGCTGGTCGAGGCGTTGTTCAGCGCGGTGGCGTCGTTGCCACTGGTCGCGTTGACGATGACCGCGCTCGAGGAATCAATGCGCGGGACGTAGTACCAAAAACGCAGCGTGGCGTCCGCCGCGCCCGTGGCGTCGCCGGTCACGCTCGTGGTCAGCGTGCGGGAAAGCGTGCCGCCCGGCGTGGTCGTGCTCGGCGTACTCGTGGAGGTGGAACCGGTGGCGACACCGTTTTTCAAAACCTCCACGGGATGCGTGCCGTCGGTGAAGAACTGCATGCTGGCCGGCAGCAGGTCCGACAGGACGAGACTGGAAATCGTCTGTCCCTCGGCGATGTCCACGTCGATCTGATACTGGCGGAGATAGTTCGGACCGGTCGCGGTTTCGTTTTCGGGGCCGAGGTAGGTTTTGGTCAGCGTGAAAAGCGACGGCGTCACGCTCGCGTTCGCGTAGCTGGCATCGACGATCGAGGGATCGGTCGCGGGGTTGTCGAGCGCGTCGTTGCCGTATTGGAACCCGCCTTTCGCGCTGAGCTGGAGCGGCGTGCCCACGTCCGCGAGGTTGCTCATGGCGAAGCTCAGATTCACCGCCGCGCCCGGTTGCTGCGGGGTGAACGACCCGAACGGAAGTTGGAGCACGATGAGCTGATCGCCCGCGCCGTAGCCGGACGGTGCGGAGATCACGAGCGCGTTGCCGGAAGCGTCTTTCGCGTGCGGATGCGTGGCGTGACCGAGCGCGTCGAAGGTCAGCACGGTCGAGGTCACATTTGCGCCGAGATAGGTCGCGCCCTGAAAGGTGAGGCCGTCGTCGCCATCCGCGCCGGTTTTGTCCGCGACCACGTCGATGTAGGGCGCAAAGCCGGGGTTCGTTCCGGCGGTGTTGTCAAAGGTCGCGGTGACGCTGACGGTGTCGCCGATCTTCGCCGTGGCGGGAGCGGAGAGGGTGACGTTGGGCGCGGCGCTGCAGAGGATGCGATCCTCGAAAGTTTCGAGCAGAAGTGGGCGGCGGGACATGGGCAGGTGGTGCGGCGCGCGGGTGGTGGCTCGCACGAATGAGAGGAAATCCATCAGCAGGAACCCCGCCCGCCATCGTCTGGATTGCTGAGTGCCATTCGTATCTGTCCCTTTATAGTTACAAGTCGCGCGTGAAGTCGGCGGCGAGCCAGTAGAGCAGCTCGGGGTGGCCGGGCCGGCCTAAGAGCCGAAATTGTTGGCGGTCTTGACGATGCCGGTGCCGAAGAGCATGGCCCACCAGCGGTTCACGGTGAGGCTTTACCGCCTCGCGGCGAAGAAGTAGCCTCGGATGGTCGTCATGGACACCTTCGCTCATCGTCTTGGCTTTACGCCGCATCGCTCACTGCTTTTGCAGAGGGCGCGCCGACTGGGTTTGGGTACCTCCGCAGCCTTGGAGGCTCTGGCCTGGCAGCGCGGCTGCCGTTACTATCCGCGCAGGGATGCGGGGGCGATTTTCCGGGAGCCTGATTTTTCCAACGAAGACCTGGCCATTGCCTTGATGCATCCGGCTCTCCCCTGGGATCCGCAGCGGCTTCGCCTCGCCGCCGCCATGCTCGCCGCGCGGGGCAATGATCCCCGTCGTCTGGTCCGCTTGGCCATCCTCGAACAGGCGGTCGTTCCCTTGCGCTATATCGCGTCCGCCGGGCAGGTCGCCGAGCCGGCCAATCCCTTCTGGCAGGGACTCACCGCTGCGCTGCCGCCCTCCGCCCCACCGCCGCCGGGCGTCATGCCACACCCCTCTCGCTTCGCCGCGCTTGCGGCCAAGACCCGCCCCGGCTCCTCCCCGTCCCCCGCTTCCCGCTGGATCAGGCCGCAGTTACCGAGCCTGGCATGATCCACGCAGAGACCATCCTTCGCGCCTTGGATTCGCACCTCGCGAGTCCCACCGATCTCATCCTCTATGGCCGGGCCGCCCTCGCCCTCGGCTTCCAACCGCCCCCCACAGAAGCCACCCTCTCCCTTGACGTGGACGCCATCCTCCCCGCCGCCCAGTCGGCCAATCTCGACTCGGACGCCGCGTTCTGGGATGCGCTCGAAGCCACGAACCGTTCGCTCGAACCCGCTGGCCTCTACCTCACCCACCTCTTCGAGGAGAGCCAGGTGATCCTGCGGCCCACATGGTTGGAGGATCTCGTTCCCATCCCCATGACCGATTTGCGGCACCTGCGCATTTTCCGCCCCCACGCTCTCGATCTCCTGCTCACAAAAATGATGCGTGGCTTGGACCCGCAGGATATGGCCGATGCGGCTTTTCTCATTCACGCCGCCACCCTTGATGCGGCAGCGATCCGCACGGCCATTGCGCAGGCGCGCATTCCCGACATACCCGAAATTCACGCCTCCTTCCGCGCGGCGCAGCCGCATGTTCTTCACCTGGCCAAGAACGGGCCATGAACCTTTCCGCCGTGTGCCCAAGCTCCTGCGCTTCCGCTTGGTCACGCACTTGTTTGCGACGCTCCAGCTTCTCGTGAGGTAGTGCCGCACACGTCGCTTCCCAAAGCGCTGCGCTAACTTTGGGAACGAGAGGCTGAAAACCACCAGCCTTCCCCACTTTACAGAGAGCCCGCCCCGCCTGCCCACGAGAACCCCCCATTTATCCACCTCTGCTCCGTGTACCCACTGGGGCCAGAGCGTGCTCACGAGGGAAGTTCGAGCTTGGCGGTGAAACTGGGCCGGATAAATTCTCCGACATGAGGTCGGTATATCCGCTTCCCATCTCTGGAGTCCGTTTCACCATTTTGTCCCCGCTTCGTTCATTCCACCAATGCAACTCGATTTACTGAAAGACTCCCGGAAGGTGCGCGAACACCTGAAGCAACGAGCGCGGGAATACCGCGCGGCGCACCATCGCGGTCCGGGGAAAGGAAATGATCCCATTACCCAGATCACCATCGGATACCAATTCGATCAGGCGGGTTGGGTCGCCGTGGTGTTTGATACTCGTCCGGAGGCGAAACCCGACGGCGAATGGAATTTCTATATCAAACAGAACGCCACCGAGTTCCCGGACTGGTGGAAGGCTTACGCCGATTGGCGCGAGGGGGACTCGCCGCTCGCATTGACCTTGGCGGATGGAACCATGAAATCCCTCGGTCCGAGTGCGGGAGACCAGGAGGTCGCCGCATGTTTTGGAGTGATGCTCCAGGAAGCTTTGACTGGCGCCCGCAAGGATGGCGACCTCGACACGCTTTCGCTGGCCAAAGACTGCATCCTGGTGATTGAGGAACAAGATGGCCGCTATGGTTGGTCTAACCAACCGGACGACGGATCGGACGCCTACCTAAAGCAGTTGGCCGACGGCGTGTCTTCAAAAGGTGACGACGGCCAGATCGCGCATTGGATTCAGGTCCTGGATCGCGTGGCTTCCGGAGAGGAATCCCAATCGGACTGGTCGTTCCTCGCGCCACGTCACGCCATCGAGCACTTGACGAGCTTTGGCGAGCGCGCAGTCATCCCGCTGTTGCAATTGGTGCGGAAATGGTCCGGTGAAGCGGAGTTTCAAGGCGACCAACCCCAGCGAATGATCGAGATCAACGAGATGCCAATGCAAACTCCGATTTTCGTGGCCCTCAGGGCTGTTTGCGATTCGGGGTCGCACAATCCAGAGACGGAGTCGCTTTTGCAGGAGATCCTGCGCAAATCGATGCAGGCCAATGCCTCCAGAAGGCTTTGGGGAATCATTCCGGTCTGGACTGCCCGATGCCTGCACCGTCTCTTTCAGTATCCGGAGCCCGGCCAGGATGACGAAACAAATCGGCTATTGAACCCCGAGGATTTCATCGACCGGCGTCGCTGAAATGTGTCGCGCTACTACCCGGGCCGGGAATAAGCAGGAACGCTGCCAGCGGCGGACAACCCGACGCCGCCCTCGACGTTGACGGCAGCGGGAGGGGATAAGGTGTCTGTCCCGTTATGCTTTTTCCTCTCGTTCCGAAGTTCCACTTCGGAATGCGCTGCAGGGAAGCTCAGCTTGCGGGAGTGCGCGTGCCGAAGGCCAGCTTCGGCACGAGGAGCGAAAACTGAGGCGACAACCACGGAACGAGGGAAACGAGGGAACCCCGCTGCCAGCGGTCGCCCCGTTTTCAAAAGCATTTGAGCACGGACACCCATGTGGAACCGAAAGTGCTAAAATTTTTGCAGGCCATCGCCGATAGCATTCGTAGCCGCCTCAATAACTCTGAAAGCAAAGACCGATATGCAAATCACCTCAGCAACCAGTAATCCGTTCTCCGGAACACGCGGGATCAATCCCTTTGCGAAAGTGAAACAGGCCTTTCAAAGCCTCGGCACGGCCCTCGATTCCGGCAACTTGTCCGATGCGAAGGCGGCTTTGGCGCAACTGGAGAAGAATGCGCCTCCCGGGGCCGCCAAGGCGGGAAACCCGCTCAGCGCAAAAATCGAGGCTCTCAGCAAGGCTATCGATTCGGGTGATCTGAAAGCCGCCAAGGAGGCTTTCGCCGATATCAAGAAGACAATTGCCCAAGGGCCTCCCAAGGGAGCTGGCCGCCACGGAAGACCGAGTGGCCCTCCTCCCGGTGGATCGAGCGATACGGCGGGCACCACCAAGACTTACGACGCGAAGGATACCGATCAGGATGGGAAGGTTTCCAAGCAGGAAGAGCAGGCCTACGAAGCGAAGCACGCACTGGATGCGCTGAAATCCTCGACCGGCGAGAATTCGCAGGTTTCCGGACGCTCGCTCGAAGCGTGGGCGTGACCCTCACCGACGACAGAAAGACACCTGCCCCGGGCCGCCCGCACCGTCGGCCAGCCAGCCGGGCTGTGTCACTTTCCTGATGGCGGTTTCTGCGGGGCGGGTTTCTTGATTTCCGGGTAGTTTAACAAATAGGTGCGGCGCTGGTCGGCAAAGGCACGCAAGCTCATACTGTCGGGATGCTGGCCCGGCTGCGCCGGAGCGGCGGATGGCTCGGGCGCGTCGGCGGTGGCTTTTTGGAATGCGGCGAGGCTGCTCAGCTTGCGCGTATCGGCGGCGATTTCCTTTTCGATGAGCGCGCGATATTTCGCCACGAAGGGGCCGAGTTTCGCCCAATCGAGCGATTCCTCGGCGATGGCGCGGACGTGCGCGAGGTAGCGTTCGCGGAGTGCTGGCACCGCGAGCACACGGCTGCGCAGCGGCTTTCTCGCGTCATCGAGACCGATGAGCGGGTCCAGTTCCACGCCCTTGGGTGGCTTGATTCCCTCCCGTTCGCCGAAGGGGTTTGGAAAGGGCATCGGCAGACCGGCTTTCTCACCGCCCGGTCCACCTGGGCCGCGCCCAAAGCCACCAGGGCCGCCCGGCCCGCCGCCCATGCCGGGACCTTGCGGCGGACGGAAGGCCTCGTTCATGTCCTGCGGCAGGATGTGAAACTTGCCCGCAGTGTCGCGGTAGATGCTGTAATCGCTCGCGCGGATCCAATAGCCGTCGCAGTTGATCAGTGCGTTATCCACGGCCAGAAACCGGAGCAGTCCGTCGAGATCGAGAATCGGCGCGAGCGCGGCTTCGAGCTGCCCGGGCGGCGTCTGGCTGAGCGTGCGGCAGAGCCCGATGAGCGCCTTCCAAGCCTCCTGGTCGTCCTTCGATTTCATTTCGTAGTGCTTTTTGTATTCGGCCACCTCTTCGCCGAGGTAATCGAGCCCGCCGCCGCCCATCGGTGAGCCGCGCACTTTCCAGCGGGTGCCTTTCTTCGTGCGGAAGTTTTCCTGGAGGAAGTTTTTGTCGAACTGCTGCTGGTTCACATACACGCCCCAGCTCTCGCCATTGATGACCACGCGCACGAAATTCGCCTTGGGCGCGGGCAGATGCTGCCGCGCGATGTGGGAGTAGAGCACACTGCTGAGAAACGATTCGTCCTCGTGCGAATTGAGCAGATTCAGCGTGGTGTAGCCGTCGAGCTTCTGGTTCTCATTCGTGAAATCGAGCGACACGTTCAGCGATCGCTTCTGCCCAGCCTTCAACATCATGTAGGAGGACATGCCGCGGAAGTGGATCCCCACGCCCGGATACTTCACGCCATCCACGGTCAGCGTCGCAGGCACCTCGACATCCGTGCCGTGAAAATCCTGCAACTGCGCCTCCCAGTCGTCCCCTTCGAAATCGAGGAAAAGCGTGCGCAGCACCTCCGGCGCATAGAGCGCGGAAACCGGCTCCGGCGCGACATCGGCGGGCGAAATGCGCGGCCCCGGCTTGGTCGGCTCCTCTTTCCCGCCACCGAAACTAGGCGGAGGAAATCCGCCCGGCGGCTTCGGAAAACCCCCGGGACCGCCGGCAGGATTCGCCTGTAAAAATTTCCGCGCCTCCGCGCGTTCCGCCGCATCGAGCCGGCCATCGCCATTCTTGTCAAATTGCTGCAAAATCTTCCGCTCACTCGCACCCATGCCGGGTGGCGGGCCAAACGGGCGGCCCTCCGCACCGGACGGAGGGCCGCCCCGGTCGTCCGGTCTCCCGCCATTTTGCGCGGACAGTGGGGGAATGACCAAGAGGAGAGCGGCGAAGGAAATGGGAATGCGGTTCATGGCTTCCAAACTGAAACACGATCCCGAAGCATCGTGGCGGCGTTTTACCATTCCCTTACAAAATTCCTGCACAGCTGGCCAGACGAGGCCGAGGCGCGGGTCATTTTCCGCTCAAGCGACGGAAAATGCCCGCAGTTTTCTAGGGCCGTACGGCGCGTTGGCATGGGAACTGCAATTGGCGGCTTGCCGGACTCCGGCCCCAGCCCATGAATTTTCGCCGCCCATTTCTCCTGGCCCTCGTGCTCGCCTGGACCGCTCGCACCGGTGGCCCGGCTGCTTTTGCCGCGGGAAAGGACGACGCGCTGCCCGAACTGCCGACGCAGGCGGAGCTGCAGATTCCGCTCGATCCGATTGCGGAAGAAAATCCGCTTTTCGAGGCCTACCGCGCGGAGGCGGCGACCTTTGGCCGCGGCACGCGCGGCTTTACGAAAAAATCCGACGTGAAGATCCCGGCGGACTTTTCCCCGTGGTGGATCCGCGGCCAGAAAAGCTCCATCGGCAGCAGCATCGGCAAGGACATCACCATCGAGAACCTCTACCTGCGCGCGCTGCGCAACTCGAAGCAGATCCGCGTCTTTGGCGACCTGCCGGTGATCCGCGAGACCGGCATCCGCGAGGCCAAGGGCGCGTTCGACACGAACGCTTTTCTCCAGGGAAAATTCGACCGCTCGAATGACCCGGTCGGGAACACACTGACCACCGGCGGGGCGAGCCGTTTTCATCAGGACTCGTGGGCTTTCGAGGCCGGAGCGAAGAAGAAATTCATCACCGGCACCGAGGTCACGTTGTCGCAAAAGCTCGGGCAGGTCGCGAACAACTCGATCTATTTCACGCCGAACTCCCAGTCCACGGGCGAGCTGTCGCTCTCCATCGTGCAGCCGCTGCTGAAAGGCGGAGGCGTGGGCTACAACCGCGCGACGATGCGGATTGCGAAGCTCGATTCGGACATCGCCATGGCGGAATTCGTGCGGCAGAGCGAATCGCATCTGCTGGAAATCACGCGCACCTACTGGGCGCTCTACGCGGCGCGCGTGACCTATTTGCAAAAAGCCAAGCTGGTGGAGGAAACGGTGCGCATCGCCGATGAAATGAAGGCGCGCCAGAAAGTGGATGCCCAGCAGACGCAGCTTTTCCGCGCGGAGTCCGCGCTCGCCGAGCGGCGCGCCGATCTCATCCGCAATGAGGCCGCCATCCGCAACGCCCAGGACCGGCTGAAGGCGCTGACCAGCGACCCCGAATTGCTGGCCTCCGCAAATATTGAGCTCATTCCCGGAGACCGCCTCGTGCTCGCCGCGAGCGTCGTGGACGCCGAGCAGGCCGCCGCCACCGCGCTCGATCATCGCCCGGAAATCAACCAGGCTTTTCTCCAGCTTCGCGCCGCCACACTCCGCGAAAACATGCAGCGCAACGAACTGCTGCCCGAGCTGAACCTCGTGCTCCAGGGCTCGCTCGGCGGACTTTCCGGAGGCGACTACGCCGACGCCTACGGCAAACAATACCACGAGGGCGGCCCCGGCTTTTCCGCCGGTTTTATCTTCAGTATCCCGCTGGAAAACAACATCGCCCGCGCCCGTCTCGACCGTCGCCGGCTCGAACTCCGCCAGCAACTCGACCAGCTCAAGACGACCATCGACTCGGTCTTTCTCGAAGTGAAAATCAGCGCCCGCGAAGCCGCCACGGCCTTTCGCGAAACGCAGGCGAAGTATTCCGCCGTGAAGGCGTTCACCGCCGACGTGGAGTTCGTCGAGGCGCGCCGCGCGCTGCAGACCGCGTCGCCCGCGCCGGGCGTGAATGACGAGGCGCGGACCACCATCTTTCTCGACAACCTGCTCGACGCGCAGGACCGCCGCAGCAACGCCGAGGAGGAGTTCATCCGCGCCGCCGCGAACTACCAGATCGCAATCGTGAATCTCGAACGCGCGAAGGGTCAGCTCCTCGCCTACTCGGATGTCCGGGTGATTCGCGAAAAGGATCCGAAGGGGCTGCCGGTGCTGCGTTTGGAAAAAGGCGGACGCGATGGAAAATCCCACACGGCCAGCAAGTAGCGCCCGGCGCACGCCGGTCTCGCGCAGCTTCGCGCACCGGTTCTTTCCGTGGAGCCGCCCGGATCCGCTCGAACCGATCAAGCGCAGGTTCGCGGAGCTGCGCACGGACTCGGACACGCGGCTGCGCGAACACGCGGACGCGCTGCGTGCGCAGCCCTGCGCGACCGCCGCCGTGGCGCTCATGGCGGAAGCCGTGCGCCGCGTCCACGGCATCACGCCGTATGACGTGCAGCTCACTGCGGGCCTCACGCTCGCGGAGGGCCGGCTCGCGGAAATGGCCACGGGCGAAGGCAAGACGCTCGTCGCGCTGCTGCCCGCCTTTTTCTTCGGGCTCCACGGCCATGGCGCGCACGTCGCGACGGTCAATGCCTACCTCGCACAGCGCGACTGCGAATTCGCGCGTCCCTCTTTCGCCCTGCTCGGCCTGACCGTGGGCCTGCTCGCCGAGCGCGCCGACCGGGCAGCGAAACGCGCCGCCTATCTTTGCGACGTGACCTACGGCGTCGGCACCGAGTTTGGCTTCGACTATCTGCGCGACCAGGTCGCGATCCGCGCCGCGCACGCCCGCCGCCCGGCGCAGCACTTTCATCATCGGCTCCTCGGGCAGGCCGGGCCGCCGCCGGATGTCGTGCAGCGCGGGCAGGCGTTCGCGGTGATTGATGAAGCGGACAGCGTGCTCATTGACGAAGCCAGCTCGCCGCTCGTCATCGCGATGGGGGCGAAAAAACCGAGCGCCACGCCGGAAGTGTACCTGCTCGCGGACCGCACCGCGGCACAGCTTCGAGCAGGCGAAGATTTCGCGCCGGACGCGACGCGGCTCGCGCTCACTCCGACGGGCGAACGCCGTGCGCTCGATCAACTCACCGACGACGTGCTGCCGCATCTGCGCCGCCGCTGGTCGGCCTACGTCGAGTCCGCCCTCCGAGCGCGGCAGCAGTTTCGGCGCGATGTGCATTACGTGCTGCGCGACGACGCCGTCGTCATCGTGGACGAATTCACCGGCCGCCCGTGCCCCGACCGCTCCTGGCGCGAAGGACTGCATCAGGCCGTCGAAGCCGCGGCGGGCACCACGATCACCGACGAGAATTGTTCCGATGCGACCATCACCCGGCCGGCCTACTTCCGCCTTTACCGCACCGTCTGCGGCATGTCGGGCACCGCCCGCGAAGCCGCGCCCGAGCTGCAACGGAGCTACAGGTTGCGCACGACGATCATCCCGCTGCACCGTCCGTCGCGCCGGATCATTTTGCCCGACCGCGTCTTTCGCACGCGCGCGGCGAAACTCGCCGCCGTCACCGCGGAGGTCGCGCGCTGCCGCGCCAAAGGCCAGCCTGTCCTGATCGGCACGCGCACGATCGAGAACAGCGAAGCGCTGGCCGCGCAGCTCACCGCGCACGGCATCCCCTTTCGTCTGCTCAACGCCAAGCAGGACGCCGGGGAGGCGGCGATCATCGAGCAGGCGGGCGAGCCGGGAACCGTCACGATCGCCACCAACATGGCCGGACGCGGCGCGCACATTCCCGTGCCGGAGGAAAGCCAGCGCGTCGGCGGGCTGCACGTCATCGGCCTGGAGCGCCACGAGTCCGCGCGCATTGATCGCCAGCTCATGGGCCGCGCCGCGCGGCAGGGCCAGCCGGGCAGCGGCCAGTTTTTCCTTTCGCTCGAAGACGACCTCCTGCAACGCCACGCCCCCGCGCTCGCTGCGCGACTCGCCACCACGGCCGATGCCGAGCTGCCCGCGAGCACGGCCGCCCACTTCCTCCGCACCCAGCGCCGGGTCGAAGCCGCCGACCGCGAGCAACGCCGCCAGCTCGCGCGCTACGACGAGTGGCTGGATGAACTAAAACGGGCGCTCTGAACGGGAAGATTCGCATGAACAAAACGCCGCAAAACCTCTTCTTCGCCCGGCTCCTCGCCTTCCTCCTTCTCACCACCACCACCCGCGCGGGCGAAATGCTCGGCTACGCGGAACCGTATCGCATCATCACCATCTCTGCGGCGGAACCCGGCGTGATCGCGGAGGTGCTCGTGAAAGAAGGCGACGCGGTGAAGAAGGGGCAGATCCTCGCGCGGCTCGACACCGCGACCCTGCAGGCGGAGTGCGACATCGCCCAGGCCGAGGCCCGGCTTCAGGCCACGCGCAAACAGCGTCTCGAAGAACTCGCCAGCTCCGGTCGCGCGACACCGGATGAGTTGGAAAAGGCCCGCACCGATCTCACGATCAAGGACGCGCTGGTGCGCAAGTTTCAGGCGATGATCGAGACGCGGCTCATGCGCAGCCCGGTGGACGGACTCGTTAACGACATCAAACGCGATCCCAGCGAAGCCGTCTCCGCCGCCAACCCGCACGTCCTCACCGTGGTGCAGATCGACCGGCTCACGGCCAATCTTTTTCTCCCGCCCGCCCGCGCCCTCGGCCTCAAAGCTGGCGACCAGGTCCCGCTGACCCTCGACGGCCGCAAACGCGTCGCCGGCACGGTCGAGTTCATCAGCCCGGTCACCGATCCCGCGAGCGGGACGGTGCGCGTGAAATTCACGATTGAAAATTCCAGCGGCGAGCACCGCAGCGGCGTCCGCTGCACCCTCGTGGAGCCGGACTGAGGGGCGCCAAACTCGCCGTTTGTGCCCGCGCGGCGGGCCGGGTAGTCTCCGCGCCGGTCATGCAGCCCGGCGTTTCAACCCACCGCGAAGTCCCGAAGATCCCGAACCACGAAATGGTCCGGGTCATCGGTCGCGGGTCGTATGGCGAAATCTGGCTGGCGCGTTCGCTCACGGGGACGTGGCGGGCGGTGAAGATCGTGGACCGGCGGACCTTTGAGAGCGACAAGGCGTTTCTGCGCGAGTTCGAGGGCATGTCGAAATTCGAGCCGATTTCGCGCGGCGATGCGGGCTTCGTGGACATTCTGCACGTCGGACGCGAGGAGGGCGGCCACTTTTTCTACTACGTCATGGAACTGGCGGACGACCACCTCGCCGGCGGGCGGATCGACCCGGAAAACTACGCGCCAAAGACGCTGAAAAGCGAGCTGGCGCGCCGCGCGCGGCTGCTCACGGACGAGTGCGTGACGATCGGCCTTTCGCTTTCCCGCGCGCTCGGCGTGCTGCATGCGCAGGGGCTGGTGCATCGCGACATCAAGCCGGCGAACGTCATCTTTGTGGGCGGTGTGCCGAAGATCGCGGACATCGGGCTGGTGGCGGCGAGCGGCGGGGATTCGTTCGTCGGCACGGAAGGCTACGTGCCGCCGGAGGGGCCGGGCAGTGTGCAGGCGGATATCTACAGCCTCGGCAAAGTGCTTTACGAAATCGCGATGGGCAAAGACCGGATGGAATTTCCGTCGGTGTGTACGCGGCTCGACGAATTGCCGGACAAGGGCGCGCTGCTCCAGCTCAACGAGGTGCTGCTGCGCGCGTGCGCCAATGATCCCGCCGGCCGCTATGCGAGCGCGGAGGAGCTGCATGAAGATCTCGTGCGGCTGCGCGACGGACGTCCGCTGGCGGGGCACGCGCGGCGGCGCTGGCCGCTGCTCGCGAGCGTGGGCGCGGCTGTCGCGTTGCTCGCGGCGGGCTGGCATTTTTCCAGCCTTGGGGCGAAACGAGGTGGCGTGCTCATCGAGACGGAGCCGCCGGGCGCGATGGTGGTGCTCGATGGCCGGATGAAGCGTGCGCCCGCGCAATTTGCCGAGCTGCCGGTGGGGCGGCACTCCGCGCATGTCATGCTCACGGGCTACAAACCGGTGGACACGGCCTTTGAAATCCGCGCCGCGACGGAAGCGCATCCGGCCAAAGTGCGGCTGGCCCAGGCGCGCGGCGCGGCGGCGCTGGCGTCGCGGCCCGTGGGCGCGGCGTTCGAGCTGCGGCAGGGCGAGGTCGTGGTGAAAAGCGGGACCACACCCGCGACGCTCGCTGACTTGGCGGCGGGTGCCTATCAAGTGCGCATGCGGCTCGACGGGCGGGAGCGCACCGCGGAGCTGGAGATCAAACGCGGGGAAACCGCGCCGGTGGAAATGGAATTCGCGACGGGGCGGATCGCCGTAACGAGCACGCCGCCGGGTGCGGAGATTTTTGCCGATGGCCGGGCCGTGGGCACCGCGCCAGTGGAGCTGGCACTGGCGGAGGGCGCGCACGACATCAGTGCGCGCTACCGCTCCTGGCCCGAGCAAAAACGCAGCGTGCAGGCAGACCATCAGCAGGCGGCGGAGGCGGCCTTCGAGTTTGCCGGCGGCAGTGTGAAAATCACCAGCTCGCCCGGCGGCGCGACGGTCTTTGCCAAGGGCGAAGAGCAGGGTCGCACGCCGCTACTGCTCGAAGACCTCGAACCGGGGCGCGTGAACTACGAAATCCGGCTGGAGGGTTTCAAAAATCTGGAAGTCTCCGGCGACGTGCAACCCGGCGGACAGACGTTCATTCCCGCGCGCTTCGTGCAGCGCGCCGGGCCCACGCGCGGGCAGCCGTGGGAAAACAGCCTCGGCATGAAGTTCGCGCCCGTCGGCGAGGTGCTCGTGGGCATCTGGCCAGTGCGCGTGCGGGATTTCGAGGCTTTTTGCTCCGGCACCGCGCGCGCCCAGCCGGTCGCGGATTTTCCCCAGACGGCCACGCACCCGGCGGTGCGCATTCACTGGGAGGACGCCACCTCTTTTTGCGACTGGCTGACCGCGCGCGAACTCGCCGTCGGGCGGCTGGAAACCAGCCAGCGCTACCGCCTGCCGACCGACAAGGAATGGAGCGCCGCCGCCGGTCTGCCCGACGAGGGCGGCGAAACGCCGGAACAGCGCGACGGCAAAACCCGCGATTTTCCGTGGGGCAAACAATGGCCGCCGCCGGCCGGCACCGGCAATTTCGCCGACGGCCCGTCGAAGCGCGGCGGAGTCATCGCCGGCTACCGCGACGGCTTTCCGCAAACCTCCCCGGTGGGCAGCTTCGCCGCGAACCGGGCGGGCCTTTTCGACATGACCGGCAACGTCTGGCAATGGTGCGCCGACAGCTACAAGGGCGGCACCACCGGCGCGCACGATTGGGGCGTACTGCGCGGCGGCTCCTGGGGCACCGCCGCCCCCGCCGAACTGCGTTCGTCGTATCGCAACGTCGTGGATCGCTCGGAGCGCGACGTGATCTTCGGCTTCCGCTGCGTGCTCGATCCGGGGCCGGGGTCGTGAAATCGCCACAGTCCGGCATTGCCACGCGGGCGCGAAGCGGTTTCAGTTCCGGCCCGTGCTGAAAAACATCTTTCGCCCGCTTCTCGTCATTGGCCTGCTCGCCGGCCTTTTCTCCATCCGCGCCCGCGCGCAGGAAGTCGTCCCCGCGCCCGTCGCCGTCCTCATCAGCGTGGCGGACCAGCGGCTCGTGGTCTTCCGCGACGGCGGCTGGGTAGCCAAATACCACATCTCCACCTCCCGCTTTGGCACCGGCGATTCCTTTGGCAGCTACAAGACGCCGCTCGGTCAGTTCCGCGTCTGCGACAAGGTGGGTGCCGACCTCGCCAATGGCACCGTCATCAAACATCGCGTGGCGACCAGCGAAGTCCTGCCCGTGAACGCCGCCGGGCGCGATCCCATCGTCACCCGCGTGATCTGGCTGGATGGACTGGAAGAGCAAAACCGCAACGCGAAGGCGCGCGGCATCTACATCCACGGCACCACCGAGGAAAAATACATCGGTCGCCGCGTCAGTTATGGCTGCATCCGCATGCGGTCGTCGGATGTCGCCGAAGTTTTTAACTGGGTGCCTGTTGGCACGCGCGTCGCCATCATCGACGAAAAGCTTCCCAAACTCCGCAAATACACGCCCGCGCCGCCGCCCGTCATCATCGCCAGCAACACCCCGCCGGCGGCGACCCACGCCACACCCGACGCACCGGCCCCGAAAGTCGTCGCGGCTCCCGCAGCTCCCGCTCCACGTCTCGCGGCCAATCTCCGGCCCGCTCCCATCGCCAGCGGCCCCGGCGCGATCCCCGCGGACCCCGGCGCTTCGCAGGCCATGAAAGGCAGCATCCTCTCCGCCGGACTGCCCGACGGGCCGCAAAAAATCGGTCCCGAAAAAAAGGACAGCATGACCTTTCACTCGTGGTCCAAAGTCTCGATGCGCGAGTCCGACGGCAGCGGCAGGACCGCCGGCACCCACTGACCTTTTCAGCTTTATGAAAACCGCCCGCCTCCTCCTCACCGCCGCCTGCACCCTGCTCATGACCGCCTCCCTTTTCGCCGACGACGCGAAGCTCTACACCATCCCGCTCAAGGACATTGACGGGAAAGACACCAGCCTCAAAACCTACGCCGGCAAGCCGCTGCTCATCGTCAATGTGGCGTCGCAATGCGGGTTCACGAAGCAATACACCGGGCTCGAAGCCGTGTGGCGCAAATACAAGGATCAGGGCCTCGTCGTGCTTGGGTTTCCGTGCAACGACTTCGGCGCGCAGGAGCCGGGGACGACGGCGGAGATCAAGCAGTTCTGCTCCACAAAATTCGACGTTACTTTTCCGCTGTTCGACAAACTGCACGTCAAAGGCGAAGAGCAGCACCCGCTCTACGCCACGCTCACCGGCGCGGACTCGCCCGCACCCGGCCCGGTGAAGTGGAACTTCGGCAAATTCCTCATTGGCCGCGACGGCAAAATCATCGCGCGCTTTGACTCCAAGATCACTCCCGACTCCCCCGAGCTGACCCAGGCCATCGAAGCCGCCCTCGCGGCGAAGTAGCGTCCGCACGGCTCCGGGGTTGATGACAGTCAGGCCGCCGTTCACGCCGGTCACCTGAGCGAAAAAGGCGGCTCAGGCTGAACGGGCTCCGACTTCAGAATTTTCGGCTCACCGGCCGATCCAACTCCGCGAGTGCCGCACGCAGGGCTTCCATGGGCAGGCCGATGACGTTGGTGTAGGAGCCTTCGACGCGGGCGATGAGGTCGCCGTGATCGTCCTGCGCGGCGTAGGCGCCGGCTTTGTCGAGCGGTCCGATGCGGGCGTGGTAGGCGCGGAGCTGGGCGTCGGTGCGGTGGTGAAAATGGACGCGCGTGCGCTCGACGAACCCGCGCTGCCGTCGGCCGGCGGCGTGGATCAGCCATACGCCGGAGACGACCTCGTGCGTCTGGCCATTCAGCCGTTTTACCATCGCCAGCGCCGCCTCCAAGTCGGTGGGTTTGCCGAAGACTTCGCCGCCAAAAACCACTTCAGTGTCCACGCCGAGCACCAGCGCGGCGGGATGCTTCCGCGCCACCGCGCGGGCCTTTGCGCGGGCGTTGCGCATGACGATTTCGCCCGGCGTGAGATGGAGCGGCGCGCTCTCCGCCACGTCCGCGGGTTCGACGGAAAAGGTGTAGCCGTGCTCGCGCAGCAGTTCCCGGCGGCGCGGGGAGGCGGAGGCGAGAATCAGCGGCGGGAGCATAGGCGCGGTGCTTTCAGACAAGGTGAAATCGGTGGTCCCTCCCCCTATTTCATTTCGACGTAAAAAGCGGTGAGAGGCGGCAGCTCCTCCACGTCCAGCGTCATCGTCCCGTCGTGCGCGCCCGCCAGCCCGAGTTTCGTGCGCGTTTCCGCGAGCCGCTCGCTGAGGCGCAGCCGCGACTCCGCGGCGAGCTGGAGAAACGCCACCGCCTCGCGCGGCAGCCGCACCTGCACATCGCGCAGCGTCGCGCTGGCGTGGAGGTTCACGAGCACGAGAAAACGCTGCCCGCTCGCCGCGTCGAAGCGCAGATACGCATAAAGCCAGTGCCCGCTCGCCGTTTCGCCAGGCAGGCGTCCGAAGCGTTCGTTCGTCTGGTTTGCATAGTTCAGCCGGAAACACTCGCCCGCGCGGAACGCCGGCTCGCCGACCAGCGCGAGCAGCCGCGCGTAAAACTCGCGCAGCGCTTTCTGCCCGGGCGAGAGCCGCCCACCATCGTAGCGATGCCCGTTCACCCACTTCACCAGCTCCGGCATCGACCAGTAATCGAAGATCGTCGTCCGCGCATTGTCACCGCCAAAACCCTCCGCCCCGTGCGCCGGTTCCCCCACTTCCTGCCCGCTGTAAACCAGCACCGGCCCACGCCCGAGCCCGTAAAGCAGCGCCGCCACGGGACGCCCCACGGCCGCGCCCACGCCACCCCACTGCCCCGCGCCCGCCAGTCGCACTTCGTCGTGATTTTCCGCGTAGCGCAGCGCGCGGTGCAGCAGCGTGTCGTCGCCCAGCACACCGTCGAGATCATTCGCCCACTGCGGCCCGTCGTAGATGCCCTTCAGCACCTTGTAACTCGGGTCGTCATACACCGCGTCGAGGCCCGCCGCGAGCAGCGCCGCCAGCACATTGCCGCCGGGCACTTTCATCGGGTCGTTGTCATAGGCTTCACCGAGAAAAAGCGCGCCCTCATTTCGCGCCCGTGCGCGCCCGATGGCCCACGCCCAAAACTCCGGCGGCACCAGATGCGCCATGTCGCAGCGGAAACCCGCGACGCCCAGCGCCTGCCAGTACGCGAGCACGCCATCCATCTTCCACCAGGTGTCCGGGATCGGCTTCCCCGGCTGCTCCGCGGTCGGATACTCCCGCGCGCCGCCCACGAAATCGTAGCCGTAATTCAGTTTCGCCGTCTCATACCAGTCGCGCAGTTCCGGCGCCCACGACGCCACATTGTTCCCCGTCGCCCGGCCGTGCTCCCGCTCGCCATCAAAAAGCCCGTCGCACTTTCCGAGCACCCGGCAGGTCGGGCTCACGGGCTGCCCATCGAGCACCGTCGGCAGGCGCAGCGGCGGACCGCCACCGGGCGACTCGCGCTGGAGGTAAAAGAAGTTGTTCTGCGGATCGAAGAACCGGCTGCGATCGTCGTCCGCGCCGAAGTCTGCGTCGGGCTGCATCACCGACCGGTAGCTGCGCGCCACATGATTCGCCGCGAAGTCCACGATCACCTGCAAGCCCGCCGCCCGCGCGCGCTCGAGCAGCGCGCGGAATTCCGCCAGCCGTTCCGCCGGCTGGACCGCGTAATCCGGGCACACGTCGTAGCAGTCCTTGATTGCATACGGCGAACCCGCCAGCCCTTTCAGCAAATCCGGGTCGTCCGCGGGCAGGCCCAGCGCCGCGTAATCCGTGGCCGTGGCCTGCCGCAGCACGCCGGTCAGCCATAGATGGGTGAAACCCATCGCCCGCAGCGCAACCAGCGCCGCGTCATTGATGTCGGCGAATTTCCCCACGCCGTTTTCCGCCAGCGTGCCGTTCGGCTTCCGCGTCTCGTTCACATTGCCAAACAGTCGCGGCAGCAGTTGGTAAATCCGCACGCGCGGAGTGGAGTCATTGGGATTCATCGAGCGGCGAGGATTTAGCAGCGCCACCGCATCCGGCGCAACCAACCGCGTGGACGACAGTTTGATCGCCACCGCTTATGTCAAAATCTCCGCTGCCCCTCGTGCTGACGCTCACGCTTTTCTCTCTCGCCACGGCCCTGGCCGCGGATGCCCCGAACACCGGAGTGAAGGCGCTACGCGACATCGAATACGTTCCCGGCGGCGGGCGGCCCCGGATGCTCGATCTTTTTCTGCCGGAAAAAAGCACCGCCGCATTACCGCTCGTCGTGTGGATTCATGGCGGCGCGTGGAGCGCGGGCAGCAAGGAAGGCGGCCCCGCCCCGCGTCTGGTCGCCGAGGGTTTCGCCGTGGCGAGCATCAACTACCGCCTCTCGCAGCAGGCGATTTTTCCCGCGCAAATCGAGGACTGCAAAGCCGCCATTCGCTTCCTGCGCGGGCACGCGAAGGAATATGGCATCGACGCCGGCCACATCGGTGTATTCGGCGCATCGGCAGGCGGTCATCTCGTGGCGCTCCTGGGCACGTCCGGCGACGTGAAGGATCTTGAGGGCAAGGACGGCGACCTCGCGGTTTCCAGCCGGGTGCAGGCGGTGTGCGATTGGTTCGGTCCGACCGACCTCACGAAGATGGCCGCGCAGTCCGGCCCCGAGAGCCGGCTGAATCACGACGCGCCGCAATCACCCGAATCGCGGCTCGTCGGCGGGCCGATCCAGGAGCGCAAGGAACTCGCCAGCCGCGCCAATCCGCTGACCTACGTGAGCAGGGACGACCCACCCTTTCTCATCATGCACGGCGACCGCGACCCGCTCGTGCCGCTCAAGCAAAGCCAGGATCTCGATGAAGCGCTCCGCGCCGCTGGAGCCGA
Source organism: Chthoniobacter sp. (assembly GCA_021414005.1). GTDB lineage: Bacteria > Verrucomicrobiota > Verrucomicrobiia > Chthoniobacterales > Chthoniobacteraceae > Chthoniobacter. Next base: position 17,377 of record JAIOPH010000031.1, on the reverse strand, counting down.
GTCCAAGCTCCAGATCATCGCCGGTGCCGGCCACGGTGGTCCCGGCTTTGACAAACCCGAGGCCGTGCAAATGATCCGCGAATTTTTTGCCAGGCACCTGCGGCCCGCGCCGTAGGAAAGTCGTCAGCCTGGGCGTTCGGTGGAGCGCTTCAACCAGCGGGCGAGAACACCCTGGCACTGCGCCCAGAGCGTGGCGGTGCGGGGGCTGCGGAATTTCACAAGCGCCATCTCGCCGGGGCTGAAGGATTCGGGCGCGAGGAGATGCGCGGTGGCGGTGAAATGCGGTTCGGCGAGTTCGTACTCGGGGCCGCGATGCGCACCCGATTCGGCTGGATCTTCGTGGCGGCGGAGCGCGAGCGGGCCGCCGGCGAGGGCGGTCAGCGCGGGGTCGGGAAGTTCGCGGGTGGCGCGCGGTTCGAGGCGGACGAGCTGCGCGTCGAAAACGCCGCCGCGTCCCGCGATCTTCGCGCGGAGCGGGTGGGCGGTGACTTCGCGCCAGTGCGGCTCGTCGGCCTGACTGATGGTGATCTTCACATCGCTGCCCGCGCCGCGTCCGAGGCGCAGGGCTTCGGTGCCGGGTTGGAGAAAGGTGCCGGCCATCTGCGCGAGCTGGCGATTCGTCACGCGGCCGGCCAGAGGCGCGCGAATCTGCAGCGTCGCGAGGTAGCGCTCGTGCTCGGTCACCGCGGCGCGGAGCGCGGCGCTTTTGGCGTGCTCGGATTGGAAACCGGCGACATCGCCGCGGGCGTACGCCATGCGCGCGCGCAGCTCCTGTTGGGCGAGTTCGAGACGGCGGCGGGCGAGGGTGGTGACGGCTTCGTCGTTCGTGAGTTCCAGCAGGAGCTGGCCGGACTGCACCATCTCGCCGTCCCGCACGAGCACCTGCCGGACAAAGCCGGGACACTCCACCCGTAGCGCGTGCGTCTCCGCCAGCTCGACCACGCCGGGACTGGTGACGGAGCGATGAAACGGCACGAAGAGCGCCGCCGCCGGGATCGCCACGAGCACCGCACCGCGCAACGCGAGCCGCAGTCCCGCGCGCCAGCCCGCTCCCGCGGATTCCGCGAGCACCGCGCCGAAGCGCGCGAGCGGCACCGCGATCCACGCCACGCCGGCGACCACGGCCAACCCCAGCCCCCCGCCTTTCAACAGCGTGCTCGCGCCCACCAGCAGCCCGGCGGCGACCACGAGCTGCCACGCGCCCGCCGCGATGCCGTAGAGCGCCACGATCCATTCCGCGCGGGTGTGCGGCCGGGCCGGGCGGAACTGCCGCGCGCCGGTGAGCAGCCACGTCAGCGCGCGCTGCGTCCAGTTTTTCCCGCGCGTCGCGAGATTCGGCAGATCGAGCAGCTCGCTGAGCACGAAGTATCCGTCGAAACGCATGAGCGGGTTCGCATTGAAAAGCAGCGTGACGACCGAGCCGGTGAGCACGGCGGCGTGTGCGGCGGTGTGCAGCGCGCCCGGCGCGGTGTGCGCCCAGACGACGGCGGCGACCGCGGCGAGGAAAAATTCCACGTAGAGCCCGGCGCACGCGACCATGATGCGCCGCCATTTGGAAGCCAGGCCGAGGCTCGCCGTGGCATCCACGTAACCCATCGGCACGAAGAGCACGAAGATCAGGCCGATCTCGCGCACGGCCGCGCCAAAGTGTTTGCAGAAAAGGCCGTGGCCGAATTCGTGTGCGATCTTCAGTCCGGCCCAGACGAGAAAAAGCCAGAGCCAGTTGTCGCGCGCGAAGATGCCGCCGAAGTCGCGCCCAAAGCGCGACCAATCCATGGCGACATGCGCCGCGCCGGTGATCACCACGAGGAGCCACAGCGCGAGGCCGAAGCCGCCGAGCGCCCCGCGCAGCGCGGGCGTGAGCGCGGTGAAAAAGCGGTCGGGCCGGGCGAGCGGGAGCTTGAGCACGAGCGGGTTCAGCCAGGTGGCGGCGAAACGCAGCGCGTGCGCGGAGGCCTCGCGCCCGCTGTCGGCGCGGGTGCTCTCGACCGCGAGCAAATGCTGATCCTGCAACCAACGCACCATCTGCAGCGCCTCCGCCTCGGTGAAGGATTCGCCGCCGCCGTCGCGCGCCAGCCGCGCGAGGATCGTGGCCATGGTTTGCGTGCCATCGAGCGCGCGGAAAAAGTGATATTCCGCCAGCCCCACGCGATGAAACCGCGAGGCGAACGGATCCTCGATGACACACACGCACTGCCCGCCGCTTTCCTGCAGGGTGAAGCGCAGGCCCTCGCGCAGCCGCGGGCGCAACGTCTCGGCCTCGCGCACGGAATGATTTTCGACACCCGCTTTCATCCTACCAAAAGAGCGACGTGGTGATGAACTCCCAGAGCCGGTGGGTGAGAATCCAGACCAGCGGCCGGCGGTCGCCGGAGATCACCGCGCGGCCGTGCATGCCGGGACGCAGGTCGAGCGTGCGGTCGGCATTGGCGATGCCGGCCTCGCAGATGAAGACGTTGCGCCCGTCGCGCTGTTCGCTTTGCGGATGCACTTTGTCGAGCGCGCTGGACCAGCGTTCGCCGCTGAACGCATCGAGGCGAAAGCGCAGTGGCAATCCCGCGCGGACGCGGCTGATCTCGCGATCCGGCACGTCGATTTCCACGATCATGCGGTCGAGCGGCGCGACCTCGAAAAGCACCTGGCCCTGCGGCACCGGCAGACCTTCCGCGCGGCGCAGATCGCCGGAGACGACCACACCGCCGAGCGGCGCGGTGATCGCCAGCAGCGCGATTTTCCGCCGTACCAGCTCCAACTCGCGGCCCACGCTTTCGGCCTCGAAATTCGCGACCTGCGCGGCGGAGAAATCGCCACCCTCGCCGTCGTTCGCCAGCGCCTTGTCACGCTGTTTGAGCGCCTTTTCGCGCGCGGCGGTCAGCTCGGCTTCCTTGAGTTTCAGCTCGCGATTTTCCATCTCGGCGAGCACCGCGCCCGCCTCCACATGATCGCCGGGCAGCACGAAACTTTTCTTCAACTGGCCCTCAAACGGTGCGGCGATGACGCGCTTCACCGTCGGCGCGAGCCGGCAGTCCGCGGTGATCGAGTAGTGAAACGGAAACGCCAGCAACGCCGCGAGGGCACTGCCCGCGATGATCGCCGCGCGGCGGCGCTGCGCGTTCAGGCGCGCCCACGCGCGCTGCGCGGCGTGGAGCGCGGGATGAGGACGGGCGCGTTCCAGAAGATCGCCGAGCGCGGCGAGAAACGGCGCGGTCGCCTCCAGCAGCGCGAGCGTGCGAACGTCAGGCGCGGCGGCCCACTCGAGCAGCACCGCCCCGCGCTGGCGGTTGAATGGGACGGTCGTGAGCTGCGCCACGCCGGTCTGGGCCTGGAGCATTTCGTGCGCGGCGGTGTCGTCGGTGCGCGGATTGTCGGGACGAAAATCGCGCCGCACGTCTGCCGCCACCGCCTCGTGCATAGCGGCCTCAAAGGGCGCGTGACTCGGGCTCCGCGCGTCGAGCTGCGCCACGCCGGAGATCGCGCGCATTTGCAACCCGGAGCGGTGGCGCGTGGCGAGAAAGACGCGGCTGCAGCCGAGGTAATCGCGCAGATCGTCCACGGCGATGCGGCAGGCTCGGGCGAAATCCAGCTCGCCCCCCGCGCGGCGCAGAATTTCCAAAATGCCCGCAGTCCGTTCCAGCGCCCAATGCACCTCGCCGCTCGCGCGCCGTTCGTCGCGGTAAAGAACATACCCGGCGAGCGCCTGAAGCAGCACGAGGAACGCCTGTAAATCCCGCGGGCTCGCCACGGTGAGCTGCGCCACCAGCCACCCGCGCGCCCGCGCTTCGCGAACGACCGGCACAGCCAGCGTGTAGCCATCCGCCCCGAGCACCGGAGCTGGCAGCGCTACCGCGCGCTGCGGATCGAGGGTCGGACCGAGCCCCGTCAAACTGGCCGCTGTCCCCCCCCGCGTAACAACCACACACCCTGCCTCCGGCATTTCCCCCGCCGCCGGCAATAGGGCCACCCCCCGCGCATTTAGAAGCGCGCGAACAAACTCCAACAACGGCCGCAGCTCCCCAACCGCGGCCCCCTTTTCCACCAACCCCGCAAGCTGCGCCTGCAAGCGCTGCACATCCGGCGGAATGCCTCCCTCCAGCGAAGGCGCAACCGCCAGCCGGGTATGCGCCGGCGACGACGCGGGAGCGGACAAAGTGATGGGCATACCCGCTCCACCTAGCAGGAGGCCGGCCAAGGACGTCCCTACCCGGTTGAAAGCAATCGCCGCACCCACGATTGGGGGACTGGCGAGCGTCCATACGCCCGGCGGCAGGCGGATCAGCACGCTGGTCCATTCGGGTGGCGTTAACGACCTTATTGTAGCGCAAACTGTTGCCCCTTAACTAAAGGCCTATCTTCATTTCCTTATTCTCACATGAACAACCTGACATCTGACACCGCGCCCGCTGGCGTTTCGAGATCCCTTCGCACCTGGCCCGCACTGGTGCTGGTCGCGCTGATCATCATCGCGCGCTACGGACCGGCCTTTTTTGAAGGCGGGCTTTCGGTCTATTGGATGATCGCCGTCTTCGGCCCCATGCTGTGCTCCCTGCTCCTGCTCATCTGGTGGCTCACGGCGAGCCGCGCGACTTGGAAGGAGCGGCTGTTCGGTGCCTTGGGTTTGATCGGTCTGCTGGCTGCCGTGGTCATGCTCGCGGACCCGACCATGCGCGGGCCGGGCTCCATCAACCTGACGGCCCCCATGGGCATGATGGCATTCGCCTTGGTCGCAGCCCTGCTCCGCGGTCATCGCCCGATGGTGCGGACTGGCGTGGCCCTGCTGTCCGCATTCGTGGGCTTCGGATTTTCACTCGCGCTCCGCAATGAAGGCATGGCTGGTGATTACACGATGGGGCTGCACTGGCGTTGGTCGCAGACTCCTGAGGCGCGCATGCTCGCTGGTCGGAAATCGGAGCCCGCCTCGCCGGTCAAAGTTCCAGAGAGCGATCAGGACACCGTCGCGCTCGCGAATCCTGAATGGCCGGGCTTCCGTGGTGCGGATCGCGCCGCGCATTCGCCAGCACCGCCCATCGCCACCGACTGGACCGCCCAACCGCCGAAGCAGCTTTGGAAAATCGAGGTTGGTCCCGGTTGGTCGTCATTCGCCGTCGCGGGAAAGCGGCTCTTCACCCAGGAGCAACGCGGGCCCAAGGAAACGGTGGCCTGCTACGATGCCGACACGGGCCGCGAAGTCTGGCACCACGAGATCGACGCCCGGTTCGATGAACCGCTCGGCGGTCCCGGTCCGCGCGCGACGCCGACGCTGGCAGACGGCGGCCTTTTCGTGACCTGCGTCACCGGCGACCTCCTGCGCCTGAATCCGCTCACCGGCGCACTCGTGTGGAAACAGAATTTGAAAACCGTCGCCGGGCGCGAACTTCCGATGTGGGGTTTCGCCTCGTCGCCGCTGGTCACGCACGCGACGGTCATCGTTCACGCGGGCGGCCCGGGAGACAAAGGGCTGCTCGGCTTCGACTCCGCCACGGGAGCGCTCCGCTGGTCGGCGGCGGACGGGAACGATTCCTACAGTTCACCGCAACTCAGCACCCTCGCCGGCGAAGAACTCGTGCTCATGCTTACCAACGACGGCCTCCTTTTCCTCGACCCAGCCACCGGCAAAATCCGGCTGAACTACGAGTGGAAATTCGGAAACTACCGCGCCCTGCAACCCGCCGTCATCGGCAGCGACACCATCCTGCTGCCGACCGGAATGAGCACCGGCACGCGGGCCATCCGCATCACCAAAACCAACGGTCAACTCGCCGCGGAAGAATTGTGGACATCCCGTGATCTTAAGCCGGACTTCACCGACCTCGTGATCTACCACGATCACGCCTATGGCAATGACGGCGGGATCTTCACCTGCATCGACCTCAAAACCGGCACCCGAAAGTGGAAAGGCGGTCGCTATGGTAAGGGCCAGGCGTTGCTGCTGGAAAACTCCGGCCTGATCCTGATCGCGGCGGAAGACGGCCGAGCCGTCCTCCTCCGCGCCGACCCCAAAGCCCACACCGAAGCAGCCTCATTCAAAGCACTCGAAGGCAAAAACTGGAACCACCCCGTCGTCATCGGCGACCGCCTCTACCTCCGCAATTCCCAGGAAGCCGCGTGCTTTCAATTGCCATCGATGGTGACGACGACGGGAAATTGACCGTGGAATCTCGCTCGCACGTCGCGAACAAATCCTTCACACGTCCGGTGCTAGTCGCGAGCAACTTATCGTACTTTGCGAGTTTGCCCGCGCGAAACCAGGTGCCAGCAAAACCGCGAGCGCTCGCAAAGCGCGTATCGCCACAATGCAGTGCGCGTAATACCGTCGGCACTGCCGACCATCTCTTCTAAGAGTGCCCGACACGCTCGACTCGTGTGTGCCGGAGGAAGCGCAGCGGCGACGCACGTCCAAGTCTGCTGTGGTTCGCGAGTGCGTTGAGAAGATGCTGCTCGCGCCCCGCAAGGATCGCGCTGCGTCATGCCTCGATCTCGCCGGGGATTTGGCGGGCTGTCTCAAGGGGCCGCGCGACATTGCCACGAACCCGAAACATCTCGACGATTAGACGATCGCAACACTGGCCGAATGACTCGACGAAAAATCTGTCCCTCGTCCGCTCGTTCGAGTGCGGCGTTTCCGATGATCAATTCGCGGGGATGGGCAAGCCATCAGAACTTCCAACCGAGCTCGCGGAGCATGTCCAGGAAAGTGATACAGCGCAGATTTCGCACGTTGCACACATCGGGAATCTTCGGTGTATCCAGTTTCCCTCGCGGCTTTTCTCCGGTCACCACGGCGGAGTCTTTTCCGAGCCATTCAGCCGTTGCGATTACGAACGGATCCGCCTGCGAGCGGTTCCGGTGTGTGTCAACGAGCCGCGGATACGCGGCGAGCAAATCGAGAACCGTTGCTTGAATTTGCGCATCAATCGGCACCACCACTTGCTTCCTCGCTTTCAGCCAGTCGTGGAGTCCGTCGTCCTTCTTTTCAAGTTCAACATACACTTCCTCCGAGCATTTAAGCACGCCCACGGCGACGCACTCTGCAAGCTTTTCCCAAAGTGATGGAAAAACATCCGGCGGGTAATCTCGCGCCCATCCGTCGAGCCATGCGCTGGTATCGATGCAGTAGATCATGCTCCGGCCACGCTTGGCCGGAGAGACAGCTCACGGCGGATATTGTTAAAGTGGCGTGGTTTCACGCCGAGGTAATCCGACGCGGCATTTGTGTTAATCAGGCGCTGGTCATATGCGCTCATCACGAGTCGGGTGTAACCGCGCCCGTCGCTCGCAATCGTCCGCACTTCCATCGGCACAGGACCACCGACAGAGCCTCGCACATACCAAAGTTTGGCACCCCACGCTTCGCGTTTGTGCCGGTAGGTTCCTTCCGGCGCTTTACTAAGCGTCACGAGTCGCCGAAGGATCACTTCAGGGCTCACCTTGACCTTTTGTGCGAGGCGGCGCAGTGCTTCATCATCCCCTTCCGCCGCGCCGCGATACTGCTCCGCAGTCGCGACGAACGAATGAGCGGGCAACAGTGCCGCAGCTGCAAATGCGTTTGCGGCAACTTCGAGCGGTTGCTCTTCAGGGGATCTTCTCCCGACCATACGGCTCGTCTGATGTCCACCCGCGTGGAGAAGGATATGTGCAAACTCATGCAGGAGAGAAAAGATGCGACCGTGCGGAGCATCCTTTGAGTTCAGCAAAATCACAGGCAGCGGCTGATTCGGGATGCACGTGCCGCGCATCTCGTCCATCTCCACGCCGGAGGATTGAAAAACGAGCACGCCCTTTGCCTCCATCGCCGAACGCCATGCGTTCAGTGCCTCATATGCACTGGCCCAGTCCATTTGCGCCCGCCAAGTCACTCCGAGCAACTCGCGGATGTGGTGACCAGCTTCCTCCGGATCCATCCCGGGATGCAGGGCCGCGCGGATACGGTGCGGCGCTTCGCCGATAAGCCGATGAAGTTCCATCGCCGCTTCCCGACGGAAAACGGCCCATCGCAGCGCCAGCAGGAGTTCTGGTGATTCCCTGCCGGGCAGAATTCCCGCGAGCCGTCGAAACTCGCGATGCGCCGCGAAACCTTGCGGTGGTTCGGACAGGAAAAAGACCGCAATAGGACGCTTGTATGTTTCTCCGAGCTTGCGGAGTTGGGCGATGCTTGGAGTGGCATCCATGTCCTCAGATTCCCAATCTCTCAGCGTCTCGATTTCAAATTTCGTTCGCTCCGCCGCCTGCGCGATGGACAGCCCAGCCGACTCTCGCGCCCACACGAGGAGTTTCGGTTTCACTAGAGCGGGAATGCTACGCGACATTGCTTTGGAAAAAAATAACCGACGTCTCCAGTTTCGTCGAGTTCGGCGGCGCTCAACACCCCGTCACACCTCGATTAGATCCTTCTCCACGCGCAGATTCTCGATGATGAACTCCTGCCGTTCCTGCGTGTTTTTTCCCATGAAGAACGAGAGCAGTTCGTCGGAGCTGTAGAGGTGGTGGAGGTTGATTGGATCGAGGCGGATGTTCTCGCCGATGAAGTCCTTGAACTCGCCGGCGGAGATTTCGCCGAGGCCTTTGAAGCGGGTGATTTCGTGGCTGGCGCCGAGCGCGGCGACGGCGGCCTGTTTCTCCTGTTCGCTGTAGCAATACTTCGTGACCTTCTTGTTGCGGACGCGGAAGAGCGGCGTCTGCAGGATGAAGAGGTGGTTGTTGCGGATGACGTCGGGGAAGAATTGCAGGAAGAACGAGAGCAGAAGCAGGCGGATGTGCATGCCGTCCACGTCGGCGTCGGTGGCGATGACGATCTTGTTGTAGCGCAGGCCGTCGAGGCCGTCCTCGATGTTGAGCGCGGCCTGGAGAAGGTGGAACTCCTCGTTCTCGTAGATGACCTTTTTCGTGAGGCCGTAGGTGTTGAGCGGTTTGCCCTTGAGGGCGAAAACGGCCTGGGTCTGCACGTCGCGCGTGGCGGTGAGTGAGCCGGCGGCGGAGTCGCCCTCGACGATGCACAGCGTGCTCTCCTCGGCGCGCGGGTTTTTGTCGCCGAGATGGAGGCGGCAGTCGCGCAGCTTGCGGTTGTGGAGCGAGGCCTTTTTCGCGCGCTCCTTGGCGATGTTGCGGATGCCGGCGAGTTCCTTCCGCTCGTGCTCGTTCTCCTCGATTTTCTTGCGGATGATTTCGGCGGTCTCGCGGTTTTTGTGCAGGTAGGTGTCGAGCGCCTGCTGCACGAATTTGCCGACGAATTCCTTGATGGTCGGCCCCTTTGGCCCGACCTCGGTGGAGCCCAGCTTCGTCTTCGTCTGCGACTCGAAGACGGGTTCCTGCACGCGCACGACGATGGCGGCGTCGATGGATTGCCGCACGTCCGCGGCGTCGAAGTCCTTCTTGAAATGATTGCGCAGCGTCGCGACGAACGCCTCGCGAAATGCGGCGAGATGCGTGCCGCCCATGGTGGTGTGCTGGCCGTTCACGAACGACCAGTATTCCTCGCCGTAGTGGTTGCCGTGCGTGACGGCGATCTCGATGTCGTCGCCCTCGAGATGGATGATGGGATAGAGCGGCTCGCCGCTGAGTTCCTTCGCGAGCAGATCCTTCAGGCCGTTCGCGGATTTGAAGGGCTTGCCATTCAGCGTGAGCGTGAGGCCGCGGTTGAGGAAGGCGTAGTTCCACAGCATGTCCTCGATGAACTCAGTGCGGAACTTGAAGTCCTTGCCGAAGAGCGCCTCGTCCGGTGTGAACTCGATGAACGTGCCATTGCGCTCGTCGGTCTTGGTCACGCGCGACTGCGACTTGAGCTTCCCCTTTTCAAAATCCACAACCTTCGTCTCGCCCTCGCGAATCGCCTGCGCGCGGTAGTTCAGCGAGAGCGCGTTCACCGCCTTTTGCCCGACACCATTGAGCCCGACTGCCTTTTGAAAAGTCTCGCTGTCGTATTTTGCGCCCGTGTTGATGATGGAAACGCAGTCCACGAGTTTGCCGAGCGGGATCCCGCGTCCGTAGTCGCGCACCTTCACGCTGCGATCCGTGATCTCCACCTCGATCTTCTTGCCCTGCCCCATCATGAACTCGTCGATCGAGTTATCGATCGTCTCCTTCAGCAGCACATAGATGCCGTCCTCCGCATGGTTCCCGTTGCCGAGCCGGCCGATATACATACCGGGGCGGAGGCGGATGTGCTCGAGCGAGCTGAGAGTCTTGATGCTGGCTTCAGTGTAGTTGGACGCCATGGATTTTGTGTGGGCGGAAAAAGAGGGAGCCGAGGCCCGGCTGACAAGCGCAATTCCAGTCGGGCCATGATCCGTCGCGCATGATCCCGGAAGTCGCGCTCGCGCGGCCCTCCGATTTCGTTCGCGCCGTATGTCACACACGAGGCATTTTGCCCGTAGCCAAGGCGGGCGACTTCTGCTTTCGTCTCCGCCCCTTTCCAATAATCGATGACCGCCGCACAGATCGCCCAAGCCAACGCCGAACTCCGCGACCAGTCCCCGCTGGAAGTCGTCCGCTGGGCCATCGCGCAGGCGGGTGGACGCGCGATCGTTTCGACGAATTTCCGCCCGTATGAAGCCGTGGTTTTGCATCTGGCGACGCAGGTGCAGCCGGACATTCCGGTGCTGTGGGTGGATCACGGCTACAACAAGCCGGCGACTTACCGCCACGCCGAGGAGGTCAAAGCGCTGCTCAAGCTGAACATCAAAGCCTACGTCCCGCGTATGACCGCGGCGCACTACGACGCTATCCACGGAGGCGCGCCCGAGCCCACGCCGGAGAACGAGGAGCGCATCAAGGCGTTCAGCACGGTGATGAAGCTGGAGCCTTTCCAGCGCGGGATGCGCGAACTCGCGCCGACGATTTGGATCACCGGGCTCCGCGAAGTGCAGAACCCGAACCGCGCCGGGCTCGACATCGTGAGCGCCGACGGAAATTTCGGCGCGCTCAAAATCAGCCCCGTTTTCCGCTGGACCGACCGCGACATGAACGCCTACTGCGAGCAGCACGCGCTGCCGAACGAGTGGGATTACTTCGACCCCGCCAAGGCCGATGAAAAACGCGAGTGCGGCCTGCACGCGGCGTGGGGCGGCGCGGCGGTCGCCGGGGATCGGAAATAGGAGATCGCAGAGCGCCAAAAACCCAAACTCCCATCTTCGATCTCCGAACTCCGAACCGTGAACTACCAGCTCGACCATCTCGATTATCTCGAAACCGAAGCCATCCACGTGATGCGCGAGGTGGCCGCCGAGTTTGAGCGGCCCGCGCTGCTCTTTTCCGGCGGGAAAGATTCCATCTGCCTGCTGCGCCTCGCGGAGAAAGCCTTCCGGCCCTCGGACATCCCGATGCCCTTCCTCAACGTCGATACCGGCCACCATTTTCCCGAGCTGAATGTCTTCCGCGACAAGCGCGCGGCGGAGCTGGGCGGCAAGCTCATCATCCGCAAAGTGGAGGACGCCATCGCCGCCGGCATCGCCGTCCCGACACCCGGCGAGGTCAGCCGCAACCGGCTGCAAATTCCCACGCTGCTCGCGGCGATCGAGGAGTTCCGCTTCGACTGCGCCATCGGTGGCGCGCGGCGCGACGAGGAAAAGGCGCGGGCCAAAGAACGCTTCTTCAGTTTCCGCGATGCCTTCGGCCAATGGGATCCAAAGAACCAGCGTCCCGAAATCTGGAACCTCTACAACGCCCGCGTGAACCCCGGCGAAAACATGCGCGTCTTCCCGCTCTCGAACTGGACCGAAATGGACGTGTGGGAATACATCAAGCGCGAGCGGCTCGAAGTACCCACGATCTACTTTTCCCACCGCCGCCAGTCCGTGCGTCGCAGCGGCCAGTGGCTGCCGGTCAGCGACATCCTGCCGCCGAGGGACAAGGAGGAAGTCCGCGAACTCACCGTCCGCGTCCGCACCATCGGCGACATTATCAGCACCGGCCTCGTCGAAAGCCCGGCCAACACCGTGGACGACATCATCGCCGAAATCGCCGCGGCCCGAGTCACCGAACGCGGCTCCCGCGCGGATGACAAGGCGAGCGAGGCGGCCATGGAGGACCGCAAAAAACAAGGCTATTTCTGATGAGCGCACCGCACCCCGTCGAACTCCTCCGCTTCAACACCTGCGGCTCCGTCGATGACGGCAAGTCCACCCTTATCGGGCGGCTTCTTTACGACACCAAGTCGCTCATGGAAGACCAGATCGAAGCGCTGGAGCGTTCCGCCGACATCACCGGCGGCGGGCAGATCAATCTCGCCAACCTCACCGACGGCCTGCGCGCCGAGCGCGAGCAGGGCATCACCATCGACGTCGCCTACCGCTACTTCGCCACGCCGCGCCGCAAATTCATCGTCGCCGACACCCCCGGCCACATCCAATACACGCGCAACATGGTCACCGGCGCCAGCACGGCGAACCTCTCGATCATCCTCGTCGATGCGCGCAACGGCGTCATCGAGCAAACCCGCCGCCACACCTGCATCGCCGCACTCCTCGGCATCCCGCACCTCGTCGTCGCCGTGAATAAAATGGACCTCGTCGGCTGGAGCGAAGAGCGCTTTCTCGAAATCCGCGACGCCATCGAGGGCTTCCTGCCAAAGCTCGACGTCGCCAAAGACGTGAAGTTCATCCCCATCAGCGCGCTCACCGGTGACAACGTCGTCGGCCTTTCCGACAAAACGCCGTGGTATCAGGGCCCGAACCTCCTCAACCACCTCGAGACCGTCCATATCGCCAGCGACCTGAACCTCACCGCCTTCCGTATGCCCGTACAGTGGGTCAATCGCCCGAACAACCCCACCGACCACACTCTCCACGACTTCCGCGGCCTCAGCGGCCAGATCGCCGGCGGCATCGTCCGGCGCGGCGAAAAAGTGATGCTCCTCCCCAGCGGCCTCAAAAGCACCGTCAAGAGCATCTGGACCCTCGACGGCGAACTCGACGAAGCCTTTGCCCCGCAGTCCGTCACCCTCTGCCTCCAGGACAACGTGGACGCCAGCCGCGGCGACATGATCATCGGCCTGGAAAACCTCCCCGGCATGAGCACCGACCTGCGCGCCCGCGTCTGCTGGATGCAGCAGCGCCCGCTCCTTGCCGGCGGGAAATTCTTCCTCAAACACGGCACCCAGACCGTCCAGGCCATGGTCGCCGCCATCGAGAACCGCATCGACATCCGCACCTTCGAGCACGAACCCGCGCCCGCCCAGCTCGCCATGAACGACATCGGCGAAATCCGCCTGCGCACCGCCCGCCCCATCGTCTTCGACGGCTACGCCACCAACCGCCTCACCGGCTCCTTCATCCTCATCGAGCAGGGCACCAACCACACCGTCGCCGCCGGCATGCTCTTCCCCCCCACCGAACCCGTGAAACCCGAATACGACGACTTCGCCATCTGAGGCGGGGGAAAAACGCAAGCGGTGGTGGAAATAGGTGCCGTGACGCCCGGTGCAGCCGCATGGTTTGGGAACGCGGTCATTTGCGAGCGATGACGAGCATTCCAACCAGCATGAGCGCGGCGCCCGCGATGGTGCGGGCGGTGATCTGCTCTTTGAGGATGAGAAACGCGAGCAAGACGGCGACGACCATACTGCCTTTGTCGATGAGAGCCACGGTGGACACCTCGCCGTCTTTGATCGCCTTGTAGTAAAACACCCACGAAACAGCCGTCGTGACGCCGGAGAGTCCCAGCCAAAGATAATTGCCGCGCGACAACGTGGATAACTCGCTGCCGGGAACAGTCAGAACGGCAAAGGCCAGCACCAAGACAAAGACAAAACACGTGCGAACCGCAAGACCCAGCTCCCCTGAGATATTCGTCAAGCCCAGCTTGGCGATCACCGAGGTAAACCCGGCAAACAGCATCGAAACAATAGCGTAGATAATCCAGGGCTTCATTCCAGGCGTCGGATGGCTTTTTTTAATGTGCTCGCTTGGCTGGCTTATGCGGAAAAACGAAAACAAAAAATGCCATCAGAACCAGCAAAGCCGCCGAGGCAGCATACCGGCTAAGAGCCAGGCCCCCGTGATCGCGCGGCTTGTCGAGAAAATCCCCGACCACCGCACCGAGCGGTCGTGTCAGGATGAACGCTGCCCAAAACAGCACCGTGTGGGAAATCTTTGTCCAGTAATAACTTGCCGCGACCAAGGCCAGCATTGCCCCAAACACCATGGCCGCACCCGCATAACCCAGTTCCGCCGTGTCCGCCGTCCAATCGCCCAGCGCCGTCCCCAGGGTCTGCGAAAACATGATCGTCATCCAATAAAACATCTCGGACTTGGGCGAACTCACCATCTCCACCGCCACCGAACCCAAGGCGCGATGCCAGACAAACAAGGACCCCAATAGCAAAGCACAAAGCAGCAGGCTCCCGCCGGCATACCCAATCCCCAGCGACCGGGTGGCGAAATCGGCCAGCGTCGTGCCCACCGTCGTCGTGGCGATGATCGTGACCCAGTAAAGCGATGGATGGAATCGCCGGGCCGAGACCTGGGCGAAAACGGCCCCCAAGAACAAGGCCGCAAAGATTCCCGTGGCAACAAGGTAGCCGAGGTTCATCGACATTGAGACCGCATCACCGCCCGTCTCACCGAGCGTGGTCGCAAGGATTTTAATGATCCAGAAGGTTAAGGTCACCTCCGGCACCTTGGTTAGAACGTGCTGTTTTTCCGTGTTCATGGGTTTGAGGTTTTTCAGGAAGAGCGCGGCGGGACGCTTAATGACACTAAACTGTGCGACAGGTGGAAGGGGCGCGTTGAACTACTTGCGGAGGAGAAAGAGTCCCGCAATCGCCAGACCGACTCCGAGAAGCCGCTGCCAGGAAGCTGGCTCGTGGAAAAAGACAATGCCGGCGATGGCCATGATAGCCGCGCCGCCAGCCAAGATCACGGGCACGGATGAAAGCGGGCCGCCGCGCTGGAAAAGCAGGAAGAAAGCAACAGTGCCGGCACCGACGCAAACGCCGGTCAGGGCGGAATAGTAAAATCCCTCGCTGCTGAACTTCTGGTTCCAGCGGTTCGTGAAGTAGAGAAAGGCCAGATAGATGAGGATGGTCAGCGCCGCCACGCCCTCGACGACGAAACCACCGATGCCGTCGCCGATGTGGTCGGACGCCATGCGGGTGAAAATCTGATGCGCGCCGTAAAGAACGGCGGCGACGACTGCATACCAGAACCAAGGTGCCATGTGAGTAGGTGTATCTAAATCGTTCGTTACTGGAGGTCGTTAGGCGACGTTGGGTTCATTTCTCTGGCGCTGCAATTGTGAATGCTCGTTCCATCCGACAACTCGTACCGCGCCGTCGTCGCTCACCAAAAATCCCGGTGCGCCGCCAACTGAAGGAAGCTCTGTCTCGTGAGTGGAACTGGAATAGTCGAATGTGTAGTCGAAATACCACCCACTCGCTACGCGCTGGGCAGGTTCAAGAACCCATACCGTATCAACGGGCGGCGGTGTGCCATCGAGGTGTTTGCGTGCCTTGGTAAGTGCTTCCTCGCGAGAAATCATAAAGCGTGTGAATCGCCTAACAACCCCAAGCTCAGCGACGGCGGAGTGCGGCGCGACGGCTGCGCGGGCGAAAGCAGCCGGCGTGATGCGCAGGGCAGTTCGCCCAGCGCTTGGTTAGGCGCCTTTGATGAGTTCGGCAAGACGCTTGTCATTGGGAGTCGGGTGGTGTGGGTTAGAATCGATCTGTGTGACCACTGGATAGAGCTGATATACGTCGATCTCAAATTCCGCGCTGAGCGCTTTGAGCGGCTCGTAAAGGCCGCTTCCACAACCCCAATTCTGCTGTGCAAGAATCAACTGTGGGCGCGGTCGTGTTGGGTCGTCAGCGGGAGCCCGCCACTCGCGATAGAACTTCTTCAGTCCGGTGATTATCTGTTCGTCAGTAAACGAGCCTTCGATACCAAGAATCTGATTCGGAGGCTTGGTATCCCAGCGGGCAAAGATTAGCAGCGGCCCCTGCAGGATGTCTTTGTGTTCTTTTTGGTTGTGGTAAAGAATCACTGGCATCTTCGCCGAGCGAGGATCCGGGATTCCAGTGGGTTTAGCCGTGGAAGAAGTTTGCGCTGGCGGCGGTTCGCCGGAAACGAATGCTTGGAGAAAGACGACGGCCAAGAGCGTAATGATTGCCTTGCGATTCATACGACCGGAGCGGTTCGCGGCGGCACATGGTTAGGCGATGCGGTCATACGGGAAAAGGTAGTTCGGATGCTGAAACAAAGCGGCGATACGCGAACCTAACAAACCGGTCGAGAACGAAGGCGATACAAATGCCTGCCATGATGCCGATGGCTGAACCGATGAACAGAATGTAGCGATGTCTGAGATGGAACTCGAATAGTGCAGAGCCGAGCCATAACGCACCGATGCCGCACGGCAATGCGATAACTGCCAATAGCTGATAATGCAGCGCCCGGAAGCCAGCCGAGAAGCGGCGTCGGAGAATGGCGATGAGTGCCGAAGATGAAACGATGCCAAGGGCAACAAACGCGGCAGCACAAGCGACGCAAACGAGCCCGACGACGATGCCAATGCCGATGAGAACGAGAAGCACGGCTACGATGATAAGGGCACCGAAGAAAAGTCCGGGAGCAAAGTCATCGTCTGGCGGAATAGCGTCAGCCACCTCGGCGGCAGCTACTACAGCAGTCATAGCGAATGACGCTATCAAAGTGAGAATTGGAAGTCCGGGTTTCACGAGACACGAGTGACGCCTAACAACCCCAAGCTCAGGGACGGCGGAAGCTGGCGCGATGGCTGCGCGGGCGAAGGCGGGGGAGCAGCCGGCGTGATGCGCGGGGCAGTTCGCTCCAGCGCTGTGTCAGGCGACTTGTGCATACTGATAGTGGCGTGATGTAAGTGAACCGAAAAGGCAGGCGAAACCGCCAGCGATGGCAGACAATGTAACATAAATGTTGCTATCAGCGCGGGGCGAAACGTAGTGGCACCAAACATACATAATGGCCGCACCTCCAACTGCCCCACAGGGTGCGCAAACATACCAGCGCCAAAGCCACGAGCGCAGCGGGATTAGCAAGTAGAGAGGAAGCAATATGGAGAGCCAGGCGCAACAACAGAATACTGCGGAATATACAGCGAAATAAACTGGAAACAGCCACCAGTAACGATCCTGATGCTGCTCCAAAGTTGCGAGTATTGCAATAGCCGCATTTGGGGTCAGCCAACCGAAAAATACCGAGAGCAGGCTGCCTAGCACTCGCCTGGCAATGCTTGAAGGTTTCCTGTGGGAATCTGTGCCTTGGTTCATCGGCTAGAAGCGTTCGTAGTCGCCTTGTATCTCGAAACAATGTCGAGAACGAGATGTTCGAGAGTGGCGGGATTTGGCAGGGTGAGCAGACCTTCGGGAGGCCGCAGACGCCTGAGGGCGCGACGGGGTGATCGCCCCGCCGCG
>JAIOPH010000003.1 GCA_021414005.1 Chthoniobacter sp. | reverse complement strand
TGACCTGACCCCATTTGGTGGACAGTTCAAAACTATAGTTCGGCGGGTTTGTTGATGTGTTGGTTTGTGGTTGTTTGCCGCAGTGGCGCGGGCGCGCCTTGTTCCCCCCGAACGCCTGCCGCGGCGAGCGGCGCGGGGTTTGGGGGCGCGCAGCCCCCATCAACTCGGTTCGTCTCCCCGAGCGCATACTCGGTCGGCGTCTGGTAGCCAAGCGAACTGTGCGGCCGCGCTTCGTTGTACTCCAGCCGCCATTGCTCCAGGATCACTTGCGCCTCGCGCAGACTGCCAAAGAGTTCCCGGTTCAGGCACTCGTCGCGCAGTTTGTCGTGGAAGCTTTCGATATACGCATTCTCCCACGGGCTGCCGGGCGTGATGTAGATGGTCCCCACCGCCCCGGCTTTCAGCCAGTCGCCGATCGCGTAGGCGATAAACTCAGGCCCGTTGTCGCTGCGGATGTGCCCGGGTTTGCCGTAGCGCTCCATGGCCGCTTCCACCACCGTGATCACATCCACGGCTCGGATCGACCAGCCCGCGTGCATCGCCAGGCAGCGCCGCGTGTATTCGTCGATCAACGTCAGCACCCGAAACCGCGTCCCATTTTCGGTCTGATCCTCCACGAAGTCCCAGCTCCACACCGCATTGAGCCCGCCAGCCCGCGCCGATCCGCACTCGACACGCCCAGCCGTCTCATCCGCTTCTGCCGCTCGCGCACCTGCAAGCCTTCGGCTCGCCGCACGCGCTGCACCCGCTTCGCGTTGACCTCCTGCCCAGCCCGCCGCATGAGCGCCGTCACCCGCCGATACCCATACCGCGGATGCTTCTCGCTCAACTCCACGATCCTCCCTTCGAGCTTCACCCGGCGCTCACTGCGCCGGCTCGCCCGATAGTAGCTCGACCGCCCAAGCCCCAATGCCCGGCAGGCCTGGGCCGTCCGCCCCAAGCCTCCTTCCACGATCATCTTTACCGCCCGTCGCCGGTTGCACGGGCTTACCATTTTTTTGCGTTCACCTCTTTTAAGATTTGGATCTGCACCGCCTGGTCCGCCACCACCCGCTTGAGCCTCTGGCACTCCTCCTCCAGCGCCCGCAACCGCCGCGCTTCGCTCACTTCCACCCCACCATACTTGCGTTTCCACGCATAATACGTCGGCTCGCTGATGTTGTGTTTGGCGCACACCGCCTTCACCCCGCCTCCGCTCTGCGCCTCCCTCAATATCCCGATAATCTGTTCTTCGTTGAATCTGCTCTTTTTCATTCGTTCTGCTCTTTTACCCAGCAGAACTATATTTTCCATCTGTCCATTTTTCGGGGGTCAGGTCAACGATGTATTCGATCCCGAGATCGGTGGGGTGAAAATCGGTGCGCTGAAACGCAAGGGACTGAAATCCATCCTCAAAGATGAGTGGGTTTTTATGGATGCCGCAGATCGTGAGATCGGTCTTATTAAGGAAGACAGCCTCTTTCTCGCCTTGGTGCGCCGATTCTTAACGAACCTAATCCCGCAGACCTATGAGGGAAACATTGGCGGCGTTCGGGTCTGTCAGTTTAAGCAGAACTTCAATCCGTTCGTCATGAAAGTGACCCTCGATTTCTCGCCCGACCTCAATGCGGTGCTCGACCGCCGCCTGGGACTCGCCGCCGCGGTGCTGCTGTGCGCCATTGAAGGCAAGCAAAACTAAGTAGGGCTGGGTTCGTATTCGGAGGGTCCCTTCCGTATCCTCGGGTGGGTCAAGTTACTTTCCTGAGCCAAAGGCTGCCGCCGGTGTTCGCGAGAAAAGCTGGAACACGATCCCGAAATACTTCAGGGAAGGAATAGCCGGCGTAAGAGTTGAAAGCCATCACTTGGAACTGTGGGTTGCCGATGAGAAAGGCTCGGTGCCGGGCGTGGGCGACCTCCTCTTCGGCGGCCTGGTCAATGGCGCGGCGCTCACCGCGGGCTTCGGCTTCGGGGTGATCAGCTTCAGCGAGACGACCGCCATGGCCAGCGGGGAGACCTACCGCCTCACCGCCGCCCAGAGCACCGTCCCGCAAATGGACATCACCGGCGGCGAGGTGGTCATCGAGCGGCTGGGGTGAGAGTGAGGGGCGGACGACCCCAAGGCTAGAAAGCCTTGTCGAAAAGCTCGGGGTGTTCGTCGGTGACGATCAGGTCTTTGCGTTGGCGGCGCTCCATAATGAATTTGTCGACCTTTGGATCAACGGGCACCGGATAGTCGCCGTTGAAGCAGGCGAGGCAGAAGTTTTTCTCCTCCTGCCCGGTGGCGCGCACCATGCCCGGCACGTCGAGGTAGCCGATGCTGTCCGCGCCGAGGTAGTCGCGGATTTCCTCCAGCGTGCATTGATTGGCGAGGAGCTTTTCCGGATCGGGAAAATCGATGCCGTAGTGGCAGGCGTGCTTGTGGGGCGGACACGAGATGCGCATGTGGACTTCCTTCGCGCCGGCCTCGCGCATGTTCACCACACGGGCCCGCGCCGTGGTGCCGCGCACGATCGAGTCATCCACGACGACCACGCGCTTTCCCGTCACGGCTTCCTTGATGAGGTTCAGTTTCACCCGCACGTTGAAATCGCGGATGAGTTGGGTCGGCTGGAGGAAGGTGCGGCCGATGTAATGGTTGCGGACGAAGGCGTGGTTGTAGGGAATCCCCAGTTCCTCCGCGAAGCCGAGCGCAGCATAGTTGCCCGAGTCCGGCACGGGCACCACGAGGTCGGCCTCGACCGGGTGCAGGCGCGCGAGTTCGCGGCCCATGGCGGTGCGGACGCGGGCCACATTGATGTCGCTAATGATCGAGTCGGGCCGCGCGAAATAGACGTACTCGAACATGCAGAACGCGCGCTTTTCCGCTTTGAAGGGGTACTCCGAGCGGACGCCGCTTTCATCAATGATCACGACTTCGCCGGGCTCGATTTCGCGGATGAATTCGGCGTGAATGAGGTCGAAGGCACACGTTTCCGACGAGAGCACGTAGGCTCCGTCGAGCAGGCCGAGCGACAGCGGACGGAAGCCGAAGGGATCGCGCACGCCGATGATCTGCTTTTCGCTCATCATCACGAGGGAAAAGGCCCCCTGGATTTTCCGCAGCGCGGCCAGCACACCGCTGGCGTCCACGGGCTGCGCGAGGAGGTGGAGGATGATCTCGCTATCGACCGTCGTTTGGAAAATGGAACCGCGCTGCTCCAATTCGTCGCGCAGCACGCCGGCGTTCACGAGGTTGCCATTGTGCCCGATGGCGAGCTGGCCCAGCGCGCAATCCACCATGAGCGGCTGCGCGTTGGTCAGGTTGCTCGATCCAGTCGTGGAATAGCGCACATGGCCGATGGCGCGCGTGCCTTTCAACCGATCCAAATCCGGTGGCGTAAAGACCTGCGAAACGAGGCCCATGGCGACATGGCGGTTGAAGGGCGTGCCCGGCCCGTTGGCCGTGACGATGCCCGCGCTCTCCTGCCCGCGATGCTGCAGGGCAAAGAGACCGTAATAGGTCAGGACGGCAGCGTTGGGGTGGCCAAAAACGGCGAAAACGCCGCACTCGTGGGTTGGTTTGTGGTGCTTCACTCGGGTCGCGGATCGGGCGAGGCGCGAGACTAGCGGTCGGTCGGAAGCGGTCAAGCGATGCGCCAAAATATTCGCCGCATTCGCTTCAGCGGTAGAAATCCACCCACTCGACAACGACCTGATCGGAATCTTTGAGGAGTTCGGCTGGCATCGCAAATTCGAGGCCGACTTCCGTTTTGGTGATCTTGATGCGGAAAGTCTCCGGGCCTGCCGCTGGCGCGTGGAGCCGGCCCGCCGCGTCCCTTCGCTGCAAGGACATCGTCGTTTCACCCGGCCGCAGGCTCTCCCCGAGCGTCCAGTCTTTGGTCGAAAGGTGAAAGCCTTCGTAATAAGGCGCGGAACCAAGGAGACGCAGGATGACCTGCTTCGGCCAGCCGGCGGCGGGTCGGACGATTTGGCAGCCGCCGATGTCGCCGCCCGGCACCGTGAAAACCAACGCCTGGCCTTCGGTGGTCATCGTGACCGGGCGGCGGCGCTTGTTCTGAAATTGCGACGGAGCGTCCTCCGCGCGCACGGTGAGCGCGAGAAAGGCGACGAGAGCTAAGGTGGCGACAGTGTGCATGAAACGTCGAAGGATTTGCGCGAACGTAGTCGCGGGACTCGGGCCGGCAAGGCTGGGTGCGTCCGCCCGCACGCTTCAGAGCCGGTCCAAAAAACCGGTCTTCATGCCCGCGACCGTCAGGCACATCTGCCGCCGCATCCACGGCCAGGCGCAGAGCAGCGGCAGGGCGATGTCGCGGCCACGCCCGAGGAGGGTGGAGTCGCTTTGAAAAAACGGACTCAGTGCATGGGAAAGCAGCGCGAGGTAGCGGGCGTGGGCGCGGCGCTCGGAGCAGTACGCCGGCAAGGCCGCTGCCAGCGGCTGGATCGCGAGCTGGCGGGACAGCGCAGCGGCGTCGAGCAGGGCGAGGTTGGCGCCTTGCCCCAGGTGCGGGCTCATCGAGTGCGCCGCATCGCCGATCAAGACACAACGCGCCGACGCGGTGCGGCGCGGGAGCGCGTGCCGGTAGCTGGCAAACGTCAGGCGATCGAAGCCGCGCAGATCATCGAGGATAGCGGTCGCTTGCGGGCAGAGGCGGGAAACACTTTCACGAAATGCCGGGAAGCCGCGTGCATGCAGCGGGGCGAGTTCCGCGCGCCGCAACCCCCAGAAAAACCCGCATTGGCCGCCGCCGATAGGCATGAGTCCGGTGAGTTGCTGGGCGTTGCGGGTTACTTGGTAAAGAGTGTCCGCGGGCCAGTCGGAGCGGCCCGTCCCCCACAACGCACCATGCGGATAATCCGCGCTGCGCGTGTGCGGGTTCAACCATTGCCGGATGACGGAGCGCGCGCCATCGGCGCCAACGAGCAAATCGAATGGACCATGAACCCGACCCGTCGTGTCGCGCACCGTGATCGACCCCGGGTTCTCCTCCACGGACGCCAGTTCCACTCCGAGCGTCTCGGCGGCCCCCGCGGTTCGCGCGGCCTCGTGGAGGGCAGAAAAAAGCACCCCGCGCTGGACTCCGTATGCGCAGGCTCCCAGAGCGGCATCCGCATACGGCAGACTCGTGAGGCGGCGTCCCGCTGCCGTGTACGCTTCCAGCCGCTCAATGCGCGTACTCGCCGCCGCGATGCGCGCGAACAAGCCCCATTCCGCGAGGATTTCCTGGCCTGCCGGCTGGAGCAGAAATCCCGCACCGACCGGGCCGAGCTGCGGTGCCCGTTCCAAGATCGTGACGGCGTGCCCCGCGCGAGCGAGCAGCATTGCGGCAGCCCCACCCGCCACCCCAAACCCACAGACACCGACTTTCATCGGCCTACCCAAACCCGTCCGCGGGATCGCAGATCACGGTTGTTCTTTGTCCCGGCGGGGACGGAGGCCTTGGATCACCGGCTTGGGCTGTTCCAAAACGGTCTCCACCGGCTTGGCTCCCTCGGCGATGGCGAAGAGATGGGTCTGGCTGCCGACATACATAACGCCGTTGGCCACGATGGGTGTGGAGTAAACCGGGGCACCGAGATTGGTTTCGCTCAGCAACTTCAGCTTCCGGTCGCTGGCAAAGACACACACATCGCCGTCTTCGTCGCCGACATACACCTTGCCGTCCACCGCAAGGGTGCTGCCCCACATGTGCGCCTTCATGTCGTATTGCCATTGCTTCTTGCCGGTCTCGGCATCGAGGCAGAAGACAAAGCCGCTGAAATCCGCGACAAAGAGCAGACCATTCGTGGGATCAATGCTGACGGTCGAGATGGAGCGGTGGATCTCCTTGAAGTCCCAGATCAGTCCCGTCTTGGTAATGTCGCCGGTCTTGGTGGCATCCACGCACACGAGGCGGCCCACACCTTCGCCGTGCTCCGGGTCCTGGCCGATGGCCACATACACGCGGTTCTTGTAAAAGACCGGCGTGGCGTTGATTTCGCTGGGTCCGTCCGCCGCGGGATACTTGATGGGTTTGCCGGTCTTGTCCTTCTTGTATTCCTCGGGCACGGCGTCGAACCACCAAGCCTTTTTCATGTAAGTGGTGTCGCCGTCTTTCACCGGCTCGGTCGAGAAGGCGTAAAGGACGCCGTCACCGCCGCCGAAATAGACCTGATCCTTGCCATTGACCTTACCCAAGGACGGTGAAGTCCATTGGCCATGCTTGATATTCGTGCCGATCCTGGCGTCGTCCTCGGCGAGGAGGGTGCCGGTATTTTTGTCCAGCATGATAAAGCTCGGCGACTGCGGCGACGGGATGTTCACATGGGTCCAGTCCTGCCCGTTCGAGGTGCAGGCAAAGAGCTTGTCACCGATGGTGATGACCGAACTGTTCGACGCGTTGTGCGGAAATACGCCGAGTTCGTCCATCATGTCGTAGCGCCAGAGGATGTCGGCATCCGTCGCGCCAGTCGGGATGGGGGGCTTGCCGGGGCCGCCAAGGTACTTGGCCTCGTCCTTGAAAGGTCCGCCATTGCCATCGGCCATGCCTTCCACATCGAGACAGACGACCTCGCAGCGGTTGGTCACGACCCACAGCTTGTTGCCCTGAACATTGGGCGAGGCCAGGAGCCCGAGATACTCCCAGTCGTTCACCTTGCCACTGGCGAGCTTCGGCGCGGCGAACTGCCAGAGGAAAGCTCCATTCTCCTCCCGTAACGCGTAAAGGATGCCGCGATCATCCTTGAGCTTGGAGTCGCGTGGCGAGGCGTTGTTGGTTCCAACAAAGATGCGGCCATTGGCGACCACCGGATTGCCATAAGTCTGAGAGCCAAGCTTGGCGACCCACTTCACGTTTTTCGTGGTCGCTATGTCGATCTCCTCGGAATTCGGCTTGAACTTACCCGGCTCGAACTTATCCGGAAAACCCTTGGCCGGAGAATACATGTTGCGTCCCGGATCGTTGCCACCCCACTGGGGCCAATCTTCGGCTTGAACGGTGAGCGCGGCGAGGCCGCAGGTGAGGACAAAATGCGGGAGCGATTTCATGGCGAAGATTGAAGGAAAGCTACTTATTCGGTGTAACCGTGACGTTATCAAACCACGCCCGCTGCTCTTGCGGGGAGAAGCCGAAGAGGCCGGGGGAGCCGTGGAGGTGGACCCTTTTCACGGGAAGCTCGAGCGTCCAGGCGGCGGGCTCGGGGTCGGACTTTTTCCAGACTTTCGCGCGGATGACGCCGCTGCCAGGGCGGTAGGCCCGATCCGGGTTTGTGGTGAATTCATGAATCTTGTCGTTGTTGTCCACGCGGGCCTTGATGTGGTACCATTCCCCGGGTACCCACTTGAAGGGCACGGTGTTGGGCTGGCCTTGGTAGAGTTCTTGGTTGGAGCTGATCTCGAGCAACTGGGCGTTGCCTTTGAGGACGATGGCGTAGCGCTGGTTGATGACGCCGACCTCGCTCATCTTGCGCTTGTTGCCCTCGCTCATGACGTCGGCCTCGATGGTGTAGTCGTGCATGTCGGGCGCGCCGATGAAGACCTGGCCGCGCTGAAAGAGTTTGTTATCGATGGTTTTGCAGAAGGCCAGGTTGTCGCTTTCATGGGGGGGCTTGCGGACCTCGAAGCGGAAGCGGGCGCTGTTCCACCAGAGTGGGGGGTAGGCGAAAGCCGTGGGCTCTTCGATGACATTCCAAGTGGTGGGGCCGGCGGCGGGCGCGAGTTTGCCAGGCTCGGCAGGCGGCAGGGCGATGGGTTCTTTGCCGAGACCGGGGCCGGTGGTTTCTTTGAGTTCAAAGGTCTCGAAGTCCTGCTTGATGGGCAGGGAGCTGACGACGCGGCCTTTGATGAAGCCGCTCAGCTCGCCGACGGTGGCTTTCCACTGGCCGGCGGACGGGGCCTCGGCGGTGAGGACGTCGCCTTCGCTGAAGCTGGCTTTCATGGTGGCTTTCACGAGGGCGGTGGGCGGGATGAAGGTCTCCCACTTCGTGGTTGGCCGGTCGCTGAACGGTGGCCCCACGGCGGTGAAGCCCGCGGCATCGAGGGAGCGGATGCGGAATTGTTGCTTCTGGCCCGGCTGGAGGAGGACTTCGTAGGGGATGATCTGGAGCTGGGTGGCGGGGCCGGGCGCGGGCCACTTCTCCGGCTCGGGCGCGGGCACGAGACCTTTGTTCGCGCCCTTTTTGCCGAAGCAGTAGAGCTTCTTTTCCGTCTGCACGTAGAGCTTGCCGTTATAGCCGATCGGGGAGCCGTAGCATTTGCCGGTGAGGACGGTGCGGCTCACGATTTCCGCGTCCTTGTCGCCCGGCTTAACGACGAACAGCTCGCCGTCGCCCACGTTTTCATTCGCCGCCGGTCCGGTCGCGCCGGCGATATACATGGCGACGTAGAGCTTGCCGTCGGCATAGAACGGCGAGCTTTGGCGCTGCTCGATGCCGAGTTTTTTCTTCCACAAAACCTTGCCGTCATTCGCGTCGATGGCGCAGAGGTCGCCCGTGCCGTTGACCGCGTAGATGCGGTCGCCCACAAGCACCGGCGAGCTGGCGAGCGCGCCGACCGGGTTGCGCCACTGCTCCAGTTCCTTCGTGGGTATAACCTGCGGGGTCTGCGGCGTCGGCGGTTTCACACCGTCGGGAATCTTGAACGCCGCCATGCGCCCCACGTCACTCGTGTCGAGGTTCTCGCTTTCGTGCGTGACGATGATGTTGCCCTTGTGCTCCAGCACCGCGGCGTTGATGCCGCCCTTCGCGCCGGCCTTCGCGACCGAGGTGCGCCAGAGCGGCTCGCCAGTGCGGGCGTTGATCGCCAGCAGCGTGGAGTCGCCGCCCGCGGAGTAAAGCACGCGCCTGCCCTCGTGAAAGCCGAGCCACGGATGGCAGAACGTATTGTCCTGCGGCCGGTCGCCGGGCGCGCTCGACCACACGAGTTCGCCGGTCTTTTTGTCGAAGGCATAAAAGCGGTCGCCCGCCGCGCCGTGCGCGCCCCACGAGGACGTGATGCCGCGCGTGATGACAAGTTCCTTGTCGATGAGCGGCGACGCCGTGCGGTTATTCGGGAAAGTGAGCCGGCCAAATTCCTCCATCAGCGAGTGCTGCCACACCAGCTTGCCGTCGGCGGTGAAACACGAGAACAAACCCTGGCTGCCTTGCGTGTACACGTTGCCCGTCTCGGGATCGATCGTTGGGCAGGAGGTCGCGTAGCGCAGATAGATGATGTCGCTCAGGAAGTCATTGAAGAGCTGCTTCCACAATGGCTTCCCGGTCTCCGCATCGAAACACGCCACGCCCTCCTGCAAGTCCGGCCCCTCGCCGAGATAGCCCATGATGTAGAGCTTCCCGTTTGCGATCACCGGTGCGCTTTGACCGGGAAAATCCGCGGTCCACAACGCAGCCTTTGCGTCCACTTTGTCCGGCAACCCAGTCTCGAGCGAAGCCCCCGTCTGCTGCGGCCCGCGCCAGTCCAGCCAGCCCTGCGCGCCGCTGGCGACCGCCACCTTTTCGGGAACCGCAGACTTCGCGGGTTTTCCTTTTGGAGCCGCGTGGAGCAGCGGGGAGTTCAGGAGGAGCGAAAGAACGAGCGCGGAGAGGAGTGGTGGCTTCATGGAGAGAATGAGGAACGGGCGCAAGGTGCGGGTGTGGGTCTTTTATGAACGGCGGGGAGGTGAAGTCAAAAGATACTTACACGTATCAATTTGCCCGCCCGGATTTTCTTTGGCGAAAGCGCAGGCGGGGCTACATCCTGCGCCTGCCAATGCCCGCACCATCGCCCGAGCCTGCCCCCGCCGCGACGCCCAAACGTCTGCCCGTGCTGCTCCGGCGCGCGTGGTATGGGCTGAACCAATCCTTCCGCCAGCGCATCGCCCATCTCGGCGTCACGCCCGATCAGTTTTCCATTCTGCGCTGGCTCAGCGAAGGCGATCCGCAGGGGCTCACCCAGCGTGCGCTAACGGACCTCATGGCGAGCGACCCGAACACGATCACCTCCACGCTTGCGCGCATGGAAAAGGCGGGCCTCATCGCGCGACAGCCTCACGAAAAAGACCGCCGCGCGCGCCGGGTGAAGCTGCTGCCGGCCGGACGCCGCGCCTTTGAAAAAGGCCGGAAGATCGCGATGGAATTGCAGGAGTGCGTGCTGGCCGCGTTGCCCGCCGCGCGGCGCGAAAAATTCCTCGAAGAACTCGCAGCCATCGCCGACGGCTGCGGCACGCCGCGCGCATAGCTGCGCCGGCAACTATGCGATCACCGCCTTCACCACCTCCCCGGCCACGTCGGTCAGGCGGAAATTGCGACCGTTGAAACGGTAGGTCAGCTTTTCGTGATCCAAGCCGAGCAGGGCGAGGATAGTGGCGTGCAGGTCGTTCACGCTCACTTTGTTGACCGCGGCTTTGTGCCCGACTTCGTCGGTTTCACCGTAATGGACGCCACCTTTTACTCCGCCGCCAGCCAGCCAGGTCGTGAAGGCATGCGGATTGTGGTCGCGGCCGGGCTTCTTGCCTTTTTGCGCGAGGGGCAGACGGCCGAATTCGCCGCAGCAGACGACTAGCGTGGAGTCGAGCAGGCCGCGCTGTTTTAGGTCAGTGAGCAACGCGGCGATGGGTTGGTCGGTCTCGCCGGCGAACTGCCGGTGATTGCCCGCGATGTCGATGTGGCCATCCCAGGAGCGCTCGTTTTCCATGCCGCCGCTGTAGATCTGCACGAACCGCACGCCGCGCTCCACGAGCTTCCGCGCCATGAGGCATTGCTTGGCAAAATGTCCGCAGCGCTTTTCGTCGGTGCCGTAGAGTTCGCGGATGCTCTCGGGTTCGCCAGCCACGTCGAGCGCCTCAGGCGCGGCCATCTGCATGCGATAGGCCAGCTCGAAGCTCTCGATGCGGGCTGCCAGTTCCGGGTCGTCTGCGCCGGGCTGGCGCTTGTTGAGTTTCGCAATGAGGTCGAGTTGCGCGCGTTGTTGCGCGTCGGCCATTTCCGCCGGGCGAGCGAGGTTGTTGATCGGTGCGCCCTGCGCGTTCAGCGCGGTGCCTTGATACACGCCGGGGAGAAAGCCCGCGCCCCAGTTGCTCGCGTGCCCTTTCGGTAGGCCGCGCCCGAGCGTGTCGTACATGGCCACGAAGCCGGGCAGATTCTGGTTCACCGTGCCGAGCCCGTAGCTCACCCACGCACCGAGGCAGGGGAAACCCATGCGCGAGAAGCCGGTGTTGATTTGGAAAAGCGCGGGCGAGTGGTTGTTTGTCGCGGTGAAGCAGGAATGGATGAACGCCATGTCATCGACGTGCGCGACGGTGCGCGGGAAAAGCTCCGACGCCCAGGTGCCGCTCTTGCCGTATTGTTGAAAGGCGAACGGCGACTTCAACAGCCCGCCGACTTCCTCGGGAAAAAACCCGGTCTTGTTGTCAAAGCCGGGCAACTTCTGGCCGTCGTGCTTCTCCAGTTCAGGCTTGTAATCCCAAGTGTCCACCTGGCTCTGGCCACCGTTCATAAACAGCCAGATCACCGACTTCGCTTTCACCGGAAAATGCGGCGCACGCGGCGCGAGCGGATTCACCGGCCCGGCCTGCACGGCGGCCTCCGCGCTGGATTCGAGCAGCCCGGACTCCGCAAGTAGCGAAGCCAGTGCGAGCATCCCGAAGCCCGAGCCCGTGCGTTCGAGAAAACTCCGGCGCGAGCAGAAATGCGGGTGTGGGTCAGCGAAAAGGTGCGGGTGGTTCATGGTGCGAAATGGGTTGGCTCGGTGCCCAGCGATGGCGGGCGAGCATCGCCCCGGAGATTTGCGGCGTCACTCGACATAAACAAACTCATTCAGGCTCACCAGCGACTGGCAGAAATCCGTCAGCGCCAGCTCTGCCGCGTCGCCTTTGCCCGCCGCCTCATACGACGCCGTCTGCGCGCGCAAAAAATCTCCCGCAGTCGCCTGCTCTTCGTCCGCTGGCGGTCGGCCGAGCGCGGCAAGATACGAGCGTTTGACCGCATCGTTCGCCGGCAGCGCAGCGAGCTTTTTGGCCCACTCGCGGGCCGACGCGCGGACCTGCGCGTTGTTCATCAGCAGCAGCGCCTGCGGCGCCACCGTCGTGCTGGAGCGCAGGCCGAGGCTGCCCAGCGTGTCCGGCGCGTCGAAGGTGACCATCATCGGCGGGAGCTGGCTGCGCTTGATCTGGAAATAGATCGAGCGGCGCTTCATCGCGCCGTCGAGCGTGCCGGGGCCGAACGGTTTCGGATCAAGCGTACCGGTCACCGCGAGGATCGAGTCGCGGATAATCTCGCCCTCCAGCCGCTGGCGCGAGTGCCGCCAGATGAGGCTGTTATCCGGATCGGCGGCGCGCGCTTTCCCGATCTCCGAACTCCGATCCCCCGTCTCCGCCGTCTGCACGTAAGCCGCGCTCGTCATCATCAGCAGATGCAGCCGCTTGAGCTTCCACCCGCTGCGGATGAGTTCCCCCGCCAGCCAGTCGAGCAACTCGGGATGCGTCGGCTTCTCCCCCTGCGCTCCGAAGTCGCTCGGCGTCGCCACGAGCCCGCGCCCGAAATGGTGCTGCCACAGCCGGTTCACGATCACTCGCGCCACCAACGGCCCCGCGCCCGCCTCCGTGTCGGTCATCCACTTCGCGAGCGCCGCGCGACGCCACGGCGTCCGCGAGCCCGTCGGCGGCGCGGCGCTCCAGCGATCCTCAGGCGCATTCGCGAGCACGGTGAGAAATCCCGGCTGCGCCTCGTCCTGCTTTTTATTCAAATCGCCGCGCGTGAGGAAAAACGTCTTGTCGTAAAAATCCGGCCCCTGCGTGTGATTGCGCACCGCCGGGACACCCTCGGAAGAAACCAGCGCCTTCACTTTTTGCGGTTTCGGCTCCGCCGCCGCGTGCGCGGAAACAGCCGCGTCGAGCTTTCGGTATTCCGCGTCCTGGGTGCGATACCACTTCAACAGCACCCCGCGCTGCGCCTCGGTGCGCTGCGTCGCGGCCACGTCGAGCACGGTGCGCGCATCCGCCGGCATCGTCGGACCCGCGCCGGGCTCGAGGCCCGGCTGCGCCATCGTTGTCACCGAGAGCCGCGGCCGTCCGATGCTGTGCGCCTTGTTGTTTTGAAAGCGAAGCGTGAATTTCAGCGTGCTCCCGACCGGTGCCGCGAGCGGTGCATCGAGAATGAAAATGGCTGCGTGATTTTTTCCAAACTGCGGATCAATCGCCCAGCTCGACATCTTGTCCGCATCAATCGCCGCCGCCACGGGCAGCCCCGTCTGCTCGAACGTCGCGAGCGCTTTCACAAACTTCGCCGCCACCGCCGCACCACCGGGCGGCGTCACCGTCAGCTCAAACCCGCTCAGCGCGAAGTTCCCATTCTCTGCGCGCCCCGGCCCCTGCTTGACGAGCGACGCATCCGCCAGCGCCTCCAGCTTTACACCCGTGATCGCCGTCGCCGGCAGCGGCGCGGTGAAAGTGTAGGTGTCCAGCTCCGGCTTTGCCCCGCTCGCGAGGAACGAGCCGTCCGCCTGCGGCGTCAGCGTCGCGCCGCCTTCCGACTTCGCCACCGCCTTGTCGAGCGTGAGCCACGGCGCGGGCGCGGGGCGCGCGCCGGACCTCTCCCACGCCACCATCCGCGCGGGCAATTGCTCCTTTTCAAAACGATCGCGCGTGGCGACGAGCCCGGCGTGTTCGGTCTGCCATTTCGCCTTCGCCGCCTTCGTTTCCGCGGTGTCCACCGTCAGGTCGTAGTCGCTCCGTACCGTCTTTGTGAACGTGGAGATCAGCCGGTAATAATCGCGCGACGGGATCGGGTCATATTTGTGATCGTGGCAGCGCGCGCAACCGACGGTGAGCCCGAGCATCGAGGTGCCAATCGTCGCCGCCATGTCGTCGAGTTCGTCGTAGCGTTCCTTCTCTGCCTGGTTCGCGGTGATCTGCGTGGCGTGGGTGCCGGCGGCGAGAAAGCCGGTCGCTTTCCATGCCTCGGGATTGTCCGGCGCGAGTTCGTCGCCCGCGATTTGCCAGCGCACGAACTCATCGAACGGCTGATCCGCGTTCAGTGCGCGGATCACGTAGTCGCGGTAATGCCACGCATTCGGCCGGTCGTAATCCTGCTCGTAGCCGTGGCTTTCCGCGTAGCGCGCGAGATCGAGCCAGTGCCGGCCCCAGCGTTCGCCGTAGTGCGGCGAGGCGAGCAGTTCCTCGACGACCTTCTCGTACGCTTTCGGCGAGGTGTCGGCGAGAAAGCGCTCGATCTGTTCCGGCGTCGGCGGCAGGCCGATGAGATCGAAATACGCGCGGCGGATGAGCACGCGCTTCTCTGCTGCCGGACTCGGTGCCAGACCCTTCGCCTCCAGTTTCTCCAGCACGAATGGATCAATGCCATTGCGGGACCAGGCGGCATTTTTCACCGCACCCGGCGGCGTCTTGGCGAGCGGTTGGAAAGCCCACCATTTCCGATCCGCCTCCGTCACCTTCGAGCGGTCGCGCGCATTCGCAGCGCCCAGCGATTTCCCATACGGCGCACCGAGATCAACCCACTGCGCGATCTTCGCGATTGCCGCGTCGGAAAGCTTGTCCGCCTTTTTCGGCATCTTGAGATCCTTGTCCTCGTGCCGGATGGACTTCATCAGCAAACTCTCGCCCGACTTCCCCGGCACCACCGATGCGCCGCTTTCACCGCCTTTCATCAGCGCCTCCCGCGTCGTCAGATCCAGATCACCCTTCACGCCCTTCTCCCCGCCGTGACACTTCACACAATTCTCCGCCAGCAGCTTTCCCACCTCGCTATTGAAAAGCGCCACGCCCTGCGTCATCTGCGCCGCGTGTTCCGCCGTCGCCGCGGGATCGGCGGCGAGACTGGCGGCGGGCAGGAGCAGGAGGAAAAAGCGCGGGTGCATGGCAGCGGAGAAAGACCCGCGAATCTGGCGGCTCTTTGACGGAAAAGCCACGGCCAAAGAGCCCGCTCCGCTCAGCCCGCGTTTTTCACCGCACTCCCCGACCCCAGCACCAGCTCCCCGATCCGTGTCTTCAGCGTCTCGATCCCCTCGCCCACCTGCGCCGAGATCGGCAGCACCTCGATTTTCCGGTAGCGGCGCTTGAACGCCTTCAGTTGCTCCTTCGCGTCCGGCAAATCCATCTTGTTGGCCACCACGATCCACGGACGCTCGCCGAGCTTCGGATCATAAAGGTCCAGTTCCTTCCGCAGTTTCTGCAAATCGTCCAGCGGCTCGCGCCCCTCGCTCCCCGCCATGTCCACGACGAAGACCAGCAGCTTGCACCGCACGATGTGCCTCAGGAAATCGTGGCCCAGTCCCACGTCCGCGTGCGCGCCCTCGATCAGCCCCGGGATGTCCGCCACCGTGATCCGCTGAAACCCCGGCAACTCCACCACCCCGATGTGTGGCGTGAGCGTGGTGAACGGATACGACGCCACCTTCGGATGCGCCGCCGAGATTCGCCCCAGCAGGGTGCTCTTCCCGGCGTTCGGATAGCCCACCAGTCCCGCGTCCGCGATCTTCCGCAGCTCGAGGTAAAAGTAGCCCCGCTCCCCCGGCACACCCTCCGTGTATTGCGTGGGCGCCTGGTTGCGCGAACTCTTGAAATGCACGTTGCCGATTCCGCCTTTTCCTCCCGCGCAGAGCACAAACTCCGTGCCCACGTCGGTCAGGTCGGCGACCAGTTCCAACTCCTCGGGATCGATCGGCTTCTTGCGCAACTTCCCGCCTTTCCTCGTCCCCTCCGGCGTCTTTGAGAAATCCACAAACGTCGCCCCATCCCCATGCTCCACCTCCACATCCACCTCCTCTGTCGTATCCTCGTCCGGGAGCCGATACACCAACGTCCCGGCCGGTACCGGCACGATGCGATCCGGCGCGCTCTTTCCGAAGCACTGCCGCCCGCCGCCCCGGTCGCCATTCTTCGCCTTCACGATCGGCTCATAGAAAAAAGGCGTGAGATTATCCTGATGCGACTCCACCCGCAGAATCACCGACCCACCGCGCCCGCCGTCTCCGCCATCCGGCCCACCCTTTGGCACAAACGACTCGCGCCGAAATGACACCGCGCCATCCCCGCCGTCACCGGCCTTCGCAAAAATTCTGATGTGATCAACAAACATGGTAGTCCCCGAAAGGGCGCAGACCTTCGCCGCATTCTTGAAAAAGGCAACCTACGGCCCGCGTAGCCATTTCCGCGCTTCCGGGCTAACCAGCAACGACCGGGCGAGCAGCACGGTACCACTCCACGAATTTCGGGATGCCTTCCGCGATCTTGGTGTGCGGGTCGTAGCCGAGAAGGGCGCGCGCTTTACTGATGTCCGCATAGGTCAGCGGAACGTCGCCGGGTTGATCAGGCATTTGTTTGATGACGGCTTTTTTCCCGAGGGCCTGCTCGATGGTGGCGATGAGTTCGCTGAGGGTGGTGGTCTGGCTTTCGCCCAGATTGAACACATCGCAGAGCGCCCCGTCGTAGGTCAGGCAGGCAGACATGCCTTGGAGGATGTCGTCAATGTAGGTGTAGTCGCGGCGAGTGGAGCCGTCGCCGAATTGCTGGATGGGGCGGCCCTCGTCGATGGCGCGGGTGAAGGAGTGGATGGCGAGGTCGGGGCGCTGGCGCGGGCCGTAGACGGTGAAGAAGCGCAGCGAGATGGTGCGGAGGCCGTAGAGGTGGGTGTAGTTGGAGCAGAACTGCTCGGTGGCCATCTTCGTGGCGGCGTAGGGGGAGATGGTTTGGTTGATGAGCATGTCTTCGCGGAATGGCGCGGTTTTGATGACGCCATAGACACTGGAGCTGGAGGCGGAGACGACGCGGGGGACGGCGTGAAGGCGGGCGGCTTCGAGGATGTGCCAGGTGCCGGTGATGTTGGTGTCGATGTAAAGCTTCGGTTCCTTGATCGAGGGGCGCACGCCGGCCCGGGCGGCGAGGTGGACGATGGCGTCGGGCTTTTCCGTGGCCACGCAGCGCTCGACGGCGCTCCAGTCGCGCAGGTCAGCTTCGTAGATCGGCACATTTTTGGCAAAGCCGGCGACGTTGGCGCGCTTAATCGCGGGATCGTAAAAGTCGTTGAACTCATCGAGGACGCTGGCCTCGTGGCCTTCCGCGAGGAGTTTTTCGACGAAATTGGAACCGATAAATCCGGCACCGCCGGTGACGAGAACTTTCATCCGCGCACCGTATGCGAGCGGAAAAAATGCGGGCAAGGGAAACTTCCAACCGTGGGATGAAATCCTCCGCGGTCACTGCAAACATGGGCATTCGCGGGCGGGCGCATTTTCTTCGCCGGATCACGGGCAAAATTGTTGACACCAGAAATGCAGAGTGAGATGAAGCGAACACTCTTACTCCTATGCCCGACGAAATCCCTCCCGCCCCCAACGCTGACGACGACGCTTCCAAGTCCGAAACGATTCGCATCACGCTCCCTCCGCGTCCCGATCAGCCGACGCAGGTAAAGCGCGAAACGGTGCGGATCAATCTGCCGGGCAAGCCCGCGCCGATCCTGCCACCGCTCGGCAGCACGCCGAAAAAGGAGACGACGAAAATTGTCATGCCCGAGGCCAGCATGCCGCCTCTTCCAACGGCACCAAAGGATACGGCGCGCATCGAATTGCCCGGTGCTACCAAGGAGACGGCCCGCATCGAAGTTCCGGGAATCGTCAAACCCTCACTCGCGACCCCGCCGGTTCCGCCGCCTGCACCCATCACTCCGCCCGCGCCGCCGCCCTCGGCGACCAGGCCGCTGGCCCCGCCGCCACCGCGTCCGCCCTCGCAGCCCGGCATGCCGCTCCCGCCGGCCAAGCCCGTCAGCGGAGTCACGCCGCCGCCGAAGCCGCCCCTCAGCGGAGCCAGCCTCCCGCCCAAGCCGCCCGCGCTCGGCAGCGCACGCCCGACAGTTCCGCTCAAGCCGGCACCGGCACCGAGCGGCGTGCAGAAAGCCCCGCCGCCTCCCGTCGGCAGCGGCGTCCAGCCTCCGCCACCTCCGGCAAAACCGGCCGCGCCGAAAAAGGAAACCGCGCGGATCACGCTCCCGCCGGAAGGTTCTGCTCCCGGCAAACCCGCAATGCCCAAGGCCACGGTCAAGATGCAGCAGACCCAGCCGCTCATCAGCAAGCCCGCGCCGACCTTGCGGCAGTCCTCGGCGATGACGCCCGCGCCATCCATTTCCACCTCGCCCGCCATGCAGGTCGAGTCCGGTCCCGATGGTGCCACGAACATCCTCGCCATCGTCGCCCTCGTCATCTCAATCGTCTCCTTCGGCTTGGTCTTCTGGGCCTTCAAAGCCACGGAACTCGCCTCTTAACCCTATGGCCAACGCCAACGTCCTCAATATAACCGACGCCACCTTCGACGCCGAAGTCATCAAATCCGACAAGCCTGTGCTCGTCGATTTCTGGGCTCCGTGGTGCGGGCCATGCATCCAGCTCGGCCCCGTCATTGATCAGGTCGCCGATGCCACTGTCGGCAAGGCGAAAGTCGCCAAAGTCAACGTGGATGACAACCAGCAGATTGCCGCCCGCTATCGTATCAACTCCATCCCGGCGTTGCTGATTTTCAAAGGTGGCGAAGTCGCCGAGCAGCTCAACACCCGCTCCAAAGGCGACATCGTGGCGAAGCTCGAAGCGCTCGCTTAAAGCATCCCGGCCAAACATTCACGCCGCGTTCTCGATCGGGAGCGCGGCGTTTGTTTTTTGGGCAAAGGCGATGCCGGGGCTTGAGCTACCGCGGTCGGACGCTAAATTGCGCGCCGCTCATGAAACGCCTGCTCCCGCTGCTCCTCGCGCTGATTCCGTTCGTCTCCGTTCACGCCCAGGAAGCGATCTCCCGCCTGGAAGCCCCGGCCGCGCCGAAGCCGGCCGCGACACCCGATGCGCCGCCCGCGCCGAAGGTCGCCTCCCTCGCGCCCGCCACTGCCGCCGTGCCCGCGCCGACGTGGGACACGCAGAAACAGGCGCGCGCCTACGTGCTCGGCATTCCCGGTCCGCGCGGCCAGATCGTGGATCGCCGCGGCAACCCGCTCGCCCAAACCCGCGTGAGCTTCAATCTCGGCATCCGCTTTCCCACGCCGCTGACCATGACCGACACGGAGGTGCTCGCTTTCACCCAGCAGCAGGTGCTCACCGCCCGCACCGCCGTCGGCCGCCCCATCACGCTGACTCGCGACCAGGTGCTGAAGCACTACAAGAACCGCGGCGTGCTCCCCATGCTCGTCGCGCAGGACTTGAAATCGTCGGAAATCGAAAGCTTTAACCGGCTGAAACCCGAACACCTCACGCTCCAGGCCGTGTATCAGCGCGTCTATCCGCAGGGCCAGCTCGCCGGCCACATCCTCGGCTATGCCGGGCGCGCCGGTCGCATGCCCGACGGTCCGATTCAAAACAACGAACTCCTCTGGCCCGACGCCGTCGGGCGCGAGGGACTCGAGCAATCCTTCGACGACCAGCTCCACGGCAAGAACGGCCAGTACGACATCTCCTTTGACCCGAGCGGAAAAAAGAGCAGCGAGAAAATCACCGCCAATCCCCAGCCCGGCTACAACATCGTCACCACCATCGACACTGATCTCCAGCGGCTTTGCGAAAACACCCTCAAGGCCGGCGTGAAGCGCGGCGCGATGGTCATCATTGATCCGAACAACGGCGACATCCTCGCCATGGCTTCGTGGCCGACCATCAATCCGAACTGGTTCATTCCCACCATTTCCGAGGAAGCCTTCAACGCCATCAACAACGACAAAAACATCCCCCTCATCCCGCGCGCCTACCGCTCCGCCTATCCGCCCGGCTCCGTTTTCAAAGTGCCCGTCGCCCTCGCGGCCCTGCAGGAGCGCGTCATTGATATCGACGACGAATTCAATTGCCCACCGTCCCTGACCATCGGCCGCACCGTCTTCCGCAACTGGCGGAAATCCGGCGCCGGGTCGCTCAACTTCTGCGACGCCCTCACCCAGTCCTGCGATACCTGGTACTACCAGGTCGGCATCAAGACCGGCGCCAAACGCATGTCTGACTGGTCAAAGAAACTCGGCCTCGGCGAACGCACCGGCATCCCGCTTGCCGCGGAATCCGGCGGCGTCATTCCCGATGACGCCTATTTCCTGAAGGTCCACGGTCACAAAATGTTCGACGGCGACCTCGCCAATATGTCCATCGGCCAGGGCGACGTGCAGGTCACGCCGCTCCAGATGGCCCAGGCCATGGCCGCCGTCGGCAATGGCGGCACCCTCTACCGGAGCCGCCTCGTCCAGCAGGTCCAGAGCATCGACGGCCAAATCGTCAACGCCTACCCCGTCCGCGCCCGCGGCGACCTCGGCATCGACGCCCGGATCATGAAGGAAATCCGCAAAGCCATGTCCGCCGTCGTCTCCAGCCGCGCCGGCACCGGGGGCAAAGCATCCGTCTCCGGCGTGCAGGTCGCCGGCAAGACCGGCACCGCCCAATGGGGGCCGAAGAAGAAAGAGAAAACCGCCGCGTGGTTCGCCGGCTTCGCCCCCACCGACAAACCGCGCTACGCCTTCGCCGTCGTTTCCGAGAGCGACGTGGGCAATGCCGACGACTTCCACGGCGGCACCTCCGCCGCTCCGCTCATCGGTCGCGTCCTGCGCCAGGTTTTCGCCAATGAGGCCAAAGCCGAGAAAGCGGACAAAGCGGACAAAGACGAAAAGGCCGACAAAAAGAAGAAGGGCAAAAAGGACGAGCCCGAAGAGCCCGAAGAGCCGGTGCAGGATTCCGGGCGCGATTGAGCGGCGCGGCGCAGTTCTGAGATCCCCGCCTTCCTGAGCGGCGTTCCGCTGTGGAAAAGCGGGAGCCACACGGAGTCGGCGGACCTCCATCCTTTCGAGGGCGGCAGCGCCGCGGAGCCCATCCCACATTGCGCGGGCGACCGAATCCGTGTTGGCATTTCCGCCGCCGCGCGTGCATCACTTTCCAGAGCCATGCGCCTCCCACTACTCCTCCTCCTCGCCGCCACCGCCCACGCCGCCGAATTCAAAATCGGCCTCCACACTTTCACCGTCCCCGACGGCCTGACCGTGGAACTCGCCGCCGGGCCGCCGCTCGTGAACCGGCCCATCACCATGGCCTTCGGCGACGCGGGCGAACTCTACGTGGCCGACAGCTCGGGCTCGAACGACAAGGTGGAAAAACAGCTCGCGGACAAGACCCACCGCATTGTCCGCCTCACGTCTTCCAAAGGCGACGGCAAGTTCGATAAGAGCACCGTCTTTGCCGACAAGATGATGTTTCCCGAAGGCACGATGTGGCTCGACGGCTCGCTCTACGTCTCCGCGCCGCCGCAAATCTGGAAGCTCACCGACACCGACGGCGACGGCGTGGCCGACAAGCGCGAGGTGTGGTTCGACGGCAAGACGCTCACCGGCTGCGCCAACGATCTCCACGGCCCCTACGCCGGGCCGGATGGTTTCATCTATTGGTGC
This sequence comes from Chthoniobacter sp., assembly GCA_021414005.1. Taxonomy (GTDB): domain Bacteria; phylum Verrucomicrobiota; class Verrucomicrobiia; order Chthoniobacterales; family Chthoniobacteraceae; genus Chthoniobacter. The sequence goes on along the minus strand of JAIOPH010000003.1, from coordinate 8,291 downwards.
AAAGGCGGGTTCGCCGAGCAGCGCTTCAAGCTCGGTGATGGCCGGGATTTCGTCAGCAGCGCCTCGCACCTCTACCGCATGCGGCCCGACGGCACGGGCTTCGAGGCCGTCATCACCGCCGGCATGGACAACCCCGTGGACGTCGTCTTCACGCCCAGCGGCGAGCGCCTGCTCTGCGGCACCTTTTTGCAAAACCCCGCCAACGGCAAACGCGACGGCATCTACCACGCGGTCTATGGCGGCGTGTGGGGCAAAGAGCACCGCTGTCTCAAAGGCCACCCGCGCACCGGCCCGCTCATGCCCGTGATGACGCAGCTCGGGCCCGCCGCCGCGTGCGGCTTGGAAATGGCGCGCCTCGCCGGCTGGGGCGCGGAGTGGAAAGGCAACCTCTTCGCCTGCAATTTCAATCTCCGTAAAGTCACCCGCCACATCCTCGCGCCCGACGGCGCCACCTTCCGCACCACCGATAGCGACCTGCTCGTCAGCGACCAGACGGACTTCCACCCGACGGATGTCATCGAGGACGAGCACGGCACCGGCTCCCTGCTCATCGCCGACACCGGCGGATGGTATAAGATTTGTTGCCCCACCTCGCAGCTCGTGAAGCCCGACGTGCTCGGGGCCATCTATCGCGTGAAAAATAAAGATGCGCGGAAGCTTATGGATGTTCTCGGAACGGGACCTGAGCCGAATGCCGATACATGGGTTCGTCAACTCGAAGGCAATGGAGATCGCACAACCTATCGTGAACACATCGTTCGTGAACACGCCGCGCGCGAACTCGTGCGACTCGGCGACCGCGCCGTGCCTAGCCTCACCGAGTCCGTCGCCAATTCCGCCAATCCGCTCGGCGAAAGGCTCGCGAGCGTGTGGGTGCTCACCCGCATCCCCGGCGAAACCGCCCGCGCCGCCGTCCGCCGCGGCCTCGCACCAAAGGAGGACGCCGAACTCCGCACCGCCGCCGCCCTCAGCGCCGCACTCTGGCGCGACAAGGGAGCCACCGACGCGCTCCTCCCCTTGCTCGCCGACCCCGACCTGCACACCCGCCGCGCCGTCGCCGAGGCGCTCGGCCGCATCGGCGACAAGCGCGCCGTCGCCCCGCTGCTCGCCACCGACACCGCCGGCGACCGCTTTCTCGAACACTCCGTCACGTACGCCCTCTACGAAATCGGCGATGCCCCCAGCCTGGCCGACGCCCCCGCCGGCCCCGGAAAAATCGCCCGCGAAATGCTCGCCGCCAGCCTTTCCACCAAGCCCGCTCCCGCCATGAAGCCCATCCCCGTCGAGCCCGCCGCGCCCGGCCCCGACGCCGCCACGCTCGCCCGCCAGCGCGCCCGGCTCGAAGAACTCCTCGCCGCCAGCGCCAACGGCGACGCCGAGCGCGGCAAGAAGCTTTTCCTCGACGCCAAATCCCTCTGCACCACCTGCCACGCCGTGGGCGGAGTCGGCGGCACCTTCGGCCCCGACCTCACCAAAGTCGGTGCCATCCGCACCCCGCGCGACCTGCTCGAAGCCATCGCCTTTCCCAGCGCCAGCTTCGTCCGCAGCTACGAGCCCATGCTCGTGAAAACCAAAACCGGCGAAGCGCTCGGCTTCATCAAAAAAGACGCGCCCGACGAAGTCGTCATCGCCACCGCACCCGGCGTGGACGCCCGCTTCCCCCGCGCCGAAGTCCTCTCCTTCCAGCCCGCCGCCACCTCCCTCATGCCCCCCGGCTACGACGGCATCTTCACCCCCGCCCAGCTCGCCGACCTCGTCGCCTTTTTGAAAACTGCGAAGTAAGCACGCGCGCGCTTCTCCCGTGGGAGGAACGCCCTGAAGAGCGCGAAATCCATCGCCAATGGAGCCCTGCTCGCCCACGACGTCACAGGAATCTTCGCGGGATTTGCGGCGGGCTCTCGGGCGCGCACCTACTTCCGGCTTTCCCATCCGGGCGGGGTGGGGCAAAGGTGCGGGATGCCCGACGACCGACCGACCGTCCCCGCGCGTTTCCGCTGGCTGCCCGTGCTCGGCTGGGTGCTGGGCGTGGCCCTGCTCGCCACCTGCGGCTGGAGCGGCTGGCGCGCGTATGACTACCGCGCCGCCATCCGCGAGGCGCGGGCGGCAGGGTTCGACTACGAGGAAAGCCCCACGCCTTTCGCCGCCATCCGCGCGGACTGGCACGCCGCCTTCCGCCCCGCCACCTGGCTCGAACACGAGCGCAATCTGAACCTCCCCGAAGGCACCGACCTCGCCCCGCTCCGGCCCCTGCTCCTCCGCCTCGACCCGACCATCCTGTATGCTTGGAAATCCCGGAACGTGGACGCGCTCCGCAGGCTCACCCGGCTGCGGAAGCTCAATCTCTATAACTCGGAGCTGAAAGACCTCGCCCCGCTGGCCAGCCTCGCGCAATTGCAGGAGCTCGGGCTCCGCGGCTGCAAGGGCGTCACGGACCTCGCCCCACTGGCCGGCCTCACGCAGTTGCAGGAGCTAGACCTTAGCTACAGCACGGGCGTCGTGGACCTCGCCCCGCTGGCCAGCCTTACGCAGTTGCAGCGGCTCTACCTCGCCGACTGCACGGGCGTGGCGGACCTCGCCCCGCTGGCCGGCCTCCCGCAGTTGCAGCGGCTCTGGCTCGGCGACTCCACAGGCGTCGCGGACCTCGCCCCGCTGGCCGGCCTCACGCAGTTGCATGACCTCTGGCTCGTCGGCTGCACGGGCGTCGCGAACCTCGCCCCGCTGGCCGGCCTCACGCAGTTGCAGATGCTCACCCTCAACGACTGCACGGGCGTGGCGGACCTCGCCCCGCTGGCCGGCCTCACGCAGTTGGGAGAGCTTTACATCAACGGCTGCACGGGCCTGAGCGCGGAGGCCGTGGCGGCTTTCAAAGCGAAGCATCCCACGACCTCCGTCGCCGGCCGCTAAGGGGACCCCACCGCCCCTGTGCCAGGCCTGCCGGGCGGGACCCACGGGCTCGCCGTCGCCCCGCCAGCCACGGGAAGGCCCCCCCAGCGCTCGCGGTTTCCCCCGCTCCCAAACGGCGTATGGGAACGAGAGGGAAAAACCCCACCTTGTATTGCCCGCAAACTCTCCCAAGACACGGGCAACTCCACCTGTACTGTCCGCAAACTTTCCGAAGACGCGGGCAAACCCACCTTGTATCGCCCCCAAACTACCCAGAACACGGGCAACCCCACCTTGTATGGTCCGTAAACTTCCTAGAACACGGGCAAACCCACCTTGTATAGCCCGCAAACTATCCCGGATGCGGGCAACCCACCTTGTATCGCCCGCAAACTTCCCAAAGATGCGGGCCATACAAGGTTGTTTTGCCCATATTCGATCTTGAATATCGATATTCGAGGTTGAATATCGCCAATACAACCTCCTCCGGCGGGCAAAATTTGCCCGCTTTCCCCCGCAAAACCCGCCCGCGCCCCTCTGTATCTCCTCTGTGCGGACGGTCCCGGGGTCGGCTACCCCAAGCCCAGCGGCTGCGCAGCGCCCGTTGGCTGTGGCGCATACGGGTTAGGCGAATTGGGACTATGGAAAATGAGCGGGGCCACCGAAATGCCTTTCTCGTTTGGGAGTATCATGAAAAAGGGCATTCCAGTCGTAGATTGTAAGTGCGAAAACAACAGCCAATCCGCCAAGGATAACACCGGCTACGGCGAGCTTTCTGCCCGCAAGTCGGGAGTTGGCGCTGATATGCGTAATGGCGACAATACCGAGCACGGTGCTGACCAGGCCCGTGAGCACGCCAAAGTAGCCTGCGACGAAAGACAAAATGCCGACGACGAGCGACGCTACAGCGTAGCGGGACGTGTGTCGTGATGTGGGTGGCAGTTCGGGTGGGTTACTCATTCTTTCTTCGTCGGTGTGCGCGGTGATGCACCTACCTACCCCAAGCCCAGCGGCTGCAGAGCGCCCGTCGGCTGTAGCGCATGGTCAGGCGTTGCGGGTTCATTGGGATTCATTGAGCAGATCCCGGAAATAATACTGGAGAAACATGGCAAGAAGCACGGCCAAAAAGCACGCGAACGCGAGAACGTTGGTGCGGTCGAGCCAGCGAAAACGCTCCCGGCCAATGTAATCGTAACGGCACCGAAGCAGGTAGGCCGCGCAGAGGAGCTTCCACGCCCACAACCACGCGGGAAGGCGACCGTGCGTAGGAGCCTCAAGGTAATCGGACACGCCGAAGATCACGAACGTGACAGACGCGCGGTAGATGACGCTGCGCTTCTCCGCGGGGCAACGGCGGAACCAGAACGGAAGGACGATGGCGATAGCAAGCCACGCCGCGCACTCGAAGTAATTGAACGCTTCGTAAGCAGAGGGAAAGGCGATGGCGGGAATCGAAAGCGGTGGCATCAGAAAAGATTCCTAATGGCTTTCGTTCACACGAGCCGCGAAGCCACGCCTAACTATCCCCCGCCCCGCGACAGGCGGAGCGAGCGTGGCAAGTGCCGGTGGGCGGAAAGGAGGTGACGGTCTGCCGCAGGTGCCGTGACCGCGGACCCTGTTCGCTTCAGTGCTTGGCTAGGCAACACGAGAGAGGAACCCTACACTGCCACATGGCACCTTTCATACGGGCTAGGCGACATTGTGATCATTTTTTTCGAGCGCCTTTGCGATGCGTTCCAATAGTTCTTCCACGCGTTGCGTATGCTGAATCTGTCTCTCCATGTATTGCTGTTGGAGCTTCGGCTGCAGAAATTTCAATTGGCGGCGGAGGAAGAAAAAGACCAGGGCTAGAAAAAGCCCGAGCGGTATAAAGGCGTTAGCCGCGTTGGCAAAGATATCTGATGTGCCCTGGTCTCCACCGCTCGCAGCGGATGCCACGCTAGCGATTGAAACGATGAGGCCAATGATGAGTAAGGAGAGGTTGCATTTCATAATTTCAAAAAGCGTATGGGACTACGCCTAACGCGAAGTGAACGAAATCATTTCGCAATCAAAGGCGCAAACTTCTCGTCCATTTTTCCCACTCGGTCCTAAACTCACTTTGCGAGCGCGCGTGGGAGAGAATCTTTATTTCGCTGGCGGGGGGCTTTAACCCTGCGCCTCAAGACCATTCGCCGCAGCTTGCTCCGCGCCGATGCTCGCGCTTCGATTCTCGAGATCGCACTGGCGGAAGGCCTGACGCACATGGGGCGGCTCGCCGCGGATTACCGGGCGATTTTTGGCGAACGCCCGAGCGAGACGGTGCGGCGCGAGGCCCGGAGCAGCCCGCTCCAAGAGCGGCCTTTTCGGCAGAATACGCAGTAGCTGGATTTCGGGCCCGTTTCGGGGAATGAACGCTTGTCGCCACGGCTTGGCGGGTGAAAATAGCCGCCTATGACCACTACCAATCCCGCACTGCGCCCGGATGTTTCCCGTTCCGCCTATTTGCCTCTGCGCAAAATTGCCGCGCTCGTCGTCGTCTCGGCGTTTTGTCTCGTGGGCCACAGTGCCTTTGGTGCTGAAGCCGCCGCCCCGGCTGCCTGGGATGTTCCCGATCTCTCGAAGCCCCCGGCGCTCCACGAAACGACGGAGCGTCCGGCGAAGGGAATGCGGTCTTTTTTCTACGAAGGCACTGACTACAAAGGGAAGCCGACCTGGGTATTCGCCTATTACGCAGCTCCCGAGGGAAAGCCGCCGGAAGGCGGTTGGCCAGCGGTGGTTTGCGCGCATGGCGGCGGTGGCACGGCGTATCCAAACTGGGTCAGGACGTGGAACAGTCACGGCTACGCCGCGATTGCGATGGATCTGGAGGGGCATTTGCCGGGCGGCAAGGATCACGGGATCGAGGGCGGTTCTCCAGTCGGGGCCGCGCATGAAAACGCCGGCCCCGCGCGTATTGATTGGTTCGGCGACCGGGCTTTGCCCGACCACGAGCAGTGGTTCTACCACGCCGTGGCTGATGTGATCCGCGCCAATTCGCTGTTGCGCTCCTTTCCCGAAATCAATCCGCAGAAAATCGGGCTGACGGGGATTTCGTGGGGCGGCACGATCGTGAGCACGGTGGCCGGTGTGGATGCGCGATTCGCGTTTGTGATCCCCGTCTATGGCTGCGGGTTTATCCATGAAAGTGACAATCCGGGCCTCGCGCAATGGTTCCCGCCGAAAAACATGACGCCCGAGCAATTCCGGGACTACACCACGAAGTGGGATCCCTCGGCCTACCTGCCCAACGCGAAGATGCCCATGCTGTGGGTCTCTGGAGTCGCCGACCCGGTCTTTCAACTGAACATCTTCGCCAAGTCCGCCAAAGCCGCCGCAGGACCGAGCAGCTTGTGCCTGCGTCCCTTTCTGGCCCACGGGCACGGCAATGGATGGGAGGACGCCCCGGAGATTTACACCTTTGCCGACAGCGTCGTAAAAGGCGGTCCGGCCCTGCCGAAAGTGGGCCTCCCCGAAGCCGCGCCCGACACGGGTATCGTGCGGGTCAAATCCACCGCCGGCTTCACCGAGGCCTGGGTCTATTTCACCACCTCCAACGCCCTCTGGAAGGACCGGAAATGGAACTTCATCCAGTGCAACCTGGCCGACGGCGAGTTGGTCTCGCGCCAGCGGATTCCGCCCGGCACCACGGCGTATTTCGTTTACGGGTTCCGCGCTCAGGGCGGCGCACGCAGCAATCACGCCGCGTCCGATCTCGTGATACTCAAGCCGTAGAACGCGGCGCAGCGCGCAAACACCCGCTCCCGCCGCAGCCAGTCCGGCAAGCCGCGCTCGGCCCACAAACAGCGGATAGCTGCTCCACCGGTAATCGAGCAACTCCGGCTGCCTCCGATCCAGCAGCCCGGCACGCGCCGGATTGAGGTGAATGTAATCGCTCGCCGCGCAGAAGTAGCCCGCCGCCTCGGCCTGCACCGGGATCGCGTTGACGGCCACCTCGGTGGTCGCCCTTCGGGCTGCGCTCACGCGCGGTCTGTCGCGCCCCGCTCGGCTGTAGCGCCCTTGGAAAAAGATGACCGCTGAGACGGTGCCGCGCGTTGAACCGCTGCGTATAGGTTCCTTGGAACCATTTCATCCCGGCCAACGCGCGCTTTGGGAGCCATCCATCGTCTCTCCCAAAGCCTCTCCACCCGCTGCCAAGAGCGAATTTCAAGAAGCGCCCCCTTCTTTGACACCCGATCAAAAAAGAGAGCAGCCCGCTACTTCCCGTGCCCCGGCCCGCCCGGGCCGGTCGTCTTGCTTTGCCGGATGCCGCGATCTTCCCGCACGTCGCGCGACTGCTTGAAGTTCACGTCCCGCTTCATCGCCTTCCCGGCGGTCTCCCTGGGCTGCGCTCCCGGCTTGGTTGGTTGGCTGGCGGCTTTCGATTTCATTTCAGTAGGAGCGGGTCGTCCGCGTTTCCGTCGTGGCACCCATCCCCGGGTGATGGGTCGTGGTTTCTTCTGTTGTCGTGGTGGTGCTGCGGACGGCGGGTCCGTGGCGGTGTTCGCCCTCCGTCTCACAGGCGGAGAAGCAAAGGATGGACGCCGCGGCGAGGGAGGTGAAAATGATGGTCTTCATAGTCGTAGGAGGGTGGATCGGTTACTTCTCCGTCGTGGTCGTCGTCACCGTCGTCTTCTTTTCCTCGATCACCGGCGCCGGTTTCACCACCGCCTTCCGCACGATCACTTTGGTGGCCACCATCCGGTCGCCCACCTTGCTGTAATACACCGTGACCGGCAGGCCGGACTTCACGGTCTCGATCGAAACGGGCGCTCCCGTTTCATCCACGTAGGTGGTCGTCTTGCTGTAGGTGTAGCGCACCGGTTCGGGGGCCGTCTCCGTGCGGACGATGATCGTCTCCGGGCCAAACTCGCTGATCGTTCCGGCGGTCGTCGTGGTCGTCGTCGTCTCCTTCACGGCAGTCTGCGCAAAGGTCACGTTGGCGGTGGTCAGCATCAGCCCCAAAAGGGCCGCGCCGAGGAATTTGTGGTTTATGTGTTTGTTCATACCCCCCTTATCGGGGATGTCCCTGCGAGTGGCTGTATCGGCGCACCCGAGGCATCGGGAAATGGGACTTTCCTCCCGGCTCGCATCAGCTTCATCGACAAACTCTGGCAGCCGCTCGGCTGGGACCTGGCCCATGAGCAGCAGAACAACCCCTATGTCCAAAAGGTAAAAAGCGGCGTTTCGCGTCGCCGGTCATGCTGTCTCATTGCTTGGGGCAGTTCGCTCCAACGCTTGGTTAGGCGTCGCGAATTCACGAAGTAAGTGCAACACGAGGCGCATGGTGGGAGGAAGAGGAAGAAGGTCTCGAATGGCGGGGAACTCTGGCAGGAGGATGGTCATGAAATACCGACAACTCAATGCAGAAGAACGGAGCGTGCTGGCGG
>JAIOPH010000034.1 GCA_021414005.1 Chthoniobacter sp. | reverse complement strand
CGCCTCCTCCACGCGATCTGGGGCATGCTCCATCACAGCCAAGACTTCAACCCTCAACTCTTTCATGCCGACCCCATTGCCAACTCCTAACTTAGCACTTGCCCTTCAAGAGAGTATCTAACGACCCCAAGCTCAGCGACTGCGGAGCAGTTCGCTGCAGCGCTTGAACTCACGCCCTTGGGTCGCAGTTAAAGGTTCCGAGGTGATGCAACCAATAAGCATCCCGGTGAACGGACACAGGCTGTGTAATCTGACTGCCCCATACAAGGAGAAGGGTGTTGAATGGTCCGGTTGCTGTCTCCGAGAATGCGGCGACTGCCGCTGGTGTGTAAGAGGCGGAAAATGAGTGGTGCGTGAGTGAGAGTGAAAGGTCTCGGGACGGTGTGGACTGAAAGGAATGCTCAACGAAGTCGTGATCGTAGAACGTCTGGCGCATGTCGGCGGCAAAGCGCGAGATTGGCTGCGCGTCGTCATCGTCGTATGTCTCCGCGAGATACTCAGAACACTCCGCCTCGCTCGGAAAGTATCCAATCCAGATGTCGATAACTTCGTATTCATTCGGCATGCGCGTAGAAAGGGCCTAACTTTGAATTGGACGAAACCATTGCGCCTTATAAGGCGCAAGTCTTTCGCCTATGTCGGCGCGTTTCTGTGTAAAGGGGGCGAAGAATGGGAGGCGTTCGACCTTTTTCACGGTCGTGAGGCTTCCAGAGGCCTCCGGCCCAAGCAACCCCAAATTCTTCGAGGCAGCACGCCGGACACTGGCGCGCGCGCAAGGGTCAGGTCGCGGCGGAAACGGAGTGGACCTTCCTCGCCATCGACACCACCAACCCCTACAACGACACCCGCCCGCTCAAAGCGCACGGCCAGCCCGAAAAACGCCGCTACCGCCTCTGCTTTTGGGACGACGAACCCACCCAGCTCTGGAGCCCGGTCCTCGAAGTGGTCTTCGGTGGCTAGGCGGGGAAAGGCGGGGCGCCTGACGCCATGCGCCGCGCCGCGCGCCCTCCCTTTCCCCACCGCCTCCCCGGCCCCCAGCCGAGGAGACGGTTTGGTGTTTGCGCCGCGCGCAGCCGGAATGAAGAGAGGTCGAAGCGGGCCGGAGAGATGGCCGTCCGGCCAAAACAAAGCCGCCGCACCTCGCGGTGCGGCGGCTGGCTAAGGGATGACGGGTGTGGGGCCCGGATTACTGCTGCGGGGCGTTGTCGCCGGGGCGGTACTCGGGATAGACGCGGGGCGCGGCGGGCGCGCTGCCCTCTTCGTCGGCGCGGGGCGCGGGGCGGTCGCCGCCACGGTCGTCGCGGCGCGGGCCGCGGTCGTCGCGACGGGGACCACGGTCGTCGCGGCGCGGGCCGCGGTCACCGCGATCTCCACGGTCGCCACCGCCGCGGTATTCGCGGCGTTCGCCGCCGCCTTCACCGCGCTCCATGCTGGCGGCGGGCGCGCTGCCCATGCTTTCGCCGCGCTCCTGCATGGCGGCTTTGCGGCTGAGCTTGACGCGTCCTTTTTCGTCCACGCCGATGCACTTGACCCAGATGAGGTCGCCCACTTTGAGGATGTCCTCGACGCGGTTGACGCGGAAGTCGGCGAGTTCCGAAATGTGGACCATGCCGTCCTTGCCGGGCAGCACTTCGACGAAGCAGCCGAACTCTTTAATCGTGACGATGCGTCCGTTATAGACGCTGCCGATCTCGATGTCCTTGGTCATGCCTTCGATGATCTGCTTGGCGCGCATGAGGGCGTCGCCGCTGGACGAGTAGATGTGGATGCTGCCGTCGTCCTCGATGTTAATCTCCGCGCCGGTCTCGGCGACGATACCTTTGATGGTCTTGCCACCAGGCCCAATGATGAGGCCGATCTTATCCACCGGGATGCGGATGGTTTCGATGCGCGGGGCGTACTGGCTCATCTCGGCGCGCGGGGCGGCGAGGGACTGATTCATCACGTCGAGCACGCGCATGCGGGCGTCGCGGGTGCGATAGACGGCTTCCTCCATGAGCTTCAGCGAGATGCCGGGGAGCTTGAGATCGAGCTGGAAACCGGTGACGCCGGTGTCGGTGCCGCAGAGCTTGAAGTCCATGTCGCCAAAGTGATCTTCGCTGCCGATGATGTCGGTGAGCATGGTGTAGCGAGCCATCTGGCCGTCAGCGGCAAACTCGGTGACGAGTCCGCACGAAATGCCGGCGACGCTCTTTTTCAGCGGCACACCGGCGTCGAGCAGGGCGAGGACGCCGGAGCACACGGACGCCATGGAGGTGGAGCCGTTGGACTCCATGACTTCGGACGAAACACGGACGGCGTACGGGAAATCCTGCACGCTCGGCAGGACGGGCGCGACCGAGCGCTCAGCGAGAGCGCCGTGGCCGATCTCGCGGCGTCCGGGCGAGCCGGTGCGGCCGGTTTCGCCGACGGAGAAGGGCGGGAAGTTGTAGTGCAGGATGAAGCGTTTCGATTTTTCGCCGCCGGTGTAGCCGTCGAGTTCCTGAGCTTCGTCGGAAGGCGCGAGGGTCACGAGAGCGACGGCCTGCGTTTCGCCGCGCTGGAAGAGCGCGGAGCCGTGGCTGCGGGGGAGCAGGCCGACTTCGGCGCTGAGGTCGCGGATCTGGTCGGCACCGCGTCCGTCGCAGCGCGTGCCTTTGTCGAGGATGGAAACGCGGAAGGCTTTCTTTTGCAGGTAGTCAAAGGCCTGGCTGACTTCAAACTTCGTGGCTTCCGGGAACTTCGCGGTGATCGCAGCGGTGACCTCTTCCTTGAGCGCGGCGATGGCTTTCTGCCGGACGACTTTGCTCTTGTTGTAGATGGCAGCCTCGATGCGGTCTCCGGCCACGGCGTAGGCGACTTCCATGAGTTCGTCCTTCACGGTGAAGAGCGCGACCTGGCGCTTGGCTTTGCCCACGCGGGCGGCGAGGTCGATCTGCGCGGCGATGAGCTTGGCGGCTTCGCTGTGGGCGAAATGGAGCGCTTTGACAAACTCCGCCTCGGGGAGCTGGTCGGCGGCGCCTTCGATCATGATGACGTCGTTCTGATTGCCGACATAGACGAGGTCGAGGTCGCTGCGGCTCATCTCGTCGTGCGTCGGGTTGGCGACGAAGGCACCGTCCACGCGGCCGACGCGCACGGCGGCCACGGGGCCCGCGAACGGGATGTCGCTCACCATCAGTGCGGCGCTCGCGCCGTTGATGAAGAGCATGTCGGGATCATTCACGCCATCCGCGCTGAGGAGGACGCCGATGATTTGGGTGTCGTAGAGGTAGCCTTTGGGGAAGAGCGGCCGCAGCGGACGGTCGGTCATGCGGCAGGTCAGGATTTCCTTTTCGGAAGGACGGCCTTCACGCTTGAAGTAACCGCCGGGGAACTTGCCCACGGCAGCGGCTTTTTCGCGGTAGTCCACGGTGAGCGGGAAAAAGTCCTGCCCATCCTTGATGGTGGTGGCCGAGACGGCTGAGACCATGATGATGGTGTCGCCGGTGCGAACGGTGACGGCACCGTCCGCGAGTCGCGCGAGCTTGCCGGTTTCGATGGTGATGGTGGTGGCGCCGATCTGCGCCGTGACGTTTTGGATACTCATATATTTCTTCTGTTTCTTCTTGGGTTGTGGTGAAACGGCACCCGGATTTCAGAGGGAAGATTTCAGATTTCAAACGGGCCGGACGCGTCGCCGCGCGTCCTCCAATCTGAAATCTGCAATCTAAGATCTGAAATCCCCAGAAGTGCCGGGTTTGTCTTGGGGTTGCAATCCGCGTGGCGGAATTGCCACGCGGAAAAGGGATGGGTTGAAAGAGTTCGCCCGCGAGGATGTCGCGGGCGAACTGTTCCGAAAATCTGTGGGAGCTACCTGCGCAGCCCGAGCTTTTCGATCGCCGCCTTGTAGCGTTCGACCGATGAGCGTTTCAGGTAGTCGAGCAGCTTGCGGCGGCGGGCCACCATGAGGAGGAGGCCGCGGCGGGAGGAGTGATCCTTGGCGTGCGCTTTGAAATGCTCGGTGAGGTGATTGATGCGCTGGGTGAGGAGGGCCACTTGCACGTCCGCGCTGCCCGTGTCTTTGTCGTGCATGCGGAGGGCCGTGATGTCTTGAACGTCGGTCATATTCTTCTGTTTTTTGTGAGGCGCGCACTATGGGAGGGAAAGCGCGCAAGGCAAGCGCGAATTCCAACTTTCTCCCAGAATCGCCGCCGCTCAATCTGAAGTCACCGAGCCACTGGCACCGGGCGTGCTTTCCTCAGGGGTATGCACACTTTCGCCTATTCCGCCCGTGACTCTTCCGGAAAGACCATTTCCGGCGTCCAGGAAGCCCTCAACGAGGACAACGCCATCAACACGCTGATGACGCGCGGCCTCATGGTGCTCTCCATCCAGCAGAAGGCGGGAGGAAAAGCAGCCTCCCCGCGCGGCAAAATCACCGAAACCGACCTCGTCCTTTTCACCCGCCAGCTCGCCACCATGGTGGACGCCGGGCTGCCGCTCGTCTCCGGCCTCACCGCCCTCTACGAGCAAGCCGACCCGAAGAAACAGGCCGGCCTCCGCCGCGTCGTCGGCGAAGTCAGCGCACTTGTCCAGCAGGGCGACTCCTTCTTCGAGGCCATCTCCAAACACCCCAGCGTCTTCAATCGCCTCTACGTCAGCATGGTCAAGGCGGGTGAATCCGGCGGCTTGCTTTCCGAGATTCTCGACCGCCTCGCCAGCTTCCTCGAAGCCGCGGCGCGGCTGAAGAAAAAGGTCAAATCCGCCATGACCTACCCGGTCATCGTCCTCTTCATCGCGCTCTCGATCACCACCTTCCTCATCGTCCGCGTCGTCCCGATCTTCGGCGAGATCTTCGCCGACTTTGGAGCCAAACTCCCCGCACCCACCCAGTTCCTCCTCGATCTCAGCGCCCTCATTCGGAACAACTGGTATTACATCGTCGGTGCCATCGCCGCCGTCGTCTTCGGCATCCGCGCCTTCCTCCGTACCGAGCGGGGTCGCCAGACTTGGGACCGTTACAAACTCAAGCTCCCCATCTTCGGCATCCTCGTTCACAAAATCTGCCTCACCCGCTTCGCCCGCACCTTTGCCCAGCTCATCCGCGCCGGCGTCCCGATCCTGGAAGTCATGTCCATCGTCGGAGACACCTCCGGCAACTACGTTGTCGAACAGGCCATCAAGCGCGTCTCCGCCGACGTGGAGAAAGGCGACCAGCTCACCAACTCTCTCAGCCGCGAACCAATCTTCCCTCCCATGCTCACCCGTATGGTCGGAGCCGGCGAGCAGACCGGTAAAATCGACACCATGCTCGAGAAAATGGCCGACTTCTGGGACGAGGAAATCGAAGCCACCCTCAACGCCCTCACCTCCCTCATCGAGCCCCTCCTCATCGTCGTCCTCGGCACCATCGTCGGTGGCATCGTCATCTCCATGTTCCTACCCATTTTCAAGCTGAACGACGTTGTCTCCAACGCCAAGTAGCGTCCGGTTAAACTATGCGTGCCGGCCGTAAGTCAGCGGCAGCACCAGCAGTAGCGCACCATAGGCGAGCCCGGCGAAAGCCGCGGCTCGCCAGCGCGTTTCGCCACCCGTGATCCACCCGATCTGATTCCGCAGCGTGAAAGGCATCCCCACCCAGAACAGCGCCAGCACGATCCACCCGTACACCAGCGTTACCAGGAAAAGCCGCGACATTTCCGGGCGCAAAAATGCCGCCTCCAGCAGCGGCTCCGCCCCCAGCAGCACCAGCATCCCCAGCGCCCGCACCGCCAGGAATTCCTCCACATACTGCCACGCCAGCCACCACGCCACCGGCGTCGCCAACAGCACCGTCCGCCGCCACGGCGTGAACTCCCCCAGATCCATCGTCCACACCAGCCACGCGAACCACCCCGCCGCCACCGTCACGAAAACGAACCCCAGCGCCTTCGACCGCGGCAGCGCACGCAGCCATGCCTGCGTCGCCTGCGGGCGGAAAAGCGCCAGCGCATGCGCCACCATGAGGATGAGACCGACCAGATAAAGCGCCGTCTCCAACTTGAGGGTATAAATCATGAGCGAGGGCGCGTAGAGAACCCCGCCCACCACCGCGCCTCAAGCGAAAAGTCTGCGCGATTCATCCCACACCGAAATCGCGGACGAAAGCTTTGTCTTCACCGTATTGCTCGGGCGAGATCCCAAGCTGTTCGATAATCACTGCGCGCACGATCTCGGCGATCTGATTCCGGTCAAGTTCCTCGTCTTCCCGAAGCAGGCCGCCCCTGCCTCCCGCGGAAATATTGCGCGCCAGCTCGCCGACGCTTTGCACCGGAAAACAACAGGCAAACGGACGCGAAAGCGTCGCGACCGCCCAGCCCAAAAGCCCGGCCACAATGCCACCGGTGACAAATGGCGAACTCCAGGAAATCCTTTGATCCAGCCAAAGCGCCGCCACCACCCCGATGACTAGGACCAACGCCGAGCTGCTCCAAACCAGCAGCGGTGGGCGCTGCAAATCCGGCCATTGGCGCTTTGTAAACGGGCCGCGCAAGACCGGCCACGCTTCCCGTCGCCCCGGCCGCGGCAGCAAAGCGGCCAGGCGTGTCTCTGGCCGGACCTCGCCTCGCTGCCTCCCAGCCTTCATGAACGCGTTGCGGATTGCAAAAAATGCCCGCTGCGACTGACATTGCACTCGGGTTCCCGGCCCCCGTCTTTGACACACATAGTCAATGACCGCACGCGGAGTGGACATCGCGCTGGCCTCGGCGTCGGTGATCTCCAGCCCAAAGGACTCTTCGAAAGCCATGACCAGTTCAACACCATCAAGACCCATGTCGGCGGTTCTTCGGCCGTGTATCAGAACGTCAGCAGCACCCGCACCGCCGTCTCCGGCAGGTTCCTGCGTCCGTGCAGAAACTCCAGCTCGATCAGGAACAGCGCCAGCACCAGCTCCGCCCCCATCTGGCCGATTAGCTTCACCGCCGCCGCCGCCGTCCCCCCCGTCGCCAGCAGATCATCAATCAGCACTACCCGTTCCCCCCGCTGCAGCGCATCGCTGTGCATCTCCACCACCGCCTCCCCGTACTCCAGCGTATAAGCCGCGCTCTGGCACGAGTAGGGCAGCTTCCCCTTCTTCCTCACCGGCACAAACCCCACGCCCAGCGCATACGCTACCGCCGCCCCGAAGAGGAACCCCCGCGCATCGATCCCCACCACCTTCGCGATCTCCAGTGGCCGCACACTTTCCACAAACGCGTCGATCGCCCGTTTGAACAGCGCCCCATCCGCGAGGATCGGCGTGATGTCCTTGAAAAGAATCCCCGGCTTCGGGAAATCCGGCACATCGCGGACAGCGGCACGGAGCGGAGCGAGATCGAGCGTGGCAGACATCATGCCCCGCGTTCTCGCAGACCGTCCGCCCCAGCGCAAGCCCGCCCGCTTGTTGGCAGTCTGGGGAAACGTTTTGGTGGACACAAAAGCTATCTATGCGACCCCTCCAGCACGCCGGACGACACGCCCAGCACGCCAGCCCTCCTTTCCAGCACTCCAAGATGACCTCTCCAGCACCACTGGTTCACATCGCCCCACCACCACCGAGGATGTCAGTGCGCAGAGGCTTTTTCTGCGCCGAGGCCGGTCTGGGAGCGGACGCTGAGTTCGGCGAATTTCGCTTCGGCTTCGTGGTCGCGCGGGGTGAGGACGGTGCCGAGGTAGGCGGCGAGGAAGCCGAGCGGGATGCTGACGAGGCCGGGATTGGCGAGTGGGAAGGGCGCGGTCTCGGCGGTGTAGAGGCCGTTTTTGCTGAGCAGAATCAGGACGATGGAGGAAAGGAGCCCAATGCCGAGGCCGGCGACGGCACCGGTGGTGTTGAAGCGTTTCCAGAAGATGGAGAAGAGGATGACCGGCAGGTTGGCCGAGGCGGCGACGGAGAAGGCGAGGCCGACGAGCATGGCGGCGTTCACACTGGAGCCTAGTTTGATGGCGAGGCCGATGCTGGCTGCGCCGACGACGAAGGCGGTGATGCGGGCAACGCGGACTTCCTGGCCGGGTTTGGTTTCGCGGCCGTGGTGGATCACATTCGTGAAGAAATCGTGCGCAAAGGAAGTGCTGGCGCTCATGGTGAGGCCGGCGACGACGGCGAGGATGGTGGCAAAGGCGACGGCACTGATGAAGGCGAAGAACATTTCGCCGCCGAGGACGTGGGCGAGAACGGGCGCGACCATGTTGCCGTTGGGCAGCCCTTTGGCGTCGAGCGGCAGGGCGGAGAGCTTGAGCAGGATGGCGGCACCGAAGCCGAAGAAGGTCGTCATTACGTAGAAGACGCCGATGATCGCGGTGGCCCAGACCACGCTGACGCGCGCGGTTTTGGCATCGGGCACGGTGTAAAAGCGGACGAGGATGTGCGGCAGGCCGGCGGTGCCGAGGACGAGGCCGAGCGCGAGTGAGATAAAGTCCCACGCGCCCCACGGATTCTTGGCGGTGGCACCGTAGGCGAGGCCGGGGTCGAGCAGATTGACCGGCGCTTTGGTGCCACCGTAGGTGGCTTGTGACACGGCATCGAAGAAGTGCGCGAGGCTGAAGTCGAATTTGGCCAGCACCATCAAGCTCAGGGCGAACGCGCCGCCCATGAGCAGGATGGCTTTAATGATCTGCACCCAAGTGGTGGCGAGCATGCCGCCAAAGACCACGTAGATGAGCATGAGCACGCCGACGCCGATGACTGCGGGCGCAAAGGGGACGCCGATGAGCTGCTCGATGATGCCGCCCGCGCCGACCATCTGCGCAATCATGTAGAAAGTGGAAACGGTGAGCGTGGAGAGCGCGGCCATCGCGCGGACGGGGCGCGCTTTTAGCCGGTAGGCGAGCAGGTCGGCCATGGTGTATTTGCCGGCGTTGCGGAGCGGTTCGGCGACGAGGAAAAGGACAGTGAGATACGCGACGAGGAAGCCGACGCTGTACATGAAACCGTCGTAGCCTTTCAGACAGATGATGCCACTGATGCCGAGGAAACTGGCCGCGCTCATGTAATCACCCGCGACGGCGAGGCCGTTCTGCCAGCCTTTGATGGAGCGACCGGCGGCGAAGTAGGCAGCGGAACCGGTCGCTTTGCGCGCGCTGAAATAGGTGATGACCAAGGTGAGGGCGACGAAGGCGAGAAACATCCCCAGAGCCGGGGTGACGACGAAGGCGAGCATGGTGGGAATCAGCGGGGGACGAAACGGGCGAGGAGTTCGGTGTTCATGATGTCCCAGCGGCGGGCGGCGCGGACGTAGAGGGCGCAGAGTGTCCAGGTCATGAGGAATTGGGAGAGGGCGAAAAGGTAGGCGATGTTCACCTTGCCCCAGACCGGTGTTTTCATCAGCGCGGGGCAGAAGCCGACGAGAATCGGCAGCGTCATATAATAGACAAAAAAGAAGATGGTGGCCGGGAGGATGAAGCGGCGTTTCGCGGCCTTGAGCGCGGCGAAGCCGGAGTCGTTGGCGATGCGCTCCCAATCGTAGCCGCCGCCGTCTTCCCCAGCGGTCTTTTCGTGGGCGGGCTTCTCGCCGCCGCGCCCGAGCGGGGCGATGTCGGTGGGGGCGGCGATGTCCGGGGTGTAGTCGCGGGGATCGGGGGTGCTCATGGTGATCAGGAAATGGTGTTGTCGGGCGGAGTAGATGGTTCGGGTTCGCTGGGGGCGTCCGGGATGAGATGCGCCTCGATTTCCTCCAGGATTTTCACCGTGGCGTCGCGGTCGAATTTGTAGTCATCCAGTTCGAACTCACCTTTCCGCCCCTCGATCTCGTAGCGCACGGTGGCGAGTCCTTTTGCCTCCCACTTTTTTTTGCCCACGCCGGTGATCGTGGAAAACGGCACGCGGGTGCCGGCGGGCGAATACACAGCGTCGGCGTCGGTCTTCACGACGCGGCCCTTTTGCCCCGCCCAGTAAGCAAGGGTGATCGAGCCGAAAAGAATGGCAAGCCCGGCACAGACATACTGCTCGATGATCTTGCCGCGCGGAAATGGAATCTCCGGCAGGTTGTTCTGGAGCTTGTGTTCGCGCACATGCTTCGGCCACTCTTCCGGGTCCCATCCCTTCGCCTTGGCGTAGGCCGCCCAATCCGCCTCCTTCTTGCCGTCCTTCTCTTCGCGAAAGGCTTTCCACTCCCGGTAGCGGTCGTTTTTCTTCTCGTAGCCCACCGCGCCGTCGTAAAAAAACGGCAGGCTGAAAATGAGGAGAACGAGTGCAACGAGGAGCTTTTGGTTCTTCCAGGTTTTGGTGACGTGGGCTTCGGCAGGCATGGCGGCGGGAGTTTCGGGAGAGCGGCGTGGGGTGACGAGGGAAAAATGAAATGACGAATGAGCGAATGTGGAATGACGAAAGAATGACGCATATCGAAACGCGAACGACTGCTCGCCGCCATCATTCTGTCATTCGCCAATGGCCCTGCGCTCGCGGATGCGCGCCACGGCCCACGCGGCGTGCTCGGCGATGAGCGGCTCGGGGTCTTGCGCGGCGCGTTCGAGAGCGGGGAGGTCGGCCGCGGTGCCGGTGTTGCCGAGGGCCACGCAGACGTTGCGGAGAAAGCCGCGGCGTTTGATGCGCTTGATGGGCGATTTCTTAAAAAGCGCGCGGAAGCCGTCGTCGTCGAGCGCGAGGAAATCGCGGAGCGTCCAGCGGTGGACGAACTCCCTCGCGGCGAAGGCGGTCTCCGTCGCGGCCTGCGCGAAACGGTTCCACGGGCACGCCGCGGCGCAGTCGTCGCAGCCGTAGATGCGGTCGCCGAGGAGCGGGCGCAGTTCTTCGGGGATGCTGCCTTTCAGCTCGATGGTGAGGTAGGAAATGCAGCGGCGCGCATCGAGCTGATGTGGCGCGGTGATCGCGCCCGTGGGGCAGGCGGTGATGCAGCGGGTGCATTTGCCGCAGCGGTCGGGCAGGGGAGCGTCGGGCGCGAGATCGAGCGTGGTGAGGATTTCCGCGAGGAAAAACCACGCGCCGAGTTGCGGATGGATGAGCATGGTGGACTTGCCGTGCCAGCCCGCGCCGGCCAGCGCGGCAAAATCGCGTTCGAGCATCGGGCCGGTATCCACGTAGCAGCGCTGGCGTCCGCCGCGCTCACTGAGCCAGGCGTCGAGCGCGGTAAGTTTCGATTCGATGACGTCGTGATAGTCGTCGCCCCAGGCATAGCGGGCGATGCGGTGATCGGAGATCGGCAAGCCGCCGGAACCCCGAACTTCGATCTCCGATCTCCGATCTCCGAAATAGTTCATCGCCAGCACCACCACGCTCTTCGCCCCCGGCAGTACGAGTTGCGGGTCCGTCCGCCGATCGGCGTTGCGTCCGAGCCAGGCCATCTCGCCGGCGCGTCCGTCTTCCAGCCACGCGCGGAATTCCGCGGCATGCGGCGGCACCGCGCACGGCGCGATGCGGCAGACCGCGAAGCCGAGGCTTTCGGCCTGCGCGAAGAGTTCCGTTTTCACCCGGCAGTGTCCCACGAAAAGACACGGCGCGCTTCCGCGATGACGGCGGCAGCGGCCTGCGCGTGGCTGAAGGCCGTGGTGTCGAGCGTGAACTGGGCGGCGGCCTCGTAAAGCGGGCGACGGGCGGCGAAAAGCTCGGTTACCGTGGCGCGCGGGTTCGCGGTCTGGAGCAGCGGGCGTTTGTTCGTGCGCGAGACGCGCGCAAAGATCGTATCCTCGCTGGCGGTGAGCCAGACCACGAGGCCGAGCTGCCGGAGCAGCGCGCGGTTTTTTTCCCGGAGGATCACACCACCACCGGTCGAGATGACACAGCCGGTACGCGTGGCGAGCGCTTCAAGCATCGCACTTTCCAAATCGCGAAAATGGTCCTCGCCCTCGCTCGCGAAAATCTCGGCGATTTCGCGTCCTTCGCGCTCCACGAGCAGCGCGTCGGTATCCACAAACTGGAAGCCCAGCTGAGCCGCGATGCGCCGCCCGACGGACGACTTCCCGCTGCCCATGAAGCCGATGAGGACGATATTGGTGCGCGGAACGGACATGGTGGGAGAGAGGGTGAATGACTAATGACGAATGGGGAATGACGAAAGAAGGAGAAGCCTCAAACCCAAGGCTGCGTCGCGTTCATTGGTCATTCGGGCTTCCTTCGCCATTGCACTTTCGTCATTCGTCATTTTTCCCCTTCCCCTTTCCACCCGCACTCACTCCAATACGCGCCCTTATGAAATCACTCGCACCTCTCGTGGCTGTCGTTATGGGCAGCAAGTCGGACTGGGAGACGATGCGCTGTGCCGTGGAGATTTTGGAAAAATTTCACATCCCGCATGAGAAGCAGATCGTCTCCGCGCACCGCACGCCGGCGCTGCTCACGGAGTTTGCCACAGGCGCGGCGGCGCGCGGGTTGCAGGTGATCATCGCGGGCGCGGGCGGGGCGGCGCATCTGCCGGGGATGATTGCGGCGCAGACGGCGCTGCCGGTGCTGGGCGTGCCGGTGGAGTCGAAAACCCTGCGCGGTCTGGACTCGCTGCTTTCCATCGTGCAGATGCCGGGCGGGGTGCCGGTGGCGACACTGGCCATCGGGGCGTCCGGGGCGAGAAACGCCGGGCTGTTCGCGGTGAGCATTCTCGCGCTGCGGAATGACACGATTCGTTTCGCGCTCGACGAATTTCGCGCGAAGCAGACGGCGGAGGTGCTGGCGCAAAAGCTGGAATGAGCGAGCCGCGCGTCTTTTTTCCCGGCAGCACGATCGGCGTGATGGGCGGCGGGCAGCTTGGGCGGATGTTCGCGATCGCCGCGCGGCGGATGGGCTATCGCGTTCACACTTTCTCGCCGGACGAGGACACGCCGACCGGGCAGCTCGCCGACCGCGAAGTGGCGGCGCGCTACGATGATGAAGCGGCGGTGCGCGATTTTGCGCGCGGGGTGGATGTGCTGACGTTCGAGTTTGAAAACATCCCGGTGCAGACGGTGGAGTGGGCGGCGGAATGCTGCGTGGTTCGGCCGTCGGCGAAGGTGCTGCACGTCTGCCAGCATCGGCTGCGGGAAAAGGAGTTTCTCGATCAGGCCGGCGTGCCGCTGCCGGGTTTTCAGGCGGTGGGCAGCGCGGGTGATCTCGCCGCGGCGGTCGCGGAGCTGGGCCTGCCGGCGGTGCTGAAGACGGCGGCGTTTGGCTACGACGGCAAGGGCCAGCGCAAGATCGCGCCCGGCGACAATCTCGTGGAGGCGTGGGCACCGTTCGCCGGGACAGGCGCGGTGCTGGAGCAGTTCGTGCGCTTTGAAAAGGAAGTCTCCGTGCTGGTGGCGCGTGGCGTGGATGGCCGGACGGCGACGTATCCGGTATGCGAGAACGTGCATCGGAACCACATCCTCGACGTGACCATCGTGCCGGCGAACATCGCGCCGGCGGCGGCGGAAAGGGCGTGCGCGCTGGCGGTGCGGATCGCGGAGCAACTCGATCTCGTGGGGCTGCTCGCGGTGGAAATGTTCCTGCTCGCGGATGGCGGCATTTTGATTAACGAACTCGCGCCGCGCCCGCACAACAGCGGACACTTTTCTTTCGACGCGAGCGCGACGAGCCAGTTTGAACAGCAGCTTCGCGCGGTGTGCGGGCTGCCGCTGGGCAACACGGATTCGCTGTGCCCGTCGGCGATGGTGAATCTGCTCGGCGATGTGTGGGCCGGCGGGGAGCCGGACTGGGCGGCGGTGCTGGCGATGCCGGATGTGAAGCTGCATCTTTACGGCAAAGCCGAACCGCGCGCGGGACGAAAGATGGGGCATCTGGTGGCGTTTGGGGCGACGACGGAAGAAGCGGCGGCACGCGCGCTGGCGGCGCGGTCCGCGCTGAAAGCGTGATGCTCGCAACGACGATGGAGACTGCGCTTTTGCCCACGGACACGCCGTCGCGGTGCGCTGCGGCGGTGACGCGTGCGGCGGCGGTGCTGGCGGCGGGCGATCCGGTGGCACTGCCGACCGAAACGGTTTACGGGCTGGCGACCGACGCGCTGCGGCCGGAGGCGGTGGTGAAGATTTTCGAGGCGAAGGAGCGGCCGTTTTTTGATCCGCTGATCGTGCATCTGCCGACGGCGGGCTGGCTGGATGAGCTGACGGAAATCCCGCGGGAAAGCCGCGTGCTGGTGGCGGTGCTCACCGAGCGCTTTTGGCCGGGGCCGTTGACGCTGGTGCTGCCGCGGAGCGCGGTGGTGCCGGACATCGTCACGGCGGGGCTGGAGACGGTGGCGGTGCGGATGAGCGCGCATCCGATTTTTCGCGCGGTGCAGACGCGCTTCGGCAAACCGCTGGCCGCGCCGAGCGCGAATCGTTTTGGCCGCATCAGCCCGACGACCGCGGAGCATGTGCAGACGGAACTCGGCGGGCGTATCCCGCTGATCGTGGACGGCGGGCCGACGGAGCACGGGCTGGAATCGACGATCGTCGCGGTGGAGGGCGAACGGTTGCGGCTGCTCCGCGCCGGGCCGATCACGGTGCCGGAGTTGGCGGCGGTCTGGCGTGAAATCGGACCTGATCCAGAAGGTTTGCGCGAGGGGGAGCTGCGCGTGTTTCGCACCGCGAACTCGTCGAACTCGGAAGCGCAACCTGAAGCGCCGGGCCAGCTTGCGAGCCACTACGCGCCCGGCACGCGGCTGTGCCTGATCGACCAGGCCACGGAGCTGACGCCGGGCAGCGGAGTGCGCGCGGGGTTGCTCGGATGGAAAAAGGCGAAGCACGATTATCGTCGCTTCGCGCAGGTCGAGTGGCTGAGCGAGCACGAGGATTTACGCGAGGCGGCGGCGGGACTTTTCGCGAAGCTGCGGCGGCTGGATGAAGCCGGGCTCGATGTGATCCTCGCGGAGAAAGTGCCGGAGACCGGGCTCGGCGTGGCGATCATGGACCGGCTGCGGAAGGCGGCGCATCCGAAGTAAGCGATGGCCGCGCCGACGAACAAGATCAGTACGAAGGCCGCCGGGCTGGTGAGCCTGGCGGTGATGTCGAGCCGGCTGCTCGGGCTGGTGCGCGAGCAGGTTTTTGCCGCGCTGTTTGGCGCGAGCGCGGGGATGGATGCGTTCATCGCGGCGTTCCGCGCGCCGAATTTGCTGCGCGATCTTTTTGCTGAGGGTGCGCTTTCGACGGCATTCATCACCACGTTTTCCGAGAAGATCACGACAGGCGGGGAGCAGGAGGCGTGGCGGCTGGCGAACAAGGTGGCGACGCTGACGGCGGTCTTCATGTCGGCGGTGACGCTCGTGGGCATCGCGCTCGCGCCGCAGCTCATGCATGTGCTGGCGGCGGGCTTTGGCGAAGGCACGGAGAAGATGGCGGTGGCGGTGCTGCTCACGCGGATCATGTTTCCCTTCATCGCGCTGGTGTCGCTGGCGGCGCTGGTCATGGGAATGCTGAACGCGCGGAACGTCTTCGGGATGCCGGCGATGGCGTCCACGTTTTTCAACATCGGTTCGATCGTCGGCGGCGTGACGCTCGGCTGGTGGCTCGACCCGGCGTTTGGCACGAAGCACTACGGCACGGGCTCGCTGATCGGGCTGTCCATCGGCACGCTGATCGGCGGGACGCTGCAACTCGTGGTGCAGTTTCCCGCGCTGCGGCGCGTGGGTTTTCATTTCCGCCCGGACTTCGCGTGGCGCGATCCGGGCGTGCGGCGCATCCTTATGCTGATGGGGCCGGCGGTGATCGCGGCGAGCGCGGTGCAGGTGAATGTGATGGTCAACGGCAACTTCGCGTCACATCTGGGCGACGGCGCGGTGAGCTGGCTGAACTACGCTTTCCGGCTGATGCAGTTGCCGATCGGGATTTTTGGCGTGGCCATCGGAACGGTGACGCTGCCGGTGATTTCGCGCAGCGCGGCGGCGGGGAACACCGCGGAGTTTCGCTCGATCCTCGCAAAAGGAATGCGGCTGGCTTTCGTGCTGACGATCCCGAGCACCATCGGGCTGGTGATGCTGGCGCAGCCGATCATCGGGTTGATTTACGAGCGGCGAAAATTCACGGCGCTCGACACGCTGCACGCGGCGGAGGCGCTCCAGTGCTATGCGGTGGGGCTGTGCGCATATGCGGGGATCAAGGTGCTGGCGCCCGCTTTCTACGCGCTGGGCAAACGCAACACGCCGATGCTGGTGAGCTTTCTATCCATCGCGGTTAACTACGGGCTGAACCAGTGGTTCACGTTTCATCTCGGCTGGGGACACAAGGGCCTGGCGTTCTCTACGGGGCTGGTGGCCCTGACGAATTTCGGGCTGCTCTACGTGCTCATGCACCGCCATGTGCAACGGCTGGAGACGCGGCAGATGATGGCGACGCTGGCGAAGCTCACGCTGGCTGGGGCGGCGCTCGGGACGGTGTGCTGGGCGGCGACGCAGTGGGTGCTGCCGGTCGCAGCGCAGGCAATTCTGCTGGTGCGCGCGGGAGCGCTGCTCGCGACGATCGCGGCGGCGGCGGTGGCGTTCTTTGGCGTCGCGTTTTTCCTGCGGATCGAGGAACTGGACGATGTGTCCGCGATGGTGCGGCGCAAGCTGGGGCGCGGGGCGAAACGGGCCGCTTGATCAGCGCGCGGCGCGCGGACGGCGCGCGAGAAAACCGAGCAAGCCAGTGAGCAGCAGCCCGAGAGAGCCGGGCTCGGGGACGACCGCGCCACCGGCGAGGCCCGACGCTTTTCCCGCACTCCCGCCGAAGGAGGCGGCTCCGCTGGTGAAGGTGACTTTGGCACCCGCGCCGATGGTGAGCGAGGCGAGCGTCTGGCTGACGGTGCCGAACTTCAGCGTGGTGCCGGTGCCGGTCGCGCTCACAACCGCCGCGCCGCTGCCAACCGCGCCGTCCACGGTGGTGGCACCGGCGGTGGCGTTGAGGGCGGCGTAGCTTTGGAGGCCGTCGAGATTGAGCGTGCCGGTGCCGGTTTTGGTCAGGCTCTGCCCGGCACCGGTGATGCCGCCGGAGATGGTCAGCGTGGTGCCGGCAGCGTTGCCGACGCTGGTGTTTTGCGAAAGGATGAGCGGCGCGGAGATAGTGTGGCTGCCGAGCGTGACGTTGATCTGCGGCGTGGCAGTGCTGTCGGCGAGGGTGATGGTATCGGTCGCGGTGCCAGCGACGGTGTAGCTGTTGGCGTTGTTGAACGTGATCTTTCCAACAGTTTTGGCAGTATCCACGGACACAGTGGAATTGCCCGTGATGGCGGTGCTGAAATTCGCCACGGTGCCGTTGCCGTCGGGGATGGCGGGATTCCAGTTTGAGGCGAGGGCGGCGGACCACGAACCGCCACCCGCAATATTCCAAGTGGCGTTAACCCGGCCGGTGCTGACGACGCTGATGACACCGGTGGAAGCAAGCAGCGAGGTGTTCCAGCCGAGGCCGGCGCTGAGGGCGGGAAGGTTGAGGGCGGCAAAGCTGCCGGTGGTGCTGGCGGCGTCGAAGAGATCGAAAGTGTGGCCGAGCAGCGGGGAGAAGCCGCCGAGGAGAGTGATGTCGAGGTTGCCTCCAAGGCTGAAAGTGCCACTGACGCTGAGGAAGTCGTAGCCGGTCTTCTGCACGAGCCCGCCGAGGTCCAGAGCGAGGTGCGAAGTCGCTTGAAGGGTGACATTTCCCATGACTGTGACGGAGCCGGCGGAGGAGGGGAGTCCGGGGGCGATGATGCCAGCGCTGGTAAGGTTGGCGACGAGCTTGCCGTTGCCGCGGAGTTTTCCCATACCGCCAGTGCTCACTCCGCCTGGAGCAGTGATGGTGCCGCTGCTTTGAAGCGCAAGTTCCGCAAGGCCCGTGCTGGTGCCGATGGCGAGGCTGCTGACGGTTGTCGGAAGCAGCGGGCCGTTGACGGCGAGCGCGGCGGCGGGGGCGATGACGACGTCGTGGACGGACGCCGGGAGGATGCCGACGGTCCAGTTGTTGCGCGTGGACCACGAGCCGCCGGCGGCATTGCGAAAATGCAGGGTGGGGGTGAAAAGAAGGACGGCGGAGTTGTTGGCAGGGGTTATACCGGCACCAGTGAGAGTCGCCCGGTAGGCGATTTGGCCGTTGTTATTAAATTGACTGCTTCCGCCGCGATCGGCTCCACCCGCCAAAAGGATGCCACTGGAGGTACTGGTGATCGTGCCGCCAGCTACGGACATTCCCCCGTAGGCTGCGGTGATGGTTTCCTGTCCGTCGCTGAGGTAAAGGCCTCGGGCACTGCCGGAACTACTCGTTGCAATGAAGGCCACGAGCCCAATGTCATTGATCGCAATTTTGGAAAACGCCGTGAAGTTTCCACCGATCGTCGGAGCGGTTTGGGCTGTCGAGGCGATGGATTGCAAGCTGCCGCCAGAGCTGATGAAAACTCCTTTTCCTCCCGTTGACGTGAATCCTTGAAAGGCAACAGAGCCCGAATTGCTGATCAAAAATTCAGGAAATGCGGTAAACGTCCCTGAAAGTGGAGAAGGAACCACTTGGCCGGTTGTTACAACCACGGAGAGCGCACCGCCCGATCCGGTGAAAATGCCGCTGCTTCCTGCAATAGAACTATTGCCCACAAAGGCCGCAGTCCCTTGGTCGTTGAGGACGGGATTAACAAAACTGGCGAAAGTTCCACCTACCACCGGCACGGCCTGCGCCGAGGTCGCTATCGTCGTGAGTGCACCTCCAAAGCCGGAGTAGATCCCGGTGCTACTCGTGCTGTAAGTACCAGTGAAAAGGGAAGCCCCGAGATTATTGTAAACGACGTTGCTCAAAGTCGAAAACGTTGTTCCGACGATGTCCGGCGGAGCCTGAGTCGTAGAGGTGATCGTCGTCGCGTTCAGCGTGGTAGCTGTACTCCCGCCTGTACCGGTGTAAATTGCGGTTGGCACCGTGGATGACGTTTCGTTCCAAGCGGATGCTTTGAAAACTACTCCCCCATTGTCGCCAATTCCGGCTGAACCGAAGACGGTGATCCCAAGAGTAGTGCCGTTTCCAGTAAGTGTCGGGGCGGCCTCGCCTGTGGCGGCGATGGAAATGAGGCTTCCGCCAGTCCCGGTGTAGAGGCCAGTTTTGGTGAAACTCACTGCGCCTGTAACGAGAACATCATTTGACCCAAAAAAAGCGACCATGCCGCTTTCGTTGAGCAAGGTTCCGGAGAAATCCGTGAAGACGCTCCCAATCAATGGCGCGCTGTCGCCACTTTTCGCAATGGTCACGAGTCCGCCGGAACTCGTCTTATAAACAGCGGCACCGGTGCCGGTGTTGCCAATAAATGCGACTACACCGCTGCCATTGAGAACAGGGTCCGTGAAGGACGTATAACTAGTTCCCAAGCCCGGGGCGGTATCACCTTTCACCGCGATCACCTGCGTGGCGGCATCGGAACGCGCGCTGCCAAGGCCCAGCAGCGTGAGCGCGAGGCACGGCACAAATTTCCGGGGAAACGGGTGCGGGCGAAATTTTGAGAGTGGTCTCAATAGAGCGGGGTTGTCGCGGGCGCTACAAAGAAAGCCCCATCTGCGGGAAGTGCAATGATTTTATCCGGGTGAAGACAGTTTTCTTTTGCACCCACTCCGGGTTCCGCCTATCGCGGGGTCGCGACCAGCAACGCACCCTTCGCCGGCTGCCACGCATACCCGAAGGCAAAACCGAGCGCCGCTGGATTGCTGCGCTGATAGGCGGCGGCCAAGTCGGGCTGGTAGTGCTGCTTGAAGAGTTCGATCGGCCTTTCGTAATTCCCCCAAAAACGCAGCGTCCAGCGCCGCGTGTCAAAGGCGCGCAGAGGTATGCCGGAGTCGTCCTGCACGATGATTTTGCTATTCGCGAGCAGGAAATCCCGCGCCGTCGAAAAGCCGTCGCCGTGCATCAGGTAGCTGGCGGATTTCACCAGACTCAGGCCGGGGCCAAGCTTTTTACAAAAGGCGAGAAACCCCACGTTGCCGCCGCCATTCGAGAGGTCGGTCTTGAAGTAGTGCAGCGTCTGCCGCTGGCCGCCGGGACCGGTAAACTCGATCTGCGCGCTTCCGGCATTCGCCACCACGCTGCGAATCGTGCAGCCGGTGCGGGTGAGAAAGACGTAGAGCAGCGGTAGCGTACCTGTGACCTGTCCGCGCGTGAGATCCACGCGCATGTCTTTCGTGATGAAATAGTGCGTCGTCAGCATGGTCGAAAGCGCGGTCCGCAGATTGGCGAGATCGGCTTCGAGTGTCGCCGGCGGGATCAGTTCGAGGTCGGGCACGGCACCCACGGGTTCCGTGCCGCACAGGATGTAGTTTCCGGAGTTCGGGAAAAGCGTTTGCGCGTAAAGAAAATCCGGGCCGCTGAAAAAGTAGAAGACCGGCGCGGTGCTGCGGTTGGCCGAGGCAAGATACTCCGCCGACCAGGCGCGCACCTTCACGATCTGACGTTCCTCCATCCGTGTCCACGCCTTGCCCAATTGCTCCGCGTGCGCCGTCCACACCGGTCGGGCGGCGAGCCCGCTGAGGCCAGCATCACCCACTGGCAGGCCCGCGAGAAAGCGTGCCGTTTCATCCGGCGATGCCGCAGCCAGCGCCGAATCTTTGGTCGCGAAAAAAAGCGCACACCCCGCGAGAAAAAATCCAAGTTTCATTTCTCGGAAACCGTCCTTCGCGGCGCTAAAAAGTAAACTCCCAATCCGAGTGCCATCACCGCCAGGCCCGCGAGCGATTCCCACGGATGGGACCGCCAGATGCTCACGAGCATCCACGCGCTGATTGCCAAAAACACCAGCGGTGTGAAGGGATAACCCCATGTTCGATAAGGCCGCGCCAGCGCCGGTTGCGTACGCCGCAGGACGATCATGCCGAGCACCGTGAAAAAGGAGCACGCTTGCAGCGCGAACATGACGCTGTTCGCCACGTTCTCGAAGGTCGCAGTCAGCAGCAGCCCGTTCACGATGGCGAACTGCACGAGCGTCGCGCGCACCGGAATCCCGCTCGCCGATTTCGCTGCCAGCCAGCGCAGCGCCGGCAGATCCTCGCCCATCGTCATCGTCACGCGCGGGCCGATCCACATCATCGCACTGATCGAGGAAACCAGCCCGGCACAAATCAGTGCTGCCATCACCTGCGTCCCCGAGTGGCCGAAAAGATGCGGTCCCGCGACAAGAGCGACCTCCATCTTTCCAGCCATCTCCGCCGCCGGAGTCGAGAGGAGAAAAGCCGCGTTCACGCCGAGATAAAGCACCACCACTACCAGCGTGCCGAGCCCGACGGAGCGCGGAATGTCGTGCCGCGGATTGCGCATTTCGCCCACGATGTAAGTCGAGGCGTTCCAGCCGGAGTAGGCGTACATCACGTACACGAGACTGGTCGCAAATGGCGCGCTGCGAATCTGCCCGCCATCCGCCGGCGTCGGGAAAAAGGAAATCGCCGTCCCCCGAGGCGTGAAAAAACCGAACGCGATGATCACCAAAAGGAGCGCCACTTTGAGGAGAGTGGCGGCGTTTTGAAAACCACTGCCCAGCCGCATGTCGCGCAGTAGAAAGAGCGTGCTCAGCCACACCGCCAAGAGCGAGAGCAGCAGCGGATTCGCGCCCGGCACCACGCCCGCGAAGTAATTGCCAAAGGCCATCGCCGCCAGCGCCACCGGCGCGGCAAAACCCACCGTCGCCGAAATCCAGCCCGCGAGAAAACCCGCCGCGGGATGATAAATGGTGCCGAGAAAATGGTACTCTCCGCCTGACCGCGGCAGTGCTGCGGCCAGTTCCGCATAGCAAAGCGCGCCGCACAGCGCACACAACCCGCCCAGGGCCCAGAGTGCTAAAATCGTGAATCCGCCCGGCAGATCGCCCACCTGGAATCCGAGACTCGTGAAAATGCCCGTGCCGATCATGTTCGCCACGACGATGCACGTCGCCGTTAGGAGCGAGATGGTTTTACCACCGGTAGGAGCAGCACCCGAATTCACCCGGCAAGCGAGTAGGGAGCGGCTCCCCGGAAGTCAACCGCCACTACCGCCGCCAGACGTACGGATCGTACGTGCGCGGGCCTTGATAGCTGGAGAAGCCGACGCCCACCGCAGCATCGCCAGTGTAGCGGTAAGGATCGGGGCCGTAGGTCACGTCGTCATACGGGCTCACATAGTGCGGTCCGAAACCCGCCACGTAATTGCGCGCGAACCGGTCGGACTCCACCATCAGCGCGTCGATGACGGCGGGCGCGACACCCGCTTTGCGCAGCCGCACGACATCGTCCTTGGCAAGAGTGTAATCGAGTCCGGTGTTGTCGATTTGGCGAATGATCAGCCGGTCCGGGACGCCGCGGCGCGTCAGCTCGGTGACTTCGGCGAGGGTGAGCACATGGCCGCGCTCCATCTTGCTCATGATTTCGGGCGCGACGTGGTGCTGGCGGACTTCGGCGAGTTCGGTTTGGGAAAAATTCGCGCAGCCCGAAAGGGCGAGGCTGGCGACGACGGCGGCGTGGTACAGAAAACGGAGGGACATGAGCTCCGGGAAGGTGGCAGCGGGTGGCGCGGAGGGCAAGCCGTGGTGTGCGGGAAAGCTGTCAGCCCTCGATCTTGCGCGCCTGCGCCTGGGCCTGGAGGCAGAGCTCGGCGGCGAGAAAGGCGTGCTCCTGCGTCATCGCGTGCTCGGTGCGGTGCAGGCAGTCCAGGATGAGCTGGCCGAAGAACGGGTACCCCACTTCACCGTGGCAGCGGAGATGATGCTCGCCCGTGTGGTCCACGAGGTAGAGCTGGTCGCCCTCCGCGTCGCGCGCCACATCGAGATACTTCCGCAGCTCGATGTAGCCCTCGGTGCCGAGGATGAAAGTGCGCCCGTCGCCCCACGTCCGCAGGCCGTCCGGGTTCAGCCAGTCCACGCGGATGTAATTCGTCGCGCCATTGTCCGCCACGAGGTTGGCCTCGCCCCAATCCTCGAACTCGGGACGATCCTTGTGGTGATAATTCGCGACCTGCGCGTTCACGATCCGCGCGCTTTTCGCGCCGGCGTAGTGGAGAAACTGCTCGAACTGATGCGAACCGATGTCGCACAGAATCCCGCCCGTTTTTTCCCGCGACCAAAACCATGCCGGGCGCGACGCCGGCGAGCTGCGGTGTGGCCCGAGCCCCAGCACCTGCACCACACGCCCGATCGCGCCCTGTTCGATGAACTGCCCTGCGCGCACCGCGCACTCCACGTGCAGGCGCTCGCTGTAATAGACCATGTATTTCCGCCCCGTGGCTTGCACCTTTGCGCGCGCGGCGGCGAGCTGATCGAGCGTGGTGAAAGGCGTCTTGTCCGTGAAATAATCCTTGCCCGCGTCCATCACGCGCAGCCCCAGCGGCCCGCGCTCGCTCGGCACCGCGGCGCTGGCGACCAGCCGCACATCGTCACGCTCAAGGATCGCTGCGAGACTCGCCACCGGCTGCACGCCGGGAAACGTCGCGCAAAATTTCGCGACCTTCTCCGCGTCGGGATCATGCACGTAGCGCAGCTCCCCGCCCGCCTCGATCAGCCCCTTGCACTGCCCGTAAATGTGCCCGTGATCCAGCGCCGCCGCCGCAAAGACAAACTCCCCCTTCTCCACCACCGGAGCCGGCCGGCCCTCGGGCGCGTAATTCATTCCATCGGATTTCTGGTGCGGCATAGGCCGCGAAAACTACCCGCACCCGCCGCCGCGAGTAAATGCGCCAGTCGCGCTCCCCTCACCCGTCATTCTGAGCGGAGTTTCGCCATGGGCGGAGGTGGCAGGCGAAACGCATTCGAAGGACCTCTAACTTTTCGCGGGCGGAGGCGGCGGGAGGCGGAGGAGCAACCACGGATTTCACGGATTTCGGAGCTCCGAAAATCCGCGTAATCCGTGAAATCCGTGGTGACAAAATCACTAGCCACCGCCTCCGCCTCCACCGGGAGTGAGAGGTCCTTCGACTGCGCTCCGCAAAGCCTCTGCTCAGCTCAGGATGACGGAATGTTTTTTCCATCCGCTCCGCGCCCCACGGAAATCCTTTACCCCGCGCCCGCCCCGCTGCTTTCATCCGCCACCGCGCCACCGCGCGCCTCCACAAATCCTAAAACCTAAATCTTCTCACCATGCCCAACCCTTGGACCGGAAAAGGTAACCCCTACACTCGTCAAGAAGTCCGCGACCGCCTGCAAGCCGTGCTCGACCGCGGTGAAGCCATCATCGCCGCCGGCGCCGGTACCGGCATCAGCGCCAAGTTCATCGAGAAAGGCGGCGCCGACCTCATCATCATCTACAATTCCGGCCGCTTCCGCATGAGCGGCCACGGCTCCACCTGCGGCCTCATGGCGTACGACGACGCCAACCAGGTCGCCATGGACATCGGCGAATACGAAGTCCTCCCCATCGTCCAGGAAATCCCCGTCATCTGCGGCGTTCACGCCACCGACCCGCGCCGCCGCATGTGGCACTGGCTCGGGCGCGTGAAGGAAATGGGCTTCAGCGGCGTGAATAACTTCCCCACCCACACCATCGTGGACGGCCACTTCCGCCGCGTGCTCGAAGAGACCGGCATGAGCGTGGAAAAGGAATTCGAGATGGTCGCTCTCGCGCACCGCATGGACCTCTTCACCATCGTCTATGTCGCCACGCCCGAGGAGGCCAAACGCATGGCCGATGTCGGCGCGGACGCCATCATCGCCCACGTCGGCACCACCATCGGCGGGAGCATCGGCGTCACCGGCGCGGTTGTGCCGATGGATGACGCCGTGCGGCGCACCCAGGCGATCATCGAAGGCGCACGCTCCACCGGGCGAAAGGACATCTTCTTCCTCAGCCACGGCGGCCCCATCTGCACGCCCGACGACGCCGCCCACGTGAACCTGCACACCGATTGCGTCGGCTTCGTCGGCGCGAGTTCCCTCGAACGCCTCGGTGTCGAAGGCCCGCTCGTCGAACTGACCCAGCGCTTCAAAAAGATCCCCGCACCCGCAGCGAAGAAGTAGGGGCGACCGGTTAGCATGCGGCCCGAATCCCATCTGAGCCCCTATTTGGACGACCGCCTAAATGCTCAAGACGAGTAAAGTCTGCTGCTCCTTTAGTTCCGATTCTAATCCTACTTTTGCAGAGTGGGTTGGCCGGGACTTGAACCCGGAACCAACGCCTTAAAAGGGCGCTGCTCTACCATTGAGCTACCAACCCGTGGGCGAACGGGAGGGCGTAAATAGTTCAGCGCCGCCGGTGGCGCAAGGAATTATTCCCGGTTACGTTGCGCGCCTTTCCATGAGCCGATTTTTTTCTGTCCATTTGTTTCGCGGGCGTTTGCCGTGGCTGGTCGCGGGCGTGCTCGGGCTGGTGATCACGGGGTGGTGGGGGCGCGGGTATTTCCGTCGAACGAATCCGCTGCTGGAAGCGCCCGTATTGCTGCTGGAACAGGTGCAGGGTAGGCCTTTGTACTACAACGGACCGGCGTTTGAGTGGCTGCGGCTGCGGCGTCCGGATCTGCTCGCGGCGGAAGATCGGGCGGGTGTGACGAAGCGGACGCAGGCCTTCGCCCAAGCGGTGCTGGCCCCGCAACTCTTCCGCCAGTTGGACCGTGAGCAGCGGTTCGAGGCGCTGCTTTTAGTCGGTGACGCGAGCCAGTATCGCGGGTTGCTCGATCATCTCGCGGAAACGAAGGACTGGTCGCTGAGCTACGTGGACAACTGGGGGATGATCTTCCGGCGCGGCGGTGTGCGGGCGTGGAAAATGGAGGATCTGCAGCCGGTGCGAGCGCGGTTCGCGCGCAGCGGGGCGCGGGATCGGGCGATGTTTTTGGCCCAGACCGGCGTGAAGCTGGCGGCGGCGCGGGAGTTCAATACCGGGCGGCAGTTGCTCGATGAGGCGGTGCAGGTGGACAGGAATCTGCCGGATGCGTGGAGTGGTCTGGCGTCGTACTATTTGCAGCGCGCGGAATATGGCGAGGCTTTGAAGGCGGTGGACCGGGCGCTGGAGATTGAGCAAGAGCATCTGCCGGCGTTGGCGACGAAGTCTCTGCTGCTCTTTGGGACGAGGCGTTTTGCCGAGGCGTATGAAATTTCCTCCAAGGTCATCGCGCGGCTGCCGGACGACCCTAACTTGCTTTTCTATCACGCCAAAATTTCGCACGAGGCGCATGCCTATCAGGCGGAGATTGAGGCACTGCAGAAGTTGATCAGCCGGGCCGATGATGAGGAGCGCCCAGTCTCCGGCTACCAGCTTTACCTCGCCCAAGCCTACACTGCGGCGGGCGAGGCCAAGTCAGCGATCGACGCCTTTATGAACGTGCTGAATGATCCCGATCTGCCCCAGGATCAGCGGGATTTTGCCCGTGAAAGCATCGTTCGGATCAAGCAGCGGGCGGGGCTCTGAGGGGGGCGGTTTCCCATCTTGACGCCCAATTGCAATTCTCCTACTTTTCGCCAATTCCAATTCCGGCTTCAGCCAAGTGGGCCTAAAACCCACTTTTTTTTGTCCCCGGATGCGAACTTCAAATCTATGAACAGCGACATTTTAGCAGGACTCGATTTTTTCGAGCGTGAGAAGGGCATCAAACGTGACGTCCTCTTGGAGGCGATTAATACCGCCGTGCTTTCGGCTGCCCGCAAGGCAGTCGGCCCGGCGAAGGATTTACGCGTCGAGATCGACTCCAAGAGCGGTGAGATCAAGGCCTTTGCAAAGCTGACGGTCGTCGAGAAGGTCGAAAACAAACACGACGAGATTTCTTTTAAGACGGCGAAAATGTTCAAGAGCGATGTCCAGATCGGCGAGGAGCTTGAGGTGCCGGTGACTCCGAAAGATTTCGGGCGCATTGCGGCGCAGACGGCGAAACAGGCGATGATGCAGCGCATCCGGCTGGCGGAAAAGGAGATGATTTACGACGAGTTCAAGGACCGCGCCGGTGAGATCGTAAGCGGTACGGTGCGGCGTTTCGATCGTTCGGATGTGGTGGTGGATCTTGGAAAATTTGAGGCCTTGATGCCGAATCGCGAGCGTGTGGCGACCGAAGACTACAATGTCGGTGACCGCGTCCGGGCTTATGTCGTCGCGGTGGAAAACGGGGCTCGTGGCCCGGAAATCATTGTCTCCCGCAGCCATCCAAATTTTGTCCGCCGACTTTTTGAAATGGAAGTCAGCGAGATCAACGACGGCACCGTCGAAATCAAAGGCATCGCGCGTGAAGCGGGTTACCGGACGAAAATCGCGGTCTTCAGCGCCAACGACAAAGTCGATCCGGTCGGCGCTTGCGTGGGCATGCGCGGCTCGCGGGTGAAGAACATCGTGCGCGAACTAAATAACGAGAAGGTGGATATCATCCGCTGGAGTTCGGACATGAAGGAACTGGTACTCGAGGCGCTCAAGCCGGCAAAGGTCAAGAGCGTGACGCTCGATGAGTCGAAGAAGGCGGTGCTCATTCGCGTAGATGAGGACCAGCTTTCGCTCGCCATCGGCAAGCGTGGCCAAAATGCGCGCCTGACTTCGCGGCTGACGGGCTGGGAGATCAACATCGAGCAGGACAAATCGGCGGAGAGAATCTTTGAAGGCAAGAAGGAGCATGCGGCGCTCGCCTTTGCCGAAGCGCTCAAGGTGACACCCGAGGCGGCGGCCAAACTCGTGTCCGTGGGCATGACCAGCGTGGAGGTCATTGCCACCGGCAGCGAAGCGCAGGACATTGCCGACGTGCTCCAGATCGACCTCGCCGAGGCGACCGCCATCCATGCTGCTGCCGTGCAGGAATACGAAAAAAGCGTGTTACCGGCGAAGTAGCCATGAGGACCACCTTCCAAAAAAACTTTGATGCCTACCAAGACGACCAAAACGAGCGCGAAAAAGACCGACGCGGCCAAGCCGAAGACCAAAGCTGCGGCTGCGGCTAAGCCGACGGCCAAGGCTTCCGCGCCCGCTGAAAAGACCAAGAGCCCCAAGGAAACCGCCGAGCCAGCGGCACCCAAGGTTTCGCAGGAAACCGTTTCGCTGATTGATGCGAAACCCAAGCGGCGCACGCGCACGCCAGCCGAGTTGGAGAACAAGCCATTCGCGCACATCCCGATCTCGAAGCTTCTCGAACCCGAAGCGCCTAAAACAAAAGCTCCCGCGCCCGCCGCCGAAGCTCCCGCAGAAGAGACCTCCGTCCCGGAGTCTGCTGTTCCTGCCGAGGCACCCGCGCCGTCCAACGAAAAGGTCATCCACCTCAAGCCGCCCTTCACCGTCAAGGACCTCGCCGCGGCCATGAACATCCGGCCCTTTCAGGTCATTGGCGATCTGATGGAGATGAACATTTTCGCCTCGATCAATCAGACCATCGAGTCCGATGTGGCGACCAAGGTTTGCGCGAAACATGGCTTCACGTTTGAAAGGGAAACCCGCAAGGCCGGAGCCGGCGTCCACAAACCCGTCGTCGTCAAGGAGCCGCCCAAGCAACCAGAGAAGGCCAAGCCCGACGAACTCCATCTGCGCGCGCCGATCGTGACCTTCATGGGGCATGTCGATCACGGCAAGACCACGCTCATGGACACCATCCGCAAAGCCCGCGTGGCGGCGGGTGAAGCCGGCGGCATCACCCAGCACATCGGTGCCTACAGCGTGATTCACAACGGCCACGCCATCACCTTCCTCGACACTCCGGGCCATGCTGCCTTCACCGCGATGCGGGCCCGTGGTGCCAGTGTTACGGACATCGTGGTGCTCGTCGTGGCGGCCGATGACGGCATCATGCCGCAGACCATTGAAGCCATGAACCACGCCAAAGCGGCAAAGGTGGCGATCATTGTTGCCGTGACGAAAATGGACACGCCCGGCGCGAATCTCGACAAGGTCAAAGGCCAGCTTCAGGAGAAAGGACTCGCGCCCGAAGATTGGGGCGGCAGCATTGGCGTTTGTCCGGTGGCCGCATTGAAAGGGCAGGGGGTCAATGAACTGCTCGAGCGCATCCAGCTCGAAGCCGAAGTGCTCGAACTCAAGGCCAGCGGCCAGCAAACGCCGCGCGGCTCTGTTATCGAAGCGCAGGTCGAGCAAGGTCGCGGGCCCACCGCCACGATCATTGTGAAGACTGGCACGCTCAAAGTCGGCATGCCCTTCATTTGCGGAAAGTTTTACGGCAAGGTGAAGTCGTTGATCGACGATCAAGGCAAGCCGGTCAAGGAAGCCGGCCCCTCCACGCCGTGCCGCGTGCTCGGTTTTTCCGGACTGCCTTTTGCGGGCGACGAACTCGTGGTCATGGAAAGCGAGCGCGCCGCTCAGGCGCTCGGTGCGGAGCGCATGGAGGAGGAACGCATCGGCAAACTCGCGGCCCCGAAACGCGCCACGCTCGAAAGCCTTTTCGACACGCTCAAAGAGGGCCAGCACAAGAGGCTCAAAATCATCCTCAAGACCGACGTGCAGGGTTCACTCGAAGCCATCACCACCGCGCTCGGCGAAATCCAGAGCAAAAAGATCGACCTCGAAATCGTCCACTCCGCCGTCGGCCCGATCAGCGAAAGCGACATCCAGCTATCCGGCGCGAGCGATTGCGTGGTTATCGGTTTCGGCGTGAAGACGGAAGCCACCGCCGCCAATATCGCGCGGCGTGAGGGCGTGCAGATCAAGCTCTTCTCGATCATCTACGAACTCATCGACCAGGTGAAAGAAGCCATGGCGGGTCTGCTAGATCCCGAAAACCGCGAAGCCGTCATCGGTCACGC
The DNA here is from genome assembly GCA_021414005.1 of Chthoniobacter sp. Lineage (GTDB taxonomy): Bacteria > Verrucomicrobiota > Verrucomicrobiia > Chthoniobacterales > Chthoniobacteraceae > Chthoniobacter. Next base: position 142,971 of record JAIOPH010000034.1, on the reverse strand, counting down.
CGAGGTCAAAAAAGTGTTCGAGCTTTCCAAGGGGCTCGTCGCCGGATGCGCCGTCACCGACGGACGCATCTCCCGAACTGCGCGCGCCCGCGTTCTCCGCGGTCGCCAGCCGATTTACGACGGCGGTCTCGCCACGCTGCGACGGTTTCAGGACGACGTGAAGGAAGTCCGATCCGGCCTCGAGTGCGGCATCAAACTCGGCGACTTCAACGACTACGAGCCCGGTGACATCATCGAGTGCTACACCCTCGAAAAACTCCCGCAGAAACTTTGACGATTCCGTCGAGTGCCGAGGTTTGAAAGGTGAAAACCGCGTTTCTGCGCTGGTGCACCGCTCAACCGCCGCCAGATCTCCACTTCGCCACCACCCTTTGCCATTCCCATGAAGCACCGTCTCGAACGAGTCAACGAGTTGATGCGGCGCGAACTCGGCGACCTCATCAACCGCGAAGTCACCTTCGCGGCTGCGCTCGTCACCGTGCAGCAGGTCGATATCACGCCCGACCTGAAGAGCGCCCACGTTTACGTCAGCGTCATGGGCACCCCGGAGCAAAGCCGCGAAGCCCTTGCCCGCCTCCACGCCAGCCGCAAGAACTTGCAGCACCTGCTTTCCAAGCGCGTCATCCTCAAGTTCACGCCGCATCTGCATTTCAAGCTCGACGACACCATCGAGCGCGGCACCCGGATCATCAACCTCCTCGAACAGATCGAAATCCCGCCGGACGATCCGTCGGGCCAGCCGCCGTCGGATGAAAAGTAACTGCTCGCTCGCCGAGATCGCCGAGATCCTGCGCACGCGTCAGCGTTTCGTCGTCATCAGCCACATGCGGCCGGATGGCGACGCTCTCGGCTGCACGCTGGCCATGGCGCTTTGCCTCCGGCAGCTCGGCAAAGAAGTGACCGCGTGGAACGAGGACGGCGTCCCGGAAAAATTTTGCTACCTTCCGTGCTCGAACATGGTGGCGGTGCCGCCCAGTGAGCCGCGGAGCTTTGAGGTCGCCATCGTCCTCGACAACGCCGTCGAGAACCGAGCCGGTGCTGCCCGCAAAGCCATCGCCCACGCCGATGTTTGGATCAATATCGACCATCACCACACCAACGACCGCTACGGCGACCTCGCCTATGTCGATGCCACCGCGCCCGCCGCCGGGCAGGTTCTTTACGAGCTTTTTCGCCAGTGTGATCTGCCGCTGACTTACGAAATGGCCGACAACCTTTTCGTCGCCATCAGTACCGACACCGGCTCGTTTCAATACCCGAGCACCACCGCGCGCACCTACGAAATCGCGGCTGACCTCATTCGCCTCGGCGTAAACGTCGGCGATCTCTCGCAGAAAATGTATGAGAGCTACCCGCGCCGCCGGCTGGAACTGCTCCGTGCGCTGCTCAATGTCCTGCAACTCACGAGCCACGATCGCGTCGCCAGCTTCGCCCTTTCCGCCGCAACCACCCGCGCCCTCGGCGTCCTGCCAGAGGACAACGAAGGGCTGATCGACTACATCCGTGCCATCGAAGGGGTTGTCGTCGCCGCCTTTTTCGAGGAAATGGGCGACGGAAAAATCCGTATCAGCTTGCGTTCGAAGACGCCGAAGATCGACGTCAGCAAAGTCTGCGGCCAGTTCGGCGGCGGCGGGCACAAACTCGCCGCCGGTGCCCGCATCGCCGGCACGCTGGCCGACGTACAGGAGAAAGTTTTGCAAGCCATTGACCATGAATTTCAACAGCCCTGACGGTGTCCTCCTCGTAGATAAAGCTCCCGGAATGACCTCGCACGACGTGGTCGCCATCGTCCGTCGCAGCCTCAATACCAAAAAAGTCGGCCACTGCGGCACGCTTGATCCGCTGGCCACCGGTCTGCTCATTATCGTCCTCGGGCGCGGCACAAAGATTCAGGATCTGCTCATGGCCGAGGACAAGGAATACGCCGGTACCATGGTTCTCGGTACCACCACCGACAGTCAGGACGCCGACGGCAAGATCGTCGAAACGAGGCCGGTGCCCGATTTAGCGCGAGAGCAGATTGATAAAGCCTTCGCGAAATTCCACGGCGATTTCTACCAGATGCCGCCCATGGTTTCCGCGATCAAAAAGGATGGCGTCCCGCTCTACAAACTGGCACGGCAGGGCAAGACCATCGAGCGCGAGCCGCGGTTCGTTCACGTCTATGCCCACGAGATCAAAGACGTGCGCCTGCCCGAGATCGATTTTCGCGTGGTCTGCTCAAAGGGCTTCTACGTCCGCACTTACGCCTTCGACATCGGGAACGAACTCGGCTGCGGCGCTCACCTCAAATCCCTGCGCCGGACGAAAAGCGGCAAATTCACCCTCGAACACTCCGTAACCGTGGACGAAATCAAGACTCTCGACCCGCGTGAGATCGAAAGCCGCATCCTCAGCCTGCCGACGGTCTCCCGCATGCGGGGAGCGTAGAGGAAATGGCGAATGACGAATGCGGAATAACGAAAGAAGATCGAATTCCGAATGTCGAAAACGGCGCTCAAACGAGTGCTCCTAATTCGTCATTCCCGCTTCGTCATTTTCCTGTGTCCCCGCTCCGCTCCATTGCCGACTTAGGCCAGCTCCCCGGTCCGCTCTTCCTCGCCATAGGCGTCTTCGACGGCGTCCACCTCGGCCATCAAGCCGTGCTTTGCCGCGCGCTCGCTGACGCTCGCCAGTCCGGCGGCACTGCCGTCGCCGTCACCTTCGATCCTCACCCCATTCGCGTGCTGCGCCCTGAGCACGCGCCCCGGCTTCTCACCTCCACGCCGCACAAGCTGCAACTCATCGGCGCACTCGGCCTCGACCGCGTTCTCCTCATTCCGTTCGACCACGCCTTCGCCACCACCCCGCCTGCTGACTTCATCCGCGCCCTCGCCGCGTCGGCCCGGCCGCTTCGCGAAATTTGCGTTGGCTACGAGTGGTCATTTGGCAAAGACCGCGCCGGCAACCTCGCGCTGCTGGCCGAACTCGGAGAGCAACTCGGCTTTGCCGAAGTCGGCGTGGCCGCCGTGAAAGTGGACGATGAAATCGTCAGCAGCACCCTCATCCGGCGCGCCGTGGAAGCCGGCGACCTAGCGCGTACCGCGCGTATGCTTGGCCGCGATTTCACCATCCTCGGCACCGTAGTCGAGGGCGATCACATCGGGCGCACCCTCGGCTTTCCGACCGCCAACCTCAGCGCGCACAACGAACAATTTCCGCCGAATGGCGTATATGCGGTCGAAGCCTGGCGCGGTACGCAAAAGCTGCCCGGCGTCGTGAACATCGGCGTTCGCCCCACCATCAAAAACGCCACCGGCGAGCGCCTGCTCGAAGTGCATCTTTTCGACTTTGACCAAGCCATTTACGGCGAAGATATCGAAATCACCTTCCACCAGTTTCTTCGCCCCGAACAAAAATTCCCCACCCTCGAAGCCCTCCGCACGCAGATCGCACAGGACGCGGACCACGCTCGCAACATTTTAAGGGCGTAAGTATCCGCTGGATTTCAGCCGCCAGCGATCGCACCTATGACGAGGAAAGGTTCGGACCCGTTGATTACGGACGCGGGCAACGGTGTCTCGGGCGGGTTGAGGGAGAGGTCTTCCTGGCACGCGTAAAAGCGGACGAAAGGACGGCGCTTGAGCGTCCCATGATCGCGAATCGTGCCGCGGAGGACGGGATATGCGGCCTCGATCGCATCGAGCACGGCACCGAGCGTGGCGGGATGCCCGACTTTCACCTGCACCTCGTCGCCGACGCGCGCGAGATTTTGCAGGTGATACGGGAGCACCACTCGGATCATGGCAGCGTCTGGACTTCCACGGAATAAACAGCTGGCAAATCGCGCACGATCGCGTGCCAGTGGTCGCCGCCATCGGGCGAGCAATACACTTGTCCTCCGGTCGTGCCAAAATAGATGCCGCACGAGTCGAGCGAATCGACTGCCATCGCGTCGCGCAGCACGTTCACGTAGCAGTTCTCCTGTGGCAGCCCGTGCGTGAGCGGCTCCCATTCATTGCCGCCAGTGCGACTGCGGTACACGCGCAGCTTTCCATCCGGCGGGAAATGCTCGGAGTCGCTGGTGATCGGCACGACGTAAATTGTCTCCGGCTCGTGCGTATGCACGTCGATGGGAAAGCCAAAATCGGTGGGCAGATTGCCGCTCACTTCGTACCACATGTCACCCGCGTTATCGCTGCGCAGCACGTCCCAGTGTTTTTGCATGAAAAGCACATCGGGACGCGAGGAATGCATGGCGATGCGATGAACGCAGTGCCCTACGTCGGCGTTCGGATCGGGAAGTTCGTAAGCGGATTTCAGACCCCGATTGATCGGCTTCCAGTTTGTCCCGCCGTCGTCTGTGCGAAAGACGCCCGCGGCGGAAATCGCGCCAAACATCCGCTGTTCATTTATCGGATCGATCAAGATCGTGTGCAATCCCATGCCGCCCGCGCCCGGTTGCCAAAGATGGCCTTTTGCGGCACGCAAGCCGGGCAATTCCTTCCATGTCGCGCCGCCATCCGTCGTCTTGAAAATGGCGGCATCCTCCGCGCCCGCGAAGGCGGTATCGGGATCGGTGAGCGATGGCTCGAGATGCCAGATGCGCTTGAACTCCCACGGATGCTGCGTGCCGTCGTACCACTTGTGCGTCCCCACTTCGCCATCGTACACGAATTTGTTACTCTCGCCGGGCTCGGGCACCGTCCCACCGCCGGGGACGCTCCACGTTTTCCCGCCATCATCCGAGCGCTGAATGATCTGCCCGAACCAACCGCTCGTCTGCGACGCGTAGATGCGGTCCTGATGCACCGGCGAGCCTTTAAGGTGATACATTTCCCAGCCGCCGAAAAACGCCCCGTTGATTTTCCACTGCTCCCGCTTTCCATCGGCGGTAAGGATAAACGCACCTTTCTTGGTGCCGACAAGGACGCGGACGCTGCTCATGATACGGGCGGGTTTTCCGTGGGAACGGTGACAATCCAGCCCATGCCAAAGCGGTCTTCCACCATGCCAAAGCACGGCGACCAAAAAGTTCGGTCGAGCGGCATTTTCACGGTTCCGCCATTGGACAGCGCGCTGAAAACGCGCCGTGCGTCTGCTTCGCCCGGCATGCTCAGCGAAAGCGAAAAGCCATTGAATTTCGCTTCATCAGGCCCGCAGCCGTCCGAGGCCATGACTACGCTTTCTCCCACGCGAAAACTGCAATGCATCACCTTTTTCTCGAAGCCTTCCGCGAGCATGCCGGGCGGAGGCGACTCCGGCGCTTCCTCAAAATACATAACCATCTCCACCTGCGCGCCGATGGCTCTTTTGTAAAACTCCAGCGCCTCTTCGCAGCGCCCGCCGAAGGTGAGATAAGGTTGAACGAGTGTTTTGGACATGGTGTGAGATGAAATTCGAGATGGAAAAACGACCATTATGGCCGACGAACGGAGCGAAGTGGAAAGGGGCGGACTTCTGAAAATCGTGCGCTGATAGTCGTCTGGTTGGGCAGGAATTTCAATTTGACGACGACCCGATCCGATTTACCATCCATCATCCCATCAAGATTGGAAGATGCGTCCGCTTGTTTCGCTGCGGCGTTCTTTAACCGAGAAACATTCAAAACATCAAATTTATGAGCATGACCACACCGACCATCAAATCCACCGACTTCAAAGTCGCCGACATCAACCTCGCTAGCTGGGGCCGCAAAGAAATCGAGATTGCCGAGCAGGAAATGCCGGGCCTGATTTCCATTCGTAAACAATACGCACCGAGCCTGCCGCTGAAGGGCGTTCGCATCACCGGCTCGCTGCACATGACCATCCAAACGGCGGTGCTTATCGAAACACTGGTGGCCCTCGGCGCGGATGTGCGCTGGGCTTCCTGCAACATATTCTCGACGCAAGACCACGCCGCAGCAGCCATCGCCGCCACTGGTGTGCCGGTCTTTGCGTGGAAGGGCGAGACTTTGGAAGAGTATTGGGACTGCACTTGGAAGGCCATTGTGAACAACGACGGTAAAGGTCCGCAACTCGTCGTCGATGACGGCGGCGACGTCACCCTTTTCATCCACAAAGGCTATGAACTCGAGGAAGGCGACAAGTGGGTGGATAGCGAGTCGGGCTCGCACGAGGAGAAAGTCATCAAGGATCTGCTGAAGAAGGTTCACGCTGAGAACCCTTTCATCTTCCACGAAATCGTGAAGGACTGGCGTGGTGTGTCCGAGGAGACCACGACCGGCGTGCATCGCCTCTACAAGCTTCAGGAACTCGGCAAGCTGCTGGTCCCCGCGTTCAACGTGAATGACTCGGTGACCAAGTCGAAGTTCGACAATCTCTACGGCTGCCGCCACTCGCTCGTGGACGGACTGAACCGCGCGCTCGACGTGATGATTTCCGGCAAAGTCGCAGTGGTTATCGGTTACGGCGACGTGGGCAAGGGCTGTGCGCAATCGCTGCGCGGACAAGGTGCGCGCGTCATCGTGACGGAGATCGATCCGATCAACGCGCTGCAAGCCGCAATGGAAGGCTACGAAGTCACGACGATCGAGGACACGCTCGGTCGCGGCGACATTTATGTTACCACGACGGGCAACGTCGATGTCATCACCATCGAACACATGACCAAGATGAAGGACCAAGCTGTAATCTGTAACATTGGCCACTTCGACAACGAAATTCAGGTCGATAAGCTGGTGAACTACCCCGGCATTAAGCGCACGAACATCAAGCCGCAGGTGGACAAATACACCTTTAAGGAAGGTCAGGAGATTTTCCTCCTCGCCGAAGGCCGTCTCGTGAACCTTGGCTGCGCCACGGGACATCCGTCATTTGTCATGTCCAACTCGTTCAGCAACCAGACCCTCGCCCAGCTCGACCTCTGGAAGAACAAAGACACCTACAAGCCCGCCGTCTATGTCCTGCCCAAGAAGCTTGATGAAGAAGTCGCCCGCCTGCACCTCGCGAAAATCGGCGTGAAACTCACCACACTCACCGCGAAGCAGGCCGCCTATCTCGACGTGCCGGTTGAAGGTCCTTACAAGCCCGCACACTACCGCTACTAAGAGATAGCAGCTCAAAATAACAAAGGCCGTCCGCGCAAGCGGACGGCCTTTTTGTTTGTCGATCGCCGCGTTGTCCAGCGGCAGACCTTTCCTTCTTTACGGTCCGCGCCGACCGGGACCGCCGTTACCGCCCCGCCCGCCCCAGTCGGGGCCACGTTGGGCGGCAACAGTTAGAATTTCCTTCTTCGTTTCCTCTGGGAGCTGACTGGTCGCGACCCATTTTTTTGCAGCGTCGGCGTCGCTGCGCATCCAGCTACCCACCACATCGCCGAGCGATTCGGTGCGGGCTTTTGGGTCGGTAATCGTGTTGGACCAAGCAATGGCGCTCGTCGGATCGGTGCGGACGATGGAGCGGGCGAAACGCGCGCGCGGCTCATCGGTCTCGATGCCCGCTGGAAGCGTGGCCATGTAGGTCGCGGCGGCGGTGGCATCTTTGCGGGCCCACTGTCCCACGGTTTCAGCCAAAGCACTTGTTTTAGACGCGCCAGCCGGCAGGGAGGAGACCCACTCCATGGCACCGGCTGGATCGGTTTCAGCAGCCCGCCCGGCGAGCTGTCGGATCATCGCGGCGCGCATGCTGTCGTCGGTAATGGCCAGCGCGGCTTCGCGCGCTGCGGTTTCCCCCCGCTGGCTGACGAGCTGGCTTACGAGTGTCTGGATGGTCCGCCCGCGCGCCATGCTGACGGGCTCTTTTTGCGCGAGTTCGAGCGCCTGCCCGAGGTCGGTTTTTGCGAGTTGGTCGAGGACTGCGGTCATCTGCCAGTTGCCCGCCGTGCGATCCGTGGTGCCGTCCGCGTTGGGCTGGCTGGTGCCGTTGGCCTGCGCCCAGGCCACGGCCTCCTGCGGGTTCGAGCGTGTCCACGTCTGGAGCACGGTGTTCATGCCCATGAATTTCGCGCCGCGATCTTCGAGCTTTTGCGCGTAGGCCATCGCGGACTTTGCATCGAGCTTGGTCCATTTCTGCAAAAGCATCGACGCCTCGCGAATGCTGCGGAAGCCCCAGTCGCCGCGCCCGCCGCCAGAGGCATGCACAACAGCCAGTGCCGCTTCAATTTCCTCGGGCGTGTTCAGTTTATCGAGGAGCAACATGAATCCCGTCATCCGCGCGACCTCGTCGTCCTGCGACAGGAGATGCTTGAGCCAATCGCCCATCGGCTTGCCGCCGGTCAGTTCCTCCAATGTCGCTGGGCTACCACCCGCGCCGGGAAGGGTGCGCCAGCCGGCGTCGCCCGGCGCGGAGTCGAGCCCGGCGACCGCGCCGCGCGGCGAACCGGGAGTCGTCACCGGCGCACTTTTTTCCGGCGGAGAATCGACGAATGATGAGAGCCGGCCGAGGCCGAAGGTCACGGCGGCCGTGGCGAGCCAAGCGGCGGGAATGAGGAAAGGGCGGATGTTTTCGGGCAGTTTCATGGTTTGGGTTGGAAGGCGGCGAAGGTCGGCGACGCGCGCGTCCATTGCAACCGCGGGGTGCGCCGGGAGTTGCGGTGGATTTGTCCGCGGTGCCGGAGCGAAAATACCCGCGGTTGGGGCATTGACTTCGGCTGGGTTGAAAACGAAAGGTCTTTCCAGCCAAAGGCCCGTGCGCGCCGCGCGGACGAGCCGGGTTCTTTACCAGTTTTTTTGTGAAAGCACCAGTGTCCGGCCCGAGTGCCGCGTGGTCGCTTTCATCGTCAATTTGCCCTGCTGTGTTCGACCAAAGGGTGGAAATCCCGATCCGGTATTAACATCAACTCAGGAGGCCGGGGTGGGCGGTATTAGATCATGCCTTTTTAGGAAGATCGAAGCTCGTCCCAGGTCACCGCCCGTTAACCTTAGGGGGAACGCGGAACCCCGCCCGGACGGCACGTGTGGGGCAATCTTTTTGGCGCTGCGGAAAGGCGACGGCTACTGTCGTTCCGCAGCGCCATCTTTTTTGGTTTCCACCGGCGTAGCGCGGGGCACTTCGCCCTCGCCATGCTTTTTCCTCCGCTCCAATCTCCGCCGCGCATGGCTCTGCCCGGCACTCAAATCTATCTCTCCGCCGCGACCCCCGAACTCGCCTTCACCCGCGATGCGGTGGAAGCGACACTCCGCGATCTTGGAGCCGAGCCCGTTTACCTCGACCAGACTCCGCTTGGCAAACCCTTCGCCGAATGCCTGCGCGAACGGCTGCTGGAATGCCGGGCGGTCATCCATATCGCCGGTCATTGCGCCGGCTACGTGGACACTGTCGGCGCACCCGCCACCTACGCGGAGGGACGCCGCACGCACGCGCAACTCGAGCACGACCTCGCACGGCAGATGCGTAAGGAACTCTACATTTTCGTCTGCATCGAAGATTTCGCCGACTCATCAAAAGACACGAACGAGCCGGACTTGCCGCTGGAGCCGGAGGAAATGCGCCGCCTCCAGCACGCGCACCGCGCCCGCCTGCTCGATGGCTCACACCCCTACCGCGAAATCCGCACCACCGCCGAACTCCTCAAGCATCTTCGCCCGCTCGGTCGCTCCATCAAGACGCTGACCAAGCCGCTCAAGCGTCGGCATCTCCCGACCGGGCTCATCGTCATCCTCTTTCTGGTCGTCCTGCTCTGCGCTGTGAGCGCGGTGTGGTGGAAAGTCCCGCGTCCCGCGCTGCTCAAGATTCATCCTCATCGGCCGGGAATTCCGCCCTCGCAGGATCCGCGCTGAAGTGGCGGCGCGTCATTGAAAGCGCGCGCGAAGATCACCGAGCAGCCGCGGCACGTAGCCGCTGTAGCGTCCGTGCGGCGACGTGCCTTTGTCCGGGAGCGCCTTGAGCGCGGCAGCGCACAGCGCGGCCTTTGCGCCGAGCGCGTCGATCGCCGTGAGCGCGGAGATCGCGACGAAAACATCGTTTTTTCCCCAGTCCGCATGCGCCAAGAGCAGGTCGAGGGAGGCTGGAAAATCCGCGTCGGGGCCAAACTGGGCGAGCGCCTGCGCGGCCGGGATGCGCACATACGGCGAGCTATCTTTCAGGGCCGTCTGTAAATCCCCATGCGCTTCCGCCACCGTCGCCCGGCCTCGCATCAGCAAGCCGAGGACCGCCCAATGGCGAACCGTGGAATCGGCATCGGCGAGGCCTTTGCGCAGCGCGGGCAGTGCCGCCGGATCGAGCAGCGATGCGGTTTCCGCCATCTCGGAAATCCGGACGAATGGATATTCGTTGCCGTGGCCGAAGTCGTAGGGCGCACTCCCTTTGGTCCGCGCGAGCCGCTCGCCCTCCGGTATGAAACCGACATCGCGAATCTTCGCTGCCAGTTCCCGCTGGGCCGCGCGCAGCTTCGCCTTGATCTCTGCATGCTCGGCGGAGGCGGCGAGATTCTTCACTTCGTCGGGATCGCTCTGGAGATCGTAGAGTTCCTCCGGCGGCTTGGGTTTCCAAAATGCATCCTGCACCGCGTTGAGTTGTCCGGTGTTGTGCATTTGCTCCCACACCCGCGTCGTCGGCGTCTGCCACATGTAATCGAGATGCTGTCCGTAGATCAGATGCGGCAGGAAATTGCGGACGTACACGTAGCGCCCGTCCGTCACGCTGCGCACCAGATCGTAGCGTTCGTCCATGCGCCCGCGGAAACCGTGGACGTAGGGTTGTGGTGGCGTCTGAAACTTCCCGAGAAACGCCTGCCCCTGCATCCAGTCCGGCGACGGAAGACCCGCCAGGCTCAGCACCGTCGGTGCGAAATCCACGAAGCTCACCAGTCGATCCGACTTGCCGCCTTTCGTGTATTCCGGCGGACGCAGCGTCTTGAACTTTTCCGGGATGTAAACCACCAGCGGCACCTGAAGGCCGGAATTATATGGCCAGCGCTTGCTCCGCGGCATGCCCGAGCCGTGATCGGCGAAGTAAAACACGATTGTTTCCTCTGCCAGCCCCGCCTCCTCCAACTCCCGCAACTGCCGGCCCGCATCCGCATCCGCCAATGACACAATGTCGTAATAGCGCGCCCAATCCTTCCGCACCTCCGGTGTATCCGGGTGATACGCCGGCACCCGCACTTTTGCCGGATCGTGCTGCGGCGCGCTGCGGTAGTCGCGCAACTGGCTCTCATGGCTTCGTGTCGAATTGAACACCGCGAAGAACGGCGCATCCGATGGCCGGTTTTTCCAATGCGCTTTCGCCGAGGATTCGTCCCACACGCGCCCGGGCGACGTGAGGTTGTAATCCTCTTTCGAGTTATTCGTGCAGTAATAGCCGGCTGCACGGAGGAGCTGCGGAAACATCTGCTTTCCCGCCGGGAACGGCACCATGCTCCGCATCTGCTCGCTGCCCGTGGAGGTCGCATACAGGCCCGAAATCAGGGTCGTGCGGGCCGGTGCGCACACTGGTGCGCACGACCACGCATGCGTGTAGATCATCCCCCGCGCGGCCAGCGCATCTACATTTGGCGTGGTGGCAAAGGCGTCGCCGTAGCAGCCCATCTGTGGCCCGTGATCCTCGCTCGTGATCCAAAGGATGTGCGGACGTGCCGTGGTCTCCGCGCCCGGGCTTTCGACTCCGAGCAGCAAAAGCAGTGATACAAGAGTCAGGAAGGTTTTCATAAATCGGTTCGCCGGTTATGCGACGGTGCCCGCGACTTTCCAAACGCAATCGGGCCGCTGACCGTCGCCTCAGTAAAGATACGGCTCCGGCAGGGTGAAGGCGTTCTTGATGATGTTGAACACCGGGCGGTCGTTCTCGACGACGACTTCCACGATGTCGAAGCGGAACAAAATGTCGGGGTTATCGAGCAGGCGCAGCCAGGCGAGCGCGCCGCGGGCGATGAGCTTTTGCTTGTCGCGGGTGACGGCTTCGCCCGGCGCGCCGAAGCCTAGGCCGCGACGGGTTTTCACCTCTGCGAAAACGAGCGTGGCGCACGTTTTGTCGCGGCAGACGAGATCCACTTCGCCGCCGTGGGGCGCGCGATAGTTGCGATAGAGAATCTTGTAGCCGTGACGCCGCAGGTGCCGCTCGGCGAGGCGCTCGCCCTCGCGCCCGAGCCACTGCTCCGCGTTTTCGCCCGGTTCAGGTGAGCGGGAGAACCGCCTGGCGAACGGGGGAAAAAGATTTCCGATGAATCGGACTAGGCCCATGCGCACGGAGCCTAGCGAGATGAAGGGCGGTGCCATAGCCTTTATGCTGTGCAAATTCGTAGCCGGGATATTGCGCGTCCATCGTCACCATGATTCGGTCGCGCGTGACTTTGGCGATGACGCTGGCGGCGGCGATGCTGAAACTGAGACCGTCGCCGCCCACGAGTGCGGTCTGCGGGATGGGGAAGGGCAGCACCGGGAGGCCGTCGATGAGCGCGTGATCGGGATCCGGCACCAGCTCGGCCACGGCGCGGCGCATGGCCTCATGCGTCGCTTCCAGGATATTCAGCCGATCCACTTCCTCCGGCTCCACGACGGAGACCGCCCAGTTGATGTCCGCCCGGCTGGTGAGTTCAGCGAAAAGTTCGTCGCGCAGGCGGGCGGTGAGCTTTTTCGAGTCATCGAGCTGGTCATGGCGAAAGCCGTCCGGCAAAACCACGGCGGCTGCGACTACCGGGCCGGCGAGCGGGCCGCGTCCCGCTTCATCGATCCCCACCACGAGCGGAAACCCCATTTTGCGGAGCGCCCGTTCATGTTTGAGGCTGCACTTCATCGTCGGCAGGCGGACGAAGGCCGATCTGGGTCAGGCTTTTGCCGCTGCCGCCTTCTCGCGCACCGCCATCGCGCTCTTGCCTTTGCGGTTGCGGAGGTAGTTCAGCTTCGCCCGGCGCGCGGTGCCGGCGGTTTCCACTTCGATTTTCGCGATGCGCGGGGAGTGAATCGGGAACACCCGCTCGACGCCCTCGCCGTAGCTGATGCGGCGCACGGTCAATGTGGCGTTCAGCAGCAGCCCTTTGCGCCCGATGACGATGCCCGAGAAAATCTGCACGCGCTCCTTTTCACCTTCCTTCACGATGGTGTGGACCCGCACGCTGTCGCCCACGTTGAACGCAGTGACATCCTTCTTCATTTGTTCCTGGTTGATCTTGTCGATGATGTTCATGGCGTGGTTGGTTGGGTGCGGTTTTGGAAAAGGGACGGGAGTAATAGCTTGAATACCCTGCCGCGCAACCAGAATTTCGCCGTCTCCATGGACACCTTCATTGATCTGCAAAGCGACAGCTTTTTCATGGCCGAGGCGCTGCGCCTGGCCCGCCGCGCGTGGGAAGCGGAGGAGGTGCCCGTCGGTGCCGTTATCGTCCACGGCGGACAAATCATTGCCCGCGCCTTTAACCAAGTAGAGACACTGAAGGATGCCACGGCCCACGCCGAGATGCTCGCCATCACCCAGGCCGAGAGCGTGATTGGCGACTGGCGGCTTCATGAGTGCGAAATTTACGTGACCAAGGAGCCCTGCCCGATGTGCGCCGGCGCGCTCGTCCATGTGCGGATGAAGCGCGTCGTCTTCGGCTGTCTCTCCCCGAAAGACGGCGCGGGAGGCAGCCTCTTGAACATCCTCCAGCATCCGCAACTCAACCACCACTGCGTCATTGCCAGCGGCGTCCGCCAGGACGAATGCGCCGCCATGCTTCAAGCCTTCTTCCGCGAGCGCCGCGCCGGAAGCTGAGGGGAGGACGAGGGGGAAGCGGTATGTTTCCCTAGCCAAGTTCGGGTCCTCGGATGAAGTCTCCGAGAGCGCCGCGTCCTTTCACTTGTATCGCTCCCGATACAGTTCCGGGTTTGGTGTCCATCGCATCGCGGCAGATTTTGCGGGCATGTTTCGATCTCCCGTTTGCCAGCGCTCACTCCGCTGGAAAGCCGCCGCTTCACTCCTCGCTACTGCCGCCCTGCTCGGCATCGGCACCACGTTTTGGAAAACGGACGTGCCGAAGTTTTCGCCAGCGCCCGCTCTGTCGGTGGCGTCGCCGCTTGTGTTGCGCGAGCCGGTCGTCGAACTCGATGGTCGCTCCGGCTGCGTGGGCACCGTGGTGCTGCGTGCGGCCGTCCACCTCGCGGGAAAGCCGGACTTTTCTCCGCTGATCGAGCGCCTGCGTCGGCAGGGCGTGCGCCGGGTGTGGCTCCAATGCAAACAGGACGAGACCGATGAATTCGTCGGCGGCGAAGTCTTTTACCCGAGCGCGCTGGCCCCGGTGGCTGCGGGTTTCGACGACGGGCGGCTGTGGTGTTTCGTCGATGCGATCCGCGCCGCCGGGATTGAAGTCGCCGCCTGGCTCCCGGCCTTTCACGATCCGCGGGCGGCGACGCTGCATCCCGAGTGGCGCGCCTACCATCTGCGCCCCGACGGCGTGCCGATGCCGCAGGACGACTGGTTGTGTCCGCGCAATGCCGACGCCGTCGCCTACGAAGCCTCACTGCTGCGCGAGGTGTGTGAGAAAGGCGCGGGCCGATTCGCGGCGATCTACACAGACTTTATTCGCTACGATGCCGACAGTTCCTGTGCCTGCGCCCGCTGCCTCTCCGCGCTCGGCGAGCGCCTCGGCGGCGCGAAAGTGGATCGTAGGAAACTGCTGGCGGCGGCGAAGAAGGGCTCGCCACTGTGGGCGGCCTGGACGGAAATGCGCGGAGCGGCGATCCGCGATGCACTCGATACGATGCGCGATGCCATCGCCGAGGTGGCACCGGGACTGTGGTTTGGCGCGTGTGTGCTGCCCTTCAGCGCGGAGGACTACTCGCTGAATACGCAGTCCGGTCAGGATCTCGGCGAGATGTGCCAGGCCGGCGTGGATGAAATCGTGCTCATGGGCTACTGGGACGATTGGGAGAAGTCGCCGGAGTGGCTGGCGAAATCCATCATCGCTGGTCGCAAACAGGTGGACGGTGACGCGAAATTCTCCGTGCTGCTCGATGCCGACATGTCACTGCGCAGCACGCTGGCGACGCTCGCCGCGATCGGCGCGGATCGAGAAGATGCGGTCTGGTTTAACTACCGGCAGTGGGACGACCAAACTTTCACCACGCTGCACCATGCCCAGCAGCTCTGCGCCAAGTATGGCGGAGTGCCGCGTGCGGAATTCACCGCCGTGACCATCCGCATCGACACCGAGCCGGACTCCCGGCGCCGCTACGACACGGTCACGCCCGAGATGATCGGTCGCATGCTCGATCTTTTTTCCGAAGAGGGTGTGAAGGCCAGCTTCATCACCTGTGGCCGCATCGCGGAATTGCAGCGGCCCGTGCTTGCCCGCGCGGTGGCGGAGGGGCACGAGGTCGGCTCGCACGGTTACAATCACGAGCAGCTCGACGAACTTCCCGACGCGGAGCAGGTCGCCGTCGTCGATCGTTCCATCGCGGCGATGCAGGAGCAGGGCTTTGTGATCGAAGGATTCGGCGCGCCGCGCAATAGCATCACCGACATCGCCCGCGAGCGGCTCATCCATCACGGCCTGCTCTACGATGGCTCCGCGGCCTACGATCCGCTCGTGAGCTATTGCGGTCCGGAGATCGTACGTGCCGCAAATGATCCCACACGCGGCATCATGGTCATGCCATTCATCTTCCCAAATGACTGGGACGCACGCTTCGTGGCCGGGCTTTCCGCGCCCGAGATGGCGGCCGCATGGATTCGCGGCCTCGATAAAATGGCCGCCGCGGGCGAGCCCTGCTTCATCATAAATACCCACCAGTGGATCTCCTCGCTGTCCGACAATCTCGCAGCTCTGCGCACCTTCATCCGCGCGGCGAAAGCGCGGCCTGATTGCCGTATCCTCACGCTGCGCGATACCGCGCGCCACACCCTCACCGGAATGCTCCGGATCGAGTCGGAGTTTCAACCCAAGCTGACGGCGAAGGAGGACCGGTGATGCACGACTGGATCGTTATTGCGGGGATCGGGGCAGCCATCTTTCCCGGCGCGCTGAGCGTTTACCTCATTGTCACTGCGTGCGTGCAGGTGCTGTGGCGCGAATCGTCGCGGCCCGCCGTGACGACCAGCAAACGCAGCGTCACCGTCGTCGTGCCGGCGCACAATGAAGAGCGCACGATCGGCGGTTGCCTCGAGGCACTCGTCGCCAGCACCCACGCCGATTTGAAGATCTGCGTGGTGAGCGACGGCAGCACCGACGCAACCGCGGAGATTGCACGCAGCTTTGTCAGTAGAGGCGTGGAACTGCGCGAACTCGCCGGCAACACCGGCAAGAGCGCCGCACTCGACGCCGCGCTGGCCGACGTGACGACCGAACTGGTGCTGGTGATCGACGCCGACACGCACGTCGCGCCCGACGCCATCGGCGATCTCGCCGCCGCCTTCGACGATCCGCAGGTCGGTGCGGCCACGGCCAACATCCGCGTGCGCGGCGAACACGGCCTGCTAGCCCGCATGCAGGCGGTGGAATACGCGAGCATCATTGGACTACTGAAACGCTCGAATGGACTGTGGGGCGGTCTCTTCACCGTGAGCGGCGCGGCGGCGTGCTACCGCGTCGAGGCGTTGCGGAAATGTGGTGGCTTCCTTTCCAACTCCGTTGCCGAAGACATCGAGTTGAGCTGGCGCATGCAGCGCGCCGGCTGGCGGCTCGACTATGTGCCCGAGGCGTCCGCGAGTGTGGAGGTGCCGGCGCGCTGGCGCGATCTCTGGCAGCAGCGGGTCCGGTGGAGTCGGGGCATGGTGGAGGTGCTCCGCGCTCACGGCAACGGCTGGACCACCGGCCGTTCGGCGCTCGCGATTTTCACCGTGGAAAGTGTGTGCTGCATGGCCTGGGCCGTCCTGCTCGTCGCCATGCTCGCGCTGGATGTGGCCGCCTGGCCGCGGTCTCCCGAGGTCGTTCGCCTCGTCCCTGGTCACCTGCAACTTTTGGCCTTCGGCATGTTTCTCTGCCAGACGCTCACGGCCACGCTATTCGACTCGCACTACGCCCGGCGGTGCTGGCGTTCGCTCATCCTCGCGCCGCTTTACCCGCTCTACTTCCTAGTCCTCACGCTGCCGACGAGTCTCGTCGGCTGGTGGCGCGGCGCGACCGCCGACGCCGATGGCCGCTGGCAGCGCACCGAGCGCGACGCATCAACATGCATCGTCTCCTGATCGCCGCACTGGCCGCGAGTGCCGTATCAACATTCGCCGCCGAGCCGCGATGGCGCGACTCGCTGTCCGAGCGCGGCGTCGAGATCGGCCTCAGTGCCGTCGCCGAACTGCTCTACTCCAGCACAGCGCACAACTGGCCCGCGCGCCTCGACCTCAGCGCCGCCAGCGAACTCGACCTAGGGATGCTCACCGGTTGGTCCGTTCTCGACAACGTGTATGCCTTCGCGCTACCCACGGTCGCGTGGGGCGAAGAGGAAGAGTGGGACTGGCGCGGTCGCATCTACATGGCGTGGCTGAAGTGGGACGGCTCGGACAAATGGAACGTGCTCGCTGGGCGCTACGACCCGACGTGGGATTTCCACTCGCTGCCGTCCACCGCGCCCTTTCTGCGCCTGCCTTCGCGAACGGGCGGGGAATTTTCACCCGGCTCTCCCGGTCTGCTCGATCTCTTTCCGCTATCGCCGCCCGGAGTGAGGTTCGAGATTAAGCCCACCCGGCACGTCGCGCTCCAGACCGCCGCGCTCTTGCTCGAATCGGAGTATGAATTGCACGGTCGTCCCGCACTCACATTCGGCGACGACACCCCGCGTCCGCTCCTGCTCGGCGAGATCGCCTGGCGCACCACCGACGAAGAAGTAGAAAAACTTGGCCACTTTCACACCGGCCTCGGCGGCTGGCTGCTCACGGGAAAGGGCGACGACTCGTGGGGCGCATACGCCTTCGCCGACGCGACGCTGCACCGCGAAGCCGGCAGTGCCGAGCAAGGCGGCTCCGCCTTTGCATCCGCTTCCGTCGCTGGCGCGAGCAAGCGCGCCAACGACTGGCGTTTCGCCGGCGGCATCACCTGGCGCGGCCTGATTGCACAGCGCGACGACGACATCACCGCCGTCGCCGTGATCCACGAGCGCCTCGGCGACCAGGGCAGCGAACGCACCGCGTGGGAGCTGCTGCATCGCGTCCCGCTCGCCGCCGAGAGCTGGCTGCAATTCACCGTGCAGCATCAGGGCAAAGACGAATGGCGCGTCGGCTTAACGCTCGGGTTCGCGCGGTGACAAGGAGACGGCAGACCGACGAATCGCGCGATGATCCCGGGTTAGTCTGCGCGTTTGAAAAACGTGCCGAAAAGGGCGCGCCCGATGACGTAGAGGATGTCGCTAAGATCAGGTTCGCGCGTCATGCCGCCGACGTTGAGTGGAGTTTCGATAGTCACGGGGGAAGAGTTGGACTTGCGGCGCTTTTCCGTCGCCCAGAGCCGACGATCCCGCTCGCGCGACGCCTCCACGCCGCCGGCGCGGATGAACTCGACGACGCGGCGGAGTTCGTCGCGGTCGAGCCAGGTGCCGTGACCGCGGCATGCATCGATGATGATGCCGGAGCGGTCGGAAAAATTGACCCGGTTCATCAGCGTGCGGCAGGTCGGACAGGGGCGGTAGCGGATTTCCTCGAGCGTGGCGCGAGGCGGCTCGGTGAGTGGATTGGGGGTGGCGCCGCCCAGCACCACGGATTGTTTCTCGCGGTCGGCGCAGATGGCTTGGAACGTTTCCACATTGACCCAAATTCCAGCGCATTCCGGGCACTCGTGGACCGTCGAGTCGCCCAGTGCCACGGCCTGAAGATTCGTGCCGCAGCCGGGACACGATCGCGCTTCGAGGGCCGCGTCATCCACGCGCGAGGCCTTGGTGCCGCAGTGCGGGCAGAATTTTGCGCCGACGAAAAGCATGCCGAAGCATGACGGGCAGGCCACCGTGGCGAGCCGCGCCTGGCAGTGGGTGCATTGCGTGGTGTCGCTCGCGGCGGGTGCGCCGCACATCGGACAGTTGAGGGTGGAGGCTTCCATGTTTAATCCGCGTGCTTCGGTGCGCGGATGGTGCCGGCTTCAAGGTCGCGGGCACGGCGCTCGACGATGCGGGTGGCGACTTCACCGACCATCTGCTCGAGCAGGAAGCGGAGGTGCGAGCCGGCGCGGTAGTCGGCGGGCGCGATGTGGCGGACGCGGTCGGCGTGGGTGGAAAGCTGGTAGCATTTCTTGAAACTCGCGCGCGCGGGGTCGGCGGGGTTGTACACGGCGATGGCGTGGCCGCCGTTCTGGCGGACGACGGTGAAGCAGGGGACATCGGTGGGGCCGTCACCGACGTAGATCATGTGCTCGAAAGGGACGGGCCGCAGTTCGGCGGGCATGTGGTCGTTCACGTCCTGCGTGTATTCGAGCAGACCCTTGTTGATGCGGAAAAGGAACTGCGTCTTCTGCGTGTGGGAGATGACGCGCTTCGGGAAGGTGATGCGCCCGTCGCGGTCCTCGGCGAATTCGCAGCCAAAAATGGCGCGCACATGGGGCGCGATGCGCGAGCCTTCGATGAGCGCCTTCAGCCCGCTCGAGATGATGTAGTGCTCGACGCGGATGCCATGCGCCTCGTGTTCGGCGGTGAGCAGGCCGGTGCGGAATTCGTCGAACATCTCGGGCAGGCCGGGGAAGAACTGGAGCCCGGCACCGAGTTCGCGCAGGCGGGCATTGGTGGGGCGGTCGATGTCGAGGTAATCGAGCAGCGCCTTCATGTAGGCGAGTTCGTTGTCGTAGCCCTGCGCTTTCACCAGCTCATGGCAGCGCGTCCAGAACTTCTTCGGATCAATGCCGAAGGTCGGGAAAATCACCTCGTCCTGCATGTAGTTGGGCGAGAGCGTCTGGTCGTAGTCGAAGACGATGGCGATGGTGTTTTGCGGGGAACTCACGGGGATAATTGAGAGTCGAAATGCGGCCGCTGGGGGAAGCGCGGGGACGCCCGCTAGTGGCGGCGGCCTACACAGCGGCTAGGCCGGAGCCTTCGTAGATATCGGCGCGCCGTCTTCGCCACGCAGAAAATCCTCGGGCGAAAGATCAGCGTGGCGTTGGGCGATGCTCATTGGCGCAGGCTAGGGAGCGGGGCGGGCGGTGTCAAACGGGCGGGGCCGCTCAGCCGAGGAGGTTCGCGAGCGCGGGCGCGAGTTCGGGAAAGCGGAAGCCAAAGCCGTAATTGAGCGCGGCGGCGGGGAGCACGCGTTTGCTGTCGAGCAACTCGTGCGCGAAACCGCCGAGCGCGGTGCGGAGCGCAAACGCGGGGACGCGCAGGAAGGCGGGCCTGTGAAGCGTGCGGGCGAGCGCGCGGGTGAAGTCGGCATTGCGCACGGGCCAGGGCGCAGAGCCGTTGAGCGGGCCGCGGACGTCGAGATTCTCGATGGCGAAGAGCGCGAGCTGCGCAAGGTCGTCGAGGTGAATCCACGACACCCATTGGTGGCCGTCGCCGAGCGGGCCACCGAGGCCGAGGCGAAAAGGGCGCGCCATCAGCGGCAGCGCGCCGCCGTGCGCGCCGAGGACGATGGCGGTGCGGAGGAGGACGACGCGCGGCCGTGCGGAATTCGGAGTTGTCGCGGTCGTGGCGCCGACTTCCGCACTCCCGCTTGCGCATTCCATATTCAGCGCCTCCCGCTCCCACGCCTGCGTGGTCTCGGCGAGAAAGCCGGTGCCCGCGGGTGCGGTCTCGGTCAGTTCCTCGTCGCCGCGGTCACCGTAGAAGCCGATGGCGGAGCCGCAGAGCAACACCTCGGGTTTCACGGTTGCGGCATGGATCGCCTCGACGATGCGCCGCGTGCCGAGCACGCGACTCTCGGTGATGCGCCGCATTTTTGCTGCGGTCCACACCCCGACGACCGACTCGCCCGCGAGGTGGATGAGCGCTTCACAGCCCGTGATGTCCGGCGCTTTTTCCAGCGAGAAAGGGCGCATCTCGCAGCCCGGAATCGCACGCCGCGGATCACGCGTAAAGGCGACGATTTCGTGTCCGCGCCGCAGCGCGAGATCAATGATTTTTCCACCGATAAACCCGGTCGCACCGGTGAGGCCAATGGTCATTGAGCATTGGGCACCTTGGGGTCGCCGCAGGTCGCTGTCTCCAAAATGCTAATGCCAAATGCCCTCATGTGCCCGGCTGGTCGAAGCGGCCGTGGATCCAGCGGTAGGGAAATTTGTCGCCGGGGCAGTCGGTGGGCCAGCGGGGCGGATTGATTTCGCGGTGCGGTTTCACGATGGCCCATTTGCTGTCGATCTTGCCCACGCGCTGGCGGAGGAAACGGATGAGTTCTTCGCAGGCTTCGATCTGGCGCTTGGTCGGCGTGTCGCGGTTGAAATCACCGACGAGGCAGATGCCGAGGGCGATATTGTTCAGGTAGTCGCTGTGGACGTGGCCGCCTTGGATCTGCCGGTGCCAGCGGTTGCCGATCTCGATTTCGCCGTCGCCGGAGGAGCTGCCATTGCCGATGACGAAATGGTAGGCCATGCCGTTCGGCATCCCGCGGACGTTGCGGTGGTAATACTCGAAAGCCTTGGCGTTGCCCTGCCGGGTGCCGCTGTTGTGGACCACGATGTAGCGCCACCGGCGGCTGAGCACGGGAGCATTGTTGATCTGTTTCAGCACCGGCTTGGTGAGGTATTTCCAGCGCTCAAACCAACCGGGCTGACGCGCGGGTTGGAAGCCGCCCGCCTGCTCGAAGCCGTTTTTTTCGATGGTGATGGGGCGCTCTAGATCGGGCTTCGGTGGCGGGGTCACGGGCGGGGGAGTGACCGGCGGCGCGGGCGTGGGCGGCGGATTGAAAGGCTGCGGGCGCGGCGTGACTGGCTCGGGCTCAGGCTTGGGCTTGGGTTTCGGCGTCGTTTCCGGCTCCGGGTCGGGCTTGGGTTTTGGCTTCGGCTTGGGCGCAACTTCCGGCTCGGGCTTGGGCTTGGGCTTCGGAGTCGCTGGGGACTCGGAGTCAGGTTTTGGCTTGGGCTTGGGCGTGGCCTCGGGCTCGGGTCGCGGATCAGGTTTGGGCTTCGGCTTGGGCTTGGGATGTGCCGCGTCGGGCGCGGGTGTCATGGGGATGGTGTGGATTTCCTCCCGCGCCTTCAGAAATTGCCGCTTCTTTTCCTCCTCGCTCAATTCCCCGTGCAGTCCTGTTCCTTGGAGGATCCAAAGGCCGAGCAACGACAGAAAAATGGGGCGCACGCGATGGACGCTAGCAGCCGCCGGCGCGCACATTCAAGCCACGCGCGCAAAAACTCTCCGCGCCCGGCGAAGCCGCTTGGAATCAGCCCGCCGCCGCCGTAACGTCGAGGCATGAAACCATTCCTCATTCGTTGGCTTTGCACGAGTATCGCGGTGGCCGTGGCCGTGAAGCTGACCCCGATGGAGGCGGAAAACCTGACGGCGTTGATCTGCACCGCGCTCCTGCTCGGCATAATCAACGCGTTCATCCGGCCAGTGCTTCTTTTGCTCAGCCTGCCGTTCATCGTCGTCACGCTGGGCTTCTTCATCCTCGTCATCAATGCCCTCATGCTGCAGCTTGCCGCGGGCATCGTACCCGGGTTTCACGCGGGCGGATTTTGGAGTGCTTTCTTTGGTGCCCTCATCGTCAGCGTCGTCAACTGGGTGCTCAGCGCGTTTTTCAAAGACAGCCAGGGTAAGTACCAGATCCTCACCCACCACGGGCAGATCAAGCAGGTGCAGGGGAAAGTCATCGAGTGAGCCCGCGCGTGCGGGTGAAAATCTGCGGCCTCACCCACCGCGCCGATGCTGATGCCGCCATCGCCCTCGGGGCCGACGCCCTCGGCTTCAACCTTTTCCCCGGTTCGAAACGCTACCTCGATCCCGCCGCCGACAACACCTGGCTGCGCACACTCCCGCCTTTCGTCACGCGCGTCGCCGTGGTCGTGAATCTCCCGCTCGACGAAGCCCGCGCGGTGGCCTCGCGGCAGGATTTCGATGTCGTGCAATTCCACGGCGACGAGGACGCCGCCTACTGCGCCGAGTTTGCGCGTCTCGGCCGGCCTTTCATCAAAGCCCTCCGCCTGCGCAATGCGGCCGATGTCGCCAGCGCCGACCGCTTTTCCACCCCGCATGTGCTGCTCGATGCCCACGCCGGAGCGGCCTACGGCGGCACCGGCCGGCTGATCGACCTTCCGCTTGCCGCCGAGTGCGTGCGGCGGCATCCCTCGCTGCACATCATCCTTGCGGGCGGCTTGCAGCCGGAAAACGTCCGCGCCGCCGTGGAAGCCGTGCGCCCCTTTGCCGTGGATGTGGCCAGCGGCGTGGAAGTTCCCGGCGACCCGCGCCGGAAATGTCCCGAGCGTATGGCGTGCTTCCTCGCCGAGGCGCGCGGCGCTTCGTCCGGGGTCAGTTGATTGTGAATGTGACGGAATAGGATGCCGCTGTCCCACCGTTCGGCGGAGGCGGAAATGTGATGATGATGTTTTGCCGCCCCGGCGTAGCGTTGGCGGGAATGGCGAAGGTGGCGAGAACGGTCGCTTGTGCCGGACGCGAAATACTCGAGCCGCTGATCGAGCCGCCAAGAACGACAGATGACGGAAGCAGGGTCTGGCCTTGGTTGTTCTGAAATGGTGGAAGGGTGGGCGGTGCTGTAATTGTGATCGTCACCGTCACCGTGGCCCCGCGCGCGGCGCTCCCGCCGGGGGCCACCGCGGTGCTGCCGCCGCCCGTGCCCCCGCCGCCGTCGTAGGTGGCAAGCGCGGTACGGTTCAGACGGTAAAAGCGTTTGCTGCCGGCTGTAGCCGCTCCGTTTTCCACGAGCGTGGTCTCCACCGCTCCGGCGGCGGCGGGATACGCGGCGTTCAGGGTGGCCCAGGTGCCGGTCAGGTCGCTCACGGCTTCCACTTTGTAAGTCCCGCCCTCGGTGCTGTTCCAGACCAGCGTCACGTTACCGCTCGCGCTGTCCACTGCGGTCACTTGCGGCTGCTCGGAGGTGTTTGGCCCGGCGCTCACATAGGTCGTCTCGGTGCCGGCGAGCGTGGTGGCGGCACCTGTCGGGCTGCCGTAGTAGGCGCGACCGATATTGTAGGGAAAAGTGGGCGCGCCCGCCGCGTCGATGGCCACGAAGTAGGCATAGGTGCCGCCGGGAAATTCCGGCGTCACGCAATAACGCCCGTTGTATTCGTCGAGATCGTAAGTCCCCGCCGCGCCCATGCTCTGGCCGGCGATGTCGCCGCGGAAGGCCTTGTCCTCCATGTAGCGCCCGAGCGGATAAGTCGTGAAATTGGTCGGCCCCGTCTGGGTCTGCGCGCCGTAGATGCGGAGCGCCCACGCGGGCAACGTCCGGCCGGTCACGCGCACGTCGTCGATGTTGGCCACGCTGCTCCCGTCGCGCAGGGCGTAGCCGGAGCGCATCCGTGTGACTGCGCTGCCGGCATCCAGCGCCGAGGCGTAGCCGTACGGGCCATAGACTGGGTAGCCGTCGCGCACCCAGCCGAGAATGGGCGAGTGCTTGGTCACGGGCGCGGTGCTTTCGGAGTAAACCTTGGTCGCCGCATTGAAGTCCACATGATCGCCCAGCAGGTAGCGCAGCGCGATGGGATTGGCGTGGTAGTGATGCGTGCCGCTGTTTTCCTGGTGTGCCTTGCCTTCGTCGAAAGTGGCTCCCTCATTCACATAGGCGTCGCGGTTCCAATAGTAAGTACCGTTCCCCGCCTCGGTCGTGCCCGTCCAGACGAAGCCGTCGCGCGAATCGAACATTGCCACGCCGTCCACGAAATACCCGATCGCGCCGAGGCCCGTCAGCGTCTTCGTCGTCGGTACCGCGCCCGGCGAGCGGGGAAAGCGGTAGGTCACGTTTTGGTTCTTTGGCAGATTCGGAAACGATCCGTTTTGCCACGGACCCATGACGTGCCCGGCGAGCCCGCTGGTTTTGATATACACCCAGTCCGTGGAGTAGGAGACCGACTGGACGCCGCAATACGCGGGCAGCGACTGGTCTTGCGTGCCATTGGTCCAGGTCGTCACGGAGGTGCCCTGCAGCTTGTTCGCGTCGCTCGTGTAGATACGCGCGTATTTCGACGAAATCTCCGTAAACCACGACGAGAGCAGCGGCTCGGCGTGCGCGGCGGCGGCGGTCCACGCGAGCGCGAGGGAGGTCAGGATGCGGGAGGAAAGGTCGAGAGTTTTCATCGGGGTTGGTGGTTGGGATTTCTCCAACCAAACAGCGCGACTGTTAAGGCCGTATGAGCCGCGCGCGGGATTATTGTAAAGGGACCGTAAAAGTCGCTGACGGCGCGCAGACCTCCGCAACGAATGTCGTGTGCAGCGCGGATTTCTGCGCGACGCTACGCGGACTTTATTCGTATGCGCTTTCCCTGGCTCAAACTCGCCGCCGCCCTCGCGGTGATCTGGCTCATCGCCGGGAGCGTGATCTTTTTTGCGCGCCGCGCCAAGGTCACGCCGGAAACCGTGACGACCTATGTCGCCGCGCATCCCATTGAGGGAAAGTCGGCGGGCGAGCGGGCGAAGGTCATCGAAAAACTGGCCCGGCAAATGAACCAGCTCAGCTATGAGGACCGGCGCGGCGTCCGCATGGGCAGAGGGCTCGACGGCTTTTTCCGCGCCCTCACTCCGGAGGAGCAGGCGCGCTTTCTCGACCTCACGCTGCCCACCGGTTTTAAGCAGATGATGGACGCGCTAAACAAGATGACGCCCGAGAAGCGGCAGCAGTTTGTGACGAAGGCTCTCGACGACATGAAGAAGCATGAGGGCGAGCGCCCGCCCGACGACGCGAAGTTTGACGCCAACGCCAGGAAGATCATGGATCAGGGCTTCAAATCGTTTTACAGCGAGGCCAGCGCGGAGGTGAAAATGGATGTCGCGCCGCTGATCGAGCAGTTGCAGAAGAATTTGCAGTCAGCGGGGGAAGGGAGAAGGCGGCATGACGAATGACGAATGTGGAATGACAAAAGAAGTCGGAATGACGAATGACGAAATTCCCGTGCGCGGGTGCTTCCGGCTTCGGGCACCGTCATTTTTTCGACATTCGTCGTCCGTCATTCGTCATTCCGCTTTCACCCTCGCCGAGTTGCTCGTCGTCCTCGTCATCATCGCGGTGCTCGCGGCGCTCGCGTATCCCGCCTATCGGCGCGTGATCGAGAGCGGGCGCGCGACGGCTTGCACCTCGAATCTCCGTCAGCTCGGCATCGCGCTGTCGCTTTATCTCGGGGAAAACAACAACACCATGCCCACGCTCAAAACCGCGCGTGCGAGTCGGGCGGATGACGTGCCGGTGATCGACAACACGCTCGACAAATATGTGTCGGCGAAAGGTGTCTTTGCGTGTCCCGCGGACAAGCAGGGCTTCGCGGCGAAGACCGGCACGAGCTACGTCTGGAACGTGACGCTCAATGGACAGGCGGTCGCGAGCCTGAATTTCCTCGGGCTCGTGGATGATCTCAGTCACATCCCCATTCTCTCGGACAAGGAGGGCTTTCACCCCTACACCGACAACAAGGTGAACATCCTCTACGCCGATGGCCACGCCACGAAGGACGTGAAATTTTTCACCGAAAAATGAGGCAGCGACCTGATGGCAGGAAGCCACCGATGTCAGGATTTTTTCGGCGGAGTGAGCGGTGCCGCGCGGTCGGTTTTCGCCTGGTTCAGCAGGTGCATGTAGCGGTCGAACTGGACCTGGAATGTGGTCAGCGCCTGCGGATTGCCGGGCGGCAGCGCGCGGTGCCGTGCTTCGAGCTTCTGCTGGATCGACTGGATGGTCGCCTCGCGCTCCGTGAGCGTTTTGGCCCTGCCGATGGGCTGCGCGGCATCATCCAGCATCCGGTCGATTTCGTCCGGCGCGTCCTTGCCGAAAAGGCGGTCGGTAAAAGCCTGGCGCTCGGCGTCGGTTTTACCCGTGGAGTTCTTGAGCGCTTCGATGCGTCCCTTCATGTGAAAGAGATTGCCCACCACGACTTGAGCGGCGCTGTTGCCGACGGCGGTAAAGATGACGGTCAGCACGACGAAGCCCAGGGCGTTCAAAAATCCGATCTCGTACACCTGCATCGGAATGAAGAGAAAGAGCAGCAGGCACAAAAAGAAAAAGCACCCAAAAAGGGCCAGCGCGCTGGCCGGGCTGATCCCATCAAGACTGCCGATCACCATGGGGCCAAAGAAAAACAGGCCCGCGCCAATGGCGAGGGGCAGCAACAGACTGACGAGCCAGACTTTGCAGGCGTTGCCCAGTGTCGCGTGCTCGCCACGAACCGCAATTTTCGAGGCGATCCAGCACCACAGGATGTTCAGGAGCTGGGTGGCGATGAACATCGCGAGAAAGAAATTGCGCAGCCAGCGGACTTCGTCCCGCTGCATGAATTCTCCAAGGCGCGCGAGAACCGGTTGAAAATCGGGCTGGGATGCTGCTTCGACCGCCATCGCGCCAAGGGAAAAGATTTGCATGCTGCGGGAGGCTACGAAAAAGCTCCGCTCATTCAATCCACGTATTTCCCCACCAGCCGATGATCGCCCTGCATAATTTGAAGAAGGCGTGGCGGGGAAAGCCCGCACTGCACGGGCTCTCATTCGAGGTGCGCAAGGGCGAGGTCTTTGGCCTGCTCGGGCACAACGGCGCGGGGAAAAGCACGACGCTCGGCATCCTGCTTGGACAAGTCTTTCCCGATGGGGGCGAGGCGCTGATCGGTGGCGTGTCCGTCCAGCGCGAGCGGGCGCGGGCGCTGGCGAAGACGGGCGCGATTTTCGAGGCACCGCGCTTTTATGACTACCTGAGCGGCTGGCGAAATTTGGAGATTTACACGAGCTACTCGGCGCGTGTGCCGCGGGCGCAGATTGCGGAGGCGGTGGAGACGGTGGGGCTGACGGCGCGCATCCAGGACAAGGTGGGCACTTACTCGCAGGGCATGCGGCAGCGGCTCGGCCTCGCGCAGGCGCTGCTGCCTGCCAACGAGGTCATCCTGCTCGACGAACCGACGAACGGCCTTGATCCCGAGGGCATCCACGAAATGCGGCTGCTCATCAAGAAACTGAACCACGAGCGCGGGCTGACGGTGGTCTTTTGCTCCCACCTGCTCGTGGAGGTGGAGCAGCTTTGCGATCACGTCGTTATTCTAAATCAAGGGCGCAAAATCTTCGACGGGCGCTGGGCGGAACTCGCGACAGACCGACGGCAGGTGCGGTTGGAAGTGGACGACTGGCCGCGGGCTGCTGCGCTGCTCAGTGAGAGTGCGGGCGTGAGCGTGGTCGAGCCGGGCGTCATCGCGTTGGAGGAGAAATGCGCGACCGCCGACCTCGTGGCTCGTCTCGTGGGCGGCGGCGTGCGCGTGAGCGCCGTAGAACCGCAGCGGCGGAACCTCGAACAAATCTATCTCGCGCTGACCCACAACGGCGCAGCCCCGCAAGCATGAGTCTCTTTCTCCTCCAACTCCGCGGTGAACTCTGGAAGCTCTTCGCCCGCAAGCGGACCTACATCGGCTTTGGCGTCTTTCTCGGTGTGGAGACGTTGTTCCTCGTTCTATGCCAAATTCCGTTTGGTCAGCGGGGATTGCGTCGGCTCGTTGAGCAGTATGGCGGTGTGTTTGAACAATATTTCTCCGGCCTGACAGTCGCGATGATCATGCTCACGATGACGCTGTTCTTCCTTGGTGCGCTCTTTCTCGGGCTGGTCGGCGGCGACCTCATCGCCAAGGAAGTTGAGGACGGGACCATGCGCATGACCCTTTGCCGGCCCGTCTCGAGGTTGCGCGTGTTGCGCGTAAAATATGCGACGTGCGTCATCTACACCTTCACGCTGGTCATCTTCGTCGGGCTCTCCGCGCTCGGTGCCGCGATGCTCATGCGCGGCGCGGGCGGCTTATTCTTGGTAATCATGCACGAAAAGCTCCCCGTTTTTTACGACTTCGGTCCGGGCCTCGTGCGCTACCTCGCCTCCTTGCTCTTCTTTGCCCTCAGTCTGCTCACCATCGCGACTTTTTCATTCACTCTCTCGTGCTGCAACATGAAGCCGGCAACGGCGACGATCTCCGCAGTTGCGCTCTTTTTTGTGGATTGGATCGTCTTCTTTTTCCCGATCCTTGAGGCCTATCGTCCGTGGACAATGCACCAATACATGAGCACTTGGTTGAACGTCTTCCGCAACCCTCTGCCGTGGCCGCAGATGCTGGAGGATTACGGTTACCTCATCGGGCTCGACGCCACGTTTTTCGTCATCGGCGCGATCATCTTCTCGACGCGCGATTTCAAATCGTAGCCGCCCCTGCGCGGTCTTATGGACGCATTGCCGAATACCACGATGGCGCGACAGGAACGTGCGCGGCTTCGCGAAATCGTGGCGGTCTTTTTGAAATTGGGTGCCACGGCGTTTGGTGGCCCGGCGGCGCACATTGCCATGATGGAGGAGGAAGTCGTCCGGCGGCGGCAGTGGCTGACCTCGGGGGAATTCCTCGATCTCGTCGGGGCGACGAATCTCATCCCCGGTCCGAACTCGACGGAATTGGCGATCCACATCGGGCATCGTCGCGCGGGATGGGCGGGGCTGCTCGTGGCGGGCGTGTGTTTCATCCTGCCGGCCATGCTGATGGTCACTGTGCTGGCGTGGGCCTACGTGCGCTTTGGCCGGTTGCCGCAGGTCGAGGGGCTGCTTTACGGCGTGAAACCGGTGATCATCGCGATTGTGGTCCGCGCGCTTTGGCCGCTGGCTTGCTCGGCGGTAAGAAGCCGATCGCTCGCGGTGATTGGGCTGACGGCAGCAGTGTTGAATCTCGCCGGGGTGAACGAACTGCTGATCCTTTTCGGCGCAGGCGCAATCGTTGCCGCACCTCGTTGGCTAAAGCAGCCCGGATCGAACGATTCGTCCACCTTGAACGCCGCGGCGCCTACGCTGGTCCTCGCGACAGCCACCAGCGCAGCGGGTGCGAGCACAATGGCCTTTGGGCTCGGGCCGCTGTTCCTGTTCTTCCTCAAAGTTGGCTCCGTGCTCTTCGGCAGCGGTTACGTGCTGCTCGCCTTTTTGCGGGCGGATCTCGTTGAGCGCTGGCATTGGCTCAGCGAGACGCAACTGCTCGACGCCATCGCTGTCGGGCAGATCACTCCCGGCCCGGTCTTCACCACGGCGACTTTCATCGGCTACCTCCTCGCCGGAATTCCCGGCGCGAGCGTTGCGACGGTGGGCATCTTCCTGCCGGCGTTCTTTTTTGTCGCGATCAGCGAGCCACTCGTGCCGCGGTTGCGGCGCTCGGCGGTGGCCGGGGCCTTTCTCGATGGATTAAACGTCGCTTCCCTCGCCTTGATGGCCGTCGTCGCATTGCGACTGGCGCATGCGGCGCTAATCGACTGGCCCACGCTCGCGCTGGCCGCCGCCAGCGCCTGCTTGATCGTGTGTTGCCGGATCAATTCCACGTGGCTCGTGCTCGGCGGTGCCGCCATCGGCTGCGCGGTGACGATGTGGCGCTGATCGCAGTGGATACGGGCGGTCTTTTTGCCCACCGGTCTCCGGGCGAAAATGGAGTGCGGGCTTCCTCCGCAGCGGGTAAATGAATCGCTTATGTCATCGCATCGCTGCCGACACACCGTCGGTGCCATCGCCCTCGCCGCTCTCGTGGTTCTCCCTGCTTTGGCGGGCGAGTCCGGGCAGCCGAGGGTCGAAAGGAAGGTGAAAAGTCTGTCGGCTGGCTTTCGCAGCGGCCTGATCGTCGCGGTCGTCGTCATCTTCCTGCTGCTCAGCGCGAACTTCCAATCGCTGCGCCTCGCGCTCGCCGTCTCCACGGTGCCCGTGGTGTTCTGCGGCGTGGTGCTGCTGCTCTGGATCACCGGCACGATGCTGAACAGAACATCCAGTCGGTGGTGGCAAAAAGGTCGTCGATTTAACGTAAAAGACGCAAAGCCGTCATCCAATCGTAACAAACGCACCTCATTGTTTGGTCGTTGTTTCGACTGAAACGGCCTGCGACACTCCAATAGCGTCGTGGAATTCCAAACCCAACCAACCTGTAAAACCCAAGACATGTCCAAAACATCCCCACTCCAATTTGCGGTGATGCTCACGCTGATTTCAGCGGGAGCCGCCATCTCCCACGCGCAGGACGCTGGCGCGCTCGTCGATAAACTCGTCAAGAAAGGCGTCCTCTCCAGCCAGGAAGGCGAGGAGGTCCGAGCGGACATGATGCGCGATTTCGCGACGCAAACTTCCGCGGGAAAGATCAACCTCAGTGGCTCGATCACCGAGATGAAGCTCTACGGCGATTTTCGTCTGCGGTATCAGTATGATGACCGCGAGGCCCAGATCGCCGCGCCGAACCATGTGGATCAGCGTTCGCGCTGGCGCTACCGGCTGCGGTTGGGGGCGGATGTGGCGTTTGGGGAAAACTGGTTCGCCGGTTTCCAGCTTCAGTCCGGCCAGAACTCGGACTCCGGCAACCAGACGTTCAGCAACGGCTTTGACAATGACGGCATCTTCATCTCGAAGGCGTTCTTCGGTTTCAAAAACGACTGGGCCTCGGTCATTGCGGGCAAGCAGAAGAACCCGTTTTATACCACTGACATGGTGTGGGATCCGGACATCAACCCGGCGGGCGTCGTCGAACGGATTGACTTTCACAAGCTCTTCGGCCGCGGACTCGCCGGACCGTCGGGCGACTACGGCACGGACGGCAAATCCATGGCGCCGACCGAGGTGCATGGCGATTCGTCGTGGGAGTTGAGCCTCGTCGCAGGGCAGCTCTTCTATCAGGACAACAACGAGTTTAACATCGGCACCGATTTCAAGACCGACGGCTACCTGTTCGTCGAGCAGTTGATTGGTACGTACCACTTCAACAAGGACGTGAGCATCACGTTAGCGCCGGCCTGGATGACCTTCACGGCGTCGCATCTCACGGGGCTGCGCAATGAAAACTCGTTCACCGATACCAGCAACGTCCTCTCGACCACGACGACGCAGACCACCAAGACGGACCGCAATCGTCTCGTGGTGAACTACGACGCGGCGGGCAACATAACGGGCGGCACGCTCCAGCCTTTTGTGGTCACGGCCACGCAGGTCAGCTCTCCGACGACCACGAAAGTCGGTGGCGGCAGTTCGACTGGCTCGACCACGCGCACCGTGACGACCGATCAGGTCCGCAGCGGGGCGACCGTGAATCTGACTGCCGCGCAGGCGAAGGCGCAGGCCGCCGCTTTGGGCCTTGCCCAGACCGGACCGGCGAACGGCCAGACGCAGCGCGACATCGACGGCGTGGCGGTTACGACCACGAACACCGTGACGCTGCCGTCCATCGCAGGTGAAACGCGGAAGCTGAACATCATCACCGCGCCCGGCGACATCTCGTTCAAGATCGGCAGCCTGAAGACCAAGGTCTATTGGGACTTTGCCTACAACGTGGACGGCGAGGGCCGCTTCAATGACATCTACCAGCTTCGCACCGGCAATGCGGCGACCGATGCGTATCGCGGCTACAAGACGCGTGATGGCATCGCGTGGCTGGCCGGAGTACAGCTAGGCGAGACGAAGAAGAAGGGCGACTGGTCGCTGAACTTCAACTATCGCGAATCCGGCATCGCCTCGCTCGATCCGAATCTCAATGACTCGGACTTCGCGCTCAGCGAACTGAATACGCGTGGCTTCAAACTCAGCCTCGCCTACCAGCTGGCCGATGTGGTGGTTGTGAACCTGACCGGCATGATGGCCTGGAATCTCGACCGGAACCTTTCCGGCGGTCGCGCCACCGGCGGTTCGGCGATTGCCCAGGACAATGCGATCAACGTCGTGCAGTTCGACGTGAACGTGAAATTCTAACCCTTTTTTCTGGGTGTGGGCCGGTGCCTTTCGGGGCACCGGTCCTTCCTGGGAAAGCATCTCTTTTTTGCCAAACATGAAACTCCAGCAACTCCTCACCACCACCGCGCTCTGCGCACTCACCGCTTCCATGGCTTCGGCCGGGCAACTCGTCATCAAAGGCTCCGACACCCTCGGGGCGAAACTCGTTCCGCAGCTCGCGGAGGCCTACAAGGCGGCGAATCCCGGCACCAGTTTCCAGATCGCGGCGGAAGGCTCGACCACGGGCATCGCCGCGCTGATCGACGGCACCGCGCACATCGGCATGTCCAGCCGGCGCGCCAAGCCGACGGAGATGTCCGCGGCTTCGGCCAAAGGCGTAACCATGAAGCCGACGATCGTGGCGTATGACGGCATCGCCATCATCGTCAATGCGGCCAGTCCCGTGAAGGGGCTGACCAGGCAGCAGGTCGAGAAGATCTTCACCGGCGACATCACCGACTGGAGCGCGGTCGGCGGCAAGCCCGGCAAGATCTCCATCTACACACGCAACACTTCGTCGGGCACGTATTCCGACTTCAAGGAGCTGGCGATGAAGAAGCGCGATTACGCCGGCGGTTCGCAGAAGATGGCCGGTAACGAACAGATCGCGGCGGAAGTCGGCAAGAACGCCGGCGGCATCGGCTATGTCGGCCTCGCCTACCTCAAGGCGGCTGGGATCAAGGCGGTGCCGGTGGACGGAATCACGCCGTCGCAGGCCACCGTGCGGGACAAATCCTTCCCGTATTCGCGTCCGACCTTTTTCTACACCAACGGCGAGCCGGTCGGGGAGGCGAAGGCCTTTGTGGACTTCACGCTCGGCGGGAAGGGCCAGGCCATTGTCAGCCAGGTCGGCTTCGCGACGGTGAAATAGTTTCTTAGGTATGGTTCGAGGCCCGCTGGTCCTTTGTGACCGGCGGGCCTTTTTACCAAATGCACTTCACCACCCTGTCGAGTTCGCTAATTCGTTTCAGCAGCGTCATTTGATCGTTACAAACGCAGGCCAGAGTGTCGGCGGCTGAACGCCAGCCGAATCAACCAACCCAACATGAAAACCATCCAGTTCCTCAGTATTCCCGCCGCTCTCGTGCTCGCTGTTTCCACGGCGTCCGCCGGGAAGCTCGTCATCAAAGGCTCCGACACGCTCGGGGCGAAACTCGTGCCGCAACTGGCCGAGGCCTACAAGGCCAAGAACCCGGACACCAGTTTCGAAATTGCCGCCGAAGGTTCGACCACGGGCCTGACCGCGATCATCGACACCACCGCCGACATCGGCATGTCCAGCCGTCACGCCAAGCCGACCGAGGAATCCGCCGCGCAGGCCAAGGGCACGAAGCTGACGCCGACCATCGTGGCGTTTGACGGCATCGCGGTGATCGTGAACGAGAAGAGCCCGCTCGCGAACCTGACGAAGAAGCAGGTCGAGCAGATTTTCACCGGCGACGTGACCGACTGGAGCGCGGTCGGCGGGAAAGCGGGGACGATTTCCATCTACACGCGCAACACCTCCTCCGGCACTTACTCGGACTGGAAGGAACTCGCGATGAAGAAGCGCGATTACGCGCCGAGTTCGCAGAAGATGGCAGGCAGCGAGCAGATCGCCGCCGAGGTGGCGAAGAATCCTAATGGCGTCGGCTACGTGGGCCTTGCCTACACGAAGGCGGCCGGGATTAAGGTGCTGAAAGTCGATGGCATCGAACTCACCGACCAAACCGTGCGCGACAAAACGTGGGCCTACGCGCGGCCGACTTTTTACTACACCAACGGCGAGCCCGCCGGGGAGGCGAAGAAGTTCACCGACTTCACCCTGAGCGACGAAGGCCAGGCGCTTGCGCGCAAGGTTGGTTTTGTGCCGGTGAAGTAGGTACTTCGGCGTTTTTTCGAGGAGCCCGCGAGGCGTCGCGTCGTGCGGGCTCTTTCCTTTTTCCATCCGCGAAAAAATTCGCTCTCATCCACGCGTGAAATCCACCACCGCCCAGCCTGCCCGCCCCATCGGCGAGGCGTTGCTGAACCGGAATCGCTTCCGGCTGCTGGGACTGACGCCGGATGAAATCATCAAGTATTTTTTCAACGGCAATGCCGTGGTAGCGATCGTTGTGCTGGCGCTGATCACGATTTTTCTCTTTCGCGAAGGCGCAGGATTTTTCGGCCAGAACATGCGGAACCTGCGCATCTACCGGCTGGCCGGGCTGGAGTATGTGGACTTCATCCGGCGGCAGGTGGACGAGCACACCGCGCTCAACCGCGCGCTGAACGAATCGCGGCTGGCGCAGTTCACGAAGCTGACGGCGGCGGGCAAAACCGTGGAGCAGGCCAATGAGGGGCTGACGCCGTTCGATGCGTTCGCGACGGCGTTTGGCGATTCCGTGGAGGATGTGCGGGGCGTGCTCTCCGATCTCACGGAAGCGGCCACGGCGATCAAACAAAAGGAGCAGGTGAATCATGATCGGCTGGAGCAGAAGGGGATGCTGCTCGGTGCGGGGAAGGCGGAGGAGGCCGAGAAGATCACGGTCACGCCCGTGGATTTCGCGGCGGAGACAGTGACGCTGAAGGGCGCGTTCCCCGCGTATCAGGAGGCAAATAGACAGTTCGCCGCGAAGCTCGGCGCGGCGCTCGCGTCCGCCCCGGCCATGCCGGATGCAAAGCTGCAAAGGCAGATCGACGCGGTGAAAGCCAAGGGCCAGGCGCTCATCGCGGCAATTCCCGGCACGGAACGCGCGATGCAGGCGTGGCGACACGACGAGCCGATTCCGCTCTCCCGCTCGCTGACCTCGTTCCTCTTTGGCCGCCAATGGCTGACCGCAAGTTTCTGGCAGGACTGGTATGGCATCCTCCCGCTCTTTGTCGGCTCGCTGCTCGTCTCGCTCATCGCGCTCGCTATCGCGGTGCCGCTGGGCATCTCCGCGGCGATCTACGTGAGCGAAATCGCGTCCGTGCGGGAGAAGAACATCATCAAACCCTACATCGAATTCATCTCGGCGATTCCGTCCGTGGTGCTCGGCTTTTTCGGCGTCGCGGTGCTCGGCAGTGCGTTGCGCGCGCTCTCCCAGCTTTCCTTTCTGAGCTGGTTTCCCGGCTTTCCCATGAGCGAGCGCCTGAACTCACTGACCGCCGGCTGCCTCCTCGCACTCATGGCCGTGCCGACCATTTTCTCGCTGGCCGAGGACGCCATCAACAATGTCCCGAAGCACTTCAAGGAAGCGTCCTACGCGCTCGGCGCGAACCGCTTTCAGACCATCGCCCGCATCCTCGTTCCTGCCTCGCTCTCTGGCATCATCTCCGCGATCCTGCTCGGGTTCGGGCGGGTCATCGGCGAGACCATGGTCGTGCTGCTCTGTGCCGGCAACCGCATCGCCATCCCCGATTTCACCGAAGGCCTCGGCGCGTTTTTTCAGCCCGTCCACACCATGACCGGCATCATCGCGCAGGAGATGGGCGAAGTCGTGAACGGCAGCATCCACTACCGCGCGCTCTTCATGGTGGGCATCATGCTTTTCCTCCTCTCGCTCGCGATCAACTACGTGGCGCAGATCATCGTGCGGCGCTACCGCATCTCCATCGGGTGAAATCCGAAATCTGAATGTTGAATTCCGTAACAGCCGCAGGTCTGACCCTCCGAGATCAATCGGCGTTCGCTCCGTTCGTTTCCTCCGTTTGCATTCCGTCGGAACTCGGATTTCGCGCTTTCTCCTGATGTCCGCTCATCCTTTCAAAGCGCAGCAGACTTCCGCGCGCAGCGTCGAGCGCGTGGCCTTCGGCATCTTTCGCGCGGCCACGTATTTCATCCTGCTCTGCGCCACCTGCATCTTCGGCACCATCGTTTTCAAAGGCGCGGGCACGGTTTTCCAAACCAAGGCGCCTTTCATCAACGTCCCGTTCTTGAGCCAGGCACCGGAGACGCTTTTCGTCTTCGAGCACGAGGGCGTGAAATTGAAAATGGGCGACCGGGAGTTTCGGAAGTTCAAGGAAGACCACAACCTTCAGGACATCGCCGCCGAGAGCTACGTGTATAGCTCGGGCGGCATCTGGCCGTGTATTGTCGGCACGGTACTGCTCGTCGTCGGCTCGATGGCCATCTCGCTGTTCATCGGCATCAGCAGCGCCATTTACCTGAACGAATACAGCACGCACGGGCGCTTCGTGACCTTCCTCCGTCTCGCCATCCTCAATCTCGCGGGCGTGCCGTCCATCGTCTTCGGCCTCTTCGGTCTCGGCCTGTTTGTGGTCTTCATGCCGGTGCTGCAAAACTTCGACAACCCTGCCGTCGCGAGTCTGCCCGTGGGCTTCGGTCACTACCTGAATTTTTCCGGCTGGAACGTCTGCCTGCTTTCCGGCTGGTTCACGCTCGCCTTCATGGCGCTCCCCGTGGTCATCACCGCGAGCGAGGAGTCGCTGAAAGCAGTGCCGATGGGCTTCCGCGAGGGCTCGCTCGCGCTCGGCGCGACGAAGTGGCAGTCCATCCGCACCAACGTCCTGCCCTACGCACTGCCCGGCATGCTCACGTCGTCCATCCTCGGCATCGCGCGCGTGGCCGGCGAGACCGCGCCCATCATGTTTACCGCGGCCTATGTGGTGCGCGACAAGATGCCGTGGGACGTGGAGCGCCCGCTCGACATGCTTTTTCAGGGCGTCATGGCGCTGCCCTACCACATCTACGTGGTCAGCTCGAAAATCCCGCAGAACGAATACACCGAGCGCGTGCAATACGGCTCGGCCTTCGTCTTCCTTTTCATCGTCATGGGCATCGCGCTGACCTCCATCGTGCTGCGGATCAAAATGCGCAGCCGTTATCGCTGGTGATGAATCCCTTGCCATGACCGCCGCCGTTCCCGATTCTCGCATGAAGCCGACCGATACCACCCCGATGCCGAGCGCCACCGCCGCCAACGACACCACCGATCCTGGGGCTCCGACGATGATTGAGGTCGAGAGCCTCGACTTTTTCTACGGCAAATCCCAGGCGCTGCACGACGTTACGATCAAGATTCCCGCGAATAAAGTCACCGCCTTCATTGGCCCGTCCGGCTGCGGAAAATCCACGCTGCTCCGCTGCTTCAACCGCATGAACGACCTCGTGGACATCGCCCGCATCGGGCGCGGCGAGATCCGCATTCACGGCGTGGACATTCACCACCCCGATGTGGACGTGATCGCGCTCCGCCGGCAAGTCGGCATGGTCTTCCAGAAATCGAATCCCTTCCCGAAATCCATCTACGAGAACATCACCTACGGCCTGCAAATCCAAGGCGTGAAGGACCGGCGCACGCTTGATGAGGTCGTGGAAAAAAGTCTGCGCGGCGCGGCGCTCTGGGACGAGGTGAAGGACCGTCTGCACGCCAGCGGCATCGGCCTTTCGGGCGGCCAGCAGCAGCGGCTGTGCATTGCGCGGGCGATTGCCGTCGAGCCCAGCATTCTCCTCATGGACGAGCCGTGCGCCGCGCTCGATCCCATCGCGACCGCGAAGGTCGAGGAACTCATCCAGCAGTTGAAGGGCAAATACACCATCGTCATCGTGACCCACAACATGCAGCAGGCCGGCCGCTGCTCGGATCAGACCGCATTCTTCTACCTCGGGAAACTCATCGAGTATTCCAAGACCGAGAAGATTTTCACCAACCCCGCGCAGAAGCAGACCGAGGACTACATCACGGGCCGCTTCGGCTAAACCTCCTCGGAGATCGAAGATGGGAGATTGTAGATCGCCCTTTCTTTCAAACTCCGATCTTCCAACTTCGAACACCGATTTTCATGAGCCAATTCTGGGAACAACAATTAGCCGACATCCGCGAGCAACTCCTGCTCATGTCCGGCCTCACCGAACGCAACCTCGCGCTCGCCATGCGCGCGCTTGTCGAACGCGATGACAAGCTATGCGACACCGTCGAGGCAGAGGACGAGCAGATCGACCAACTCGAAATCCACATTGACGAAATGGTCGTCACCTACATCTCAACTCACGGCCCAATCGCGCGCGACTGCCGGCTCATGCTCACGGCGTCGAAAATTTCCAACAACCTCGAGCGCATCGCCGACCAAGCGACGAAGATCGCCCGCCGCGCGCGCGAACTGAACACCGAGCCGTTGCTCAAGCCGCTCATCGACATCCCGCTCATGGCCGACATCGCGCATGAGATGTTGCGCGACAGCATCACTGCCTACGTGGATGGCAACAATGAACTCGCCGTCGAGATCATCGCCCGCGACCGCTCCGTCGATGCGATCAACAAGCAACTCGCCCGCGAACTGACCAGCTACATGATCGAGAGCCCGCAGACGATCACCCGCGCGCTCAAGCTGATGACCATCTCCGGTGCCATCGAGCGCGTGGCCGACCACGCCACGAACATCGCCGAGGAAGTCTTCTACCTGAACCGCGGCCGCGACATTCGCCACGATCCGGCGCTCAAGCAGCCCGTGCCCGGCGGGGCAGGGGAGTAGCCTGCTTACAGCCCCAGCGGCGGCATCGTTCGCACGGAGAAATCCGCGAACGGCAACCCATGCGCCTCAGCCACCGCGCGGCAGGTGATCTTGCCGTCGATCAGATTCAATCCCCCGAGCAGATGCGGATCGCGCTCGAACGCCCCCGGAACCCCGTGATCGGCCAGCGTCTCGATGTAGCGGTAGGTCACATTCGTCAGTGCCTGCGTGGCCGTGCGGGCGTAGGCCGCCGGCATATTCGCCACGCAGTAATGCGTCACATCTTCCTCCACAAAGATCGGATCGTGATGCGTGGTCGGGCGCGACGTTTCCACGCAGCCGCCCTGATCGATCGCGATGTCCACCAGCACGCTTCCCGGCTTCATCATCCGCAGCATGTCGCGCGTGATCAGCTTCGGCGCCTTGGCCCCCGGCACCAGCACCGCGCCGATGAGCAGGTCCACCGTCGGCATCAGTTCCAGCAAATGCGCCGGGCTGGAGTAAAGCGTGTGCGCCGTCTGCATCGTGATGTCGAGGAAGCGCATCCGCTCCACATCCACCTCGAGGATCGTCACGTCCGCGCCGAGGCCCGTGGCCATGCGCGCCGCATTGACGCCAGCGGAGCCGCCGCCGATTACGATGACCTTCCCCGGCAGCACGCCCGGCACCCCGCCGAGCAGCACGCCTTTGCCGCCGTTGTGCTTCGCCAGAAAGTAGCCGCCCATGATGATGGACATGCGCCCCGCGATCTCGCTCATCGGCTCCAGAAGCGGCAACCGGCGGTTCACCTCCACGGTTTCATACGCGATCGCCGTCACCCGCGCCCTGGCCAGCGCCTCCGTCAGCGGCTTGCTTGCGGCGAGGTGCAGATAGGTGAAAAGAATCTGCTCCGCGCGCAGCAGCGGGTAATCGTCGGGCAGCGGCTCCTTCACCTTCACGATCATCTCCGCCCGCTCGAAAACCTCCGCATGTTTCTCCACCATCTGCGCGCCCGCCTTCACATAATCCTCATCCGCGTAACCCGAGCCGGTGCCCGCATTTTTTTCCACCAGCACCGTGTGCCCGTGCCGCGTGAGCTGATACGCCGCGCCCGGCAGCAGCCCCACCCGATTTTCCTGCGCCTTCGTTTCTTTCGGAATGCCAATAATCATGCCTCCCTTCTCCGCCTTTTCCGTCCGAAAACAAGGCCAGACCGCAAGCCACAGCGGTGCTTTGCGTCCGCGCGAGAGCGGGCGTGTGATCCGTGCGTACCTCTCGGGGCCTACGGGGTTCAAATTGGTTGCACCTTCCACTTTCGCGGACAAGTTTCCCGCGCCATGAAAGCCCCCCTCTGGACATTTGTCATCGTTTGCGCCCTCGCCGTTTCCGGTCGGGCGCTGGACCTCAACGGCAACCAGCAGAGCGATGTCTGGGAGATGATCTTCGGCGCTTCGGGGCTACCCGCGGCAGGCGATGCGGATGGCGACGGATGGAGCAATGCGCTGGAGAGCGCCGCGGGGACGAACCCGCGTGATGGCGCGTCATTTCCGGGGCTGCATCTGACGACGGATGGCGTGTCGCTTTTCGCCGGGTGGACGGGGCTGGCGGGAAAAAAATACACGCTGGAGACCAAGCCGGCGCTCGGCGCGGGGACGTGGACGGCGCTCGGGCCGGACATGCTCGGCGAGGGCGGGCCAACGGAGTTGCAACTCGCGCCCGGCGGCGCGCCCACCGGTTTTTTCCGGCTGCGCGCGGCGGATGTGGACAGCGATGGCGATGGCATCTCGGACTGGGAGGAGCGCGCGCTCGGGTTCGACGCGGCGCGGACGCGGACGGAGCGCTCCGATACGCTCGACTCGGCGCGCATCCCGGCGGGGCTCACGGCGGCAAACACCATCACGGTCGGCATGTATGACGATACGTGTTCCGAGCGCTGGCCCGATCCGGCGGTGCTCGTGGTGCGGCGCGCGGGCGGGTTGCAGCCGCTCACGGTCAATGTCGCGTTCAGTGGCACGGCCACGCGCGGCCCGGACTACACGACTTCGAGCACCGGCAATGTGGTCACGCTCGGGCCGGGCCAGCGCGAGGCGTTTGTCGAGATCCAGCCGGTCGCCGACGCCAATGACGGCGAACCGACCGAGACGATCACGCTCACGGTGCTGGCCGGTGCGGGCTACAGCGTCGGGGCGCAAAACGCGGGCACGGTATCGCTTTTCAACGAAACCGCAGCGAGCGGTCCGTCGCGGAAAGAGGCGGCGCGCTTTTTGATTCAGGCGGCGTTTGGGCCGGATCAGGACACCAATGGAAATCACATCCCCGAGAACGTGGAGGAGCTGATGGGGACGACGTTTGGCGCGTGGATTGATGACCAGTTCGCGCGGCCCATCGGCCTGCTCCGCCCGATGGTGCAGTGGCAGGCCGCGCAGCCCGGCAGCGCCGAGATTTACAACGACACCAAGCAAAACGCGTGGTGGGGCCGCGCGATGGGCGTGCCGAAGCTGCGGCCCGACGCCGCGGCCTCGCAGCTTCCCGATCCGCTGCGGCAGCGCGTGGGTTTTGCGCTATCGCAGATCTACGTGATTTCGGACCGCATGGAGACGCTCGCCACGAATCCCGAGGGCATGGCGGCCTACTACGACATGCTGCTCACGCGCGCCTTCGGCAACTTCCGCGACCTGCTCTACGACGTGTCCGTGCATCCGTGCATGGGCCTTTACCTTAGCCATCTCGGGAACCGCAAACCGGACCCGGTGGCGAAGACTTTCCCGGACGAAAACTACGCGCGTGAGGTGATGCAGCTTTTCAGCATCGGGCTGTGGATGCTGAACCCGGACGGCTCGCGCCAGCTCGACGCGCAGGGCCAGCCAATCCCGACTTACTCGAACGCCAACATCACGGAATTCGCGCGCGTCTTCACCGGCCTCTCGCACTGGGATTCCGACTTCGGCGGCTACTCGACCGACTTCACCAAGCCGATGATCGCGTTCGACGAGGAACACGATCTCGGGCCGAAGACTCTCCTTCTCGGCACCACGACTCCGCAGCGCACCGCGCACAATCTGCCGAACAGCCCGTATGCCACGCTGCTCGACGTGGATGCGGCGATCGACAATCTCTTCAACCATCCGAACGCCGGCCCCTTCCTCGCGCGCCAGCTCATCCAGCGGCTGATCACGTCGAATCCTTCGCCCGCCTACATCGGACGGGTATCGGCGAAATTTGCGAACAACGGCGCGGGTGTGCGCGGCGACATGCAGGCGGTGGTGAAACAGATCCTCCTCGACCCCGAGGCACGCGATGGCGTGGCGCTGACCAACCCGACTTTTGGCAAGCTGCGCGAGCCGTTTTTGAAATGCGTGAACTTTGCCCGCGCCTTCAACGCCGCCAGTCAGGAGGGCTGGTACTACCTCGATGCGTTTAACATCGACCACGTCGAGGAGCCGCTGAAAAGCCCGAGCGTTTTCAACTTCTACCTGCCCGCCTACGCACCGCCGGGCGCGCTCACCCAGGCCGGGCTGGTCGCGCCCGAGCTGCAGATCATCAACGCGTCGTCCGGCGTAAAGGCGCCGAACTATTTCTTCAACGCGATCGAGGGCGGACTGCACCGCTGGGGCACCGCGCAGCCCGAGCGCGTAGTGAAGCTGAACCTCACGACCGAGATGCTGCTCAATGCCGGCGTGG
Source organism: Chthoniobacter sp. (assembly GCA_021414005.1). Classification (GTDB taxonomy): domain Bacteria; phylum Verrucomicrobiota; class Verrucomicrobiia; order Chthoniobacterales; family Chthoniobacteraceae; genus Chthoniobacter. Next base: position 100,279 of record JAIOPH010000034.1, on the reverse strand, counting down.
TCCCACCGGACGAACACTACCCGCCCGGCCTGCCCAATCCCGATCCCGACCTGCTCATCCGCCGGCTCGACCTCGCGCTCACCGGCGGCACGCTCGCGCCGCGCAATTTCCAGCTCATTCGCGAAGCGATGCTGCGCATCTTCCCCGGCGGTTACGACTGGCACATCCGCCGGCTCCAGCTCGGCATCTACCTCATCACCACCAGCGCGGATTTCGCCGTGCAACGCTGACCATCCCATGAAAACACGTCGCCAATTCCTCGGCCAGGCGAGCTGCGCCGCCGTCAGCAGCATCCCCATCTTGAGTACGCTGCTCAACCTCCGGCTAGCGGGCAGCGTGGCCGCGGTGACTGCACCGACGGCCGGCCAGTACCGCGCGCTCGTCTGCATCTTTCAGTCGGGCGGCAATGACAGTTTTAACATGCTCACGCCTTACAGCGGTGCCTCCGCCACGGCGGCGAGCGCCTTTGCCGAATACACCGCGAGCCGCTCCGACCTCGCGCTCGGCCAGGCGCAGCTCACCGAGATTCATCCCACGAACACGCCGGGCCGCACCTTTGGTGTGCATGGCGGAATGCCGCAGCTCGCGGCGCTGTTTGAAAGCGGGAACGCGGCCTTCGTGGCGAACGTCGGCACGCTTATTGAGCCGGTGCTGAACCGCACGCAAGTCGCGCAAGCCACGAAGCGCCTGCCGCTCGGCCTTTACTCCCACAGCGACCAGATCGAGCAATGGCAGACCAGCGTGCCGCACAGTCGTTCGGGCGTGGGCTGGGCGGGGAAAATGGCGGACCTCATCAAGAGCGTGAACGCCACCCAGACCGTCTCGATGAACATTTCCACCGATGGCAGCAACGTGTGGCAGACCGGCGTGACCGACGCGGAATACGCCGTCGATTCCGGCAACGACAACGACCCGACCGGCGGAGCCGTGGCGCTCAGCGGATACGCGCAGGACTATGCGGCGAACGCCTTTGTGGACGCGACGAGCGGGGCCATCGACAGCCAGCTCGCGCTCGAATACACGAACCTGCTCCAGCAGACCTTTCAAAAGAAACGCCGCGGTGCGCGTGACGCCTACGCGCTCTACTCCACGGCCACCGCCGGCGCGCTGCCGGGCAACGTCGTTTTCCCCAACACCAGCGTGGGCCGCCAGCTCCAGCAGGTCGCGAAAGCCATCGCCGGCCGCACCGCCCTCGGCGCGGTACGGCAGACTTTTTTTGTGAACCGCGGCGGCTGGGATCACCACAGTAACACCCTCGCGCTCCAGGCCGCGATGCTCCCCGAGATCGACGCCGCGCTCGGTGCGTTCTGGACGCAGCTCGGCCTGCTCGGCGTGCAGCCTAACGTCACAATTTTTTCCGCGTCCGACTTTGGCCGCACGCTCACGAGCAACAGCCAGGGCTCCGACCACGCCTGGGGCGGCAACGCGTATGTCGTCGGCGGCAGCGTGCTCGGACGGAAAATTTACGGCAGCTACCCGAGCCTCGCGGTGAACCCGGACAGCGGTCCCGAAGTGAACCCGCTCGACACCGGCCGCGGGCGGCTCATCCCGACGACGAGCTGCGACCAGTTCTTCGCCGAAATGGCGCTCTGGCTCGGCGTCCCCACCTCCAGCCTCCCGCTGATCCTGCCGAACATCGGCAATTTCTACGCCGGCAGCGGCGCTCCACTCGGGTTTCTGGCTTAGCGGGTGTCCGTCATTTTCCGGGGGGCTTGCCGTGCGCGGGCGGGCGGGATAAAGCGGCGGGATGCTGCACGAACTGACCGCCCATCTGCTGACTGGCTCCGATTTGACGGCGGAGCTGGTGGATGCGGCAGTGGTGGGTTTGGTGTCGGCGGAGGTGCCGGACGAGGAAAAGGGGGATTTTCTCAAAGCGCTGCGGGGGAAGGGGGAGACGGCGGCGGAGATGGCGGCGTTTGTCCAGGCGCTGCTGGCGCGAGCGGTGGAGCCGGGGTTGGACGCAGCGCGGTTGCCGGGGCCGATGCTGGATGTTTGCGGAACGGGCGGTGATCGGCTGGAGCTTTTCAATGTTTCGACGACGGCGATGTTTCTCCTCGCGGCGGGCGGGGTATGCGTGGTGAAGCATGGGAACCGGGCGATTACGAGCCGGAGCGGCGGGGCGGATGTGCTGGAGGCGCTGGGGGTGCGGATCGATTTGCCGCCGGCGGAGTTGCGACGGTGTGTGGAGGTGCACGGGCTGGGGTTCGTGTTCGCGCCGGGGTATCATCCGGCGTTCCGGGCGATTGCGCCGGTGCGGCGGGCGCTGGCGGCGGAGGGCATTCCGACGATTTTTAATCTGCTCGGACCGCTGCTCAATCCGGCGCGGCCGCCGTTTCAGTTGGTGGGTATTTTTTCGCCGGTGCTGCTGCCGAAGTATGCAGAAACGCTGCTACGGCTGGGGCGCACGCGGGCGTGGGCGGTGCATGGCAGCGGGATGGATGAGCTGTCGCTGAACGGCCCGAACGCGGTGTGCGCTGTGGCGGAGGGGCGGGTGGAGGAGTTCACGCTGCGACCCGAGGAAGTGGGGCTGTCGGCGTGTCCGCTGGCGGCGCTGCGGGGCGGGGATTGCGCGGAAAATGCGGGGATTCTGATCGGAATTCTTGACGGAACGGACACGGGGCCGCGGCGCGATCTGGTACTGCTGAATGCCGCGGCGGGGTTTGTGGTGGCGGGGCAGGCGGCGAGTGTGGCGGCGGGGCTGGAACTGGCGGGGGAGCAGGTGGCGAGTGGTCGCGCGCTGGCGAAGCTGCGGGCGTTGCAGGCTTTCGCGTCAGTGGCGGGTCAGTAGGTGTGGAGGCGTCCGCCAGCGTTTTCGGGTTTGTTGGAATATTTGATGGTCGGGGCGTCGCCGGAGTAAAGGTGCGCGGAGGATTTGGGTTTACGGCTGGCGCAGGCGGGGAAGGTGATGGCGAGGGCGGCGAGCAGGAGGATGCGGCAGGAATTGTTCATGGGCGGCAGGGTAGCGGGGAAAGGCGGGGAGTCGAAGAAAACCGGGTGCCGGAGCGGTGGGCAAAATGGGATTGCGTGGGGTGGGGATTCGTGGGAGTTAGGGCATCGCCACCCGGCGCTCGCTCATGTGGGATATCAAACCTCCTCGTAAACGTTTCTACCGTCGTCCCTGGTTCATTGTGCCAGCGGCTCTCCTGCTGTCCGCGTTGCTGGTGGGACTGGTTTTTGTCCTTGGGGAAAAGGCGAAGCTCGAAGCGGAAGCGGCCAAATTCGACTACAACCGGCTGGAAGAGATGGAGTCGGCTACCGTGATCTTCGACCGCAAGGGGGCGGTGATGGGAAGGATGTTCACGCAAAATCGTGATCAGGTGGACTTCGACCACCTTTCGCCGCATCTGCTGAAGGCGGTGGTGGCGGCGGAGGACGCGCGCTTTTACCAGCACCATGGGGTGGACTACAAAGGCATCGCGCGGGCGCTGATCAAAAACTACAAATTGGGGAAGAAGGCGCAGGGCGCGAGCACGCTGGCGCAGCAGCTCGCACGGAATACTTTCCCCGACCAACTCCCTCCGGGCGAGAAGAGCTATCAGCGCAAACTCATGGAGCTGGCGGTGGCGCGGGAGATCGACAAGCGGTGTACGAAGGAAAAAATTCTGGAGCTGTATTTGAACCGGGTATTTTTCGGCAGCGGCTTTTATGGCGCGGAGGCGGCGGCGCGCGGCTACTTCGGCAAGTCGGCGAAGGATTTGACGCTCTCGGAGTCGGCGATGCTCTGCGGTTTGCTGAAAAGCCCAAGTAATCTCTCGCCGTGGACGAACCGGCAGCGGTGCATTGACTCGCGAAATTACGTTCTGCAGCGGGCGATGGAGATCGGTTTGATCACAGCAGAGGAGCGGGAGAAGACGCTGCAGGAGGACATCGTGGTGAAGAACCGGCGGCCCATTCATCAGGAGTCTTACGCGGCGGACATGGTGGCGCAGCAGGTGGCGAAATTGGTGGGCCGGGACAACGCGGTGAGCGAAGGCTACCGGATTTACACGACGATCGATCCCGATCTGCAAAAGGTGGCGGAAAAGGCGCTGCGCGAGCAGCTCGTGGAAGCCGAGCGGCATGAGGGATTCAAGGGGCAGACGGCGGTGGAGTATGATGTGGAATTTAAGCAGCACCAAAAGCAGGCGGCGGCGGATGAGTCCGGGACGCTGGCGTTGCCGGATTATTTGCAGGGTGGGGTGGTCGTTCTGGATAACTCGACCGGGGGCATCCTGGCGCTGGTGGGCGGACGCAATTTCGCGCACAGCCCGTACAACCGCGCGGTGTCGGCTGCGCGTCCGGCGGGGACGGCGTTCAAGCCGCTGGTCTATGCCGCGGCTTTCGAGAAGGGCTATTTTCCCGGCACGCTTTTGCAGGATGCGGTGATGGATAACCGCCAGGTGATGATCGGCGGCCAGACGGGCATCCTCGGCGAGTGGGGGCCGGAGCGGGTGGACAACAAATACGAGGGCGGCATCTCAGCCCGGACGGCTCTCGTGAAATCGAAGAATGCTGCGACCGTGCGCCTCGGAATGATGGCGGGTGTGGACAGCGTCATTGACTTGGCGAACAGGGCCGGGCTGATGCATGTGGTGGGCAAGGATGAAAAGGGCAGGCCGACATTCAATCTCCGGCGTTATCCCTCAACTTTCCTCGGCAGCAGCGAGGTCACGCTCATGGACATGACGCTGGCGAACACCATTTTCCCGAACGGCGGCTGGCGCCCGGACAAGCCATTCATCATCAGCCGTATCGTGGACCGAACCGGCAAGATCGTTTATGAGGCGGCGCGAAAGAAGGTGAACGTGATCAAGCCGGCGACGGCCTATGAGGTAAACGCCTGTCTTGGCGAAGTGCTGGAACGGGGGACGGCGGACAAAACGTACACCGAATTGGGGCTGAAGAAATTCCCGCTCGGGGGCAAGACGGGCACGGCCTACAACTTCACGGATGCTTGGTTCGTGGGGTATTCGAGCGCGGTGACGTGCGGGGTGTGGGCGGGCTTTGACAAGCCGCGCCCCATCTATCGCGGGGCGTTTAGCAATGAGATCGCGCTGCCACTTTGGGCCAATGTGATGAAGGCGACTTTCGCGACGTATCAGCCGAAAGATTTTCCTCCTCCGAAGAATATCATTCATTGCGAGATCTGCCGGGCGTCAGGGCAGCTCGCGACGGACAAATGTGTGGAGACCATCGACAACAAGGAAGCTGGCGAGAAGACGCAGCGGCGCACGACATATATGGAGATTTGCACGGAGGAGCAGGCCCCGAAGGTGGGGTGCAGCGTCCACAGTGCCGGGGAGACGTTTGTAAAGGCGGAGGCCCCGGTGACCTCTGGCAACATCCCACGAGCGGCACTCGCGGTGGATGTCTCTAGCGTGAAACCGGTGCGTTTGCTCGCGCCGACGGTGCTCGGGAACGATCCATACGACTCCATGCAGTCCATCAAGAATGCCATCGCCATGGGCAAGCTGAAGGGAGAGGTCGCGCCGATGGACAGTTCGGCCACGATCCCCGCGCCGACGGCCCCGCCGCCGGAGGCCGCGCCGGCTGAGCCCGAGGTGCGCCGCGCGGAACCGGTGCGGCCACTGCAGCAGCAGGCGGCGGAGATTGACCGAACGATTCCCCTCGAACCGCCGCCGCCGCTGGAGTTTCTGTAACGCTTACTCGATCTCGACCGCCATCCCTTTGGTGATGAGCTTCGAGAGGCGGACGACATCCCAGTTTCCCACGCGCATGCAGCCGTGGCTGGTGGCACGGCCAATGGTCCAGGCGCTGGAGGTGCCGTGGATGCCGATGCCGGGTTTGTTAAGGCCGATCCAAAGGACGCCGACGGGGTTGCGGGGGCCGGGCGGCAGGGTGTAGAAATTTTCGGTGCGTTTGCCGTGTTCGAGAACCCCTTTGTCCCAGCGGAAAGTGGGGGCGGTGGCGATGCCAAGAATTTTCCATTTACCGGCGGGCGTCTCTTTCGCGCCTCCGCCTTTGATGCCCGGAGTGATGGGAACGGAGGCGATGAGTTTTTCGCCGTCATACACTTCGAGCATTTTGTTGCCGCGATGAATTTTGATGACGCGGGTGAGGAACTCGGAAACCTCGGGCAGCAAGCCCTGGTCAGGGAGCGATTCGATGACGAAGGGCTCGACGTTGGGCACGCGCACGGTGTCGCCGGCCTTGAGTCCGCCGAGTTTCACGGTGGGGTTTAGTTTGGCCAAAAACGTGGGGGTGACGTGGTAGCGCTCGGCGATGAATTCCGAAATCTCGGGGTAGAGGAGTTTTTTGAGTTTGGCCTGCTCCTTGGGCTCGCGGGGGAGGGGACCGACGAATTTGAAGTCTTCCGCTTTGACGGTGTAAAACGTGTAAACGGGGAAGACGGAATCGAGCGGGATATTGGCGTCGAGCACGCCGGTGTCGGGGAGGCCGCGGGAGCGCTGGTAGCGCTTGAGGGCTTTGCCGACGAATTCTCCGGGGCGGCCATCGATGGCACCGGGACCGAAGAGTTGCTGATCCAGGAAGATCTGGAGTTGGGTGGTGATGTCGCGCGTTTCGACCGGGACGGCTTTGGCAACCGCAGGTTCTTCCTCGGCGCGCACGGCGGCGACTGTGCAAAGGAGAAGGGTGAGGATGCAGAGGTGTTTTTTCATGCGGACGGGTGATCGGGTCTTGGCGAGAAGGCGGAGGGAGATACATTCGCGCGCTCTTTCCCGCAAGAAATCCATGCTGAAAAACTCCCGGCTGCGCATTGCCCAAGTGTCCCCGCTGTGGACGCGCATCCCGCCGACGACGTATGGCGGGATCGAACTGGTGATGAAGCTGCTGATCGACGAACTGGTGGCGCGTGGGCATGAGGTGACGCTGTTTTCATCGGGTGATTGCGCGACGAGCGCGCACCTGCACGAAACGGTGGACCGGAACCTGACGGCGCGGGTGATCACTGGGGAGACGGAGATGTTTGAGCACTACGCGAACTCGACGATGGCGGAGGTGATGGGCGAGGCGGGGCGCTTTGATCTGATTCATTACCACTTGAGCACGGCGTGGCTGCCGTTGGCGGGCGCGGTGCGAACGCCCGGTCTTTTTACCATGCACTCAAGCCCCCGGGTGGATGACGAATGGGCGATGGGGCGATGGCCGGAGGTGGAGGTGGCCGGGATTAGTACGTGCCAGATGCACGCGGCGGGACTGAAGCTGGAGCGCGAGTTTCCCGTGGTGTACAACGGCGCGGACTTCGCCAGTTTCGAGCCGCGCTTTGAGCCGGGAAGCCATCTTGCGTTTCTCGGCCGGCTGTCGGCGGACAAGAACCCGCTCGGCGCGATCCGCATTGCGCAGGAAGTAGGGATGCCGCTGGTCATCGCCGGTCAGCCGCAGAATCAGAAGGAAGCGGCGTATTTCAAAAGCGAAGTCGAGCCGTTGATTGACGGCGAGCAGATCCGTTGGATCGGGCCGGTGAATCACGCGCAGAAAAATGAGCTGCTCCGCCATGCGGCGGCGCTGCTTTTCCCGATCCAGTGGGAGGAGCCGTTCGGGCTGGTGATGATTGAGGCGATGGCCTGCGGAACCCCCGTGGTGGCGCATCGGCGCGGTTCCGTCGAGGAAGTGGTGGACGACGGAGTGACGGGCTACACGTCAGGTTCGATGGACGCGCTGCCGGAGCTGGTGGCACCCGCGTTGGCGCTGAATCGAGAGCACGTGCGCGCGCGGGCGGAGGCGCGGTTTGGCCATCGGCGAATGGTGGACGATTACCTCGCGCTCTACCGGGCGCTGATTGAGCGCTGAGGCGGCTGCTTCACCAGACCAGTAGCGGAATTGACGGAGGTAAACGCGCGCTTGTGAATTATTTCACAATTGCACTTGCGGGCGTGCCTGCTGCTTCGCATGCTCCGGTTCATCGTGCGTCCAATGCCCGCCAGCGTGCTTTTTCTAACTGTCGTTTTCGGCCTGTCCGCCTGCGGACCGCGGGTGACGAACCGGAATATCGACGCACTAAATGCCCAAATGGATGCCGGACGCGCACTCTCGATCAAGGAGGTCGAGGCCATTCTTGGGCAGCCCACGAGGCATACGAGTCAGCTGATCGAGCAGCAGACGACCCGGGAGCTGCCGGTGGTGCGCTATTATTACGAGGAAAATGGCAAAACCGTGGAACTGCATTTCGTGGATAACAAACTGCAGAACCGCATTCCACATTTCGGCGAAAAGCCTCCGACGGAGGCTCCCCTGCAAATGAAGCCGAAGTCGGCGAAGTAACTTTCCATGAACGTCCCGTCCGAATTGCTGGCGAAAATAGACGAAGCGATCACGCATTACCCCGTGTCGAAGCGCAGCGCTTCGCTTCCGCTGCTGCATTTGTGGCAGGAGCATTTCGGGCATGTGTCGGATGAAGGCATCGCGTGGATCGCAGCTAAGCTGGAGCTTTCGCCAATCAACGTGCTGGAGTTGGTGACGTTCTACCCGATGTTCCGCCGCGAGCCTGCGGGCAAGCGGCACATTCGCGTCTGCCGCACGCTTTCCTGCTCGATGGCGGGGAGCTATGAATTGAAAGCGGCGGTTGCGAAGGCGGCGGGGATTGATTTGGAAAAGTGGAAACACGAACAGCACGGCGGGCACGGAAATCCGGTGGCGATTTCGGCGGATGGAAAATTCAGCGTGGAGTTCGTCGAGTGTCTCGCGAGCTGCGGCAGCGCGCCGGTGGCGATGGTGGACGATAATTTCAAGGAGAACATCAAACTCGAGAACGCGGCGGTGCTCCTGAAACTGGAGCGCTCCGACGCGATGCTTCCGAAAGTGCGCCCCGCACATCCGCGCGAAAAGCGCATCGTTTTTAAGAACATCGACCGCGAGGGCTGGACCAACGACATCGAGTGCTACCTGCACGACGGCGGCTACGCGGAGCTGAAAAAGGCGCTCGGCATGCCGCGCGCGGACATCGTCAATGAAGTCAAAGCGAGCGGCCTGCGCGGGCGCGGCGGCGCAGGTTTTCCGTGCGGCGTGAAGTGGGGCTTCATCAAGCAGGACGAGAAAAAGCCGGTCTATCTCATCTGCAACGCCGACGAGTCCGAGCCCGGCACTTTCAAGGATCGCTACATCATCCATCAGGACCCGCATCAGCTCATCGAGGGCATGATCATTTCCTGCTTCGCCGTCGGCGCGAAGCTTGGCTACATCTACATCCGCGGCGAATTCCCCGAGGGCGCGCAGATTTTGGAAAAAGCGCTCGCCGAGGCGCGGGCGCGGAATTTTCTCGGCAAAAACATCCTCGGCTCCGGCTTCGATTGCGACATCTACGTGCATCGCGGCGCGGGTGCTTACATCTGCGGCGAGGAGACCGGGCTTATCGAATCGCTCGAAGGCAAACGCGCCTACCCGCGCATCAAGCCACCCTACTTCCCCGCCGTGCTCGGGCTCTACCAGTGTCCCACGATCGTCAACAACGTCGAGACGCTCTGCGACGTGAAGCACATCATCAAAATGGGCGGCGCGGAGTACGCGAAAATCGGCAAGCCGAACAACACCGGCACGCGCATCCTTTGCGTCAGCGGCGACGTGGAAAAGCCCGGTTACTTCGAGGTCGAAGTCGGCAGCGTGACGATGGGCGAACTCATCAACGACCTCTGCGGCGGCGTGAAAGGCGGGCGCAAACTCAAGGCAGTCATCCCCGGCGGCTCATCGGCGAAGGTTCTGCGGGCAGGCGAGAAATTCAAACTCAAGGATCGCGAGATCGGACTCGAAGACATCCCGATGGATTTCGACACCCTCGCCGCGTGCGGTTCGATGGCCGGCTCCGGCGGCGTCATCGTCATGGACGAAACGAGGGACATGGTTTCGACGCTGAATAACATCAACGAATTCTACGCCCACGAATCATGCGGCCAATGCACGCCCTGCCGCGAAGGCGCGCTCTGGATGAAGAAGATCACCGACCGCGTCCTCGCCGGCGGCGGCACGGAAAAGGATCCCGACACACTCAAGAACGTCGCCGACAACATCGCCGGAAAAACCATCTGCGCCTTTGGCGAAGCCTGCTCGTGGCCGACGCAAAGTTTCGTCCTCAAGTTCCGCGAAGAGTTTACCGGCAAAGCGCAGAAAGCTGAACCGCCTCCGATGCCGCCGGAATACACCTCCGACGAACTCATTGAGCACGCGACCATCGAAACTATCCACGACCGCCGCACCAACTCCCCGCTCGCCCCGGCGGCCACGAAGTAATCCCCGATGAGCACCGAAACCGCCGCTCCCGCAGTCCCGATGGTCAACGTCCAGATCGACGGCGTCTGGCTGCAGTTTCCGAAAGGCACGCGCGTCATCGAGGCCTGCGGGCAGGCGCAGAAATTCATCCCGCGCTACTGCTATCACCCGAAGCTCTCGTCGCCCGGCAACTGCCGCATGTGCATGGTCGAAATGGGCATGCCGAAGATGACGCCCGACCGCAAACCCGTGCTCGGCGCGGACGGCAAACCCGAGATCGCGTGGATTCCGCGCCCGCAGATTTCCTGCGCGCAGGACGTGGCCGAAGGCATGGGCATCCGCACCGGGTCGCCGATGGTCGAGGAAGCGCGCAAAGGCGTGCTCGAATTCCTGCTCATCAACCACCCACTCGACTGCCCGATCTGCGACCAGGCCGGCGAGTGCCGCCTCCAGGAATTCTCCGTCGAATTCGGTCAGGGCGAATCCCGCTTCCTCGACGAGAAAGTGAAGAAGCCGAAAAACGTCGAACTCGGCCCGCGCATCACGCTCGACGCCGAGCGATGCATCCTTTGCACGCGTTGCATCCGCTTCATGAAGGAAGTCGCGAATGATGACGTGCTCGGCATCGTCGAGCGCGGCAGCTTCAATTCCATCGCCTGCCACCCGGATCGCATCCTCGACAACAACTACTCACTCAACACCGTCGATATCTGCCCCGTCGGTGCGCTGACCTCGAACGATTTTCGGTTCAAGATGCGCGTCTGGTTTTTGAAGGAAACCAAGACCATCGACGTGAACTGCGGCACCGGCGCGAACATCATCATCGGCTCGCGCGAGAACACGATCTACCGCATCACCCCGCGCGAAAACAACGACGTCAACGGCGTCTGGCTCCCCGACTCGCACCGGTTGAATTTCAAATACGTCGCCGACGAGCGCCGCCTGACGAAGCCCACGGTCAAAGGTCAGCCCGTCGATTGGCGCACCGCGACCGCGATCGCCGCGGAGATCCTCAAAGCGCACACTGCCGAGCAGCTCTGGCTCGTCGCGTCCGGTCGCCAGACGAATGAGGAACTCTTCCTCACTTCCCGCCTTATCGACGCGCTAGAAATCGAAAAGCAGCACGACATCCTCCCGCGCACCGGCGAGGCCGACGGATTGCTCATCGCGGCTGACCGCAACCCCAACACCACCGGTGCGAAACTCATCGGCCTTTGCACCAGCAAGCCCGGCAGCCGTTTGAAGAAGCTCGTCGAAGGCGTGCGCAGCGGCGCGATCAAAACCGTCATCACCCTCGGCGAAGATCTCACCAAGTGCGGGCTCACGGCGGACGATCTCAAGAAGCTCGACGCGATCATCGCCCTCGACATCCTGCCGAACCAAACCACGCCGCACGCCACTGTCCTTCTGCCCGCCAGCGCGTGGGTCGAAAAACGCGGCTCCATGATCAACGTCAAAGGCCGCCTCCAGCGCCTCAACCGCGCCGTCGCCGCGCCCGGCGAAGCCCACGACGACTGGGAAATTCTTCGCGACCTCATCGCCGCCGTTTCCGGCTCGAACGGCCTCGCTGTGATCGAGGATGTTTTCAAGGCGATGGCCGCGGACCACAGCGAATTCGCCGGCCTCAGCCTTAGTAAAATCGGCGACCTCGGGCTGCCGGTCGTCACCGAAAAGACGCCCGAGCCTGAGCCCGCCGCCGCGAACTGATTTCTGTCGATGGACTTCCTCACCTCCTCCGATTTCTGGTTCCTCAGCCTCACCTCGCTGGCGAAGACGATCTTTCTCATCTTCCTCGTGGTGCTGCCGATGGTCAGCTACACGGTCTATGCCGAGCGCCGCGTCAGCGCGCTCATCCAGGACCGCGTCGGGCCGAACCGCACCGGCTTCCCGACCTCGCTCATCCCCGGCTTCACCAAAGACTTCTCGCCCTTCCTCGGCGGTCTCGGTCAGCCCGTCGCCGACGCGGTGAAGTTCTTGTTGAAAGAGGATTTCGTCCCCGGCCACGTCAACAAGCTCTACTTCTGGCTCGCCCCGTGTCTCGCGATGATGCCCGCCATCGTCACGCTCGCGGCGATCCCATTTGGCAGTGAGTTTCTCGGGGTGAAAATGGTCGTCGCAGACATCAATGTCGGGCTGCTCTTCATGTTCGCGATTTCGAGCGTGAGCGTTTACGGCATCGTCCTCGCGGGTTGGTCGTCGAACTCCAAGTATCCGTTCCTCGGCGGTATCCGCAGCACATCGCAAATGATCAGCTACGAGCTGTGCATGGGCCTCAGTGCCGTGCCCGTCCTGCTCGTCTGCGGATCAACCGGACTAAGCTCGATCGTCAATTACCAAGTCCGCGAAGGCTGGCTGCTCGCCCCTTTCACCAACGGTGGCCTGAGCTTCCGCGAGATCGCGCTCTGGGTGCCGATCATCATCGCGTTCATCACCTTCACCATCTCGATGTTCGCGGAAACGAACCGCCTCCCGTTCGATCTCCCCGAATCCGAGACCGAACTCGTCGCCGGTTATCACACCGAATATTCGTCGATGAAATTCGCCCTCTTTTTCCTTGGCGAATACACCGCGATGATCGCCGGCAGCGCCCTCATCGTCGTGCTCTTCCTCGGCGGTTGGCACCTGCCTTTCATCCCCGACGGCGCCGGCCAGGGCGGGCTCAATTTTCTCCACGCCATCCCGAGCTGGATCTGGGGCCTCGTGAACATCACCGCTTTCTTCGCGAAGGTCGCCGTGCTGCTCCTCGTCTTCATCTGGATCCGCTGGACGCTCCCCCGTTTCCGCTACGACCAGCTCATGAAACTCGGCTGGCTCTACCTTTTCGAAATCGCCCTCGTGAACATCTTCCTCACCGCCGGCATCCTCGCTTTCACCAAGTAACGCGCCATGGCCTACGTCGTCCCACGCCCGAACCTGACTTGGAAAGAGAAGATCTATCTGCCGTCGATCGTCGCCGGCATGGCGATCACTTTTAAGCACCTCAAGCGGATGATCAAAGGCGAGACCCATGTGGTCATGCAGTATCCCGAGGAGAAATGGGATAAGTCGATGCCCGACCACTACCGCGGTGCGCCGACGCTCGTGACCGACGAGCACGGCCGCGAGCGCTGCGTCGCCTGCCAGCTTTGCGAGTTCATCTGCCCGCCGCGCGCCATCACCATCAAGCCGGAGGAAATCCCCGCAGACAACAAGTTCGCCAAGGTCGAGAAGCGGCCGAAGGAATTCGAGATCGACATGATCCGCTGCATCTACTGCGGCTTGTGCGAAGAGGTCTGCCCCGAGCAGGCGATCTTCCTGCGCAAAGACTACGCGATCACGGGCATCACCCGCGCGGAGATGGTCCACGACAAAGCCAAGCTCTACGAACTCGGCGGCGTCTTCACTGGCCTCGTGAACAAATGGAATCCGAAGAAGTGATCTCCCTAATCTGTCATTCTGAGCGCAGTTCCGCTCCCGGCTTTGCGGGAAGGAGCGGAGTCGAGGAACCTCTAACTATTCCGCGGGCGGAGGCGGTGGGTGTAGAGGCGCTTCCGTCCCGCCGCCTCCGCCCGCGAAAAGTTCGAGGTCCTTCGACTGCGCTTCGCAAAGCCGAAGCTCCGCTCAGGATGACCGCAGTTTTCATTTAGCCGCGATGTCCCCGATCCTCTTCTATCTCTTCGCCGCGATGACACTCGTCTTCGCCGTCGCCGTGGTCGCGAACCGCAACCCGGTCGCGAGCGCGCTCAGCCTCGTTGTTTCCTTCCTCGGGCTTGCCGCGCTTTTCGTCGGGCTCGATGCCTACTTCATCGCCGTCATCCAAGTGCTGGTCTATGCCGGCGCGGTGATGGTGCTCTTCCTCTTCATCATCATGCTGCTGAACATTCAGGCCGAGGAGCGACGGAAGATCAACGTCCCAGCCTACGCGGCCGGCGGCTTGGTGACCGTTGCGTTCATCGCTCAGCTTTGGTTCGTCCTGCAAAAATTCGAGCTGGGAAAGACCGCGTTCGCCCCGCTCGCCGAGAAACACGTGGATGACGTCCGCAACGTCGGCAACACGCTCTTCTCCACGCACAACCTGCCTTTCCAAGTCATCGGCGTCCTCATCCTCGTCGCCACCATCGGCGTCGTTGTCCTCTCCAAGCGCGAACTCAAATGACGCTCACCCTCAACCACTATCTTTTCGTTAGCGGCCTGCTCTTCGCCATCGGCTTCGCGGGCGTGATGCTCCGGCGGAACATCATCATCATTTTCATGTGCCTTGAGCTGATGCTCAACGCCGCCAACCTCTCTCTCGTCGCCTTTTCCCGCTTCAACCTCGTGAACGGCCTGCCGAACTACAACGCGCAGGTTCTCGTCTTCTTCATCATCACCGTCGCCGCCGCCGAGGTCGCGGTGGGCCTCGCGATCATCGTCGCCCTCTTCCGCGCGCGGCAGACCACGCACGTCGAGGACATCAACTCGCTGAAATTCTAAGTGTGCACTTTCTCGCTCAACAAAATGTTCGTGACCTCTTTGTTGTTATTGGCGGCGGTTTCATACTGTTCGCGCTGGCTGTTCGCGACCAGCGAAGGGCCAAGGGGTTTCGGATTGTTGGAGCCATCTCTTTGCTCTTCGCCGTGTTGGGAATTGCCCTCTTTCGTTTCCAGAGCGCTTAGAAACTAATGGAATCCCACGCCTACTTTCCCTGGTTCATCCTTCTCGCGCCGCTCGTCAGCGCGGTGCTCATTCAGCTTTTCCTGCGCCGGTCGCGCGAACTGAGCGCCACGATTTCCGTTGGTGCCGTTTGCGTTTCGCTGCTCGCCAGCGTCTTCGTTTTCTTTGGCCCGGATACGGTGAAAGCGAACGAAATCCCGTGGATCGAGCTGCCTGATTTTCACGTGCCGATCGGCGTCACGGTCGATGCGCTGAGCAAGATCATGCTCCTCGTCGTCACCGGCGTCGGCGCGCTGGTTCACATCTACTCGCTCGTTTACATGAAGGGCGACGAGAGCGAGGCGCGGTTCTTTGGCAACCTGTCGCTGTTCATGTTCTCGATGCTCGGCATCGTCCTCGCGAACAACTTCGCGATGATGTTCATCTTCTGGGAACTCGTCGGCGTCAGTTCGTATCTGCTCATCGGCCACTGGCACACGCGCGACACCGCGGCGGCGGCGGCGAACAAAGCCTTCCTCACGAACCGCATCGGCGACTTCGGCTTCATGCTCGGCATCCTTATGGTCTGGAGCAGCGTCGGCTCCGTCGTGTTCCGCGACATCGAGCACAACCTCCGCCTCATCACCGCCGACCCGACTTACCTCACCATCGCCGTCCTGCTCATTTTTTGCGGCGCTATCGGCAAGTCCGCGCAAGTCCCGCTCCACGTCTGGCTGCCGGACGCCATGGAAGGCCCCACGCCCGTCTCCGCGCTCATCCACGCCGCCACGATGGTCGCCGCCGGCGTCTTTATGCTCGCGCGCATCTCCTTCCTCATCGCGCCGAGCCCCAACGCGCAGGCCGTCATCATGTGGGTCGGCATTGGCACCGCCGTGCTTGCCGCGCTCATGGCCACGCAGCAGGACGACATCAAGCGCATCCTCGCCTACTCCACGCTTTCGCAGCTCGGCTACATGGTCATGGCCATCGGCCTCGCCGCGCCCGGCCCGGCGATGTTCCACCTTTTCACCCACGCCTTTTTCAAAGCGCTGCTCTTCCTCGGCGCGGGCGCGATCATCCACGCGCTGCACCACGAGCAGGATATTTGGAAAATGGGCGGCCTCAGCGCGAAGATGAAGTGGACCTTCCGCTCGTTTACCGCCGGCTACCTCGCGCTCATCGGCGCGCCGCTGCTCAGCGGCTTCTTCTCGAAAGACGCGATCCTCGCCGCGGCCTGGCAGACGAACAAACTCGTGTTCCTGCTCGCGCTGCTCACCGCGTTCCTCACCGCGTTTTACATGACGCGCCTGTTCGTGGTCGTCTTCCTCGGCCAGCCGCGCAGCGACGCCGCGAAGCACGGGCACGACGGCCCGGCCGCGATGACCCTGCCGCTGATCATTCTCGCCGTGCTCTCGGTCGTGGCCGGTTACAGCGTCATCGGCGAGCGCGCGCTCGGCGAGCATCTCTGGGAAAACGTCCACAAGATCCACCATGGCGAAGGCGTCGGCGCGGTCATGGCGCTGGCCATCGGCGCGTTCGTCATCGGCACGGCGGGCGGCTGGGTTCTTTACAAAGGGCAGGCGAAAGACCCGATCCTCATCCCGCTGTTTAAGAACAAATTCTACATCGACGAACTCTACGCCGCGCTCATCGCCGGCACGCAGGACCTGCTCGCCACGATGTCCGGCTGGTTCGACAAATGGATCCTCGATGGCCTCTTCGTCCGCGGCCTGAGCGGCGCGGCGTGGGGCACCGGCTTCGTCCTGCGCTTCCTCCAGATCGGCAACCTCCAAGCCTACGCCTTCCTCTTCGGCCTCGGAGTCGTCGGGCTGATCTACTTCCTCGTCTTCGCCTAGACCTCAATTTTTCTGCCCGTGCTTAGCCTCATCATTTTCATCCCACTGCTTGCCGCGCTCGGCATCCTGCTCGGTGCGCCGGCGCGCAAGACCGCGCTTGGGGCGGCGGCCGCGGAGTTCCTGCTCACCCTCTTTGCTTTCCTCTCCTACGACAAAGCGAAGGCTGGCTTTCAGTTTCTCTCCTCCACGCCCATCGCACCGGAGTGGAACCTAAACTACTTCGTCGGCGCGGACGGCCTCAGCGTGCTCATGCTGCTGCTCACCGGCATCGTCACGCTCGCCGCGATCTGGGTCACGCCGAAGATCGAAAAGCGCGAGCCGCTTTACTACGCGTGCCTGCTCTTCATCACCGCCGGAGCCGCGGGCGCGTTTGCGTCGGTCGATCTCTTCTTCCTCTACGCCTTCCACGAACTCGCGCTCATCCCGACCTTCCTGCTCATCGGCCTGTGGGGCAGCGGGGAGCGGCACACGGCGGCGTGGAAAATCACGATCTACCTCGGACTCGGCAGCTTCATCCTGCTCATCGGTCTGCTCGATCTCTACCTCGCCGTGCCGGAAGCGCTGCGCACTTTCAACCTCATCGACCTCCAGAAACTCGCGACCAGCGGAGCCATCCCCGCTGCTGCGCAAAGCCGTCCGTATATCTTTCTGCTCATCGGGTTCGGCATCCTGATTTCCCTGTTCCCGTTCCACTCCTGGGCACCGCAAGCCTACGCCTCCGCGCCCACGCCGGCGGCGATGCTCCACGCCGGTGTGCTGAAAAAGTTCGGCCTCTACGGTCTGATGCGCGTCGCCATTCCGCTCCTGCCCGAGGGCGCGAAACATTGGGCAAACCTGCTCCTCATCCTGCTCGTCGGGAACATCATCTACGTCGGCCTCGCCACCATCGCGCAGAAGAAACTCGACCTCATGCTCGGCTATTCGAGCGTGATGCACATGGGCTACATCTTCCTCGGCGTCGCCGCGATGAACACCATCGGCCTCAGCGGTGCGGCGCTCCTCATGTTCGCGCACGGCCTGTCCATCGCCGCGCTCTTCGCCATGGCCGGCATGCTGCGGGAAAGCCGGCCGCAGCTCGCGCTCGACTCCTTTGGCGGACTCGCCAAGCCCATGCCCGCGCTCGCCTTCGCCTTCGGCCTCGCCGCCTTCGCGTCCATCGGCCTGCCCGGCTTCGCCAACTTCGCCAGCGAGATGACCGTCTTCTTCGGCGCCTACAAGCCCGCCCTTGGACTCGATGCCAAGCACTTCCACCTCGCCGTCATCTTCGCGCTCTGGGGCGTGGTCATCTCCGCCGTCTATATGCTGCGCGCCTACCGCGCCATCTTCATGGGCGAGCCGGGCAAAGAGGCTGCCGCTTGGCCCGATCCGTTCAAAGCCCTGCGCTGGCCCGTCGTCCTGCTCCTCGCCGTGCTGCTCATCGCCGGTTTCGCGCCCGGCAAATTCCTCAGCCTCGTCCAGCCCACCTTCGACGCGGTCCTTCCGAAATAGAGCATGATCCCGTCGCTTTCCCTCGAAATCACCGTCCTGCTCCTCGGCATCCTCATGCTGCTCGTCGAGTCGTTCAGCCGGAGCGACGACAAGCGCGGGCTCGCGAAGATGGCCATCGGCATCCTCAGCGCCCTCGTCGGCTTCTCCTTCTTCGTCGATCCCGCCAGCGGCAACGCCTTCTACGCCGTCGATGCCACCGCGCACTTCTTCAAAGTGCTCGCCCTGCTCACCACCATCGTCGTCCTCATCATGTCGCTGGAATACAGCAGCGTCCTCGCGAAGTATCTCCCCGGCGTCACCCCCGGCGCGGGGCTCGGCGAGTTTTACAGCCTGCCCGTCTTCACCTGCGCCGGCCTCATGTTCATGGCCAGCGCCGTCGATTTCCTCCTCATCTTCGTCTCGCTGGAGCTGGTCACCATCAGCTTCTACATCCTCGTCGCCTACATGCGTCGCCACACCGCCTCGCTCGAGGCCGGCGTGAAGTATCTCATCCTCGGCGCGCTCAGCACCGGCTTCCTGGTGTATGGCATCACCTGGATCTTCGGCCTCACCGGCGAAACCAACCTCGCCGCCATCCAGCACGCGCTTGCCACCAAAGCCGTCGCCACCACGCCGCTCCTCTTCGGCCTCATGCTCCTCCTCACCGGGCTCGGCTTCAAAGTCGCCGCCGTCCCGTTCCAGCTCTGGGTGCCCGATGTCTATCAAGGCGCGCCCACGCCCATCACCGCCTTCCTCAGCGTCGGGTCCAAGGCCGCCGGCTTCGTCGTCCTCCTGCGTGTCCTCCAGCCCTTCCTCGGCGTGCCCGGAGTCGGGGTGAAAGTGCTCGCCGTCCTCGCCCTCATGGCCGCGCTCACCATGCTCTACGGCAACCTCGCCGCCCTCCCGCAGGACAACTTCAAACGCCTCCTCGCCTACTCCAGCATCGGTCACGCCGGCTACCTCCTCGTCGCCGTCGCCAGCGTCAGCGACACCAAAGCCACCTTCGGCAGCGCGGGCGTCGCCGTCGCCTTCTACCTCGCCGGCTACCTGCTGATGACCCTCCTCAGCTTCCTCGTCCTCATCGTCGTCGCCCGCCACAGCCGCGGCGACGACATCCTGCACTTCAACGGCCTCGCCAAACGCTCCCCCTTCCTCGCCTTTGCCATGCTCACCGCCATGCTCTCGCTGGCCGGCGTGCCGTTCACCGCCGGATTCTACGGAAAACTCCTCGTCTTCGCCGCCGCCGTCCAGGCCGGCAAATTCTGGCTCGTCGGCATCGGCATCCTCACCGTCGCCGCCGGCTTCTACTACTACCTGCGCATCGTCGCCGCCATGTATTGGCAGGAGCCCGGCGACACCACCCCCATCACGATCGCCCCGCTCACCCGCACCGCCATCGGCGCCCTCACCCTCGCCGTCTTCGTCTTCGGCATCTGTCCCCAGCCCATCCTCCGGCAGTTGAAAGACGGCGGCGTCTCTGCGGTGCAGGAAAATGCGGGCAAGCCACCGCAGAGCGCCGACGGCCTGCGTCCGTGGGGCGTTTAGCCGCCGGCCACGCTTGGCAGAGCGCGTGCGCGGCCGAGGCGCGACGGATTTTCGGTTGAAATCCCCATCGCTTTCGGGTGCCCTCCGCGGCATGCGCGCGCCCCTTTCCATCGTCCTCCTGCTTCTTCTCACGTGCGCCTTTTCCCCCGCTGCTCCGGCACCTGCGTCGGTGCGAAAATGGGAGACGATCGAGGGCTGCCGCTTTGCGACGGACAAATATTTTGACGGCGATAGCTTCCACGTCGAGTACGGCGGCCAGACCCTCATCATCCGCCTCTACTTCGTGGACGCGCCCGAGACTGACGCCCGCCTCGGCGAGCGGATCAAGGAGCAGGCCGCCTACTTCCATGTCACCGAGGCAGCGGCGCTCCGTGGGGGCAAGGCGGCGGCGGATTTCACGGCAAATTTTTTGAGCAAACCGTTTCGCGTTATCACGTCCCGGCAACTCGCTCCCGGAGCCAGCCGCGAGCAGCGTTACTACGGCATGATTGAGCGAGATGGTCGCCGCCTCGATGCCGCGCTTGTCGAGGCCGGACTCGCCGCGCCGACGAGTGAAATCGCCGACTACCCCGACAGCGCTGGCGGACAGAAAACCGCGCACGCCCTGCGCGCTCTCCAAGCCAAAGCCGCGCAGGACAAACGCGGACTTTGGGCGCGCGCCAGCGTCGCCGAATCGCTCAAAGACGCCCTGAAGCCGCGTCTTGGCGTCTTTGGCGGCGCGCCCGCGCCCCGCACCATCAACCTGAACACCGCGCCTGCGGAAGAACTTAGTTCGCTTCCTGGCATCGGCCCCAAGACCGCCGCCCAAATTATTCGCGCCCGCCCGCTCAAGGACCTCTCCGCCCTCGACGCGCTGCCGGGTTTTGGCCCGAAGAAGATCGAGGCGCTGCGGGAGTTGGTTAGTTTTTAGGAGAGGGGTTCTTCGGCGGGACAAGGGTGCCGGCGGATGCGTAGGCACCGAAGCTGCTAAGTAGCCACCGACAATGCGGTTGGCCACAACGCGGAAGGGTTACCCTTTCCCGCCCAGGCTGGCCGCATACACGCATCGATTCACTATCGACCCATCAAGAACATCACCATGACGACCACCGTTCAACGTCTTCGCTCTCTAGCTTTCGCTGTCTGCCGCAATCTATGGCGTGCGGTGGCTGTGATGGCTTGTTGCGCCGCTTTTGCCCCGAAAGCCTCCGCCTACGGTCCAGCCGGTCATCAGACCGTGGGCGCTGTGGCGGACCGGCTCATCGAAGGGACACCGGCTGCGGCACGGGTGCGGGCTATACTCGGTGGCGAGACTCTGGAAGCGGCCGCCAGTTCGGTCCGGGAAGCCGGAGCCGAGCGCTATCACTACACGGAGGTTCCGCTGCAGGAGCCGGGATACCGTGAGGGCCTCCGGGGAACGCGTTCAGACGATGTGGTCCGTATGATTCGCCGCTGCATCACCGTCCTCCAAGGTTCCGGTGATCCACAACTGGGGAGCCGCGAGGCTCTGCGACTTCTCGCGCATCTTCTCGGCGACCTTCATCAGCCCCTCAACATCGGGACCGCCTACTTCGATAACAGCGGCCAGCTCGTGCGCGTCCGCGGCGGTGGTCAGGGCGAGGCGACGAACCGCGGAAAATACATCCGCTTTCAAGGCACGCTGCTGCACGACTATTGGGAAAATAAAACCGTGGAAAAGGCCATGGCCCTGGCTGGTGTGTCGAGCCCGCGAGCCTTTGCGGAGAGCCTCACGGCGACGGTTCCGGCGGGCATCAATACCGGGGAAATTCTCGGCCCATCCAGTCGCGTCTGGGCCAACGAAATGATGCCGGTGGCCCGCGAAGCTTTTGTGCGTTTGCGTTTCGGACCGCGCATCGCCGTGGGCAATCACGGGGAGTGGGAGGCGCATGCGACGATCGTCAACGCGACTTACGACGCCTGGGCTACGCAAATCACTCGCCGCAATCTTGCGCTGGGCGGCTATCGCCTGGCTTCCGTGCTCAAGCGCATTTGGCCGGGTGAGGTCGCCGAGGCCCGCCGCGTTGCGAAGCGTGAGCCGGCTTCATAGGAAATTCGGAAAGGTGTGGTGGATGGCGTTTATTGGCACGTAGGCTGAGTGATGGTTCATCGGGAGCCGGGCATTGACCGCACCGGGCTTTCGCCCTAGTGGGGATGTTACAGACATGCCACAAAGCGATGACATCCCGGTGACTCCGGCGGCGAAGGTTCCAAAGGCGCGGCGCCCGGTGGCGTTGATTTGGGTGGGGTTTTGGCTGGCGGTGGTTTTGATCGCGGCCAAGGGCTTGTCGCTCGGTCTGCCGAAGTCGTGGGATGCGGTGATGCAGCCGAGCACTTTCTCGGTTTGGAGCGTTTCGTTCACGATGCCATTTGGAGCCTGGCCGGTGAAGTTGATGGCCATTTCGTGGCGCGACGTGATCTTCGCGCTCGCGCTGGGTGGGGCGGGGGAGGGTTTGGCGTCGCTGGTGCGGCGGCGTCCGCGCCGGGCCCAAATGGTGCGTGCGGTGGTGGTGGGATTGTGCGCGGTGTGCGCGCTGTATGGCGTGGTGGCTCACGGGGTTTATGAGGCGCTGGATCGTCCGCTGAGTTTCGATTTGCTCCGTCTGATGCGCGGTGCGGCGGTGCGGTCCTCGATTACCGAGCGGTTGACGGTGCCGATCGCCATCGCGCTGATCGCGACGCCGCTAGCCTTTCTGGTGGCCGCGCTGCTGGCTTCGCGCCGGCGGTTTCTGCCGCCGGTGCTGCTTGGCGTGATGGGGTTGTGGATTCTGGTTGGCGCGACGAACCGGACGGATGCCGCAGGCGTGAACCGCAAGGGCCAGCGGCTCGTGCTGAGCCCGCATCTGGAACTGCTGCGCTCGACGGTGGTGGGGCTCGCGGGTCGCCGGCTGGGTGGGGTGCCGCGGGAGTTTTTACCGGGCGATCAGGATGAGCATCGCGTCTTTGGTCAGCGGGGCGCGGAGCCGCGCGCGGGCTTTGTGCCGGCGGGAAATGTGGAGCGTCCGCGCAATGTCATCGTGATCGTCCTCGAATCGGTCGCGACGAAATATCTGCAACCTTATGGGAGCCCGTACGCCGCCACGCCGAACCTGCTCGCGGAGTCGAAGCACGCGCTGGTCTTCGACGAATTTTACGCACATGCGCCCTACACGTTCTGCACTTTCATGGCGGTGAATTTTTCCATCTATCCGGGTCTCCCGTGGAGCTACGCGCCCGCGGGCTGGTCGCCGGACTGGCGGCCGCGGCTGCCGCCGACGCTGGCGGGAGGTTTGCAGGCGCGCGGGTGGCGGACGGCCTACCTGCACAATGGCGACATGGACTGGGGCGGCTCGAAGTTTGTCATCAAAGAGGCGGGCTACGACACCATCGAGGATTACCGCGATTTCAAGGCGCCGGAGCTGACGTCGTGGGGTGCGGAGGACCGGTTTCTGATCGACCGGCTGATCCAGTGGATTGATGAAAAACCGGGGCAGCCCTTCCTCGCATACTGCTGGACGGATCAGACGCACCATCCGTATGCGCGCCGGCCTGGGTCGAGGAAGGTGGATTTTTTCGCGGGCAAACCACTGCCGCCACATGCCGAGGCGCTGGGGCGTTATCTGAATGTGCTGCGCGAGACGGATGAGCATCTGGGCCGGCTCTTCGCTGCGCTGCGCGAGCGCGGGCTCGCCGATGACACGCTGGTGGTGATCACGGGCGACCACGGCGAGGCGTTTGCCGATCCGCACGATCATCAGGGGCATGGCTACACGGTGTTTGAGGAAGAGGTGCATGTGCCGTTGATGTTGTGGAATCCGCGGCTTTTCCCGGAGGGTGGCCGCCGGTCTGGCGTGGGCGGACATGTTGATCTGAACCCGACGGTAGCCGACGTGCTCGGGGCGGCCGTCCCGGACGCGTGGCAGGGGCACAGCCTGTTCACGACGGCCCGGCCTGACCGGACGTTTTTTGTGGCGAGCGTGGATGAGTATCAGCTCGGGCTGCGCGAGGAGCGCTGGAAATACATCTTCGAGGTCACGGGTGGGCGGGAGTCGTTATTCGACTTGAGCGTGGACCCCGGCGAGCAGCACAGCATTCTCGCTGCGGAGCCGGCGCGCGGAGCCCGGATGCGGCAGCGGCTCGCGGGCTGGATCGCGTTTGAGGACGAGTTCCTCGGGGCGGCCCCGGCTTCCGCGCCGCGCCCGTAGAAAAGGCGCAGCGGGTGAGCGTTGCTCCCGGCGCGCGGACCCGCGTAGGCTGCGCGCGCTATGCCCTCCTTCGACATCGTCTCCGAAATCGACATCCAGGAAATCGACAACGCCATCAACCAGGCGCGCAAGGAACTGGCCACGCGTTTCGATTTCAAAGGCAGTAACGCGACGATCGAGTGGAACGCGAAGGAGTCCACGATCGAGCTGAAGGCGGAGGACGGGACGCGGATGAAAAGCCTGCACGAGATCGTGGTGGGCAAGCTCGCGCGGCGGAACATCGACTTACGTAACGTGGAGCGGAAGGACGTGGTCATCTCGCCGCTCGGCCACGCTACGCAGGATTTTGTGATCAAGCAGGGGCTGGATGGCGACAAGGCGAAGGAAATCGTGAAGGCGATCAAGGCCGCGGCGTTCAAAGTGCAGAGCACGCTGCAGGAGCGGCAGATCCGGGTGAGCGGAAAAAAGCGGGACGATCTGCAGGAGGTCATCGCGTTCTGCCGCAGCCGCGATTTCCAGGTCGTGCTCGGATTCAAAAACTTCCGCGACTGAGCGCGCGGGCTACGGCCCTTTGAGGCCAAAGATTCGCGCGAGGAAGCTGAGCTGGTCGGCCTTTTCGTCGATGACTTTGTTCATCGGTTTGCCGCTGCCGTGTCCGGCTTTGGTCTCGATGCGGATGAGCACGGGCGGCCCATCGGGCGGCTGGCACTCCTGGAGGCGGGCGGCGAATTTGAAACTATGCGCGGGCACCACGCGGTCGTCGTGGTCGCCGGTGGTGATGAGCGTGGCCGGGTAGCGCACGCCGGGCCGGAGATTGTGCAGTGGCGAGTAAGCGCGGAGGATGCGGAAATCGTCCGCATTTTCGGCGGAGCCGTAGTCGCTCTTCCAAGCCCAGCCGATGGTGAATTTGTGAAAGCGCAGCATGTCGAGCACGCCGACCGCGGGCAGCGCCGCGCCGAAAAGTTCGGGCCGCTGCGTCATGCACGCGCCCACGAGCAGGCCGCCATTGCTGCCGCCTTGAATCGCGAGCCTTTCGCGCGTGGTGTACTTGTTTTCCACGAGCCACTCGGCGGCGGCGATGAAGTCGTCGAAGACATTCTGTTTGCGCGCGAGGATGCCCGCCTCGTGCCACGGCGTGCCGTACTCGCCGCCGCCGCGCAGATTCGGCATGGCGAAAACGCCGCCCATTTCCATCCACACGAGATCGGTGACGCTGAAGGTCGGGGTGAGGCTGACATTGAAACCGCCGTAGCCGTAGAGCAGCGCGGGGGCCGAGCCGTCGAGTGCGAGTCCGCGCCGGTGCGTGATGAACATGGGCACGCGGGTGCCGTCTTTGCTGTGGATAAAGACCTGCCTGGTCACGTAGGCGGCGGGGGAAAAGTCCACGCGCGGCTCGCGGAAGACGGTGCTCTTTCCCGTCTCCAGATCGAGCCGGTAGATGGAGCCCGGTGCGGTGAAGCTGGTGAATGAGTAGAAGGTCTCCGTGTCGTCGCGCTGGCCGGCGAAGCCTTCCGCCGTGCCGAGGCCGGGCAGGGACACCTCCCATTTCGGGAGGACGCGGGAGAGTTTCGCACTCCACTCCAGCGTGCGCACGACGCTGTGAGCATCGCGCAGATAGCGGCAGATGAATTGTCCGCTAACGAAGCTCACGCCCTGCAGCGACTCGGCGGCCTGCGGAATGATTTCCTGCCACTGCGCCGGCGCGGGCTGGCGGAGATCAATGCCGATGACGCGGCTGCGCGGCGCGTCGAGATCGGTCTCGAAAAAGAGCAGGGGGCCGTCGTTGTCGATGAAGCTGAACGCGGCGCGGAAGTCGGCGATCAGGTCGATCACCCGGGAGCCGGGCGAGGCGAGATCCTTGTAGAAGATGAGGTTTTTCGGGTCGGTGCCCTTGCTCACATGGATGACGAGGTAACGCCCGTCGTCCGTGACTGTGGCGCCGAACCCCCAGTCGGGATGATCGCGCCGCTCGTAGATCAGCGTGTCCTCCGCCTGCTTCGTGCCGAGCTTGTGGAAGTAGAGTTTCTGAAATTCGTTCACGCCCTTTTTCTCCTCGCCGGCGCGCGGGGCGGCATAGCGGCTGTAGAAAAAACCGCTCCCGTCCTTCTTCCACGCCGCGTTGGAAAATTTCACCCACTCCAGAAGGTCCGGGCGGGCGGTGCCGGAGACGACATCGCGCACATGCCAGTCCTCCCAGTCGGAACCCGCGCGCGAAAGACCGTAGGCGAGCAGCGTGCCGTCTTCGCTC
Organism: Chthoniobacter sp.; assembly: GCA_021414005.1. Classification (GTDB taxonomy): domain Bacteria; phylum Verrucomicrobiota; class Verrucomicrobiia; order Chthoniobacterales; family Chthoniobacteraceae; genus Chthoniobacter. The sequence continues at coordinate 74,210 of JAIOPH010000034.1, read as the reverse complement.
ACGGAGTATCCGGCCAGCGCGACGGTACCGTCGGGCGAAAGGACATTCGGATCGAGCAGGACGCGCGGCTCGGCGTCGCGGGCGTCGGCGGTGTAGAGCACGCGCTGGTTTTGCAGGCCGCTGTTGCGCGTGTAAAACAAGCGCCCGCCTTGCAGGAAGGGCACGCCGAAGCGCTCGTAGTTCCACAGCTTCGTCAGCCGGTCGCGGATTTTCGAGCGCGCCGGGATGGCGTCGAGAAAGGCGCCGGCCACCTGGTTTTGTGCCGTGACCCACGCCTTCGTTTCGTCGGAATTGTCGTCCTCCAGCCAGCGGAACGGGTCGGCGATTTTCTCGCCGTGATAGTCATCCACCTGCTCCGCATGGCGTGCGGGCGGGTAGGTCAGCTTGGGTTCGGCGGCGGGTGTGGACATGGAAAATGACAGCGCGAACGCGATCCCGGTGACCCGACGCGCCCAGCTCACGGTGCCGGGCTTCATGTACGCCTCGCCAAAATATAACCGCGGCTGACCGCTGTTGCCTGATGCTCCATCCAGTCGAATCCCGCGCCGTTCAGGAGCACGCGCATCTCGGCGAGCGAGTAGCATTTTCCCTCGGTGATGTTCATCAGCAGCGCCGAGTATTCCGCCACATGCAGCGGCCCGGTTTTTTCCGCGTTGATGAATGCATCATGGACGATCAGCAGCCCGCCGGGAGCCAGCGCGGCGTGGGACTTCGCCAGTAGCTCGCGCACGACCGGCTCATCCCAATCGTGCAGCACGTTCGAGATCAAGTGCGTGTCGAAGCCCGTCGGCCACGCCGCCGTGAACATGTCGCCCGCGATCACCTCTACCTGCGCCGTGCAGCCCTGCCTGGCGATGCTTTCGCGCGCGATGCGATCCACCGGCGGCTTCTCTAAAACGGCCGCCCGCAAATGCGGATGCCGTAACACCAGAGCGCACGCGTAAATGCCGGAACCGCCCGCCACGTCCAGCACCGCCCGCTGCCCGGCGAGGTCCACCTTGCGCGCCAGCACCGGCCCCAGCAGCACGCCGCGGCAGTCCATCGCCGCCGTGAATGACTGCGCGAAATCCTCCCGCTCCATCGCCTGCGCCCAAGCCTGCGGATCGTAACTGCCCCAGTTCGCCGGCCGGCCCGTCCGCAGCACCCGCAGCATGTCCAGCGTCGGCGCGCGGTCTTTCATCGAGACGTAGTACGGCGCGAGATTCCACGGCGAGCCCGCGCACAGATGCTCGCGCGCCCGCAGCGTGCAGTGAAAGACGCCTCCCGCGAGCGTCGTCAGGCCCATCGCATTGAAAAGTGTCATCATCACATCGGCGGGTCGCGGATGGATTTCAAAATGCGCGCAGATCGCGCCGAGCGTCGCCGGGTGCTCCGCCAGCCAGGTGAAGAAATCCAGATGCGCCAGTGCCGCCGCCAGTAAATCAACGGCCACAATCCCATCGCGAAGGCGGTAGAGCGGCAGCGGATCGGAGGCGGGTTCGGAGAGGAGGGGGTGGGGCATGGGCGGGAGAGTGCATGTAATCATTGGTGCTGCGCGACGAAGAAGAAAAAGTTTGATCATGGATCGAGCCCGCGGGTTTGCCTAAGAGAGAGCAGGGGGCGGATTCGTAATGCCCATCAAAGTTTCCCATTGCCACGACCGGATTTGCCCTTTAACTCTCCCGCCCCTTCCCAAAAAAGTGTCTTATATGCTCCCCGTTTTCGCCGTATTTTTGACTGATTCCGGTCTTCCGTTGTCCATGCTTTGTGCCGCCATCGGCCTCGGTTTCGCGTTTTATTTGATCAAAACGATCATGGCCTCGCCGGCGGGCAATGACCGGATGAAGCAGATCGCCGGGGCGATCGAGGAAGGTGCGAAGGCCTATTTGGGGCGTCAGGTGCGTTCGATCACGGTCATCGCGGTGCTCATTACGATTTTGGTGGCGTGGTTCCGCGATGTGCCGACGGCGGTGGGCTTTGTGCTCGGCGCAGTCTGCTCGCTGGCGGCGGGTTTCATCGGCATGCGCCTCGCGGTGGTGGCCAATGTCCGCACCGCACAGGGCGCCACCGTGAGCCGGAAGAAGGCGCTGCAGGCGGCGTTCAATGGTGGCGCGGTGACGGGTTTGCTGGTCGTCGGCTTGGCGATGCTATCGGTCGGTGGTTTTTGGATGGTGATGGTGAAGTCGGTCGGGGAAGCCAAGGCGCTTTCCTCCCTCGTTGGCGTGGCGCTCGGCGCGTCGCTAATTTCAGTCTTCGCACGGTTGGGCGGCGGCATTTACACGAAGGCGGCGGACGTGGGCGCGGATCTCGTCGGGAAAGTTGAATCGAACCTCGACGAGGACGATCCCCGCAATCCTGCGACCATCGCGGACAACGTGGGCGACAACGTGGGCGATTGCGCTGGCATGGCGGCGGACGTGTTTGAAACCTACGCGGTCTCGCTCATTGGCACGGTACTCGTCGGGGCGCTGACAGCCGGTTTTGGCGCTCCCGTCGTCTATCCGTTTGTGCTCGGTGGGCTGGCGATTCTCGCGTCCATCGCGGGCATTATTTTTGTCAACGTGACGAACTCCAAGCCGGGCAACGCCCTCATGGGCGGCGTGCTCCTCAGCGCGGCGATCTGTGCGGCGATGTTCTATCCCGTGACCACGGCAATGTTTCCCGACGGGCTAAAAACGCAGGATGTGCTGGGCATGGGTAGCGCCACCTACACGGCGGGCAGCATTTATTTCGCCTCGGTCATCGGGCTGCTGATGACCGGCGCGGCCGTACTCATCACGAACTACTATACCTCGACCGAGTATTCGCCGGTGCGGAAGATCGCTGCCGCGAGCGTGACAGGGCACGCCACCAATATCATCGCGGGTCTCGGCATGGGCATGCACGCCACCGCGCTGCCGGTCGGGTGCATCGCCGCGAGCATCTGGCTGAGCTACGGCGCGGCAGGGCTTTACGGCATTTCGGTCGCGGTCATGGCGATGCTGGCCATGGCCGGCATTATCATCTCGCTTGATGCTTTTGGTCCCATCACGGACAACGCTGGCGGTATCGCCGTCATGAGCGGACTGCCGAAAGAAGTGCGCGCCATCACCGACGATCTCGATGCTGTGGGCAACACCATGAAGGCGGTGACCAAAGGTTACGCCATCGCCAGCGCCGGCCTCGCCGCCATCGTGCTGTTCGGGTCATATTTCGTGGATTTGAAGCACCACCTCGAAAGTCCGCTCAGCAAACTGCACCTGAGCGCCGCGCAGATCGAGGACGTGCTCGCGTTTTCCCTCAAGGATCCCAAGGTCATGATTGGTCTCTTCATCGGCGGCCTGCTGCCTTATCTCTTCTCCGCCTTTTCCATGAACGCCGTCGGCCGTGCCGCCGGTGCTGTCGTGAAGGAAGTGCGCCGCCAGCTCGCGGCCAAGCCGGGCATTTTGAAAGGCGAGGACACCCCGGACTACGGCACCTGCGTGGACATCGTGACGAAGGCCGCCCTCAAGGAAATGATCGTTCCCGCGCTCATCCCCGTCGTCGCCGTCGTGCTCGTCGGCTCGTTCGGCATGGAAGGCGCGAAGATGCTCGGCGGCGTTCTCGTCGGCAGCATCGTCACCGGTCTTTTCATGGGCATCTCGATGACCAGCTCCGGCGGTGCTTGGAACAACGCCAAGAAATACATCGAGGAAGGCAATCACGGCGGCAAAGGCAGCGATGCGCACAAAGCCGCCGTCACCGGCGACACCGTAGGCGATCCCTACAAGGACACCAGTGGCCCCGCGATCAATCCGATGATCAAGGTTGTGAACATCGTGGCGATCCTGATCATCCCGATCTTTTTCTAAATCATGAGGCGGAGTTTCCGCTTTTATCCGCGAAACTGCACGAGCGAGGAAATGCAAAATGCCGAGCCGCTCGTGATGTAGGAAGCGGCGGCGCGCCGACGCCGCACTGGACTCGCGGTGAGCGTCCGGGCAGAAGAACATCCCGCGCATGAAAACTCTTTTCCTTACCAACGAGTACCCGCCCACCATCTACGGCGGTGCCGGCGTCCATGTGGACTACCTTTCGCGCGAACTCGCGAAGCTCATGGATGTGGAGGTGCGCTGTTACGGCCAGGAACACCGCGAGGCGCGCGTGACCGCGCCCATGCTGCATGCCACCGGTTTCGGCCTCGATAGCTCCGCCTACACTGCACCGAAAAATCTTCACTCCGTCTTCGGTGCCATCCAGCGCGGGCTCGACTGGAACACCACCGCCATCGATGCCGACATCGTGCATTTGCACACCTGGTACACGCACCTCGGTGGCATCCTGGCCAAGCTCAACTACGGCATCCCGATGGTTATAACCGTCCATTCGCTGGAGCCGCTGCGTCCGTGGAAACGCGAGCAGCTCGGCGGCGGCTACGACTTTTCCTGCTGGGTGGAAAAAACGGCCATCGAAATGGCCGACGCCGTCATTGCCGTCAGCGCCGAAACGCGCGCCGACATCCTCCGCCTTTTCCATGTCCCCGCCGATCGCGTCCCCGTCATCTACAATGGCATCGACCTCGACGAATACCGGCCCGTGACCACCACCACCGCGCTGGAGAAATACGGCATCGACCCGCGCAGGCCGTACGTCCTCTTCGTTGGACGCATTACCCGGCAGAAAGGCATCATCCATCTCGTGAACGCCATCTGGCATCTCGATCCGGGCTTTCAGATAGTGCTCTGTGCTGGCGCGCCCGACACGCCGGAGATCGCAGCCGAGATGCAGGCTGCCGTGGCCGCCGCGCAGGCCGTGCGGCCGGGCATCCTGTGGATCGAGCAAATGGTCACGAACCCCGAAAAGATCGAGCTGTATTCCCACGCCTCCGTTTTCGTCTGCCCGTCCATTTACGAGCCCTTCGGCATCATCAACCTCGAAGCCATGGCCTGCGAAACCGCCGTCGTCGCCAGTGCTGTCGGCGGCATCAAGGAAGTCGTGGTGCCGGGCGAAACCGGCTGGCTCGTTCCTCTCGAGCAAATGTCCGCGAGCCCTTTCGAGGCGCTCCATCCCGAACAATTCGCCCGCGACCTCGCCGCGCGGATCAACAGCCTGATGGCCGATCCCGCGCGCTGCGCGGAGTTTGGCCAGGCGGGACGGCGTCGGGCGGAGGAAAAATTCAGTTGGTCCGCCATCGCCTGGCAGGTTCGCGACCTCTACTCCACCCTCGTGGAAAAACGGACGCAGGTTTTCTGAACAACCGTTGATCCCGTTGGGTGCGCGCCATGAGTGCCGCGCAAAAATTCCCGCCGTCCGCTACTCAAGTTTCCGCCCCGGCGCCCGCGCTGACTTCCGACATCATGTCCGCTGCTCTCCATCCACTTCCGCCGCCCGATCGCGCGGCCGACAACGGGACACTGCTCGGCCTTTTCCTCGACCACCTCGCGGCGCGCAAGCTGACGCTTTATCCGGCGCAGGAGGCGGCGATTTTGGAATTGTTCGACGAAAAGAATGTGATCCTCAATACGCCCACCGGGTCCGGGAAGTCGCTGGTCGCGGCGGCGTTGCATTTCAAGAGTTTGGCGCAGGGGCGGCGGTCGGTTTACACCTGCCCGATCAAGGCGCTGGTGAATGAAAAGTGGCTGGCGCTGTGCCGCGAGTTTGGGCCGGAAAACGTAGGGCTGAGCACGGGCGACGCGACGGTGAATCGCGATGCGCCCATCCTATGCTGCACGGCGGAGATTCTCGCGAACATCGCGCTGCGCGAAGGCGCGAACGCACGGGTGGATGATGTGGTGATGGACGAGTTTCACTACTACGCCGACCGCGACCGTGGCGTGGCCTGGCAGGTGCCGCTGCTCACGCTCGCGCGCACGCGCTTTCTGCTGATGTCGGCGACGCTCGGTGAGACGGCTTTTTTCCAAGAGGAACTGAAGCGGCTCAATGGCCGCGAGACCGTGACCATCGCCTCGCGGGAGCGGCCTGTGCCGCTGGAGTTTTCCTACGCGGAGACGCCGCTGGCGCAGACGCTGGAGGTGCTGGTGACCGGTGGAAAAGCGCCGGTCTATGTCGTGCATTTCACGCAGCTCGAAGCGGGGCAGAGCGCGCAGGATTTCATGAGCACGAATGTCTGCACGCGCGAGGAGAAGGAGCGGATCGCGCACGCGCTGGAGAGGTTCAAGTTCACAAGTCCGTACGGGCCGGAGATCAGGAAGTGGCTGCGGCACGGGATCGGGCTGCATCACGCCGGACTGCTGCCAAAGTATCGCGTGCTGGTGGAGCAGCTCGCGCAGCGCGGTCTGCTCAAAGTCATCTGCGGCACGGACACGCTCGGCGTCGGGATCAATGTGCCGATTCGAACTGTGCTCTTTACGCAGCTTTGCAAATACAGCGGCGAGAAGACCGCGATTCTGAGCGCGCGGGATTTTCACCAAGTCAGCGGACGCGCGGGGCGGAAGGGATTCGACGAGGTCGGCTGGGTGGTTGCCCAGGCTCCGGCGCACGCCATCGAGAATCTGCTGCTGGAGCAAAAGGCGAAGAAGTTTGTGAAGCGCAAACCGCCGGAGCGCGGATTTGTGAATTGGGACGAGAAGACCTTCGCGCGCCTGATTGCCGCACCGCCGGAGCGGCTGACGAGCCAGTTTCAAATCAACCACGGCATGCTGCTGAACGTGCTCAGTCGCCCGACCGATGGTTGCCGGGCGATGCGGGAAATCCTCGCGCGCTGCCATGAAACGCCGAAGGCCAAACGGGCGCTGACGCGGCGCGGCTGGCAGCTCTTCCGCGCGCTGGTGGAGCGGGGGATCATCGAGTTCATCCCGCAGACCATTGAGGGGGCGAAGGTCCGTGTGAACGTAGCGCTGCAGGATGACTTCTCGATGAACCAGACGCTCTCGCTTTACGTCCACGACACGCTCTCTCTCATGGACCCGCAGGCACCCGACTACGCGCTCGTGGTGCTCACGCTTGTCGAGTCCATCCTCGAAGACCCCGACCTTATCTTGCGCAAGCAACTCGATCGGGTGAAGGGCCAGGCGGTTGCCGAAATGAAGGCGCAGGGCCTCGACTGCAACCAGCGCATGGAGGAACTGGAGAAGCTCGAATACCCGAAGCCCAACCGCGATTTCTTCTACTCGACCTTCAACGCCTTCGCTGCCAGGCATCCGTGGGTCGGCCAGGAAAACATCCGCCCGAAATCCATCGCGCGGGAAATGTTCGAGGAGTTTCGCTCGTTTGCCGACTACATCAAAATCTACGACCTTCAGCGCGCCGAGGGATTGCTGCTGCGGCACCTTTCCGGCGTATTTAAAGTGCTCGCGCAAACCGTCCCCGACGACGCCAAAAACGACACGCTCCGCGAGATGGAACTCTATCTCGCCACGATGCTCCGGCAGATTGATTCCAGCCTGCTCGAGGAGTGGGAAAAGATGCGCGACCCCAACTACGTCCCGCGCGGCGAACAGACCGAGGTCCGTCCGCCCGGCGCCGAGGAGGCCGCCCGCGACATCACCAGCGACGCGAAGGCCTTCACCGCCGCGATCCGCAACCGCATCTTCACTTTTCTGCGCGCGCTAATCAGCGGTGATCTCGAACCCGCGCTCGCCAGCGTCAACGCGCGGCCTTTGCCCAACGACGAACCCTGGACCGCAGAGCGTCTCCGCCGCGCGTTCGAGGCGTATCACGCGGATCACGAATACCTCCGGCTCGACCCCGAAGCCCGCAACCTCCGGCACACCTACGTTACGCCCTCCGACGACAAGCGCACCTGGTGTGTGCAACAGATGCTCGTCGATCCCGCCGAGGCGAACGACTGGGTTGCCGAGTTTGCCATCGACCTCGCCGCCTCCCGCGAGGCTGGCGAGCCGGTTCTTCAACTCTCGCGCTTCGGAAGCCTGGTTTAGGTTGCGTTGGGTGCGGATTGGGCCCGCTGAAGTGTTTTCGCGGGATTTGTTGTAAACGCGTTTTTTTCGCGCGCGGATTTTGCTTTCCGCAATAACCTTTTGCCCATGTCTCCCGCCAAACCACGGTCCCGCTTTTCCATCCGGCGCAAGGTCGTGCTTAGTTTTGCGCTGGTGCTGACGATGCTGGGGATCATCGGCTATGTGAGTTTGCGAAGCACGCGGGCGTTCATCAGGAATGCGGAACTGGTGGCGCAGACGAGGAAGGTAATGGAAACGGAGGAGCGGACGCTGCGGCATCTCATGGAGATGGAAGCGGGGCGGCGTGGGTTCCTGATCAAGGGCGATGAGAATTTGCTGCGTGGCTACACGGACGCTCAGGGCGAGGTGATTCGGAATTTCAATACCCTCAAAGTGGACACGGCGGACGCACCGCAGCAGACACTGAAGCTGAATCGCCTGCTCAGGCTGATTCAAACGAGCTTTAAACTCCAACGTGAGGAAATCGAGGCGCGGCGCACTCTGAAGGGAGACGAAGCCGTGGCCCTTTTCGCGAAGGGGGAGACGGAGCGGGTGACGCGGGAAATTCAGAAGCTGCTGGCAGATTTTAACAACGAGCAGCAGGCGCTGCTGACGGAGCGCGCAGAGTTCACCGGGCGGGTGGGAAAGGCGACCACGGCGACGATTCTCGCGGGCGGCATTTTTACTTTTCTCGCGTTGGTTTGGGCTTGCGTCCTGATCCTGCGAGACATCGCGGCGCGGCGTCGGGCGGAGGCGGCGCTGGCGGCGGAACACAATTTGTTGCGGAGCATCATCAACACGATCCCGGATCACGTTTTCGTGAAAGACCTCACGGGGCGCTTCATCCTCGACAACGAAGCGCACCGCAGCGCGATTTCCTGCAGCGGGGAGGGGGTCGAGGGTCGCACGGTTTTCGATTATTTTCCGGAGGAAGACGCTTCGCGCTATCACGACGACGACCGCTTCGTTATCGAAACGGGGGAGCGCATCCTCAAACGCGAGGACGCCGTTGTCGGGCCGGACGGGCGGGAGATATGGCTCCAGACGACGAAGGTGCCGCTGCGCGATCCCGGCGGACGGATCATCGGGCTGGTGGGCATCGCCGCGAACATCAGCGCCCGGAAGGCGGATGAAGAACAGTTGCGGCGCTTCGCGGGACAACTCGAACGGAGCAACTCGGAGCTGAAGAATTTTGCGTCGGTGGCATCGCATGATTTGCAGGAGCCGCTGCGAAAAATTCAGGCATTTGGCGGAAGGCTGCGGGCGAAATGCGCGGAGGCGCTGGGCGTTCAGGGGATGGATTACCTCACGCGCATGGAGGGTGCGGCGCAGCGCATGCAGGTGCTCATTCAGGACCTGTTAAAACTCTCGCGGGTAACGAGTCGGGCGCTGCCGTTTGTGGATTGCGCGTTGCGCGACATCGCGCTCGGGGTGGTCTCCGATCTGGAGGTGGCGATCGAGCAGAAGAACGCCCGCGTGCAAATCGGCGACCTGCCGGTGATTCAGGGCGACCCCGTACAAATGCAGCAGCTTTTTCAAAATCTGATCAGCAATGCGCTCAAGTTTCAGCGTCCGGGAGAGGTTCCCGTCGTCACGGTGACCTCCCGCATTTACACGCCGATGGAGCCGCTGATTACCGGAGCGACTTCCGGCGCGGCGCTTTGCGAGATCGTGGTGCAGGATAATGGCATCGGTTTTGAGGCGTGCTTCGCCGAGCAGATTTTCGTGGTTTTTCAGCGCCTGCACACGCGCTCCGAATATGAGGGCACCGGCATCGGGCTGGCGGTGTGTCGGAAAATTACTGATAGGCACGGCGGGACGATTGTGGCACACAGTGGCCCATCGGGCGGCGCGACTTTCACCATCACGCTCCCGATCAAACAACTCGCCTCCACAACCCATGAATAGAGATGCCATGCCGATTACCATTTTGATGGCCGATGACGACGCCGACGACCGCCGCCTGACCCAGGATGCCTTTGAGGAAGGCCGCCTGATTAATGATGTCCGTTACGTCGAACACGGCGAAGAGCTGATGGATTACCTCCGCAAGCAGGGCAAGTATGCGCCACCGGCCGAGGCTCCGCGTCCCGGCCTGATCCTGCTCGACCTGAACATGCCGCGCAAAGATGGACGCACCGTGCTCAAGGAACTCAAGAGCGACCCGGTGCTGCGCCAGATTCCTGTCGTGGTGCTCACTACTTCGAAGGCCGACGAGGATGTTTACAAAAGCTACGATCTCGGCGTGAACAGCTACATCGTGAAGCCGGTGACCTTCGAGGCGCTCGTCGATATTTTGCAGACGCTGGAGAAGTACTGGTTCGAGATTGTGGAGCTGCCGCCGGTGAAGGGGTGAGGAAAATTTGGGAGGTTGGATTTTTTGGGAGCCGGTCGCCCGCGTTTCCTAAATTCCAAGTCGTTCGATGCTGACCGCCGCCGAACTCGCCGCCCTCCGTCAGGACTACGCACAGCGTGGGCTGCGACGGACGGAACTTGATCCCGATCCGATCACGCAGTTCAACGCCTGGCTTCACGAGGCACAGGACCGGCAGATCTCGGAGCCAAATGCGATGACGCTGGCGACGGTCTCCGCGGATGGCCAGCCTTGGACGCGGACGGTCTTGCTCAAGATTTGCGACGCGCGCGGGTTCGCCTTTTTCACGAACTATGACAGCGCCAAGGCTCGCCAACTCGCGGACAATTCGCGCGCGGCTCTGACGTTTTGGTGGGCCGGGCTGGAGCGGCAGGTGAATATCACCGGGATGGTCGAGAAAACTTCGGCGGAGGAAAGCGACGCCTATTTTCGATCGCGGCCCGCAAGCAGTCAGCTCGGGGCGTGGGCCTCCGCGCAGAGCGAAGTAGTGACGGATCGCGTGCAGCTCGAACGGCAATTCCGCGCGGCTTTGGAGAAGTACGGAGAGGAGGAAATCCCGCGTCCGCCGCACTGGGGCGGCTATCGGATCGCGCCGGCAACGCTGGAGTTTTGGCAAGGCCGCCGCAGCCGGCTGCATGACCGCCTGCGTTACACACGGGAGCCGGGCGGCGGGTGGAAGATCGAGCGCCTCGGGCCGTAGGCGGAGGGCGGAGGAGGACGGCGGGGTTTCCACCCCGTTCATCCACGCGCGCGGTGCGGCGCGGAAGTTGCAGCGATGGAAGATAAAGCTATGCTCAGGCCCGTCCTTCTTCCCTCTTTAAGGCACCCCCAAAAAATATGAAAATCGCCCCCCGGTTTGTTGTCGCCCTCGGCTGCCTTGTGATGCTGGCGCTGCTTCTCGACTGGGCGTTGCGTCCGGCACAGATCGGAGCGCCGTCGCCACAAGAACACCGGGTCGCTCTCACTGCGGACCCTCACGCCATCGGCGCGGTGTCACCGTCCCCGGCCGCACCTCCGTCCACATATGATACATCGGCTGGAAGCGCCGACGAGGCGGTGGAGTTTGCGCGGTTCAACGATTGGTCCGCCCGCTATCTCGCAGCCGGGCGGGAGGAGCGCGTCGGCCTTCTCGCCGAGGGACGCTCGCTCGCTACCGCGCGCCGCAGCGTGCTCGCGCGAATGATCCCCGCGGACCCGCGGCGGGCATTAGAGAACGCCGTGCCGATGGTGGTGCGGCGGCAGTTGCCCGCCGAAGTCGTCTCACTGCTGGAAGAGCGCGTGAGTGCGAAGGGATTTTTTGGGGTGCTCGGCGCGTATGGTGCGCCGGAGGCAGACCAGCCGGTGCGGCGCGAGGTGCGGCTGGCGGCAGGGTCGAAGTATCATGCGTTCATCTTCGGGCGCCGCGCACGGCAGCAGACCACCGAGTCCATCAGCGTCAGCGGCATCGCCGTGGATCGCGCGCTGGCGCTGGATGAGCGGCCGCTGCGCGTTTTGGAAAACGGCGAGGTGCCCGATTCCGCCCGGCCCGTGGTCGAGACTTGCCCGGTCTCCGGCAAGTCCACCGTCGTCGCGCGCACCGACGGCGCGTTGCCGCCCATCTCCGAGCAGACGCCCGCCGTGGAAATCGAGGGCACCATTCACTATTTGTGCGATGGCGGCCACATCCACGCCATCGAGGAGCAGCTCGTCGCTGGCGAAGGCTCCAGCGGCGGCGCGGCCAAACCCACCACAGCCATCACCAGTACGCAGAGCACGGGCGTGCGCTCGCTCCTTTACATGCGCGTGGCCTTTCCCGAATCCAACCGCGACCCGCAGACGGAAACCGCCGCCTACGACATGATGCGGCAGGTCAACGACTGGTTCGTGGAAAACAGCTTCGGCAACCTCTACCTCGTCACCACTGTCACGCCGCTGATCATCCTGCCGCGCACCGAGGCTTGGTACACCACGGGCGTGGGGGCCGATGAGTTCGACGTGCGCGCCGACGCGCAGGCGGTGGCGCGGCAGATGGGTTACGACACCAGTTCCTACGATCTCGACATTCTGGTTTATACGGGCGGGCCGGGGGCGTTTGGCGGGCTCGGTTATGTGGGTGGAAAAGGCGTGTGGCTAAAAAGCATCACCGTCGGCGTGGCCTGCCACGAACTCGGGCACAACTTTGGCCTGTGGCATGCGAACTACTGGGATACCGCCGGCGCGTCGGTCATCGGCGCGGGCGCGAATTCCGAATACGGCAACAGCTACGACACCATGGGCAGCGCCAGCGCCGGCGACCTGCATTTCAACGCCAACCACAAGGCGCAGATCAACTGGCTGCCGGCGCAGAGCTTCGTCCACAACGTGACCACGAGCGGCATGTATCGCATCTTTGCCTTTGACCAGCCGCGGCTCGACCCCGCGAACCGCTACGCGCTGAAAATCACGAAGGACAGCGACCGCGAGTATTGGGCGGAGTTTCGCCAGAAATCGCTGAGTAGTAACAAGTGGACCAAGGACGGCATCCTCCTGAATTGGAGCCCGTGGGTGAACAGCAATGGCGGCGCGCAACTGCTCGACGCCACGCCCGGCAGCCCGGATGGCAAGACCGACGCGGCGGTGGTTATCGGGCGCACCTATTCCGACGTCGAATCTGGCATCCACATCACGCCCATCGGCAAAGGCGGCACCGTGCCCGAATCTATGGACGTGGTGGTTAATCTCGGCGCGTTTCCCGCGAACCGCCCGCCCAGCGCGACCGTGAACGCGAGTGCCACGACGGTCACTGCGAATGTCGCGGTCAGTTTCACCGCCGCCGCCGCCGATCCGGATGGCGACACGCTGAGCTACGCGTGGGACTTCGGCGACAAGACCTTCAGCACCACGAATTCGCCCGCCGTTTCCAAGTCGTGGAGCAGCGCGGGCGACTACACTGTGCGCTGCGTGGTCTCGGACATGAAGGGCGGCACGGCCAGTCGGGTGGTGGTCGTGCGCGTTGGCTCGCCGGGCACGTTCCGGGTGAGCGGTGTGATCACGCAAAGCGGGCTGCCGCTCGCGAATGTCCGCGTCCACAACGGCCTCACCGGCACGAGCTATCGGGGCAGCTTCACCAACAGCGATGGCAGCTACGTGATCTCGGGCGTGGCGGCGGGCAGCTACACCTTTGGCGCGGCGCTCGACGGCATGACGTTCACCGCGACGGGTTTCACCAATCCCCTGACGGTCAGCGCGGATTTCGCCGCCGCGAATTTTACCGCGACGGCTGCGGCCAAGGTGACGCTCGTGGTGACAGACGTGGACTGCACCGAGGGTGCCGACACCGGGCGGTTCACGCTCACCCGCACCGGCTCGACGGCGGCGGCGCTGGCCGTAAATTTTTACAACCCCACCGGCTCCGCCACGAAGGGCACCGACTACACGCTCGCGCCGGATCTCGTCGCGGTGAGCCCGGTTTACACCGCCACGATTCCCGCGGGGCAAAGCACGCTGGATCTGCTGGTCACCGCCAGTGATGACACCGCGCAGGAAGGCCCCGAAACCGTGCGCCTCGAAATGTTGCCGGGCACCGGTTACGTCATCGCCGGGTCGGAAATCGCCACGCTCGTCATCCAGGACAATGACACGACCAAGCCGGTCGTCAGTCTCGCCGTGACCGATGCCAACGCGAGCGAGACGGGCGATCCGGCGGCGTTCGTGGTGACGCGCACCGGTTCGACCGCGAGCGCGCTGACTGTGGTTTTCGCCGTCTCCGGCACGGCCACGAGCGGAAGCGATTACCAGTCCCTCGGCACGAGCGTCGTGATTCCCGCCGGAGCCTTGTCTGCGCCCTTGAACATCACGCCGATCAACGACGCCGCGGTCGAGGGCACGGAAACCGTGACCGTCACGCTGAGCACCAACGCCAACTACATCCGCGCTCCCAGCAGCGCGGATTACGCCGGCACGATCAACTTGCTCGACGATGACGTCGCGACGCTCACCGTCGTCGCCGCCGACCCGAACGCCGCCGAAGCGGGCAGCGATCCCGGCGTCTTCGTCATCACGCGCACCGGCAGCACCAGCCAGGCGCTGACCGTGAATTACGCGCTTACCGGCAGTGCGCTTCAGGGCGTGGACTACCTGCCGCTCGCCGGTGTGCTCACGATTCCCGCCGGGGCGAGCACTGGCAGCGTCGTCATCACGCCCATCGACGACGGCCTCGGCGAACCCGCGCAAACCGTGGTGCTGCAAATCCGTGGCGGTATCGGCTACGTCGCCGGCCCGTCCGCGCTCGCCACCGTCAACATCACCGACAATGGTGACGTGCCGGTCGTCACCGTCGGTGTGAGCGACGGCGTCGCGGGCGAACCATCGGACGTGGGCAAGTTCACATTTACCACCACCGGCACGGGCACGGGGAACATCACCATCCACTACACGGTCTCAGGCACGGCGACGCCGGGCAGTGATTATACCGCGCTCCCCGGCACGCTCAGCATCGCCCGTAACGGCACTGCGGCGATTACCGTCACGCCGCTCGACGACGCGCTCCTCGAAGACGCCGAGACCGTCACCGTTACGATCGATCCCGACCCGGCCTACACCACGCATCTCGACACCAGCGCGACCATCAACCTCCTCGACAACGACCAGCCCATCGTCCACGTCAGCCCGACCAACGACGCCTTCAGTGAAGCCAGCGGCACCGGCAAATTCTGGATCTCCCGCACTGGCGCGACGACCGCCGCGCTGACCGTCAACTACACCCTCGCTGGCACCGCCACGAACGGCGCGGACTACAATCTTCTTTCCGGCGTCGCCACCATTCCCGCCGCCGCCAGCGGCGTGTCCGTGGACATCATCCCGATCAACGACACCACCACCGAAGGCACCGAGTCCATCGTCCTCACCCTCGCGCCCGGCACCTACGGCATCGGCATTTCGAACGCCACGCTATACATGGCGGACACCGAGACGCCCGCCGTGCAGGTGCGCTTCGCGAGCAGCACCGGCACCGGGGCTGAAAGCGCGGGCACAGTCAATGTCTCCGTCACGCTCTCCGCCGCGTCCGCGAATCCCGTGACTGTGGAATACATCGGCGGCGGCGGCAGCGCGCTGGCCGGCATTGATTACCAGCTCACGCCCGGTCTGCTCACTCCGGGCCTGCTCACCTTCGCGCCCGGCGAGGTGGCAAAAACCATCCCGCTCACCATTCTCGACGACACCTTTATCGAGCCGAGCCAGACCGTCATCCTCAAGCTGCAAAACGCCAACGGCGCGGCGCTCGGCACCAGCACTTTCACCTACACGATCACCGACAACGACGCCGCCCCGTCGGCGACCGTCGGCTTTGCCACGACGACCTCCAGCGCGTTGGAGTCCGTCGGGACCGCGCCCGTGGCCGTCGTCCTCAGCGCGCCGCAAGCCGGAGCGGTCACCGTTAATTACGCCGTCACTGGAGGCACCGCCACGAGCGGCGCGGATTACACGCTGGCCGGAGGCACGCTCACTTTCGCCGCCGGCGAAACGGCGAAGCCGCTGCCGAACACGATCATCAACGACGCCACGATCGAGTCTGCCGAGACGGTCATCGTGACGCTGAGCAGTCCGACCGGCGCCAGCCTCAGCGCGAACGCCACGCACACGCTCACCCTCACCGACGATGACACGAACACCGTGACCGTGGCCGCGAGCACGCCGACCGTGCGCGAGGCCGGGCCGGGCACGGGCGTCTTCACCCTCACGCGCACCGGCAGTAACACCACCGCGCTCACCGTCAATCTCGTCATCGCCGGTACCGCCGCACCGGGCACGGACTACCAGACGCTCGCCGCCACCGCCACCATCAGCGCCGGCCAGAGCAGCGCCACGGTGCTGGTCACGCCATTCGACGACACGCTCGTGCAGGGCGACAAGACCGTGGCCCTCGCGCTCGATGTCGGCGCATACACGGTCGGCGCGTCGGCCAACGACACCGTCACCATCATTGATGACGACGCCTTCGTCTCCCTCGCCGTCACTATACCCGCCACCGCCGAGTCCAGTCCCACGCCCGGCCTTTTCACCCTCACCCGCACCGGCTCCACCGCGAACCCGCTGACCGTGCGCTTTGCCACCACCGGCACCGCCACGAGCGGCGCGGATTACTCCGCCGTCGGCACCAGCGCCGTCATTCCCGCCGGGCAAAGCAGCGCGCCCGTCAGCATCACGGCGCTCGCCGACTCGCTCGTTGAGGGCAACGAAACGGCCACTCTGACGATCGCGCCCGATCCCGCCTACCTCCTCGGCTCGTCGCTCGTCGGTAACGTCACCATCGCCGACTCGCCGATGGACAACTGGCGCAGCCTGAAATTCGGCGCGAATGCGAACAACCCGGCGATCGGCGGTGACGCCATCGACATCGAGGGCGACGGCCTCAACAATCTCCTCGAATACGCCCTCAACGGCACGCCCTCCGCCTTCGACGCGCCGCCTGCCGTCGGCAGCGCGCCCGGCATCCTCTCGCTCACCTACCGCCGCAACCTCGCCGCCACCGACCTCGACTTTATCGTCGAGGAAAAATCCGACCTCCTCTCCGCCTGGCATCCTGCCACCGTCACCGAGGAAATCGTCTCCGACAACGGCACCACCCGCGTCATCAAAGCCAAGGTCTCCACCGCCAGCGAATCCACTCACTTCCTCCGCCTGAACGTCACGCGGCACTGAGCAAGTCGAGCCGCGGGCGGCGAAACTCGCGCGCGATTATTTCTCGTTCGGCAGGATTTTCTGCGCCGTCAGCCAGGCCAGAGATTTCTCCTGCCAGGCCACCCACATCGGGCCGGAGTATCCGTTCAGGCCGTGGCCCCCGCCCGGCAATTCCAGGTATTCGCTGGGGATGTGCTGCGCTTGCAGGGCGGCATAAAGATCGCGGCTGTTTTCCGGCACGACCACGTTGTCGTCCTTGGCGTGGGCTAGGAACATCGGCGGCGTTTTTGCGTTGATTTGCTTCTCATTGGAAAAAAGGTCGATGAGTTCCGGCGTCGGATTTGCCCCGAGCAGGTTACTTTTGGAGCCGCCGTGGGTTTTCGCCCCCATCGTGACGACCGGGTAAATCAACACCGCGAAGTCCGGGCGGCAGCTCACCTGCTCGATGGGATCCTCGGACTTGGCGTTGCCATTGTCGAAATGGGTCGCGGCTGTTGAGGCCAAATGTCCGCCGGCGGAAAAACCGATGATCCCGATGCGCTGCGGGTCGATGTTCCAGGCTTTCGCATTGGCCCGCACGGTGCGGATGGCGCGTTGGGCGTCGAGCATCGGCACAAGCGAGCGTCCCTTTGGCAAGCGGTACTGCAGGACGACGCCGGTGACGCCGTGCTCCCCGAGCCACTTCGCGATGCCGTGTCCTTCGGGCCCCATGACCAAACCGCCATAGCCGCCGCCGGGGCAAATGACCATGGCCGCGCCGTTCGGCTTGGCTGGCTGGTGCAGGAAGATCTTTGCGCCGCTCGGCTCGGTCGTGCCGTCGCCCACGGGCGCTTCCGCGGGCCAGAGCGGGATTTGCCGCGGGGCTTCCTGGGCAAAAGCGACGCTGCCAAGCAGCAGGACGGTGATGGAGAAAAGAGCGGCGAAGCGATTCATCCCGCACTGGTTAGGAGGGGCCATCGCGCGACACAATCGAAAACAAGCCGGGACGATGCCGACCTGCTCGCAACTTACTTCAACGGCGAGTAATCAGTCGCTTTGAGGAAGACGGATTTCACGCCGTCGGGAACCGTGAGGGAGCCGCCGCCCTTTTCCTCGCTGGCGGCCTTGGCGGCGATCCAGTCGGGGTCGGCGCGGAAGGCGGCGAAGGACGCCTTGGCGGCGTCGGTGCTCGCGTGCGCGAGAAGGTAGATGAGGGTGTGGTCGGCGTCGGGCTGGTTTTTGGCGAGCTGCCAATACCAGAGGTTGGTCATGCCGTGCTTTTGGAAAAGGGCGAGGGTGTGGTCGCGAAAGCGCGCGTGGAGCAGGGGAAGGTTGCCGGGGGTGGTGGTGTAGGTGCGGAGTTCAAAGACGCGCGGACCGGGGCCGGCGGCTGCGGCGACGACCGGCGAGAAATCGGTGGCGGACATAAAGACGGTCTTGTCCTTGGTCCGGTCGCCGAGCTTGCGCATTTCAGCCTCGGCAGCCTGCGCGTCGGGATCTTTTTCCAAGGCCGCGCCCATCTTTTTCAGCGACTCCGCATTAGCGAAGGAGAAAACGAGCAACACCATTTCCTCGGGGTTTTCGACCGGGACAAATGCGCCATGCAAGGTCGCGCCCTGATTGGTGAGCAGGGGCAGCATGCGCGTGCTGATCTGCGTCTGCATTTCAGCGAGCTTGCCCGCCTTGGCGTGGACGGTGGCGAGTGAGTAGTAGCGCGTGTCTTTCTCCGCAGCCGGAGCGGAGGCAAAGGCGGTGAGCATGGCGGCGGGGAGGAGCGCGAGGAATTTCATTGCGTGAGCCTGCACTACCCCGGAGCGGTGTGGCGAGACTGGCTTTAGAAACTGACGATGAAGGGTGCGGGGATGATTTTGACCCGCGCCGCTTTTTCGAGGCTGCCTTCAGTTTGTTCGACTGTTGCGACGAGGTCGTTCACAAAGCTGATGGCGAGTTTTCCCTTCGGGACTTTTTCGTAGATGATTTTCTTCACGAGGTTGCCATCGATGTCCCGCCCGACGATTTCACGGGGGATGAGTTCGTATTTTACAAACTCCCACGTCTCTTCCCGGCCCTTGGCATCGAGGTGCGACGACTTCTTGTTTGGTTTGCCCAGCGACTTGAGGACCTCGTCAGGCGTCATGTTCACGGCGACTTCATTTTTCACGATGAGCGCGGCGACCTCATCACGGCGCGCGGCGTTTTGCTTGAGATTGGCAATGAAATCCTTGGGCAGGGCGTTGAGAAACTTCGGATCGACCCAGCCCGCCACCTGCCCTTGGGCGGCCTTTCCGCGAACGCGATAGGCGTGGTCGGAGACGGCTTGGAGTTCCACGATCTGGCCTTTTTTCAAGGTGCCGAGGTAGCGCTCCATGTCGATTTTGTAATGAATGGGCGTGTCGGCGATGGTGGCGAGTCGAACGGGTTTCGGGACGAGGTCTTCGAGGTAGATGGCACCTTCTTCCCGGACGACGGCACCTGACGAAGCGGCGCTCGGCGCGGCGTGGACGGCGGTTTGGAGGAGGACGGCGGCGAGAAGGAGGGCTTTCACGGCGGGGAGGGTAAAGCGGGTTGGGGTGATTGTCGAAGGAGGAAACGGTGCGACGGTCGAACACGCGATCTTATTCACGGCAGTTTCGGCCGAGCCGTTGCTCGCCGAATTCGTCCGCGGATTTTCTCCACGGCACGCCCAAGCGGAGATTTCTCCGCATTGACCGTTGCGGGACCGATGCTAGGATTCGCGCTCACTTTTCACCCGCAATACGCGTGAGCAGAGCGCAGTAGCCCCATCCTTCCACCCAATATCATGAGCGAATCCGCAGTCGTCCCTCCATCGGGACAAAGTCCGAAGTTGTCCTCCATCCAAGAAGCCGTGATCCGCATCGCGGGCAATTCCCAGGATGGCATCCAAGCCATCGGTGGCTTCCTCGCGCGGCTCGCGGGACGCAGCGAGCAGGACGTCATGACCTTCATGACGATCCCGTCCACGATCTCGGGCGGGCCATCCATTTTCCAAGTTCGAATTGGCTCCGGCGAAGTCTTGAGCGCGGGCGATGAAGCCGACGTGCTGCTCTGCTTTTACGATCACAGCTACGCGAACCACATCTCCTCGCTGAAGCGCGGCGGCATCGTGCTCTACGACTCCGATCATGTGACTCCGAACGAGGAGCTGCGGGGATCGTATCATCATGTGGGAGTGCCGATTTCGTCGCTGACCGTCGAGGCCATCGGCGGCACGGGCCGGGACAAAGGAAAGAATATTTACTCGCTCGGGCTGCTGGCGCGGATGTTTGACTTGGACGTGCCGAAGCTAACGAAGCTCATCGAGGAGCGCTTTGGCGGCAAAGATCCGACGATCGTGCAAAACGCGCTGGCGTGCTTCAACTCGGGCTACGGCCACCAAGTGCAGGGCTTGTGGGAGACCTTTCACTTTCAACACGCCGAACACGGCGGCGTGGCGCAGGTGGTGATGAGCGGCAATGAGGCGCTGGCCTTCGGGTTGATCGCCGCAGGCGTGCGCTTCGGAGCGGGCTATCCGATCACGCCATGGAGCGACATCATGGAGTTACTCCGCCGCGAGTTGCCGAAATACGGCGGAATGTTTGTGCAGACGGAGGATGAAATCGCGGCGATCTCAATGGCCCTAGGATCGAGCTACGCTGGGCGCGTGGCGGTCACGGGTTCGAGCGGACCGGGCATCTCTTTGAAAACGGAAGCCATCGGGTGGGCGAGCATGGCGGAGATGCCGGTGGTCATCGTGGACGTACAGCGCGGCGGGCCTTCGACGGGCATGCCCACGAACGTCGAGCAATCGGACCTGAACATCGCGCTGTTCGGTGGACATGGCGACAGCCCGCGCGTGGTGCTGGCGCCGGCCAGCGTGGAGGACTGCTTCTACACCGCGATCGAAGCCGTGAACATCGCGCGCCAATACTCCACCCCCGTCTTCCTCCTAACAGATCAAGGGATCGCCTCGCGCATCGAGGCCTTCCCGTATCCCGACCTCCAAAAGGTCTGCCAGAACATCTCGCCGGACTTCACGCCAGTTGCCGACCACAAACCCTACGACCTCGCCGCCGCCGATGGCATCACGCGTCATCTCGCGCCCGGCACGCGGGTCGCCAGCGGCAAATATCCCGTCGTCACCGGTCTCGAGCACGACGAACTCGGCCACCCCACCGGCTCCGGCAAAATGCACACGCAGATGAACGCCAAGCGCCGCAACAAGCTGCGCAAACTTGCCGACGAAATCCCCGTCCCGCAGGTCTATGGCGCGAGCGAAGGTCACGTCCTCCTCGTCAGCTGGGGCTCCAGCAAAGGCCCGATCGAGGAAGCCGTGAAGGAGGCCCGCAAACAGGGCGAAGCGATCTCCGCGCTGCACCTCAAGCACCTCAACCCGCTCCCCAACGGCCTCGAAACTATCTTCAGCGGCTTCACCCAGGTCGTTGTCGTCGAGATGAACGACGAAGGTCTCTACGGCTACGGCCAACTCGGTGCCGTGCTTCGGGCCCGCTACTGCGATCCGCGCATCCGCGCTGTTACCAAGACCGACGGTCTCCCGTGGAAGGTCAAAGAGATCCTCAACCGCGTTCTCACCTTCACCAAATAACCACCTCCATTTTTCATGAGCACACTCACCGTCTCACTCCCGCGCACCACGACCGCCGGCCCCGCGCCCGACCTCCTCGACGCCGACCGCAAGGCTCTTACCAAGAAAGACACCGCCGCCGACCACCCCACTTGGTGCCCCGGCTGCGGCGACTTCTCCGTCCTCGCCCTCTACTACAAGCTCATCGAGAAGCGCAAAATGTGGCACGAGAAAATCTGCACCGTCGCCGGCATCGGCTGCTCCTCGCGCTTCCCATATTTCGTCCAAGCGCACGGCGCGCACTTCATTCACGGGCGCGCGCTGCCCTTCGCCACCGGCGTCTCGCTTTCACGTCCCGACCTCCATGTCTTCGTCTTCGGCGGTGATGGTGACGCCTTCTCCATTGGCGGCAACCACTTCACCCACACTGCGCGCAAGAACATCAAGCTGACCTACGTCGTGATGGACAATCAGGTCTATGGGCTCACAAAGAAGCAGACCTCGCCCACCTCGCCGCTCGGGTTCAAATCAAAGACCGACGTCTGGGGCTCCACCGACCGTCCCATCAACCCCATCAAGCAAGCCATTGCCGCCGGTGCCACCTTCGTCGCCCGCTCGACCGCGACGAACATCCCGCACCTTTTGAAAACGATGGAAGCCGCGATGGACCACGACGGATTCTCCTTCATCCAGTGCCTTAGCGAGTGCATCGAGTTCTTCCCCGGCGCTTTCGACGCCGCGAACCCGCGCAAAGGCGGTGCCTTCCTCGAAGTCCCTGCCGACCACGACGCCACCGACGAGTACGCCGCCTACAAACTCGCCGACTCCCCCGGTTCCGGTGCCTTCGGCATCTTCTACCAGACCCAGCGCGCCACCAAAAACGCCAACGAAGCCAAACTCATCGCCGACCACCGGGTCAAAGTGGAAGGCCTCGCCGACTGGCAGATTCTCCAGAAAAACTTCGACCGGATGAAATAGCGCGGACCGCCCAACATGCCCAGTGCTCCCGCGAGCGGGAATGACACTCGCTATGGGCTCGCATCGTAATATTTGTAGCCGCCATCTGGCCGGAAGGTCCAGTAGCAGTAGTAGGCGGCGAGGGCGTCTCCGGTGGAAGTCTCGTCGGCGATGAACCGCAGCGGAGCGTAGAAGCCATCATATAAGGATGGGGAGGGGAAGCTGGTAGTGCATTGCAAAGCCGCCACCGGCCCGTGGCTGGCCGCATAGAGGACGGCCAATTTCAGCAGCACTAAAAGCCTGCGCCCAACCCGCTGCGGGACGGTAGGTGCGGAATCAGCGGACGTTTCCAAGTAAACTCCGGATCAGGGCGGGACGACTGGAAAAAGCGGGGTGAGGAATTCGCAGATGGCCGCGAGTTGGCAGGCGTCAGTTTCGTCGAAGGCGGCAGGCAGGTCGGAGTCCACGTCGAGGACGGCGCGCACGCGGCGGGTGGGGTCGAGGACGGGAACGACGATTTCGGAGCGGGTAGTACCGGAGCAGGCGATGTGGTAGGGCAGAGTGGTGACGTCGGGGACGAGCTGGGTGCGGGCCTCGCGGGCGCAGCGTCCGCAGACGCCGCGTGTGAAAGGGATGGTGAGGCACCCGTGGCCGCCCTGGTAGGGGCCGATCTTGAGGAGGCCGGGTGCGGTGACGCGGTAGAAGCCCGTCCAGTGGAAATACGGGAGGGTGTGGTGGAGTTCGCCCACTATGGTGGCCATGGCGGCGATCTCGTCGGTCTCGCCGTGGAGCAGGGCGCGGAGGCGTTCGAGCGTCTGGGCGTAGAGGGAGGTCTTGGACATGGGCGGAGGGTTCGTGGGAGCGGACCCGCCGGAGCGCGGCTCAGACGAACTTGTTTTTCCGATACGCGCCCATGGCGGGGGCGTCGGGGTTCACTTCCGGGCCGAAGTAGCGCAGGCAGACGAGCGGTTCGGTCTCGCTGGTGTTGGCGAAGGTGACTCCGGCCTTGGCCCCGGCCTCGGTGCAGAAGAACTCGTCCTCGGTGAGTTCGTGGAAGCGGATGAGCTTCGGCGAGTTGAGCGCCTGGCCATTGATGGCACCGCGGCCTTGGACACAAATGAGGCCGTAGGCACCCCGATCCTTGATGGTGCAGACGGCACCGGGCTCGACGGTGAGTTCTTTGGCGGTGAAAAGCTGCTCGCCGTCCACTTTGCCATAGACGATCCAGCGATCGACGTAGCCTTCGCTGCGGGTGTCGGCGACCGGCACGGGTTCGAGGTAATGGTTGTCCTTAAAGTTGGGATCCACGTTCTTTTCCCAGTCGAGCTGGTCCACGATGAAGTCGAGATCCTTGTGTTTGGACTTGGGCATGTCTTTGACGAGGAGGGACCACGGGACTTCGCGGCCTTCAACGAGGGACTGATACATGCCGAAAACGTCGGAACCCCACTGCGGCTCGTAGGTGCAGAGGGAACCCGGCGCATGCAGAATGCACGGATCGATGAGCCAGCCGCTGCCGACCTTGAGGCGGTAGGCTTTGGAAAGATCGAGGATGCCGTTGTCGCCTTTGTTCCAGTTGGCGAGGCATTGGCGGACCTGCGCTTTCGTGGTGCCGGGCTCGAAGCCCATGAACGTGTAGGGGAAGTTGTTGCCGACGTTGTTGTGCTGCGGCGGAAAGTAGTACGACTCCGGCTTGCCCTCCTGCCCGACGAGCGCGGCCTGCTTTTTCGACTGGTGCATGTGGTGGGGAATCGGCCCCATGTTGTCGAAGAACTTCGAATACACCGGCCAGCGCTGGTATTTCTTCCAGATCTTTTCGCCGATGATCGTGGCTCCGCATTCCGCCACTGCCTGCGCGAGGGTAAAGCGCGAGCCGCCCGCGACGACGTAACTAAAGCCTTCGTCGGGCACGCGGCCTTCATTTGCCGCCGGTGTGGTGGAGGCAAACCAGCGCTCGTCGATGCCGCCGCGGTTCAGGCCGTAGGCATAAAGATCGTCCGGGTGAAGTTTCAGCCGCTTGCCCGGCTGGAGAAAGCTGCGCGGCACCCAGCAGGGGGCGAGGCGAAGCAGACCGCCGGTTTCACCGAGCGCGGCATCGACGAGTTTGGAAACGTTCTTTTTGACGGTCTTGAGGGACGTGACGGTGTTCATTATGGAGTGAAGGGCAGGATGTAAAAGTAGGCGGTCTTTATTTCAGCGGCCCGTGGGAGCGTCAAACATTTTGCCCCGAGTGCCGCGAGGTTTGACGCTGCGACGGGGGACTTCTATGGTCGAGGAATGTCGCCTGGCGTTCTCGATCGATTCAATGCGTTCATCGCGGAAAAGCGGCTGCGCAAGACCACGCAGCGGGATGCCATCGTGGCGGCGGCTTTCAGTACGACCGAGCATTACACCGCCGAGGAATTGCTCACGATGGCGAGGCGGATTGAGCCCTCTGTTTCGCGGGCTACGGTTTATCGGACGCTGCCACTGCTCGTCGAATCCGGCGTGCTCAAGGAGATGGATTTTGGTCGCGACCAAAAGATCTACGATCCGAACTACAACGAGCACCCGCACCACAACCACCTGATCTGCGTGGACTGCGACAAGATCGTGGAGTTCGAGGACCAGCACATCGAGTTGCTGGAGGATTGCATCAGCAAACGGCTGGGCTTTTCGCCCTCGTCGAAAAGTCTGCGGATCGAGGCGAGTTGCGACCAGCTCAAGAAGCTCGGGGCATGTGCGAACCGGAAGGCGTAACGGATTTCCGATTTCAGAATTTGAATTTCAGATTTAGAACACCCGAGCGTGGGCCGCATTCCGCAGCCTCCAATCTGAAATCCGAATTAAAAATCTGAAATTCATCCCATGTGGAAAGGCCGCTTTCAGCAGGAAACCTCCGCGCTTTTACAGCAGTACAGCGAATCCATCAGCTTCGATTGGCGGTTGTGGCGGCACGACATCGCCGGCTCGATCGCGCACTCGGCGGCGTTGGAGAAGGCGGGGCTGCTCACCCCCGATGAGCGTGCGCAGATTGTGGCGGGCCTGAAGGAAATCGGGGCCGAGATCGAGTCGGGGAAGTTCCAGTTCAAGACCGAGCTGGAGGACATCCACATGAACATTGAGGCCGAGCTAACGCGGCGGATCGGCGCGGCGGGCGCGAAGCTGCATACGGCTCGCAGCCGCAACGATCAGGTCGCGCTCGATTTGCGGCTCTATCTCCGCGAGGAGGTGGACGCCATCGCCGCCGCGCTGCGCGCGATGCAGCGGGCGCTCGTGGCATTGGGCGCGCGGCATGCGGAGGTCATCATTCCGGGCTACACGCATCTTCAGCGGGCGCAGCCCGTTTATTTCGCGCACCACCTGCTGGCTTATGTGGAGATGTTCGATCGCGATCACGGGCGCGTGTTGGATGCGCGGAAGCGGATGAATGTCATGCCGCTCGGCTCCGGGGCCATCGCCGGTTCCACCATCCTGCTCGACCGCGAACTCATCGCGCGGGAGCTCGATTTTCCCGCCATCACGCAAAACAGCATGGACGCCGTAAGCGACCGCGATTTCGCCGTCGAACTGCTCGCCGCGCTCGCGCTGATCGGCGTGCATCTTTCGCGGCTGAGTGAGGACGTGATTCTGTGGGCGTCGAGCGAGTTCCGGTTCATCACCATCAGCGATGCTTTCACCACCGGCAGTTCGCTCATGCCACAGAAAAAAAATCCCGACGTGGCGGAGCTGACGCGCGGGAAAACAGGACGCGTGATCGGCAGCCTTGTGTCGCTGCTGACCACCTTGAAAGGTCTGCCGATGACCTACAATCGTGACATGCAGGAGGATAAAGAGCCGGTCTTCGACGCGGTGGATACGATCAAAACCGCGGTGGCCGTTTTTGCCGCCATGCTCGACGGGATCAGCGCCAACGCCAGCGCCTGCACCGCAGCCGTCGCCGACCCGATGCTGCTGGCCACCGACCTCGCGGACTACCTCGTGAAGCGCGGCGTGCCGTTTCGTCAGGCGCACGAGGTCATTGGCAAGGCGGTCGCGCTCTGCGGACAAAAGTGCTGTGAGTTGCCACAGCTTAGCCTCGCCGACTATCAGACACTCTCACCCGCGTTTGCATCCGACGTTTTTGATCTGCTCACCGTCGCGCGTTCCATGAGCGCCCGGCAGGCCGTGGGTGCGCCGAGTCCGCAGAACGTCTCCGCTCAAATCGCCCGCTGGCAGGCTGCGCTCGCTTAGCCGCCGATTACGGTGCGGGCGTCGTGGGCGCCTTCAGTTTGTCTAAGCCGCTGGGGGTGCTGGCACCCGGACGGTCCAAGCTGGAGCCGCCGCCGCCGCTCAGGATGGTGCCTCCTGTCGGAGCGGTGTAGCGGTAGTAAACCTCGAGCATGAGAATGCACAGGCAGGTTCGGTAGTAAGGTCCGGCCTTCGCCTCATCCTTTTGCAGGTTACCGTGCCCTGCATTCGCCATTGGCGGCCAGCTTCCGTCCGGGGCCTGGCTGCGGATCAACTCATCCTGAAACATGCCGTTCCACGTTTTCCAATCCTTGCCGTTCGCTCCACTGACCATGAGGCATGCCTGGGTGTTGTAATACCAAGCATAGAGGTCGGCATTGGGAGCCTTGTATTCCACGGGGTTCGCTTTCAGTTGCGCCATTATGTAGGCCATCCCTTTGGTTACGCTTTCATCCTTGGCTTGTTTCCAGAAATAGGTGCAGAGCACGCCGATGCCCGTGAGGCTGAATTTGGAGCCCGGAGCGCGATAGCCAAAGCCCCCATCAGCCGCTTGGACGCGCTTGAGGTTCAGCATCGCCTTGTCGAGGGCCTCGTCCACGCCGGGGAGGTTCAGTCCACTGAGGTGCGCCACCTTCAGCGCCTGAATCTGCCAGCCTGTTACCGACGTGTCGCTTTGCGATTTGTCAAAGTTATACATCCACCCGCCATCCGGTCCCTGACCGTCCACGATGTGCTTGATGGCTTGCCGGAAAAGCTCCACAGCCCGGGTGTCCTTGCATTCGGTCATCGCGCAGTATTCGCCGAGGGCGTAGGTCACGATGCCGTGCTCATACGAGCCATGCTGGCTAATCGGGCCCATGGACATGCGGCCTTGGTTCTTCTCGCCATTTTCCAATACCCACGCGATTCCCTTGCCGACAGTCGGGCCAAACTCGGGAGACGAAGGGATTTCCCCGTGTCCCAGAAAGCAAAGCAAGGCGAAGCCAGTCATTGAGGGCTTAAACTCCTCGGACCAGGAACCATCGGATTTTTGTGTTTTCACCAACCATTGCAGTCCCTTGAGAACTGCCTTTTCGGCTTCCGATTTTTGCCCGTTGGCCGGGCCCATACCTTTGCCGCCACCGCCTGGTCTTCCCGTCATCACTCCTGGAACACCGCGGACTTTCACTGCGGGGCTGACCACGTTGGTCATCGTGGTCGCCGTGAGCGAGGGCAGGGAGGCTGTGGAACTGGGCGCGCTGAATGATGGAGTGTTGGCCGTGGTGGTAATCGCCGTGAGCGAAGGGACACTGAGCGTCGGCTGCTCGTTTTTGATATCCTGCTGTACGTCCGGCGGCGTTTCCGGCGGCGTGGCCGTGGCGTCTGGCTCGCCTACCAGCCCATTGCCGGCGGCTTCGAAGTCCGGCGGATCGGCCATCTGTTTGAAGAGCACCACGCTGCCTCCGATGATGATGATTCCCATGTGAATCAACAGCGACACTGTAAAAAAACGCGACGCGGCGGCGCGTTCCTGCAGTTTTTGGAGGAAGGTTTTGGGAGGTTCTTGTTCTTCGAACATAGTCAAGGAATGCGCCCCGTGTGCGCCTCTGTCAACCTCTGAGCTTCGGTGGATAAAGGAGGGCGGTCATTTCAGGTCCGCGGGATGGTCCGCAAAGGCGCGAACGGCTTGGAGAAACGCGGAGGCGGAAGGCGGCGTGGGAGCGTAGCGGAGGCGCGTGTAAAGGGCGGCGATTTCGCGGATCGCCGCAGCGCGGGAGGTGAAGCGCGCGGCGGCGCGTTCACTGAAGCCGAGCGGGCCTTCCCAGGGTTCCCGGGCGACTCCGGCGGCGGCAAGGACGCGGCAGAATCGTGTGTAGCCCAGTTCCACCGGATCGCGCCGCGGCTGGCGCACGCGAGTTTGCCAAAGGCCCAGCGCGCTGAGCAGCAGCGAGCTGCCCACGAGCAGGGTGAACGTGATTTCCGCCCACCGAAAATTACCGAGGCCGAGGTTGGCGAGCACGCTGCGCTGGCTGTCGTCGTCGAATCCCAGGACCCGGAGATCCCATTGGTAGCTCAGGTTGTCCCAGGCCAACCGTAGTTCGCGTCGGACTTCGCGCCAGCCGGTGCGCGCCGATGAGGGAACCCGGCCGGTCGGATTCGCGGCCTCGCGGTTTTCCAAAAAGCCCGCGAACCCCGCACTGATCCGCTCGGGCGCGATAACTTCAGTCGGGTCCACCCGGAGCCAGCCTTCGCCTTTCAGCCACACTTCGCACCACGCGTGGGCGTCCGACTGCCGCACCGTGACGTAGTGGCCGCGCGCGTTGTATTCGCCGCCGTGGTAGCCGATGACCACGCGCGACGAAATCCCCGCGAGGCGCATTAGCGAGGCGAACGCCGCCGCGTAGTGCTCGCAAAATCCCACGCGGCGCTCGAAGAGAAATTCGTGCAGCGCATCCGGTCCGTACGTGCCGGGGGACAGCGAGTAGGTGAAATGCTCGGCGCGAAAATGGTGCAGCGCCGCATCGACCACCGCGCGGTCATCGCGGTGCGCGGTGCGCCAGCCCGAAACGAGCGTCTGCACTTGCGGCGAGACCCGTGTCGGTAGCCGTTGCGTGGCCTGCCGCTGGATTCCGGGCAGCGTGCTCTCGCGGTTGTCGGGACGCGAAAAGACCTCGTACTGCAATTGCCGGAGCACCGGGCGCTGGGTTTGTAAGAAGCCGCCCGCATCGAGAAACGCACCGCGGATTTCCGTGGCCGGACGGTCCAGCGCGAAGAGCCAGTGGGCGCCGTGCGGTTCGAGCACGATGCGCTGGCGGATCGCGGCACCGCCGAGCTGGCCTTGGCGGCGCTCAGCCGGCAGTTCCGGGCCGCGCCACCACTTCAGTCCATCTCCCCGCCAGAGCACGCTGCCGCGCCAGTACATTGCCGACATCGAGGGCGCGTTGCCATCGGGAAACTCCGCGCGAAAAATGACCTCGTCGCCCAACGCCAGCGAGCCGACGCCGCCCGGTTCCAGCCGATCGGACATGCCCGTTGCACTGATTGGCGGCTGACTGAATTGCAGAAACGGCACCCGGCTGCGCGGGAAAAAAACGAAGAGCAGCGCAATCACCGGGAGAGCCTGCGCGAGCAGGAGCCCGCCGAGCCGGGCTGAGCGCAGCAACCCCGCCGTGCCGGTGCCTCGATGAAAATGCACGAGCGCCGCGGTGAGCAGCGTGAAGACCGCCGCCACGTAGAGCCACAGCCCGAGCGTTTGCGTGAAAAACAGGTCGCACAGCGCGAGAAAATAACCGAGTAGCGCGAGAACTTGGAAATCGCGAACGGTATTCGTTTCGAGCAGCTTCAGGGACACCAGCAGCACCAGCGCACTCAACCCCGGCGCGACCCCCACGAAGCTGTGATAGGTCAGAAAAATTGCGCCGACGCCGAGCCCGAAAAGCAGCGCTTTTACGGGCAGCGACGGCAGCCGCGCGCCCGGCCGGTTCATTAGCAGCCGCGCCACGCCCGCCGCGAAAAAAAGCGGAATGATCCAGCCGGCCACTTGGTCGAAAAGCGGAACCGCCGCGAGCCCGAGGCCCAGTTCCACGGCAGCCAGCGGCGTTGTGCCGACGGCGCTGAAAGGACGATGCAGCAGCTTCATGGCGCGGCCATTTCCTCCCCGCCGACATGGGCGGCGAGAGCGCGCAGACACGCGTGGTAGTGCCCCTCGCCGCGGGCGGGTGCGATATTCCGCCCCGGCAGCCGCAGTGAGTAGCGGTCTCCGCCCTGCTCGGCCTGCACGATCCACGCGGCGAGCTGGCTGAGCCGCGCCTCGGTCTCGATTCCGTCGAGCGCAGACCAGTCGAGCGAGAGGATTTCATCCACCTCGCCGGTCCATTGTTTCACGAGGAGCGGCTGACCACGGGCGGCGGATTTCCAGTCGATGTGCCGCTGCGATTCGCCGCTCTGCCAGGCGCGCAGACCGCCGAAATCCTCGCCCTCGCCGCGCGGGCCGCCTCGTGCCTCGCGGGTGGGTGCGAGTGTGCGCGGCAGCGGACGCCCGCCGACCGGCGCGGGATAGATGTAGTGCGGCTGGGCCAGTCGGAGCACCTGGCGTGCGGTGAAAAAGCCGAGCGGAAAAATGCTTTCCACCCGCAGCCCGAGAGTGGAAAAGCAACCGCGTTCCCGCGCCGGGATCGCGAGCTGCGCCCGCTCCTCGCCGGTCGCGGTTATCTCCCCGAAGCGTGCCGCCATCCGCCCGCCCGGCGCGCGCACCACCACCGACCAGTGCGCCCGGTTCCGCGTGGATTTGGCCATCAACGAAACCACCAGCTCACCACCCGCGAAGACCGGCGCGATGGGCTCGGCCGCGCACGCGACGCCACGCAGATTGCTCCACGCGTGAACCGCCGAGACCGCGGCGACCCCGGCGAGCACGAAGCCGAGCAGGTAGGCCGCGCCATTCGCCTGGCTGGCCCCGGCGTACCACATTCCCAGCAGCACCGCGCCGAGCCCCACGGCGTTGCGATTCGGCAGCACCCACACGCGCGGACTCCGCTCGGGCGCGCTCATTTTCTACGGCACCGCGACCTCGCGGAGAAGACTCTGGGCCAGCGCGCGCCCGTTTTCCGCCGAATCCAAAACCTGCCCCAGCCGGTGGCCCATCACAGCCGCGCCCACCGCCTGCACATCCTCCGGCAGCACCATCTCGCGCGCCTGCATCAGCGCCCACGCCTGCGCTGCGTGGAGCAGTGCCAGGCCGGCGCGCGGTGAGAGTCCCGTGCGATGCCGCCGTCGGCTCGCTTCCAGCAAATCCTGCAAATAGTCCAGCAACGCCGCCGCCACATGCACCTGCCGCGCCCGCGTCTGGAGTTCCGTCAGCGCTGCGTCATTCATCACTGCCGGCAGCGCGCGCAGCATCTCGCGCCGATCCGCGCCGAGCAGCATCGCCCGCTCGGCGGCGCGGTCGGGCACGCCGATTTCGATGCGCATGAGAAAGCGGTCGAGTTGCGATTCCGGCAGCGGGAAAGTGCCGATCTGATGCTGCGGATTTTGCGTCGCGACCACGAAAAACGGCGTCGGCAGAGGATGCGTGATGCCATCGGCGGTGACATGATTTTCCTCCATCGCCTCGAGCAGCGCACTCTGCGTTTTGGGCGTCGCGCGGTTCACCTCATCAATCAGCACCACCTGCGAAAAGAGCGGCCCCGGATGAAAGACAAACCGCTGCTCCTCGCGCTCGTAGATCGAGTTGCCGAGGATGTCCGCGGGCAGCAGGTCGCTGGTGAATTGCAGCCGTCGGAACTTCAGCCCGAGCGCCGCGGCCAGGGCCTGCGAAAGCATCGTCTTGCCCACGCCGGGCACGTCCTCGATCAGCAAATGCCCGCGCGCCAGCACGCAGGCCACGGCCAGCCGCACGGCGTCTTCCTTGCCCACGATGACTTCGCTGATTTGGGAAACGAGCGCATCAATGCGGGATTTCATGAGAGCAAATCTTCGATGACACGCCGGGCTTGTCGAGGATCACGGCTCCCAGCCAGTGAGAAACGCGTCGATGAGCTGCGGCAAGTCGTCGCTGTAGCCGCCTTCGAGGATCGCGGTCGCGGGAATCTTGCTCTGCGCCACCCATTCGCCGAAGGCGTGGTAGTCCTCGATTTCCAGCGCGAGCGAGAGCAGGGGATCGCGCACATACGCATCGAAGCCCGCCGAGACGAGGATCAGCTCCGGCTCGAAGGCGAGCACGCAGGCCCACGAATTGCGCAGCGTGCCGAGCTGGTGGACGCGCGGCGAGTCGGGTGGGATGGGGAAATTAAAGACGTTCTTCCGCGAAACCGTGCCCGTGCCGGGATACGCCGGGTGCTGATGAGTGGACACGTAACGGACGCGCGGCTCGGCCTCACAGATGGCCTCGGTGCCGTTGCCGTGATGCCCGTCGAAGTCCCACACGGCCACGCGTTTCAGCCCGCCCGCCAGCGCATCGAGGGCGGCCACGGCGATGGAGTTCAAATAGCAAAAACCCATGGCCTGCGCGCGCTTCGCGTGGTGGCCGGGCGGGCGCATGAGCGAGAAGGCGCGCTCGCCTTTTCGCCCCAGCCGCGCGCATTCGATGGCGGCACCTGCGGAGCGCGCCGCGTGGTCGAAGATTCCCTCGTGAAACGGCGTGTCGGCATCGAAGTTCTTCCCCGCCGTCAGATGCGCGAGGTGTTCCTCCGAGTGCGCGCGGAGCAGCGCTTCGCGCGTGGCCGCAGGCGGCGCGCGCCACTCCCATTTCGGGTGCGCTTCGCGCAAATGCCGCGCGCTGCGGGTCACGCGCTCCGGCCGCTCCGGGTGGCCCGGCGAGCGGTAATCGGCGCAGCGTTCATCGTGAAAAATGATCACGCTTCAAGGATGGGCGGGGCCGGGAAGGGAGGAAAGGGAAATGACGAATGGCGGCGTCACCCTTGGCCGGGCCTGCGCGCGGAACTTCTCTCGAAGACCACCGCGCCGTTATTCTGGCTCGTCGGTTGGCGGGGCGGGGCGGGAGTCACCTTCGGCGGCGACCCAGCGGGCGGCGTAGGCGATCAGTTCGGGGGCGGTGCGGATGCGGAGCTTGGCTTTGATGTTCGTGCGGTGAGCTTCGACGGTCTTTTTGCCAATGCCCAGGCGGGTGGCAATGCCGCTGGTGGCAGACCCGCTGCCGAGGAGTTGGAAAACTTCCATCTCCCGGTCGCTCAAACTTTCCATATAGCCGCGGCCAGTACCGGCTGGGATGCTGCCAAAGCCGTGGACGATTTTGGCGAAAACTTTGTCGCTGACGGCGGTGTGGCCGGCGCGCACACGGCGCATGGCGGCGATGAGCTTCTGGCCGGGCTCCACTTTCATCACATAGCCGGAGGCTCCGGCCCGGATCGAGCGCTCGGCGTAGTGCTCCTCGTCGGACATGGAAAGGACGAGGATTTTGAGCGTGGGAGCGAAGGCCTTCATATCGCGAATCATCTCGAGGCCGCTCTTTTTTCCGATGCCCAGGCTGAGGTCGGCCAGGACGAGGTCCGGCAATTCTTTGTGAATCGCCGCGAGGCCGTCGTCGGCGTTTTCGGCCTCGGCGGTGACGGTGAAGTCGCGCTCGCGGTTGATGATCTGAACGATCCCGCTGCGCGGGATGGGGTGGTCGTCCACAACGAGGACGCGGGTTTTTTCGGAGGTGGAGTCGGTTTGGTTCATGGTTTGGTGTGGGTGTGGAAGTTGCAGGTCACGCAAAGACCGCCATCGGGCGAGGCGGTGACGTGGAGGGTGCCGCGAATCATGCTGGCGCGGTAGCGCATGATGCGCAGGCCCATGCCGCCGTCCATTTTGATCGGCAGCGCGCAACCCTTGCCGTTATCGGCAATACTCAGCCGGGCCGCATCGGGGGCAGTGACGGCGAGGGTAATGCGGACCCGGCTGGCTTGGCCGTGCCGGGTGGCGTTGGAGATGGCCTCCTGGGCGATGCGGTAAAGGTGCCCGGCCATGGTGTGATCGGCGACGGTCACCGGCTGGGTGCAGGCATAATCGCAGCTGATGCGATGCACGATGCTCGCATGCGCGGCGAGGCTGTGCAGGGCGTTCATGAGTCCGTCGGGCTCGACGGGCACAGGGGAAAGGCCGTGCGCGAGGCTGCGGGCGTGCGTCGTGGCGCGACGGAGCAGCGTGCAGATTTCCTCAATGCCGCGGTATGGGGCGGAGGTCGAGTCCAGCTCGGGCAGGAGTGCTTCGAGCTGGAAGCCGAGGCCGACGAGCTGCTGGCAAAGATCGTCGTGCAAATCCTGGCCAATGCGTTGCTGTTCGTAGTCGGAGATCTCCAGCAGTTCGCCCTCCAGCCGCCGACGCTCGGTAATGTCCTCGGCCACGCCCACGATGCGGCTGACTTTGCCTTTGGCGTCGCGGATGGGAAACGCGCGATCATGAATCCAGCGTTCCACCCCGTCCGGGCGGAGGATGCGGTATTCCACGTCGTATGCGCCGCTGGCCTGAGTCTTGGGCAGAGCGGTGAAACGTGGGCGATCCTCGGGATGCAGGGCGTCGAGCCAGGTGAGGGGCTGCTCATACAGCGACTGGCAGGTGCGGCCCCAAATGCGCTCGTAAGCGGGGCTCACGTAAAGTATTTCGAGCTTATCGGCGGAGGTCATCCAAAAGACCTGGTCGATGGTTTCGGTCATGCGCCGGAACTTTTCTTCGCTCGCCCGGAGCGACTGCTCCGCCTCTTTGCGCTTGGTGATGTCCAGATGCGTGCCGCACACGCGGAGCGGCTGATTGGCGGGGTCGCGCGCGATGATCCTCCCTTTGTCCAGCACCCACACCCAGCCGCCTTGCTTGTGGCTGAGCCGATATTCCACCTCGTAGCGCGAAGCCCGGCCTTCGGTGTGGTCGGTCCACGCCTGCATGACGGCGGGCCAGTCGTCGGGATGAACCAGATCCTTCCAACCTTGGGAGTGAGGTTCGATTTCATCGATCCGGTAACCGAGCATCGAGCACCAGCGGTCGTTGAGTGTGACTACGTCGGTGGGCACATCCCAGTCCCAGATGCCGAGATCCGCGCCTTCCAACGCCAACCGCTGGCGCAGGTTGCTCTCCCCCAGTTCTTCCTCGGCCTTTTTCCGCTCGGTGATGTCCAAATGCGTGCCGCACACACGGAGCGGCTGATCGGCGGTGTCGCGCGCGATGACCCTCCCTTTATCCAGCACCCACACCCAGCTCCCGTTCTTGTGGCGGAGCCGGTGCTCCACTTCGTAGCCGGGTACCAGGCGATCACGGTGCGACTCCCATGCGGCGGTCACGGCGGCGTGGTCATCGGGATGCACAAGGTCGCGCCAACTTTGGATCTTCGGGGCGATCTCCTCCAGTGCGTACCCGAGCATGGCGCACCAGCGTTCGTTCACGATAAACCGCCCGCTCGGCACGTCCCAGTCCCACAGTCCGAGGTCCGCTCCTTCCATGGCGAGGCGTTGACGCATCTCGCTTTCGCGCAGCGCGTCCTCGGACTGCCGCCGTTCGGTGATGTCGGTGATCGAGCCGGCCATGCGCGTGGCCCGACTGCTCCCATCGCGGGCGGTTGCTCCGCGCGCCTCGAACCACCGCCAGTCCCCGGTTTTGGTTTTCAAGCGGTAGGTCGCGCGATACGGCTCGGCGTCCTCCACGGCTCGGCGGATGGCTTCCTCAGTGGACGCGAGGTCGTCGGGGTGGAGGCGCTCTCGGAATGCCGCAATCGTGGGCGAAAAAGCCCGGTCGCCAGGCGCGAAGCCGAGGAGTTCCCGAAATCGCGGCGCGTAGAAAACCGCGCCTGTGGTGAGGTCCCAGTCCCACAGCCCGTCGGCGGTTCCGGCCACGGCCAGTTCGTATTGTTCGGTCAATTCACGCAGGCGGGTTTCGGCGTGTTTGCGGCGCGTGATGTCGATGAGGAATCCCTTCACCACTTCCGGTCCTTTCGGACCCTTGACCACATGGATGATGTCGCGAAAAACCAGCGTGCGCCCGTCGGCGGTGAGCAGCCGGTATTCCAACTCGTAGTCGCTTTCCTTTTTCCGCACGGCCTTCTCATTCCGCTCCGCCACCAGTTGCCGGTCGTCGGGGTGGACGATGTGTTGGTGAAAAAAACCTTCCTTCATCCAGTCCGCCAAGGGGTAGCCCAGCGCCTCGACCGCCCAGGCGCTGACGTAGGTGAAGCTCTGTTCCGCGATGGGGCGCTCCCATGCGATCATCCGGGTCGTCTCCACGAGATGCCGGAAGCGCTGCTCGCTCTCGATGAGCGCGTCCTCCGCGGCTTGGTGCCGGGAGATGTCCGTGAGCGTGGCGCGGCAGAGCACGCCGCCGTCGTCTTTGTCGCCCACCAGCACACTCTGCATGACCACCACGATGGTCGGGTGGCCTTTTGCTACCAGCCGCAGCTCGCTCTCCACGCGGGCTCCGGGACGTTCACGCGGGCGTAGATGATCGCGGAGCTTGGCGCGGTCAGCGGCGGCTACATGGGTGAGAAAAGGCAGGTTCTCGAGCCGGGCGCGCTCGGCCCCGAGCATGGCGCACGCGGTGAGATTGATCTCGCGGATGATGCCGGCGGTATCCAGCGCGACGTGGCCGACGGGGGAGAAATCGTAGAGTTCGGCGTAGCGGTCGCGGGAGTCCTCAATGAGTCGCTGGGCTTCGCGCAACTGCTGGTTCTGGGTCTCGAGTTCCACCTGCTGAACTTGCAGGTCGTGCTGCAGCCGCCCGTGGTCGAAGGCGATTCCCGCCACCGGCTGGCGTTGCTCCAGTTCCTGGAGGCGCTGGATCAGGGCGGCCTTGGTCATTCCTTCGTAGCTCTTCATGGTCTGTCGGCCTCCTCGATTGCCAGCAGGATGCGCGGCTCGTCGGTGCTGCCACCCACCAGCCGGCAGGCATTGAGCACGAGCTTCTTCCAACCCACGCCGGGGAATTCTGCGTCCACCACGAAGCCTTCCACGGGCGCGCCCTGTGGCAGGATTTCCTCCAGCAGCCGACGCAGTTGCGGGATGTCCCACTGCGTCCGACCGAGCATGTAGATGAGTCGCTGCTCGGTGTCCTCGGGCCGCACCCGAAAGAGAGTGTAAAACGCGGCGTTCGCCACTTGCACGCGCAGCTCGCCATCGAGCACGAGCAGGGGTTGCCGGACGGTGTCCACGATCGCCGAGGCCAGCTCCTGGGCCACGGTGCCGCGGATATCGACGAGCGTCAGGATCACGCCGTCGATTTTGTTTTCGAGCGTTTGGTAGGGACGGATGCGGAGCAGCTGGGCGCGACCGGCGCGGTCCTGCACCTCGACTTCCTGCGGCACGAGCGAGTCCATGACGCCGACGATGAGCTTTTCCAAATCCGGCCCGCGCAGACTGGGCCGGAGATCACTCAACGGGCGGCCAACGTCGCCGGGGATGAGATTCAGCACCCGCTCGGCGAGCGGGGTGAAGCGCCGGATGCGCAGGTCGCCGCCGAGAATGACGATGGGAACCTGCACGCTGTTGAGCAGGTTCACGAGATCGCCGTTGGCTTGGGAAAGCTCGGCGTTTCGCGTCTGCAACTCGTCGTTGACTGTGGTGAGTTCCTCGTTGGTGGATTGCAGCTCTTCCTTGGCCGTTTCCATTTCCTCATTGGTGCTTTGCAGCTCCTCGTTGCTGGAAAGGATTTCCTCATTGGCCGATTGCAGTTCCTCGTGGCCGCGCTCGTGCTCGCCGAGTACGGACTGGAGATATTCCTTCGTTGCCAGCAATTCCTGCTGGAGTTGCTCGACCACTTTGTCCCGCGCGCGGGCGGTCTTGCCAGGGGGCTGCTGCGGCTTGGTGGCGGCGGGCGGGCTTTCGGCAAAGAGCACGAGATAGCAGTCCGCAGGATCGTCCGGGGTGGCGGGCAGCGGGATGACCTCCACGCTCACTTCGCGGAACCCGTCTTCCGCTTTCACCTGTACGCCGCGACGCACGGCGGGCGCGTGCCGGCGGCGCGCTTCAGTGAGGGCGGCGCGCAGTTCGACGAGCAGCCCTTCGCGCGCCATTTTCAGCAGGTTCAGGCTGGCCGCGCCGGGCGAGGGTTCGAGATAGGGACCGGTGCGACCGCGGAATTGCAGCACGTCCAGCCGCTTATTGACGATTACGCCCGCCGGAGTGTAGCGCCCGAGCACGATGCGGTCGGCTTCTTTTTGGAAATCAAAGCCCGTGGCGTGGGCGACCGGGAGGGCGTGGCTGGCGTCCGCGATTTGTTCCGGCTGGTGGGTGAAAGGAAGTTCGAGCGGCAGCCGCCGGGTTGCGGGTTTCCGGGCGTAGATTTTGTGGTGGTGGTCGGCCAGGGCGAAGAGGTCGGCGAAGTCGCCGGTGGTCTCGGAGTTGCCGAGCAGCAGGAAGCCGCCGGGCCGGAGTGCGTAGTGAAAGGTGGGGATGACACGCTTTTGCAGCACCGGCCCGAAGTAGATGAGCAGGTTTCGACAACTCACGAGATCGAGCCGGGAGAAGGGCGGGTCTTTGACCACGTCCTGCCGTGCGAAGACGCACAGGTCGCGCACGGCTTTGCGGATTTGGTAGCCGCCGCTGTGCGGGGTAAAAAAGCGCCGCAACCGCGCGGGCGAGACGTCCGCTGCGATGTCGGGCGGATAGAGTCCGGCACGGGCTTTCTCGATGGCCGGCTCGCTCACGTCCGAGGCGAAAATTTGCACCGGCACCGGCGTGCTGCTTTCACCGAGAAACTCCAGCAGCGCGATGGCGAGCGAGTAAGCTTCCTCGCCCGTGGAGCAGCCCGGCACCCACACGCGGAGCGGGGTTTCCGGCGAACGGTCGGCGAGCAGCCGGGGAAAGACATCCTTTTGCAGTGCCGTGAATGTGTCGGGCTCGCGGAAGAAGCTGGTCACATTGATTAGCATGTCGTCGAAAAGTGCGGCCACTTCGCCGGGCGTCTGCCGGAGGAAGCGGACATAATGGGCCAGCGAGTCCACCTTTTGCAGGGTCATCCGCCGGGCGATGCGCCGCTTCAGCGTGGTCGGTTTATAAAAGGAAAAGTCCACGCCCGAGGCCGCGCGTAGTAGGATGAAAATCTTCCGCATGTCGTCGCCACTATCCGGGAGCGGGTCTTCCGCCGCCGCAGACTGCACCACGTATGGATGCCGCCCCACGCGCGCCAGTTCCCGCGCGATGCCCTCCGGCGGCAGCACCCGGTCCACCACGCCGGCGGCGATGGCGCTGCGCGGCATGCCGTCGTGTTGCGCGGACTTTTCCTCCTGCGCAAAGGTCAATCCGCCGGCGGCCTTGATCGCGCGCAGCCCCTCGGTGCCGTCCGAGGCCGTGCCGGAAAGGATGACGCCGATGGCGTGGCGCTGCTGGTCGGCGGCGAGTGCACGGAAAAAGGTGTCCACCGGCAGATGCAACCCGCGGGCCTTGGTGCGCGGCGTGAGGCTGAGCCGACCGTGGAGTATCGAGAGATCGGAGTTTGGGGGGATCACATAAACGTGGTCCGGCTCGACGGACATGCCTTCGCAGATTTCGTGGACGGGGCGCCGGGTGGCGCGGGCGAGTAGTTCGGTGAGGCGGCTCGCGTGGGCGGGATCGAGATGCTGGACGAGGACCAGCGCCAGTCCCGTATGTGCGGGCAACGCGGCGAGGAGCTGGGTGAAGGCTTCCAGCCCGCCCGCGGATGCGCCGATGCCCACGATGGGGCAGGGAACGGGCTGACGGGGCCGGGATTTCGCGGGCGCGGGCCGGGTTCGTGCCGTTTTCCGGGAAGCCGGTTTCGGGCGGGGCAGGCGGGGGCTGGCGCTCATGGCGCGGCAGGATTCACAGCCACGCGCTTTTTTACAATGCCCGCATTTTCACGCCCCAGGCGCGGGAGGCATCGCCCCGGCGGAGACGGATCTCCACCGGGGCTTTGCTTGCCTCCACTCCACGCACACCGCTCCGCCCCCCAGCGTTGCGGCGCTTCCTCCCAACCACAGTTTTTTTGGCGCGCCCGGCCACAGCCCCGGCGGAGTCGAGACTCCGCCGGGACACCTCTGGCACTGCGTCGGCCCCCACCGGCGCAATGCCAACAGTTGGACCAAAAAATTTGCTCACGAGATTCATCAAATGACCTGACCGAGGAGATCCTCGACGGCGGAAAGCAGGGCGACCAATTGGAAGGGCTTCGCCAGATAGGGCAGCAGCCGCGTGCCCGGCGCCTCCGGCTCGGCGCTGGACATGAGCAGCACTTTTATCGCCGGGTGCCGCTCGCGGATCCAAACCGCCAGATCGTCGCCACGCAACCGCGGCATCTCGATGTCCGTGATGACGAGCGCAAGATCCTCCGCGTGCGTCTCGATCAGTTCGCGCGCTTCCACGCCGTCGTTCGCCACCAGCGTGCGATGCCCGGTGTCGGCGAGGAAGGAGGCCACGAGTTCGCGCAGGTTGGGATTGTCTTCCACCACGAGGATCGCGCCCTCGGGCTCCGCCCGGTGATCGTGATTGCCAATGGCGTCCACACCGAGTTCGCGCGCCGTCGTTTGCATAAAATCCAGCACGCCCTCATCCGATGCATCTTGTAAAACCACCAGCGTGATGTCGCGCCGAGCCGCTGCGGGCATCCACTCCCGGAGCCAGTTCGCCATGCCCTCGGGAACCGCCACGCCCGCGCGCAGTGCCACCACCACGTAGTCCGCCGCGCTTGCCCCCTCCGCTGCCTCGTGGCAGTTCGCGCCATCCTCCAAAGCATGCGCCGGCCAATACAGCTCCTCCAGCGAGCCGTCCTCGACACCGAAACGCTCGGCGAGGCATGCGCAAAAAGCCTGCCCGTGCAGCGCGCTGGCGAACGTGTCGTAGATGACTACGACACTTCCGAAGGCGGGCGAAGCGGGCGGGACACCAACCGCAGTGGGCGACGGTAGCGTTCTCATGAACCGAAACTGCCACGCCGGCACCACCCGCGCTATTGGGCTGCGCCCGGAATCGAATTAGGGATAAACCTTAGGAGACGATTCGCAGGCTTAAGCTTCATCTTTCTGCCTCAACCGCCTGATGTTGACTTTCGGCGTCGCCAGACGAATTAGGGCATCCCTTTTCCACCGCCCGACGAAACAAACTACCGCCTATGACCAAACGAATGTCGCTCATGCTGTTCCTGGTCGCCCTCGTGATCGCGGGGCTGGCCCTGTGGACGAAGCGGAACATCGAAAAGGGCAAGGCCATGGGCGCGCTTTTCGCCCCGCCGCCGGCCGGCGTGCCGACCGTGGTGGTGAAAACGCAGACCTGGCAGCCGGTGCTCAGCGCCGTTGGTTCGCTGAAAGCGGTCAATGGCGTGATGCTCAGCACTGACCTCGCCGGCATCGTCGCGGAGATCGCCTTCGTTTCCGGCGCTCCGGTTAAAAAGGGCGATGTGCTCGTGACGCTCGACACCCAGCAGGAAGACGCCCAGTTGCGCTCCGCCGAGGCCCGGCTCGCGCTCGCCAAGATGGATGTAGAACGCAAGCGCGACCTCGTGGCCAAGCGCGCCATCGCCCAATCCGAATGGGACGCCGCCGAGAGCCAGCTTCTCCAGATGCAGGCCGCCGTCTCCGAGATGAAGGCGCTCGTCGCCCGCAAGCGCCTCGCCGCGCCCTTTGACGGCCTGGCCGGAATCCGCCAGATCAATGTGGGCCAGTATCTCCAGCCCGGCGCGCCCATCGTGCCCATCGAATCGCTCGACCCGATCTACGTGGAATTTTCGCTGCCGCAGCAGCATTTCGAAAAACTCGCGATTGGCAAAAAGCTGCGCCTCGGCGCGACGGGCATTTCGGGCCGCACCTTCGAGGGCGCGGTCACGGCGATTGATTCCCGCATCGATGAAAAGACCCGCAACATCACCATCCAGGGCACCGTGAAAAACGCGGATCACGCCCTGCGGCCGGGCATGTTTGTCAGCGTGGAAGTGCTGCTTCCCGAGCAGACCGGCGTGCTCGCCGTGCCCGCGTCTGCCGTGGCCTACGCCACGTTTGGCGACTCCGTGTTTGTGGTCAAAGACGACAAGCCCGGCCCCGACGGCAAACCTCGCTGGCTCGTACGGCAGACCGACGTGAAACTCGGCTCCCGCCGCGGCGACCAGGTGGCCATCCTCTCCGGCCTCACCGAGGGCGACGAAGTGGTCTCCGCCGCCGTCTTTAAGCTCCGCGACAAAGCGCCCGTGAAAGTGGATAACAGCGTCCAACCCAGCAACAGCCTCACGCCGAAACCGGCGGACACCTGAGCTGCGCCTGCTCCGATGAAATTTACGGACCTTTTCATCCGCAAACCCGTGCTGGCCTCGGTCGTCAGCCTCATCATTCTTCTCGCAGGGTTGCAGTCCATCCGCTCGCTCAGCGTCCGCCAGTATCCGCGCAGCGACATCGCGGTGGTGCGTGTGGAGACGCACTACATCGGGGCCAATGCCGATCTCGTCCGCGGCTTTGTCACCACGCCCATCGAGCGCGTCATCGCCAGCGCCGACGGCATTGATTACATCGAGTCTCAGAGCGCGCAGGGGCTGAGCATCATCACCGTCCACCTCAAGCTGAACTACGACACCAACGCCGCGCTCACGCAGATCCAGGCCAAGGTCGCGCAGGTCCGCAATGACCTGCCGCCCGAGGCCGAGGCGCCGATCATTGATCTCACGCTGAGCGACAACCAGTTCGCGCAGATGTATATCTCGTTCGCCTCGGACACGCTCGATCCGAACCAGGTCACGGACTACCTCACGCGCGTGGTGCAGCCGAAGCTCACTGCCGTCAGCGGCGTGCAAAAGGCGGACATCCTCGGCGCGCGGACCTTTGCCATGCGTGTCTGGCTCCAGCCCGAGCGCATGGCCGCGCGCAACATTTCCCCCAGCCAGGTCCGCGAGGCGCTCGCCGCGAACAACTACCTCTCCGCCGTCGGCATGACCAAGGGCTCGATGACCTCGATGAACCTCGTGGCCAACACCGACCTCCGCAGTGCCGAGGAATTTCGCGAACTGGTCCTGCGCGAGCAGGATGGTGTGATCATCCGGCTGAAGGACGTGGCCGAAGTCGAGCTGGGCGCGGAGAACTACGACATGGACGTGCGCTTCTCCGGGCAAAAGGCGACCTTCATGGGCATCTGGGTGCTGCCCACGGCAAACTCGCTCGATGTCATCAAGGCCGTCCGCGCGGAGTTGCCGGAGATCCAGGCGCGGCTGCCCGTCGCGATCAAGCTCGGCGTCCCGTACGACGCCACGAAATACATTCAGGACGCGCTGAAGGAAGTCATCAGCACGCTCCTCGAAACGCTGCTCATCGTCGTCGTCGTCATCTTCCTTTTTCTCGGCACGCTGCGCTCGGTGCTCATCCCGGTGGTGGCCATTCCGATCTCCCTCGTAGGCGCGGCGTTCCTGATGCTCGCGTTTGGTTTCACCATCAATCTTCTCACGCTCCTCGCCATCGTGCTCTCCGTGGGGCTCGTGGTGGACGACGCCATCGTGGTCGTGGAAAACGTGGAGCGCCACTTACACGAGGGGCTGCAACCTTTCGCCGCCGCCATGAAGGGCGCGCGGGAACTCGTTGGGCCGATCATCGCCATGACCATTACGCTCGCGGCGGTCTATGCGCCCATCGGCATTCAGGGTGGGCTCACCGGCACGCTCTTCCGCGAGTTTGCCTTCACGCTCGCCGGAGCCGTGGTTGTTTCGGGCGTCGTGGCGCTCACGCTTTCGC
Source organism: Chthoniobacter sp. (assembly GCA_021414005.1). Classification (GTDB taxonomy): domain Bacteria; phylum Verrucomicrobiota; class Verrucomicrobiia; order Chthoniobacterales; family Chthoniobacteraceae; genus Chthoniobacter. Next base: position 30,507 of record JAIOPH010000034.1, on the reverse strand, counting down.
CCATGATGTCCTCGAAGCTGCTGCGCGCTGGCGACTCGCACCGTGGCTACGCCGGCTGGATCAACCTCCGCTTCGACCGCCTGCGCCGCAGCTACCAGCGCATCCTCACCGACACCCTCCGCTGGCGGCCCGTCACGCTCACCCTCGCGTTCATCGTCATGCTCCTCGGGGTGGCGTTCTTCCTTTTCACCCCCAGCGAACTCGCGCCAAAGGAAGATCAGGGCGTGATCCTCGGCATCGTCCTCGCCGCGCCGAATAGCACCATCGAGCAGACCACGCTCTACACACAGAAGGTCAATGACGTCTTCGCGTCCTTCCCGGAAACGCGGCACACCTTCCAACTCACCGAAGCCTTCGGCGGTTTCTCCGGCATGGGTTTGAAACCATGGAGCGAGCGCAAGCGTACACCTGAGGAAATGCTTCCCGAGGCTTTCGCCAAACTCGGTGCCGTTCCGGGCGTGCAGGTCATCGCCACCACGCCGGCCCCGCTGCCCGGCGGCGCGAATTTCCCCGTCGAGTTCGTCATCTCCTCGACCGCCGAGCCCGCCGAACTCGTCGGCTTCGCGCAGCAGCTCGTCGGGAAGGCTTTTGCCAGCGGCCTCTTTCAGTTCGCCGACACCGATCTAAAATACGACATGCCGCAGGCCGAGGTCGTCTTCGATCGCGACAAGGTTGCGTCCATCGGGCTGAACCTCCAGCAGGTCGGCGCGGACCTCGGCACCATGCTCGGCGGCAACTACGTGAACCGCTTTAGCATTCAGGGCCGCAGCTACAAGGTCATCCCGCAGGTCAAACGCGGCGAGCGGCTCAATGCCGGTCAGCTGGAGGATTTCTACGTTTCCGGGCCGGATGGAAAACTCGTGCAGCTCTCCACTTTCGCCACGCTTAAGCAGGGCGTCGAACCCCGCACGCTCAACCGCTTTCAGCAGCTTAACTCCGCCAAAATTCAGGGCGCGATCCCGCCGCACATCACTCTCGATACGGCGCTCAAGATGCTCGAAAAAGAAGCCGCTGCCATCCTGCCGAAAGGCGTCGGCGTGGACTACGCGGGCGAGGCCCGGCAGCTCCGGCGCGAGGGCAACAAGCTCACCGCCACGCTAGCCTTTTCGGCCATCCTCATCTTCCTCGTTCTCGCCGCGCAGTTTGAAAGTTTTCGCGATCCGTTTGTCATCCTCGCCGGCTCCGTCCCGCTCGCGCTCGCGGGCGCGCTGCTCTTCGCCTTCATGGGCTTCACCACCCTGAACATTTACAGCCAGGTCGGGCTCATCACACTAGTCGGCCTCGTGGCGAAAAACGGCATCCTCATCGTCGAGTTTGCCAACTCCCTGCAGGAGGCCGGCCGCGGCAAGCTCGCCGCCATCACCGAAGCTGCTGCCACCCGCCTGCGCCCCATCCTGATGACCTCCGCCGCGACCGTCGCCGGGCACTTCCCGCTCGTCCTCGCCCACGGCCCCGGTGCCGGTGCCCGCAACAGCATCGGCATCGTCCTCGTCTCCGGTATGATCATCGGCACCATCTTCACCCTCTTCGTCCTTCCCGCCATCTACCTGCTCATCGCCCGCGAGCATCACGCGGAAGCCGTTCCTGATTTGGAGGCGGAGCCGGAAATGGTGGAGGTCTGAGATTTTCGCGAGAAACCGGTAAAACCCGGCGTCAGCGCGGAGGTCTGTCGAGCAGTGTAGGAACGGGCGTGCGTCGCTGTGGCTCTTGGGCGCGGGCTGCTTCAGCCTGTGCAGTGGTAGCCTGGGTTTTGGCGGCGGCGAGTTCCGTATTCAGGCTGGTCACGCGGGCTTGGGATTCGGCGAGCTTCGCCTTCAAAGCTTCAGTTTCCGCGGCCTGCTTCGCCGCTTCCGCGGATTGCGTTTCGACCTGTTTCTTTGCGTCGGCCAGACCTTGGGCAGTGTTCTTCCCTTCGGCGAGCTGGCGGTTCGCGTCGTCGAGTTGCCGCTGCAGGCTCTCCAATTTTCCGCGGCTCTCCTCCGCGATCCTGACGGTATTTTCGGCGAGGCCGACGGCATTGGCGGACGCCTCCCTGGCGGTGCTTGCCGCGCGGTACTCCACGAAGGTCGCCACGCCCAGACCGATGATGATGAGGAAAAGGAGAAGTCGCATCCGGGTCGTGTTGCCAAAACGGGCTGGGGTTGGCAACGGAATTGCGCGTTGCTTTTCGGGCATCGTCCGCCTCCGAAATCGAGAACAACTTTTCTTCGTGCCCTTGACCGGCCTCGTGTTTCAAAGTCGGACGATGCAAGTCCGCCTGACCAAAGATTTCACCTTCGAAGCCGCCCAGACCCTGCCGACCGCGCCGGAGGGGCACAAGTGCCGGAAGATGCACGGCCATAGCTTCAAGGTGGAGGTCTCCGTCGAGGGCGAGGTTGATCCGGCGACCGGCTGGTTTTACGACCACGCCGTCATCGGTCGCGCCATGCGCCCGCTGGTGGAACGGCTCGACCATTCGTATCTCAACGAAATCGCCGGGCTGGAGAATCCCACCATCGAAAACATGGCCGTCTGGTTCTGGCAGAGGCTCGCGCCGCAGTGCCCTGGGCTGGCGGAGATCGTCATCCACGAAACGCCTGCCGCCCGGTGCAGCTACCGCGGCCGCTAAGCCCGGCGCATTTTCGCTCGCCACGCGCCGTGCCGCCGCTAGCCTCCGCCACTCTTATGCAAAGGCTTTCCATCCTCTCCGTCTGCGTCCTCGCCGTCCTCGCCACGGCTTGTGAAAAACATCCTGCTTCCGAACGGCTGACCGACCACGAGCCTGGCGAGCACCACGCCGCCGCGCCCGGCGGCGGCCACGATGGCAAAGTCGAGAGCCACGTCGAAGCGCCCAAGCCCGCCCCGGCCAAGCCCGAGGCCGAAGCGAAGCCCGGCGAAGCGCCCAAGTTTTTCCCCGACAGTAAGCCGGAGAGCAAGTAGCCGCGCGCCGTGAGCGACCGCCCGACTCCGCCGCCGGACCCGCGCGGGCGCTTTCTGCGGAGCTTCGGTTATGCGCTGCGCGGCGTCGCCATCCTCGTCCGCACGCAGGCCAATGCGCGCATCCATCTCGGCGCGACAGCGCTCGCCGTCGGGCTCGGTTTATGGTGTGGGATTGCCCGCGGCGAATGGTGCGCGGTCATCGCCGCGATCGGGCTGGTGTGGACGGCGGAGGGCTTGAACACCGCGCTCGAGACCGTCGTGAATCTCGTCTCACCCGATCAGCATCCGCTCGCCGCACGGGCCAAGGATGTGGCCGCCGGCGCTGTGCTCTGCGCGGCCCTGGCCGCCCTGATCATTGGCGTGCTCGTTTTCCTCCCACACCTCGCCGCGCACGGTGCGGGGTAGCCGCCGCGCGTTTCAAAGGTCCACGAAAGACACGAAAAGCCACGAAGGCAGAGGACCGCGCGGATGAAGACACGCCCCACCCAGACCGGTAATTAAGAAGTGCGGCGGAAGGTCTTTATTTCGTGTCCTTTCGTGCTTTTCGTGGATCTCCCCCCGCTTTTTGGTTCACACGAATGCTTCCGCCACCGCATCCGCCATGAGCCGCCCGCGCCGCGTCAGGATCACCCGGTCGCCTTTTCGCTCCAGAAAGCCGAGCGCCTCAAACTCGCGCAACTCCTCCGCCCACCGCGCGAGGTCCGCGCCCGCCAGCCCTTCGCGCGTGCGAATGGCAAAGGCTGCGATCTCGCCCTCGCGGGTGGCCGGGGCCAGTTCCTCCACGAAATGCTCCACGCTTTCCCCCGCGAGAATGCGCCGGGTGTATTCCCCCGTGTCCGGCAGCGCCTGCCAGCGCCGCCGCCCCACCGTGGAAAACGCGCTCGGCCCGAAGCCCAGATAATCCGCCCCGCGCCAGTAGGCGAAATTGTGCGCCGACTCCCGCCCGGCGCGCGCGTAGTTCGAGATTTCGTACTGCGCGAAACCGGCCGCCCCGAGCGTGTCCATGGTTGTCTCAAAAAGGTCCGCGTCGAAATCGTGGTCCTGCCGAAACGTGCCGAGCTGAAGCTGGCGGAAATAGGCCGTGTCCTCCTCGTACGTCAGGCAGTACGCCGAGACATGCTCCGGCTGGAGCGCCACCGTTTTTGCCAGCGTCGCCGCCCACTGCGCCGCCGTCTGGCCGGGAACGGCAAACATCAGGTCGAGATTGATGTTCTCGAAACCCGCCGCGCGCAGAATTGCGTAGGTTTTTTCCGCCTGCTCTGCGTCATGCACGCGCCCGAGCGTCCGCAGCGTGGCGTCGTCCCACGACTGCACGCCGAGGCTGATCCGCGTGACGCCTGCCGCCCGCAGCAGCCGCGCCTTTTCCGCGCGCACCGTCGCGGGGTTCACCTCGAAGCTCCACTCCGCCAGCGCGCTCAAATCCAGCCGCGCCCGCAGCCCGCCTAGCAGGTGGTCGAGTTGCTCCACGAGCAGCGCGCTCGGCGTTCCGCCCCCGAAATAAATCGTTTCCGGCCGCAGCGCGAAACGCTGCCCGGCCTCCTCCACATCCCGCAGCAGCGCATCGAGGAAAGCCGTCGTCTTATGCTTCGCCCCCGTCTCCACGTAAAAGCAGCAGTACGGGCAGAGCTTCGGGCAAAACGGAATGTGGAAATAGAGATGGCGGATGGTGTTCACAGCGCGGACCGGCGGGCGCTTCTGTAGCGCGAAACCACCGACATGCCAGCCCCACGCACTGGCAAAAACCCGCATCCGTCGCTTGCCTTGCCTGCGTCCGCGTGTAAAAACGCGTCCATGATCACTTCCAAATCCCTCCTCTTGGTGGCCGTCGCCGCCCTTTCGCTTTCCACCGCCATCTGCGCCCGCGCCGGTGTGGGCCCCATCTCCATGCGCGTGGAGCAGCCCTCCTCGACGACCAATGAAGGCGACAAAAAGACGGTGAAGAGGAATTTGAAAATCATCTTCTCGAACAGCTCTGCGGCGGATGTGGACATCAAAATCAAGTATGTGCTTTTCGGACGCGATGCTTCGGAAAAGGAAGTGAAGGCAGTGGACAATGGCGACCGCGGCGCCACGGTGAAAGCGCGTGGTACCGAGGTCGTGGAGACGACCAAAGCGACCGCTATCATGACGGACGCGAAGACCGATCCAAAAACGCGCAAGCGGACGCCAGCGGCCGGCGTCAAGTTCGTCGGCTACGGCATTCAGGTATCCGACAAGGATGGAAAGCTCCTCACCGAGGCTTATGATCCCGCCACTCTGAAAGAATCTTGGAGCAAGGTTGTCGCCGCACCAGCGCCCAAGTAGGCGCCACGATCCGCTCTCACCGCAAAACGAGCGCCCAACATTTTCGGTCGGTAAGTTTCCCTTGACCAGCGCGGCAGGAGAACGCGAAAAGGGCGGCGCGTGAAATTCCTCCGTCCATTGTTCGCTGCGGTTATGCTGGTGGCGTGGTTTGTCACCGGTGCGCACATGCTGCTCGAACACGGTGGCGACTGGCACGGCGCGGCGGCGCACGAGGAACCGGCGGACGACCATTCGGATTCAGATCACGCACATCACCACGACCTTGCCACCGTGCTGCTGGGCCGGGGCATGACGGTGCAGAAGTTGGATGCGGTGTCCGCGCCGGAGTTGGCTCCCGTGGTGGTGCTTAGCGTGGCGGTTTTTAAGCCGGAGCTTCCGGAGCCCGTGGTGGCGCGCGGGATCGTCGGCGATTCGCCGCCGGACGCTCGCGCTGCTGGCTGGCTCCTGGTGCTTCACACCGCGCGGCCGGTGCGCGGTCCATCGTTCGTAGTCTGAAAAACCGTCCGGCCCCAGCGGGCCTGACGCTCCCTGCTTTCCACCGCGCGCCCTCGCGCGGGGCGCCGTCCTTTGCCTCCACAATTTCACCGCCCGCTCGCTCCCATGCTGCACCTTTCCATCACCATTTCCCTGCTCGCCGCGGTCACAGCCGGCGCGGTCACGCTCTCGCTCGAGCGCGTACCGGCCTACGCACTCGACCACAATCCCGAGTTCGCTGCCGCCCGCCTGCGCATCGATGAGGCGAGCGGGCGCTGGCGCCAGGCCGGGCGTTTCGCCAATCCCGAACTCGAAGCCGGCTACCGCCAGAACGTCCGCTCCGCCGAGAACGCGTTCGACTTCGCGCTCACGCAAAAATTTCCGCTGACCGGTCGGCTGCGTTTGGAAAAGGCCGTGTCCGCCGCCCAACTCGCCGCGGCCGAGGCCGAGGTGCGCGATGCCGCGAGGCTGCTCGCCGCCGAGGTGCGGAGTGCCGCGGTGCAACTCCTCGCCCTGCGCGCGCGGCAGGCGCTGACCGCGCGGCAACTCACCAACAGCCGCGAACTTGCCGACTTCATGGGTGCGCGCGTGCGCGCTGGCGAATCCTCCGCCAGTGACGCGCAGCAGGTGGACCTTGAGACCGCGCAGCTCACCGCCGAAGGCCTGCGGCTCGACGCCGAGGAAAGCGCCCGCCTCGCCTCCCTGCGCCCGCTGCTCGGCGTGCCCGCGGTTGCGGCAATCGAGATCACCGGGGAACTCGCCGAGCCCGCTCCCGCCGACTGGCGTGGTGGCGTGGGCGAGCGCCCGGATTTCACCGCCGCCCGACATCAGGCTGACGCCGCGCAGCAGCAGGCCGTGCTGGCCCGCGCGCAGCGTTGGGAGGATCTCGAAGTCGGTCTGCTCGCCAGCCACGAACGCACCGAGGACGCGCCCGACGGCCTCCAGCGCGACACCATGCTTGGCGTGCGCTTCAGCATTCCGCTCCCGCTGTGGAATCGCAATGAAGGCCGCATCTCCGAGACCGCCGCGACCGCCGCGCGTACCCGCCAGGGCGTGGACGCGCTCGCCGCCCGCCTCGCTGCCGAAGCCGCCGGCACCCGCGCCGAACTGCGCGCCCTGGCGAAGCTCGTCGTCCATTTCGACGCCGTCCTGCTCCCGCGCGCCGCGCAAATCGAAGCGCTGCTTCGCGCCAGCTACGCCACCGGCCAGACGCCACTCACCGAAGTCCTGCGCGCCCGCGATCAGCGCCTCCAGCTTCGCCGCCAGCAACTCGACGCGCTGCGCGATTACCACCTCGCCCTCACCCGCCACGCTGCCGCTACGGGCAACATCCTGCCGTCCGCGAAAGGCAAGTAACCCATGTGGCATCTCATCCTCAAATTCGGCGTGAGCGCGGGCATCATCGTCGCCGTCTCGGAAATCACCAAGCGCAACAATTTTGCCGCGAGCTGGCTGCACTCCCTGCCGCTCGTCTCCCTCATGGCCTTTGTCTGGCTCTACCTCGACACGCGCGACACCGCCCTCATTGCCCGGCACGCCCAAGGCACTTTCTGGTTCGTCATTCCCACGCTGCCCATGTTCCTCGTCCTGCCGTGGATGCTTCGGCATGGCTTGAGCTTTTGGCCCAGTCTGCTCGCCGCATCATCCTCACCGCGCTGCTCTATCTCCTGACGATGCGCCTGCTGAAAGCCGGTGGCGTGAACATCTGACTCTCTTCCCGTATGAAAATCGCTCACCTCTTGTTGATCTGCCTGCTCGCCTTGGTTGGTGCCACCAGTTTTGCCGAAGGGGAAAAGGAACGCCTCGCCAATACCGTCATCCTTACTGCGGAAGGCGTGGCCAATCTCCGGCTCGAAGCTGTGACCGCGGAGGAGACGGTGTTTGAGGAAACGGTCTTCGCGCTCGGGCGGATCGGCGCGGCACCGGGGCATCGCGCAGTGGTCAGCAGCCGCGTGCCAGGGCGTGTGGTCACGGTCGCGGCGCACATTGACCGGCCCATCGCGAAAGATGCCGAGGTGCTCGTGCTGGAGAGCCGTCAGGCGGGCGATCCGCCGCCGAGCGTGCGGCTGCTCGCGCCACTTGCCGGGATGGTCACGGTGGTGAATGTGGTGCCGGGTTCTCCGGTGGAGCAAAAGGATGAGCTCGTGGAAATCATGGACCTCAGCGAAGTCCACGCCGTGGCTGCGGTGCCCGAGCACCTCATCGGCAAACTCCGGCCCGGCCAGAAGGCGCACATCCGCGTCGCGGCCTTTCCGGATCGTGTTTTCGAGGCGGACCTCGCCCATTTTGGCGCAGCCGCCGACACCGCGACAAACACACTCGAAGCCGCTTTTCACGTGCCGAACCCGGAGACGCTGCTGCGCCCCGGCATGCGCGCGGAGTTTTCCATCGTCGCCAGCTCACGCGAGGGCGTGATGTCCGTCCCGCGCGAGGCCGTGCAGGGCGATGCCGCGGGGCGCTTCGTCTATGTGAAGGACTACGAATTGAAGAACGCCTTCGTGAAAACGGCAGTCGTCCTCGGTGCGCAGAACGACCGCTTTACCGAGGTGACCAGCGGCCTGCTGCCCGGCGATGAAGTCGTCACCCGCGGCGCGTATTCGCTGGCGTTTGCGGGGAAGGGGAGTGTCTCGCTCAAGCAGGCGATGGACGCCGCGCACGGGCATCCGCACAAGGAAGACGGCAGCGAGATGACCAAGGAGGACATCGCCGCCGCCGCCGCGGGAGCCGACGGACATGCGCACGATGGCGGGACGAAATTCACGCCGCTGACGATGTTCTTCGCCGGCAGCAGCGGACTGCTGCTGGTGCTGCTGATCCTTAGCCTCATCACGCGCAAACGCACCGCCGCGTAAGCCATGCTCAACGCGCTCATTCGCTTCTCCCTCAAGCACCGGCCCATCGTTTTGGCCGCTGCGCTTTTGCTGCTCGTGCTTGGTTTTCAAACCCTGCGCGAACTGCCGGTGGAAGTGTTGCCGGACATGACGAAGCCGACGGTGACGATCCTCACCGAGTGCCCTGGCCTCGCGCCGGAGGAGGTCGAGGTGCTCGTCACGCAACCGCTCGAAGCCGCTGTGCAGGGCGTCGGCGGGCTGGATCGCTTGCGCTCGAATTCCGATGTCGGGCTCTCGCTGGTCTTCGCGGAATTCGACTGGGGCACCGACATCTACCGCGCGCGCCAGCTCGTGCAGGAGCGGACACAAAGTGTGCTGGCTTCGCTTCCCGCCGGGGTGCAGCCGGGAATGACGCCGGTCTCTTCGCTCATGGGCGAAATCCTCCTCGTCGGCCTGCGCAGCACCGACGGAAAGATCGCGCCGATGGACCTGCGTTCGCTCGCCGACTGGCAGATCAAGCGGCGGTTGCAAAGCATCGCGGGCGTGGCGGAGGTGCTGACCATGGGCGGCGGCGTGAAACAGGTGCAGGTGCAGCCCGACCCGCACCGTCTCTCCGCGCACGGCGTCACTTTCGAGGAGTTGGAAAAAGCGGTCGCGCAAGCCGCGGGCAATTCCACCAGCGGCTATCTCAACGCCGGCCCGCGCGAAATCATGGTCCGCAATCTCGGCATGACCGCCGACCTCGCCGAACTCGGACGGACCGTCATCAAGACCGTCGGCGACCGCCCGATCCTCGTCAGCGACGTGGCGAAGCTCGACTACGGCATCCAGCCGATGCGCGGCGACGCCAGCGTGAACGGCACGATGGGCGTGGTCCTCAGTGTGGATAAAGCGCCGGGCTTCGACACGCTCAAGGTCAGCACCGCCATCGAGCGCGCGCTCGCCGAGCTGCGGCCCACGCTGCCCGCTGGAGTCGAAATCGAAATCATGTTCCGCCAGGGCGATTTCATCGAGCACGCCATCGGCAATCTTACGGAAGCCATCTTCTACGGCGCGATCATGGTCACGATCGTCCTCTTCCTTTTCCTCCTGAATTTTCGCACCACCTTCATCACGCTGACCGCGATGCCGCTCTCCTTCGCCGTCACGCTGCTCGTTTTCAAATGGTTCGGCGTGAGCGTGAATTCGATGACCCTCGGCGGTCTCGCCGTGGCCATCGGCATGGTCGTGGACGACGCCATCGTGGACGTGGAAAACGTCTTCCGCCGGCTGCGCGAAAACGCCGCGCTCCCGCACCCGCACGAAAAGCTCGCCGTCATCGCCCGGGCCTCCGGTGAGGTCCGCAACTCGATCCTCTACGCGACGATCCTCATCATCCTCGTCTTCCTTCCGCTGTTTGGCTTGGAGGGTATCGAAGGCCGGCTCTTCACGCCCATCGCCATCGCCACGATCACCAGCATGGCCGCTTCGTTCGTCGTCTCGCTCACGGTCATTCCGGTGCTCTGCTCGCTGCTGCTCAAAGCAAACGCGGGTGCGGACCACGGCGACGGCTTCCTCGTCCGCTTTCTAAAAAACGCGCTGCGCCGCACCTGGCTCCGTCTCGCGCTCGACCAGCCGCTGCTCGTCATCGCGCTCGCCGGGATGCTGCTCATCGGCGCGCTGCTGCTCTACCCGATGATGGGGAAGGAATTTCTGCCCACCTTCAACGAAGGAAGCGCGACGATTTCCGTGGTCAACGCGCCTGGCACGTCGCTGGCGCAGACCAACGAAATCGGCGAAGTCGGTGTGCGGCTGCTGCAAACGATTCCCGAGGTGAAGAGCGTGGGCCGCCGCGCCGGTCGGGCGGAAAAGGACGACCACGTAATGCCCGTCTCGGTGAACGAATACGACGTCGAGTTTCACGAGAAGGGCAGGCCGCGCGCGGAGGTCTTCGCGGAGATTCGCAAAGTGCTTGGCACTCTCCCCGGCACCTTCACGAATGTCGGCCAGCCCATCGGCCACCGGCTTTCTCACATGCTCAGCGGCGTGTCGGCGAAGATCGCGGTGAAGGTCTTTGGCAATGATCTCGTCGAACTGCGCACCATCGGCATGCAGATCGAAAAAATCGCCCGCGACATTCCCGGCCTGACGGACGTGAACCTCGAAGCCCAAGTGCCTATCCCGCAGCTCAAGATCGAAGTGAACCGCGAGCGTGCCCGCGCCTACGGCGTGCAGCCCGGCGCTTTGAATGAGCAACTCTCCACCCTCCTCGGCGGCAAGACGCTCGCCGAACTCCGCGAGGGGCCGCGCACGCTCGATCTCGTGCTGCGGCTTCCGGCGGAGTGGCGCGATTCGCCGGAAAAGATCAGCGAGATGCTCATCGAAACCACCAGCGGGCAGCGCGTGCCGCTGCGGCTCGTCGCCGACGTGCGCGAGGCGCGCGGTCCGAATGTCATCAACCGCGAGAACACCCAGCGGCGCATCGTCATCGGCATGAACACCAGCGAGCGCGACCTCGAATCTCTCGTCCGGAAGCTCCAGGCCGCGGTCACGGAGAAGGTCAAGCTGCCGCAGGGTAGCTTCGTCAGCTACGAGGGCGAATTCCAGGCGCAGCAGGCGGCGGCGAAGCGCATCGGCCTCCTCAGCGTACTCGTTTTCGTGGTCATTGCGTTTCTGCTTTACGGCTACTTCGGCACGCCAGTCTTCGCGCTTCAGGTGCTCTGCGACATCCCGCTCGCGCTCATCGGCGGGCTCGCGCTCACGTGGTGGAAGATCGACAATATCTCCATCGCCACGCTCGTTGGTTTCATCGCCGTCGCGGGCGTCGCGGCGCGCAATTCCATCATGCTCCTTTCCCACTACCTCCACCTCATGCAGCACGAGGGCGAAGAATTCACCCGCGCCATGATCGAGCGCGGCACGCTCGAACGTCTTGTCCCCGTGCTCATGACCGCGCTCAGCGCTGGCATCGCGCTCATCCCGCTGGTCCTCGCGGCCGGCGAGCCGGGAAAGGAAATCCTGCATCCCGTGGCCGTCGTCATTTGCGGCGGCCTCGTCACCTCCACTCTCCTCGGCCTGGGCGTCACCCCGGCTGTTTTCTACGCCTTTGGCCGCAAGGCCGCGGAGACAGCAGTCCGGCGCGAAGCTCCAGCCGCGCAGTAACTAGCAACCCACAACCAACAAACCAGCAAACCAACAACATGAAATCCAACCTCCTCAGCATCCTCGCCGTGCTCGCGCTCGGCCTCACCGCCAGCTTCGGTCACCAGGGCGTCGAACTCGGCCCGAACGGCGGCCGGCTCCTTGACTTCGGCAAAGACGAATCCATGCACGGCGAAGTCACCGCCAAAGACGGCAAATTCCACATCGCCCTGCTCGACAAAGCGATGAAGCCCGTCGCCCTCGACGCGCAGGTGCTCACCGCGACCAGCGGCGACCGCGACAAGCCGGAGAAGCTCACCGTTGAAAAAGCCGACGGCCATTTCGTCGTCCCGATGCTCAAAGGCGAGGAGTTCTGGATCATCCTCCAGTTCAAGCCCACGCCCACCGCCAAAGCCGTCACCGCCCGCCTGCACTACGATGCCGGGATCTGCGAGAAGTGCAAAAAGGCTGAGTGGCTCTGCGAGTGCGCGAAGAAAAAGTGACGCGCCCTGCGGCAACGGAGCGGCGAGCTTCCGGCCCCCGTCATCAGGCGCGCGCAGCGCCCAAGCTGCCGGTCGTGCCACCTCCAGTGAGTTTCAGGCTAACGGCTGGAAGCTCGCGGCTCCTTTGGCTACGCCTTCCGGTTCGCCACCACGTAGTCGTGTAGCGCGTTGACGGTGGCGAGGGCCTGGCGGGCGGTCTCGGAGTTTGGCACGGTAACGCCGAATTTTTTCTCCAGCGAAACGACCAGCTCCAGCGCGTCGATGGAATCCAAGCCGAGTCCATTTGGCCCGAAGAGCGGAAGGTCGTCGGCGATCTGCTCCTTTGTCACCTTGAGCATCAAATTCTCGACCATCATTTCTTTGATGGCTTCGCGCAGGTTTTCCATGGGAGAAAGTTGTGGGTTGAGAGTTGTCGGGCGGTCGTTTGAAGTCGCCGGGCGCGCACCGTAGCCAACGGTTCCCAACCCTCAACTCTCATCTTCTGCAAAAGCAACGCCTCGACCTCCTGCTCGTTGCCCGCGGCTATTTCGAGTCGCGAGAGAAAGCCCAGCGCGCCATCATGGCCGGCGCTGTCAACGTCGGCGAGCAGCGCGTGGACAAAGCCGGCACGCGCATCGCGGAGGATGCGGCGATCAGGGTGAGAAGCACCGAGCGCTACGTCGGGCGAGGCGGGCTGAAGCTCGAAGCCGCACTTGCGCACTTCGCCATCGACCCCACCGGCGCCACCTGCCTCGACATCGGCGCGAGCACCGGTGGTTTCACCGACTGTTTGCTCCAGCACGGCGCGGCAAAGGTTTTCGCCATCGACGTGGGGCATTCGCAACTCGACTGGAAAATCCGCAGCGACCCGCGCGTGGTTGTGCGCGAAAAACTCAACGCCCGCCACCTTACGCCCGCCGACATTCCCGAGCCCATCGCAGTGTGCGTGATCGACGTGTCTTTCATCTCGCTGACTTTGATCTTGCCTCCCGCCGCCGCGCTGCTGAGTCATGGCGGGGTGCTCGTCCCGCTGATCAAGCCGCAGTTTGAACTCCGCAAGGAGGACGTGGGCCGTGGCGGCGTGGTGCGCGAGACTGCGCTGCACGAGCGGGCCGTGGAAAAAATCCGCGCCTTCACCGGCACGCTGCCGAGGCTCGAATGGCGCGGCGTCATCGAGTCGCCGATCCTCGGCGGCGAGGGGAACAAGGAATTTCTCGCATGTCTGCGCGCATCGGCCTGATCGCCAACGACGGCAAGCTGGGCGCGGGCGAACTCGTCCATGACATCGTGCGCGCGTGCGTGCAGCGGCGGCTCCCGCTCGTGCTGGAAAAGCGCGCGGCGCAGCTCATCGGCGCGGAGTCCACTGCCAGCACCGCCGAGTTGGCGCGTGATTGCGATCTGCTCCTCGTGCTCGGCGGCGACGGCACGATTCTGCAGGTGTTGCACGAGGCTGGCAACACCCTGCGCCCAATCCTCGGCATCAATCTCGGCACGCTCGGCTTTCTTACGTGCGTCGGCGCGGCGGCGTGGCCGGAGGCGCTCGACGCCATCGCCGCCGGCACCTACCGATGCAGCGAGCGCACGCTGCTGGAGGTGCAGGTCGTGCGCGGCGGGCAGGCGGGTACGCGCCACGTCGCGCTGAACGACGCCGTCATCAGCCGCGGCGAACTTTCCCGGCTTATCAAACTGAACGTCGCGGTGGATGGCGCGACGCTCAGCGAATACAACGCCGACGGCCTCATCGTCGCCACGCCCACGGGCTCGACCGCGTACTCGCTTAGTGCCGGCGGACCGGTGCTCACACCGGAAAGTGGCGTGCTTGTGGTCACGCCCATCTGCCCGCATGTCCTGACCTTGCGTCCGGTGATCGTTGGCGCCCGCTCGCGGATTGAGATCACACCCGCGCCCGGGCAGCCGGATATTTTCATGTCGCTCGACGGCCGCGATTTCGACCGCATTCGCGCCGGCGACCTCATCCGTATCACCGAAGCGCCGCAGCGGCTCCCGCTGGCGATGCTGCCGGGCACATCGTTTTTCGAAGTGCTCCGCCAAAAACTCAAGTGGAGCGGCTCCGCCGTATGATCACCATCGCCGACCTCCTGCCCGCCGAGCATGTGCTGCTCGACATCGCCGCAACCACACCGCAGGCCGCGATTGACGAAACCGCCGCGCTGATGAAGAGCGATCCGGCCGTGGACGACTGGGCTGCGCTGCTCGCGGGGGTGCAGGCCGTGGCGCCGTGTCTGCCGGAGGAGGCGGGCGGATTTTCCATCTGCATCCCGCACACTCGCGGCGAATGCGTGAGCGGGATGGTGATGAGCGTGGGCCGCAGCGCGGCGGGCGTGGTCTTCCCCGGCGTGGATTTGCCGGTGCGGTATTTCTTCTGCATAGCCGTGCCGCGGGCGCTGGCCGCCGATTATCTCCGCATCGTCGGCCTGCTTGCGCGCGTTTTCAAAAACCCCGCGGATGAGGCGGAACTACGCGCCGCGGAGAGTCCGGCGGATTTCATCGCGCTGCTCTCCCGGCGCGAAGCGAAGCTGTGAGGCTGGTGCCTTACGCACGGCGGAAATCACCTTGAATCGGGGCGAGCGTCTGGCACCTTCGCGGGCCAGTTTTCGCGGCGTTAGCTCAGTGGTAGAGCGGCGCTTTTACACAGCGTTGGTCGGGGGTTCAAATCCCTCACGCCGCATTTTTCCGCACCTCACTGCACCGGGGCCATCAAGCGGGCGATGCGCACGCGCAACCGGAACCAAAAGCTGGCGCGGTCGTGTTCGTGGGCCGTGGCGGGCGTGCTTTCGGAAAAATCGCGCGTGAGCATGTCGGCGACCTGCTGGGCAAAGGCGTGTTCGTAAAAAACCATGGTGATTTCGAAGTTCAGGCGGAACGAGCGGTTGTCGAAATTGGCCGTGCCGATGGCGCAGTAGTCGTCATCCACGAGCATGACTTTCTGATGCATGAAGCCGCGCTGGTGACGGAACCATTTGATGCCGACGGACTCGGTTTCGCGGAGGTAGGAGAAGCCGGAGAGCCGCACCAGAGCGTTGTCCGGTGTTTCCGGAATGAGGATGCGCACGTCCACGCCGCGCAGGGCGGCGAGCTGGAGTGAGGAGACAAACTGTTCGTCGGGGACAAAGTAGGGCGTGGCAATCCAGAGGCGCTTGGTCGCGGAGTGAATGGCGTGGAGGAAAAAGAGCGTGGCCGTTTCCAGATCGTCGGCGGGTCCGCTGGGGAGGCAGAGCGCGCCGACGCAGCCGCCCCGCGCGCCGATGGGTTTCCAGTTGAGATTGGCGGGCGTATCGCCGGTCGCCCACAGCCAGTCCTCCAGCCAGGCGACCTGCACGCATTGCACGACCGGACCTTCCACCTGCACGTGGGTGTCGCGCCACGGGCCGATTGTGGCGTCGAGGCCGAGATATTCGTCGCCGACATTGTGCCCGCCGACAAAGCCGATGAGGCCATCCACGATAACGATTTTGCGGTGGTTGCGGAAGTTGATTTGGAAGCGGTTGGCGGGGCCCTTGGTGGTATTGAAAGGAGCGATCTGCACGCCGGCCGCGCGAAGGAGCGCACAGTATCTGCGCAGTCGGCCGCTGCCGACCTCATCGAAGAGCACGTAACAGCGCACGCCCGCGCGCGACCGCTCGATGAGAGCGTCGCGCAACCGCCGCCCGAGGCCGTCGTCGCGAATGATGTAAAACTGCACGAGCACGTATTCCCGCGCGGCGGCGATGGCGGCGAAGATCGCGCCGAAGGTGGCCTCGCCGTCGATGAGCAGTGTGGCGCGGTTGTGTGCCGTGAAGGGGAGCTTTGCGAGGCGTTCGAGGAGCAGTTCTTCCTGACGGCCCGCCTTGGTTTGCAAACGCTGGCGGTCGAACTCCTCGGCCAGTTTGCGCGCCACGGCGCTGGTCTTCAGCACCTCTGCACGCCGCGCCGTGACATAGCCTGCAAATTTCGTCCGTCCGAAAATCCAATACGCCGGCACCGCGATCCACGGCAGGGTGACGAGCGACACAGCCCATGCGATGGCCCCCTGCGCGGTGCGTGTCTCCATGATGGCTTTGACGGCGGTGAGACAGCCCGCCACCTCGACGGCGAAGACGAGGATGCTGAGCAGGGTGGGGGAGGTCATGCGAGGCTTGGTGAGTAGCAGGCGGACGGGTAAACGTGCGAGCACTTTGGCTCCGGCCGCAGCCGCCCGGCCGCGGCCTAATAAAGCGTCGCGCAGGGGAGTCATGTGTGTATGCTCACGCGCACCCCAATGGCCCGCTACGAGTCTTATCAATCCAACGCCGCCGAAGCGCCGCTGATGCGGAAATGGGTGGTGCGCGCACTGGTCGCCTCGCTGTTTCTGCACGCGGCGTTGTTCGTGACGTTTAACTTCAAAAAGCTCGAAAATTTTGGCGCGACGGATGCGCCGGTGCTGGCACCGATGCCGGTGAATATGAAGCGGGCGGTCATCCCCATACTGGATGAAAAGGACACGCGGCTGGAGCTTCCGAAGGCGAACAACTTGGCGAAGCTCGAGGTGCCGGTGGAAAAGCCCGTGTTGGAGGAAATTCGCATGGCCCCGCAAGCTCCCGACCTGACTAAGTTGATCGGCGTGGAGAAGCCGGCCACGATGAAGGGCTGGGACGCACTGGAGAAGGCGGAGCAGGCCAGCCGCAAGCAGATGGATGGCGAGCTAAATGCCATCGCCGGTGCGCTGATTAAGGAAAGCCCGAAGTCGGCGCGGCAGCCGCTGCTCCGGGTGAATGGGAATAAGCCGGGCGAGGGCGGCGGATCGGGCTTGGAAACGATTCCGGGGTTGCCGTCGGTAAGCGATTTGCTGGGGGAGCCGGGCTCGCTGAAGTCCGGGGTGCGCGGAGGAATTCCCGGCGGCGCGCTTTTTGAGCACGGCAGTGCGGAGTTGCGGGACGCGGCGGTGACGCAACTCCAAAAACTTGGCGAACTCATTAAGCGCAATCCGAACGCGACGTTCGTGATCGAGGGGCACACGGATTCCACCGGCAAGCCGGAGACAAATCAGGCTTTGAGCGAGGAGCGGGCGGACGCGGTGAGAACTTGGCTGGTGGAGAAAATGGGAATTGCGCGGGAGCGCATCGGCACGGTGGGGATGGGTAGCTCGAAGATGATCGTCGATCCGCATGCCTACGATCCGACGAATCAAACGGAAATTGACGCGGAGATCGCGCGTCAGCAGCCGAACCGGCGCGTGGAGATCGTGATCAAGACGAACCGAAAAGAGCGGTGAGAGGATCGGGCGACTTCGGCGTGGCGAGCCGCCCCCTGCCTTGGCTGGAATGATCGCGGCTCCGTCCGATAAATTACCGGGCCCGCGTGGCGAAGCGGGATGGCTGGCGCTGTGGGCGGTGCTGATTTTCGCCGTCACACTGCTGCTGAATACGAGACACAACGACTTCCCATTTTTCTACCATCCGGATGAGACGGCGAAGGTCGAGCAGGTGCTGACTGGCGAGTGGAATTTTCATCATCCGATGCTCCTGCTGACGACCACGAAGGCAGCGGTGGTGGTGTGCGGGGTGAAAGCGCAGGAGCAGAATGTGGTCGAAGCGGGCCGTTGGGTATCGGCGGGCATGATCGCAGCGGCGGTGGTGGCGCTGTCGCTGCTGGCGTTTGCGTGGCGCGGGTGGACGTCGGCCCTGACGAGTGGCGCGGCGCTGGTGCTGCATCATCAACTCTTCGAACTTTCGCATTATTTGAAGGAAGATTCCGCGCTGCTCATGGGGGTGGCGTGGACGTTTCTCGCGGCATTCCTTTTTTGGCGTAAGCCGGATGCCGCACGGGCGGCACTGCTCGGGGCGGCGACGGCGCTGGCGATCTCGGGGAAATATGTGGGCGTGATGATGCTGGCGGTCGCGCTGCCCGTGCTGTGGCGAGCGCCGGCGCCGAAGGGCCGCTGCGGATGGTCATTCGTGGCGGCGCTGGCGGCGGTGCTGGTGCTGGTGAATTTGCCTCTGCTCCTGCAGCCCGGGGTGTTCCGGCAGAGTTTTGATCGTGAAGTGGGGCTGGTGGTGCATGGCCAGGGCGGTCGGCGCAGCGTGCCGCACGCGCAGTATTGGAGCGTATTCCGCGACAACTCGACGCTCGTCGTGTGGTTACTGCTGCTCGTGTTCCTCGCGAGCCGCTGGCGCGAACGGCGCACGCTCTCGCTCCCGGAGTGGCTGGTGTTGGCGTTTCCGTTCGCATTTGCGCTGATACTCTCCTTTTCGCCGAAATCGAACGACCGGTACTTCCTGCCGGCGACAGCGGGTTTCACGCTGCTGGCGGCGGTGGGGGCGGTAGATGCGGCGCGGCTGCTCACACGCTGGCTGCCGCTGCGCGGAGCGCTGGCCGCGACGGCGGCCGTGCTGGTGGCCGGGCAACTCCCAAGCTGGCTGAAATACAACGCGGCCTTTCGGACGGATGACAATGCGGACCTTATCGCGTGGGTCCGGACGGAATTACCGCCGAACGCGGTGCTCAGCCGAGACAGCCGTGCGCGGTTGCCGGATTCCGGCAGCGAGAAAGCGCAACGCCGGACCGCGCCGCTCGCGCAGAAAATTCTCGGAGGGCGATTTGCGGCGGATCATGGAACGATAGCGGAGCAGCGGGCGAAGGGTGTGACGCACGTGGCGGTTTCCGAAAGCGATTACGGACGCTTTTTCCTGCGCAATTTGCGACCGCGAGAGGGTGCGGAGGAGGATTTTGCCAAGCGTAAAGCCTTTTACGCGGAGTTGCTCCGCGACGGTGAGCGGGTTTTTTCGCGGGAGCGCGGTCCGGTGCTCTATCTGCACCCCGGGTTGCGCGTCTATCGGTTGCCGCCGGAAGACGGCTGACTAGGGCCGCAATCAGGGATTGGGCACCGGAGCCGGTACCTCGACCGGCTTTTCCGCAGGGCCAGTCGCAGAGCCGCCGCTGGTAAACTCCGTCTTCAATTTCGCAATGACCTCGCGCAAAAGCGGGCGGCGCTTTTCATCCATGTCTTTGCGGAGTTGTTCCTCAATGAGATGGCGCTCTTCGCCGTAGCGCTTGGCGAACCGCTCCCGTTGTGTGGAGTCCAGTTCAAGTCCGGTTTCCTTAATTGCGGCATCGATGTCTTCGACGATTTTATTGCGGCGAAAGGTCATGCGATCCGCGAGCGCCTTCTTTTCCTCGGGCGAGAGATTGCTCCAGCGGAGAAAGTTCTCCTGAAAGCGCTGCCGCTGCTCGGGGGTCAGCGCTTCAATGGCTTTGCGGACGTTATTGAACTTTTCAAAATCCTCGGCCGTTCCTGAATTGCTTGGAGTGCCGCTCGGGCGGCGGTGGTCGCGGTCACCTCCGCCAAACCACTGACGTTTCGGCGGCGGCGACGACGATGGAGGTTGGGCCACGGCCTGACTCACCGTAGTGAAGGCCAGAAGACCGAGCGTCTGGAGAAGCGTCAGTTGTCGAGCCATGCCAGATTTTCCTCCGCGGCGATCAACTCATCGAGATTGTTGATGACCTGATAGTCGATGCTCTGGGCAACGCTTTCCGCGAGCACCGTGGTGCTCTGATCCGCGCGCTCGGGGTCGGGCGTGAATACGACGAAGGCGGCGGCGATCACGGCGCAGGTGCTGAGAGATCCGATCTGCCAGTGGCGGCGCATCCATGCGAACACGCCGGTCTTTTCCGTCCGCTCCTCGCGAATGGTGCGCAGGACATTCCGGGAAAAGAAGGGCGATGGCACCTTGGTTCGGGCTTGGCCCAGCAGGCACCAGAGGTCGTCGTGTTCGTCGGTGTTCATAGCTGGACGGATTAACGCAGGTTTCGGGCGAAAGTTGCAACTTTCATAAAACCTCGCGTTGCGTGTGGGAACGGCCGCGGATCAGTTTTCGTGGGCCTCGAGGAAGCCCTCGAGCTGTCGGATGCGCGTGGGATGGCGCATCTTGCGCAGGGCTTTGGCCTCGATCTGGCGGATACGCTCGCGGGTGACTTTGAATTGCCGCCCGACTTCTTCCAGCGTCCGGGGGTAGCCATCGACCAGCCCAAAGCGCTGTTCGAGCACCTGCCGCTCTCGTTCGGTGAGCGTTTCGAGCACGTCCTTGATCTTCTCCTTGAGGAGCACGATCGCGGTCATGTCGCTGGGATTTTCCGCACCCTTGTCCTCGATGAAGTCACCGAAGCTGGTGTCGTCGCTTTCGCCGACCGGCGACTGCAGCGAGATGGGCTGCTGCGCCATTTTCAAAACGGCGCGCACGCGCTCGACGGGAAGCTGGATTTCGTCGGCGACTTCCTCCGGGGTGGGCTCGCGGCCGTAGTCTTGCACGAGTTGCTTCTGGACGCGCATCAGCTTGTTGATCGTCTCGATCATGTGGACCGGGATGCGGATGGTGCGTGCCTGGTCGGCAATCGAACGGGTGATGGCCTGACGAATCCACCACGTCGCGTAAGTGGAGAACTTGTATCCGCGACGGTACTCAAATTTTTCGACCGCCTTCATCAGGCCCATATTGCCTTCCTGAATGAGGTCGAGGAAGGAAAGGCCGCGGTTGGTGTATTTCTTGGCGATGGAAATCACGAGGCGCAGGTTGGCCTCGACCATCTCGGTTTTGGCTTTAAGCGCCTTCTTTAGCCACATCTTCAAATCTTGGAACTCCTTGGCGAACTCCTCGGGGCTCATCCACATCCGCAGCTGCTGCTCCTTGAGCTTCGCCGCGTAGTCGATGGGGGCGGCGTGATTGGGCTGACCTTTGACCGCTTTCTTCGGTTTGTGCAGTTCCGCAGTCCACTGGTTGATCAACCGGAGTGCTTCCTCAGCAAGGTTCACAAACTCTTCCGTCACCTTCTGTTTGAAGAAAAACTTCGGGTAGATCTTCTGGATCGCGTCGTGCGCTTTCTTGAACACGAGATAGGACTTCGTCTCGTGGTTCTTGCCACCGTGGGCAACGTAATTCCGGTAGGTGGTCGCGCACTGTGCCGTGGCCTGTTCGAGCTGATGGCAGAGCTTCGGCAGGTGCTTCATGTAACGTTCGCGGCTCTCGATTTTCTTGTCGAGGATGACCCGGTCAAAACGCTCGCGTCCTTCCTGAAGCTTGGCCGCCAGATCCAGATAGGCGCGGGCGCTGAAGCCGAAGTGGTTGATGTAATTCTGGACGTTGATTTCGGCATCTTCGATGCGCTTGGAAATCTCCACTTCCTGCTCCCGGGTGAGTAGCGGAACCTGGCCCATTTGCTTGAGATACATCCGCACGGGGTCGTCGAGAATGTCGAGTTTGGCCTCGGGCTTTTCCTCCTCTTCCTCGGGATCTTCAGCCTTCTTGCCATCCTTGAAACGATCCACATCGGAAGCCTCGATGATCTCGATTTCCATGCTGCGGAGCCGCCCCATGATGGTGTCAATCTCGTTCGGATCGGTCACGTTGTCGGGCAGCGCCTCGTTGAAATCGTCGAACGTGAGATAGCCCTGCTCCTTCGCGAGCTTGATGAGTTCCTTCAGCTTCTCCTGTACGTCCGGTTGGTCAATCACGCTGATCGCCGTCGCCGCCGGACGGATGGCTTTTTCCTTTTTATCGAGCTTTTCCTTTTTCGGCTCGGGCCTAAGGGCTGCCGCCTCGATCTTTGTGGCCTTGGCCTTTTTCTCCGGACGCTTGGTGTCCTTTTTCGCAGAAACCTTGGTCTTTTTGGGTGCCTTGGGGGCTGCTTTCTTGACCTTGGTCTTCGAGGTTTTCGCCGGTTTGGAAACCTTCACCTTCTTTGGCTTCACCACCTTCGTCTTTTTGATCTTCGGTTTGGTTTCCTTGATTTTCTTCGGGCTGGCGAGTTTCGCGGCCTTTTTAGGCGCGCTTTTCTTCGTTGGCTTTTTTGGGCTCGGCTTTGGCTTTTTAGCGCTGGCTTTGGACGATTTTGGAGAGGCTTTCGTAAGTTTTTTGGGCATACCCGAGCTGGTAGTTAGGGCTAAAGACGATGATCCCCGCCGCTCAGAACGCGCTCACGTTCAAAGGGGCGGGGATAAAGGCCGCGCAATATCTAGGAGGCGTTTTTGGAGGTCAAGGACTTCTTTCTGCATTTTCGCCACATCCGCCAGCGCAAGGTCGGGCGCGCGCATCCGGGCCTTGATCGCTTCGGTGCGCCGCAGAATCTGCCGTCTTTCCAGATCCCGCCAGCAGTCGTGCGCTACGGCCAGAGGATGCGCCGGAGGCTTGGTTTCCAGCAGGCCGGACACGGACGACTCCTCCTCGGCCGTCAGCGTGGTGAGAAAGGTGTGCGCGGATGCCGCGTCGCCCGGTTGCAGGTCCGCGGCGAGGATTTTCACAAGCAACGCCGTGTCGGGATCTTCGCCAAAAACGCGCGCCCACGGCTCCGCCAAAATCCATGCCCGCGCCGCGGCATCGTGCAGCGCCACCAGCGCGAGCAGGCGCGCCGTCGGGTCCAGCGTGATCGGGCTGGTCGCTTCTGGTTCGGTTGCTCCGCGTTCCTCCGGCGGCCTGGCCGTCTTGAGTTTCAAGAGCCGAGCAAACTCCGCCAGCGAGATTTCCAGTCGCATACTCACCTTGTTCATTACCGCCTCCCGCAGCATGGCGTCGCTCAGCAGCCCGATGCACTCCGCCATCTTGCGAGCCGCCACCATCTTGCCCCGCGGCGACGCAAAATCCGGCTGCCTCGCCAACCGTTCGAGCTGAAAGTCGAAAAAATCCCGCGCGCTGGTGATCCGCGCGACGAACGCCTCCGCGCCCTTCCCCCGGATCAGTGAATCCGGGTCCTCCCCCGGCGGCATCTCCGCCACACGCACCAGCAGATTTTCCGCGAGCAGCGAGGCTAGCGAACGCTCCGCCGCCTTTTCCCCCGCAGCGTCCGCGTCGAAACACAGCACCACCTCGCCGTCCGGTAGGAACCGCCGCAAAATCCGCGCCTGCTTTTCCGTGAAAGCCGTTCCCTGCGGGGCGATTACATTTTGCACGCCACTTTCAAATGCCGTGATCAGATCGAGCTGCCCCTCCAGCACCACCGCCGACCGCCGGTCAATGATCGCGCGCTTTGACTTGTGCAGCCCGAAGAGCACCGCGCCCTTCGTGAACAGCATTGTCTCCGGCGAGTTCACGTACTTTGCCGCCTTCGCATCGGCCTCCAGTACCCGTCCGCTGAAAGCGATGACGTTGCCGCTGTCGTCGCAGATCGGAAACATCACCCGCCCGCGAAATCGATCGTAAAACTCCCCGTGTGGATTCTCCTCGTCACGCAGCTTCACCAGCCCGCTCGCGAGCAGTTCCTCCTCCGAAAACCCGCTGCCCCGCGCGAACTCTCGCATCGCGTCCCAGGCGTCCGGCGCGTAGCCGAGTTTCCACGACTTCGCGATCTCCCCGCCCACGCCGCGCCCTTTCAAATAATCCCGCGCCATCTGCGCCGATGGCTTTTTCAAAAGCTGCGCGTGAAAAAATTCCGCCGCCTCCGCGTGCAGCGCCAGCAGCCGGCGGCGCAGCGAAAATCGCGCGGTGTCCTCCGCGCTCATCTCCGCCTCCAACAGCTTGATGCCCGCCCGCTCCGCCAGCTTCTTTGCCGCAGCCACGAAATCCAGATTTTCGTAACTCATCACGAAACGGATCACGCTCCCGCCCGCGCCGCAGCCGAAGCACTTGAAAATCTGCCGCTGCGCGTTGACCGAAAACGACGGCGTCCGCTCCTGGTGAAAAGGGCACAGCGCCTTGTAGAGCCCGCCCGCCCGCTTCAGCGGAAAGTAGCCACTGATCACCTCCACGATGTCGTTCGCGGCGATGATTTGGTCGATGGTTTCTGGCGGAATGAGAGCCACGGCAGGAGGCGGGGAGTATGCACGGGGCGACAAGATTTCCTCCCAAAAAACGCGCCCCCGCCCAAAGGAAAAGCTCCTCCAGGCGCGAGCCCGGAGGAGCTTTGCAAATGAATCCCGTTCGGGACGGAATTAGAACGCGATCTTCAGCCCGCCGCCAAAGACGACGGCGTTGACTTCGTCATTCTTCACGCCGTTCGCATCGGCATTGGCGTCGCCGTAGTTGAAGTAGGTGGCGTTCGCCGAGAGCGTCCACACGCCATAGCACTCGGGCACAAACGCGAGATCGTAGCCCAGTGCGACACCCGCCGAGAAGAAGCCGTAGCCGGCATCCTGCGCGTAGTAGTTGTTCGAGCCAAAGCCCGCCTTGATCGGCAGCGAGATCGCCACTGGACCGGCCTTCAGGCCGGGAGCGATGCCGACTTCATAATAGAAGCCGCGATCCGTGCCGTTGCCGGCCTTGCCGTCGAGTTCCGCCTCGAACAGGAAGTACGGATTCAGCGCGAACGCCCCGAGCCACTCGGAATCATCCACCGCCAGTTTCACCTGCGCCACGTGCGCCGTGTTGAAGTAATCGCCAGGGCTGGTGTAGGCTACATAGCCGGGCGAAAGCGTGAAGTGTTTGGCAAAGGTGAACGAGAACCCGGCGAGGAAATCGAACTCATACCAGCCGCGGGTCGTGGAGAGCGACGGGTGGTTCGAGTGGAAGGAATTCCAGACGCCGAGATTGAGCGACGCGCTGCTGAGGAAGCCGTCGCCTTCATAGAGCTTGAAGTAGATGTCGGCATACGGCTGGAGGATGGCTCCCTGATTTTCCAAGGTGAGACCGTGGAAGATATACTGGCTGTAGCCATCCATGCCGATGTCGCCGGAGATGCAGGATTCCTTCGTCTTCTCGACGAGCTTCTTGGATTCTTTCGCCGCAGTGCCGGCGAAGCTGATGGCGGGAACCGCGAGAATGGTCGTCGCGAGAATCCCGATTTTGGTGATTTGAGTTTTAATCATGGGGCAGGTGATAGGGTTTGGTTTGGTTGGTTTGGACTGACAGCAGGGGATTAGCAGGGAAATTTCGCGAGGGGGTCAACGGCAATTTTCACGCAGACCGCTTTAAGCGGACGGGCGGAAGCCCCGGTCGGCGGTCTGGTGATTTGGATTGAAGGTTGGCGCGCCAGCCCATGAAGTCTCGCCCTCCAGCTTCATGCCCCAATACTTTCTCCACGATTTCAGCCCGTTTCTTTTCGAGTTTCGCGAGGGCGTGGGGCTGCGGTGGTATGGGCTTTCCTACGTTCTGTCGTTCGTGCTCGGCGGCTGGCTTTACCGCTGGCTCGCACGGCGTGGCTACACGGATTTGCCGGAGGCGCAGGTCGGCGACTTCATCACTTGGGCGGCAGTCTTTGGGGTGATGATTGGCGGACGGGTGGGCTGGCTGATCTTTTATGGGTGGCGCGAAAATCACGCCGACGATCCGTGGTGGTGGCCGCTGGAGGTGTGGAAGGGCGGGATGGCGAGCCACGGAGGCATCCTCGGGTTGGTGTTTTTCACGCTCTACTGGGCGCGAATGAAAAAGGTTTCATGGACGAGCATCGGCGACTGCCTGGTGGTTGTGGCCCCCATCGGGATGCTGCTGGTGCGGCTGGCGAATTTCATCAATGGCGAACTTTACGGTCGCGCGGCGGGCGTTCCGGGCGGGAAAGCGTCCGTGCCGTGGGCGATGCTTTTTCCCAAGGAGCTTGGAGCCGGCGAACCTCCGCTCGCGGCGATTCAGCACGATCCGATTCAGCGCGATCTGTTGCGGGAAATACTCACGCCGCGCCACCCCTCGCAGCTCTACGAAGCACTGCTCGAAGGCGTGGTTCTTTTCGCCGTGCTCTGGGTGCTGCGAACGCGCTGTCGCCTGCCGCGGGGCGTGATCACGGGAGTGTTTTTCATCCTCTACGCGATCCTGCGAATCGTCGGGGAGTTTTTCCGCGAACCGGATCCCGCGTGGGCGGTTGGGTGGATTTCCGCCGGGCAGTTTCTCTCGCTGTTCATGGTGTTCATCGGCGCGGGCTTTTTGGTTTGGGGTTGGCGGAGGCGGGAATACGAGCGCGTCTTTGCCCTAACCGGCACCATTTCCTGAGTTTCGTACGGATAATCCGGCTCCCCGCCATTCGCCTCCACCAGCGCCGAAAGGCAACGCCGAGTGTGAGGCGTAGGATGAACCACTAACGCCATGAAATTGATCCTCATCTCATTGCCGGTTTTCGCACTGATCTATGGAATAACGCATGCGCTGATTCATTGGCGTGCCTCCCGTTACGCGAACCGTGTGATTGACGAGGTGCTGCATCCCGAACGGCCCCCCGCCAAGCCCAAAGATAATCGGCATCCGATGGCCGAATTCAGAGTTACTCTGTCCGCCGATGGCGTGACTTGCGAGCGCCCCGATGGCCGCGTCGAGCGAGTAACGTGGGACGATCTCCGATGCGTCGAAATGCTGAACACACCGGACGGGCCATACTCGCCTGATGCCTTTTGGATTCTTCACGGTGTGGCCGCAGGTTGCGTGATCCCGTGGGGTGCGACAGGCGATAGAGAGTTGCTGGAGCGCCTCCAGAAACTGCCCCATTTCGATAGCAAGGCCATCATCGACGGCGCAACCACCACGGAATACAAGCGGACCGTCCTGTGGAAAAAAATGGGCTAGGGTGAGATGCGTATGAATCAAACAGGTGACTTGCGGGCCAGCGTTTCTCACTGCGCCGGCGGCTTCACTTCGCGCACCGCCGCGCCGTGGGCTTCGCTGAGGATGAGGATCGAGAGTTTCTCGACGCTGTTCAGTTCCTCGGGCTTGAGCATTTGGTAGCTCATGTTTTCGCCGGAGCCGGCGGCTTCTCGGGCGAGCGGCACGGGGCGCGGGGACTCGCTGCTGTTCAGGCTCGCGTAGTCGAATTTCCCGCGCAGGTCGGTGTAGCCGTCCTTGAAGAAGCGCACGGTGCCGCCGTGCAGGCGGGCGTACACTTTCACGTAGGCTTTGGCCACGGGCTTGTCGGCGGTTTTGTCGCGGACTTCGAGGCGACCGTAGTTTTCCACGAGCGTGAGCTTGAAGGTGTTCGCGTGATACGCCTGCGCCTTGCGCTGGCCGGCACCGAGGATTTCCACGAGCACGTTGGCTTTGGCAAACTCGGCGGGCAGCGGGAGATCGAGCGTGTCCTTGCCGGCGGGGAGTTTTTCCACGGCGGATTTCGTCGGCTTGATGATCGAGAAACGCCCGGCGTCCTGCGTGACAAACGGGCTGCTGCTGAACAGGAACTCGGGGTCCATGAGGTAGTAGTTCACGGTGACCTCGCGCAGGTTTTTCCACGTGAGCGCGATCTGCCGGTTCTCGACTTTGAAATCGAACGCCGGCTCGGTCGCGGCCAGCTCGCCCTGCTGCGCCTCGCGATCCTTTTGCCCGTCAGCTTTCGCGGCGGCCGCGCCTTTGCCCTCGATCTCATCGAGCTGCGCGCCGACCTCGGCGAAGAGCTTGCGCCAGCGGTCCACGGGGTAATCCGCGTACTGGTTCGCCAGCCCGCGCGCCTCGGCGAGCTGCTCCTCGTAGAGCGCGGCGTAGCAGCGGAAATAGTCGTGCTGCAAGCGTGTGGGCAGCGCCTCGGGTTTGATCGCGTGGAAGCGGGCGAGCGCCTCCTGCACGCGGTCCTGAAGGAAGAGGTAATAGGTCACGCTCATGTCATCCATTGCGTCGAGCGCGGGCTTGTAGGCGAGGGCATTGAGCAGCGCCTGATACTGTCCGCGGAAGACCGGGTTCGGGATGCGGTTCTCCGCGCCGACGCGATGTGTGCGCTGATTGACCAGCGGCGAATACTCCAGATGCTCGTAAGCGCGGCGCTCGATCGGGTCGATGCGCACGAGCTTCGAGTCGAGATACGGCCCGCACTGGCCGAGGAAGTCATCGCGATGCCGCAGCCACTCGCCGAGCGCCGCCGCATCGTTGTGGACAACGGCATAGGAATACAGCACGTCGTTGTAGTCGTGCCGTTTCGCGAGCAGCGCGAGGAGCTTGCGGAAAAAGGCCGCGCTTTCCCGCGCCCGCCACGCCACGCGTTCGAGGTTCAGCCGCAGGAGATTGTTCTGCTCCAGAAACGCGAACACGTCCGCCTCGCTCCCGTATTGCGAGACGTAATCCCACGACGCCTTGTCGAGCTGCGTGAGCTGCCGCACGACATTGAAAGCGAACGGTTTTGCCGCGCCCACGCTCTGCCCGTCGCGCGCCACGTTCACCGGATAGTGCGGGAATGGCTGCGCGCCCGGCGCGGGGAAGTAGAAGAAATACTCGACCGTCTGCGTGGTGTAGGGCTCCAGCCGCAGCGCGCGGCTGTCGGTGGCCTTGCTGCCGAGCACGGGCAGCGCGCCCTGCGGGATTTGCAGGAGCAGCGAGAGCTTTTGCGGCGCCGACGTGGGGTTCGTGATCACGATGTTCGCGCCATAGACCACGCCCGCGAGAAACTCGCCGGTCACGTATTTGTCGAACTTCTCATTGCCCTCCTGGCGGTAGCGGTCGCCGTGTTTGTAAAAGTTCTGCGAGACCAGCAGCTCGGCGTTTTCCTTCGCGGCGAGCGCGGGTTTGATCTCCTTGTGAAACGCGACCAGCGGCCCGCCGGCGGTGAGCGTGAACTGCCCGGCGTCGCTGCGGCTCACATGCTTCGGCGACTCAAACGGCAGGTCGAGCACGGCGAGTGCGAGAAGCATTTCGGAGAAATTCCGGCCCGCTTCCGCGAGGTTCGCGGAGACGAAGGGCGTCTTGCCATCCCACGCCGCGTAGTCGCGCCAGAACGCGCTGATCGGGATCAGCGCCGCCGTCTGCTGCGCGAGCGGGAGCTGGTAGTAGTTGTTCTCCGCCCATTCCTTCGTCGGCCCGAGCGCGCGGAAAAAGGCGCGCACCAGGGCGCGCTGGCGGGCAGCCTCCTGGACGCCAAGATTCGATTCATCTATCGCCTCGATAGCATCCCCGAGCGCCTTCGCCTCATCCCGGTCTGCCCCCTCCATTTCTTTCGCCGCCCCGTCCCTCTTGAGTGCATTCATTGCTGCGCCTTTGCTGCGAATCTCTGTCTGGGCCACGAGCTTGTCGGCTTGGTTGGCTTTATTCATTTCCGGAGACTTCGGGCGAGCCATCGCGCCGGGCATGGCTGCCATCGGTGCAGGGGCTGCGGCCGCCGCTGAAAGCTCGGCAACGGGCGCATCGAGAGCGCGAGCCAGTTCCTTTTTCATTTCCCCCGCCTTCGCATCCTTGAAAGCCCCGCCCTCGCCCGCTTGCAACGCCCGCCCGCGGAGCGCGGTCTCGAAGAGGAAATCCGCGCGCTGCGGATCGGGCGGGAGCAGCTCCCAGATTTCGCGGAGATGCCGCGCCGTGGCGGCGGCTTCGCCGGGCAGGCGCTGCGCCAGCAGGCAGCGCTCGGCCATGTTCAGCCGGGCAAAGGCCCACGGGTCCAGCCAGCGACCGAGGTCCGCGCCGAGCAGGTATTCATCCACGAAGGTCTTGTCCTTTTTGTTACGCAGATACGGCACGACCACCTTTTGGAAAAACGCCGGGTCTTTCCGCGCGACGAAGAAGCTCAGCTCGTGGCAGGCAAACTCGGAATACTTCGCCCGCTTCTCCTCGTCCTTGAGCTTCGGCCATTCAAGAATCCAGGCGAACTTCGCCAGCTCCGGGCTGCCGCTCAAGGTGGTGTAAAGACTGAAGACACCACCCAGCGTGTCGTAGCTTTCCATCTCACTGGTGCGGATATCCGCCAGCGTCAGGGTCGCACCGCTCTGCAGAACGGTGGCCTGTTTCTTTTCCGAGAAGGGCTTGGCTGGATCCAGCGATTTGGCCAGTCGCAGGTCGGTGAACTTGGTGGCCTGCTCTGGCAGCGTGAAGTGACGCTGCACGGCATTAGATAAATCCTCGGCATAAACTTCGATGAACTGGCGGTCGCCGAGCAGTTTCAGCGGAACCCGCACGACGCCGGTTTTATCGGGGACCAAATTGAGGAGAACCGGCGCAGCGTTGGCGAGGAAATCGAGATTGGCGCCAGCGGCGGCGGCCATGAGCAGATCAGTGTTTTCAGATTTTGACGACAAGGGAATGACCGCCATGCCACCCGCTCCACGTCCGCCGCGTGTGGCACTCGCGGCCTGGCCGCGCTGTGAGAGCAGCTCCGACTGACCGGTCGTGCGCAGCTCCCAGGGATTCAGCAGCAGGCCAGGACGCGTGAGCATGTTGCCGGGGAAAATTTTGGCAAAGCGGCGATCGAGAATGTAGCGGTATTCATCACCGATCTCACGCCCGGCGGAGTAGAGGTTCGGCATCTGAGCCGGCTCCATCATCGAAGGCGAAAAGCGCAGGAAACCGGATAGCGATCCGAACACCGGGAGCGATGGATGGAAGCGCGACGCCGCCACGCTGATCTGCGTGAAGGGATTTCCGTTGGCGAGTTTCACCACGAAATCATTCCCCTCCACTGCCGTGCTGACGATGTTCAGAGGATGGAGTCCGCGGATTTCCAGATTGCGTTTGCCGCCAAAAACCCAGCCATAACCTGCTGTGCCTTTTGTAATCCGGATTTTTACCTGGGCATCATCGGAGTCGCGCAGG
>JAIOPH010000029.1 GCA_021414005.1 Chthoniobacter sp. | reverse complement strand
AGTTTCTCGCGGACCGCAGACTGCGCGTGCCCGAGCAGGTCTCGATCATCGCCACCGACCGCGACCCCTGTTTCCAGTGGTCCCAGCCGCCGGTCGCGCACATCACTTGGCGTGTCGAACCACTGATCCGCCGCATCGTCCAATGGGCCACAGCGCTCAGCCAGCAACGCACGGACCTGCGCCAGGTCACCTTCCCCGCCGAGTTCATCCCCGGCGGCACCATCGGACCGGTGTGGAAAGGGTGAGCGCGTGCGTCTGCAGTCCTTTTGAGATCGAGCGCCTTACGTGTAGTCCACGGATCGAAGGTGAGCGTATGACAGCGCGAGTTGAGCGCGCTGCATTTGCACGAACCGCGAAGCCAAAGGAATCTCTTATGTCGAAGTGCCCGGCACTTGGGTTGGGGGACCATCACCCCATTTCTATGAGAAGACGTTTTTGCACCTTCCACTTTTTTCACAGTCACTCTCCCCTTCGCCGTGTGTGCTTGTGCGTTACGAAGGCCCTATAAAGGAAACCTCTGCGATCCTCCAACTGGCTGCATCTGCAATTCTGTGCGTTCTCGGAAGCCGTTGGATTTGCGCGCTGCCGGCAAATGCGGTTTTACAACATGCGCGTGTGGAAGCACTTGCGACATCAGACATGCGCACGGGGCGATACCGAGTCACAACCCGCAGAACGAAAGCGACTTACGGGAAGCGAAATGTGTAAGGCGGTTTCCACCCGCGCCAGAACCGGCTTTTCACCAGCGGCCGTTACCGCGGTAATCCAGGCCACCATGCGCAGTTCGACGGTCGGCAGCCGGCCCGACTCGCGCAACTGAAGTTCCGTGGTCGGCAGGATCGTCGAGGGTGCAGTGTCTCCTCGGGGACATCTCGGAATGGATGGTTGCAGCCACAATCTGCCGGTGTGCGTGGCAATGGGGCCGATGGGAGAGCATCACCCGCCTGTCGAAATTTGGCCCTCTGCCGTTGGCTTTCGATCAAGAACCAAGTTTTCCACCTTCAGGGGGCACGGGTGCACCCCCTGGCGTTCCCCGACACTAATAAACAACCCAGCAAGCTCGCCGAGGATCATTCGGATCGGCTCAGGCCCGTTCACGATAACGTAATCGTTTTCCTCAAGATGGGTGCGAATCGCCTCCGAAGCTTCAGCGGACAACAATAATTGTGCCTTTGAAAAGACGGACTCCAAATGGAAAAGACGGCCAAGTGCGGTCGCGAGAACGTCCCTGCGGAATAGTTTCATTTCCTTCAGTGTCTGACTGGCGAAAGCTGGAGCGCATTCTTGCCCGTCACCCCCCTCCCCTTCAAGCCACGCCCGGGTGTCCAACTTGAGAGTCGACGCAAGCCGGGAATAGATTACCTCCTCTTCCGTTAGTGCTCCTTGCTTTTCGATTTCATGTTTTTGTTCAGTTTCCGGTCTGAAACAGAAGTTTTCGTACGAAGCGATGTCTCGCAGATGCCGATCCCAGCATGCGAAACGGCTACTAAGCTCATCCAAACAGGCTTTCAGCAAGTGGTGTGACTCGCGAATCATCCCATATTCGCTTTTTTCGGCTCTCTCAGAGAGAGCCCTCAATTGCTGACGCTCCATTTCGGTCAAGAGGAAATGGTTTTTGAGCAGGTCGTCGGCAGTTGCGAGAACCCGATACAGAACCGTCAGCGTTTTAATTTTAGGGACATTGTAGTTAAGGTTTAGCACCGCACGAATCGTCGCTACCAACCGACGCAGCGTCTCGTCGGTCTGATTCATACTGCTTTTCGATTTCGGACCCGGTCGTTTCGGAACTTCGCTCTTTTTAATGTAGCCCAGCCCTCGCAGCAACTTGACCGCCAGTGTACGTTCTTCCGGCGAATACTTGGGAGTGAAGCCCTCCTCCAAAATTCTCAAATCGGCCTTATTGAGATAGCGCTTATTTTGGGGCTTCGGCATTTTCGAAGCATTGCACCGTGCAGAATCGGCGGCCAACTGTCAGCAAAAAGCGGTCAGCGAGTTCGTTCGAGTAGTGGCCGATGCCGCTTGATTACTCGGCGCAGCCGTGCGAAATGAAGGCACAACCGAGGCAAAAGCGGCCAAATCCTACCCCCGCAACCACTTTAAGCGGCTCGCAAACAACAGTTTGCGAGCCGTTTCTTTTTGCCCGTGAAGGTCGGCAAAATCCCTCTGAAATGGCGGTTTATGCACCGAAATGCACCGAAATTTGCACGGGTAGTTGCACGGGTAATTTTTAGCGATTCCCAAGGGGCACCACGGGGCGCAGGTCTGAAATCGGGGCACCCGTGCAAATTCACAGTTGCACGGGTAAGCCGCTGGCGAGGGCACCAGGGCACGCCGAGCCGGGCCGGATCGCTGGCGACGGAACGCTCGACGGGGCTTTGGTCGGTGTTCTTTTCGGCCAATCACCAGCCGGCGAGGCCGATCAATGCTTGGTTTGTGGGCTTGTGGCGTTGTTGCCGGCTTCCCCGGTCGCGCCCGCTGCCCTCGCGCTCGCGTTCATCTCGTGCCTTTCTCTTTCTCTTTTCCTTACGGAAAGAACACCACAAGCCCATAAATCTAGTGTCTAAGCGGGCTGGCGGGCTGGTGTTCGTGGTGGTGTTGTGGCCTTTTGGCGGCTCAAAAGGGGCGCGGAGTGTCACGAACGAAGGGCAAAGGGCAATCGTGACAGCGCGAGTGTCACGGGCGGGGGCAAACTGTCACGATTCAGTGTCACGAAGTTTTCGGGAGGTTGTCGCGAAAGCAGGCGTCGAGACTTATCAACTGATGGGGCGGGCGGGTGTGGAAAAAGATTCCTTACCCCCCACCCCACCGGGGCAGCAGGCCGGCGACGCCGAGCCGGGTGTTGCTGGCGTTCGTCCCGGCGAACGCCGTCGAGGGGCGCGGGGAGCGCGGCGCAGGGCACCACGGGGCGAGAGACGAGGCACCCCGGCAAATCCACGATTGCCGGGGTAGGCCGCTGGCGACGGCACCAGGGCGAAGACGAGGCGGCGCAGGTCGCCACGCTGCTACCCGGTCGCGCCGTCGAGGAAATGCACCACGTAGCGGCTGCCGCTCGCGGCGGCACGCCGGCCAAACTCGAAACGCCGTCCGCGCGTGTCGGTGAAGACGCGCCCGCGCAGCTTGCGCAGTTTGTGCCCAAGGGCTTTGCGTTCGTCGCGGCACTCGAAAGGCAGCACGTCGTCGAGCGTCCCGGCTTCGCGCAGGCCGTCGAGGATTTCGTCGGTCGTGAGTTCTTCGCCTTGCACGAGCGGGCCGGCGAGCTTGCACAGCGCGGTTTCGAGGGCACGTCCGGCTTCGTCGCCTCCCATCGGCCAATCGACAATCGGGGCGAAGGGATTCGCGAAGCCAGCGGCGACGAACACGCTGCCCACGAGGTCGGCGTAGGCTTCAAACGACGACAGGCGTGCTTCGCGGCAGGTCGGCATCCCGCAGGCGCACCAGTGGCGCAGCAGTGCCAACAGGGCGGCGCAGGCTTTCGCGCGATAGTCGGCAGAGAAAAGGAAGGTGTTCGTCATCGGGTCGGCAATCTCGCGTTCGCTGGCCTTGTCTCCCGTGGCGAGGAACACCACGAGGCTGCGCCGGGGCAGGTCTTCCGCGAGCTTTAGGTGATTTCCGGTCGCGAACACCTGCCACTTGTTCGCGCACTTCACACGCGTGCTTTGCCCCTTCACACGCGGCGTGTGCGTGGGCGAGGAAATGAAGTGGTTCAAATCATTCGAGGCGAGGTTATGCACGTCGTCGAGGAAGACGTAAGGCGCACCCGCGAGCGCGGCGGCGTCGAGCACGTTGCGCAGTTCTTCGTCGGACTTCGGTTTGCTGTCTTCCTCCGTCTCGCCATGCGTCGGCGTGAGGATCGCGCGCACGAGCGTCGATTTCCCGACGCCGGGCTGATTGCCGATCACGAGCACGAGCGGGCGCACGGCACCTTGCTCAAGGTCATTCGTGACGGGGCGATCCGTCCGCTGGGCAGCCTCGGCAGGGTGACTTTGATCGCGCTCGGCGAAGATGAAGTGGACGATCTGCGGCGTATTCTTGCCTCGCCGTCAGAAGGAAAGGCCCGGCGTATCGGCTGATGCCGATGTCGGCACGCGCCGATTTGCCGTGCGCTCGCGGAGCGTCCGCGAGCCTCAAAAATCGCCGTCCAGCCGAAGGCGTATCGGCGTGTGCCCATATGAGGATGCGCCCGTATCGGCACGTGCCGAAAATGCGGTTTTCGCGGGTCAATACACGTCCGCGGCTCGTCGGCTTACAGAGCCATGCACGCCACGCGATTTCCACTTGGAATCTGCCAAAATCCACTAAATCCACTCGGTTTCAGGAGGCGATTATTCGTCTGAGAGCGGTATAACCTATTGGCGCAAAGCACTTAGGATTCGCGTTTACTGCGCGTTACGGGCCGTTTTGGCCGTGCAAAAAGTGTAAAGTGCGAAAATCGCTTCCTCATAGAAATTGAGTGATGGTCCCCCACCCAAGTGCCGGTCACATCGAAATAAAAGATTCCTTCGTAGTTCTTGGTTTCGCATTCACGTTAGGACTCGGCTGGCAAAATCGCTACACTGAGGGGGTGTGGTTTGGGTGCCGGATCTCCCTAATCTGCTTTCTTCTGGGAGTCCAGAACCTCGGCGCGGTGTTTTTCGAAAAGCTTGAGGTAGCCGACGGTGTGGCCGCTCGCTTGCTGCGCCCTCAGGTAGTCGTAGGCGTATGGCACTTGGTAATCGGTGAAGGTCTTGGCCGTGCTCGACAGCCAGGTGATCATTTCCGGCGGAACGGTGCCCAGAACCGGCTGCAGTTCCTGGAGCACCCGGTGATGCAGGCGGATTCCGTCGTGTTCGATCATCTCGCGCAGTAATCCGAACTGGCCAGCATCCACCAGTTCCCCAGACGGACCCGATCCGTGAGCTCCCGGTGATGGCGTTCCTGATACAGATGAGTCAGTTCGAAGATGAGGATGCTGAAGCGGTGCGCGCCCTTCAGGGAGTCGTTCAGTTTAATATAACCCTGATTGTCCTTGTAGTAGGCGTCCCCGCCGGGCCACTCCACCGTGCTGCCGATCGTATAGCCGCCGGCGGCCTCCACGACCTTGGCCATACTCCGGTAAAAGGCGCTGTTCTCGCGAAACCAACGGTCTGCCTCCTGATCCGATCCGAAGGCGGGCAGCTCTGCCGCGCCCGCGATGCCGGAGGCGAGCAGCAGCAGCAGTAGTAGCAGTGATAAAATGCGTCTGGTCATAGCGGTCGAAACCGTATTGGCGAAATCCGCGGCGACAATGGATGCGGCTGGGGACTGTTGCCGCCGGACGAATTGGTCGGCCGCATATCCCCGCTTTACAAAGCTTCGGGCCGGGCTTCATAACCCCACTTCCGTATGAAGCGCATCCTCCCCGCACGCACGCCGCTCCTTACCCACCGCCGCCGATGAAAAGCGAAAGTATGGCCCGTCCGCGCTCCTTGGCGGGGCAGTCGGCGGAGCTGATCCGCATACGGATTGAGAAGGGGGAACTGGGTCCGGTCCTGCCCGGTGAGTACGAGTTGGCGAGCCTGCTGGACGTTTCGCGCCCGACTGTCCGGGCGGCGTTGGAGGTGCTGGAGAAGGAGGGGGTGGTGGCGGCGGCCGCGCAGGGGAAGCCGCGCATGGTCCAGCAATGCTGGTTCGGCAAAGAGAAGATCGGCCCTTCGGTGCGCTTCCTCCTGGCCTCCCCGCTCCACGAGATGCCTGCGGGCTTCCAGGCTGGGATGCGTCAGATGCGGATGCGTCTGGCGAGCCACGGGGTGCGGGTCGCCTTCCAGGTTTCCGCTGCCTTCCGGGCGGAGCGACCCGCGCGCATCCTTGAGCGAGAACTCGCCGCGGCAGACTGCGATGTCTGGGTCGTCGTGGACGCCACGCCGGAGATCGAAGCATGGATGGAGGGTAATCAGGTGCCGTGCGTGTGTCTCGGCGGCACCTACCGCCACCACCTGCCGCGCACCGGAGGCGACGGCGACCGGGCGATCCGCGCGGCCACCCGGGCGCTGCTGGATCTGGGCCACCGGCGGATCGTCTTTCCGCTGCACAATGCCTACGGGGTGCAAATGGTCGAGCCGTTCCGCGAGGCTTTGGAAGAACGAGGCGTGAAATGGCAGGAGACGTTTCACGCACCGCACTGGAAAGACCACGCGGTCAACTGGTATCCGATCCTGGAAAGAATGTTCGCCGCCGCGCAGCCGCCGACCGCCTTCCTCACGCTCGGCATCCGCAACCTCCTCCCGGTCCTCACCTGGCTCGGCCAGCGCGGGCTGCGGGTGCCCGCGGATGTCTCGATCATTCACATGCTCGACGATCCTCTGCTGGAATTTGTCTATCCCCCGGTCACGAGCTATCGGCTCGACCGCGACAAACTGTGCCGTGCGACGGTGGACCTGGCCCTGCTGGTGGCGCAGCGGGGACAGCCGTTCGACGAGGCGCGGATGATCCCCATGCGCCTTTTCGAGGGGCATTCCACGGCCTCCCCCGCGGAAAGCCTGACCGGCGGCTCGGCGGGCGACCAGACCTGTCATGTTTTATGACAAGGTGAAATGATTTTCCTTCCGGGAGCGTGATGCAATTCTACCGCCACGTCATTCATCCCTGCCCTTCCACCTGCACGGAAGGTTCTCTGCAGAACCCCAACCAAAAACCCCAGCATCCAGACAAAAGCCACATGAACAACCAATTCGGAACCTGTGGCACCAACCTTCCACCTCTACCCAAAAATCCTCCCACCATGAAACCAGCCAAAAATCCTTTCAACCGCCTTGCCTCCAAGCGATCCCTGACCATCCTTTCCGCCTCGATCCTCGCCCTGTCGGCCCCCGACCTCACGGCGGCCACATACACCTGGACACAAACCGTGGGCGGAACCTACGCTTGGGCCACGGGGGCAGACTGGCTCGGCGGAGTGGCTCCGATTCCGGTCTCCGGCGATACGCTCGACTTCAGCACGGTGGATATCGGAGGTAATATCACCCTGACTCTGGACGGAGACCAAACAGGCACTCTCTGGAGGTTCGGCGACACCGCGGGTGCCCAAAGCTGGACCATTGATGCGGGTACACCGACGGGTAAACTCGTGCTGGCCGGTGCTTCGGCAACGATCGGCGTCCTTCAGAATTCCGCCACGATCAACGCGGTCGTGGATGGCACCGACGGCCTGATCAAGTCTGGGAGTGGAACCTTGGTTCTCACCGGGGTGAACACCTACACCGGGACCACCGCCATCAATGACGGGATACTGACCCTGAACGGGCAGACCGGTTCACTGGCCAGCACTACGCCGCTGACTTTCGGCGGGACGGCCACTTTTAACATGAGCAATACCGGGGCCGCTGGCGCTCTGGCGCAAAGCCTCGGCGCGCTGACTTTCAGTGCCGGCGAGGGCACGGTCAAGACGACGCGGGTGGTGAGTCAGGATCAGGCCCTCACCTTCTCCTCTCTCGCGGCGCGCACGGCGGGAGCCACCGGCAATTTCGTCAGCGGCGGCGGCGTCAACAGTGCCACCAATGGCTTTGTGCTCACCGGGGTTCCGGCCAACAGCTTTATCGACAAGGGCATCTTCTACGGTGGTTCCGATTTTGCCTGGCATGACGCCGGCGGCTTTGTCCGCGCCATCAACTACGGCAGTGACACAGGCGCGGGCACCAGCGGCAGTCGTACTACGCTGGCTTCCGCTGCTCACCAGCAAATCACCGGTGCAGTCGTCGCGCAGTCCGGTGGCACCGCCTTTACCACCTTCAAAATTAGCGGTGCCAACAACCTGACGCTTGCGGACAGTGGCACTGTCACCACCGACAGCATCCTCAAGTCAGGCAACAATTCCGCCACCATCAGCGGCGGCACCGGTCTCAAGACCACCACTTCTGGAGGAGAATTGGTCATCCGCACTGATCTGTCCGGTGACGCGCTGACGATCAGCTCGCCCATTCTGGCGAATGGGACTAATGTGGTGACGAAATCCGGCGCGGGCACGCTGACCCTCTCCGGTGTCAACACCTATACCGGCGGCACCTTTCTCAATAGTGGCACGCTCATTCTTGGCAGCACCACGGCCCTCGGCGCGACGGCCAGCACCCTCACGATCGGCGGCGGTACCTTCCTCGGTGTGAGCAATGCCATCACCAACGCGAACAACAACGCCCAGAATTGGAATGGCGATTTCACCTTTGCAGGTACAAATACCCTAAACCTCGGCACCGGCGCGGTCACGCTCGGTGCGCCGAGCGTGCAAGTCTCACTCGCCCCGAACAACGCCGGCCATACCCTCACAGTCGGTGGGGCCATTGGAGACGGCGGCATGGGCTACGGCCTGACGGTGGCTGGCACCAGCACGCTGATCCTCACCGGTGCCAGCACCTACACCGGTGCCACCACCATCACCGGCGGCGGTGCCTACCAGAACAGCACGCAAATCAATGCCTCCCCCACTTTGCAAATCGGTAGCGGAACCACCGGAAGCCTGAACGGCGTCACCGGCACTCCTCTGATTTTCAACACCTCAGGCACCTTCAATGTGAAGGAGGCGGCGGCGAGTGCCCAGCAGATGACTTCGCTGACCCTCAACTCGGGCGACGCCACCATCAAATCCACCTTTGCCGCCACGACTGCGAACTTGACGTTCAATGCCGCGCCGGTCCGTTCGGTGGGTTCCACCGCGACTTTTGTCGTATCCGGTGGGGCGATCGGCACGGCCGCCACGAATGCAAGCGGCACGCTCGGCACCAACAACATCATTCTCACGGGGCAAGCGAATCAAACCCCAATGGGAGTCGCCTATTTTGCGGGAACAGGAGCGGCTGCCGGAAACAACTACGCCTTCTACGATGGCGCGGGATTCGTCCGTCCGCTCGACTACGTGAATGATGCCATTCCCGCCGGTGCCGCCACTTACGCCGGTGCCCAGGTGAGCATCGCCTCGGGCAGTTACGCGCAATTGCAAAGCGGTGGCTCGGTCAGCGCCCAGGCAAACGGCACTACCTTTACGGGCTTGAATATCGTGAACACGGCCAACTCCGCCCAAGCCTTCACCCTGGCTGCCGGAGCAACCGTGACGGTCAACGGCATTCTCCGTTCCGGCAACGGCGGAAGTAGCAGCACGACGACCATTAGCGGCGGCACTGCCCTCCAGGCGGCCAACAACGCCGAACTGGTAATTCGCGCCGACCAATCCAATGACCTCCTAACCATCAGCGCGCCGATCGTGGCCAACGGCACCAACGCCGTGACCAAGTCGGGAGCCGGCACTCTGACTCTCTCTTCCTCCAATAGTTTCACCGGCGGGATATCCATCAGCGGCCCGCTCTTTATCGGCCACGCTAACGCCTTGGGCAACGGCACAGTCACCTTCAATGCGGGGTCGAGCATTGGGGACTCGGTCGCCAACGTAACCATCACTGGGGTTACCCGGTATGTCTTCAACGGAAACTTCAACACGATCAACACGGCCAAAAACATCGATTTCGGCACCGCACCGGTCACGATCAACGCGCCGCTCACATTTGGAGTTACCAATAGTAACACGATTGGCGGCCCCATCACCGGACCTGGCGGGCTCAATGCCTTCGATATTACAGGAGCTGACAATGGTGGCACAGGCTACGGATTCACGCTCTCCGCACCCATCAGTTTGCGCGCCGGTCAGACAGTCAGGGGGAAAGGGGCTCTCATCAACGGTGTCATCTCGGACGGCGGAAATGGCTATGGGGTGACTCTCAATGGCAGTTACACCGGTACTTGGACGTTCACCGCTGCCAACACCTACACTGGCGCGACGATCATCAACAGCGGTGCAACACTAAATATCGGGAACAACGGCGGAACCGGTTCCCTTAACCCGAATAGCGCCATCGCCGACTACGGAACTTTGACGTTCAACCGAACCGGCACCATTACGCAAGGCACCGACTTCGGCACCATCTCCGGTTCCGGGTCGGTCACCAAGTCCGCCAGCGGAACCGCTATTCTTACATCGGCGAATACCTACACCGGCGTCACCGCAATCAGCACCGGCACCCTGCAAATCGGCAGCGGCGGCACAGCTGGATCGCTCAATGCGAGCAGCACCATCATCAATAACGCCACTCTCTCTTTCAACCGCAGCGACGACATCGTCCAAGGCACCGCCTTTAGCGGCCTCGCGATTAGCGGGACGGGTGCCCTGACTAAACTGGGCACAGGCACGGTAACCCTGAACGCCTCCAACACCTTCACCGGCACCACGACCATCAGCAATGGCAAGATCGCTTTGGGCAATGCCCTGGCGCTTCAGAACAGCGCCTACGTCACCACCGGCTCCACCGGGGCGATCGGCCTCGATGTAACCGGCTACGCCACGCCAACACTCGGAGGGCTCAGCGGTGCCGTGAACCTGGCGACGGCGATCACGGGCTATGGCAGTGTTACCGCTCTCACCCTGAATCCCCAAAGTGGCAGCCAGACCTATTCCGGCATCATTGCCGACGGCACCGCCGGCATGACCCTCACCAAATCGGGTGCGGGCACCCAAATCCTCTCCGGTGCGAACAGCTACAGCGGCACCACCACCATCAGCGCGGGCACTCTGCAGATCGGAGCAGGTGGTGCCACCGGCTCGCTCAATGCAAGCAGCGCGATCGTCAATAACGGCACCCTGACCTTCAACCGGACGGGGACCATCACCCAAGGCACCGACTTTGCCGGGGTAATTTCCGGCTTGGGGGCCGTTACGCAGGCCGGCAGCGGCACCACGATCTTTACCGGTGCGAACACTTACAAAGGGCTCACTACGA
The DNA here is from genome assembly GCA_021414005.1 of Chthoniobacter sp. Lineage (GTDB taxonomy): Bacteria > Verrucomicrobiota > Verrucomicrobiia > Chthoniobacterales > Chthoniobacteraceae > Chthoniobacter. Next base: position 51,571 of record JAIOPH010000029.1, on the reverse strand, counting down.
TCAGCACGGGGACGCTACAAATCGGCGCCGGCGGCACGGTAGGAGAACTCGACACGACCAGCCTCATCGTCAATAACGGAACCCTGGCTTTCAACCGCAGTGACAATATCGCCCAGGGCACTGCTTTTAGTGGCCTCGCCATCAGCGGCACCGGCGGCCTGACCAAACTGAGCACAGGCACTCTGACGCTGAACGCAGCCAACACTTTCACCGGCAATACCCTTATCAGCAACGGCCGGGTCGCCTTGGGCCATGCCTTGGCACTCCAGACCAGCGCCTACGACACCACCGGCTCCACTGGTGCCATCGGCCTTGATGTGACCGGTTTCGTCACACCGACCCTTGGTGGACTCAGTGGAAGCGTGGCTTTGGCCACGGCTATCACCGGATATGGCAGTGTCACCGGCCTCACCCTGAATCCGCAAAGTGGCAAGAGCGTCACCTATTCGGGTATTATCGGCGACGGCGCGGGCAATATGACCCTGACGAAGTCCGGAGCGGGTACGCAGACCCTTACGGGCTTGAGCACCTATGCCGGGACGACAACCGTTACGGGTGGCACCCTGATCGCGGATACCGCGACTAACGCCACCATTCTGAACGCAGCTTCTGCCTTGGTGTTTTCCGGAAACGGCGGCACTTTGCAGTACAAGGGACTCGCCGCCCAGACTCGCACCCAAATCCTCAACGGCCTGACGCTCACCGGCGGTGTGGCGACCATTGATGCAAACAACACCGGAACGAGTACAACCATCGACCTGCGGGGATCCGGCGGGTTGCTGGCAATCACTCGCAGTTCCGGCGGAGGCACGGTCGATTTCAAGGCCACCACCGGAACTCTCGGCACCACCGCCGTCGTGAAAACAGCGCAGGCCAACGATGCAAATGGCATCTTGGGAGCTTGGGCCACCGTCGGAGGCGGAGCCAATTGGGCGATTAACAACGGATCGAACGTCGTCGCTGCCTACGCGAGCTACACCGACATCGCCCTGGCAGGCACCATTTCCGACGCCACCACCACCAACGTCCGGATCAACTCGGGTGCCTCGGGCAACATCACGCTGGGGGCGGCCACGACCAACATCAACACCCTGATGCAGAATTTGGGGACCGCCGCCACCGTGGATACTGCAACCAAGGTACTACGGCTCGGCACGGGCGGCGGCATTCTCGTTGCCACCGGCAAGCAGGCGTTGACAATCGGCACGGTCGCCGGCAGCGGCACGCTTACCGCCGGCGGCAATGCCGTGGACGTGGCCGGCGAATTGATTCTCAATAACAGTTCCTCCAATGGCCTCACGATAAATTCAGCCATCGCCAACAACGGGACGGGCGCGGTGGCACTGACCAAGAGCGGCACGGGCACGGTGACGCTGGCCACCACGAACTCGTATAGTGGTGGCACGAGCCTGAACGCCGGCACGCTGACCCTGGGCAACGGCGCCGCCATCGGCGGTGGAACGCTGACCATCAATGGCGGCACGATCTCCGGCAACTTCACGTTGACAAACAACAATCCAATCGTGGCAAATGGCGATTTCTCGTTGGGCGGTGGGCTGAATACCGGTGCCGTCGGCACCTTCAAGATCGCCAAGCCGTTGACCATCACTGGCGGTGGCACCATCGGGAATGTCATCACCGACCTGAGCGGCACCAACACCCTCAATGCCTTGGATATTTCCTGGGCTGTGCCAAGCACCACTACCAATATGACGGTTGGAGGCAACATCACTCTGCGCTCAAATCAAACGCTCAACGTGAATGTCGCGCATGTGACCGATAGTTTGTTCTTCAATGGCAATTTCGGAGATGGAGGCCTGGGTTACGGGCTGACGGTCTCCGGAGTGTTGAACAGTGGCAATTTGATCTTTGCCGGCAGCCACACCTACACTGGAACCACTACGATCAACCCTGGTATCACGCTGACGCTTGGCAATGCCGGCGCAGTCGGCTCTCTCAGCCCGAGCAGCGCCATCGTCGATAACGGTGTTCTGAGATTCAATCGAAACAACACCATGACACAGGGCACGGACTTTGGTGGTATCTCCGGCATCGGTGGAGTCACAGTCGGAGGTGGCGGCACCACGGTGTTGAACGCGCTCAATACCTACACCGGGGTCACAACCATCCGCAGCATCGGGAACTCAACTCTCAGCGTTACAAAGCTGGCGGATGGCGGCCTGCCAAGCTCCATCGGCCAGTCCAGCAGTGCGGCGGCGAACCTTGTCCTTGGTGACAACAGCACCAACGATGGCTTCATGTTGAAATACATCGGCTCCGGGGACAGCACAGACCGGTTGTTTACGCTTGGTGCCGACTGGGGCTTGAACACCCATAAGATTGACGCTTCCGGCTCCGGTCCGCTTCTTTTCACAAACCCTGGCTCGTTGGCCTTCAGCGGCGCGGCCAACCAAGCCCGCAGCCTCACTCTAACCGGGACGAACACGGGAGGTAACACTTTGACTGCGAGAATCGAGAACAACGGCACGGGCGCGCTCTCCCTAATCAAGTCCGGTGCGGGCACTTGGATCCTTGCCGGCAACAGCGCGTACACCGGCGTCACGACCATCAGTGGCGGCATCCTCAGCGTCGCCACCTTGGCGAATGGTGGGGTGGCCAGCCCCATCGGCCAGGCTTCGAACCTGAGGAGCAATTTGGTGCTTAGCGGTGGCACACTCAGCTATACCGGTGCCACCACCTCCGTGGATCGTGCCTTTACTGTCTCGGCCAACAGCACAATCGACGTTAGTACCGCCGCTACCAACCTGACCCTCGGTGACGCATCGCTTGGTGCCATCACCCTCGGCGTCACAGGCGGCAGCGGCAGCAGCCTGAGCCTCGGCGGAATCGCGATCACCGGCGCAGCCACTTTGAACCCGACCACCGCAAACCTGTCGGTGGCGTCGGTCGGTTCGGTCGGCGGCAATTTCGCCCTGACCCTGAGCGGCACATCGACGGGCAATATTGCCACCGACGTGATCGGCACCGGGACCGGCGCACTGACCAAGAGCGGCACCGGCAGTTGGACCCTCTCCGGCGGGAACACCTATACCGGTATCACGACCATCAGCGCCGGCACCCTGGTAGCCGGAACGAATGCTCCTTCGGCCGCTATCGGTGCCTTCGGCAATGCCGTCAGCGAGGTGGTGCTCGGCGTGGCGGGTGGGAACAGCAATGCCGGCATCCTGATCGGCGGTGCCTTCGATGTCGGGCGCATCATCCGCATCCCCACGAATAACACCACGGACACCGGCACGCGCATCCTGACACTCGGCGGCAACACGGCTGCCAGCTCGATCTTCTCCGGGAACATCTTCCTCGGCACGACCAGCCAGGCCGGACGCGGAGTGACGCTGACGGCGGCCAGCGGCGGGCAGGTGACCTTCTCCGGCGTGATCCAAAATCCGAGCGGGATGGACGCCACCACCTACACCGTCACGAAGGCGGGGGCCGGCACGGTGGTTTTCTCCAATGCGAACACCTACACGGGGCTGACGACAGTGGGCGAGGGCACGCTGCGACTGGGGATCACCGACGGCATCAAGCCCGGCAACCCCGTGACCGTGGTCCCGACGGGATCCGGCGCGGTGTTGGATTTGGCGGGCTTTGATCAGAGCATCGGTGGCGCGGGGCTGACCCTCGGCGGCAGCACCGCGACCAGCGCGGCGACGGTGATCAACTCGACGGGCACCAGCACCCTGACGCTGAGCGGCGGGACGACGGCGGCGACCTACGTTGCGGCCAATGTGCCCAATGACCCGCTGGGAGCCACGATTTCCGTAGCCTCGCTCACGCTGGCTAACGCGGCGCAGACCTTCACCGTGGGCGACAGCGCCAACGTGACCGGCAGCGCTAATGAACTGACGGTGACCTCGGCCATCACGGCGGCGGGAGCCAGCAGCGCCCTAGTCAAAGCGGGAGACGGTGCGCTGCGGCTGGACGGGGCGCAGGGTTACGACATCCTCACAGCCAACGCCGGCACGACCAACGTCAACGGCGTCCTCGGTTCGGCCCCCGGCCTGGCCGTGGTCACCGTGGCGGCCGGGACGACGAAGCTCAAGTTTGGCAGCGTGAGCCAGACGCTCAGCTCGCTGACCATCGGCGCGGGAGCGACGGTGACCTTCACCAGCGGCCCGGCCAGCGGTTCGCTGACTGGCGGTGGCGGCGGCAAAGCGCCGGGCTTCGGCGGCAGCGCAGTGGTGCCCGAGCCGGGTACGATCGGCCTGCTGCTGGTCGGCGCGCTCGGCGTGCTGAACCAGCGCCGCCGGCCGGCAACCAAGATTTTCCAGGGCTGATTGGCGTTGGACCCTGGGGAAACGAGTATTCGGAGTTTCGTAGTGGTGCTCTGGGTCTCATTCATGACGGGTTCAGAGTCTCGTAGTGGTGGCTCTGCATCCCATAGTGGTAGAAAGTCGCCGCAGTGCGCACTGCGGCGGCTTTCATCACCTTTCCCCGGGACTTGGACAAAGCCGTGACGCGCCGCCCGCTGAGTCCGCCGGTGTCCGCCGGGTTCCAGAATTACTGGTCCGGTGTCGCGGAAACTAAGATGCCGTTCATGGGCCGGTTCATCCGAAGAACTTTTTGCCGCCCGGCGCGCCGCCCGCCGGTTACCCATTCGAGTCGCGGTTAAAGAACAGCTTTTCATCGGTCAGTCATGGTTTTCAGTTCCTATCTTTTCATCTTCTATTTCCTGCCCCTGGCGCTGGCGCTCTACTATCTGCTCGCCCGCGCCGGGAACCGGACGCTGAACTATTTGCTGATCCTGCTTGGCTACGCCTTCTACGGTTGGGCCAACCCCAAGTTCATCATCCTGATGGCGGCCACCACGCTGGTGGACTGGCTGGCCAGTGTGGTCATCGCGCATGGCACCTGGCGGCTGTGGCGGGTGTGGCACGAGCCGGTGGTGGCGCTGCCGCGCGATGCGGAGCGCAGCCGGTCGCAGCGCTGGGCGGTTGTCCTTTCGATCGTGTCGAACCTGCTTTCGCTCGGGTTTTTCAAGTACTTCAATTTCGGCGTGGACAGCTACAACGCGCTGGTGGTGGCGCTGGGCTGGCCGCAGGCCCAGTGGGAGCAGTTTTTCCGCGTGGTGCTGCCGCTGGGGATCAGCTTCTACACCTTCCAATCGCTCTCCTACACGATCGACGTCTATCGGGGCGACGCCAAGGCCATGAAGCACTTCGGCGACTTCGCCTGTTTCGTCTCGATGTTCCCGCATCTGGTGGCCGGCCCGATCCTGCAGTTCTCGTTTCTGGCAGAGCAACTCGAGCATCGCCGGCTCACGCTGGACAAGTTTGCCCGCGGGGTGGCGATGTTCTCGCTGGGGCTGGGCAAGAAGGTGCTGCTGGCCAACCCATGCGGGAAGATCGCCGACACGGTGTTCGATGCAGGCAGTGCGCAGGTGCTGGACGCCTGGTATGGTCTGGGAGCCTATGCTTTCCAGATCTACTTCGACTTTTCCGGCTACTCGGACATGGCCATCGGACTGGGGCTGATGCTCGGGTTCATTTTCGCCAAGAACTTTGACTCGCCATACAAGAGCGAGTCGCTCACGGAGTTCTGGCGGCGCTGGCACATCTCGCTTTCGAGCTGGCTGCGCGACTACCTCTACGTGCCTCTGGGGGGCAGCCGGCGCGGCGAAGCGAGGACCTATATCAACCTGATTCTGGTGATGCTGCTGGGCGGGCTCTGGCATGGCGCGAGTTTCAACTTCATCATCTGGGGCGGGATTCATGGCGGCTGGCTGGCCCTGGAGCGGATGATGGGAAAGAGGAGCATCTACGCGGCTTTACCGGGGGTGGCGCGCACGGGGATCACCTTCGCGGTGGTCTGCCTGGCCTGGGTTTTCTTTCGCACGACAGACCTGGCTTCCGCCGGGCGTTTTTTGGGAAATCTCTTTGGTGCCGGGAACGGTCCGGCGGCGGGCCTGCTCATGGGTTTGATCGGAAAGCCTTATTACCTCCTTGGCTTTGCGGTGGCCGCGGCATGCGTCTGGGTCATGCCGCAGTCGTGGGACATCACCCGCCGGCTGACGTGGCCGAAGGTGGCATGGGTCTGCGGCGTGCTCGTGGCGGCGCTTTCGCAGCTTTTTGCGCAGTCCTACAATCCATTCATCTACTTCATTTTTTAAGCGACCGCATGAAACCCATCGAAGCCCATTCGACCGCCAAGATCCACGCCAAGGTGACGCGTGAGGAGCAGGCGGCGCACGAACTCGGCAACACCGGGTTCGCTCCGGGCACGCGGGCGGCCCTGGTGGTCTTCTTTCTGGTGGTCATCGCGTCCGTGCCCCTGGCGCAGTTCGGCGCGGCCTTTCGCCACCCGGAAGCGATTTCGCGGGTCAGCCAGGGGCTTCGTGCGCTGATGCCGGCCTGGGACCGGGTCAAAGCGGTGGATGGAGTGGTCAGCGCGGTGAACCTCCTGCCGCCAGCGTCGCAGCTCAAATCGCTGGAAGGCGATTGGGAGCAAACATCCGTGGTGGGGGAGGCGCTTCTGCCCCGCGTCCAGTCCGTCCTGCTGACTCTGGGACAGGGCAACGAGAAAGTCTATCTTGGTCAGGGTGGATGGCTCTTCTACCGCGCGGACGTGGACTATGTCACCGGGCCGGGCTTTCTCGAACCAAGGGTGCTGAAGCGAAGGGCCACGGCTGCCGGCAATATGAGGGGTCCGCAGCCGGAGCCAGTGCAAGCCATCGTCCATTTCCGCGACCAACTCGCCGCGCGCGGAATTACGCTGATTGTCATGCCGGCACCGGTGAAGCCATCCATTTACCCGGAAGCATACTCCGCGCGCTGTGCCGGCGGCTCTTTGGTTCTGCAAAACGCTTCCTTTGGTGCATGCAAGCGGCAACTGGAACAAGCCGGTGTCGCGATCTTTGACCCTGCGGCGTTGCTGGCCGAGGCCAAAGCAGGCACCCCGCAACGGCCGCTTTATCTCAAGACCGATACGCACTGGACACCACCGGCCATGGAAGCCACCGCGGCCGCGCTGGCTGAATTCGTCCGGCAAACCGCCAAGTTGTCAGTCCCGCAGACGGCGCGCTTTACGACCGTTGAGAAGACCGTCGTGGCGTTGGGTGATATAGCTCAAATGCTGAAACTGCCTCCGCGGCAGAAGATGTTTCCGCCTGAGACCGTTGAGGTCCGGCAGGTGCTGGAGGGCAAGCACCTGTGGCGGCCGGCCGCCAATGCCGAGGTGCTTTTCCTCGGCGACAGTTTCGCCAACATCTATTCGCTGGAGCCGATGGGTTGGGGCGAGGCTGCCGGCTTCGTCGAGCACCTGAGCCTCGCGCTGGGATTGCCGGTCGATGCGATCTGTCGCAACGATGCCGGCTCCCATGCCACGCGGGAGATGCTGGCCAAGGAACTGCAACGCGGGCAGGATCGGCTGGCTGGCAAGAAGGTTGTTATCTGGGAGTTTGCCGCACGCGAACTGGCCGCCGGCGACTGGAAGCAGCTCTCCATGACCCTTGGCGAAAGGCACGAGGCCCGGATGTATGTGCCCGCGGCGGGCCAGACCGTGGAGGTTCGCGGGGTTGTGCGCGCAGCTTCCCCGGCACCGCGCCCGGGATCGGTCCCCTACAAGGACCACATCGTCATGGTTCATCTCGCTGATCTCGAATCAACGAATGATCCGGCCGCGACAGGCCAGGAAGCCGTGGCTTTTGTCTGGAGCATGCGGGACAACGTCGCGACGGCCGCCGCACGCTATCGGCCCGGCGATGCCGTGCGCCTGCGCCTGCGCCCGTGGGCCGACGTGGCGTCCAAGTACGAGGCGATCAACCGCAGCGAGCTCGATGGGGAAGTGGCCTTGCTTGCCGATCCTGCATGGGGCGAATAACAGACTGCGATGCACGTTTTCAACGATCCCTCCTCTCAGATAAAAGCCATGCCTACCCAGATCCTCAGCCGCTTCACTGGAGCGTTGCTGGCGCTTGCGCTCTTGCTCCAAGCCGGCCTTGCCTCAGCCGGGGAAGATTCCCCCGCCGCCTTTCGCGAAGTCTGCGCGAAAAAGGCCTCCGGCGCGGGCGACTCGATGGTCATTGCCGGCGCCGATGGCTGGCTTTTCCTCGGCAACGAACTGCGCCATCTGGGGGTGGGCCGGTTCTGGGGCGAGGCCGCGGCTGCCGTCAGCCGGGCTACGAAAGCTCAGGATGCCGACCCTCTGCCCGCGATCCTGGATTTCAAGCGTCAGCTCGATGCCCTCGGCATCGAGTTGCTCCTCGTCCCGGTTCCAGCCAAAGCGATCATCTTTCCGGATAAGGTGGCCAGCACCGTAGCCAAGCCAGTGGATGGCAAGGCACCGGCCAGACTGGATGCGATCCATCAGGAGTTCTATACACTCCTGCGCGAGAAGGGTGTGAACGTGCTCGATCTCACGGATGACTTCCTGGCGAATCGCCTGGCTGAGGACGGCCCCGTCTATTGCCGTCAGGATACGCACTGGTCGGGCCTGGCCTGCAACCTCGCCGCGCAGCGTATCGCCGAGGTGATCCGGCAGAAAAATTGGTACGCCGGACTCACGCGAACCAAGTTCGGGCAGCGCGCCGTTTCCGTGCCGATCACGGGAGACTTGTGGAGCGCGCTGGCGGAGGGATCGCGTCCGGAGCGCGATACCCTGAAACTGCGGATGATCAACGTCCCAGGCGGAGGACCAGTGGCCCCAGACCGCAACAGTCCGGTGATCCTGCTGGGCGACAGCCATAACCTGGTCTTCCAAGCTGGCGGCGACATGCACGCGGCAGGAGCCGGACTGGCCGACCATTTAGCCTATGAGTTGGGCTTTGCAGTGGACCTCATTGGGGTTCGCGGGTCCGGTGCCACGCCGGCACGCATCAATTTATACCGGCGGGGTATCGCGGAGCCCGGCTATTTTGGAAAAAAGAAGATCGTCGTGTGGTGCTTCACTGCCCGCGAATTCACCGAAAGTCAGGGCTGGCGGCTGGTTCCTGTATCAAAGTAATAAGACTCGTCCATGAATAACCATTCACGCTCCGCGTCCTTGCTATGCAGATTCATGCTCTCTTTGACGCTTTTCGAATCCTGCCTTGCTCTATTCCTTATGCCATTGATGGCGGTGCCGCCCATTCCCGCGGAAGATCCGGCCAGTGCCTACGCGAAATATCTCCGTGAGACAAAGGGGATACTGGACATCAGGACCATTCATCAATCAGGTGTGGGCTCAAACTATCTGGATGTGGTAGTCGTGTCGGCGGGTTTTACTGCTGATCAGATGGGTGATTTCCACGCGGCATGCGAAAAACTTGCAAAGACTCTCTTGTCCAAGGACCCTTGGTTGCGTTATCGAAAACTGGTCAATATTCATGCCGTGTTTGTCGGTGATGAGAGTGTAGAGTCATCAAGGCTCAAGGTCATGGGATACAAGGGGAACATATTGGGATGCGATAACGGCATCGCGGTGGAATACTCGCGATACGCGGCAAAATCGGGGGCAACTGTGGTGCTCCACAATTCCGCATTCTCCACTGCCGCGACAGGCACTTGGGGAGTTTTGACCTTAAATAAAAGCAATACGGTAAATTCGTTTGCGGCGGCCCACGAGTTGGGCCACGGCTTTGCCGGATTGGGAGATGAATATATCCAGAGGAGTGACCCTTTTGTCGGAGACCCCGGCCCCTTGGAGGAGATGACGGTTAATGTCACAGCGTATGAAAATCCCAGACTTTGCAAGTGGCACTATTGGGTCGACGAGGAGTGGCCGGGACTGTTCGGATCATTAAAGCTCGGGAAGGGAACCAAGGTCGTCAATTCGGAGGGCGCGGGATGGGTGAAGGGGATATACAGGCCTGAGGTGGGTTGCATCATGCGGGGAAATCGCGACGCATTTTGCGCTGTCTGTAACGAGGGTATGGAAACCAACTTTTTTCGCTATGTGGATCTATTTACTGTCGCCGTTCCAGCAGTTCAGGAGGTAGTAGTCTGGAAGGGTGAGTCCGTTGACTTTCATGTGCGCGCCATTGACATGGTTTGTCAGCCTCCCGAGTGGTTGAAATCGCGTTTGAATCTGTATGTGGACGGGCAGCGGGTCGCGAGTTCAGATGTGGGCGACGTTGCTTTTCAACTCCACAGCGCGGCGTCAACGCCGGGCATCCATCAAGTGGGCGCAAACCTCGATATACAAAGCGACGCCGTCCGGCGCGATTTCGGGTTCATGTCAAGATGCCGAGGCTGGCGTGTAAAAGTGATTCCCTACGAGAAACCCTCTATCATTTTGCCACCCCGTCCGACGGTTGCTTCTGATGGTTCAATTGATGTGCCGATTGCGATCAAGCATTCAAAGCCCGCGCTTTTCACTTTAAAGATGGCTCACGCTCCAGTGGGTGCCGTTCTCGATCAGGGCCGCTTCAAATGGAAACCGTCCGGTCAGACAGGGTCCTGGAAAGTTGATTTCTCGGCTTTTGACGAGCAGCAGAACGGGGTCGTCGCGTCCATGGAAATCTCGGTGAAACGCGCGGATAAGGCGGACGGCACGCTGGAGGTGCAATCGCTGGAGCCGATCCCTGTCGTTTCCGGCAAACAGGTTAAACTTCTGTTGAAGGCCAGTGCGAAAGATGGCGGCCACTTGCTATTCGAGCCGGTTCAGAGTTTGGACGGCGTGGAATTAAATAGTGAAACTGGAGAGTTATCCTGGTCCCCTCTGGTGACACAGGCCGGCCCCCAAAGCATGCGCTTCCGTGTGAAAAATGGCCTCGCAACACATGAAATCGATGTCCTTTTTTGGGTGCGCAGAGAGGCCACGCCGTCGCCCGTTTCCTATGCTAATCAATACAAACCCCAGACGATCGCGGCGCTGGAAGCGCTGAAACAGAGTCCGGTCCTTTACCAGCGCATTTTCGAGACCCTGCGATTGCTGCGGGATCGCTATGCACCTATCCATCAGAAGGCGCTCATTGAGGCAAAAGGCTTGTATGAGGAGCTTCCACCAAAGCTGCGAGAAAACTGCCTTCAGGATTTGCAGCTTCATGCGTGGGAGTTTGCCAACAAGCCCATAGTTCTCGAATGGATGCGAGGGATTGCCACAGGCGGAAAATCCGAAGTGGCGGTCAGTCTGCTTAAGAAGCTCGATCAAATAGACAGCTACAATGCCGAGCGAATCAAGGTGGCCAACGCGGAGGATGCCATCAGGCAAAAGGAGAGGCAGGAAGCGCTCGTCGGAGTGGTTACCGCCTGGCAGATGTCAAAGATTTACACCGAGGAAAACAAGAGCTGCAAAGAACTTGTGGCCAGTGTCTTCCCTCCTGAAACCAGTCCGGCACCCGACGCCGCTTGGGTCAACGTGGGAACCTTTGCCGATGGTATCATCGAGATCAGAAACGCGCTTGAAAGAGCGAAGGTTAAGGGGCCGCGCGAAAATTGCGCTATTTACCTTCGTGCCTCGATCGAGGTTTCTGGTGCGACCGACGCGCGGCTTGAACTTGGTTCCGATGACGGAATCAAGGCATGGATCAACGGCAAAGAGGTATTCGCTAACCCAGTGACACGCGGAATAAGACCCGGCGAAGACAAGGTGCCTGTTCACTTCGAGAAAGGGGCGAATACCCTTCTGCTCAAAATCACGCAGGGGACCGGAGACTGGCACGCGTACGCCAGAATCAGGGCAGCGGATGGAACTCCGATTCCTAATCTAAAAATTGGCTCGTCCCAATGATGCCTAGGACAAACACCCGGCTCACGCAGTCAATAAAATGCGGCTGTCCGATTTTGAAAACGTTCTGCATGCAACTCCTGCGGACGTGTCATTCCGCATGACAAGCGGAAATATTTTCCTTCTTTCACCGCCAACGGGCACGCTGTTCTCTGCAAGCCCGTGCTACGCGAACGGTGGGGCCGTTGAACATTGTCCACCTGCATGCTGCCAACGTTTGCCTACATCAAAATCAACAAACTGCAATCCATCCAAATAAACCATGATACGACTACTGCGACGCAATAGCATTGGAGCGACCTTTTCTGTGATGGCGCTCACTCTGGGACTGGTGCTGAATGTGGGACTCACCGCCACCGAGACCGACACCAGGAAAAAGGAATTGATCGAGTTGACCGGTGGTCGCCGCGTGAAGGCGGTGTGGAATCAAGGCACCGAGAAGGACATGAAACTCAAATTCCTGGACACGAAAGACGGCGTCGAAATCGATCTGCCATTTTCCGGCAGCGCCCCGTTGATCACAGCGGATGGTTTTCATGTGCTAGCCTCCACAGGAAAAGCTCCGGCGGATCGCAGGGTCAAGATGTATGACACGGAGACCAAAAAAGTCACCGAGTTCCCCGCCGGTCCCGGCAATAACCTGCTGGCCGTTTGGACTGATCCCAAGACCAAGAAAACATGGGTGTATGTCAACGAGTCCGGAGACAAGGGTGAGCCATGGAATGTGCCGGGTGGGGGAAAAATCTTGCGTTTTCCTGTGGACAAGCCTGAAGCACGGGAGTTGTTCTGGGACCGCACGTCCAGCCACATCTACCTGATGTTTTCCGCCGATGGCACCCGTGCCTGTTTTGAGCCAAGCTGGTCCAATATCGGACAGCTAAAACTCGAGTTTGACGCGGAAGGCAAAGTCGATCAGGCCAAGTCCACCTACAAAACGTTCGGCGGGGGTTGCTTCCCTTCGATGGCTCCCGATAATTCCTACCGCCTGTTTCGCTTGGATGGCGATCACCGTTCAATTAGCATGTGCGATGCGGACAATGCCAACGTCCGGAAGGTCGTTGTCACCGGCATGCTCACCGAAGCCCAAAAGGCCAACAACACCTGGCTCACCCGCTGGAGCACCGACCCACGCTTTATTACGCTCGTCGCCCCGGCCGGGGCCAACGCCCAAATCTGGATGGGCCAGTTCGATGATGGTTACAGCAAGATCGAGAAATGGGTGCGGGTGAGCGCGGAAAAGGGCCCCCAGTGCTGGCAATCGCAAGTGTGGGTCGAGCCAAAGCGTTAAAGCGCGAACGTTTGCCCACCAAACGAAGCCGGTCATGACGCTCCGTTCACTGCGACAGAAAAGTGCCGGGGCGAGCCTAGCGGCGCTGGCAGCCTGCCTCTTGCTCGCAGTCGTAGTGAATCCGGTTCGCGCTGTCGCCGAGACGGGCACCGCGCCAGCACCCGCATGGCCCGGTGTTGCGGGTGCGGTATTCGGGCTTCGCGATGGCAATATCACCACGCCCTTCGTGGCGTTCGATCCCAAGGGCCTGGAACTACTAACCTTGGACTGTGCCCCCCGTGGGCGGGCGTTGTTTGGTCGTTTCCATGAACTGCTTTGCGACGGCGGATCCTTTCACTTGAGGGAAGCTGGCCCATGGGTCGGCATGCAGGTGGCCAAATCCGGCGCATTCACCATTGAACTTACGCTCACTCCGGCGGAAGCGCCCGCGAAGTCACCCGGAGTGCTGTTCGCCTACGGCGACAACGGCGGCGAAGATGCCGCGCTGCTGCAGGACAGCACCGGCCTGGCGTTGCGCGTGGGCGGGAAAAAAGTGTTCGCGCTCTTCGCGCTCGGGGCCGGAACGCCCGTTCACGTCGTAGTCACCTGCGACAAAGAGAAGTGGGCCGCTTATTGCGGTGGCAAACCCGCCGGCTCCGGGGCGCTGCCCGCTGGCGCGACGGCTTGGGGCGCGCGGCAGCTTGTCATCGGTGCCGCGTGGTCGGGTGCCGATTTGTGGCGCGGGCGAATGGAAGGCATTGCAATTTTTTCCCGCGCGCTGACCGCCACCGAAGCCACCGGAGAAGCGACCGTGAGTAAGGCCGTGCAGGCCGAGCGCAAGCCCGCGACCAAGATCCGTTTCCGCGGAACCCTCCTGCGCCAGGCAAAAACGTCCAGCATTGAGGAGATCCGCCCCTATACGCGCAGTCTGACCGCCGCCGAATACAAGGTTGACCGGGTGCTGGCGGGCGAATGGAAGCATCCGACGATCACGGTGCTCCACTGGATGATTATGGACGGCAAGCGTTTGCCCATCGCCGACCGCCAGCCCGGCATGGCCGTTGAACTAAGTGTCGAACCCTTGGACGAACACCCTCAATTGGAAAGCAGCCGCCGCGACGAGATCGAGGGGAACGACATCGCTGCGGACCTGTTTTATTGCGAATCTGAAACCGGTCCATGAACCAACGTGAACGCCCGAAGTTGTAACCCGGGGCAATGACCATCATATGAAAACCGTTAGCATGTTTCCCAAACTTCATCGCACCGCCACGCTGCTGGCGTCCCTTGTCCTTCTCTGCACGCCTGGCTTCGTATCCTCCGGCGCGGAGGATTCGCCTGACAGCAGGGAAGCACAGGCCAGGCGCCGCCCGAAAACCTATCTCGCGATTTTCATCAATGGCTACGGCGACGACCCCATGCCGCAGGACCCCGCGCAGTTTGAGAAGCTTCTGGAGGCCATCACCAAGGAAGGGCATTTCAACTCCGTGCTCTGCAAGTACACGCCGGAACGGGAGGCTCTCTGCAAAAAGCATGACGTGCTCATGGTGGTGGACCTGCTCGCGGAGCCGCATGTGTTCAAAAACCCGCAGGAGTGCGAGGCCCTGCTCAAGACCCTGCGGAACAACCCGACCGTCGCCGCCTACCATCTCTGGGCGGACCGTTTCGCCAATCAGGGCGCAGGGCGGGCGCGGGACATCGACAACGTGCATGCGTGGGATCCGACGCATGCCACCTACACCGGAACCTACCAAAGCGGGGGCATGAGCTTTTTGGCCAAGTCCGACTTCATCAGCTATTACGACTTCGCGTGGAAGCGGGGACCGCACAAAAACTTCCCGAATCTTCTGGCCGCTTGGAGCACGGCGAAAGTCACCGACAACCGGCTGGGTCGCTACTGCACCACGGATGCCGGCCTGCCGGGAAAGGGCAATTTCAACCGTCTGCTCTACACGCAGACGACCTCGATCGCCTGCGGGTTGCGGGCGGCGATGTGGCACATCGGCTCACGCATCATGAACATGCAGGATTTCCAGTTTAACGGGTATGGCAAAGACCTCGCGGCGGTGAATGCCTGGATCGAGCCCATGCGCACTGAGATTGCCAGAATCGGCCTGCCCACGGCCATCTATTCCACCCTCTGGACCAAGGACTGGAACGACCGGCCCGTGCAGGCGCCGGCCGACAAGCCGGCCATGCCTCCCGGTCTTGAGAAAAACGCCTTTCCCGCCGACTTCTGGATTCAACCCACGAGTGGCGAGTTCGTCATGGGGGTCTCTAAATACCACGACACGGACCGTGACGTGGTCTTCCTTGCGAACCACAACGCCTACGCCGCGCAGAACGTGACGCTGAAGCTGGCCCGCGCGGCCAAGCCCCGGGTTTTCGACCGGAAGACCCGCACCTACACGGACGCCGTGGTCAAGGACGGCTCCTTCAGCTTCCCGCTCGAACCCGCTGGCGGTGCAATCGTGCTTTTTGAGTAGGTGCAAAATGCTTCTGGTGGCTGAGCCATCGTAAAGCGGCGCTCAGGAGCCCGTGGGCGATGTCTGACACTTCAACCGCGTGGTTTCCGCTAGTCCGGCAAAGCATGTACCCAGCACTTGGGAACTGCACGACTGTCGCGGTCGCAAGTTCTCGAACGCACAGTCAATCACTATACCCCGCGCAGCAGTTCCGATGCTGTGTCGAAGCGTTCTGCGGGTTGAGGACATTCGCAGGCGACTATGGGTGCATGGAGCATAGGAGGATCCTTTTCCGCCGCCGCCAGGCGCTGCCTGCATTGCACCGCTCGGCGGCTCATGTGCGCACCGGCCGCATCAATCCGCGCAACCTCAAGCAGCCCTACGCCGTGGACGCCTCGGCGTTGCGGGCCTTGCAGCGCGAACTCTTTGCCCGCGTGCGAAAGCTCGCGGGCGGCTGGAACGCCGGGGCGGGCAAGCACGGCGTGAAACTGCCCGCCTGGGTCACGCGGCAGGGCCGCGGACGCGGTGCCCTGGCCGTCGTGAACACGTTTCGGCTGTTCTGCATCACGATCATCAACGCCGTGAAATACGTGACCAGCGTTTCCGACTACGAACGGCGCATCAATTCCGCGATCAGCATCCAGGCCAGCAAGATGCGGCGGCAGGCGGAGTTTCTTTTGACACGCGCCCTCCGGCGGGCGGGCTGGAAGTAGCCGGCCTGCCACACTGCGTGATCGCGTGGCGTGCGGCTCTTTTACCGTCAGAATTCGGGCGGGCCGTTGAGGTGTTCGCACTTTTCTGGCTGGCCGGGGAGGAAATCGAGCACCTGATCTTGAGCACGGAGTTTGGATTGAAGTTCGGGCAGCGGGACTCTTTGCACATCAATGCCGGACTTGGCGGCCATCGCTCCAGCGACCCCGGCGGCATGGCCGGTGATCATCCAGACGCTCTCCAGTCGCAGTGTGCAGAAGGCGACATGCGTGTAGCTCGCGGCTCCCGGCACCAAAAGGTTCGTGCATTCGGCGGCTTTCGGCGTGAGCGCGCGATACGGGATCTGGTAGGCGTAGCCCATGCGCCAGATGCGGCCTTCGTTCACAAACTCGTGCTCGTTCAGGGCGACGCGTTGGACATGGTGGCAATCAATGAAGTGGCTGCTCATGCCAATGCTGTCGGGCTTGCGGCGCTCGTTCTGCACGTCCTTTTGCGTGACGACGTACTCGCCTCTCATGCGCCGCGCTTCGCGGACGTAGAGTTGATAGGGCAGGGATTCGTTGTCCGCGAACTCGCCCTTGTGCAGCCCCAGCAACTGCATCTCGGCTCGCACGCTCGCAGGCACAGACTCATCGTTGGCGAGGAAGCGCAGCAAACCGAGCGTGTAGTCGAGATGATCCTCAAAGATGCGGGTGCGCTGCTCATAGCTGGCATCCGGCCAGTCGAACTGACCGCCGAAGTGCCCGAGCGAAATGATGGCATTTTGCTTGTTGTTCATCTCGATCCTCCCGTTCCGGCGCGGGTAGAGGTCGAGAAAATCGGCGAGTTTCACGGACTCGTTGCGTGCGGCCTTGTCATGCAGCCAGTCGGCGAGCATCGCGTAGCGCTTTGCGTCGTAATGTCGCGGCGCAGGAATCGGCACCCGCCACTGCGGATCTCTCGTCACGGTCAGGCGGAAGTTGTAGTTCATTGGCGCGCGATGTGCGTCGCCCTCCTTGAGGTCTATCGCCCACGCGCTGACGCCGGGAAGCAGTCTGCCCTGCTCGTCCACTGTGCGGGCCTTGCGCGGCGTCTTGTCAAAACGAATCCCCGCTGCCGTCTCACCGAATTCCGCCTGAGACTCGCGACCCACGGTATATTTGACCCTCGCTCGCGCCATGAGATCGCCCTCGTAGCTAGCATCAACAAATACCCTGGCCTCCAGCTTCGTGCCGTCGGTCAAGGTGATGCTCGTGATACGCGTGCCGTCCATGCTTGTCTTATCCACGCTCGCGCCATAACGCACCTGCACGCCAGCTTCGCCCAGCAGGTCGAGATAGACTTTCTCCGCCACGCCCGACTCGAAGAAATATTCCGCTTTACCCGTGCCGTAATGCCTCCCAAGGCAGCGGTAAAACTCATTTGCGAACCCGCCAATGGTCCACTTCAGCATGTGCTCGCTCTCCGCCGTGTTGATCCCGCTGGTACTGAGTCCACCGACATGCTTTGCCGGCTCGACGAGCACCACTTTCACCCCCTCCCTCGCAGCCGTCACCGCCGTCGCGATTCCACACGGCGTACCGCCATACACGACGAGATGAACCTCGCGAATGTCGTCGGCAATTGCGGGTCGACCAGCCACCAGAGCCATGGAAGCCAGCGCCGAGATGGCATGGACGATAAAGGTTCTTCTTTTCATGCAGCTAGGGCGGCAGGTTGAGGCACCGGGACGAGCCGCGCAACTCAACGGAGCCGCTCGTTCGCGCAGGAGTTCCGCAACTTCCTCAGCCACGGAAACTGGACTACGAAACGCATCCGGCCCCCACATCTCCAAAAAACGGGCGCGGAAGTCGATCGGCGGCCATGGCGATGTCGCGGTGGCCGCCGCGGCAGCCTTGCGCGGCACCAACTCGGCAACCGCGCGCCCGTCGCGCATGACTTCGACGGATTCGCCGGGGCGAGGAAGGAGTCGAGTTTGTGCGGGTCGGCGTAAATCTCTTCGAACGCGAGTGTTTTCACGATGCGATCGTCGATGCCACGGGGCTGCCGGGAGTGCTGCGGCTCGCGGCGGAATGCCGGGTCTCGAAAGGAGCCGTCCACACCGCACTGCGGATCTTGGAAAAGATGGGTCTGCTGCACGGCGGAGGCCGCGGCAAGAGCCGCCGGATGGCGGACTCCGGCAAGGGTGCAAACCCAGCACATGTGCTGCGCGTGGGCATCTTTCTGCACGAACGGATGGACCACAAGAATCCGGCCATGCAGAGCGCGCTCGCCCAACTCCAGCATCGCTCGAGGCGGCCGGCCACGTATGTTTTTTCCACGCAAAGTCAGTCTGGCCTGCCCCACGATACCGGGCGCGTCGCCCGGTATGTGTCCACGAGGGAGGCCGATGCGTGGGTAGTCGTGCCGTCGCTTCGAACTGCTCACATGGTTCGCGGCCCAGTCTTTCCCGACTATGGCTTCCGGCGGGGCTCGGGACGATCTGCCGATGGCCGCGACCAGCGCCAACAGCCAGCCAAGCATGCGCTCCGCCACGCGCACGCTGATGGCTGAGGGGCACCAGCGCATCGTGTTCATCTGCCCCGCAGCGCAGCGGCGGCCGGTGCTCGGTCCCGAGGCCAGAGCCTTCACCACCGAGTTGGAGGCGAAGGGCGTCCGCTGGACCCGGACTGGGAGGAAACCCCGGAGGGCTTCCGCAAACTGCTAACCGGACTATTTGGTCTCACACCTCCGACGGCCATTTTTATTGATGAATCGCCGCGCGTACTCGCGACACTCGCCTTCCTCGCCGAGCGCGGCTGGCGTGTGCCGGGAAAGGTTTCGCTGGTTCCACATTCTGGGACAGCGCCCTGGCCTGATGTCACCCGCCAATAACGCATCTGCACACGGACCCAACCCCCTCATCCGCCGCATTGTGCGCTGGGCCGAGGCCGTGCGCCAAGGCACCCCAGATCGCAAGCGGATAAAATTCCCCGAGGAATTTGTGCCAGGGGCAAGCATCGGTCCGGTGTGGAAGGGGTAATTTTAGGCTCGGCGGCGGGCGCGTACGGATGCCCGCGCGCGCCGACCAAAACCCCGAGGCTGCCAATTCCCTGCGTGAGGTCTGCCGCCTCTGGCGACAGTTCCGGAGCTTCCTGCCGCTGGACATCGGGGTGGCGGGAGCTTTATATCGGGCGCTCCCACATTTCCCCAATCCTGCACGCCTATTGTTTATGAGATTCGCCAATCAAGTCGCCATCGTCACCGGAGCGGGCCGAGGGATCGGTCATGCCATCGCCATGCGGCTGGCGGATGAGGGGGCGCGGGTGGCGGTGGTGAGTCGCACGGAGCAGAATGCGGTGCGGACGGCGGATGAGATCAATGCCACGCACATGGGGCTGGCGAAGGCCTACGCGGTGGATGTGGCGGACACGCGGGCGGTGAAGGCGCTGGCGGAGCAGGTGCTGGCGGATTTCTCGCGGGTGGACATCCTGGTCAATAACGCGGGGCTGACGCGCGATGGGCTAAGCATGCGGATGAGTGAGGAGGATTGGGACGTGGTGCTGGATACAAATCTGAAGGGTGCTTTCAATTTCATGCAGGCGGTGATGCGGCCGATGCTGAAGCAGCGCAGCGGGCGGATCGTAAACATCGCGAGTGTGGCCGGGCTGATGGGCAATGCCGGGCAGGCGAATTACGCGGCGAGCAAGGCGGGGCTGATCGGGCTGACCAAGGTGATCGCGCGGGAGCTGGCGAGCCGGGGCATTACGTGCAACGCGGTGGCACCGGGCTTTATTGCCACGGACATGACGAATGTGCTGTCAGAGGAGATCAAGACGGGGGTGGTGAAGGCGATTCCGCTGGGGAAGTTCGGCGAGCCGGATGACATCGCGGGCGCGGTGGCGTTTCTGGCGAGCGCCGAGGCCAAATACATCACAGGTCAGGTGCTAACGGTGGACGGCGGAATGGTGATGTAGGAAAGTGGAAAGTGGAAAAGCGAAAAGCACGCCGGCCCTTTCGCCTTTCGCCCTTCGCCTTTTTCTTCCCATGCTCATTTACCTCCTCCGTCACGCCGATGCCGATACTCCGGCAGCGAGGGATGTGGAGCGAGCGCTTTCCGAGAAAGGGCGGGCCCAGGCGCGCAAGGTGGGGGCTTTTTGCGAAGCGCAGGAGATAGACCCGGCGCTGCTGCTCTCGAGTCCAGTGCGGCGGGCGCGGGAGACGGCGGAGATCGTGGCGGAAAAGATGCGCGCGGAGGTGGTGCTGAC
Organism: Chthoniobacter sp.; assembly: GCA_021414005.1. Taxonomy (GTDB): domain Bacteria; phylum Verrucomicrobiota; class Verrucomicrobiia; order Chthoniobacterales; family Chthoniobacteraceae; genus Chthoniobacter. The sequence goes on along the minus strand of JAIOPH010000029.1, from coordinate 31,241 downwards.
GCCGTGGCTGGCGTGCGGGATGAGTCCGCACACGGCGCTGGAGGAACTGCGCGCGCTGCGCGGTGAGACGAGCGTGATGCTGGTGGGGCATGAGCCGGATCTCGGTCTGCTGGCGGCGCATTTGCTAGGCTTGGCGACGCCGACGGCGCTGCATGTGCGCAAGGGGTCGCTGATGTCGATTGATCTGGGATTCATCCGGGCGGGTGCGGGCTGTCTGCAATTCGCGCTGCCGTCGCGGCTGATGTAGCACGCCCGCGGTGAGGCCGGTTCCGCCGGACGCCGCCCGAGAAACCTCCGTCTGTCCATGCCGCCGATCATTCTCCGCCCCGCCGATTTCGCCACCGAGGCGGCACGGTTCATTCTCGGGCAGATGCGCGCGGGTCTCGGGGAGAGGGGGCTTTTTCGCCTCGCGCTGAGCGGTGGAAAGACGCCGCGCGCGGTGCATGCGGAGCTGGTGCGGCTGGGCTCGGAGCTGCCGTGGAATCGAGTGCAGATAACGTTCGGCGATGAGCGGTGCGTGCCGCCGGACGATTCGGAGAGTAATTTCCGCATGGCGCGGGAGACGCTGCTGGAGGCGGTGGGAATTCCGGCGGGAAATGTGTTTCGCATTCGCGGGGAGATCGCGCCGGAGGAAGCGGCGCGGGAATATGAGGAGAAGCTCGCCGCTTTCGCGAACCGCTGTGGCGAGCGCCGCTATGTGCATGATCTGGTGCTGCTCGGGCTGGGCGAGGACGGGCACACGGCGTCGCTTTTCCCCGGGTCGCGGGCGCTGGATGAGACGACGCGGAACGTAATCGCGACGACGGGGCCGAAGCCGCCGCCGCAGCGGGTGACAATGACTTTTCCGCTGCTGAATGCGGCGCGGCAGGTGGCGTTTCTGGTGACGGGCGCGGAAAAGCATCCGCTCGTGGGGGAGATCGTGGCGGGCGGGAGCGCGCATCCCGCCGGGCGCGTGCAGCCGGAGAATGGCGCGGTGACGTGGATCGTGGGGTAGCGGCGCGGGAATGCTGGACTGGGGCGGCCGGCCGGGTCAGTCGGGGGCCGCGAGGCGCTCGAGAGCGTGGGGTGTCAGCGGCCCTGATCGAGTTTGAAAACGATGCTGACCTCGTAGAATTTTCCGTTGCCGAGGCCGGTGGGCAGTGGGTCCACGAGCACGACTTTCTGCGCGCCGGCGAGGACGGATTCGTCCATGACGGGGTTGCCGGAGCTTTTGACGATCTCGCGGTGGCTGATGGTGCCATCGCTGGAAATGCGGATTTTCAAAGTCGTCTCGAAATCCGTGCCCGTGCGGACGATGGAAGTGGGCTGCTCCCACCGCGTGTGAAAACGGTCGTGAAGCATGGCGTGGTAGTTGTTCACGTCCGGACCGGAGATCTGCTGCGAGCCTTTGCCGTTACCGCGATTGCCGCCGGTGCCGGCGGTTCCGTCGGCCCCGCCTCCGCCGGGAGTGCTCGGGCCGTCGGGCTTTGCGCCCACCGCCCCGGTTTTCGGCTTATCGGAAGGTGTCCCCGTGGGCTTCTTGTCGCCGTCAGCTTTCGGCGTCGCCTTGGCGTTCGTAGTGCTCTTCGCGGCAGCCTTGGGCGTGGCCTTCGGGGTGGAAGCTTTCGGCGTCGTGGGTTTGGCCGGCGTGGCTTTGGGAGTAGTCGGCTTCGGGCTGGTGGGTTTGGGCGTCAGAGGCTTCGGAGTCACGGACTTGGGCGTGACTGGTTTCGGCGTAATGGGTTTGGGAGTGATCGGTTTCGGCGAAGTCGGCGGCGGGGTGACGGGCTTGGGCGTGGCTGGCGCGAGTTCGCTCTCGGGTGTGGGCGCTGGCGGCGTCACGAGTTCGGGTTCGGTCGGCTCGGGCTCCGGGGGAGGTTCCGGTTTTGGCGGAGGCTCGGCCGGGGGCTCAGTAGGCGGCTCATCGGCGACGACGGGCGGCTCGGCGGGAGGCGGAGGCGGCCCCGCTTCGGACCCACCACCCGCGACACCGCCGTCCATCCACACAATCTGCTCCGCCGGCTTTCTCGGCTGACATTGCCCGAAAAGAAAGACCCCGCCGATCAACGCGACATGCAGCCCCGCGACCACGTAGAGATTGCGGCGAAACGTGGATTCCTCGGACATACGCGTCAGGGTTGTTCCGGGTTGGTGACCACGCCGATCTTGCTGATCTTCGCCCGCTGCACGGCGTCCATCACCTTCACAAGTTCCTGCACCGGGAGTTCGCGGTGCGAGCGAATGACGACCGCCACTTCGGAATTCGCCTCCTTCAAGGCGACGAGCTGCGCCTCGAGCTGCTCGAGCGCGAGCGGCGCGCCATTCAGCTCGATCTGCGCCTCGCGGTTAATCGCGACGGTTTGCACGGCCTGCGGATCGACAGCGTTTTTCGCCGCATTGCTCGACGGAATCACGAGGTCCACGCTGTTTTCCATGAGCGGCGTGGTGATCATGAAAATGATCAGCAACACGAACGCGAGATCGAGCATCGGCGTGACGTTCAGCTCGTTCAGCGCGTGCAGACTTTGGCGGTCGGAAAAACGGCGCATTTTCTAAATGACCAATGACGGGCGACGCATGACGTAATTCGCGGGGGCGTGTGCGGACGTCATGCGGCGTTCGTCATTCATTGGCCATTCCTCATTCGACATTCGTCACTTCCACGGCCTCTCCCGGGTGCCGTGGTCCACATACTTGTGCTCAAACTCGGAACCGAGTTCGGCGGCGAAATTGTCGAGTCCCACGATGATCCCGCGCAGCGTGGTGACGAGGTAATTGTAACCAAACATCGCCGGGATCGCCACGAGCAGGCCGGTGACGGTGGTGATGAGCGCAGCGCTCACGCCGGGGGCCATCGCCGCGAGATTCGCGGAGCCGGAAGCCGCCACGTCGCCAAAGGTTTCCATCACGCCCCACACCGTGCCAAGCAGGCCGAGGAAAGGCGCGCCGCTGACCGCCGTGGCGAGGATGATCATCTGCGATTCCAGCTTCAGCGCGGTCTCGCCCACCGCGCGTTCCATGGCGCTGTTGACCACGCGCATCTGCGCCGGCGAAATCCGCGGCGCGCTGTCGAGCCGTCCGCGAAAAGTTTCGTCCACCTCCGCCGAGCCGAGGAGCTGAAAGGTCAGCTCCTGGCAGCCCGCTTTGTACACCGAGAAAAGCGGCGCGCCGTCGAAGCGCATTCCATCCGTGTAAATGCGCAGCGGCTGACGATCGGTGCGAAAGAGCGCGATGAAATCGTCGCGCATCGCCTGGGCGCGGCGGATGGTGCGGAACTTTGTGATCATCACCGACCAACTGAAAATCGAGGCGACGAAAAGGGAGAGCAGAATGAGGCGGCCCGGCAGCGTCGATTGCTCGAAGGCGAAGATAAGGCTGCCACCGCCGCTGGCGGCGAGGAGCGTGGGAAAAAGCGAAACCTCCATGAGATGCCGGGAGCTTTACGCGAATGAAGCGCGCGTTCCAAGGCAAAGCACGGCGCGCGTGGCGGACGGCGCGTTCACGCAGCCTGCGGCGTTCCGCCCGCGGGCGGGTCCGTCTTTTCGCCACCGTAGCTCCGCCACACCCGCAGCGGCAGTGAGCCGAAGGCAATGAGCACGAGCTGGCTGACGACGAAAGCGATGAGCGCGACGCGTTCCTGATCCATGAAGCCGTAGCTGTGCAGGCCGACGCCGAGCATGTTCGTGCCGAAGAAGGACCACGTCGTAACGATGTTGCCGACGATGGCGAGGTTCGCGAGGCCGCGCTCGCGGACCATGCCGCCCCAGCGTGCGTGCAGGATGAGGATGTTCCAGAGCACGATGATGAGCGCGCCGTTTTCCTTCGGGTCCCAGCCCCAGAAACGACCCCAACTTTGATCCGCCCAGATGCCGCCGAGCACCGTGCCCACGAAGCTGAAGAGGGAGGCGAAGCAGGTGATAGCGTAGATCATTTTCGCGAACGCTTTATCCATGTTCACCTCTCTTGCCGTCGCGGGTAAGGTGTTAACCGCCATCATCGCACTCAATGGTAAGGAAACGACAGCAGTTGCCGCGGTAACGGCAATCGCTTCGTTTCGGGTGAATGGCGTGGTGAGCCGTGTCGTGAAAATTCCGATGATGACAAACAGTATTCCAAGGAAACCCGCCACGTAGGTGCTGGCGTAGCCCAGCGTGACGATGACCACGTGCGTCGCGAGCCAGAAATTCGTGTCCAGCACGGCGCGCATCATTTCCATGGTGTCGCCGGCGAGCGCGAGGTGGTGCGCGATGAGCAGAGTGATGAAACCGATGACAGCGGAGACGATGATGCCGATGGAATTGCGCCAGACCATTTCCAGAACCAGTCCGAGCACGCACGCTGCAAAGCCGATGAAGACGGCGGCGGAGTAAAGGTTAGTTACCGGCGGGCGTCCTTCGAGCACCATGCGCGTGACCAACCCGCCCGCGTGGATGACGAGCGCGAGCAGGCAAAGCAGGACGGCGGTGCGCCGCAGCCACTCGCCACTCACGGGCGCGAACCAGAAGCAGATCGCGCACAGGGCTACGGCGACGTAAATGGCCATCGCGTGGGTGAAGGGCGCGACGCGGTTGAAGGTTTGCTCGCGCACGGCCTTGGTCGTGACCGCGCCGAATTGCGGCTGAAGCTGCGCGAGGTAGTCGGCGGCAGCAGCGTTAAAATCGGCAGCGCGACCCGCGCGGAAGGCGTCGCCCATCTGTGCGTAGGCGTGCAACGCCGGGTGCGGCGTGCTGCCGCTGGCGGCGGACATCAGCGCGTCGCCCGTGCCACGCCAGGCCTCTGGCGCGCCGACGGGATCAGCGGATGGAATGAGGAGCGGCTGACCTTTCATGGACATGGCCTCCAGGCGGACGAGGTCGCGCTTGAAAGCTGTGAGCACTTTCTCGTCATGCGGCTTACCGTCGCGCGACGCCATGAGCGCGGCGCGACCGGCGGAAGCGCCGTCGAGGAAGGCGTTCATCTCCGCTTTCCAGTCGGCGGCGTTCTGCGGCTTTACCTCGTCGGCCATTTTCAGAAAGTCCTCCGCGCCTTCCGACGACGCGCCTTTCAGCCCGGCGAGAACATCGGTCACGCGCGGCTGGGCGAGGTTTTCCATGCGCCAGAAAAGCTGCACCTGCTTCAAAAGCTGGAGCACCGCGCGCTGATACGGCGACTGAAGTTCCGGCTTCACCCCAGCGGCCTGCCGGGCCTGCTCCTGGAGCGCCGCAAACTGCGGGCGAATCTGCGCGTAGGAAAAGTGCTTGCCGTCCGTGTTCTTAGTTTCATCAGGCTCTACGGGCAGCGCGAGCGTCTGTTTCAGTTCAAGGTTATCGATGCGGATATTGGGCCGTGCCTCGGCGACCTCAGGCTTGAACATGACTTCCGTCAGCCACTCGGTCGCCGTCATTTTGCGCTGCTGGTCCGGCCCGGCGAGCGCGGTCGAGGAGATCGCCTCGCCCTTTTCGCGAAGCTGGAGCAGCGCATTGCGTGCGAGGGAGTCGAGCGGTTGGAAGCGGCCATTCGCCATGACCGGCAGGCGTCCAAATTTCTCCCAGTCGAAGTCCCTCACCTTCGCTGGTCGCAGTCCGCCCGCAGCATAGGCTGCGAAGACGGCGAAGATGATCCAGGGAAACAACTTTTTCATGACGAGTACCCGAAAAGGTTCAGCGTAAATTTGAAGACGAGGTAGCCCAGCACGCCCAGCTCCAGCACGCGGGCGGAGATCGCCCCCAGCCCGCCGCGGCGCGTGGCGCCGAGCCGCTGGCCGAGGAATTTCACGAGGTGCAGCCGAAACTGCAGATACATGCCGATGGCCACGACGTAGCAACCCACGTAAGGCGCGAGCCAGCTCGGGTTGCGCACCACTTGCAGGGCGCTCGTCCCGCGCTGCGGATCGTCCTGATCCTTGCCCATGCGCGCCTGGTAAAAGGTGAGACCGGCGTAGCGGAGCGGGTGATTCATATAGATGTCCACCTCGCGCGCCTCGCGGGTCTTGCCATCCACCACACGCACCCGGCTGCGGAAGTTTTTCGGGATGTCCGTGCCGCGATACTGTTCGTGGCTCGTCTTCAGCAGCGTCATTTCAAACGGCTGGTAGTAACGCTCGAAACGCAGCTCGGTGCGCAGCTTCTGCCCACTGACGTCGATAACTTGCGCGGCGCTGCCGAGCATCGGCAGCCACGGTGTGACCAGCCAGGTGCCGAGGCTGTTGCCGCCTGCGAGCAGCTCGATGTAGGCGTAGGGCAGGTTGCGCGAATCCATGTCCTTCGCCTCCGCGCGCGGCTCGACCACCAACTGCATGCCGACGCCCTGCGTGGCCGTGGCCGGGCCGTCCACCATCGGACCGCGGCGGCGAATCTGGCAGTTCAGCCCGTGCTCTTTCACCCGCACCGTGAAGGGCAGTTTTTCGTGCCGAATTTCCGCGCCCGTCCTAAGCATGGATTCCGGGATGACGACAACCTCGTCGCGGCCCTCGCCCGCATCGCGGATGAAGGCCAGCTCATTGTCGCGGTGATGCTCCGCGTAGCCTTTGGTCTCGCCTTCCTTGAATTCAATGTAGCTCTCGAGCGCGAGTTCCTGCGTGAGCAACTGGCCGAGCAGCAGCAAAATCACTCCGCCGTGCGTGAGGTTCACGCCGAGCTTGTCCCATCGCCAGGTGAAGCGCTGAATGAACGCTGCGGTGAGACCCACGAAGAGGGTGGTGCCAATCAGGTAGCCGCCGGGGAAAATCGGGACGGTGAATTTTCCGCCAAAAAGCTGGAGGTGCTGCCAAATCACGATCCAGCTCTCGAACCAGATTTTCTGCGCCTTCCAGAGCCCTTCATCAACCTGTGCCAGGGTGCCGAAAAAGATGAGCAGCACCGCGAGCGCGAGCAGCACCACGGTGAGACGGAGCGAGCAGAGAAACTTCCAGATCAGCTTCATGGCGCGGTTTGCACGAAGCGGATGAACGCCTCGCGTTCCGCGGTGACGGCGGCGGTGTCGCCCATGAGTTTGTAAAACCACCAGCGCTCCCCGCGCGGGACAATCGCCCCGAGCATGGCGCGCGCGTCGTTTTTCAGATCGACGAGGATCGCGCCGGGCGCGGTGTCGAGCGGCGCGACGAGCGCCTTCAGGCCGGCGTCATCCACCGGCTCCAGGCCGAGCTGGCGGCGCCAGCGGTTGACGTTGGCCAGCGCGCCGCCGGTGTCGCTGGGAAAGACGCTGACGAAGACTTCGGCCTTCGCGCCGTCGCGCGCGGGGACGCCGAATTTTGCGACCTGCATCTGCCCGGCGGGCAGCGTCTGCCAGCCTTCGGGGACTTTCCATTTGAACTCCGGCTCCGGTTCTGCGGCCGCTGGTGCCGCGACTTTCGCCACCTCGGCGGCGGGCGCGCCGGCTTCCTTGATCCGCACGGTTTTCAAAAACTCCACGAAGACCGGCTTCTGCGCGGTGAGGACGGCGTCGGGGCCCTGCAGTTTGTAAAACCAGCTCGCTCCGTCGCGGTGCGCGAACGCCGTAATGATGCGCACGGTTTGCCCGTCGCGCTGGCCGCTGATTTCGAAAAGCTGGCCCGGCGCACCGCCGATTTCGACCGGCGTGAGCGCGCCCGCGAGTTCGCCGTCGGCGAGCGGCTTTTGGCCGACCTGCTCGCGCCACATATTGACGACGATCGCCTCCTGGCCGGCCATGCTGGCGAGCGGGGTGATGTTCACGCTGGCTTCGCCGGCGTCGGTTTTGATGCGGAAATTGGCGAGGCTCATCGCCGTGGGGCCGGCGTCCTGCCAGCCTGCGGGAAGCGTGTAGGCGAGCTGCGGGCGCGGGGTATTCGCCGCGGGAGTCGGGGCCGAGGACGCGCCGGGCGCGGGCGCCGGGGCGGTTTCTTTCGCCACGGAATAGACGCGGATTTCCTCGCGGTCGCAGCCCGCCGCGGCGAGGGCGGTGGCAGCGGCGAGGGTGGTGAGATGAGTGCGGCGGATCATGCGAAAGAGGTGGAGTGGTAGCTGAACATCAGCAGCCGCGCCAATGGGCATTTCGAGTGTGGAGACAATCCGGTTGCGGGCGGTTTCTTTGGCGGGTGTGGGTAGAGCACTCAGACCCGCCGCAGGGAAGGTGTGCGTTCGGTCATGGCGAGATGCGTCCCGAGGGGAAAGCGTTCCAGCGGAACCGCGCGCACCCTAATGTCCCCGGCGGGTCGCCGGGGACGGCACGCGGGTCGCGTGCTCCACCCGAAAGCCACCTCGAGGCCACGCGGAGTCCGCGCTCACCGTCGTGCGGATTCGATGATCGCGAGCGTCTGGCGCACGTTTTCCTCGATGCTGAATTTTTCGCCGAGCGCGAGCAGGCGCGGGCGGATGGCGGCACGGCGCGCGGGGTCGCTCCATTTTTTCAGCGCGGCAGCGAGCGCGGGGAGGTCGTCAGGCTCGGCGACGACCTCGCCTTCGACGCCCAGCTCGATGATTTCCGCGAAGCCATTGTGCGCGGTGGTGATGACGGGCAAACCGGCGGCGACAGCTTCGAGGCAGGCATTGGAAAAAGGCTCGTAGAGCGTGGGCAGGATGAAGGCGTCGGCAGCACTGAGCATCTGCGACATCTGATTCACTGGGCCGAGAAAGCGGACGCGTGCGGAGCGGGGCAAACCGCGCTGGCGGCCACGCCCGGCGACGAGCAGCGTCGCGTTGGGCAGCCCGGCTTCGTTCATCGCGCCGATGGCGAAATGCAGTCCCTTGCGCTCCCAGCCGGAGCCGGCAAAGAGCACCGCAAACTCGCCGTCGGGCAATCCGAGTTCGTGGCGGATTTCCGCCCGCGTCACAGCGGACGCGGGGGCTGGCGGGACTCCGTTGTGGACGACGTGGAGGCGCTCCGCCGGGTAGCCGAAGCGCGCGACAATCTCCGCCTGCACCATCCGCGAATTGGCGATGACCAGCGCCGCGCCATCCGCGCGGAAGAGCTGCTTTTCCAGCGCCAGCAGTTCGCGGTGTTTGGCGCTGAACTGCCGCAGCCACGGCCGCCACGCGGGCTCGAACCGCGCCCGCCTTTCCAGCCAGGCCGCATGCACGCCGTCGCCCGCGCGGTAGGCGTCGCACGCGTGGATGCGTTCGAGGCTGAAAAGGAAATCGCACTCCTCCCGGGCCCGCCGCGCCGTCAGCGCATCGGCGAACTTTTTCGGCGAATCGCTCGCGATATGCACATACCCAAAGAGCCACGCCTCGCGCGGCCACTGCTCGCTGAAAAGCACGCACTCGTGCCCCGCCGCGACCGCCGCCTCGGCAAAGCGCCGGAGATAAATCTCGGCGCCGCCGGTGCGGGCATAGCCGCGGCGAACGAGGCCGAGCTTCATTTAGGATTTAGCATTTGGGATTTAGGATTTAAGACCACGCGTGCAGTGCGCCCGGAGCCGGTGTCGGGAGTAAATGCTAATCGCGAAATGCTAAACCCTAAATTGCTCTACGCCACGTCCGCGCGCCTCGGCGGCAGCGGACTCGACGCCGTGGCGCTGGAGTCGCTGCGCGCATCGGAGCGGATGGGGCTGCTCGGGCGGGCGCTGACTTTCGAAAACCGGCAGAATGAAATTCCGGCGGAGCGGATCGGCTCGCTGCGCTGGAATCCTGTGCGGCTGCTCTCCGGGCTGGGCAGCGAGCTTTACTACAGCGCGAAAAAGCACGCGCTCGATCGCGCGGCGGAGCGGGAACTGGCGCGGGGCGGCTACGAACTTTTCCACGGCTGGTCCGGGGAATGTGTGCGGACTTTGCGCGCGGCGCGACGGAGCGGCGTGGCGACGGTCATGGAAATCCCGACGTGGCACCGTCACAAGGGCAAGACCAAGCCCGCGCGGCTGACCAAGAGCGAGCGCGAGCGCGCGGCGGCACGCGGCTGGCAGGGCTGGAAAAACCGGCTGCTCGTGACACGCCAGCAGATGCTGGAGGAGTACGATCTCGCCGATCTCATCCTCGTGCTGTCGGAGAAGGCGGAGGAGACTTTCCTCGCCGCGGGCATCGCGCGGGAGAAGCTCTTCCGGCATCAGCGCGGCGTGGATGTCGAACGCTTCACGCCCGCCGGGAAACCGCCGTCCATTTTTCGCGCGGTCTTTGTCGGCGCACTGATCGAAAGGAAGGGCGTTCATCATTTGCTCGACGCCTGGAAACGGCTCGCGCTCAAGGATGCGGAGCTGGTGCTGGTGGGCTCGGTACATGAGGAAATCCGCCCTTATCTCCAGCAGTTCGCCGGCGACAATGTGCGTCTGCCCGGCTTCGTCGGGCGGGTCGAGGACTGCTACCGCGCGGCGACGGTGCACATCCTGCCGAGCGAGTGCGAAGGCAGCGCGAAATGCACTTACGAGGCGGCGGCCTGCGGGCTGCCGCAGATCACCACGCGTGAGAGCGGCGACGTGGTCATTCACGGCAAGACCGGGCTGATCATCCCACCGAATGATCCCGACGCGCTCGCGGCGGCGATCGAGCGGCTCTACCGCGACCGCGATCTCTGCGCGTGGTTCGGCGCAGCGGGCCGGCAGCGGGTGGTGGAAAATTTCACCTGGGAACATTTTCGCGCGCGACTGCTGGAGGCGTATCGGGTGGTGATGTCGCGATGAAGCCTCGCGCAGCAGCAACCCTCAGGGTGGAGCACTCGACCCGAGTGCCCTTTGTGGCGACCTACCGCAAAAATCGAGTGCGCGCGGTCTCGCGGATGCGCGCGGCGGTTCGGGAGCAATCGCCCGATACGGCGCGCACCCGGTGTCCCCGGAGGGCGGCGCTGCGGCGCGGCATGGGGCGATGAGAATTCTCGCGCTCCAACTCAAGCGCATCGGCGATCTGGTGCTGACGGCGGCGGCGCTGAGGGCGCTGCGTGAGGCGTGGCCGGAGGCGCACCTGGCGCTGGCGGTCGCGCCAGGCTGCGCGGCGCTGCTCGGAGCGTTTCCCTCGATCAATACGGGCGTAGTGCTCGGGCGCGGGCGCGGTTTTCGTCCGTGGCAGCAGGTGCTCACGGGGCCGTGGGATCTGTGCCTCGACTTCACCGGCACCGATCGCTCAGCGCTGGCGGTGGCGCTTTCGCGGGCGAGAAAGCGGGCCACTTTCGCGTGGGTGCAGAAGCGGAAGCTGCGCGCGGTGGCGTTCAATTGCTTCGTCGATTCGGCGGTACGCGAGCGGCACACGGTGGATCACTATCTCGACCTAGCGGAAGGCGTGATCGCGGACGGCGCGCATCTTCTGTCCACCCGGACGCCGGATCTGGCGCTGCCGGAGGCATCCCGAGCGGAGGCGGCGCGCATGGTCGGCGACGAAAAATATGCCGTCATTCATCCCGGCACGGCGCGGGCGGAGAAGTTCTGGCTGCCGGAGCGGTGGGCGGAAGTGATCGCGCATCTGCGGGAGCGGCACGGGCTGGCGTGCGTGCTGACGGGCGGCACGGATGATTTTGAGCGCGCGCATCTTGGCCAGATCCAGGCTGCGCTCGCCCGGCCCGCGCTGGATCTGGCGGGCAAAATGGATCTGCTGACTTTCGCCGCCGTGCTCGCGCAAGCGCGACTGTGCGTGAGCGCCGACACCGGCGCGGTGCATCTCGCCGCCGCGTTTCGCACGCCGCAGGTCGCGCTCTACGGACCGACGAATCCCTTCCACTGGCGGCCGCGCCACGAACGCGCGCTGGTCCTTTCCGCCACGCAGCCCGACGCACCGCTAACCACCTTCACCCCGCGCATGAAAGGCGCGCCGATGGAGCGCATCTCGACCTCGGCGGTCATCCGTGCTACCGATGCGCTCCTTTCTTAATCGGCAAGCGGAGCGCGCAACCGTTCACCGGCTGAGCCCGAAAGGAACGCCGCTAATTTTCCCAAACCACCTGAATGGCCAGTAAACGAATCTCCCGCAAAGACGCCGCGAAAATGTCGGCGCTGCAGCTTTTGCGCGCGGGCCTCTCACCGTACCGGCGGTTGCTCGGCTACCTGCGTCCGTATCGCGGGCGGTTCCTGCTCGGCATGATCTTCGGCGCGCTCTTTGGCGCGGCCAATGGCGCGCTCATCCTGCTCATCCGCTGGGTGGTACCGATCATTTTCCCGGATGGGAAAGCCCAGGCCGTGAAGGTGCCGAGTTGGATTCCGTTCCAGCTCCCGGAGATTCATCCGCACAGCGCCGCATTGTGGGAAGTCGTGGCGATCTGCGCGAGCATCCCGGCGCTCATGGCAGTGCGCGGATTTTTTTCCTATATGAACGCCTACTGCCTGCTCTGGGTCAGCCAGCGCGTGCTCGACGACATCCGGCAGTCGCTTTTCCGCCATCTGCTCGGGCAGTCGCTGGAGTTTTTCAACCGCGCCAAAGCCGGCGAACTCGTGCAGACGGTTTTCAATCAGACGCGCGTGGCGCAGGCCGCGCTCACGCAGATGGCGGGCGACATCGTGAAGCAGCCGATCTCCATCATCTCCGCGCTCGTGGCACTGTTGAGCACGGATGCGCGGTTCACGATTTTGGCGTTCACCGTCTTTCCGCTCTGCCTGCTGCCGGTGCTCATCATCGGAAAAAAAGTGCGCAGCGCCGGAGCGCGCGAGGAGGATGAGGCCGGGCAGCTTATGGTGGTGATGCAGGAGGCTTTTGCGGGCATTCGTGTGGTGAAAACACACGCCCGCGAGGACTACGAGGGCGGGCGTTTCAATGAGGCGAATCTGAAGATGCTGCGCTTCGCCATGCGCTGGAAAAAGGCGCAGGAAATCGTCACGCCGCTGGTCGAGACGGTGTCGTCGCTGGGGATCGTGGGCGCACTCGTCTATGCGTGGTATTACCAACTCGGCGTCGGAAGATTTTTCGCGCTCCAGGCCGGCCTGATCCTGCTCTACGATCCGGCGAAGGCACTCGGGAAGATGAACATCCTGATGCAGAAATGTCTCGCAGCGACGACCAAGGTTTTCGAGCTGCTCGACCGTCCACCGGCCATTCGCGATGCGCCCGGTGCGGCGCGACTGAGCGGCGTGCGCGGCGAGGTGCGGCTGGAAAACGTGACCTTTGGCTATCCCGGCAAGGACGCGCCGGCAGTACGCGGAATCGACATCGCGGTGCCTGCGGGCACGACCTGCGCGCTGGTCGGTGCGACGGGCGCGGGAAAGAGCACGCTGTTCTGGCTGCTCCAGCGACTTTACGAACCGGACGCGGGAACGATCCGCATCGACGGCCATGACATTCGCGAGGTCACGCAGGCCTCGCTCCGCGAGCACATCGCGATGGTCAATCAGGACACCTTCCTTTTTCACGACACCATCCTGGCGAACATCCGCTACGGCCGGCTCGACGCCACGCGCGCGGAGATTGAGGCCGCGGCGAAACTGGCGCACGCGCACGAGTTCATCCTCGCGCAGCAGCAGGGCTACGAGACGGTCATCGGCGACAAAGGCTGCATGCTCTCCGGCGGGCAGCAGCAGCGGCTCTGCATCGCCCGCGCGCTGCTCAAAAACGCCCCCATCCTGCTCCTCGACGAAGCCACCAGCGCGCTCGATTCCGAGACCGAGAAACACATCCAGGAAGCGCTCGAGACTTTGGCCAAAGGCCGCACCGTACTCGCCATCGCGCACCGCCTTTCCACCATCCAGAAGGCCGACCAGATCGTGGTGCTGGAAAATGGCGTGATCAAGGAAACCGGCACGCACGCCCAGCTCTTCGCGCAGAGCGGCTACTATCGGCGGCTCTACGATTTGCAGTTTAACCGCCACGACGGCGGCGAGGTGCCGCTCGCCGAACTCACCGCCACCATCTAGCCCGCACCCGCCGTGAAATACTTCGCCCTCCTTTTCGTCCTCCTGACGCTCACCCTCGCCGACGCCCGCGCGCAGGGCACCATCCGCGCCACCACCCGCGTGCTCCCGGACGGCAGCACGCTCAACGCCGTGACCGATCCTTCCAAACGCACCCGCGAGGAAACCATCGCCGACACCGCCGGCAAGGTGAAGAGCAAGACCATCTTCTTTCTCAACGAACAAAACTTTGCACGCGGCTGCACCCACCTCGATGGCAAGGGCAACATCCGCTACAAGGAGGCCTACAAATTCGACTACTCCGGGCGCATCACGGAATCGAAACTCTACTCCGCCGACGACCGCCCGCTCGGCCGCCGCGTCTTTGTTTATGATGGCAAATCCGAGGCGCGGATCGAGGACTACGACGTCAACGGCAATCGTGTCGCCACAGGCTCGCGGACCGGCGGCGTTCCACCTGCCGAGGTGCGGCGGGCGATTCCGCTGCGCTGAGGAAACGCGGGAATTGGAGAGAACGCGGGGCATCAATCCCCGGCCAGCATGCGCCAACCGAGGACGAGCGGGTGGGCGCTGCGCGGAATACCTTTCCGTATATGAAACACAACGAACCCGTCTCCAAAATCATGAGCACCAACCTCATCACCGTGCATCACGGCGAGCCAGTCTCCCGCGTCCGCCAGCTCATCCGCGAGCACGGTATCCACCACATTCCCGTCGTCAGCGGACCGAAACTCATCGGCATCATCAGCAACTCCGACGTCCTTCGCGTGAGCTTCGGCGACGCCTTTCAGGCCGACGAGCGCGCGGTCGATGCCACGCTTGATCACACCATGACGCTCGAACAACTCATGCAGAACGATCCCGTCGCCGTCCGCGAAAACGCCCCCATCCGTGAAGCCGCCCAACTCCTCGTGCAAGGCCGCTACCATTCGCTCCCCGTCGTCGCCGAGGACCACAAACTCGTCGGCCTCGTCACCTCCACCGACCTCATCCGCTACCTGCTCGAACAGTTCTGACTTTTGCACAAGTCGGTGAGGCAGACGGCCACTGCGGCAAAAGTGGGTGCTCGTTTCCGCCCGGCTGATCAGCGTTTCAGATCGTCGTGAATTGCTTCAGTTTTCCCCTCGCCTTCAGCCGCAGAAAGGCGCAGAGACTTCTTCATGAGCACACCCGATTCCTCTTGCGACGAACCCACCCGTAAACCCACTCCGAACGCCATCGAGTGGAACGAACTCATTACCCCCGACCCCGACGCGGCGACGCGTTTTTATGGCGGACTGTTCGGCTGGACCACCGAGGTCATGTCCATGCCCGGCATGGATTACACGATGATGAAACTCGGCGACCGTGCCTTTGGCGGCGTCATGGCTCCGCCAAAACCCGGCATCCCCGCGCACTGGCTGAACTACATTTCCACCACCGACCTCGACGCCACCGTCGCCAAGGCCACCAGCCTCGGCGCTACCATTTGCGCCGGCCCCATGGATATCGGTGATGCCGGTCGGATCGCCATCCTCACCGACCCTCAAGGCGCGGTCTTCGGCCTGCATCAGCACCCCGCAAAGTAAGCGCGGCAGACAGATTGCCGTCGTCTGCGTCTGCCTGCGCAGCGACAAAGCAGTCGTGTGTTACGCGCGCCGCTCTTTGATCGCCGCCAAAATATCGGCCACCACTTCCGCGCGCGGTTTCGCACCGAGGTTGCCTTGGCCGTGGACGCGGACGCTGACGTTGCCGGCTTCGAGGTCGCGGTGGCCGATGACCAGCATCGTGTGGACTTTGCGCTGCTCGGCGTCGGCGATCTTGGCTTTGATCGGATCGCGGCTGGTGTCGATCGTGGCGCGGACGCCTTCGGCGCGGAGTTCGGCTTGCAGGGCTTTGGCCGCAGCGACGAGCAGTTCGTCGTCGCCAAAGGACAGGATGCGCACCTGCTCGGGCGCGAGCCAGAGCGGGAAGTTGCCGGCGTAGTGTTCGATGAGGAAGCCGATGAAGCGCTCGTGCGTGCCGAGGGGGGCGCGGTGGATGCAGAGCGGCGTGGCTTCGGAGTTGTCGCGGGTCTTGTATTTCAGGCCGAAGCGCGCGGGCACGGCGAAGTCCACCTGATTGGTGGCGAGGGTGAATTCCTTGCCGATGACGTTCCAGATCTGGATGTCGATCTTCGGGCCGTAGAAGGCGGCTTCATTGGGCACCTCGACATACGGCGCGCCGCTGGCGATGAGGACGTCGCGGACCATCTTCTCGGTCTTGAGCCAGAGTTCGCTTTGATCGACGTACTTCTTGCCGAGTTCCGCCGGGCTGTGGGTGCTGAAGCGGAACTGGTAGCGATCGACGCCGAAGATCTTGAAGTATTTGAGATACATCTGGTTCACGGCCTCGAACTCGGCGGCGAACTGTTCCTCGGTGCAGTAGATGTGGGCGTCGTTCATCTGCATGGCGCGGACGCGCATCAGGCCGAAGAGTTCGCCGCTCTGCTCGTAGCGGTAGCAGGTGCCGTATTCGGCGAGTCGCAGGGGCAGATCGCGATAGCTGCGCGGCACCGCTCCGAAGAGCTTGTGGTGATGCGGGCAGTTCATGGCTTTGAGGTAGTAGCGGTCCGGCTCGCCTAGTTCTCCGGATAAGACCGTCGCCACACCGAGCTTCGTTAAGCTGTGATCGAAGTGTTCGCGTTCGGACTCCGAAAGTTCGGCCCGCCGCCGCTCAATTTCCTTTTGCACATCCTCTGGATTCAATTCCTGACGAAGCTGAGGCCAGTCAGGAAAGATTTGCCGGAAATAGTTAGCAGCTGCCTTTTCAATCCTGCCTTTGGATTCGTTAAAGACGACCTGCGCGTGTCCCTCGGCGAATAGCTCCATCGGCGGGAACATCGACTCCGCGTAGTAAGGCAGGTGCCCACTGGTTAGATACATGTTCTCCCGCGCGAGGTGCGGCGTG
Organism: Chthoniobacter sp.; assembly: GCA_021414005.1. Taxonomy (GTDB): domain Bacteria; phylum Verrucomicrobiota; class Verrucomicrobiia; order Chthoniobacterales; family Chthoniobacteraceae; genus Chthoniobacter. The sequence continues at coordinate 14,644 of JAIOPH010000029.1, read as the reverse complement.
CGGACGCGGTCGTAACCGGCGGCGAACTCCGTCTCTTTCGCGAGCTTTTCCAACTCCTCGATGAGCACCGTGCCGCGCGGCAGCCAGAGCGGGAGGCCGGGGCCGACGTCGTCGTCGAAGCAGAACAGCTCCAGCTCGCGCCCGAGCTTGCGGTGATCGCGCTTCTTCGCCTCCTCGAGCATTTTGAAATACTCGTCGAGCTGCGTCTTGTTCTTGAAGGCCGTGCCGTAGATGCGCTGGAGCTGCGGGTTGTTTTCGTCGCCCTTGTAGTAGGCGCTGGCCACGTGGGTGAGCCGGAAGGCGCCGATATTGCCCGTGCGCATGACGTGCGGCCCGGCGCAGAGGTCGAGGAAGTCGCCGTTTTTGTAGAGCGAGATTTGCTCGTGCTCCGGGATGCCGGAAATGATGTCCAACTTGAACTTGCTCGGCTGTCCCGGCCGCTCGGTGAGTCCGCCGAGCCGGCCGCTGGTGGCCATCTCCAGCGCCTCGGTGCGCGTGACATCCATGCGCTCGAACGTGTGGTTGGCCTTGATCTCGCGCTTCATCTCCTCCTCGATTTTCGGGAAGTCCTCGGGCCCGATGCGGTAATTCATTTCGAGGTCGTAGTAGAAACCGTTGTCCACCGGCGGCCCGGCGGCGAACTGAGCCTCGGGGAAGAGCTTGAGAATCGCGGTGGCGAGCACATGGGCGCAGGAGTGGCGGATGCGCTCCAGTTCGGTCATCTGCTGGCGCTGGTCGGGGGTTTTGCGTTCGTCGGACATAGGAAAGGGTGCGGACGGTAGATTTCGCGCGGGCGGGTCGCAAGCGCGGAGGCGCGGGAGAACCGGAGCGGCGTGCTTCCAGCCTCCGGGCCAATCCCAACGCATGGCGCCTGGCTTCCCGGTGGTGCCAAATGCGCAAGCGAGGCGCTTCGCGCGAAGCCCTGATCGGCGGCTGGAAGTACGCCGCTCCTTTTCCCGTGACCGGGCCGCCTCCCACCGGCTGGCAGTTTCCAGCCGGTGCGAGGCCGCTCCCCGGTTGCCTACTTGGATGCCTTCGCGGCGTCCTTGGCGGTCTGCAAGCGCTCGCCTTTGATGCGGCGGGCCTTGCTCTTCTTGACGTTGTCTTTGCCTTTATTATGTCCCATAGGCCGCCACCAGACCGGGATCAGCGGTGGATACCAAGCGAATTTTCCAGCGGCTCACGCCTCCAGCGCCGAGTTACTGCCACTTCTGCACACTCTGCTTGAGCACGTCGAAGGCGGAGGCGCGACCGCCCCGGGCTCCAAGTTCGTCGCGGAAGTCCTCGACATCGGATTGCAGTTTGGCGACGCGCGGGTAGGCGTTGGCACCGCGATTCGAGCGGATCTGCTGGGTGAGCGTCCAGAGGCCTTTGGGCATTTTCCAAATGGCGTGCGGGGCGGTCGCGGCTTTCTTTTCGTCGGCCACGGGCGCGGCGAGGGTGAGGATGTGATAGAGCAGGTCGCCGAGAGCGGCGATGTCCACACGCACGTCGGCTTCGTAATGGTTGACGTTGCCTTCGCGAATCTTGCGGCCTTGCTCCCAGCCCGTCACGAGGACTTCGCCGTAGTCGCCGACATGGACGTGGTCGGCGGTGAGGCGTCCGTGGACGATGCCCTCCGAGTGTGCAAAGGCGATGGCGTCGCAGACTCCGTGGAAGGTGGTGAGGATCTTTTTGAGATCGAAGGCGACGAGGGCGCTGGATTTTTTGTTGCGGAGGTCGTCGAGGATCTTGGTGAGCGTCGAGCCTTTCATCGGCTTGGCGGTGTAAAAGGCGCGGCCGGATTCATCGATGCTCAGCTCGTGCAAGGGCTGGATGTTGGGATGTTCGAGGCGGCCGATCATCTGCGCCTCGGCGATGAGCTGGGCGATGGCGGCATCGCGGGAGGCGACGTCGTCGCCGACAAGCTTCATGGTGACCTCGCGGGCGATGTTCAGATCCTTGGCGCGGAAGAGGACGATGGAGTCGTCACGCGAGATTTCGGTGCCGAGTTCGTACTTATGCCGGGCGAGAAGTTTTTCCGCCGGGGTGAGCTTGAAGGATTCGAGGCGACTGATTTCGCTGACCTGATTCTGCGAGCCGCGGAGCTTCGCGCGGAGGCTGCCAAAGAGCTTGTCGAGTTTCGTGGCCGCCTCCTTGTTCTTGCCGGTGTCGAGGGTGCGCCACGTCTTTTCGGCGGTCGCGAGTTCCTGGGCAAAGGGCGAATTTTCGTCGAGCGTCTGTTCGAGTTCCTTCTGGGCGTTGCGGGCTTCGTCGAGCTGGGCAAAGGCCTTGTCGCGCTCCTTGATGAGGTATTGGCGTTCCTTGTCGAACTTGCTCTCGGTCTTGGCCAGGTCTTCACGCGTTTTTTCCAAACGGACGACGGCCTTGTCGCGCTCGTCCACGATGTTGAGGCGGTCGCGGACCACCTCGTCGAGTTGGGACTTGTGGCTGTCCTTGAGGCGGTCGAGGCGGGCGATGAGTTCGTCGCGCTCGGCGGCAGTTTTCTTGAGCTGCTCCAATTGATCCGCCATCTCGGCACGATGCTTGTTCTGCATCTCCGCGAGGCCGGCGAGGTCGCCCTGGCGGGAGTTGGAAATGGTGTCGAGCTTGACGAGCGCACGGTCGCGTTCGTCGGTCAGCATCTCGCGCTGCTGGGCGAGGCTGTCGAGTTCGCGCTTGTGGTTGTCACGCGCGCGGGCATGGACGGCGAGCGCCTCGTCGCGCTCGCGCTGCATGCCGTCGCGCTCGGCGTGGGCTTCGGCGAGTTTCTTCGCGATCTCGGCCCGCTCCTGATCGATGTCCTTGAGGGCGGCGGCGTGCTTTTCCTGCAAGCGCGCGCGTTTTGCGGCATCGTCTTCCTGCTGCCGGAGGAGCCCATCGCGCTCGGTGGTGAGCAGGGCGATGGTCGTGAGCTGCGAATCGTTGACCTGCTGGAATTGCGCGAGGGCGTCGTCGCGCTGCTTCAGGACGTCGAGGCGCTGGCGGTCGAGTGAGGCGATCTGTTCGAGCTGGGTGGAATTGACGCTGTGGAGCTGCTGCACCGCTTCGTCGTGCTTCTGGATGATGCCGAGCGAGTCGCGCTCGAGCGAGGCGATCTGCTGCGTCTGTGCGTGGTTGAGTCGGGTCAGTTCGCCGACGGTGGTTTCTTTCTCCTTCACCACGGTGTCGCGCTCCTTGCACAGCGTGTCGATCTGCGCCTTCTGCACCTTCGTGATTTCGGTGAGTCGGGCGAGCGAGGCGTCTTTTTCCTTGAGCAGCGCCGCGCGCTCCTCGGTGAGCGATTCGAGCTGCTTGACTTGCGCCTGATTGACCTCGGCGAAGCGGCCGAGCGCCGCGTCGCGTTCCTTGATCAGGGTCTCGCGCTGCTGATTGTGCGCCGTAAGCTGCAGCTTTTGCTGCTCGGCGAGCTTGGCGACTTCCGCGCGGGCGGCGTCGCGGTCCACAATGGTTTCATCGCGCTGCTTGGTCAGCAGGGCGACCTGATGCTGCAAGGCCTGCTCGACCTTGGCAAAGTGCTTCAGCGCCTCGTCGCGGTCCTGCGTCAGCGAGGTCTTGGCGGACAAAAGCGTACCAGCTTCGTGCGTGTGCGCTTCCCGGGCCTTGGCGAGGGCGTCGGCGAGGCGGTCGCGCTCGTGGGTGAGCGTGGCGCGCTGGTGCTCGAGTTCGGCAATCTGCTTCTGCTGGGTGTCGTTGAGGCGCTTGAGTTCGGCGGTGGCCTGCTCGCGGGCTTTGACGGCGGCGGCGCGTTCGCGGTCGGCAGTCTCGACGTGCTTCTTCTGGCCCTCGTGGAGCTGGCGGAGCCCGGCGATGGTGCGTTCGCTTTCCTCGGCGAAAGCGGCGCGCGCCTGCTCCAGCGAAGCGATCTGCGTCTGCTGGGCGGTGGTGATCTGCGCGAGGCGTCCGTGCGCCTCCTCCTTCTCCTTGAGGATGGCATCGCGCTGGGCATTGAGCGACGCGATCTGCTGCGCCTGCGCGGCATTGACCTCGTTGAGGCGCGCCACGGTCTGCTCTTTTTCCTGAAGCGCGGCAGCGCGCTCGCGGTCGAGGTTTTCGATCTGCTTTTTCTGCGACTCCCCGATTTCCGTGAGGCTGGCGCGCGCGGCTTCGTGCTCGAGAGTGAGCTGGTCGCGCTGCTGAACGAGGGACTCGATGTGTGCTTTCTGCTCGGCATTGATCTGCGCGAACTGCGCCTGCGCCGCCGCGTGTTCCGCGCGCAGTTTCTCGGCAGTGTGGGCCAGCGCATCGATCTGCTTTTTCTGCGAGTCGCTGACGTTCGAGAAGAGCACGGCCGGCTTGGTCCGGTCCTTGAGGAGTTTGTCGCGCTCTTTGCTAAGCTGGATGATTTGCGCTTTCTGCGCAGCGGCCACGGCACCGAAGTGCGTGGTCATTTCCCCGCGCTGGCGGAGGAGGTCGTCGCGCTGCGCCGTGAGGGCCGCGAGCTGTTTCTCGTGCGCCGCGGCGGTGGCGGCGGCTTCGGCGAGAAATTCGTCTTTGACCCGCAGCATGCCCGCGCGCTCCTCGGCAAACGAAGCGATTTGGTCGTCGTGCGAAGCGACGAGTTGCTTGCGACCGGCGGCGGCCCTGGCGTTTTCCTCGGTCAAGGCGGCGAGCTGCGCCTGAAGATGCGCGGCTTCCTTTTGCTGCTTGCTGAGCTGCCCGCGCAAGGCGCTGAGGGCGTCTTCGCGTTCCTTGAGCGCCGCGGCGTGGGCCGCCTGAATGGAGGCGAGATGCGCCTGGCGGTCCTTCCCGAATTTCTCACGATCTTCCTTGAGCGCGGCGATGTTTTGGACGCGGGCCTCGATGGTTTTGCGCAAGGCGGCGGCGGCTTCCTCGTGTTCGCGGAGCGTGGTCTGATGGGCGGCGCGGGTGGCTTCGAGTTCGGCGAGCGCGGCCTTCCGGGTTTCGGCGAGTTCGGCGAGCGTGTGGTCGCGCTCCGCGGCGCTGGCAGCCCGCTGGGCGAGCAGCTCCTCGACGTGTTTTGCGTGCTCGGCGGCGAGCTGGGTGAAACGCGCGGCGGCTTCGTCGCGCTCTTGCACGAGAGCGGTGCGGTGCGCGGCCAGCTCGGCGGATTCCCGCTGGCGCTCCGCGGCGAGCGCCTCGAGGCGCGCGAGCGCCGCGGTGTGATCGGCGGAATATTTGTCACGCTGCTCGGTGAGCGAGGCGATGTGGCCCTGCGCTCCGGTAATGAGCTGCTGGAACTCGGCGGCGGCGGCGGCTTTCTCCTGCGCGTGCGTCTGGTCGGCATCGCGCGCGGCGATCTCGGCCCGCAGCGACTTGATTTCGGCGGAGGTGCGCTTGGCGTGAGCGGCGTTTTCGCGGACCAGCGTATCGCGCTGGGCCGTGAGCGTTTCGAGCTGTTTCTGCAAGGTGGCATGCAGCTCCGCCTGGCGCGCCTGGGCGGCATCGCGTTCGCGGATGGTGAGCGCGTGCTGCTCGGCGGTGGCGGCAGCCTGCTGGTCAAAGGCGGCACGGATTTCCGCGAGCTGGGTCACGGCGTGGTCGCGGGCGGCGACGAGTTTTTTCTGCTCAGCCTCGGCCGCGGCGGCGTGCTGGCGGTGGGTCTCCGCCAGCTCGGCGAACTTCGCGAGCGCCGCGTCGCGCTCGACGAGCAGCACGGCGCGCTGCTCATCGAGTGTGGCGAGCTGCTGCTTCTGCTCGGCGGCGAGCGCGGTGAATTGCGCGGTCGTCTGCGTGTGCTCCGCGCTGTGGGCGGCGATCTGCTGGTCAAAGGCGGCGCGGATCTCCGCGAGCTGCGCCACGGCGTGCGCGCGGGCGGTGAGCAGCTTTTTCTGCTCGGCCGCGGCCTCGGCCACATGGCGCGTGTGCGCCTCGGTGAGCGCGGCGAGTTTGCTCCGGGCGTCGTCGCGTTCCACGATCAGCGCGGCGCGCTGCTCGGTGAGCGCGGCGACCTGCTTCTTCTGCTCGGCGGCGAGCGCGGCGAATTCCTGCTGGGTGTGCGCGTGCTGCTCCGCGGCGCTGACCTTGTAGGCCGCAAGGGCGGCGGCCTGGAGCTGGCGGGCTTCGTCATACTGGGCGGCGAGGGTGAGCGACTCGTCGCGTTCCTTCGCGAGCGCGGCACCCTGCTGAGTCAGCGTCTCATGCTGCGCCTTGTGGCTGTCGATGAGCGTGTGCAGTTCGGCGATGGCCGCGGCTTTGTCGGCGATGAGCTTTTCCCGATCCGCGGCAAAGCCCTGCTGGCGCTGGTTGAAGGCCTGGCGCTCGTTGGCGAAGCGTTGGGCGGCGTCGGCTTTTTCGCGGAGCAGAGTCTCGCGCTCGACGGCGAGGGCGGCGAGCTGGGCCTTCTGGCCGTCGGCGAGCTTGGCGGCTTCCACGAGCGCGGCGGCCTGACGTTCGGCTTCCTGCTGGAGCGTGGCGATTTCCTGACGCCGGCTTTCGTCCAGCGCGGTGAACTGGCGGCGGGCCTCGTCGCGGTCGCGGAGGGCGAGGTCACGTTCCTCGGCCAAAGGCGCGAGCTGGCTCTCGTGGGTCGCGCGGAGTTCCTCGACATGGGCCACGACGTGGTCGCGGGCGGCGGCGAGATTCTGGCGCTCGGCTTGATGCGCGGCGGCGCGAGCCTCGCTTTCCTCGCCGAGCTTGGCGAGCTGGGCGAGCGCACCGTCGCGTTCCTGGAGGAGCCCGTCGCGCTGTTTGCCGAGTGCGTGGAACTGCTTCTTCTGCGCGGCGAGGAGCTTGTTAAATTGCGCGGCGGCCTGGTCGCGGTCCTGCACCACGGCGAGCCGCGCGGCCTCGGCGTCGGCGAGTGCTTTTTCGTGTGCGGCAGTGGTGGCGGCGGCGCGGGTCTCCTGCTCTTCGCGCTCGGCGGCGAGCTGGGCGCGCTGCTCGCCGAGGGAGGCGAGCTGGTCTTTTTGCGCGGCGATGACGCGCTGCAATTCGGCGGCCTCGGCAGTTCGTTCGGCGGCGAGCTTTTGCAAGTCCTCCTCCAAGCTCCGCAGCCGCGTACTCAGCGCCTGCTGGCTGGTGGCGGCCTGATGGGCGAGCTGCGCTTTTTCGCGCGCCAGCACATCGCGCTCGGCGGCGAGCGAGGCGATCTGCTCGCGCTGCGCGGAAACGATGGGCGTAACTTTCGCGCCGGCCGCCTCGCGGTCGGCCACGGCCTGGTCGCGCTCGCGGAGCAGCGTCTCGATCTGTTGCTTCTGCTCAAAGGTGAGCGCCTGCGCGGCCTGGAGCGCGTGGTCGCGTTCGCGCAGCGTCAGGGCGTGGGTCTCGTTCAAGCTGGCGAGCTGGGTTTCGTGCCCGGCGCGGATTTCGTCGAGGTGGGCCGCCGTGAGGTCGCGGGCGGTGACGAGGTTCAGGCGCTCGGCGTCCTTGGCGCTGGAGTGCCGGCGATGAGCGTCGGTGAGTTCCGCGAACTGTGCGAGCGCATGGTCGCGCTCGGCGAGGAGCCGGTCGCGCTGCTCCGCGAGCGTGACGGTTTGGCGTTTCTGCTCATCGGCGAGCTTGGCAAAATGCGCGGTCGCGCGGTCGCGTTCCTCGGCGAAGTCGAGGCGGTCCTTTTCCTGCGCCTCGGCGAGGGCCTGACCGCGGGCCACGGCGGCGGCGTGCTCTTCGGCGAGTTGCGCACGCTGCTGGGCGAGGGAGGCGAGTTGGTTCTTCTGCGCTTCGATCAGGTTCTGGAGTTCGGTCAGCTCGGCCTGTTTTTCGGCGGCAAATTTCTCGCGCTCCGCCTGCTGGCGGGCTGCGCGTTTCTCGGCGGCTTTTTGTGCGCCGGCGGCCTGCTGAATGAGCTGCGCCTTTTCCCGCGCGAGCACGTCGCGCTCGGCGATGAGCGAGGCGATCTGCTCGCGCTGCGCGGCGATCACGGGCGTGACTTTCGCGCCGGTGGCTTCGCGGTCGGCGTGCGCCTGATCGCGTTCACGGAAGGCGGCTTCGAGCTGCTGCTTGAGTTCGAGGGTCGCGGCGTTCAGTCCGTGCAGCGCTTCGTCGCGCTCGCGGAGGGTGACGGCGTGCTCGCTTTGCAAAGCAGCCAGCCGCTGCTCGTGGGCGGCGCGGAGCTCGTCGAGGTGGGCGAGCCCCTGATCGCGCGCGGCGAGAAGGTTCTGCCGCTCGGACTCGCGGGCGGCGGCGTGCTGGCGGTGGGCTTCGGTTTGCTCGGCGAATTTGGCGCAGGCCTGATCGCGTTCGGCGATCAGCCGGTCGCGCTGCTCGGCGAGCGCGGTGAACTGGCGCTTTTGCTCGTCGCTGAGCTTGGCGAAATGCGTCGCGGCATGGGCGCGCTCTTCGTTGAAAGCGCTGCGCTCTTTTTCCTGCGCGTCGGCAGCGCCTGCGCGCGGGCGGTGAGGTCGGCGTGTTCCTGGGCAAGTTGGGCGCGCTGCTGGGCGAGGGAGCCGAGCTGGCTTTTCTGCGCCTCGATGAGGTTCTGGAGTTCGGTATGCTCGGCCTGTTTTTCCGCGGCGAATTTCTCCAGATCGGCCTGCTGTTTCGCGAGGCGGGTCTCGACGTTTTTCTGCGCGGCGGCGAGTTGCTGGGCGAGGTCTGCCTTTTCGCGCGCCAGCACGTCGCGTTCGCCGGCGAGCGAGGCGATCTGCTCGCGCTGGGCGGCCACGACGGGCGTGACTTTCGCCCCGGCGGCCTCGCGGTCGGCCACGGCCTGGTCGCGTTCGCGCGTGGCGGTTTCGAGCTGCTGCTTGAGTTCGAGGCAGACGGCGTGGACGCCGTTGAGCGCCTGGTCGCGCTCCCGCAGTTTCACGGCGTGCTCGTTCTGCGCGGCGGCGAGCTGCTGCTCGTGGGCGATGCGGAGCTCTTCGAGGTGGGCGAGCGCCTGATCGCGCGCCGCGACGAGGCTCTGCTGCTCGGTCGCGCGCACTTTGGCCTGCTGTTCGTGCGTGCCTGTGAGCTGCGCGAACTGCATGGCCTGCGCGTCGCGCTCCTTGAGGAGTTCGTCGCGCTGACGGGCGAGGGCGTGCATCTGCGCCTTGAGATCTTCGGCGAATTTGGCGGAGCGCGCGGCGGCTTCGTCCCGGTCCTTGGCGAGGTGGTCGCGTTGCTCGGCGAGCCCGGCGATCTCGGCCTTCTGCGCCTCGACGGCCTGGCGGAGAGTGGCGAGCGCGGCGTCCTTTTCACCCAAAGCCTGCGCGTGCTGCGCGGCCAGGGCCTGCGCCTGCGTCTGCACGTTCCCTTTTTCACCAGCCAGATCTTTGGCGATTTTCGCGGAGCGGGCGGCGGCTTCGTCGCGCTCTTTGATAAGGTGGTCGCGCTGCTGCGTGAGCCCGGTGATCTCGGTTTTCTGGGCCTCCACGGCCTGACGGAGAGCGGCGAGCGCGGTGTCCTTTTCACCCAAAGCCTGCGCGTGCTGCGCGGCCTGCGCCTGCGCCTGCGCGTTTTCCTTTTCGCCCGCGAGGTTCCGCGCCTGCGCGTCCTTGGCTTCCCTGGCTTCCTTGTCCTTGGCGAGTGCGTCGCGCTGCTGGGCGAGGGCGGCGGCTTCGCGCTTTTGAGCTTCGAGGGCCTTGGTGAGGGTGGCGATCTGGCGTTCGCGTTCGTGGACGGCTTCGATCTGCTTTTTGGCCAGGGCGGCGGCTTCCTGCTGCTGCCGGGTGGCGGCCTCCCGGGTTTGGTGAAGGGCGGTGTCGCGCTCCTTCAAGGCAGCGGTGTGCTGGGCGGTGAGGGCGGTGAGTTGCTGGCGATGGGTTTCCTCGATCTTCGCGATCTTCTCGGCGGCGGGCTGCTGCTTCTTCAGCTCGCCGAGCTGCGCCAGCGCTTGGTCGCGCGCCTGCACGGCGGCGGCGAGTTCCTTTTTGTGCGCCTCGCGAACGGACGCCAGTTCGGCGAGCGCCTTGTCCTTTTCCGCGGCAAGCGCGGTCTGCTGCTGCGCGACCTTGGCGCTCTGGGCCTGCTGCTCCTTGTCCCGCTGCTGCCAGCGGGCCTGCAATTCGTCGCGCTCTTTCAGCGCGGCGGCGCGTTCCTGGGCGAGAACCTGGAGACGTTTTTCATAATCCGCGCGGAGCTGCTCGAGCTGGGCGGCGGCGTTTTTGTCCTGCCCGGATTTCTGCGCGGCGGCCTGCTTCTGCAGTTCCTGCTGCAACTGGCTGACCTGCGCGAGTGCCTGGGCTTTCTGCTCCGCCGCGGAGCTGTGCGCCGACTTCAAGGCGAGCAGTTCCTTCGTGCGGACCTCGAGTTCCCGGACGGCCTGCAAGGAGCTTTCGGCATTGCGGCCGAGATCGGCTTTCATCGCTGCTATCTGCTGCGTGGCGGCGGTGAGCTGCGCGGCCAGTTCGTCGTGCTGCTTGCGCGTGGCATCCCGCTCGGCGAGCGCTTTTTTCAACTGCTCCGCAGACGCCGGGTGCGCCTCGTCGCTGTGCTTGCCGTTTCCGTTGCCGTTGCCGCTGCCCGCCTTGGGCTTGCCGTTTTGGATAAGTCGGATGATCGCGCTGCCTTCATTGCCCATGCGGATGGCGTCGCCGGAGCGCAGGACGATGGCGCCCTCGACGAGACTGCTGCCGTGAAAAGTGCCGTTGGTGCTGCCGAGATCGCTGACCGTGAGGTGGTCGGGACTGATGGTGATCTTCGCGTGCTGGCGCGAGATGCCAGTGCTGTCGAGGAGGATGTCGCAGGATTCCAAGTCTCTGCCGATAACATACTCCCCCGGATCGAGGACGTAACGTCCGAGGGCGCGTGCGCCTTCCCGGACGATGATTTCTGCTTGTGTGGCCATAGGCTCTTTCGTGTTGCGCCCAGCGGAGCGGTCCGAGGGCGAATGTCTGTCGTAAGCCGAAACAACCGTGCTCACAAGCCGATTCCTCGTGCGAAAATGGGCGGCGGAGCGGGCGGATTATTTCCACGCAAAACCTTGCATCATCGCCGAAACCGACGAAGCTCCGCGTCCCTTTGCGCGGCGCGATGCCGCGTGCAGCACTTGCCCTTATTTTTCCAATCCTATGGCCGTCGAAGAAATTATTGAAACCGAAGGAACCATCACCGCCGTTTTGGCGGGCACGATGTTCCGGGTCGCGCTGGCAAACAAGCACGAGGTTCTGGCCCATATCTCCGGGAAAATGCGCAAGCGTTTCATCCGCCTCACGCTCGGCGACCGGGTGAAGATCGAAATGTCGTCTTACGATCTGAATAAGGCGCGGATCGTTTACCGGCTCGGGTAGGACTGCCGGCTCGGTTGGAGGACGGCGGATTCGGTGCCGGTAGGGGGTGAAAAATTCGAAACCCGAATGTCGAAATCCGAAACAAATTCGAACGAGTGGAAAGGCGGGTGAACGATGGACGGGCGGTTGTTTTCTTTATTCCAGCATTCACGCTTTTCGAGTTTGTTGCGAATTTCGACGTTCGGATTTCGAGTTTTTTCTCGAAACACCTCCCCTTCCCCGCTCCACTCCCTGCTTTCATGAAACCAACCCTCCTCCTCACCGCCCTCCTTTCCACCGCCGCGCTCGCCGACGACCTCGGCTACACCGACACGCCGATCATCCCCGGCACGAAGTGGCACGTCCACGACAGCGGCCGCCCGCAGCCGAGGATCGTTACGCCCGGCCTCCCCAGCACGCAGGAAAAAGTCGGCACCGCGCCGAGCGACGCCATCGCCCTCTTCGACGGCACGGATTTGTCGAAATGGAAATCCGGTAATGCCGAAGCCAAATGGAAGGTGCTCAATGGCGAGGCCATCGCGGGCGGCGGCGATCTCCAGACGAAGGATGAATTCGGTCCCGACTATCAACTGCACCTCGAATGGACCGCGCCCGTTCCCGCCACCGGCAAGAGCCAGGGCCGCGGCAACAGCGGCGTCTTTCTCTTTGGCCGCTACGAGATCCAAGTGCTCGACAACTACGAAAACCAGACCTACCCGGACGGCCAGGCCACCGCGATCTACGGCTACATGCCGCCGCAGGTGAACTCCTCGCGCAAACCCGGCGAATGGCAGACCTACGACATCATTTTCGAAGGCCCGCGCTTCAAGGAAGGCAAGCTGGAAAAGCCCGCCATCGTCACCGTGCTGCACAACGGCGTGGTCACGCAAAACCACACCGTCCTGATCGGCGGCACGCCCCACCGGACCGTCGGCACTTATCAGGCGCACCCGGAAAAAGGCCCAATCAAACTTCAGGACCACGGCAACCCGGTCCGTTACCGCAACATCTGGATTCGCCCCATCCAGATGCCCTCGCCGGAAGACGTCGGCTCCGGTCCGGTGATCGGTAAATAGGCGCCCGGCCCTCCGCCGGGCCGGTTCTGCAATCCGATGACCGCTTTCCGCAAACGGCTCCGGCTGGGCGCGGTGGTGGTGCTCGCCATTTTCCACCTCGCCGGGGCCCACGCCGAGGAGCTGCCGGGCTACACGCCGGTCGCCACCACGGAGACACCCGCCGGCCTGATTCTGGCGCTCGGGCTCGATCACGGCCATGAGGGATCAGCCGCGCTGGACCTGCTGCATCGGGGCGGCGGCGAGATTCTCGGCTTCGCGGCCAAGGCGTCCGCGCGCGTCGAGGTCACGCTGCTCGTGCATCCGCTCTGCCTCGCGTGGGCGCGACGGGAGTTGGGCGAGACCACGCGGGTCAAGCTGCTGGAAATCCCGATCAATGGCGGCTGGGTCAGGGATTACGGGCCGATCTGGCTGGAGAAAAAGGGCGACGCCAAGGCCGTGCGCGCGATTTTCGACCTCAAATACTACCCGCTCTTCCGCCCGCTGGATGACCTCGCGACCTCGAAGCTGGCCGAGCACTATCGGGTGCCGGTCGTCAGGAACGCGCCGAACACCGCCGGGCAGCTCGAGGGCGGAAACTTGCAGGTGGACGACGGCCTGGGCTTTACCGCCACGCCCACCGGGAAGCTGGGCACGCCGATCCAGGCAATCCTTTCCCGCATGGGCTGCACGAAGGTCCAGACGTTGAAATCCCTTCCCGGTGACCAGTCGCAGCATCTGGACATGTTCGTGATGCTGGCCACGGGAAAGCGCGCGTTTCTGGCGGACTTCACCGACCCCGCGGACAAAGAGCGCCGGCAGGTGATGGAGGAAAACGCCGCCGCGCTGACGGGACTCGGCTACCGGCTCATCCGCCTGCCCGCACCGACGCCGAAGCTGGATCGCATCAGCGAGAGTTACTGGGTTTTTGAAAGCTATGCCAACGCGGTGCTGTGCGGGGACTTCGCCTTTGTCCCCGAGTACGGCCGCCCGGAGGACGAAGCCGCGTGCAAGGTTTTTGCGGGCGAAGGCTTCAAGGTCACGATGGTGCCGGCGAAAAGTCTCGCCGAACTCGGCGGCGGCCTGCACTGCGTCGCCGCCGAGCGGCGCTGAGGCGCGCGGTGGGATTTGATTCGCCGTGTGGTGGCGCAGCGGTGAAAGTCCGGCGCACCGCACCATGATTTTTTACAAGGAACTCATCCGCCCGTTGCTCTTCCTCGCCGACCCGGAAGCCGTGCATCATTTCGCCATGGGCATGCTGAAAGTGGCCGGGCCGATGCTGGCAAAGTTCCCGCCCGTGCATGATCCGCGGCTCGCGCGGACGGTCTTCGGCGTGACGTTTCCCAACCCCGTGGGACTGGCGGCGGGTTTCGACAAAAACGCCGTGGCGCTGCCCGCGTGGGAGGCGCTGGGGTTTGGCTTCGCGGAAGTCGGCACGATCACCGCGCGCGCGCAGCCGGGCAATCCGAAGCCGCGCATTTTCCGCGTGCCGGAATGCGCCGGGATCATCAACCGGCTGGGCTTTAACAACGACGGTTGCGACGCCGTGGCCGCGCGGCTCCAGCGCCTGCGCGACTCCGGCGGCTGGCCGCGCATCCCGGTGGGCATCAATCTCGGCAAATCGAAGGTGACGCCGCTCCAGGAGGCGACCGGCGACTATCTCCTGTCGTTCGAGCGGCTGAAAGGGCTGGGCGACTACTTCGTGCTAAACGTCAGCTCGCCGAACACGCCGGGGCTGCGCCAGCTCCAGGATCGCGCGGCTTTGCACGAACTGCTGGCCACGATCCAGGGACGCAACACGGGCGGGCGTCCGCTCCTGCTCAAGATCGCGCCGGATCTGGAGTGGGTGGCGATCGGCGAGATTCTGGAACTCGTCGAGGAGCACAAACTGGCGGGGATCATCGCCACCAATACGACCATCGATCACGCCGGCATCCCGGCGCGGCGCGAGCAGCAGGGCGGGCTGAGCGGGCGACCACTGCGGGAGCGCTCGACGGCGATCGTGCGCTTCATCGCCGAGCGCACGAAAGTGCCGGTAATCGCCGTCGGCGGGATTTTCGACGGGCCGTCGGCGCAGGAGAAATTCGACGCGGGTGCCGCACTCGTGCAGCTCTACACGGGGTTTATTTACGAGGGGCCGGGGATCGTGAAAAAGATCTGCCGGGAGTTGGTCGGCGGGTGAATTCATCCCACCAGGACCGACCTTCCGCCTAGCTCCACGCCCCACCGCGAGCAGGTTCCCTCAACGCCCCGCCTCTTTCCCCATGCGGGTGGAAATGCGCCGAGTTGCATCAGCAGACCCAGGGCATCTAGTTCGGAGGATGCGCGAGTCGCCTTGTATCTCGAAACAATGTCGAGAACGAGATGTTCGAGAGTGGCGGGATTTGGCAGGGTGAGCAGACCTTGGGGAGGCCGTAGACGCCTGAGGGCGCGACGGGGTGATCGCCCCGCCGCGACCCTGTTCGTTAGATCGGTCCCCCGACTCTTTTGTCCACGCCGAAGAGTATCTAAGGCCGCCGG
>JAIOPH010000032.1 GCA_021414005.1 Chthoniobacter sp. | reverse complement strand
CGCGCATGAGCCGGCCGATCCGGCGCTCTCCGTGGCGATGGCCGCAGGTGCGCAGTGCCCGGGTCAGTCGGGGACGACCGTAGGTGCCGCGGCTTTGCTCAAAGGCCCTCTTCAACTCCACCAAAAGCCGGGCATCCTCGCTCTGGCGGCGGCTCGGAGCGCGCTGCCGCCAGCCGTAATAGCCGCTGCGTGAACCGAGCGGAGCGAGATAGCCTGCGCGGAGCGCAGCCCGAAGGGGGCCGCCGGAGGGCGGCAGCAAACCCCGAGCAGCGGGCAGAGCACCGCCACGGGATGCCTCTGCGCCAACTGCTGAACTTCGCGGTAACGAGCCGTCACGGAATCGAGAGGATGCCCAGCGATTTTTTTAGGATTTGCCAGCACCCTCCGGTGCTGCCCTTCGGGCAAAGGCTCCGCCCTTTGGCTATCTCGCTCCGCTCGGTTCGCGCTGCTCAGTCACCCTGGCCAGTTCGCTCTTGAGCCGGCGCACTTCGCTCTCCAGTTCGAGCACTGTGCGCGGCATGGCCAGCCCGGCGGTCTTGCCGCGTGCCGCCTCCACCCAGTCGCGCAAGGTCCAGTAGTTGACGCCCAACTCAGCAGAGGTGCCGCTGAGATCTCCGCCGTGTCGCTCGCAGTGTTCGACCGCGGCCTTCTTAAACTGCGCGTCGTAATACCGCCGCGGTCTCTTCAACGCATTCGTCTTCTCTTTCGGTGTGTTCGTTTCGTTCATGCAGGTGGATCCATCCTGCATACCCAAACCTGTCCGCGAAACCGAGACAGGCTCAGCTGCGGGTGGCGGGAAACAGCGTACCCATTCCCGCCCCTGACCGCGAAGCACAGCTTCCCCCACGGAGCCTGCGTTCCTAAACCCTCAGTTTGGGAACGAGGAGATAAATGCAATTTCCGTCCTCTTTGCGTTTCCAAACGGAGTTTGGTAACGAGGGTGGAACGTCTTCGCCCGCGACGGCCACTGCGCCACCTGCCACCAGCCCAGCGGCGCCGGCCTCGCGCCGACCTACCCGCCGCTCGACGGCAGCCCATGGGTCACCGGCAGCGAAGAGCGGCTCATCAAGCTCACGCTGCACGGCCTGTGGGGACCGATGGAGGTCAAAGGCGTGACCTACGATCCGGCCAAAGGCGTCCCGCCGATGACGGCGTTTGGCGCGATCCTCAGCGACGAGGAAATCGCCGGCGTGCTGACCTACGTGCGCAACACCTGGAGCAACAAAGCCGCCCCCGTCCTCCCCGCGACCGTCGCAAAAGTCCGCGAGGCCACCAAAGACCGCAGCATCTTCTGGAAGCCCGAGGAGCTGCTCAAAGCGCATCCGCTGGAGTAGGACCGGCGGTGCGGCGGTGGACAGAATAACCGTCATCCTAAACGGAGCGGAAAGTAGCTTGGGCTTTAGCCCAAGATGACTGTGACTTTGGGCTAAAGCCCAAGCTACTTTCCAGCCTGCGCTTCGCTCAGTCTGGTCGTTGCTCGACTCATGAAATCTCACCTGCTCGCCGCTCTCCTCTCCTGCTCTCTGCTCGTGACGCACACGTCACTCCGTGCGTGGGAACCAGGCGCGGGTGAACTGGAGAAGACCATCAAGTCCGGTGATTTCACCGGCTACCTCACCAGCGCGACCAAGTGGCTGAATGAAAAAGCCCCAACGGGCGACCCGGCGCAGATCGCGGCCGCCGCGCAGGGTGCGTTGTTCAAGGATGCCACCCTGACGGCCACGCTGGCTCAGCGGCAGCTCATCGCCAAGTGCGGCGCGGACAAGCTGGGCACCTTTGCCAAAACCGATCCGGGGAATCAGGCGTTCCTCGCGGGGCTGATGAACAGCCCGGAGGTCATGGGCCTTTTCCTCGAAGGCGGCGAGCCGCGCGACAAGGACTACCTCGGCGCGCTGGGTGTGCTGCGCAAGATTTTCACCGCCGATCCCGAGGCAGCGCAGGGCATGCACCTCCGGCTCGCGTTGGGCACGGCGCTGGCGCTGGCCAGGCCGACCAAGGCGTTTCACTGCGACGAAACCATCGACCCCGTGAAGCGCTACCAGCACTACAAGGCCGCGCACAAAAGCGGCGAACTTGCGCCGATGTTCGGCGAACTGCGCGTCTGGGAATACGCCAAGGTCGTGAACTGCGATGGAACCGACGCCGACATCACCTGGGCGCGAGCGATGCTGAAAACGATGCGGCCCGAGCTGGTGCGCGAGGCTCGCTACATCGCGATGGTTTCCGAGGTGCAATACACCAGCGCCAACTGGGGTCCGCTGCCGCACACCTTTGCCACGGTGCTCAATGGGGGCGGCAAATGCGGCCCGCGCGCGTGGTTCGGGCGATTCATCAACCAGGCCTTTGGCGTCCCCGTTTGGGGTGTGAAACAGCCGGGGCACGCCGCCGTGGGGTTTCTCGGCAATGAGGGCTGGAAAGTGAAGCTCGGGCGCGGCTGGGAGCATTCGACGTGGGACGGAATGAAAGGCACCCAGTTCCTGGAGATCGTCAAAGCGCGCGACCATGCGCAGGACTTTTCCCAAGCCGAGCAGCTGCGCTGGCTGGCCGATGCTGTGACCGCCAAAGATCAAGCGGCCACTCTAAAGAACGCCGCGGACATCGTGCAGAAGAATCCCAAGGGGCCGAAGAAATCCCCGAAACTCACTCCGCAAAAATATCCCGACCCGCAGCCCGAGAAACCCGCCAAGCCCGCGCCCGGCGTGCAGCATCGCGTCGCCGTGGATTTCGCCAAAGGATCCAATGCCTCGCGCCGCGACTCCTTCGACTTCGGCAAACAGGTCTTTTTCCAGAAGAACTCCGAGGGCTGGGTGGAATACAAAGTCAGCATCCCGAAGGCCGAGACCTACGGCATCACCATCGGCCACGCGGTGGCGAACGGAAACTGCCGCGTCCGCGTTTACATCGGCGACCAGCGAATCGGCTGGATGCACCTGCCCAATACCAAAGGCCTCTGGGGTCAGACGAAGGAATGGGACTTCGCCCTGCCGCAAACCGAAACCCTGCGCTTCGTCTTCCCGCCGCAGCGCGGCGTGGTCGTGAAATGGATCGACCTGAAACCCAAAGGCAGCGCCCCGCCGACCAAGACGGATGCCGAACCCGACCTCAAGCCGGCCCCCAAGGAAACCGACCCCGCCAATCCCAACGACAAGGACGACCAGTAGGCCGGACGGGCCTCGACAGAAGGAGCGAGCGCCGCTAACTCTCCGCGCGTGCCCGATCCCGCAAAACCACGTCGCAATCCGTTCGAGAGACTCATTTTCGCCAGCCGCTGGCTGCAGGCTCCGCTCTACGCCGGGCTGATCATCGCCCAGTGCGTGTATGTCTATCAGTTCCTCGTCGAGCTGTGGCACCTGATCATCGTCGCGTTCGGCCACGCCGCCCCCACGGTGGCCGCGCACGGGGCGCACGGCGCGGTCGCCACGTCGGCCAGCGAGGCGATCATGCTCTCCGTGCTCGGGCTCATCGACGTGGTCATGATCGCGAACCTCCTCATCATGGTCATCATCGGCGGCTACGAAACTTTCGTCTCCCGCCTCGATCTCGACGACCACCCGGATCAGCCGGAGTGGCTCAGCCACGTCAATGCGGGCGTGCTCAAGGTGAAGCTCGCCACCGCGCTCATCGGCATCTCGTCCATCCACCTGCTCAAGACCTTCATCGAGGCCGATCGCCGCCCCGAGCAGGCCATGCTTTGGCAGGTCATCATCCACGTCACCTTCGTCTTCTCCGCCTTCGCTCTCGCCTGGACAGATCGCGTGATGGTCGCGTCCGCGAAATCCGCGGGGCACTGACCGTCAGCGAAAATTGCCCGCGCGCCCAGCGTCTGCAGCGCCGGGTTACATCCGGCGGTGGGTCGGCTCGCGATTCCGGCACGATGTCTGACAAACGCTCTGCCCTGCCAACGCTGCCCGCCGCTGCGCCTCTCCGGCGGGTGCTCCTCGTGGATGACGAAGAACCTGCGCGCCGGTTGCTCGGGGCGAGCCTGCGCGCGGCAGGGTTTGAACTCACGGCGGTGGCCGATGGCGCGGCGGCGCTCGCGGTCGTGGAAAGTGCACCGCCGGATTTGTTGCTCTTGGATTTCTCCATGCCGGGGATCGACGGCGCGGAGGTCTGCCGGCGGTTGCGCGCGTCGCCGCGGACGGCGCTGAACCAACTCCCCGTCATCATGCTCACGAGCCACACCGGCGAGGCCGAGGAGATCGCCTGCCTGACCGCGGGCGCGAACGATTTTGTCACCAAGCCGATCAGCCGCGCGGTCCTCGTGGCCCGGATCGAGACGCAGCTCCGGCTCGCCGCTTTGGGCGAAAAACTGCGCGAGCAAAACCGTGAGATGGCGCAGTGGCGCGCGGTTCAGGAGGCGGATCTCGCCGTCGCCCGCACGACACAGCAGGCGATCGTCCGCTCGGTGCCGCCGCAGGTCGAGGGCTGGCAGGTGGAGGTCGCGTACGAACCGCTCATCCAGATCGGTGGCGACGTGTACGGCTGGCGGCAGTTGGCACCGGGGCGCTGGCTTTTCTGGGTCGCCGATGCCACCGGACACGGCGTGGCGGCGGCGCTCTTCACGAGTCTGGTCGCGCATCTTTTCCACCTCGCCGGCTCGGCGGCGGCGACGGCCAGCGGAATCCTCGCTCACGTGAACGCCGAGTTCTTCAGCGTGCTGCGCGGGCACTCGTTCATGACCGCGGCGTGCGTGGTCATCGACGCCGCTGGGTGCCTGAGCTTTGCCGGAGCCGGGCATCCGCCCCTGCTCGTCCGGCGGTGCGACGGCACGCTTGAAAAGGTGGCGCCGCTCGGGCTGATGATGGGACTCAGCGCGATCATGGAGCCGGATGAAACCGCCCTGCACCTCGCCCCCGGCGACGTGGCGCTGCTCTAAACCGACGGCCTCTTCAGCCTGCCTGACGCCGCGGGCGAACGCTGCACCATCGCCACCGTCGCCACCGCGCTCGCGCTATTGAAGCCCGGCACTGGCCTGCCCGCGCGACTAATCGCCCAGCTCGGCCCGCAAAATATGCCCCCCGCTTTCGACGACGACATGGCCGTCCTGGCACTTCGCCGGACTTAGCCCGCCGTGTCGCGCTTTCGCACCACCGCGTCGCGAATCGAAACACGCGCGGAGCCCGCCGCCGGCACCGCACAGAGGAGCCCCCACATGGCACGGCTCAAGGTGCATCTGGAGACATGAACAAACATCTCAAGACCACCCAACCCCGCGCGGCCCTCACGCTCGGCGATCTCATCCTCGCCGTCTCCTCCTCCAGCCACAGCAAGGGCGAAACGCTCGCCGCCGTGACCGACCTGCTGCGCAGCGGTCGCGTCCGCATCGCGCATCGCCGGTGCCAAGTGCGCGTCGTCGCGTAGCCCGCGCGGCTGGAGCTGGCGGGCTTGGCTTTGCCAAACTTCCAGTTCACTCGTTTCCTCACCTCATGCCTGAAACCACTCCACCATCCGAGACCACGAGGCTTTCCCTGCTCGTGGTCGATGATCACCCGGCGACCGCCGACATCATGGCCAAGCTCCTCCGGCGGCGCGGTCACACAGTCGTCACCGCTGGCTCCTGCGCGGAGGCACGCGTGGCCTTCGCGGCGCAAGATTTCGATTTCCTCATCAGCGACCTGGCGCTTCCCGATGGCTCCGGACACGAGTTGCTCCGCGAGCTGCGGGCCTGCTCGCCGGTCGCGGGCATCGCCATCAGCGGCTCCGGAGACGATGCCGACATCCAGCAGGCGCAAGCCGCCGGTTTCGCCCGCCACTTTACCAAACCGCTCGACATCGAAGCACTGCAGCGCGCGCTGCTGGAAATCTGCAAACCGGCCGCTTCACAGGAGCCATAAGATTTCGGCTTCCGAGCTTTCTCCTCGTTCCGAAGTTCTACTTCGGAACGCCATGTCTGCGAAGCTTGGCTTCCAGTACCGTCCCGCTGCTATGAACCGCCGCTACCTCGATGAAGCAAAGCTTCGATGGGAGGGCCGTTCCGAAGCTCAGCTTCGGAACGAGGAAGGGGTTTCTCCCTCGTTCCGAAAGTGGGGCTTTTGGAACGCACCCTGGGCGGGGCAAGTGCCTTGCGTGCTGGGTGGCGGGCAGCCGCGGGTAAACTCCCGCCCCTCACCGCGAAGCACAGCTTCCCCGCCGAGCCTGCATTCCCAAACCCTCAGTTTGGAACGAGGGAAAAGCGGACATTGCCCGTAGCGCGGCCCCCGGTTAATCTTCCAGCCATGAAATTCAATTACGCAGACTACTTCGAGCGGCGCACGGAACTGTGCGGCGGTGCGCTCGTCGTCAAAGGGACGCGCGTGCCCGTGCGGACGCTGCTCGCGAGCCTCGCGGAAGGGGCGACGGAGGCCGAGGTCATGGCGGATTTTCCCACGGTGACGCACGACGGGCTGCGCGCGGTGATCGCGTTTGCCGCGGCGGCGGCGGGCGATGATCTGCCGGTGCCACCGATGCCCGCGGTGGCGGCATGAAGATCAAGCTCGACGAGAATCTGCCGGAAGCGCTGGTCGCGGAACTGGCGACCCTGAATCACGATGCGGATAATGTGCGGCAGGAAGGTCTGGCGGGGCGGGACGATCCCACGGTCTGGGCGGCAGCGCAGGCTGAGGGCCGGTTTCTCATCACGCAAGACCTCGACTTTTCCGATGTGCGCCGATTCCAGCCGGGAACGCATCACGGCCTGCTGCTCGTGCGGCTGCCGGAAGCGGGCCGGGTGGCATTGAGACAAAGGATTGCGGAGGTTTTCTCCCACGAGGATGTCGGGTCGTGGACCGGCTGTTTCGTAGTGCTGAGCGGGCACAAATTGCGGGTGCTGCGTCCGGCGGAAGGCTGATGCGGTCCCGCCCATTACCCCATGCGCAAGCTCATAACCCCTGACTCCCCGACGCCCGTTCCCGCCCGGACTGTTCCCGGTGCGGCAGGCGCGAGTTGACGATGGGTGGGCGGCAGTTGGGAGTTGAGCACGACCGTTCAAGCGGACCATCATGCCTTCCTCAACTTATGCACGACCCCATCGCCATTGCGCTCGCGGAGGACATCGGGACCGGCGATCTCACGTCGCGTTATTTCGTGGGCACGGAGGAAAGAAGCGCGCGGATTTTCGCGAAGGAACCGGCGGTCGCGGCGGGCGTCGGGGTCGGCGCGGAAGTCTTTCGCCGGGTCGATCCGCAGCTCGCGGTGCGCGTGGTGCGGGAGGACGGCAGCCCTTTGGCCAAAGGTGACACCATCCTCGAAATCCGCGGGGCCGTGCGTTCGATCCTGACGGCGGAGCGCGTGGCGCTGAATTTCATCCAGCGTCTCTCCGGCACGGCCACGCTCACTCGGCGGTTTGTCGAGGCGGTCGCCGGCACGCGGGCGCGCATTCTCGACACGCGCAAGACCACACCCGGCCTGCGCGCGCTGGAAAAGGCGGCGGTCGTCGCGGGCGGCGGCGTGAACCACCGCTTCGGGCTCTACGACATGGTCATGGTGAAGGACAACCATCTCGCCGCCGGCACCACGCCGGAGCAGTTGCAGGCGGCCATCCGCACGTTTCGCGCGGAGAATCCCGGTGTCCGCGTGGAGCTGGAAGCCGACACGCTGGAGCAGGTCCGCCGCTTTCTCTCGTTCACCGGGGTGGATGTCATCCTGCTCGACAACATGACCTGCGCGCAGATGGCCGAGGCCGTCGTGCTCGGCGCGGGGCGCGTGCAGTTCGAGGCCAGCGGCGGCGTCACGCTCGCGACCGTCGCGGGCATCGCGGCGACCGGTGTGGACTTCATCTCCGTCGGTGCGCTCACGCACTCCGCTCCCGCCATCGACTTCTCGCTGGAGCTGCTCGCATGAGGTGGTCACGAAAGGCACGAGAGGACACGAAAGCGGAGGAGCTTTTCGTGTCCTTTCGTGTTTTTCGTGGACCCACTCCGTCCGCATGAACCCGCTCGACGCCCGTCTTCTCCGCACGCTGCGCGAAACGCAGGTGCATCTCCCGGCTGGCGATCTCGCCGCGCAGCTCGGGGAAAGCGTCGCCGCCATTCGGGCCGGACTCGCTGCGCTGAACGCCGCGGGTTTTGAAATCGAGGACCGTCCCGGATTCGGGTTCCGTCTCATCGCCGCCCCCGACCGGCTCATCGCCGACGATCTCACCGCACGTCTCGGCGCGTCTCCGCTCATTCGCGAAATCCTCATCTTCGCCGAGACCGAATCCACGAACGACATTGCCACGCGTCTTGGCCGGAGTGGCGCACCTGGCGGCGTCGCCATTTTTGCCGAACACCAGACCGCGGGCCGCGGACGCTTTGGCCGGCGCTGGGCCTCGGCCTCGCATCGCGGGCTGTGGTTTTCGCTGCTCCTGCGCCCCGCGCTACAGCAGGCGGAATGGGCGCGGCTGACGACGTGGGCCGCGGTTTCCGTGGCCGCGGCGATTGATGAAACCATCGGCGCAAAGTCCGCGATCAAATGGCCGAACGACGTTTTCCTCGCGGACAAAAAAGTCGCCGGCATTCTCGCCGAGAGCGGCGCCGACAGCACTGGCGGCCCGTTCGCCGTGCTCGGCATCGGCGTGAATGTCAACCACGAGCCCGACGACTTCCCCGACGACCTCCGCGCGACCGCCGGCTCGCTGCGCATGACCGCCGGTGCGCCGCTCGACCGCGCCGCGCTCGCCACCGCCATCCTCCGTGCGCTGGCCGTCCGCCTTCCGCTCCTTGCCGAATACTTCCCCGCGATCATCGCCGAAGCTGGCGCGCGCAGCTTTCTCCTCGGACGCTGGATTCAAGTCCGCGCCGGTGAAGTCGTCTCCGAAGGCCGGGCCGAGGAACTCGATGAAAACGGCCACCTCCTCCTCCGTCTGGCCGACGGCAAGGTCGTCCGGCTCGCCGCTGGCGAAGTCACCGTCATCGCGCGCTGATCCGCCAATTCTTTTGACCCCCCGCGCGCGGCTCCGCTACGGTTCCGCCCGCAACTTCCAACCCTCAACCAACACCGAAAGGAGCACAGCAATCACTATGGGACTCATGGACTTCATTAAAGGCGAACTCATCGAGATCATCGACTGGACCGACGATTCGCGCGACACGCTCAGCTACCGCTGGCCGGACGAGGACAAAGAAATCAAGAACGGCGCGCAGCTCATCGTGCGCGAGTCGCAGGTCGCGCAGTTCGTGTATCTGGGCCAGTTCGGCGACACCTTCGGCCCGGGCAAGCACACCCTGACCACCGACAACATCCCCGTCCTCGCCACGCTCAAGGGCTGGAAATACGGCTTCAATACGCCGTTCAAAGCCGACGTGTATTACGTCACCACGCGCCTTTTCACCGGCAACAAATGGGGCACCTCCAACCCGGTGATGATGCGCGACAACGACTTCGGCATCGTCCGCGCGCGGGCCTTTGGCACGTACGATTTTCGCATCACCGACCCGAAGCTCTTTTTGAAGGAGGTCGCGGGCAGCGATCACCATTTCCGGCTCGATGAATTCGCCGATACCATGCGCTCGCGGATCGTTTCGCTTTTCAGCGAAGCGCTGGCGCAGGCGAAAATCCCGGTGCTCGACGTGGCCACGCAGTACAGCGAACTCGGCGGCGCGCTGCTACCGCTGATCAATCCGGTGACGACGGCGAAATACGGAATCGAGTTCGCCACTTTCGTGGTGGAAAACGTGAGCCTGCCGCCGGAGGTCGAGGCGGCGATCGACAAGCGTTCGTCCATGGCGGCGGTCGGCAATCTCAACGACTACGTGAAATTCCAAATGGCCCAGGGCATGGGTAGCGGACAGGGTGGGGGAGCCGGCGGCATGGCCACGGAGATGGCCGTGGGCATGGCCATGGCGCAGCAGATGATGCAGCAGAGCGGCGGCATCGGCGCGCAGACCACGCCCGCCGCGGGAGCGCCGCCGCCTTTGCCGACCGCTGCTGCGGCGACGCCCGAACTGCTGAGCCCGGCAGACGCCGCGAAAGTGCTCGGTGTGAGCGAGGCTGACGTGCTGGCGACGCTCGAAGCGGGCGACCTGAAGGGCAAGAAAATCGGCACGGCCTGGCGCATCACTCGCACCGCGCTGGATGAATTTCTGAAGAGCTAGACCGAAGTCCGCTCCCTTCGTGATCCGTTCACGCCTCATGCTTGCCTCGACCCGCCGCGCCCGCGGTTTCACGCTGCTCGAAGTCCTGCTCGTCCTCGGGATCATCGCGCTCTTCATCGTCTGCATCGCCGGCTATTTCATGTCGCGCGGGATCGAGCCGCTGAAGCCGCCGCCGCGCAAGATTCCCGCCGCGAAAACCACGCCCGCTCCGGCCACGCCGGTGCCGGCGGTGGCTCCGCCCGGTCCCGCCGCGCCACCTGCCGAGCCAGCGCCCTAGCGGCTCCGCAGCCGCCCGCGTAGGCCGCACCGTCATGTCCGAGATCACCGCCAAGTCAAAATTCGCGTGCCCATCCTGTGGCGGCGAGGCGCAGTGGAACGCCGCGAAGAAAGCGCTCGTCTGTCCCTTTTGCGGCACCGCCGCGCCCATGGAGCCGCCGAAGCCCGGCGAAGGTCCCATCCCCGAGCACGACCTCGCCACCTTCCTCGACCGCATCCCCGAGGACCAGCGCGGCTGGGCCGCCGAAAAGCAATCCGTCAAGTGCCAGAGCTGTCAGGCCGTCACCGTCTTCGACCCCACCCGCGTCGCCCAGCGCTGCGACTTCTGCGGTTCGTCGTCGCTCATTCCCTTCGAGGAAATCAAAGCGCCGATCCGGCCCGAAAGTCTGCTCGAGTTCCGCCTTTCCACCACCGATGTCCGCGACCTCGTTCGCACTTGGTATGGCAACCGCTGGTTCGCGCCCAACGCCCTCAAGGGCCGGGCCCTGACCGACACCCTGCACGGCGTCTATCTCCCGTATTGGACCTTCGACGCCCAAGTCCACGCCGAGTGGACCGCCGAGAGCGGCTACCACTACTACGAAACCGAGTCCTACACCGACTCGAACGGTCGCCAGCAAACCCGCCAGGTCCAGCACACCCGCTGGCAATCCAGCAGCGGCACCCTCGATCACGCTTTCGACGACGCCCTCGTGCCCGGCTCCCGCGGCGTGCCCGCCGAGTTGCTGCGCAAAATCGAGCCCTTTCCCACCACCACCGACCTCAAGCCCTACGACCCCGGCTACCTCAGCGGCTGGGTCGTGGAGCAATACCAGATCGACCTCGCCGCCGCCGCCCGCGACGCCCGCGCCCGCATGGACGCCGAGATCGAGCGCCGCTGCGATGCCGCGGTCCCCGGCGACACCCATCGCGGTCTCCAAGTCGCCGCCGACTACCGCGCCGAGACCTTCAAGCACATCCTAGTCCCCATCTGGATCGTCGCTTACAATTACGGCTCCCGGAGTTACCAAGTCGTCGTCAACGGCTACACCGGCACCATCGCCGGCAAGCATCCGCTGAGCTGGGTAAAAATAACCCTCGCCGTAATAGCCGCGCTCATCGTCCTCGGTATCCTTTTTTCGCTGGCACAAAATCGGTAGCTGGCCGCGATGGCACCCCTATTCATGTTAGGTGTGGGCATCGCCTCGGTGGGCGGGATCTTCGTCTGGCTGGCTAGGAAAATCATCAGCAGCCCCGAGCGGAGATGGTGGCGCATCGTGCTCGCCGTCCTACTTTCCCTTTTCGGCTTGGCCTGTTTCATTTTCGCGGGAGTCTTGGTCTACACCTCATTCGTTATTCCTCTCGATTAACCATGAACCCCGCCGACGTGGTCTTTGCTTACCTCCCGGTTACGGCCATCGCCGGGGCGGCTGGCGTCCTTTTGCTGCGGAACGTGCACGACATCATACGGGCTCAAAAATTCGGCATATTCGAATTGCTCTCCGCAGCGATGATATTGGTTCTTGGTTTGGTCTGCCTCTTCGCGGGGATCATCTCGGGAGGCTGTGCCTTCATCCCGGATTGGCGGCTCGATCTTCGCCCGCCTGAATTGCGCACCCTCCCACCAGCGATCGCGCCAGACCGCGAATAAGTTTCACCTGGCACGCCCTTGTCCTCGAAAACTCTGCTTCGCCAAGCGCCGCCACCGCAGCCTGTGAATCGCGCTCTCCTTTTTCGCCATGAGAGCCGGCCCGCTTGTCGCCTGCGGGCGCGGTGTGCTACTTTCCCCGCCATGAGCACGATCCTCGAAGCTGATGAAACGGGAGCTTTGCGGCTGCCGCCCTCGCTGCTGCCGCATCCGGGCCCGCACCGGCGCTACCGCGTGGCGGCGGCGGACGGGCAGGTGGTGGTGGATGAGGCGACAGCAGAGGCGGGAAAGGCAGGCATCGTGGAACATCGGACGTGGCTGGAGCGGCTGGAGAAAATTCGTGCGCGTGGTGTGACCGACAAGACTGGAATGTCATCGCAGCAGATGTGGGATGAGATTCGCGAGGATCGCTGCTGACGATGAGCTACTGGGATACGTCGGCATTGGTGAAACTCTATGTGCAGGAGCCGGACTCGGCGCGGTTTCAGGCAATGACGGGTGCCGATATTCGGTTGTTTACCGCCCGCCTCTCACGTTACGAAGCTTGGACAATGTTTCGCCGACGCGAGGCCGCGGGACTGCTCCCGCCGGAGGAAGCGTTGGCGTTGTTGCGAGAAATCTCCACGGACATCGCCGCTGGTAACATCGTTATCCAGGAGGACGGCATGGCTGTGGAAAGAGAGTTCTCGGCGGTAATGGAGGCGTGTCTGTCTCAAACGCCGCCGGTTTTCATCCGCACCAATGATGCGCTGCATCTGGCCTCAGCCAAAGTCGCAGGCGAGACGGAGTTTGTCATCGCGGATGGCCGCCAGCGCGCGGCGGCGCTGCTGGTGGGGTTCACGGTTCTGCCTTAGCGGTATTGCACGCGCGGCTGATTCGTCATCCGTCAGTCCATGGCCCCGCTCGATCTCAAACTGCTCCGCGACATCGGCAAGATGAAGGGGCAGATGTTGGCCGTGGGGATCATTATGGCGTGCGGGCTGGCGATGATGATTACGACGCGCAGCCTGATCGTGTCGCTGGAGACGACGCGCGATGCCTATTATGCGAGGCATCGGTTTGCGGATGTCTTTTGCGATCTGAAGCGCGCGCCGAATGCGCTGCGCACGCGGCTGGCGGAGCTGCCGGGAGTGGCGGCGGTGGAGACGCGGGTGACGGGCAAGGTGACGCTAGATCTGCCGGGGCTGGCGGAGCCGGCGGACGGGACGATCATTTCGATCCCCGACGACCGCCCGCCGCAGTTGCACACGCTTTTCCTCCGGCGCGGGCGGCTGCCGGAGCGGGGCAGCCGGGGCGAGGTGGTGGTGGGCGAGGCGTTTGCGGAGGCACATGGGTTTGAGCCGGGGCAGCAAATCGCGGCGATCATCCACGGCGCGCGGCAGACGCTGCGCATCACGGGCATCGCGCTGTCGCCGGAATATGTTTTCGAGGCGCGGCCCGGCGACACACTGCCAGACAACCGGCGGTTCGGTGTTTTCTGGATGAATGAGCGGGAGCTGGCGAACGCGTTTCAGCTTGATGGCGCGTTCAACAGCGTGCTCGTGGATGTGGCGCCTGGCGAGGCGAATGCGTCGGTGCTGGCCGCGCTGGATCGCACGCTCGCGCCCTACGGCGGACTGATCGCGTATGACCGGCGGGATCACGCTTCGGGCAAGCGGCTGGACGACGAGATCAACATTCTGCGCACGCTGTCGTTTGCTTTTCCGGCGGTGTTTCTGAGCATCGCGGCCTTTATGAGCAGCGCGGTGCTGACTCGGCTGGTGCGGCTGCAGCGGGAGCAGATCGCGCAGCTCAAGGCGTTCGGCTATTCGTCGCGGCAGGTCGGCGTGCATTATTTGAAATTCGCGCTGGTCATCGTGGTCTTTGGCCTTGTCGTGGGCAGCGTGGCGGGCGTGTGGCTGGGCACGAATATCGTCCTCGTGTATCACCGCTTTTTCCGCTTTCCGCTACTCGTGTTTCATCCCGACACGCAGGCGCTGGCCGCGGCGTTGGTGGTCAGCGCGGGCGCGGCGTTTCTCGGCGTGATCGGCGCGGTGCGGCAGGCGGTGCGGCTGCCTCCGGCGGAGGCGATGCGCCCGGAGCCGCCGGCGGAGTTTCGCGCGTCGCTTTTGGAAAGGCTCGGTCTGGCGCGGCTGGCGTCACCGTCTTTCCGCATGGCGCTGAGAAATCTCGAACGCAAGCCGTGGCAGGCGGCGTTCACGGCGTTCGGGCTGGCGCTGGCCACGGGCATCCCGGTGGTGCCGGGCTCGATGCGCGAAGCGATCAACTATCTCATCGAGGTGCAGTGGCAGGACGCGCAGCGGCAGGACGTGACGATCAGCCTCATCGAGCCGGGCTCGGCATCGGCGCTGAGCGACATGCAGCACCTGCCGGGCGTGGTGAAAGCGGAGCCGTTTCGCGGCGTGCCGGCGCGCGTGCGCTTTGGGCATCGCACGCGGCGGATCGCCATCACCGGCGTGCCGCGCGACGCCACGCTGAACCGGATGCTCGATGAAAAAGGGCGTCCGCTCGCGCTGCCGCCGGACGGTTTGCTGGTCTCGGCGAAGCTCGCGGAAATCCTCGGCGCGCAGCCCGGCGACAAGCTCGAGATCGAAGTGCAGGAGGGCCGCCGCCCGGTGTGCGAGGCGACCATCCAGGGGCTCGTCACCGACTACGCGGGGCTCGCGGCCTACATGGATGTGGGCGCGCTGCGCCGGCTCATGCGCGAGGGGCCGACCGTGAGCGGCGCATATCTCACCGTGGACCAGAGCCGCTGGGCGGAGTTTCTCGACGCGATCAAACGCGCGCCGCGCGTGGCCGCGCTCGGCATCAAAAGCGCGGTGCGCGCGAGCTTTCGCAAAAGCACCGCGGAGATGATCGGCATGGTGCAGGGGCTCTACTTCAGCTTCTCGATCGTGGTCGCGTTTGGCGTGGTCTATAACAGCGCGCGCATCGCCCTTTCCGAACGCAGCCGCGACCTCGCCACCCTACGCGTCATCGGCTTCACCCACCGCGAAGTCGCCGCCGTGCTAATCGGCGAACTGGCGCTGCTCACGCTGCTCGCGCTGCCCGTCGGACTGGTCATCGGCAGCCTGCTGGCGAAGGGGATCGTCGGCACCGCGAGCACCGAGAGCGTGCGGCTGCCGCTCGTGCTGACCGCTCGCACTTACGCCACGGCTGTGCTCATAGTGGTGGCGTCCGCGGGCTTTTCCTTCGCCGTCGTCAGCCGCCGCCTTCACCGGCTCGATCTGCTCGGCGTGTTGAAAGCGCACGACTGATTTTCTGTGAACACCTCCACCACCATGACGAGCGCCACGACCCGGCAGCGGAAGCCCGGCGCGTGGCGGCGCTTCATCCCGTTTGGCATCGGCGCGGCGTTGCTTTTCGCCATCATTGCTGGTTTCCGTCCACGGCCGGCGGAGGTCGAAATCGCGACCGTCACCACCGGCCCGCTCGATGTGACGGTGCTCGAAGAAGGCAAGACGCGCATCCGGCATCGCTACGTCATTTCGCCGCCGATCTCCGGATTCCTGAATCGCATCCCGCTACGTGCTGGTGATCGAATTGAGGCGGGTAAAACGGTGCTGGCCACGATCCAGGCGCAGCCCGCCAATTTTCTCGACCCGCGCAGCACCGCCGAGGCCGAGGCGCGCGTGAAAGCCACCGAGGCGACGAAGATGCGCGCCGAGTCCGAACTCGAACGCGTCCGCGCCAGCCTGCAACTCGCGGAAAAGGAGAAGGTGCGCGCCTTCGAACTGAAAGCGAAAGGCGCGATCTCGGCCAAGGAATGGGACACCGCCGATGCGCAGGTCGCGATGCTTTCGCGCGAACTGCACTCCGCGGAGTTTGCGATCAAGGTCGCGGACTTCGAACGCGCGCAGGCGCAGGCCGCGCTCATGCAGGCGCAAAATCCCGCGACCGCCAACGCCGCGCCGCTTACGCTCACCGCGCCTGTCACTGGCTTCGTGCTCAATGTCGCCGAGGAGAGCGCGCGCACTGTGGTCGCGGGCGTGCCGATCATGGAAGTCGGCGATCCCACCGATCTCGAAGCCGAGATCGAACTGCTCTCCAGCGACGCCGTGGGCGTGCAAACCGGCGCGGAGGTTTCCATCGAGCAATGGGGCGGCGACGCTCCGCTGCGCGGGAAAGTCACCGTCGTCGAGCCCGGCGGCTACACGAAAATCAGCGCTCTCGGCGTCGAGGAGCAGCGTGTGAAAGTGCGTGTGGATTTCACCGATCCGATCCCTGCCACGCACCCGCTCGGGGACCGCTTTCGCGTCGAGGCGCGCATCCTCACCTGGCACGGCGAGCGCGTGCTGCAGGTTCCCACCGGCGCGCTTTTCCGCCGTGGCAATGACTGGATGACCTTCGTCCTCACTGGCGGCCAGGCGCGCCTGACGAAAGTCGAAATCGCGCACAACAACGGGATCACCGCCGAGGTGCGCTCCGGCCTGGACCAAGGTCAGACCGTAATCCTCCACCCACCGGACGCCGTGGCCGACGGCGCGAAAGTGAAGGCGCGGAGCGCGAGGTAACGAAAACCCGCTTCACGAGCTGGATCCGGAATCGGCGCTTGTTCTGGATCGAGTCCCGCGGTATTCGCGGAACTTCTTATGCGTTCCCTCATTCTCCTCCTCATCGTTTGCACGGTTCTCCTCGGCAGCGCGACTGCGCGCGCCCAACAGCAGCCGCCGCTCCCCGCCGATCTCGCGGCTGGTGCCGCCAAGGCTACGGCGGAACTGCACTCCCAAGCGAACAAAGGCGAAGCGTCCGCGCAGTGGAATCTCGGCTTCATGTATGCCAAAGGTCAGGGCGTGGCGAAGAACGATGCCGAGGCGGCCAAATGGTTTCGCAAAGCCGCGGACCAGGGCTTTGCCGCCGCGCAATTCAATCTGGGGATGCTTTACATGAACGGCCAGGGCGTCACGAAGAATGAGGCCGAAGGATACAAGTGGCTGCTGCTCGCCAGCCGACAGGGCAATCCCGATGCCAAGGCGCAACTCGTGCAGCTCGAACCGAAGCTCACGCCGGCCCAGCAGGCGGATGGGCAGCGGCAGGCCGACGCGTTTAAGCCGACCAAGCGGCACTAAGTCCCGTTCAGGGCGTGACCGCGAGGGCCATGCTGCCGGAACGGGCCAGGCGGAGATGCGTCTCCACCGCACGGGCGGTTAGGTTTTTGCGGAAAGAGGAGGAGATGACGGACATCTCGTCGCCGATCTTGTCTTCGAGGACGGCAACGCATTGGGCGGCGTCTTTTTCGAGATACGGCGAGCGGATTTTGGTGGAGACCGCCTCGCCGAGTTCGGCGGCGGTGAGGCCGGCGAGGTAACGGATTTCCTCGCTCTGCACCGTGTTTTCCAAGCCACCAAACGCGCGATAGACCGCGGCCAGCTTGAGCATTTGGGCGAGCCGTCCGGCGGCTTCCAGATGGCGGTGCTTGCGGGCGTAGGCGCGGGCCTCGGCGGCGTAGTCGCGCCAGGCGGTGCGGGTGTCGGGGAGGACTTGGGTGAGGCCCTTGTTTTTGCCGTCTGGCAGTTGCACGTTGGCGAGGAATTCATCCATCTTTCGGCTGTCGGCGATCCAAAAGAGGTCGGACGCGACTTTTCCAGCCGCCGGCGCGGAAGGCTGGGTGAAGGCGGGCGGAATCTCGGGGACATCGGCGCTCGTCGCGGCGAAGAGCGGAGCGCCGCAGAAGGTCAGGGTCGGCAGGAGCAGGTTGAGAGGTTTCATAGAAGTTCGAGCATTTGTGTTCCAGTTGCTATCGGCGGGTAATCGCGGCGCTTTAGGAATTGTTTCGCCTTTTTCCCGGAGGCGGCGGGCGTGCGGCGAGAGTTGCTTGTCAAAGCGGAGGGCGGGTGGAACGCTCCCCGGACGATCCTTTCTCGATATCCGCTTCATGATTTCTCCCGAGGTTTTCTACGTGCATGTGCAGGGGGAGCAGCGCGGGCCGTACACGATTCCGCAGATCGACCACATGCTGAATTCCGGGCTGATCGAGCGCGACACGCTCTACTGGCGGGAAGGAATGGAGCAGTGGCAGCCGGTGACAGAAT
The DNA here is from genome assembly GCA_021414005.1 of Chthoniobacter sp. Classification (GTDB taxonomy): domain Bacteria; phylum Verrucomicrobiota; class Verrucomicrobiia; order Chthoniobacterales; family Chthoniobacteraceae; genus Chthoniobacter. Next base: position 113,487 of record JAIOPH010000032.1, on the reverse strand, counting down.
TGGTGGTGGTCCGCGAGTTGAAAAACCCGTGGATCAAGCCGGGCATCGCCGCTGCGGTCGTGGTGGTGCTGGCGATTTTGGTGCGGATGTTCGGGCCGATCACGATGGACGGCTGGCGGGAGACGAATCAGCACGAGTTCACGGAGGCCGGAGCGTACTGGCGGGCGCGCGATACGGTACGCAATGGCACGCTCCCGAAAGGGAGCGTGGTGCTTTTTGGCGACCTCGCGAAGGCCAGGGTGAACCTGCATCCTCCGAATGCTGCGGTGGTGACGGTGCGGGGCGAAGTGACGACCGCCGGCGGGCAGACGAATCGCCGGGCGTGGCGGGTGCCTATGACGTTCGACGCGAAAGCGCGCGAGTGGTCGGGTGGTCCGGCGGAGGAGGTCGCGCCGTGACGGCGCGCTGGGCGGGCGTGGGGCTGGCGATCTTGCTGGCGGGCTGTGAAAAGCCGGGCACGGGGCCAGGTGCCGGATCGCCCGAATCGGCGGAACGAGCGGAACCACCGACCCCGCCGCCGGTGGTGATCCCGGTGGAGACGCACCCTTTTGAGGACGGCTACAATGTGGGCTACGAGGCCGGCACCGGCGCGGGAAAACCCAAGGCACCGATCCCGCCGACCTCGGCGGTGGAGTCGCTGGCGCGGGAGGCGGCGGCCCACGGGGAGGGGCGCACGGAGCGCTGGCAGCGCGGTTTCGTGGAAGGATATATCGACGGTTTTCGCAAAGTTGTGACCGGACAAAAGTGACCGGCTGTGCCATAAGCCTTTCCTGCCATGATGCTCCGTTCCTTGCCCCCCGCCGTTGCCGCGCTCGCGTTCGCCCTTTCCCCCGCGCAGGCAGCCCCCGCAGTGAACCTCGGCGAGAGCGAGGCGCTGAAGTGCGAGGAGAAGATCGCGAGCGTGCGCCGGGATGTGCTCGGGAAATATGAGGACGCCTTGAGTGAGCTGCAGACCGCTTTTCAAAAGGCGGCCGATCTCGAAGGGGCGCTCGCGGTGCGCACGGAAAAGCAGCGGTTCGCCCAGGATCACACGCTCTCGGAGCGTGATTACGTGACCGAGCCGAAGTCGCTCCGTCAGCAGCAGGTATTGTATGTGGCAAAGATGCAGGAACTCGTCTCGGCGGTGGTGCAGGAAGCGCTGCCGAAGCTGATCGAGCTGAAGAAGTCCATGACCGTGGCGGGCAAACTCGACGACGCCGTGGCGGTTCGTACCGCAATCGAAAAACTGCAAAACAGCCATGTGCCCGTCGCGCGAACCGAGGCAGGGAGCGTGGTGGCAGCGGAGACTTTGCTAATGGCGTACTCCGGCGACCGTAGCCGCGCGGACAAGACCTACAAAGGCCAGAAGATCGTCGTGCGCGGCGCGCTCAGCGGCTATCGCGTGGACCCGGCGGACGCCAAGGTCTACCAAGTCTACCTTACCGGCGGAACCAGCGGCGGCTTTGTGCAGTGCTCGTTTTCCACGAGCGCCTACCGCTTCCGCGAGGAAAAGAACGCCTTCGGGGGAGCATCGCTCGTCATCAATCCGGCGGACGGCGACGCCGCGACGTGGCGGTTGCAAAAAGGGCAGGCCATGGACATTCGCGGCGTCTGCGAGGGGCAGGATGAAGTCGTGCGTCTCGGACGCTGCGACGTGTTGCGGTAGGCTTCGTTCGGCATGCCACGGCTGTCCGACTCACCCCTTTTGAAACTGCTCCTTTTCCTCATCCTCACCATGTCTATCTCGCGCCTTGCCGCCACGCCTCCCCCGACCGAAAAAACGCCCGTGGTCGAGGAGTATCACGGCGTGAAGGTCGTGGACGACTATCGCTGGCTGGAGGAAACCGGTGCGCCGGCGGTGAAAGCGTGGACGGCGGAGCAGAGCCGTTACGCCCGCGGGTTTCTCGACGCGCTGCCCGACCGCGCCGGCATCGAGGCGCGGCTCACCGAGCTTTACGGCAAAGTGACGCCATCGCATGGCGGCATCGTCGCGCGACCGGGCCGCCTTTTCGCGCTGAAGTTTCAGCCGCCCAAGCAGCAGAGCCTGCTCGTCGCGCTGGCCTCGGCGGATGATTTGGCGTCGGAAAAAGTCATTCTCGATCCCAACGAAATCGAGCCGAAGGGGCATGTCTCCATGGATTGGTATGTGCCGTCGCCGGATGGAAAGGTGCTGGCCGTCTGTCTTTCCGAGCACGGGAGCGAGGAGGGGACGCTCTACTTTTTCCGTATGGAAACCGGCGAGCGCCTGCCCGACCGGATCGCCCGCGTGCAATATCCGACCGGCGGCGGGAGCGCTGCCTGGACGGCGGATGGCGCGGCGATTTTTTACACGCGGTATCCGCGAGCGGGCGAGCGGGCGGAGGCAGATCTGAATTTTTTCCAACAGATCTATTTTCACCGGCTCGGCGCGCCCGAGAGCGAAGACGAGTATTCCGCCGGGCGCGACTTCCCCCGCATCGCGGAGATCGACCTCGCGACCTCGCACGATGGCCACTGGCTGCTCGCGCGGGTGGCCAACGGCGACGGCGGCGAGTACGCCCACTACGTGCGACCGGCGCGTGGCGCAGGTCACGAGGCGTGGCGTCGAATCGCGGATTTCACCGACGGCATCAAGGAGGTCGCGGTGGGCGGCGGAAAGCCGATGCTTTACCTGCGCTCCGTCAAGGACGCGCCGCGCGGCAAAATTTTGCGACTGCCGATCAAGGGCGAGTTGCAGGCCGCCGAAGTAATCGTGCCCGAGGGCGACGCCGTGGTGGAAGGCTTCGAACTCACGGCGACGCGTCTTTTCGTCACCGATCTGATCGGCGGCCCGTCGCGGATTCGCGTGTTCGATCTCGAAGGAAAAAACGGTCGCGAGTTGCCGTTGCCCGTGGCCGCCGGGGTCGGTGGGCTGCACGCGCTGGCGCAGCGGACAGATGATGATCGCGTGCTCTTCCGGGAGTCCAGCTACACCGCGCCGTCGGCCTGGTACGCCTACGACGCGGCGGGGGAAAGCGGTCCGCGCAAGACCGCACTACAGAACATGTCGCCGGTGGATTTCAGCGACATTGAGGCCGTGCGGGAGTTCGCCGTGAGCAAGGATGGCGTGAAAGTACCGCTCAATATCCTGCGCCGCAAAGGCACGAAACTTGACGGTAACAATCCGACCCTCCTGACCGGCTACGGCGGCTACGGCATCAGCCTGCGGCCCGGCTTCGATTTCGCGCAGCGGCTGTGGTTCGACCGCGGCGGAGTCGTCGCCATCGCCAACCTCCGCGGCGGCGGCGAGTACGGTGAAGAGTGGCACCTCGCCGGCAACCTCACGCGCAAGCAGACCGTCTTCGACGATTTCGCGGCCTGCGCCGGGCACCTGATCGAGCGCGGCTACACCCGCTCCGCCAAGCTCGCCGTGGAAGGCGGTAGCAACGGCGGTTTGCTCATGGGCGCGTTTTGCACCCAGCACCCGGACCTCGCTCGCGCGGTCGTCGCACACGTTGGCATTTTTGACATGCTGCGTGTGGAACTCGATCCCAACGGCGCGTTTAATGTCACTGAATTTGGCACCGTGAAAGACCCCGCGCAGTTTCGCGCGCTGCACGCCTACTCGCCCTACCACCGGGTCAGCGTCGGCACCAAATACCCCGCCGTCTTTTTCCTCGCCGGCGAAAATGATGGCCGCGTGAACCCTGCGAACTCCCGCAAGATGACCGCCCTCCTGCAAGCGTCCTCCGCCTCCGGTCGCCCGATCCTTGCCCGCTTCAGCTCGGCGTCCGGCCACGGCATGGGTACCGCCCTGACCGAGCGCATCGCGCAAAAGGCCGACGTCTTCGCGTTCCTTTTCGACCAGCTAGGGATGCTTCCGCTTCCGGCCCGTTAGTTGTGCTTCAGCGTCTCCGCGATGACGCGGAGCAGCTCGCCGACTTTGTAGGGCTTGGCCACGTAGCCGCAGGCACCCTGGCGGATGAGCTGTTGCATACGCGCGCTCATGGAGTCGGCGCTGACCATGATGACGGGGATGTCGCGGGTGGCGGGATCGGATTTCAACTGCACGAGCAAATCGTCGCCGCGCATGTCGGGGAGATTGATGTCGAGCAGGATCAGGTCGGGGTGCTCGGTGCGGGCGAGTTCGAAGCCGAGGAGGCCGCGCATGGCGGTGACGAGGCGGTAGTGCGGGTGCGGCTGGAGGATGCGCTCGACGAGTCGGAGGTTGAGATCCTGATCTTCGATGTAAAGGAGTGTCTCCCGACTCTGCGGCAGGGGAGGCGCGGCGAGTGGTGCGACGGTGAAATCGCCAAGTTCGGGCGGCGGTGAGGCGGATTCGAGCTGTGCGACGTCGAGGACCTGGTTGATGAGCCGGAGCAGGTGCTGCCCGGCGCGAGAGATGTGGCGGATGCTTTCGGCCTGGCTGTTGGTTTGCGGCTCGGCTTCGAGCAGTTGGGTGAAACCGAGGATCGCATTCAGCGGCGTGCGCAGATCGTGGCTCATGCGGGAGAGGAATTCGCTCTTCGCCCGATTTGCGCTTTCCGCCAGATGCTGCGCCCGGCGGAGATCCTCGTCGGCGCGCTGGCGCTCGATGGCGGCGGTCAGGGCGTTGGCGATGGCCTGGAGAAAGTGGACGTCCTCGAGGAGGAAATTGCGTTGTACCGTGGTGAAAGCGGCGAGCACGCCGAGCGGCGACTCGCCGGCGTCGATGACCACGCTGACTCCGCTGACCGCGCCGTGCGCCTTTACGGTGTGAGAAATCTCGAAGCGCGTTTCCGTGGCCATGTCGGACACGACGACGGGCTCACGCGTGAGCAGCGTGTAGCCGGACTGCGAGCGCAAGCCCATGGGCACGCGGTTCTCGGCGGTGCGATCCGGCCAGCCCACCTGCGCTGTAACCATCAACTCGCTGCCGTCGGGCGCGAGTTGGAGCACGGAGCAGAAATCCACGCGCAGAATGGTTCGCACGAGCGCCGCCGCCTCGTCGAGCAGCACGCTCAGGGAGGCGCCGCGCAGCGCCTGCTGGCCGAGATGCGCCACGGCCTCCTGTTGGAGCGCGCGATCCTGATTCGCCGCGTAGGCTCGGGCCAGTTCGGCGGTGCGCTCCTCGACTCGCGCTTCGAGGTTCTCGTGCGCACGCTGGAGCGCCGCCTCGGCCTCGCGGGCCGCGGTGACGTCGGCGAAAAATCCCACCATCCGTCCGTACTGCCCCTCTCGATCGAGAAAAAAGAAACCCTTCGCCTCAATGTGGCGGTAGGTCGTGTCCTTGTGCCGCGCGCGAAAAACGAGATCGAACGGATCGCGAATCCCGGTCACGCGCAGCACTTCCGTATCGAACCGCTCGATTTCCGAAGGGTGAATGAGCTGGCGCAAGGTGTCCAATCCGCCGGCCATTTCCTCCGGCGTGTAGCCGAGCAGCCGGTCGAGATCGCCCGCGTAGGTGATTTCGTTGTTCCGCGAATTCCAGTCGAAGAGCACCTGCCCGCTCGCCCGGATCGCCGCGTCATAGCGGTTCGCCGCCTCGATGCGCGCCACCTCCTCGTGTTTTCGCTCGCTGAGATCGCGCATGATCGTGGAGAAAAACTCGATCGTTCCCTCCGCGTCGGCATGGGCGAGAATGACCTGCGATACCGGAATCTCCTGCCCGCCGCAGGTGAGCAGCGCCGTTTCGCCCGTCCAGCTTCCGTCGCGCGCCGCCGCCGGGAGTGCCTCCTTCAGAATTTCCTGCGCCCACTCCGGATGCCGTTCCGTGATGTGCCCGAACTGGGTTGCCTCGGGATCGAGGCCGATCATTTTTTGCGCGGCAGCATTGAGGAAAAAGGTCTGCCCGCTGGCCGAGGACATCCCCACATAGTCGGTCGTCGCCTCGAGAATTCGCACAATCCGCGCGCTCTCGCGGCGCAGTTCATTGGCCGAGTGCTGCTCGGTCACATCGTGCGCCACGCCGAGGTAGCCGACCACTTCGCCGCGCGTGTCCCGCATCGGCGCGCCATTGTCCACGACCCAGCGGTAGGTGTTATCGTAGCGGAGCATGCGGAACTCCACGGAGAACGGCAGCCGGCTGGCAAACGCCCCATGCATTGCCCCCAGACAACGCTCGCGATCTTCAGGATGCACGCGGTCATACCAGCTCGCGCTCGCCGTGGCGATGTCCGCTTCGCCGGTGAAAGAGAGCGCCGCCTTGCTGAAATAGCACACCGTGCCGTCGAGCCGGACGCCCCAGACCATTGCGGGGAAGTCGTCCATCATCGGCAGGTCGAACTGGATTTCGGACAAGCCTGCGGAGCTTGAGCTTTGCGGTGAATTCATAAGGTCGGGCCGCGGACTTCCGTCGCGCTCGAATGCTCAACAGGCCGCGGGTGAAAATGCGAGGACGAATGTGCGCGGGCGGGCGAAAAATGCCGGAACGCCGAGCGACGAAGGCACCGTCATTTGGTGTTTGCCCGGGGTTTTCCTTTTTCAAAAAACACGATCAACCCCATCCCCGCCACGAACCCGCCGATGTGCGCGAGATAGGCCACGCCGCCGCCGTGCCCGCCGCGCGAACCCGCCTGAAGCAGCACCTGCATTCCCATCCAAATGAGTAGGAAAAACCATGCCGGCACATCCATGATCCGCGTGAAAAAACCGAGTGGAATGAGCGTCCGCACGGCGGCGCGCGGATGCTTTAGCAGATACGCCCCGAGCACCCCGCTGATCGCCCCGCTCGCGCCGACCAGAGGGGTGAGCGAGTCCGGCTCGGGCCATGTGTGCGCCAGCGTGGCTGCGACGCCGCAGAGCAGGTAGAAAGCAAGGAAGCGCAACGGCCCGCACGCATCCTCCACGTTGTCGCCGAAGATCCACAGGAACCACATGTTCCCGATCAGGTGCATCCATCCGCCGTGCATGAAAAGCGACGTGAGGAGTCGGGTGGTAGCACCCGGCTCATGCTGGGTGAGCAGCGCCGGGATGAAGCCGCCGGTCTGCACCGCGTCCGCCAGTCCGACGCGGAGTTCCCAGCCTACGAAGACCAGCGCGTTGGCCAGAATCAGCACCGCGGTCACAAACGGAAAACGGCTGGTCGGCTGGTTGTCGGAAAGCGGAATCACACCGGTCGGAGTAAACGAAAACCGGCGCAACGTCACGACCCGGAAGAACCCAAACACAGAGGACGGAACTCATATTTTAAGTGATCTAATATATTTCCCATAAATGCGCACCGCTCTTGCTTTACCTGGAGACGCCGCCGTGAAAACTTCACCTGAACTCCCCACCGAAAAGTGCCCCCCACGTCCACGGCGTGTTTTCCGCGCCGTCTTTCCTTCCCACCGTCGGCGACCCCGGCCCGTCGCGATGCTTTTGCAGGTGCCATGACGCTTGCGCCGATCAGCTTCGTTATTCCACTGAAGGACGAGGAGCAGACCCTGCGCGAGCTTTTTGCCCGCATCGCGGCGGAAATGGCTGCGCTTGCGAAGGAGTACGAGGTGATTTTTGTGGACGACGGCAGCACGGATGGAAGCTGGCGCATCATTCAGGAACTCGCGCGCCATCATCCGGCAATCGTGACCGCGTGCCGCTTCGCGGGCAATTCGGGCAAGGCGCAGGCGCTGGCGGCGGGTTTCCAGGCGGCACGCGGCGAAGTCGTCTTTACGCTCGATGCCGACTTGCAGGACGATCCGAAGGAGATCCCGCGCTTTCTCGCGAAACTTGCCGAGGGTTTCGACATTGTGAGCGGCTGGAAAAGGAAGCGCCGCGATCCGTGGCACAAGGTGCTGCCAAGCCGGGTCTTTAATAAAATGCTGAGCCGCTTCGTGGGCGTCGCGCTGCACGATCACAACTGCGGCTTCAAATGCTACCGCCGCGACGTGGTGAAAAACGTGGCGCTCTACGGTGAAATGCACCGGATGATTCCGTCGCTCGCGAGCATCAAGGGATTCCGCTCCGCCGAGATTGAGGTCGAGCATCACGCCCGCGCGCATGGCGTCTCGAAGTATGGCGTGAACCGTTTCGTCCGCGGCTTTCTCGACATGCAGACGGTCTGGTTTTTGAAAAACTTTCGCGAGCGTCCGCTGCACTTTCTCGGCGGGAGCGCACTGGCGCTGCTGCTCGCGGGCGGCTTGCTCGGGATCGTCTCGTGCGCGCCTGGTCTTGGCGACGCGCTGGCCGCACGGATCGCGGCGCTGGCGCAGTTCGTTCTCGCCCTTCCGATCCCGCTGGCGGCGCTGGGTTTCGTCGCCGAACTCCTCGTGCATGGGATTGAGGAAAAAGGTCGCCGCGCCATGATCGCCGAAATCATTCCCGGCGCCCGCGCGCTCGCCGCATCCGTCCCGGTCGAGCGTTTGTCCGGTCCCGGCCTCCGCCTGCTCCGCGTGCCCAGCGGGCCGCAGGTCTTGATCGTCGATGACGACCCGGACATGCGCGAGACGCTCCGCCTTGTCTTGGAGGACGCGGACTTTGCCGTCGAGGAAGCCGCCGATGCCGCCGGTGCGCTGGCCAGCCTGAGCGAGGCAACCGCCGTGGTTCTGCTCGACATGAATCTCCCGACTGCGCGCGACGGCTTCGCCTGCCTGCGGCAACTTCGCAAGCGCGACGCCGACTTGAAGATCGTGATGGTCTCCGGTCAGCAGGAAATCCAGGCCGCCGTCGAGTCGATGAAAATGGGCGCGTGCGATTACGTGGTGAAACCATTCGACGCCGCGCGCCTCGTCCGCGCCGTCCAGCGCGCTGTCGAGCTGCGGCGGATCAGCGAGGGCGACTTTGAATTTGCATCCGTCCGGGAAAACTCCCGCCCCGAACTCGTCGCTGTCTGACCATGCACCGCGCGCCGCATTCACTCCACATCGCCGTCCTCGGCTCCACCTACGCGCGTTCAGCAGGCGACGCCCAGGTGCCGTGGCTGCGCGAATCCGTGAACCGGCTCGCCGCGCGCGGCCATCGTGTGACGGTCATCGCGCCGTCTTTCGAGGGCTTGCGGACGCACCGCATTGATGGTGTGGAGGTCCGCCGGTTCCGCTACGCTCCGCGGCGCTGGGAAAATCTCACGCACGACGAAGGCGCGCCGAACAAGCTCCGCAACCCGCTTTACCAACTCCTCGCCGCGCCCTACATCGCCCTCGGGGCGCTCGCCACCACGCGCTGGGCGCGGCAGCAGCGCTTCGATGTCATCCATTGTCACTGGCCGTTTCCGCACGGGCTCATGGCGCTGCCCGCGGCGCGATTGTCCGGCGCGAAAGTGGTCGCCATGTGCCACGGCGCGGAGCTGGCCATGGCGCGTCGCCGGCCGTGGATTCGCGCGCTACTCCGGCAGTGCCTGTTGCGGTCCGATGTCCTCGCCTGCAACAGCTCGCACACCCAGAGCGAGATCGAGCGCCTGTGCGGACGCCGGGCCACCGTCATCCCGTACGGCGCCACGCTCCGCGAGCCTGCCGCCGCGCCGGAGCGGTTGCCCGGAGACACCGCGACCCTCCTTTTCACCGGTCGGCATATTCAGCGCAAAGGCGTGCCCTTTCTCCTGCGCGCGCTGCCCGCGATTCTGGAGCGTCGGCGCGTGAAGCTGCTCATCACCGGCGACGGCGACCGGCGCGGCGAATGGGAGGTACTCGCCCGCGAGCTGCACCTCGGCGACGCCGTGCAATTTCTCGGCACCGTGAGCAACGACGAACTCAGCCGCCTTTACCGTGCGTGCGATGTCTTTGTGCTGCCCGCGATCTTCGATGACCGCGGCGACACCGAGGGCCTCGGCGTGGTCCTCATCGAGGCGCTGCAAAATGCGCGGCCCGTCGTCGCCTCCGCCGTCGGCGGCATCACCGATGTCATCCAGCACGAAAAAACCGGCCTGCTCGTCCCGGAGAAAGATCCATTCGCTCTCGCCGCCGCCGTGCTGCGACTGCTCGACGAGCCCACGCTCGCCTGTCGACTCGGCGAGACGGGCCGCGACGAAGCCGCCCGGTTGTTCGACTGGGACCGCATCACCAGCGCCACTGAACAGCTCTACGCCCGCGCCCTTCGCGGCACGCCCGCACCGGCATTTGTTCCGGCGGCGGCCATTTCTACGAACCCATGAAGCCGGCTCCCACACGCCATCCCCGGTGGAAGTTGTGGCTTGTCGTCGTCCTCGTGCTCGCCGTCGCGCTCAGCATTGGCGCGGCGCTTCAGCATGCCGGCGCAGAAGCCCGCGCGCGTGTCACCGCCGCCGATCCCGACTGGCTGCTCCTTGCGCTCGGCCTTTGCATCCTCTACCGCATCGTGAATTCAACGGGTTGGGTTCTCGTGCTGCGCTCGCTCGGCCATGCCATGCCGCTCGCGCGTGGTGCCCGCATTTGGATCATGGCCGAGACCATGCGCTGGCTGCCAGGCAGCGTCTGGGGCTTTTGCTCGCGGGTGTATCAGGCGGGAAAAGCGGGTGCGCCACCCGCTGTCGCCGCCGCGAGTCTGCCGCTGGAACTCGTGCTCACCATCGCCGCCTGGGCCATCACCGCCGGCGGCGCGGGCCTGGCTTTCGGGCTGGTGTTCGACTGGATGAAGCTCACCAGTCCGCTTGCGCTCACCGTGCTCGGCGGAGCGCTCGCGCTCTTCGCCGCCGGAGCCGGACTCGTCTCCCGGCATTTTCCGCGACTCCGGCTGCCGCGGAAAATCACCGCCTTTCTCGAACAGCTTGGCACCCTCGCCAAAACGCGCCCGCGGGTCGCGCCGCTCGTCAGCGCGCTTCTTCTCTACACCGCGCTCTGCGCGCTAAACGGCCTCGCTTTTCACTGCGTGCTCCGCGCGCTCACCGGCGCGCCGCTCAGCCTCGTTGCCGCCATCGGCGCGAACGCCTGCGGCTGGCTCGCCGGCTTCTTCGCCATCGGCGTGCCCGGCGGCATCGGCGTGCGCGAGGCAGGTTCCGCCATGGTCCTCGCCACCGTCGTGCCGATCGAAACTGCGGTCGCTGCCGCCGTCCTCTGGCGGCTCGTCCTTATCGCAGACGAACTCTGCTGTCTCGGTGTGCTGCTCGCGCCGACAGCCTGGGCGCGCTTCGCCGAGGGTGTGCGTCGTGCTTTTTCCACCGCCACCGAAGTTCACCAACCACAGCAATGAACCGTCCGACATTTGCCGTCCTCGCCCTCGTCGCCGCGACGGGAGCCGTCGCTCTTTTTCTCGGTGCGAAGGTGATCGCGCCCGCATATGTCCAGCCGCAGAATGGAAGTTACGAGTCCCGCTTCGGCTACCTCGCGGTGAAGCGGCGCGCGGGCACGCCGTTCACCGTGGAGACCGCGCTCGTGGGCGAACGCCTGATCACCGAAGCGCGGCTCGGCGAAGGCCGCGTGGCTGCCGAGCCGGTGCGCGTGCCGCTGATTCCCGTTGGAAAAATCAACGAGGTTCGGGTCCGTGCCGGCGATGTCGTTCGCGAGGGCCAGCTCCTCGCGTTGATGGACCGCAGCGCCTTGCAATTCCGGCTGGAAACCGCGCGCCTCGAACTCGCGGCGGCCGAGGCGGAGCGCGAGCGGGTGAAGGTCGGCTCGTCCTACGAAATGGCGCTGGAGCGTCCGGCGCGTGAGAACATCAACCGTGCGTTGTTTGAAAAGGAGGTCGCGCTGTGGAAGGAAAAGACCGCCGCTATGAAACGGCTTTTCGAGCAGGGCGTGATTTCCAAGACACAATTTCAGGAAACGCAAATCCGTCTCGCGGAAGCCGAGCGGGAATTCCAGACCAGCGAACTCGGTGTGAGCGTTTCCTCCGCCGGGATGGTGCATAGCACCACCATCGCGGAGAGCTTGATGAAGGAAAAGCGGTTCGCCGTGGAGCAGCGCGAACGCGAACTCGCCGAGTGCGAAATCCGCGCCCCGGCCGACGGCGTGATCGAGCGCGTCCTGATTCATCCCGGCGAATACAACCGGACTGCCGGCGAGACCGCTTTCATGATCGCCTCCGGCCTGTGGTTCGAGGCGCGTCTCGACCAGATGGCCATCCGCAAAGTGCAAGTGGGCGACGAGGCCACGGTGCAGCTCGAAGCGCTGCCGGGGCGTCCACTCACGGGCAAAGTCGCGGTCGTCGTTCCGGTCGTGACTTACCACCCCGGCGGCCCGGAGACGAGCCGGCCGGTCCGGCCCATCGGCACGGGTGCTCCCGAATGGCCGACGACGTTCGAGGTGCGCGTCGAGTTTTCTGCTGCCGACCGCGCGCTGCTCGCGCCGGGGCTGACCGGCTTCGCGCGGGTTGAAGCCAGCCGCGAAGTGCTGGCCGTTCCGCAGTCCTCGCTGAGTTCCATCAATGCGAGTTCCGGCATCGTGCATGTGCTCGCCGGCGACGGCGCGCGTGCGCTCCGTCGCGTGAGTCTCGGAGCCATGCGCGAGGGCTGGGTCGAGATTACCGCCGGGCTCGCGGCAGGGGAGAAAATCATCACCGCAGGCCACGAGGATTTGCAGGACGGCGACCGGGTTGTCGAACTTGGCGGCTCCGCGGTCACCGCCCGGTAGGAGAATTGTGAACCCTCACTCGCCGCGGCTTTTTCCGGTGGACGACCTGCCCGCGTTGCTCGCGAAGGGTGCGGGCTGGCTGGGTGTCGGGTGCCTTGCGCTGGGCATCGTTTTGCCGTGGCTGCCGCTGCCTGAATTTGTCCCCGGCGGGGCACCGTTCGCCGGCGCGGTGCGCAGCTTTGAACCCGGCCTCGTGCTCGTCTTCCGCGCGGTGTGTCTGCTGGCGCTGCTTGCGCTGGCGTGGGGCGCGCGCGTCCGGAATCGGCAGGCGGTCTGGCTCGCGGCGGCGCTGCTGCTCGCGGTGCTGTTTTTCCCCGTCGCCGTGCTGCGTCTCGCGCCCGCGGCGGCCGCGCGCGCGGCGTGGCTGTGGAGCCAGCACGACCAGCTCACCGGTTACACCGGCGACATCTATACCGCGCAGGAAGTGCGCGATGCGACCTGGCAGCAGCGCATCCTCGTCGTCAATGAACCGCTCGAAACCCGCATCCTCGAGCTGCCGACCTGGAGTCCGGCGAATCTCGAATGGGGCCGATTTTTGCAGATTACCGAATGGTTCGGTCTCTCCGCGTGGTTCGCGCAGACACTCGGACGCGGCTGGGGCCTGGCCCTCGGCGGCGCGGTGCTGCTGGTGCTCGTGCGCGGTCGGGAACGCGCGCTGGCGGAGCCGGGATTTTTCCGGCGCGCGGTGCGGCCGGCGTGCGCTGTCGGGGCGGCCGTTCTCGGGCTCGCAACGCTGCCCTCCTTTATCGCCGCCCACCACCTCGCCGCGGCGCGCGATCTGGTGCGTGGAGGCGATCCCGCCGCCGCGCTCGCCGCGCTGGAGTGCGCGGCGCGGGCCGTGCCTGCGGTGCGCGAGGACGGCATCTTTTTTCTGCAAGTCGGGCGGCTCGAATCCGAGCTGGGCCGCGCCACGGTGGCGGCGGAGATTTTTCGCGCGCAGCGGCTGGCGGAGGACGGCTTTCTCCAGCAGGCGGAGGACGGTCTGCGCGCCGCGCTTCCGGCGACCCCGCCGAACTCCGTGGAGCGGCGCGTGGTCGTGAGAAATCTGCTCGTTCGCGCGGTCGATGTCCTCAACACCGGCCAGGCCAATCGCGCGCTCGTCCTGCTCGAAACGGTGCTCGCCGCCGATCCCTGCAATCTCAAGGCGAACTACGCGCTGCAAATCGCGTGCGTACGTCTGGGGCGCCCCGCCGAACTCCGGCTCCTCGCCGTGCGGATGCGGCAGACCTACCGCTTTCTCAACACCCCGACGCAACGCCCGGTCCTCGCCGCGGCGGAGGAAAATCTCGCTTCGGCGGAATGGCAGTTCGGCGAACCCGCGACGGCGCTCGCGCACTGGCAGCGCTCCCGGCGGCCCACCAAATGACGACTCGTCGCCAGTCCGTTTTGCTAGCCGTGGCGACGTTGATTTTTGCAGCGCTCGCGGCTTACGGCGTGTGCCGCTGGTGGTTTCCGTTTCGCACCGTGGTGCGTCCGCTGAAGCTGGATGCAGCGTGGATCGCGGCCCCGGGCGAGCCGGCGGGCAAGGCGAGTTTTCGCCAGGTCGTGGTGCTGCCCGGCGAGCCGCGTAACGCGTGGCTGGCGATTGCCGGCGAGGACTCCTTCGAGCTTTCCGTGAATGGCCGCACGGTGAGCACGCTGCCGCTGATGCGCGCGACTTCACCGTTTCAGAAATCGCTCAGCGAACCCGGCCAGCAAGTGGTCGGCAGTCCCGCGATGTTTCCGCGGCAGCGCTCGCGAGAGTTTCAGTGGAGCGGCTTTCGGAGCTGGCGCGTGCCGGTCTTCGTGGATCTCACGCGCTTTCTCCGTCCGGGAAAAAACGTGGTCTGCATCGGCGTGGAATCGCGCACGGCGTCGGCGCGGCTGTGCGTGGAGGGCGAGATTCAGATGCGTTCCGGCGAGGCGCTGCACCTCCGCTCGGATCGCGACTGGAAGGCGACGGCGTTTCCCCTCCACCAGAGCGGGCTGGAGTGGACGGAGCCCGCCTACCCGGATGAAAGCTGGGCGCACGCCGCGCTCGTGGCACCGCCGGGAGGCGGGATGCTGCGTACGTTTGATCCGGGAATTTTTCGCGACCCGTTCGCCGGCTTGTGGGTGCAATCGCCCACCGGCGCGTATGAGTGGCCGGTGGTCTTCGAGACTTCGTGGCGGCTCGACGGACGTCCGCAGGAGGCCTGGCTTCGCATTCTCACGAATCGCGCGTACGACCTCTCGATCAATGGCCATCCCGTGCGCCTGCCGGCCAATGGCTCCTTCACCCCGCGGCACGGCGGCTGGCTACTCGATTCCGACACGCCGCACTCCGCGCCGGGCCGGTCCGATGCGGTGGATCCCGAGGAGGTGGACACGATCTTTGAAATCGAGTCCGGGGCCGGTGTCGGGAGCAACGACGCGATGCTCCCGCCGCTCGCGCTGACGCGCAATCAGGAGGTCGGAGCCTTCGATCTTTACAGCGTGCCGTGGCTGCTGCGCCGCGGCGAAAACCGCATCACCGTCCGGCTGAATCCGACGAAGGAAACGCTCAACTGGATTCCGCGTTTCGCGCTCGATGCCAAGGCGATCGCCGCCGACGGGACGGTGCAGACGTTTTCCTCCGGCCCCGGCTGGCAGAGCCGCCGCGAGATTTCGGAGAACCTGGCCTCGCCCACGCTGGAAGCGGCGGTGGCCGGTCCGGCGGATATCGCAGGCGCGGCGCTCCCGCGCAAAACCTTCGTGGGAAACGTGTGGGACGTGGGTGAAAAATTCCGCTGCTGGCTGGCGACGACACTCGCCGTCGTGCTCCTGATCGCTCTGCCGGTGACGCTCGCCGCCCGGCGTCTGGCGGGACGCGCCCGTGCGTCGCTGACCACGCTGCTCGTGGTTTCCGCGGTGCCGCTTTTCGTCGCGGTGCTGGTGGAAAGTTCGTGGATCGAACGCGAGGAAGCGCTGCTGTTTTTGTCCGCCAATGCGTGGGGCTGCATCCTCGGCGTGGCGGTGCTCGTGGCGCTTGCCACCGGCCTGCTGCTGTTCCGGCCACGCCAGGAGCGGGTGGCACGCTGCGCGCCAACGCAATCCGCGTGGTGGCCGAAGTTCGCGCTCTGCTGGATCCTGCTGGCGTGCGCCTTCCTGCGCGCCAGGGACCTCGATTTTCAACCGCTCGATCCCGACGAATACGCCTCCGTGCAGGCGATCCTCGCGATTGCCCGCACCGGGCTGCCGCAGATGTTCGACACGGTTTTTTACACCCGCAGTCCGCTCTACCACTATCTCGTGGGCGGGATCGTGGCGCTGTTTGGCGAAAATATCTGGGCACTGCGGCTGCCGTCCGTCGCCTTTGCGGTGGGCACCGCCGCGCTGCTTTATCTCGTCGGCGCGCGGCTGCTCCGCAGTCGCTGGACCGGCCTGGTGGCCGCGGCGCTCTACACCATTCATCCGTTCGCGGCGTTCTCCGGGCACCTCGTGCGGTTCTATCAGCAGCAGCAGTTTTTCGCGCTGCTCACGGTCTATCTTTTCTGCCGCGGCTTTGTGGTGGGGCAGGGGATGCGCGCGCGCTACTGGATGCTCGCCGCCTTTCTCGCCACGGTGCTGAGCCAGGAACTGAGTCTCACCATCGGCTGCTCGCTGCTCCTCGGCTACGTGCTCTTTGCCGGGCGCAAGCCGTGGGCGGATGAGGCCCGGTTCGCGGTGGCCTCCGGCTGCGTGCTGGTGCTGGTGGTGCTCGATCTCGCGGTGTTTCAAACGCGCTGCCTCACGCGGGTCGATGGTGTTTCGCCCTCGATCGAGCCGGCGTTCGCCTTGAATTTCGAGTCGCCAGCCAACTTGCTGATGCTGTTCGTCACGTTCTCGCGCCTCCATCTCGCGCTGTCGGTGTTCCTTTTGCTCAGCCTGCCGCTCGTCCTCTGCGGCCGCAATCGCGCCGCGCTGGCGCTGCATAGCATCCTGTTTTCCGGCGTTGTCGGCACCGCCATCTTCGTCACCGGCAGCGGCCTGCGGTATCAATACTGGCTCATCCCGCTCTGGCTGGTGCTCGGCGTTCACGGCGTCCGCACGCTCGCCGCATTTCTCATCCACCGCGCCCGGCTCGGCGAGCGGCAGCCCGCTCTGCGCCATGCGCTCGGTGGCGTGCTCATAGGCGGCGTGGTGCTGGCGTGGTCGCCGTGGCGTTTGCTGGATTCCTACACCACGCGCCTCCAGCCCGACTCGGCGGGCGCGCTCAGTTACGTGCGCCGCAACGCCCGCCCCGGCGACGCCATCATGGTCAGCGCCCCGCACACGCAGAGCGCGTTGCTGGAGATCGGTCGCGTGGACTACGACCTCGCGATCCCGCTGCTGCACGATTTTTTCCACCGCAAGGAAGGACGCCTCCTCGACCGCAACGCCGGCGCCGAAGCCATCCGCAACCTCGACATGCTCCAGGACAAATGCGTGGAGCATCAGCGCCTGTGGGTGCTGGTGAACCGCGAGGACATCCTCCGCTCGCCCGGCAAGGACATCCGCTGGAACCTGCCCGGTGGCCGCACGGATCTTTTTCTCCGCACGAACCTCGATCTCACGTACCGGACTTATCTTTGGGACGTGTTTCTTTGGGATGCTGCCGCCGGTCGCTTCCATACCTTTCGCCGCAATCGCTGACCGGGCAGGGGAGCGCGCCGCAAGTCGGGCGTTGCAACTTTCGCGCGCCGCGCAAACATCGCCCCATTATGTTTCCCCGGTTCCTCGTCCTCGCACTCCTCGCATCCGCCGCGCTCGCCGACGACTACGGGAGTTCCACCGCGTCGCCGGTAGTCCCGCCGCCGCAGCCGGGCCCGGTGTATCTCCAGCTCGCGCCCATGCTCGGACACGTGGGGCCGACCGAGGCGCGGATTTGGGTAAAGGCGACGGGCGCGGCGAAACTCGCGGTGCGGGTGAGCGAGCGGGCGGACATGGACGGCGCGCGGGAAATCGCCGGGCCGGAAATCAAGGCGGCGTCGGACTTCACGGGCGTGGTGGTGGTGCCGGAGTTGAAGGCGCGGACGACCTATTTCTACACCGTCCTCCTCGACGGTCAGCCTGCACTCGCGCGCCCGTGGCCGAGCTTCACGACCGCGCCCGCCGATGGTGCGAAGGGCCGGCTGCGCTTCGCCTTTGGCTCCTGCGCCGGCAAGGAACCGTGGCTCGACGCCGCCACCTGGGCGGACCTCGAGGCGCGCACCAGCGTGGATCTCGTGCTGCAGCTTGGCGACAACCACTACGCCAACACCACGGACCCCGCGAAACAACGCGCCGCCTTCATCGCGCACCGCTCGCACGCCGGCTTCCGCGCACTCTTTCAGCACACGCCGCTCTACGCCGTCTGGGATGATCACGACTTCGGCGTGAATGACAGCGACGGCACGCAAAAGGGCAAGGAGGACTCGCTGCGCACGTTCAGCGAGTTTTTCGCCAACCCCGCCGCCGGCGAGCCCGACAATTCCGGCGTCTATTTTAAATTCAGCCGCGGCGACGTGGATTTTTTCCTGCTCGACGACCGCTACCACCGCTCGCCCGACAAGGTGCCCGACGACGGCACCAAAACCCAGCTCGGCGCGAAACAGCTCGCCTGGCTGAAGCGCGAACTGCTCGCCAGCAAGGCCACGCTCCGCGTCATCGCCTGCGGCGGCGAGTGGCAGGGCGACAGCGTGGCCGACTCGTGGAAAAGCTACGCCCGCGAGGAGCAGGAGATTTTCGATTTTCTCGCCGAGCATGGCATAAAGAACGTGCTCCTGCTCAGCGGCGACCGGCATTTCACCGCCGCGTATCATGTGCGCGGACGCTTCATCGAAGTCACCAGCGGCCCGCTCGGCAGCCCCGGCGCGAAAAGCCGGCCCAGCCCCGAAATGTTCGCCTACCACGACGGCGGGCGCTTCTTCAGCATCTACGACATCGACACCGCGGCCACGCCGCCAGCCGTCGCGCTGGAGATCTGGCAGACCAGCATCGGGCTGGTGGAAAAGCGCGCCTTCACCTGGGAGCAGGTCACCGGCGGCGCGAAGATCGAGCCGCGGCTGCCGGGCAGCTCGACGTCCCATACCGAATCACAACAACCCAAAACCAAACCATGAAACGCCCACTCCTCGCCCTCGTCCTCGCCCTTGCCACCACCACGCTTCGCGCCGAAACGGAAGCCCCCGCCGACCACCAAGGCAGTCGTCAACTCGTGGCGCAGGCCGCGGATGGGACGGTCACTTTGGCGGCTAAAGACGTGACCGTGCATGGCACGAATGTCCGCTACGAACCCAAGCCCGAGAAGAACACCGTCGGCTATTGGACGAACCAGGCGGACTGGGTGAGTTGGGAGTTTGAGATTGTAAAAGGGGGCAGCTTCGAGATCGAGGCGCTGCAAGGCTGCGGCAAAGGCAGCGGTGGCGCGGAGGTCGCGTTCGCGATCGGCGAGCAGACGTTGGCGATGACCGTCGAGGACACCGGCGGATTTCAAAAATTCGTGCCGCGCAAGCTCGGCACTCTCACCCTCGCCGCCGGCAAACACACGCTCACCGTCAAACCGAAGACCAAGCCCGGCATGGCTGTGATGGACCTTCGCCAAGTTACCCTGCGCCCGGTCGTCAAGTAGGCGCCCCCGCGCGCCATCGAAAGCGCGGGCTACTTTGCGGCTTCGATCATCTCCGCGAACTGCGGGAAAAAATAACTGGCGTCGTTCGGGCCGGGCGCGGCTTCGGGGTGATACTGCACGCTGAAAATGGGCAGCGATTTGTGCCGCAGCCCCTCGACGGTGTGGTCGTTCAGATTGATGTGCGAAACCTCCACATCGGCGGGCAGCGAGTCCGCGTCCACGGCGAAACCGTGATTCTGCGACGTGATCGTCACCTTCCCGGTCGCCAGATCCTTCACCGGCTGGTTGCCGCCGCGATGCCCGAACTTGAGCTTGAAGGTCTTTCCGCCCACCGCATAGCCGAGCATCTGGTGACCGAGGCAGATGCCGAAAATCGGCGTCCGGCCCATCAGCCCGCGGATGTTCTCGTGGACATAGGTCAGCGCCGCCGGATCGCCGGGGCCGTTGGAAAGAAACACGCCGTCCGGTTTCAGTGCGAGCACGTCGGCCGCGCTCGTCGTCGCGGGTACCACGCGCACCTGGAAACCTTCCTGGCGCAGCCGCCGCAGGATGTTGCGCTTCATGCCGAAGTCATACGCCACGATGCGATGCTTCACCGGCGGCAGCTTCGCGAAAACCTCGCCGTCTTCCGTCATCTCTGTCTGCGTGCCGTCGCCTTTCACGATCGTCCACGCGCGGCTCTGCCGGCCATCCGGATCCCAGTCGTAGGCCTCGGCGGGCGTGACCTCTTTCACAAAATCCGAGCCCTCCATTGGCGGCGCGGCCTGCGCGCGCGCTACGGCCTGCTCGGGAGAAATATCCTCCGTAGTCAGGCAGCCGCGCATCGCCCCGCTCGAGCGCAGATGTTTCGTCAGCGCCCGCGTGTCGATGCCCTGAATTCCGGGGACGCCCCACGTTTTCAAATAGTCTTCCAGCGTGCCACGAGAGCGCCAGTTGCTCGCCACCGGACTCAGTTCCTCGATGACAAAGCCGCGCACATGCATCGCCGCGCTTTCATCGTCGAGCGCATTTACGCCGTAGTTGCCGATTTGCGGCGCGGTCATCGCCACGATCTGCCCGCGGTAGGACGGATCGGTGAGCACTTCCTGATACCCGCTCATGGACGTGTTGAAGCAGACTTCGCCGACCGCGGAGACGGTCGCGCCAAAGGATTCACCGAGAAAAAAACGACCGTCTTCGAGTGCTAAAATCGCGCGCATGTTGGGCGGGAGCTTCTAGGCGCAAAACGGGAAATCCCAACACAAAAGTTCCCGGCCTTCGACGACAGCCCTACGCTTTTTTTCGCCAGAGGAAGGCTGCGCCCTCTCCGCGCTATTGGCAGCCAGGCAGGTAAAGCGCATGTTGTCTCGCACCAGCCAGGATGTTCAAAGGGTCCATGCCACCAAGCGCCTGGAGGAAGTCGAAGACTTGGTTTGGGGCGCCATAGTCGGAACGGTCATGAGGGTAGGCTTTGCCCTTGAGGGCGAACTCAAATGTGTCGTCGTCGATGTCCCGCATCTGCCAGTCCGCGATGTAGCGTTGCAGTTCTTCGACGGGAGTTCCCCAAGTTTCCGATAACAAGCGGGGATTGCCCCTCCGCTGCGCAGTGAACTCCTTGGAATCAGTCCAATACTGGGGAGCTACGCTGAAATTATCCAGGCAGCGATCCGCTCGATAGAGCCGGTATTCCCAGATGGACCCCTCCTGCAGATAGAGCATCATCCAGGCGCAATCGAGTTTGCGTCCGAGCCCCGTGATCAATTGGTGTTCGACCCCGCTGAGATACGGCAGGTAAATGGACTGAACGCCTTGGGCGTGGGCGGTCCGGCAGTCCTTGGCAGGAGGACTTGGGGCTTCGTCCAATGTGATGCGGACTCCGAGTTCTTTCGCGACGGTTTCCAGCGCGAGTTCGAACCGGCTGCGGTCACATTCTCGAAACACTCCTATTTGCAAGCGTGCGCCCATTTGGATTTTTCATGGATGTCCAAAGTGTGGACGTGTCTCGCATTAGAGATGCCGGGGTTCCCGGCAAAGTAAATCCTTCCCCGTGATGAAGTCCGGAGTGGGCCACCGGCGCGGTCTGGCGGTGCGCTTTAATGAAGAACTCTCGGTTTTGTAGTCAGCGAGGGCCATGGGCTGGGCGCATCGAGAATTTCCCCCCTTTTCACACCGGGCGATTTCCTTTCTACTCCCCGCCCCTATGAGCGCAAAATTTGACGTCCGTTACACCGCGCAGCTCGCGCGTCTGCATTTGAGCGAGGAGGAAATCGCGAAGTTTCAGACGCAGATTTCGCAGATCCTCGCCTACGTGGAAAAGCTGGAGCAGGTGGATGTCACGGGCATCGAGCCGACGGCACACGCCAACGCCATTTTCAACGTCTTCCGCGAGGACACGCCGCGCGATTGGTTCACCGCCGAGGAGGCGCTGAGCAATGCGCCGCGCTCCGCCAACCAGCTTTTCATCGTGCCCAAGGTGATCGAATAATTCCATGGAACTCCCCGCCCTTTCCCTCGCCGACGTGCAGGCCCGACTGCGCGCCAAAGAAGTCTCGCCCGCCGAAGTCCTGCGCGCGCTGGATGCGCGCATTGGGCAGGTCGATCCGCAGATTCACGGCTACCTCTCACGCGATCTCGACGCGGCGCTCGCCTGTGCGGAAAAGGCGGACGTTTCGCTCCCCCTCGGAGGCGTGCCCATCGCGATCAAAGACGTGATCAACGTGAACGGCGAGCCGTGCACCGCGGCATCCAAAATTTTGCAAGGCTATCGCGCGAACTATGATGCCACGGTCATCCGCAAGCTGCGCGCGGCGGGCGCGATCCCGTTTGGCCGCTGCAATCTCGATGAATTCGCTATGGGCAGCTCTACGGAAAATTCCGCATTTGGCCACACGCGCAACCCGTGGGACACCTCGCGCATCCCCGGCGGATCGAGCGGCGGATCGGCGGCGGTGGTCGCTGCGAATGAGGCGTTCGCCGCGCTCGGCTCGGACACCGGCGGCTCGATCCGCCAGCCCGCGGCGCTGTGCGGCATCGTGGGGCTGAAGCCAACTTACGGCCGCGTCTCGCGCTTCGGCCTCATCGCGTTCGCTTCGTCGCTGGATCAGATCGGCCCTTTTACCAAAACGGTGCGCGACGCCGCGCTCGTGCTCAACGCCATCGCCGGTCGCGACCCGCAGGATTCCACGAGCCTCGACGAACCCGTGCCCGACCACACCGCGCTGCTCGGACGCGATTTGCACGGCGTCCGGCTGGGCATGCCGCGCGAATATTTCATCGAGGGTCTCGACCCGCAGGTGGATGCCGCCGTGCGCGCGGCGGTGAAGCACTACGAGTCGCTCGGCGCGGAGATCGTGGAGGTGTCGCTGCCGAACACCGAGCACGCGGTCGGTGTCTATTACATCATCGCCACGGCGGAGGCGTCGGCGAATCTGGCGCGCTTCGACGGCGTGCGCTACGGCCACCGCGCCGCCGACGCCACCGGCCTGCTCGACCATTACGGACGGACGCGCGAGGAAGGCTTCGGCCCCGAGGTGAAGCGCCGCATCATCCTCGGCACCTACGTGCTGAGCAGCGGCTACTACGACGCCTTTTACCTCCGCGCGCAGAAAGTCCGCACGCTCATCCGGCGCGATTTCTCGGAGGCGTTTGAAAAGGTGGACGCCATCATCTGCCCCACGTCCCCGGAAGTCGCCTTCAAGGCGGGCGACCGCAGCGATGATCCGCTGAAGATGTATCTCGCCGACATTTTCACCATCGCCACGAACCTCGCCGGCATCCCCGGCCTCTCGATTCCGTGCGGCTTTGCGGAGGTGGACGGGAGGAAGCTGCCCATCGGCCTGCAACTCCTCGGCAAGCCGTTTCAGGAATCGCAGCTTCTGCAAATCGCCCACGCCTACGAGCAATCCACCGACTGGCACAAGGCGCGTCCGGCGCTTGTCTGAAATTCAGCAGCCTACGCCTTTTTGTCGGTCTTCACCGGCTTCCCGCGGCCGAGGATGAGGAGCGTCTGATTGAGTTGCGGCAGTTGGAGCGGTTTTTTCAATACAGTCACCGGGCCTTGCTTGAGAATGTTGTCGAGCATCTGACTGTCCGGGTAGCCGGTGATAATCACGATGGGCATGTCGGCGGCGATCTTTTTGGCCTGTTTGTAGATTTCGTCGCCGGTGGTGTCGGGCAATTGGAGATCGAGAAAGCAAAAGTCGAATTTCTGTTTGTCCAGCGCGGTGAGCGCTTCCTCGCCTGTGCCTACAATGAGGCGACTGAAGCCCGCCTTTTTAAGGAAGAGGTTGAACATGCCCTGAACCTCTTCGTCGTCATCCACCACGAGGACCGTGGGCTGATGCCCCTGATCGTCATTGCGCAGGATATCGCGGTCGAGGGCGTCGCGTTTCACCCGCCAGCGACCGCCAATACGGATCGCCGGGAGCTGACCGCGCTGGACCAGAAAATACACCGTAGGCTTTGGAATATTCAGATATTCCGCCGTTTCCTCAACGGTCATAAGGTTGTGGTTCGATGGCTGCATGGGGTGGAAAAAATTCGTAAACTGTCGTAATTACCACTATTTTGCGGGAGTGCGCGGGGAAACTGTCGATTTCGTGAAAAGCTGTCAATGTTTGACGAGTTTTTTTCGTCTTAGAGCAGCCGGGCCTAGTCGCGCGGATTGGCCGGAAGAATCTTGGTCTGCCTGGTTGACAGGAGGAGGCAGACCGCTAACCTTCGCCCTCTTTTTCCAAACGAACCATGAAACGCACCTACCAGCCCTCGAAGCGCACCCGCAAACGTCAGTTTGGCTTTCGCGCCCGCATGAAGACCAAAAATGGACGCGCCATTCTCTCCCGTCGTCGGCAGCGTGGTCGCAAGCGCCTGCTCCCCAAGGGCGTCGAGATTCATTACAAGCGTCACACGCAGGCCTGATCCATTTAAGATTTGAGATTTAGGATTTAGGATTTAGGGCGGGCTGAAGATGTCCGGAAACCGAATCATCGATCGTAAATCGTAAATCCTAAATGCCTTCTGCCCGCCTGCGTTTTCCCAAGGCCGCGCGTCTCTGCCGTGCGGGCGAGTTTGCCACCCTGAAACGCGATGGGCGGTCGTTTCATGGCAAATTGATGGTTCTAAGTGTGCTGAAATCCGCTGCGGAAACCGAGGCGCGGATCGGCTTGATCACGTCGCGCCGGGTGGGTGGAGCGGTGGTGCGCGTCCGGGTGCGGCGGCGGTTGCGCGAATTGGTGCGGGCCGCGCGGCCGCAAATGAAAGCTGGAGTGTGGCTGGCGCTGATTGCGCGGCAGGCCGCGGCACGGGCCAGTTTTGAGAGCCTTCGCGCCGAGTGGCTGATACTTGCAGAGCGGAGTTCCATCCTTGGGCCATGCTCCTGATCCGCGTGTGCATCCGCAGCTACCAGTGGCTCGTCTCGCCGCTGCTTCGGGTGCTGTGCGGGCCGAATGGCGGATGCCGCTTCGAGCCCACCTGCTCCCACTATTTTCTAGGCGCATGCGAACTCCACGGCGTCTGGCGCGGTGCCTGGCTGGGCGTGAAAAGGATCGCGCGCTGCCAGCCCTGGGGTGGTCATGGACCGGATCCAGTTCCGCCAGCGAGCCTGATCGGTGCCCGGACTTGCGCCAGGCCTGATTCACGCCCCGAATCCACCTCCAAATGTTGAGTCCCCAGAAACTGGCGCGGTCGGACACGGCTCCGCAGCGTCTTCATCGTTTCATTCGATCCTGCGGAATTTTCGCGGAGCTCGAATGTCGGCAGTCACACTTTTAAACCTATGGATCGCAAAGGAATCATCGCCGTCAGTCTCGCCATCGCCGTGCTCATCGGCTGGACGATTTGGAATAGCAAAGAAATGGCCAAGGTCGCCGCCGCGCAGGCCAAGGTGAAGGCCCCCGCCGCGCAAGGAGCCGGTGAACCGAAGCCCGCCGACCCCGCGACGCCTGCGCCCGTGCCCGTGGAAACCACGCCCGTTGCGCCAGCCGTCGCCGCCGAGGCCGAGAAGCGCGAGGAGATTGCCAGCCCGTCGGTGAAATACACGTTCACCAATTTGGGCGGCGGTATTGCCAGCGCGCAGTTGCAGAAGCACGAGGCCGAGCGCGGCCAGCGCATGACGCTCAACGAATTCGGCAGCATCCCCATCGGAGCCGTGACCGACGTCGCCGGGGAAGGCGCCGCCGCGCCCTTTGCCATGACCGTCGAAAGCGGGAGCGTGACCTTCGAGCGCACCGATTCACGGCAGCTCCAACTCACGAAAAAATTCACGCCACCGACCTCCACCGACCTCGCGCATGATTACGTTGTCACGCTCGACGTCACTTTCACAAATCGTAGTCCCCAGCCACTGGCGCTCCCCGGCTACTTCGTCCACACCGGCTCGACCGCCCCCGTGCATCAGCGCGATCAGGCGACCTACACCGGATTCATGCAGACGGGAGGTAAATTCATCGACCCCACCTATTTCAACGCTGGCTGGTTTCGGCCCGAGCGTCCGGTCTTCACCTTCGCGCGTGAGGGCATCGCATGGGCCGGTGTCGCCAACCAATACTTCACTACGCTGGTCACCCCCAGCTTCCCCACGCCCGAGGCCGCCGTGCCCAAGGCCCGCGGCCACACCGTCTGGGCGAAACGCTTTGTCATCCCCGACGCCGCGTGGCAAACGACCGGACGCTCTATCGAGGGCGGCTCCGGCCCACGCTACGGCATGGATGGCGCGCTGGGGATGCCCCCCCTCACGCTCGAACCCGGCAAGTCTTTCACCCAAAGCTTTCGCATCTTCGCTGGTCCGCGCGAGTTCGAGCGCCTGCGGCTCATGCCCGAGGATCAGGAGGAAATTATGGACTTCGGGATCTTCGGGATTGTCAGCAAGACGCTGCTCAAATCCATGAACTGGCTGAAGCGTATGCTCGGCAGCTACGCGCTCGCCATCATCGTCCTCACGCTCATCATCAAATCGTTGCTCTGGCCCATGCAGAACAAGTCCACCCAGTCGATGAAACGCATGCAGCTTCTCCAGCCGAAGATGACCGAGCTGCGCGAAAAGTATAAGGACGACCCGACGCGGATGAACACCGAGGTGATGAAGCTCTACAAGGATTACGGCGTGAACCCGCTCAGCGGCTGTTTGCCGATGGTTGTGCAGATCCCCATCTTTTTCGGCTTTTTCAGCATGCTCGGCAAAGCTGTCGAACTGAGGAACAGCAAGTTCCTCTGGGTCCACGATCTCTCTCTGCCCGACACGATTTTTCACCTCCCCAGCGTCGGCTGGCCGGTGAACATCCTCCCGCTGGTCATGGCGGCCACGATGCTCTGGCAGATGGCGATTTCGCCGAAAAGCGGCGACCCCATGCAGCAGCGCATGATGATGTTCATGCCGCTGATCTTCATTGCGTTTTGCTACAATTACGCCTCCGCCTTGGCGCTTTACTGGACGGTGCAAAACCTGTTTTCTGTCGCGCAACTCTACGCGACACGGAACCAGGCGGCACCCACGCTGCAAAAGGTCGCCGCGCCGCCCAAACGAAAATAACGCGCCCTTCCTCCACTATGAGCCTGAACCCACGCGACACTCTCGACACGATGCTGGGGCACCTCGGCTTTGTCTGTGAGATCAAGGAATTCCCGAGCGAACACGGCCTCACGCTCATGATTTACTCGGCGGAGAAAGACCGGCTCATTGGTCGCAATGGCGCGCTTTTGGAAGATCTCCAGCTCCTCCTGAATCGCCTCCTTCAGGCCAAAGACAAAAACGCCGCCAAGGTGCAGGTCGATATCGAGCACTGGAGAGAGATGAAGGACGACAGCCTCGCGCATCGCGTCCAACAGATCGCCGACATTGTGCGCCAAACAGGTCGCCCGTACCAACTCGAACCGATGAACGCCTACGAGCGCCGGATCGTTCACAACGCCTTCAAGGACGATCCGCAAATCCAGAGCTGGAGCCCGCCTGACGATTCCCGGCTCAAGCGGATCACCCTGCGCAAACGCCCGCAGACGCAGCAGCCGCAAGCGTAGCGGCGAGTGGAACGGGAGCCCCGCCGATTGAATGGGCGGCGCCTATGTCTTCTTCGCGGTGCTCTGGATGTAGATCTCGCGGAGCTGCTTGAAGTCCACTTCCACCGGCGAGTGCGTCATCAGGTCGGTGCCGCGATTGTTTTTCGGGAAAGCGATGACGTCGCGAATGGACTCCGCGCCGACGATGAGCATGACCAGCCGGTCCAGCCCGAGTGCGATGCCGCCGTGCGGCGGTGCGCCGAAGCTGAAGGCGCGCAGAAGGTGGGCAAACTTGAGCTGCTGCTGCTCGGGCGTGACGCCGAGCACCTCAAACATTCGCGCCTGCAAATCCTTTTCGTGAATGCGGATCGAGCCGCCGCCGAGTTCCACGCCGTTGAGCACCACGTCGTAGGCGACCGCGCGGACTTTGCCGAAATCCCCCGCGTCGAGCAGCGCCATGTCCTCGGCCTTGGGGCGGGTGAACGGGTGATGCACTGCGACCCAGTGGTTATCCTCCGGCGAAAACGCCAGCAGCGGAAAGTCCACGACCCACAGAAAGTTGAGTTGGTCCTTCGCGGCGTCCATTAGCCCGAGCAGTTCCGCGCAGCGCAGGCGCACGCGACCGAGCACTTCGCAGACAGCTTCAAGTTTCAAATCCGCACCGAAAAACAGCACGTCGCCCTCGGCAAAACCCATGCGCGCGGTGAGCGCGGCGCGTTCCGCGTCGCTGAAGAATTTCACAATCGGCGACTCCCATTCGCCGCCGACGCTCCATTTGATGTAGGCCAGCCCTTTTGCACCGAATTCCGTCTTCACCCACTCTTCCCATTTCTTGAGCTGCTCCTTGCTGAGCAGCGCCGCCGCGCCCTTTGCGTTCAGCGCCTTGATCACGCCGCCGCCATCCACGACCGAGCGGAAGACCTTGAACTGCGAGTCCTTGAAAATATCCGCCAGCTCCACCAGCTCCATTGCGAACCGCGTATCCGGTTTGTCCGAACCATAGCGATTCATCGCCTCGCTGTACGGCATGCGGGGGAACGGCACCGGGATTTCCACGCCCTTCGCTTCGCGGAAAATGCGCGCGAGCAGACCCTCGATCAGCGTCTGGATTTCCCCCTCCGTGATGAACGACGCCTCCACGTCAATCTGCGTGAACTCCGGCTGTCGGTCTGCCCGCAAATCCTCATCGCGGAAGCACCGAGCGATTTGGAAATACTTCTCCAGCCCCGCCACCTGCAGCAGTTGCTTGTACTGCTGCGGCGCCTGCGGCAGCGCATAAAACGAACCCGGCGTCAGCCGCGACGGCACCAGAAAATCCCGCGCGCCCTCCGGTGTCGGGTTCGACAGGATCGGCGTCTCGATTTCCAAAAAGCCCGCGTCATCCAGATAGTCCCGCGTCGCCTTCGTGATGCGATGCCGCAGCTTCAGATTGCGCTGCATGTGCGCCGTGCGCAGATCGAGGTAGCGGTATTGCAGGCGCAGGTCCTCATTCACGCTTGGGTCATCCAGCGGGAAAGGCGGCACGTCGGCTTTGTTCAGGATGGTCACGTCGCTCGCAACCACCTCGATTGCGCCGGTCGCCAGTTTCGTGTTCTCCGTCCCGGCGAGGCGCTCCGCGACTTTGCCGGTTATTTGAATCACGTCCTCGCTGCGCAGCCCGTGCGAGGTTTCCGCCACCTGCGGATGCTCCTCCGGGCGAAACACCACCTGTGTCAAACCCTCCCGATCCCGCAGGTCGATGAAGATGACGCCGCCATGATCGCGCCGCGAATTCACCCAGCCGGCGAGGGTGACGGTCTGGCCGATGTCGGAAGGGCGGAGTTGCTGGCAGTGATGGGAGCGATACATAAGGAAAAGGGCGCGGACCCTAGCGACAAAACGCCCGGGTGGGAAAAGAAATCCTCCCGCAAACCCGAAGGCCCAGCGCGTCATTCTCCGATTCCTCCCGCCCGCACATCTGGTATTCTTGCCAGATGTCTCCCACCAATGTTGTCATCCTCACCGGCGCGGGTATTTCGGCCGAATCAGGCATCCCGACCTTTCGGGGCAGCGACGGACTTTGGGAGGGGCATCGCGTGGAAGACGTAGCCTCGCCCGAAGGCTTCGCGGCCAATCCCACGCTTGTGCATCAGTTCTACAATTTGCGCCGGGCCGCGCTCAAAGCCGTCGAACCCAATGCCGCGCACCAAGCCCTCGCGCGGCTGCAAAAGACGTGGGGAAATCGCGTGACTCTGGTCACACAGAACGTCGATGACCTGCATGAGCGGGCGGGCAGCACGGAAGTACTGCACATGCATGGCGAACTCCTCGCCGCGCTCTGCGCCGGCTGCGAGCACCGCTTCAAATCGCGGACCGACCTTAAACAAACCATGCCCTGCCCCGCCTGCGGGGCCCACGGCTCGCTCCGTCCCGACATCGTCTGGTTTGGCGAGATGCCCTACTGCATGGACGACATCCACCACGCGCTGACTCAGGCGAAAATCTTCGTCTCCATCGGCACCTCGGGAAACGTCTATCCCGCCGCCGGGTTGGTGCGCATGGCCGCGCTCTGCGGTGCCACCACCATCGAGATCAACCTCGAACCGAGCGTCAACACCAGCGAGTTCGACCAGCGCTTCATCGGCCCCGCCAGCGTCGAAGTGCCCCGCTGGGTGGAGCAACTCGTCCGCGGCACCGCCGATCCTTTGCCGCAGGCGTAGCCCCTTTTGGGCGTGAACCGCAGCGGCGGGGAGTTGCATCGCACGCGGCGGTCTGGCATCTCTCGCCTCGATGTCCAACGCCCACCTTTCACCCGTGATGGAACGAACCCGCAAAGCAGTGCGCATCGGCATCGGCGGGCCGGTGGGCTCGGGAAAGACGATGCTCGTGCTGCGGCTGTGCCAGTGGCTGCGCGGGGAGCTTTCGCTCGCGGTCGTGACGAACGACATCTACACGCGGGAGGACGCCGAATTTCTGGTGCGCAACGCGGCGCTGCCGGCGGATCGGGTGATCGGCGTGGAGACGGGCGGGTGTCCGCATACGGCGATTCGCGATGATACCTCGATGAATCTCGCGGCGATCGCGGAGCTGGAGCGGCGGCATGCCGATGTGCAGGTGATTCTGGTGGAAAGCGGCGGCGACAATCTGAGCGCGACGTTTTCGCCGGAATTGGTGGAGGCTTTCATCTACGTGATCGACGTGGCCCAAGGGGACAAGATCCCGCGCAAAGGCGGGCCAGCTATCCGCCACAGCGATCTGCTGCTCATCAACAAGACCGAGCTGGCTCCGTATGTCGGCGCGGATCTCGTGGTGATGGCCCGTGACGCGAAGCTGATGCGCGGGGAACGTCCGGTGATCTTCGCGGATTTGCGCAGCGAGCAGGGCCGGGACGAAGTGCTGGCGTGGCTGCGGCGGGAGGTCTTGTTCTGAACGGCGAAGGGCGAAAGGCGAAAGGCGAAAGTTTGGACGCAGCGCGAGCCGGGCTTTCGCCTTTCGCCTTTCGCCCTTCGCCTTCTTTCCACGGCCATCTCGATCTCACCTGTGCGGTGGAGCAAAACGGGCGCAGTTTCATCCGCGAGCAGTCGTTCCGGGCGCCGTTTCACCTGAGCAAGCCGTATTGGGACGGTCACGCCCTGCTCGTGCAGATCGTGAATCCCACGGCGGGTGTTTTCGCGGGCGACCGGCTGACGAGCCGCGTGGTGGTGGAAAGCGGCGCGAAGCTGCTGCTAACGACGCCGAGCGCGAATCGCATTCACGCGATGCCGTCGGGCCGGGCGACGGTGGAGCAGCAATTTTCCGTGGCGGAAGGCGGGTGGCTGGAAGTGCTGCCGGAGCTTTTCATCCCTCAGGCTCAATGCCGCTATGCGCAGCGCACGACGATCGAGGTGGCAACGGGCGGCGAGTTGTTTTTTGTCGAAACGCTCGCGCCCGGTCGGGTGGCGCGCGGCGAGGTCTTCGAGTTCGCGGAGATCGCGTGGGAATTTGAATTGCGCGTGAGCGGACGCCTCGTCGCCCGCGAGCGCTTTCACCTGAATCCGACCGACGAGAGTACGACCGCGCTGCGCGCTCCGTTTGCCGCCGGCTATTATGCCTCGTGTTACGTGATCACCGATCGGATTCCATCCGACGCTAGCATCTGGAAGGAAATCCACGATCTCCACTCCGCCACTGCGCTAATCGGCGTGAGTCGGCTCGTCGCTGGCGGCTCCGTAGTCAAAATACTCGCCGCCGACAGCATCACGCTGTCCCGTTTGCTCCGAGCCATTCGTGAGCGCTTCGCGAATGACCTGCCGCCGCTCCAGTGCGCGGCCCGGAAATTATAGTCGTCGCGGCACTACTCGCCGAGGTGCTCGTTGATGCAATTGACGATGGCATCCAGGCTAACGGGTTTGGCGAGGAAGGGGTAGCCGCCGATCTCGTTCTTGGTCTCGCTACGGGAGACGATGGCGGTGAGAAAGATGATGGGCACATGGGCGAGCGAGGGGTCGGAGCGGATTTGCCGGGCCACGTCGCCGCCGTCGATTTTGGGCATGACGATGTCGAGAAAGATGATGTCGGGCTTAAATTCGCGGGCCTGGAGCCAGGCATTGGTGCCGTCATTTTCCTCGAGCACCTGGTAGTCGCCCTTTTTTTCGAGGGTGAGTTTGAGGAGCCGGGTGAAGCCGGCTTCGTCGTCGATGATGAAGATGCGTTTGGTGGACATGAGTGGTGACTAAACTTGGAACATGATGGTGACGCGGGCGCCGCCGTCCGGGAGGTTGCGAAGATCAATGGTGGCGCGGTGCAGGTCGATGATCGTTTTCACGACAGAGAGGCCGAGGCCGCTGCCCTGGCCGGTTGGTTTGGTGGTGAAAAAGGGCTCGAAGACTTTTCCGAGCTGCTCCTCGGGGACGCCCGGGCCGGTGTCGTCGATCTCGGCGACGACGATATTTTCGCCGACGCGAAAGGACTCGGAGCGCGAGTCGGCGATGTTGCTGCCGACGCCGGTGAGCTGTTTGGAAAAGGTGCGGACGGCGAGCGTGCCGGCACCTTTCATGGCGTGGAGGGCGTTGGTGAAAAGGTTGACGAAGACCTGGCTGATTTTGTCGGTGTCGAGCGCGAGGAGCGGGAGATTTTCCTGAAGGTCGCGGTGGATCTGCGCGCCTTTGAGTTCGCCGCGAATGAGGCGGAGTGCCTGGTTGATCACGACGTTGAGGCTGGCGCGGTGAACGTGGAGTTGCTTCGGCGCGGAGAAGTCGAGGAGGCCGCGGATGACGCCGTCGGCGCGGTGCAGCGCGTCGGTCATTTCCTTGAGAATGACGGGAGTCGTGGCGTCGGCGGGAGCGTGCGCGGCGAGGTATTCGAGGCCCATGCTGAGGATGGCTAGCGGGTTTTTCACCTCGTGGGCGACGCCGGCGGCGAGGCGTCCGATGGATTTCATTTTCTCCGCCTCGACGAGCTGGAGCTGGACGGAGCGGAGATCCTCGTGCGCTTCCTGAAGGTCGCGGACGGCGGCCATGAGATCGGAGCGGCGCTCCTTGAGGTCGGCGTTGGCTTGCTTGAGGTGAGCCTCGGCGAGTTTCTGCTGCGAGATGTCGCGGCTGATGCTGACGACGCCCACGGCTTTCCCGCTCTCGTCGAGCCAGGGAATTTTCGTGGTGAGGACCCACAAATTGCGGCCTTTCACGTCGGTGATTTCCTGCTCGTGGTGGGTGAGCGGCTGGCCGGTGCGGATCACGGCCATGTCTTCCTCGTGGATGCCGGCGGCGACGGCGTCGGGGTAAAAATCGAACGGAGTGCGGCCGTTGACTTCGGAAAATTCGCTCGCGCCGAGGAAACGGAGGTGGGCGGCGTTGTCCAGGAGGTAGCGCCCTTCGGCGTCTTTGAGGAAGACGAGGTCGGGCAGGTTGTCGATGAGCGCGCGGAGGAGATGGCGCTCGGTGGCGAGCTGCTCCTCCATGGTTTTGATGGCCGTGACCTCGCGCGAGATACCGCACGTCCCGATGATGCGGCCCTGCCGGTCGCGCAGCGGCAGCTTGGTGGTGAGAGTCCAGGATTTCTCGCCGCTGGTGAGCGTCTTGGACTCGATCTTGCCGAGGATGGGCGTGCCAGTTTCCATGATGCGCCTCTCGTCGGCGATCATTTGCCGGGCGGCGGCGGGTTCAAAGAAATCGCCGTCGGTGCGGCCGATCGCCGCGCCGGGTGAGGCGAGACCGAAGAAGTCGGTGAGCGCGCGGTTCACGCGGATGAAGCGGCTGCGGCGGTCCTTGAAGTAAATGCGGTCGGGAATGTTATCGAGGAGCGTGTGGAGGAGGTTGCGCTCGTGCGCGAGCTGGGCGTCGGCGCGCGCGCGCTCCACGGCGTAGCGCAGGGCACGGTGGAGCAGGTGGGGGACGATGCGACCTTTGACGAGATACTCCTGCGCGCCGAGTTGGACGGTTTGCAGGCCGAGTTCCTCGTCGTCCACTTCGCTCAGGACAACGATGGGCAGCTCGGGCGCGGCCTGGCGGGCAGAGGTGAAAGTGTCGAGCCCGTGACTGTCGGTGAGATCGAGATCGAGAAGGACAACATCGGCCTCGCTGGCGGTCATGCGGGAGACGGCGGCGGCGAGCGAGCGGGCCTCGACGGCAATGGTGAAACGGGAGTGCGGCTCCTCATTGACCATCTCGCGCAGCAGGAAGACATCGCTGGGGCTTTGCGCGACGAGGAGGACGCGCAGTTTTTTGG
The DNA here is from genome assembly GCA_021414005.1 of Chthoniobacter sp. Classification (GTDB taxonomy): domain Bacteria; phylum Verrucomicrobiota; class Verrucomicrobiia; order Chthoniobacterales; family Chthoniobacteraceae; genus Chthoniobacter. The sequence continues at coordinate 79,893 of JAIOPH010000032.1, read as the reverse complement.
GAGAGTCGGAGGACAGCGGCACGCGCGCAGCATGCCGGCAGCGGCGGGCGGAGGCGAGCTACTTTGCCCGGACCTCGGCGAGGCCGGCGCGCAGGGTGGTGAGGGTGAAAGGTTTGGTCACCACGAGGTCGATGCCGGGCGGGCGCTCGCCGGCGTTGTTCATCAGGTCGCCGAATCCGGTGAGGAGCAGCACGGGCTGCCGCGGGTTCAGCTTCTTGATCTCGGCGGCCAGGGCGTCGCCATTCATCTCGGGCATCGAGCGGTCGGTCATCACGAGATCGAAAGTGCCCGCGCGAAATTTTTCCAGCCCGTCGCGGCCATTCACGGCGGTGGTGACGGTGTGGTGGTCCTCGGTGAGATAGACTTCGAGCACCTCGCGCACGAGATCCTCGTCCTCGACCACGAGGATGCGGAGCCCCTCGGGATGACCGTCCGGCGCGGGCGCGGCCGGGGCGGTGGCGGCGCTTTCCGTGAGGGGAAAGGAAACGGTGACGGTGGTGCCCGCGCCGAGCGCGCTGCGAATTTCGATCTGCCCCTGATGACGGCGGACCACGCCGTACACGCTGCCGAGCCCGAGCCCGGCCCCGCGATCCACTTTCGTGGAATAAAAGGGCTCCAGGCAATGCGCGCGTATTTCCTCGGACATGCCCACGCCGTCGTCGGTCACGGTAAGAACCGCGAAGCGTCCATCGCGCACCTCGGTGCGGATGGTGATGGTGCCGCGCTGGCGGATGGCGTCGGCTGCGTTGAAAATGAGGCTGACGAGAATCTCGCGCAGTTCCGCTTCGTTCGCGGAAATCTCCGGCACTTCGCCGAGATCGGTGTGGATCTCAATGGTCACGCCCTCGGCCAGAGCCTGGTCCTTCCAGCGCGGCTGCGTGAGTTCGAGGACGTGCCGCACGACTTCATTGAGCGCGACTGGCACGAGCACCTCGCCGGGTTCGCGAAAGCGGTAAAACTCGCGCAGGCGGCTGACCACGCGCGCGCTGCTTTTGGCGGCGGAGTGGATCATTTCGAGGTAATTGCGCGCGCGTTTCGTATCGGCCAGCGTCTCGGGCTTGATGAGCAGCAGCTCGCTAAAGCCGAGGATGGGCGCGAGGGCGTTGTTGAAATCGTGGGCGATGCCATTGGCCATACGCCCGAGCGCCAGCATGCGCTCGCGCTGGACGATCTCCTCCTGCGCGGCGCGCAGCTCGGTGAGCGCGGCGGAGAGCCGGGCGTTGGTTTCGCGCAGCGCCTCCTCGGCTTTGCCGCGCTCGGCGACCTCTTCGAGCAGCCGGGTGTTGGTCTTTTCGAGTTCGGCGGTGCGCTCGCCGACGCGCGCTTCGAGGGCGTCGTGCGCCTGTTGGAGGGCACTTTGCGCGCGCTTGCGCTCCAGCGCATACGCCATGGAGCGCATGAGCAGTTGGTTGTCCACGCGTCCTTTCACCAGGTAATCCTGCGCGCCGAACTGCACGGTCTCGATGGCCAGCCCCACGTCATTCGTGCCACTCAGCACCACCAGCGCCGCCTGCGGCGCGGCCTCGAAGACGCGCAGAAAAGTCTCCAGCCCGTCGCTGTCCGGGAGCGTGAGATCGAGCAGGATCAGCGCGGCCCGGTTGGTCTTCAGCCATGCCAGCGCGGCGGCCAGCGTATCCACGACCGTCAGGTGAAAGTGGCTCAGCTCCGGGGTGGCGAAGAGTTTGCGGAGGAACTCGACGTGCTCCGGATTGTCCTCGACGAGTAGGGTGGGAGTTAGTTCGCTGACCATGGGCGACCGCTACCGGCGGCACCGGCGAATTCAAATTGAGGGATGAAGCACAGGACTTTCATGGACGGGTTGAACCCGATCTGACGGCAATCCGTAACAGTTCGCCGCGCGGTTGTATCGCTCATTTATCCGCCTGATCCACCTTTTACAGCCCGGCGATTTTCCGGCATACCTCGCCCTCGTTGATGGTTGGGCGCTCGGGACGGCCCTTGTACTTATAGACGAGTCCCATGTGGTCGAGGCCCATGAGCCAGAGGATCGTGGCGTGCAAATCGTGGACGTGCAGGCGGTCCTCGACGGCGTGCAGGCCGACCTCGTCCGTGCTGCCGATGGTCTGCCCGCCGCGCACGCCGCCGCCGGCCATCCACATGGTGAAGCCGGTCGGATTGTGATCGCGCCCGTCGCCCTTTTCGCTCTGCGGCGTGCGGCCAAACTCGCCGCCCCAGATGACCAGCGTGCTCTCCAGCAGCCCGCGCGCTTTCAAGTCGCGCAGCAGCCCGGCGATTGGCTGATCTACGGAGCGGCAGAGCTTTGAGTGGTTTTCCTCGATCTTCGCGTGCGCGTCCCACTTGCTCCCGGCGCCGCTGTAGAGCTGCACAAAACGGACGCCGCGCTCCACGAGCCGGCGCGACATCAGGCACATGCGGCCAAACTCGGCGGTATCCTTTTCGTCGAGCCCGTAGAGCTGGCGGGTCGTGGCGGATTCCTGGGAAAGATCGACCGCCTCGGGTGCCTCGGCCTGCATGCGAAAGGCGAGTTCGTAGCTGGCGATGCGCGCCTCCAGTTCGCTCTGCTCGCGCGTGGCCGCGTGGGCGCGGTTCATTTGCGCGAGGAAGTTCAGCTTGCCCCGCTGCGCCGCCGCGCTCACGCCGTCGGGCGGATGCAGGTTTGGGATGGGGTCGCTGCCCGCGACGATGCGCGTGCCCTGATACACCGCCGGCATGAATCCGCCGCCCCAGTTACGCGCGCCATTGATGACGCTGGCCGCATTGTCCTGCATGACGACGAACGCGGGCAGATTTTGATTCTCCGTGCCGAGGCCGTAGCTGGCCCACGCGCCGAGCGAGGGCCGGCCCGCGAGCGTGGAGCCGGTGTTCATCTGGCAGACGCCGGAGGAGTGGTTGATGCCGTCCGCCCAGCACGAGCGGATGACCGCGATGTCGTCCACGCAGGTTGCGATTTGCGGCAGCCAGTCGCTCACCCAGGTGCCGCTCTGCCCGTGCTGTTTCCACTGTCGCCGGCTCGCGAGGATCGGCGAATCGAACTCGCCCATCGCCGTGATGACGCGGCGAAAACTCGCCGGAATCGGTTTCCCCGCGAGCGCGCCGAGCGCGGGCTTTGGGTCGAAGGTGTCGAGATGCGATGGCCCGCCTTCCATGAAAAGAAAGATCACGCTTTTCGCCCGCGCGGCGAAAGGCGGCACGCGCGCCGCGAGTGGCTGGGCGACGGAGCGGGCGTCGTCCACGGCAGCGGCCAGCGCGGAGTTCTTCAGCAAATCGGCGAGCGCCAGCGCGCCGAAACCGGTGCCCGCCCGCGCCAGGAAATCGCGCCGACTGGTGGCGGGCGGGAGCGCGAAAGGCGGGAGTTTCATGGCGGTCTGCGCCGAACGTAGCGCAGTCGTGCGCCTCGGCGAGTCTGCTTTCACGGGCCGAGCTGGAAAAGATCCTCGCGCAGTTGACCGCTCCATTTGGAGAGAAAGGCGAGGCGCGCCTGCAGGGCCGCGAGCGGTTCCCACGCGGGTGTGGCCCATGTGGCATCGAGTGCGCGCACCTCGGCGAGCGCTTGCTCCTGCGCGATGGCGAGGCGGGCGATGGCGGCATCCAGCTTGACGCGGACGCCGGCCTTTTCCCCGGCGAGGAGCGCGCGGGCGAGCGGGCTGGAGGTGGCGGCGTGCTTTTTCCGGTAATCCTCCGCCGCGCGGCGCACGGTCGCGAGCTGCATGAAAAGATCGGCCACCTCGCCGGGCACCGGCGCGGCGCGGGTGAGGAGTTGGGGCGCTTCCAGTTCGATGAGATGGCGCAGCCGCGACGCCGGTTCGCCGAGGACGGCCTGCGCCGCGTTGAGCGCCGCGAAAATCGTGGCGTCGCCGCCGGCATCGGGATGCGCGACCGCCGCGGCACGGTGGAAACTTTCGCGCAGCGCCGCCGGATCGAGCCAAGGACGGCGCGGCTGGGAGAGCGCAGCGAAGTGATCGGACATGCCGGGAAGTGCGCGCGGTTTGGGCGGCGCGGACAAGGGAAATCGCGCGCGGGAAAATTCCCCTTTGCCCGCGGCGCACGTCCGGCTATGCACACCCTCTCCAACGCATGAACGCCTCCACCCTGCTCCGCGCGCTTGCGCTCGCGCTCGCCGTCGCCCTCGTCTCCTGCAGCAAGCCGCTCGCCGACAAGGACGCTCTGTTTGGCGTGATCCACGAGCACGTCCACGCGTTTGAAAAGAAGGACGTGGAGACAGTAATGAGCACGATCCATCCGGGCAGCCCGGCCTTTGCCGACACGCGCACGGCGGTCGAGTTTGTCTTCAAGAATCTGGATCTGAAATACGAGCTGTCCGACCTGAAGCTGGTCAGCATCACGCCGGAGGAGGTGAAGATCAGCTTCGTGCAGAAGACCACCAAGACGGGCGGAACCGGCGAGTTTAAGGACAATATCCAGGAAGGCATCCACACCCTGCGACCCGATAACGGGACGTGGAAGATTTACAAAACATTGGTGCTAAAACTCACCGACCTGCAGGGCAAGCCGCTCTTTCTGCCGGACGCCGCGCCCATGCCCCCGATCGAGCCCGCTGGCCAAGTGCCGCCCGCCGCCACGGCGCCCGCTGCTCCAGTCGCCCCCGCGCCTCCTTCACCGACCACCGCTCCCGCTCCGTAGTCGGCAAAAACCCGGTTGCGACGGCACAGCTCCTGCAATACCCAATTCCAAACCAAAGACATCATGGCTCTCATCCGCTTCGCCTTCTGGGGAACCCTCTTCGTCCTCTCGACGTTCGCCTTCACCGTGCTTTTCGAGCACGGTCCGGCGAACTATTTCGAGAACGCGAAAAAGGAAAAGGAGACGCTCGCGTTAATGTTTGCCAAGAAGCCTGAGCGCAAGGCCGACTCCAGCGACAAGGCGCACTAGGCGGCAGGCGGGAGGGTTCGGGGGAAGAGAATCTGGGCGGGCGCGAATTATTTCACGCGCAACCGCACGAGGCATTGTCAAAGCAGACCCGAGGGTGCTACGTTCCGCGCCCCGGATTTTATGCCCATTCAAACCGAAAAAGACCTCCCCGACAACGCGCGCACCCTTTGGCTCAAAGCCCGTAGCGCCGTCGAACTGCGCAATCACGGCTACGCCATCTCGCTCATTCAGGCGGTGCTCAAGGACAACCCCGCCTTTCTCGATGGACGCAAACTTTTAAGGAAGGTGGAAATCGCCGCCACTAAGGGTAAAAAAAGCTTTCTCTCCGGCCTCTCCACGGCCTCCCTGAAAGGTGCCAGCGTGATGAAAAAGGATCCGAAGGCCGCGATGGAACTTGCCGAGAAAAGCCTCGAAACCGATCCTACGAATCCGCAGATTAACCACCTGTTGAAAGAGGCGGCGAAGGCGGCGGGCCTGCCGGAGGTTGCGGCCTTCGCGCTGGAGACGATCATCGAGGCTGATCCGAAGGAAACGAAGGCCATGCACGAACTCGGCGAGCTGTACCTCACGATGGGGCTGCCGGATCTGGCGGTCGCCATTTATAGCAAGATTGCCGAAATCAACCCCTCCGACCTCAAGGCCGTGAAGAACAGCAAGGACGCCGCCGCCACCGCCTCCATGAAGGCTGGCGGCTGGGAGCAGGCGCAGAGCTACCGCGACGTGATGAAGAATAAGGAGGAGGCCATCTCGCTCGAGCAAAAAGGGCGCGTGGTCCGCAGCGCCGACATGATCGACGAGCAGCTCAACGAGCTCTACCCGCAATGGGAGGCCGCGCAGACCAACGTCGATCTCTCGCGCCGTATCGCCAAGCTGTGGGAGGACCGCTTTGAGCAGAAGCAGGACCTCGAGAGCCTCGACGCCGCGCTTTCCTACTACAACCACACGAACACGCTCGTCTCCGGCAGCGACCCCGCCGTGGCGCGCAAACTCGGCGACCTGCACCTCAAGCAACTCGACCTGCACATCAAACAGCTTGAGGACTGGTTCGCCGCCGGGGGCGATCAGCACGAGGACGCCGCCACCTACCTCGCCGAACTCGACAACCTCAAGAAACAGAAAGCCGAACTGCTCATCGCCGAGGCCCGCAAGCGCGTCGAACGCAACCCCACCGATCTCCAGCTTCGCTTTGAGCTCGGCGAACAGCTCTTTATCGCCAAGCAATACACCGAGGCCATCGCCGAACTCCAAAAGGCCCGGCAAAATCCCAGCGCGCGCCTCAAGGCCATGAACCTTCTCGGACAATGCTACACCGAGAAAGGCATGCTCGATCTCGCCGTGAAACAGTTTCAGGACTGCGCCAGCGAAATCCTCGCCATGGACGTCACGAAAAAGGAAGTCCTCTACAAGCTCGGCCTCGTCTTCGACCGCATGGGCAAAAAGGAGGAATCGTTGAACTGCATGAAGCAGATCTATGAGGCCGACTACGGCTACCTCGACGTCGCCCAACGCGTGGAACAGTCCTACGGCGGCTAGGCCACCGGCCCGCTGCCACCCGCCTCCGCATGCCCTGGTTTTCGTTTCACCTCAACGATTTCGCCTACTCGTTTCTCAGCGTTCTCTTCGAGGGCGTCCCGTTTCTTCTCCTCGGCTCGCTGATCTCCGGGCTTGTCGATGTCTTCGTCTCGCCAGCCCGCATGCAGCGGATGCTGCCGAAAAGCGGGGCCGCCGCCATCGCCGTCAGCGGCCTGCTCGGGCTCATCTTTCCGATGTGCGAATGCGGCAGCGTCATCGTCATCCGGCGCTTCATAAAAAAAGGCCTGCCCCTCTCCGCGGCCACCGCTTACATGCTCGCCGCGCCCATCGTCAGCCCGCTTGTCGCTGTCAGCACCTTCGCCGCTTTCAAAGGCCAGAGCCCGCTGCTCATGACCTCCCTCCGCCTGGGCATCGGCTACCTCATCGCCATCGCCGTTGGCTTCATCGTCCACCGCCTGCCCATCGCCGCCGTCCTGCGCGGCGACATCGCCAATCCGGCCACCGCCCGCAAACGCGCCGGCCTCAGCATTTCCACCGCGCCCGACAGCGCACCCGCGTCCCCCGAATTCGCCGACGTCGTCGCTGCCGCCAGCACCCCGAAGAAGCTCCTCCTCGCTGTCCAGTCCGCGACCGCCGACTTCCTCGACGTCGCCTTTTTCCTCATCCTCGGCACCGCCACCGCCAGCGTCTTCAACACCGCGGTGAATCAGGAAATCATCCAGCCGCTCGCGACCAACCCGCCGCTCGCCATCGCCGCCATGATGGGCCTCGCCGCCGTCCTCGCCGTCTGCAGCACCACCGACGCCTTCATCGCCGCCAGCTTCTCCGCCTTTCCCTTCGCCGCGAAACTCGCCTTCCTGCTCTTCGGCCCCGTCTTCGACCTGAAACTCTTCTGGCTCTACGGCATCCTTTTCAAGCGCCGCTTCGTCGCCCTGCTTTCCATCGGTCTGTTCGTCGTTATCGCGCTCGTTAGCTGGCGCGTGGATGTGGTCTTGCGGGAAAGGACACTGCGCGTTCCACCAGCCGTCTCGCTTCCCGGACCAAACACGCCGCCCCCCGAATTGCCAGCCCCGCGCTGAGGCCGGCGACGAGTCGGCGATTCGTTCGCTTTCGCGAAAAGAACTTGTCGCCCCCGGACCTTTTCGGCACACCACACCGCGCTTCTCCCGCGCGGAATTTTCCCGGCCATCAGCCAGCGCGCGGCGGAACCCCACAACCCTAAATCAACCATGAGCACCCATACCCTTCCCAAATTGCACAACGCCATGTGGCCCGGCCTCGTCGGCAAAGGCGACGGCCCCGATCAGGAACCGCCGATCAGTCTCGAACACATGCTCGACCTGACCGCCGCGGCGAACGTCAACGGCCAGAAATTCGAGGGCATCGACTACTTTCTTTTCCTCCCGCACACGAATCCCGAGGCGAGCGACGACGAACTGAAGAAGATCGCCGATCTCATTGCCGGCAAAGGCTTCAACGTCGGCTCGCTGGTCGCGCCGGTGTGGGGCGGCACGGTGGGCGACTCCGCGATGGGCGACGCCGCGCAACGGGAGAAATTCCTTAGCGCGGTGAAGATGGCCTGCCGGATCGCGGGCATCTTTAACAAACACGGCGTGCGCAAATACGGCGTCATCCGCATCGACTCCGCGGAGTTTGGCGTGAACAAGTGGCGCGAGAATCCGACCGCGAACACCGCGAAGATTGCGGAGACTTTCCGCGAAGCCGGCAAGATCGCCGAGCAGCACGGCGAGCGCCTCGCCGCGGAAGGTGAAATCTGCTGGGCGGGCATGCACTCGTGGAAAGACATGCTCGACCTGCTCGAAGCCGTCGGGATGCCCAAGACGGTCGGTTTCCAGGCCGACCTCGCGCACACTTACCTCTACCTCCTCGGCTACAACGCCCCCGAGCACGCACTCGTGAAGGAAGGCTACAGCGACGCGGAATTCTACGCAGCGTACGAGAAAATGACCGACAAACTCCGCCCGTGGACCATCGACTTCCACGTCGCGCAAAATGACGGCCACGTCCACGGCGCCGGTTCGCACGACAAGACTGGCAAGCACTGCCCCGCCGACGATCCCAACGGCAAACTCGATATCGTGAAATGCGCCGGCTACTGGCTCAAAGACGCCGCCGCCCGCGGCATCAAGCACATCTGCTGGGACGGCTGCATGTTCCCGAACGCCAAACTCGAACAGGCGCAAACCTGGAACGCCATCCTCGACGTGATGATCAAAGTGCGCGCCGCGCACGGCTGGTAAGCTCAACCTTTCACCCAAACCAAACCCTCAACATCTATGGCAAAAAAGAACCTCAATATCGGCATCGTCGGCTACGGCTTCATGGGCCGCACCCACGCAAACGGCTACCACAACGCGGCAAAGTTTTTCGACACCCCGCTCGTCCCCGTTCTCAAAGCCGCCTGCGGCCGCGACGCCACCAAGCTCAAAGCCTACGCGGACAACTGGGGCTTTGAATCCACCGAGACCGACTGGCGCAAACTCATCAAGCGCGCCGACATCGATGCCATCGACATCGTCACGCCCAACGACTCGCACGCCGAGATCGCCATCGCCGCCGCGCGCGCGGGAAAGATGGTGCTTTGCGAAAAGCCGCTCGCCCTCAACGGCGCGCAGGGTGAGGAAATGGTCCGCGAGATCGAGAAGGCCGGCGTGCCAAACACCGTGTGGTACAACTACCGCCGCGTCCCCGCCGTCACCCTCGCCAAGCAGATCATCGACTCCGGCAAGCTCGGGCAGATTTTTCACTACCGCGCGAATTTCCTCCAGGACTGGACGATCAGCGCCGAGCTTCCGCAGGGTGGCGCGGGCCTCTGGCGGCTCGACGCCAAAGCCGCCGGCAGCGGCGTCACCGGCGACCTCCTCGCCCACTGCATCGACACCGCGCTCTGGCTCAACGGCTCGATTGTAGATGTCAGCGCCATGACCGAGACCTTCATCAAAGAGCGCAAACACACCCTGACCGGCAAAATGCAGGCCGTGAAGATCGACGACGCCGCGATCTTCCACGGTCACTTCGCGAATGGGTCGCTCGCCCTGTTTGAATCCACCCGCTACGCCCGCGGCCACAAGGCGCTCTACACCCTCGAAATCAACGGCGCCAACGCCTCCATCCGCTGGGATCTGCACGACCTGCACCGCCTCCAGTTCTTCGACCACAGCGACGAAGGCATCGTCCGCGGCTGGCGCTCCATCCACGTCTCCGACGGCGACCAGCCCTACATGAAAAACTGGTGGGTCCCCGGTCTCCAGATCGGCTACGCCGAAAGCTTCACCCACCAGGTCGCCGACTTCCTCAAAGCCGCCGCCGCCGGCAAGTCCCTGCCGCCGACCTTCCGCGACGCCCTCGAAACCCAATACGTCTGCGACGCCGTCCTCAAGAGCGCGAAGACGAAGAAGTGGGAGAAAGTCAAAGCCGTCGGCAAGGCCAAGCCCGCCGCGAAAAAGGCGAAGAAGTAACTCTTCCCCGGCAATAGCCCGCACCGCACCTCACCCTCGACCCCGAGCGTGCCCGCGCCGAACAGGCGATCTCCGAGGAAGAGGCCTTGAAGAATGGCTTGGAGGAACCGAGCGCAGCGAGATGGACAATCCGGAGGATTGCCCGTGAGGGCGAAGCGAAGCGGAGTCAAAAGTCGAAGGAGTTCGTGGAAAAGGGCGCGGAAGTTTATGGGAAGGCGTAGGCTGGCGGCCCAAACTCGACGTCGTTGTTGTCGGCTAACGCGGTAAGGCTATGGGAAGTTATACTGCTCTATCGATCGACTCGCTTCACTTGCTCTCTACCAAGAGCTATGTGGACCCGACCGTGATGACGCTGTTCACGGAAAAAGATAAAGTCGCTAAGCCCGTATGGCTTTCCGAGTCCGGAGAAATCATGTCGACTCGTCCAAATTCAACCGACACCGCGGACGAGTTAACCCAAGTTGGGTACTCCGCACCGAAGAAGGCAGTCATCGATCGCCTCAATGTGATGGGGTTTACCATCGAGGCCGCCCGCTCACTTTTTGAAGACGGCATTCAGGACAAGCTGTCTGAGCTTAAAGAATACGAAGGTAACTCCGAGATCGAAACGCTGTATGCGAAGGAGATCGCTCTCTACAGCGATCTCTCATTTGAGAGCTGGTTAGCAGCATTCCAAGAAATCAAAAGCAAGGGGTTGCAGACATGGGATCTCTCACCGCATCGGGAGGGAGCCGTTAAGTGCGTCCTTTCCGATTTGGCCACCTTTGTCCTATCGAGCAACGATGACGAACCATTGTTCCGGTTTCCAACGAGCGATGTGCGCTATTTTCTTCGAGCGGCGCTTGAAGCCAGCAACATCGACGCGGTCCTGTTTCTCGATCTCACCGAAGTCGTGGGCTCTGGTTACTACAGTATCGAAGATCGTGTCAGCGAGATGGCGCGTGCCGAGTTATCGTCGGACTACCCAACGAACAGCAGAATAGTCGTGCTGACTGAAGGCAGCTCGGATAGTCGAGTTCTAAAAGCGACGATGGAACTGTTTTTCCCACACTTGGCCGAATACTACTCCTTTATGGACTTTCACGCCCCAAACGCACCCGGCGGGGCGGGGCAGTTGGTAAACACGATCAAATCATTTGCTGGTGCCGGAATCTCCAATCGGGTTATCGCTGTGTTCGACAATGACACGGCCGCACGGGCTGCTTTGCGCGCGCTTGCTCGAATCGCGCTACCGTCATTCATGCGCGTGTTGCAGTTCCCGGCCCTGCCATCCGCAGCCTCGTATCCCACCATTGGTCCGTCGGGTTTGGTGCAGATGGACGTGAATGGACTTGCTGGCAGCTTGGAGCTTTATTTTGGCGAAGATGTCCTAAAGCGGGAGGATGGCTCTCTAACGCCGGTGCATTGGCGTGGATACGATGCTGCTGTTTGCGCGTACCAAGGTGAGTTAACAGAGAAAGCTCAGCTTCAGGAGAGGTTTGATCTCAAACTCGCCGCTGCCGCTTCAACCCCAACGCTCATCAAATCCCAAGACTGGACTCCGATGCGAAGCGTTTTGGACGCGATTCGATGTGCTTTCGACGCGTAGGCATGCTGATTCAACCCTTTCAGGGTTGACGGTTTGGTTGGGTGGGATGGACCCAGGGTAGTTTCGTTGGAACGAAACAACCCGGGGCTGGATGATGGAACGCCGTTGGCGTTCACGGCGGGCGCTTCGCGCCGCGCCATTCCACGCAAGCACGGCAAAATTCCACGACACCCCATTGCACAAATCCATGATGTCCCGCGGCATTATTCCAATCGCGAACGGGGCCGGTGAACGGTGGGCGAGAATCTGGGTATCTGGGTAATTGCGGGGACCGCTCCGTTAACCAGTCCCGGCACCGCACCGCTGCTGCTCAATCGCCGGCGTCGTCCCGCCTTGGCCCGCATCGCCGATGCCCAATCCCAACGGGATTGAATCAACCAGCCCAGGGTTGCCCGCCGCGGGCTACCCTGGGAACCCGCCCACAAACACGCCCCAACCCTGAAAGGGTTGAATCCATCGGCCAACGAACCACCGCAATCCACGCCACCGCCGGGACGGCATCAATCCCAAACATACCGCTCGTCGAACGCGATCTCGTAACGCTGCAACAACCGGCGGAATTCCTCCTGAAACGAAATCTTCCGATGATGCTCCTCCTGAGCGGCGATGTAGGCGCGCACATCATCGACCTGCGATTGGCCGATGGAAAAAACGCCGTAGCCACTCTGCCACGCGAACTCCGACAATGCCGGCGCTTTGGTTTTCAACGACACGGTCGAACCGCGTTTCAATTCCTTCACCACCTCCGCCACCGTGGCCGTGCGGGAATGCGCGAAGAGGAGATGCACATGATCCTCGACCCCTCCGATGATGAGCGGCTGGCATTCGAGATTCGTGAGAATGCCGCCGAGGTAACGATGGAGTTCCTCGCGCAGCGAGGGGTCTTTCAGAAATGGCCGCCGATCCTTGGTCGAGAAGACCAGGTGCAACAGGATCTTTGCGAGCGACTGCGCCATGGCAGGAGCGTGCGGGTTTCGGCGGATGGATTCAACCCTATCAGGGTTGAGGCGTCATTGTGGACGGTTCCCAGGGTAGCCCGCGGCGGGCAACCCTGGGCTGGATGATTGAATCCCGTTGGGATTCTTTGCCGCCGACGGAGGCTGCGAACGGCCCTTCCTGCGTTTCGCCCCTCGTTCCGAACCTCTGCTCTAGTGGCTGGAGCTGGCCATCGTCCTCCCCGACCGCGCTACGCATTGGCAACCGAAAAAGGGGTGCGCGCCAAAAGCCGCACTTCAGGAGCCAGAGAGGCTGGAAAGCGGCGTCCCAGAGTAAATGGACGGCAGATTGCCATCGGTGGGCGGTTTTCTCCCAGTGGAGAACCCCTTGCCTCTGTAGGAGGGCGGTTTTCTCGCTTGGGAAAACGATTCTCCCGCGGCGGAAAACCATTTTCTTCTGTCGGGAAATCGGTTTCCCACGGCGGAAGCTCGTTTTCTCCCGCCAGCAACCCGGCTTCCGACGGCAGAAAGCCGTTCTCTGGCGGAAGAGAATCATCTTCTGACCCCGGAGAGCGGTTCTCTCGCGGTGGAGAATGCTTCGCGCGCAGCGGAAAATCGTCCACTCGCAGCGGAGAATGGCGGACTCGCGCGAGGGAGCGGCTTTCCACCGCGAGGGCGCGGTTCTCCGGGACAAGGGAATCATTCTCTCGCGGAGGGGAACCATCCCGCGACGGCCCGGAATGGTTTTCCGCCCGCAGAGAACCGCTCGCGCGCGACGGTGGAGCGCTCTCTTTCAGGGGAGACCCGCTCTCCGACGCCAGAAAACCGCTTTCTGTCGCGGGATCACTTCCCGTCGTGGTCAGAGAATGGGCCGTGCGTCGCGCAGAATCATTTCCATGCGGCGGAAAACTTCTCTCCTGCGGCGGAGAGCCTGCCACTCGCGGCAGAGCACTTCCCACTGGCCGCAGGGAACCTCGCACTTGTGGCAGAGAACCGCCCGCTCGCGGAGGCGAGCCGCGCACCTGCGGAAGAAAACCCGCCCGCTTGGCTGCCGCCCGCCACTCAGGGAGTGATCCGTGCCGTTGGCGGCTGATCTTCCCGACTCTCCCGATCGTCACGCGTTATCGGCGGTTGGGTTCCTCTCGTTCCCAAGCTCAGATGGTTTTCCCTGCGGAAAACCCGGAGGCTTGCCCTTGGGCGGGACGCCGTGGAGAGTCCCCGTCCTTTCATGAAACTCACCGTCCCCTCCGCCCGTCTCACCGCCCTGCTGCTTGCCTCCTTTCTCGCGCCGCTGGCGTGGGCCGAGCCGGTGCCGGTGTTGCCGCGCGATGCCATGCCGCTGGATGCGCCGGAGCTGCCGGCGAATTACCGGCTGCATGTGGAATTTTCCGCGCCGGCTACGGGCACGGTGCGGCTCGGCAAAGACTTCACGGTGCCGCTGCCGAAGGGCGCGGAGCATGACGTGGCGGTGGAGCGTCCGGCGAAGGGCGCGCCGGTGGTGCGGGTGTGGACGGATGGCAAAGTGGTGGACGTGAAACCGGCGGGCGCGGCGTCGGCGGCGACGGCGTTTCCCGACGCGAAGGTCAACCTCGGCGCGGACTTCACGGCGGCGGTGAAATTCGAGGCGCAGGGCGGCGGGACGCTCTTTTCCAAATGCTCGCCGGCCGGCAAGTGGGCACCGGACGCGAAGGCGCTGCTCATCCGCAAAGGGCGGCTGGAGTATGTGGTCGAGGGAGTCGGCGCGATCGGCGGCGGGCCGAAGGTGGAGAACGGCAAGCCGCACACGGCGGTCATCACGGTGCGCGCGGGCGCGGCGCAGCTTTGGCTCGATGGCAAGATGGTGGAGGAAAATCCGAAGCTCACGAAGCCCGACGGAGCCGGGGATGTTTTCAAGATCGGCGGCGCGACGGCGGACTTCGGCGGCGATTTCACGGAGGGGAAAATCGCTAGCGTGCGCGTGTGGGCGCGGGCGCTCCCGAACGAGGAAATCGCGCTCCTTTTCAAAGGCGAAGGTGCGGGCGCGAACACGCCGGACTTTACCCACGCGCCGGCGGGCGGCGGCACGCGTCCGGTGATCGAGCCCGCGGCGGGCGCGACGGTGAAAACGGCCTGGGTGCAGGCTCTGGAGCGCAGCGACCACCGCGACATCGTGGCCGGCTGGAACGAGAAGACGCTCGCGGAGGGCGCGCAGATTTACAGCACGCTCTGCGTGGTTTGCCACGGCACGAAGGAAGCACCTGGCTCGCTGCCGACGGCGCTGCGGTTCGCCGAGGGGCCGTTCAAAAACGGCGCGGACCCGTACGCGATGTACGCCACGCTCACGAAAGGCTTCGGCCAGATGGTCGCGCAGCCGCAGTACACCACCGCGCAGAAATACGCGGTTATCCAATACATCCGTGAGACGTTCCTGCGTCCGCACAACAAGACGCAGTTCACCGAGATCACGCCCGCCTACCTCGCCGCGCTCCCGCGCGGGATGACCATCGCGGAGGTGGAAAAGGAGGACCGCTCGCTGCCGCCGTTCAAGCGCATGGACTTCGGCCCGGTGCTTTTCTGGACCCTCCAGATCGAGCCCAAGAACATCGCGCAGAAGGCCATCGCCATCCGCCTCGACGACGGCCCCGGCGGCGTGAGCAAAGGCCGCGCGTGGATGGTCTATGACCACGACACCATGCGCGTGGCCACGGCCACCACGGGCAGTTTTGTGGATTGGAAAGGCATCGCCTTCGACGGCAGCCACAACTCGCACACCAGCCTCGCGGGTGAGCGGCAATTCGTAAATCCCGTCGGCCCCGGCTGGGCCTCGCCGGAGGGCAAGTGGGAGGACCCGCGTCCGCTCAGCCGCGAGAAGCTGCCGTATGGCCCGCTGCCGCGGGAGTGGGCGCATTACGAGGGGCTGTATTTGCAGGGTGGGAAAGCGGTCGTCGCGCTGACGGTCCGCGGCAGGCCGGTGCTCGAATCGCCCGGCTGGCTCGATTACGGCGCGACGCCCGTTTTCACGCGGACGCTAAATGTACCAATGTTGGTCCACTCGATTGCGCTGCCGCCCCTTCTTCTGCGCGTCGCGCCCGACACGATCAATGTCGCGCTTACCGGCGACGGCACGCTGCGCAAGGACGGCGGCTTCTGGGTCGCGGAGTTGCCCAACGGCGCGAAGACCCGCCTCTTCATCTCCAAAGCCGATCCCGCATCGCTCGCCGCGCTCGCGAAAACCTTCACCGCCCCGCTCGATCTCGCGCCGCTCACCAAGGGCGGCCCGCGCCGCTGGACGGAGGAAGTCACCACCACCTCCGAGGCCGGCAAAGCCGACGGCCCCTTCATCGCCGACACCTTCCCGCTGCCCATCGAAAATCCGTGGCAGAGCTGGATGCGTCCGGGCGGCTTCGATTTCACGCCCGACGGCAAGGCCGCCATCCTGGCCACCTGGAACGGCGACGTGTGGCGCGTGGACGGCCTCATGGCCCCCGCGCCCGCTCCGCTGAAATGGCGGCGCATCGCCACCGGGCTCTTCCAGCCGCTCGGTGTGAAGTTCCGCGGCGACGACCTTTTCGTCACCTGCCGCGACCAGCTCGTGCGCCTGCGCGACCTCAACGGCGACGGCGAAATCGACTTCATCGAGAACTTCAACAACGACCACCAAGTCACCGAACATTTCCATGAATTCGCCATGGGCCTGCAGACCGATGCCGAGGGCAATTTCTACTACGCGAAGTCCGCCCGCCACGCCCTGCCCGCGCTCGTCCCGCATCACGGCACGCTCCTCCGCATCAGCGCCGATGGCAAAAGGACCGACATCCTCGCCAGCGGCTTCCGCGCGGCCAATGGCGTGTGCGTCAACCCCGATGGCAGCTTTTTCGTCACCGATCAGGAGGGCCACTGGACGCCGAAGAACCGCATCAACCGCGTGCGGCCCGGCGGTTTCTACGGCAACATGTTTGGCTACACCGACGTGACCGACTCCGCGGACTCCGCCATGCAGCAGCCCATGGTCTGGATCACCAATGCCAAGGACCGCAGCCCCGCCGAGCTCCTCTGGGTGCCGAAAAATGCCTGGGGCACGCTCGGCGGATCGCTGCTCAATCTCAGCTACGGCATGGGCCGCGCCTTCATCGTGCCGAATGAGGAAGTCGCCGGCCAGTGGCAGGGCGCCGTCTGCGAACTGCCCATGCCCGGCTTTGCCACCGGCATCATGCGCGGACGCTTCGCCCCGGACGGCGCGCTCTATACCAGCGGCATGATTGCCTGGGCGGGAAATGCGAGTGCGCCCGGCGGTTTCCACCGCATCCGCCGCAACGAAAAACCCGCGAACCTCCCGCTCGCCGTCCACGCCGCGCAGGGCGCGCTCACCGTCACCTTCAGCGACCCGCTCGACCCCGCGAGCGTGGTGGCCGACGCCTTTGCGCTGAAAGCCTGGTCCCTCAAACGCAGCGCCAATTACGGCTCGCAGCACATCGACGAACACCCGGTCCCCATCGCCGCCGCCAAAATCGGCACCGACGGCCGCACCGTCACCCTCACCGTCCCCGGCCTCGCGCCCACCCAGTGCTACGAACTCCTCGCCAAACTCCGCGCCCCCGACGGCACCGCCATCGACCGCTCCATCCACGGCACCATCCACGCCCTCGCCGACAAGTAATCCCCGCCACCCCGCCGCCCGCCGGCGAAAAACGTCCCTCCGCCGCTCATGGACGCAGCAGCCGGCGGGGAGGGAAAGTAGCTTGGACTTTAGTCCAAAGGGGCCCGGAGTGTTTGGACTAAAGTCCAAGCTACATTCCCTGTCCCTGGCCGTGTTTCGTCCCTCTTGGCGGGAATGAGGGCGACCGCTCCGGTGGCCCCGGCCCCTGCGCCGGGCCGGAGCGTTCGGGGGTGGAAAAAGGGCGTTGGCGGGCAATTCATGGACGCTCATGGGGAGTTCAGGAACGTCGATGGCGAGTTCATGGACGTCCCTCCGCCGCTCATGGACGTCCATCCGCCGCTCATGGACGTCCATCCGCCGTCCATGGACGCTTTTCCGCCATTCATGGACGTCCCTCCGCTGCGCATCAGCGTCCCCGGGGAGCACTGCGACGCCCCTCCGCTTGGGAAAAGCCATCCCCGCACAGAGAAACGCCCTCCTCCGGCCCACCCGAGCAGCCCCGCCCTGCGCGGGAGGACGGGCGGGGCACGGGCCGGAGCCCATTGCGACTTGCCCCGTGCCCCTGCCCCCGCCAACCTCCCCTCGAACCCGCACCCACCCATGCCCCGTCCCCCGAAGCCCGTTGATGAACCCGAAGCCCAAGCCGAGGCACGCCGGAGGATCGCGAAGTGGAAGCAGGCGCGGGACCTCAATGCGCAGCTAAGGCTTAACGATCTGAAGCTTGGCACGCTGCCGCCGGAGCTTTTTGAGCTGCCGAGGCTCAGGAATCTCAATCTCTCGGGTAACCGACTCACCTCTCTGCCGCGAGAGATCGGGAGGCTGCGCGCTCTGCGAGGACTTTTCCTCTCCCGCAACCAGCTCACGACGCTGCCGTCGGAGATCGGCCAGCTCTCGGCGATGAGGGTACTTACTCTCGACGATAACCATCTCACGACACTGCCGCCGGAGATCGGCCAGCTCTCGGCGATGAGGGGGCTTGGCGGTGCGGGCAACCAGTTCACGACGCTGCCGCCGGAGATCGGCCAGCTCACCGCGCTGGAGCTCCTTTACCTCGACCGTAACCCGCTCACGACGCTGCCGCCGGAAATCGGCCAGCTCACGGCGTTGGAGCAGCTTGTCCTCGAAGGCAACCAACTCACGACGCTGCCGCCGGAGCTCTGCCAGCTCACCACGCTGACGCACCTTTACCTCTCCAGCAACCAACTCACGACGCTGCCGCCGGAGATCGGCCAGCTCACTTCGCTGACCCACCTTTTCCTCCATGCCAACCCCGCCCTCGGCCTGCCACCCGATGTGCTGGGCCCGGATTGGGGGGAGACCCTCCTCGGGGGGAAGAATGCCCCGCCCAAGCCGCCAAGGGAGATTTTGGAGTATTACTTTGCCGCGCGGGACGGCCGGGCGCTGCGCGAGGTCAAACTGATCTTAGTCGGGCGAGGGGAAGTGGGAAAGAGCTCGATGGCGGATGCGTTGCGGGGCGGGAAGTTTATGCAGAATCGTCCGCAGACCGACGGGATCAGCATCACGCCTTGGCCGGTTAAGCTCAGGGACGGAGCGGCGAAGGTATTGCTGTGGGACTTCGGCGGGCAGGAGATCATGCACGGCACGCACCAGTTTTTCCTCACGCACCGGAGCCTGTATGTGGTGATGGTGGACGGGCGGCACGACCGGGCGAAACAGGATGCAGAGTACTGGCTGAAGCTGGTCCGCGCCTTTGGGGGAGACTCGACCGTGCTGGTGGTGATGAATCGGCAGAAGGCGCATCCTTTCGACATGGACCGGCAGTATCTGGCGGAGAAATACGGGGTGAAGCTGGAGCATTTCTTTCGCACGGACTGCGAGCGGGCGCGGGACATCCCGCCACTGCGGAAGGCGGTGTTGGCGGAGGCGGAGCGGATGCTGGCGGTGGAGGAGCGCTTTCCCGCGAAGTGCTGGCAGGTAAAGACGCGGCTGGAGGAGATGCAGAAGCACGGGGAGGATTATCTCTCGGACGAGGCCTACGCGGACATCTGCACGAAGCACGGCGTGGCAGAGCCGGAGGAGCAGCAGAAGCTGTTGCGCCGGCTGGCGGACCTGGGAACGGTGGTGAGCTTTCCCGATGAGCAAAAGCTGTCGGAGCTGACGGTGCTGAATCCCGAGTGGGCCACGGACGGCATCTACCGCGTGGTGACGAATGAGGAGCTGCGGGAGGAGAAGCACGGTCAGCTCAAGCCGGCGGCGCTGCGCAAACTGCTGCCTGTGAAGCGCTGGCCGAAACCGAAGCATGTGCGCTACCTGCTGGACCTGATGGAAAAGTTCCAACTGTGCTTTCCGGTGGACGGCGGGGACACGGTGCTGGTGCCGGAGCTGCTGCCGGACAAGACGCCGCTGCTGCCGGACTGGGATGCGGCGAGGTGCGTGGTCTTTCTCTACCAATACCCGGTGCTGCCGCACGGGGTGCTGCCGAGGTTCATCACCCGCACGCACACCCTGGCCGGTGGCGAGCGCTGGCGCAGCGGGGTGGTCCTGGCGAAGGACGGCGCGGAGGCGCTGATCAAGGCGGACTATGACGCGAATCTGATCAGCGTGTGGGTGCGGGGAGACTATGCGAGCGCCCGCCGAGCGCTGCTGACGGTGGTGCGCGATCACTTTGACCACATCCACGCCCGGATCAAAGACCTGAACCCGGCGGAGCAGGTGGCCGTGCCGGGGCATCCGGAGGTGACGGTGCCTTACCGCGACCTGCTGCTGGATGAGAGGGATAGGGTGAAAACCGTGCGGGTGACAATCGCGGGACAGCGGGCGGAGAGAGAAATCGCGGATTTGCTGAACGGAGTGGAGACGCTGGCGGAACGAAAGAAGAAGCAGGCGCGGCTTGAAACCGAGGGGCGAATGGAAAGAATGGGGCTCATGAGTATCGACAAGAGCATTCATATCCATGGCGACGTCCGGGATTCTCAGGTGGGCCAGACGCTGAGGGACTGCACGAACATGATTCAGCACATGCCGGCGGGAAAGCCGAAGGAGCTGCTGGAGAAACTGCTGGCGGACCTAGAGCCGGTGCGGGAGGAGATGAAGGGGAAGGACGCGAAGGTGCTGGACGGGCACCTCGCGAAGCTCACCGAGGAGGTGCAGAAGCCGGCGCCGGATCGCGGGGCGCTTTCCCTCACTGCCAAGGGCGTGGTGGAGGCGGCCGAGACGGTGGGCAAGATCGCGAAGCCGGTAGTGGCGACGGTGGGGACGTTGTTGAAACTTTTCGGTGCGTGAGGGCGGCGGGAGTTCGTTCTTGGCAATAACTCGCCGGGTTTGAATTTCGGCCACGCGGTCGAGGTCCCCGCCGACGGTTTGGTGAAAGAAGAAGACCCGAGATGGGTGGAGACAGAGCGAAGCACAAAGTACAGGCGAGTTTTCCTCCGCGCCGTTGTGCGTCTGTGAGGGAAGAAGAGGGGACTGAGGCATATGGCGCGAGGGGAGGCTGCCGCAGACGATGTGGGGAGCAGGGGAGGGGTAGTTTTGATTTTACAATGAGGCGGCAGTTTGTAAATGGGGCGACTACTTATGAAATACATCCCTTTTGGAACTATTTTCGCGACCGTTCTGCTGGTCCTCACGCATTTTGCTGCGGCGGAGCAGGCGGCGACGAAGCAGGCAGGCAAGAGCCCGGTCAAAGTCATCATTCTGGCCGGGCAGTCGAATATGGAGGGGCCGGCGGTGGTGGAGGGGACGGGGAAGAATTTCAACGATGGGCACGGCACGCTGGCCACGCTGCTGGCCGATCCGGTGAAGGGTGCGACTTTCAAGCATCTGCGGGGGGCGGATGGCAAGTGGGTGTTCCGCGACGATGTGTGGGTGCGCTATCAGCGCGAGCGGATGCCGCTGCTGGCGGGGCCGCTGGGCACGGGCTTTTCGGTGTATGGCGATCCGATTCACTTTGGGCCGGAGTGGCAGTTTGGCCATGTGGTGGGGGATGCGCTGAATAATCAGGTGCTGCTGGTCAAGACGGCATGGGGTGGAAAGAGTCTGGATGTGGATTTTCGTCCGCCGAGTTCCGGGGGGCAGGTGGGGCCGTATTACACGCTGATGATCGCGCAGGTCCGCGAGGCGCTGGCGAATCTGAAGAAGGATTTCCCGGGCTATGATGGCGGTGGGTATGAAATCGCGGGTTTCGTCTGGTATCATGGGTGGAATGATTTCTGTGACGCCAAGATGGTGGCGACGTATGAGACGAATCTGGTGAACCTGATCAACGATGTGCGGAAGGATTTGCAGGTGCCGAAGCTGCCGGTGGTGATCGGCGAAATGACGGGGCCGTGGCGGGTGGAGGCCAACGACACGCCGGCGGCGGCGGTGGCGGTGCGTCGGGCGCAGGAGGCGGCGGCGGCCAAGCCGGAATTCAAAGGCACGGTGCTCTTTGTCCCGACGCGGGACTTTGTGCGCAAGGCGGAGGACTCGCCTCATCCCAGCCACGGACATCACGAATTTGGCAATGCGGAGACTTACTTTCTCGTGGGCGATGCTTTGGGCAAAGGGATGGTGAAGCTGCTGCAGAAATAAGCCCGACGGCGTTTCATTCCCACCCACCGCGCTCCGCCCGCCAACCGCGCCCATCCCTTTGTGCCTCCGTGCCTTTGTGCGAGGCCCGGGGTGGCGCACAAAGGAACGAAGGCGCAGAGGGCGGAGCCCGCGATGCGTCCCGTTTTTCGCGGCGCGGTTTCGCTACTTGCCGCCGATGGCCGCCTCGATCCGTTCGCGGAGGGTGCGGGCTTTCCGGGTGTCGGGGCCGGGATGCTGCCGGTGAACCGCGTGGGTGTTGGGGGCCGCGGGCTGGCGCGACGGAGGCGCGTCATTCGCAGTGGGGAGGGTGCCGTCTGCGGCGGCCAGGAGGGCCGCGCTCCGCTTCGCCGGGGCGGAGCGTTGCGGCCAGGGATGGCGAGGGAGCACAGTTTCTCCCGGTTTGGCGGTGCTTTCTTCCGTCTGGCGCAGTTCCGCGAGAACGCTACTTTTTTGCCACCCATGCGCCTGATCCTTGCCGCGCTGTTTGTCCTCGTCTCCGCGCTGCCGGGCGCGGGTGAGGCTGCGCCTGGGGTGAAAGACCTCGACCTTT
Source organism: Chthoniobacter sp. (assembly GCA_021414005.1). Classification (GTDB taxonomy): domain Bacteria; phylum Verrucomicrobiota; class Verrucomicrobiia; order Chthoniobacterales; family Chthoniobacteraceae; genus Chthoniobacter. The sequence goes on along the minus strand of JAIOPH010000032.1, from coordinate 57,770 downwards.
CCCAGCTCCCGCCTCCGGCGAGCGCGACGGTGGATTTCGCGCGCGACATCCGGCCGCTGCTCGCGGATCGCTGCGTGAAATGCCACGGGCCAGAGAAGCAGAAAGGCGGGCTGCGGCTCGATGCGAAAGCGCGGGCGATGCAGGGCGGCGATGATGGCAAGATCATCGAGCCGGGGAAGAGCGCGGAGAGCCGGCTGATTCATCTCGTGGCGGGGCTCGAAGCGGACACCGTGATGCCGCCGAAGGACAAGGGCGAGCGGTTCACGGCGGCGCAGATCGGTTTGCTGCGGGCGTGGATTGATCAAGGCGCAAGCTGGCCGGATGACGGCAAGGTGGCGCGGGTGCGCAGTGATCATTGGTCGCTGCAGCCGCTGAAAACGCCCGCGCCACCGGTGGTCGCGGGCGCGGCCACTGCGCTCGATGCTTTCATCCTCGCGCGGCTCTCGGCGAAAGGTCTCGCGCTTTCGCCGGAGGCGGACCCGCGCATGCTGATCCGGCGCGTCACTTTCGACCTGACCGGCCTGCCGCCGACGCCGGAGGAGGTGGAGGCGTTTTTGCAAAGCAAAGCGCCGCGCGCCTACGAGGAACTCGTGGACCGCCTGCTCGCCAGCCCGCGCTACGGCGAGCGCTGGGGCCGGCATTGGCTGGACGTGGCACGCTACACGGAGAGCCAGGGCTTTGAATACGACCGCCTCCGCGAGAACGCGTGGCACTACCGCGACTACGTCATCCGCGCTTTCAACGACGACAAGCCATACGACCGCTTCATGCGCGAGCAGATCGCCGGTGATTTGCTCGAGCCGGTGACCACCGACGGCATGGTCGCGCCGAGCCTGCTCGTCTGCGGCCCGTGGGATCAGGCGGGCAATGCGCAGGCCAACGCCACGCAGAAGATGATCACCCGCGAGGATGAACTGGAGGATTTGCTCGGCGTCGTCGGCCAGACGTTTCTCGGCCTCACGGTCAATTGCGCGCGCTGCCACGCGCACAAATTCGACCCGATCCCGCACGAGGATTACTACCGGATGAAGGCCGTCTTTGAGGGTGTGAAGCATGGCGAGCGGGAGATCGCGGCCGCGGATGCCCAGGAAGAGCCGGCGAAGAATCGAGCGCGCCGGGCCGAGTTTCAGAAAGCGATCGCCGACTCCGCGAAAAAGGTCGCGCAGATCGAGGCCGCGGGCGCGAAAGCGGCGGCGGACAAACGTCCGGCGACCGCTCCGCCGCCGGGACCGGTGGCACTGGCGCGCTGGACGTTCGACGGCTCCCCGGCGTCCGTCATGCCGGGCCAGGCGCTCGGCGGTGCGGAGACTGCGAATGGCCGCCTGAAACTGGCAAAGCCCGGCGCTTTTTTCAAAACCGAGCCGCTGCCCCGCGACATCGGCGAGAGGACGCTGGAGGCGTGGGTCTCGCTGGCCACGCTGGAGCAGGGTGGGGGAGCGGCGATTTCCATCGAAAGCAGCAATGGCGGGGAGTTCGACGCGATCGTCTTCGGCGAGCAGCAGCCCAGGAAATGGATGGCGGGCAGCGCCCACTTCACCCGCACGCAGGATCTCGCGCTGCCCGACGAAACCGCCGCGCCCGGCACGCTCATCCACGTGGCCATGGTCTATCGCGCGGACCGGACCATCGCTTTCTTCCGCAACGGCCAGCCCGCCGGCAAATCCTACAACGCCAAGGCGCTCGCGACCTACAAGGCCGGCGATGGCCACATCCTCCTCGGCCTCCGCCATACCGGCGCGGGCAGGGGCCACCTCACCGGCGAAATCGCGCAGGCGGCGCTCTACGACCGCGCGCTGAGTGCGGCGGAAATCGCGGCCTCGTTTCGTGCCGGCGGGTCGTCGGTTTCGCACGCGGAAATCCTCGCCGCTCTCACCGCCGAGCAGCGCGCCGCGCGGGAGGTCGCGCTGGCCGAGGGCAGGAAACTCACCGCCGCACTCGATTCTCTCCCGCCCGACAAACCGCCCCGCAGCGAGACCTCCTACGTCGGCACCCGCATCCAGCCTCCGCCCACGAAACGCCTCATCCGCGGCGACGTGCATTCGCCCGCTGAGGTCGTCACCCCCGGCGCCCTCACCGCCGTCTTCGATCTCGACGCCGACTTTCACCTCCCACCCGACGCGCCCGAAGCAACGCGCCGCCTGAAATTCGCGGACTGGCTCGCCGACCCGCGCAATCCGCTCCCCGCGCGCGTGATGGTGAACCGCGTGTGGCACCTGCACTTCGGCCAGGGCCTCGTCTCCACGCCGAATGATTTCGGTGCCAGCGGTGCCAGGCCCACGCATCCCGAACTGCTCGACTGGCTCGCGGGAAAATTCATCGCGAGCGGCTGGAGCGTGAAGGCGCTGCACCGGCTGATCGTGACATCGGCGGCGTATCGGCAGTCGTCGGCCGCCAATGAAAAGGCCGCGACGACCGACGCCGACAACACCCTCCTCTGGCGCTTCCCGCCGCGCCGTCTCGAAGCCGAAGCCGTTCGCGATGCCATGCTCGCCGCCAGCGGTCAGCTCGACCTCACCATGGGTGGCCCCAGCTTTCGCGGAGCCTCCTACGCCTCCGGCGGAAAAGACGGCCCCGACTCCAACCGGCGCACCGTCTATCGCATGAACGTCAACAGCGGCAAAGACCCGCTGCTCGACGCCTTCGACTGCCCCGATCCCGCCGTGAAAACTCCGCGCCGTGGCGTCACCATCACCCCGCTCCAGGCGCTGGAGCTGATGAACAACGCCTTCGTCCAGCGCCAGGCGAAAGGCCTCGCCGAGCGCGCGCTGAACGCCTCCGGCGGCGACCCGCACGCCGCCATCCAGACCGCCTACCGCCTCGCCCTCGGCCGCCCACCCACCGCCGAGGAAACCCAACTCGCGAAAACCGCCGCGCAGGAGCGCGGCCTCCCGAGCGTCTGCTGGGCGCTGCTGAATTCGACGGAATTCGTCTATGTCCGCTGACCTGGCGCTCTTGGTCGGTTGCTGGATTTGCATGGGCAGTGGAGCGAACACGCGGACGTGATACTTGGGATGGGCTAAACCGGGTGTGGGCCGCTCCGGTGCGCCTTCGCGTGGAGGCGGGTATAGAGAAAATTCGGTGCGGGTTCATGGGCTGTGGAGCGGCGGAGTAATGCCTTCACGCTGCGGTCCAAGTGGGCGACTTCCTCTCACAATCTTTTTACAACTGAAATGTTCCCAGCACCGGGAATACGTAGTTCTGTCCGCGGCATGAAAGCACTTCGACTTCCCCTCCTTGCCGCCACGTGGTTCCTACTCGCCAATCCGCTTCCGGCGGCGGAGAAGCCGGGGATCGAAGCCTTGCAGGGGGAGATGCGGGCGGGGCATTACGACAAGGCGGTGGTGCTGGCGGATGCGATGATGGTGGCGGAGGATGCCAGGGCGGATGAGGCGCATTATTTGAAGGCACTGGCGCTGTTCCATGCGAAGAAGTTTGCGGACGCGGCGGCGGTCGCCGGGCGGCTGGCTGGCGACTTTCCGAAATCGAACTGGCGCTTCAAAGCGGTGTTCCTGAAGGCTCAGGCGCTGGTGGAGATGAAGAAATTCAAGGAGGCCGCGGAGATTTACAAGGTGGAGGCGGCGCGAATCCTGTCGTCGGACCGCAAGCAGGCGCTGGCCGGGGTCATTGTGGAGTTCGCCGACAAGCTCGCCACCAAGCCCGACCCGAAGGTGCCGGACTCCCCCGCCGCGGATTTTCCGAAGGCGTACGCGCTGTACGGCAAGGCGCTGGGCATGGAGATCTCCCGCGAGGTGCGCGATGGGATCCTCTTTAAGAAGGCGCGTGCGATCCAGCAGGCGGGCAACCCGGCGCAGGCGTTGCAGGACTTCCAAGCCTACCTCACGGAGTTCGATCCCGCGTGGACGGGACCGGCGGGCTCGGGTGCTCCGCGGCTGCCCGTGCTCAATTCACCGCCCGCCGGCCAGCATGTGGCCATGGCCCGCTTTCACCTCGCGGAGAGTCTCGTTCAAGCGGGGCAGCTCGTGCCGGGGCGCATGGAGTTGGAGGATTTGTTGAAGCGGATTTCCGCCCCGTTGGAGGAAGCTACGCCGCTGGCCGCGGAACTCCGGCTGCTTGGCCGGGATCATGTCCGGGCGGAGATTCTCTGGCTGCAAGCGCAGTCCTATTTCGCCGAGGCTGCGGTCGGCATCGGCCAGTATGGAGGGCAGCAGGCGCCGCGGAATTCTTTTGGCGGAAATCCGAACTCGGGCGGCATGGTAATCGGGAACACGGGAGGTCTGCCGACGGCGGATGTCACGCTGTACACAATGCGGGATACGGATATCGATGCCGCGGCGAAGTCCTGCCGGGAGTTCATCGCGGCTTCGCCCGAAGGCAGCCGGGCCGTGCGTGCGGCGTGGATGATCGCGGAGGCTTTTCAGAACGCGGGCAGGGCCGACGACGCGATCGCGGCGTATCGGGATTTCATGGCGGGGAAAGGCTTCCGGCTGCCGGCGGGGGAGGGGGCGCAGAAGTTCGACGAGGAAATCCGCGCGACCCCGGCTACGCATCTCGCGAACTTGCAGATGCGGGCGTTGTTTCGCATCGGTTCAATCCTCGGCCAGCAGAAGAAACGCGCGGATGCCATCGCCGCGTGGCAGACCTATGTGAAGGATTATCCGAACGGTCCGCAGTGGGCGGAGAGCCAGAACGCCATCATTGACGCGGAATTCCACATGGGAATGGACGCGCTGGCCGAGCGGGATGAACCGCTGGCTCTGAAGAGGTTCGAGGCGTTCCTCGGCGCACATCCGCTCGATGAGCGCGCTCCGCGCATTCTCTATGTCTTCGGGGCGGTGCATGAGGCAAAGGCCCGCGCCATGGAGGAGGCGAAAGGGGACAAGGCGGCTATTGACGCCGCATATCGCAAGGCAATCGACGAATGGAGCAGGCTCGTCAGCAAATATCCGCAGAGCGCCGAGGCGCACTCCGCGCTGGCGAAGAGCGCCGGATTCCACGAGGAGAAATTCGGCGAGTACGAGAAGGCACTCCACATCTACCGCAAGCTGGCCACCGAATGCGGCGTGACGGCGGCAAACACTTCTATCGCGCGGCTCACCCAAAAATCCCTCGACCTGTCGGCGGACCGCACTTTCCGCAGCAATGAAAAAGCGGTGGTGAAGCTCAAGCTCCGCAACATCAGCGCCTGCACCTTCCGCCTGCACAAGATCGACCTTCAGGCGTACTTCCGGAAAATGCACGGGATCGTCGGCGTCGAGGGGCTCGATGTCTCCCTCATTCAGCCGGACAAGACGTGGACGTTCAAGCCGGAGGCCTTCGCCAAATACAAACCGTTCGAGCAGGACGTGGAGATTCCTTTTCCGGGCAACGAACCGGGTGCGTACGTGGTGACTGCCGGGGATGACGATTGGGAATCCACCGTGCTCGTGCTGCGGTCGGATCTGGAGGTGATCGTGAAGTCCAGCCGCCGCGAGGTGTTGGCATTCGTGCAGGACATGATCACCGGCAAGCCGGCGGCGGACGTGGATGTCCTCGTCAGCGACGGCAAGGCTGTGGCCGCCACCGGCAAGACCGGCGCGGATGGCGTCTTCAAGGCCACCATTGAGTCGCTCAAGGACCTGGCCAACGTGCGGCTGTTCGCTCTCGGCAAGGGCAACGCCGCTTCGTTCAATCTCGATCTGGCCGGCTTGCAACTGTCCTCCGGGCTGACGGCGAAGGGTTACATCTACACCGACCGTCCAGCCTATCGGCCCGGCGAGACAGTCTCGCTGCGCGGCATCCTGCGCGATGTGCGCGATACCGCCTATGCCATTCCGGAGAACAGCGAGTTCAAGGTGGGTGTCCGCAATCCGCAGGGCCGCTCGCTGTCCGAGCAGACGGTGAAGCTGAGCCGCTTCGGCACTTTCGACGCGTCACTGCTCCTACCCGCGGGCGCGGTGAACGGCTCTTACGTCATCTCCGCGCGACAGGATCGCAAGGGGAAGGAGCCGCTGGTTTTCCAGGGCGTCTTCGAGGTGCGCTCCTTCACGCTGGAGAAGATCAAGCTGGGGTTGGAGTTTCCGCGACGCGTGTGGTTCCGCGGCGAGACGATCGAGGCGGCCTTGCAAGTGTCCTACTATTGGGGCGAGGCGGTGGCGGATCGGTCGCTGCGCTGCGTCATGCCCGATGGCCGCACGCAGACCGTCGTCACCGATGGCGAGGGCAAGGCGAAGATTTCCTTCGACACCACGGGCATGCGCCCCGGCTCCGCGCTCTCCTTCACAGTCGCGCTCGACGGCGAGAGTCTTGCCACAACGGAAACCGTCACATTGGCCCGACTCGGCTTCGGCATCGCGGCGAAACCCAGCCAGCCCGTGGTGATCGCGGGCGAGCCTTTCGACCTCGCCGTGACGACCACTGGCGCGGATGGCAAGCCCACGGGTGAGACGCTGAAGGTCACCGTCCTGCGCATGGAGAAGTCGGTGACGAGTCCCGTGCTCGCGCTGCTGCCGTGGCAAGATCGCGTCGCCGTGGAGGCCGCCGAGGCCCGGGTCTCCGAAGTCGAAGCGAAGACCGACCCGACCACCGGGAAGGCCACCGTCCTGCTCAAGCTCGACAAGGGCGGAATCTATCGCCTGCGCGTCTCCGGCACGGACCGCTTCGGCCAAGCGATCACGCACCAGGCCGCGGTCGAGATTTCCGATGCCACCGACGCCACCAAGCTCCGCCTGTTCGCCGACACCTCCGTCCTCAAGGTCGGCGCTGACACCGTCGTCCGCTTGCACTCGCGACTGGAGAAGGGCCTCGCGCTCGTGACGTTCGAGGGCGAGACCCTGCTGAGTCATCGGATCGTGCAGTTGAAGAAGGACACCAACGAGATCGCCGTGCAGGTCGGCCACGATCTGTTCCCGAACTTCCGCCTCGCCGTCGCGACCATGGACGGACGCGAACTGCGCGCGGCGGCGAAGGACTTCACCGTCGAGCGGGAGCTGAAGGTCGCGGTCAAGCCGCTGAAGGATGCCTTCCTGCCGGGCGAAGCGGGCAAGGTGGAACTCACCGTGACGGATCAGACCGGCAAGCCCGTGGTGGCCGAACTGAGTCTGGCGTTGGTGAATGAAGCGCTCTACGCCGTCGCGCCGGACGCCCTCACGCCCATCCTCGATTTCTTCCAAAAGGACGCGCGCCGTCATGCGGAGTTCAAGCTCGGGGCCACCTGCGCGTTCCGCTATCCGGGCACCACGCGGGCGGTGTCCCGCGATGTGGTGGCCGAAGGCGGGCGGGTGCTGCGCGCTGAAGGCGAGAAAATGAAACTGGATGAACTGCAAAAGGACATGGCCGCGCGGATACCCCAGCCTGTCGTCGCTGCGGGGAACAGGGCTGTGTTTTCCGGGGCAGTTGAACAGCAGGCTCTCAAGGAGCAGAATAGCGTCGACGCGAAGAAGGAGCGCGACGAACGGAACGAGCGCGAGGACAGGAAGTCTGCTGAGTCGGCGACGGGGGAGAAAAATGGAAAATCCGCGGCGCCCCGGCGCGAAGTGCGCGGCGAGGGACGCTGGCTGCCCTCAGTCGTCACCGGCGCGGACGGCAAGGCCGTGGTCACGATTCCAATGCCGGAGAACACCACCGCGTGGCGCCTGACCGCGCGCGGCTGCACCGTCGAGACGCTGGTCGGCCAGGCGACCGCGCAGACGCTCACGCGCAAGGACTTCTTCGTGGAGATGAAATCCCCGGCCTTCCTTCGCGAAGGCGACGAACTCCGCGCCGTGGGACGCGTACACAACCTGACCGACTTCGCTGGGCCGGTCGTCCTGAAGCTCCGGCTGCTGGACACGCGCGACAAGACCAAGGTCCTCGCCGAGCGGGAGAAGACCGTCGTGGTGAAGGCCAAGGGCGGCGCCGAGGTTGCCTTTGACAGCGTCACGATCCCCGGGCCGCTGAGCATCACCACCGAACTGACCGGCATCGCGGACGGACAACGCGACGCGCTGACGATGGACACTCCGGTGGAACCCTGGGGCCTGCCATTCGCCGCGCACGCGGGCGGAACCGCCAATGCCGACACTGCGGCTGTGCTCACGCTGCCCGCCGGGCGCGCCTACACTTCCACCTGGATGGCACTGAGCGTCGGGCCGGATTTGCGGACCGCGCTGTTCGACATGGCGCTGCGCAACGACCCCGGCTTCGGCCAGGTGAGCCGTCTGCATCCCGGGAGCTGGGGCAACCATCCCGCGCACGAACTCCTCGCTGTCGCCTCCGCGCTGGCCTACGCTAATACCGGCAAGGTCGATGGGGACGCCCCGCGACGTCTCGCCGATCGCGCCCGCGCCCTCGTGGCGGACCTCGTTTCATCGCAGGCCGACGACGGTGGCTGGGCCGGCACATTCCCCAGCCAGCATGTCCCGGCCCGCGCGTTCTGGGCACTGATCGCCGCGCGGGATGCGGGGATCGCCGTCCACAAGGACACCATCGAGAAAGCCGCGGCATTCCTGCTCAAGCAGCTCGAAAGCTTCGAGGCCAACGACAACGAAAACAAGGCCGTCATCCTGCATGCGTTATCGTGCGACAAGCGCGCCGACTACGCCGCCTGCAACCGCATCTACCGCGAACGCAACTCGCTCACCACCGCTACGCTCGCGTACCTCACCCGAGCCTTCTTCAATATCGACCGCAAGGAGGTCGCCTCCGAACTCGCTGGTCTGCTCGAGGGCAGGATCAAAGTGGAGGATGGACGCCCTATCCGCATCGACGCCGCGGCTAAAAACCCCGGCCACCAGGACAGTCCCGAGACTACCGCCCTCGTCCTGCTCGCCCTCGCCGAAAGCAAGCCCGCCTCCACGCTCGCCGACGCTACCGCGCAGTCGCTGCTCGGCGCGCGAGGCTGCTTCGGTTTCCCCACCGCCCGCGCCGACGGGGCCGCGCTCGCCGCGCTTTCCGCGTGGTATGCGCTTGGGAAAGAGCAGGTAACCGACACGGAAATTTCCGTGCAGGTCAACGGCAAGGAGGTCGGCGTTGTGAAAAGCGCGGGGGCCAACAGGCTTCGTGCGCTGGAGGTTCCGCCGGGTACGATCGCGGACGGAAGGAATGTCGTGGAATTCAAAATGCGCGGTCGCGGTCGCTACACATACGCCGCCACCTTGTTCGGCTTTTCCGCCGACATGAAGGAGGCCGTTGCCAACGCCCCCGGGCAAGCCCCGCCGCCAGGAAATCCCGGCGCGCACGGAATCTTCACCAACGGCGAGATCCATCCCAGGGTGCAACACTGGAGGCAGCTCCACACCACCTTGGAGTACCGTGGCAACCCCATCCAGTATCCGAGCCAATCTCCGGTCCAGAACGCCGAAAACGGACAGCGCGTCAACATGGAGGTCGTGCCCAACCGCCACGACATCGTGCAGCGGGACAGTTGGTATGAAATGGACATCCCGCTCCCGGCAGGCGCCCGGCTGGTGGAAGGCTCCATCCGCGTCTCCGGCAACGCGAAGCCCGAGTTACTGCCGGCCTCCATCCGTATCCCGTTCATGAATGGCGTGCCCAATGTCAGCTACCAACTCGTCGGATACAGCCCGGGGAAATTCCGCGCCCTGCCCGTCACCGTTCGCGCGCCCGCGGACCCGGCATTTCTCACCATCGGGCCGTCGCAATCCCTCACCGTCCTCCACGCCGGCGAGAAGTCGTCCGACCCTCTCCTCGTCAGCCCCTACGAACACTTCTGGCTCGGGAAACTCCTCTTCGACGACGGCGACCTCGCCGGCGCGCTGGAGCACCTCACCGACGATGTCGGGAAGAGCAATCACTTCCCGCAGGACTTCGCCCGCATGCGGCTCTGGATCCACACGACGCCGAAATTCTACGATGCGCGCAGGATCGTCGAATTCTTCGAGATACTCCGCGAGAAATTCCCCACCTTGGAGATTCCCTTCGACCGGCTCCTCGTTGTCGGTCGCGCGTACACCGACATCGGCGAATTCGAGCGCTCCTGGCTCGTCTTCCGTGCGGCCATCTCCGCCAGCTTCAGCAACGATTCCTCCATCAGCGCCGTCCTCGAAGACTCCGGGCGCTTCCTCGGTTCCATCGACTACCAGGAGCGCGTCTGGCGCGAGTACCCCGACACCGCCGAAGTCCTCGCCAGCTACTTTGCCCTGTCCCAACTTTTGTACGAAAAGGCCCCCAAGGCCCACGAACTCCCCAAGGAGGACGACGTGCAGCCCGAGCGCATCGCCATGCTCAAGCGCACGTCCGATCTGCTCTTCTCCTTCATGGCCATGTATCCGCGCGACCCGCTCGCCGACGACGCCGGCTTCAGCCTCGCCAACTGCATGCTCGCGCTGAAAAACTATCCCCTCGTCGTCTCACTCAGCTCCGAATTCGCCGCCACCTACGCCGACAGCCCCATGGCCCCCGGCTTCCAGTACATGACGGCCCTGGGCCTCTTCTGGCAGAACAAATACGGCGACGCCCTCGCCGCCGCGCGCGTCGTTGCCTATGGCGAGAGCAAGGATCGCGACTTCGCCCGCTACATCCTCGGCCAGATCTTCCACGCCGAAAGCAAACCCCGCGAAGCCATCGAATGGTACGGCAAGGTCAGGCAACTCTACCCCGACGCCGCCGAGGCCATCGCCTACTTTGAAAAGAAGAGCATCACCCTTGATGAGATCGCCGTCGTGAAACCCGGCCAGCCCGTCGAGATCGCCATGAAATACCGGAACATCAAGGAAGCCTTCCTCCAAGTCTATCGCGTGGACCTCATGAAGCTCTACCTCCAGCGCAAGAACCTCGGCGCCATCACCAGTGTCCAGCTCGCCGGCATCCACCCCGAACTCGAGCGCACCATCCCGCTCGGTGACGGAAAAGACTACATCGAGAAAGAAAAGAAGATCCTCCTCCCGCTCAAGGACGAGGCCGCCTACCTCGTCATCTGCCGGGGCGACGACCTCTTCTCCAGCGGCATGGTCCTCATCACCCCGCTCAAGATCGAAGTGCAGGAGGACGGCACCAGCGGCCGCGTCCGGGCCAATGTCCTCGATACGGTGAAGGGAGGCTACCGGCCCGAGGTCCACGTCAAAACCATCGGCAGCGCCGACACCGAATTCCGCAGCGGCGAAACCGACAAACGCGGCCTCTTCATCGCCGACAACGTGCATGGAAAAGCCACCGTCATCGCCCGCGAAGGAGAATCCCGCTACGCCTTTTTCCGCGGGGAAACCTGGCTCGGCACCCCGCCCAACACTCCCGCTGCCAACGCCAAGCCCGCCGTGCAAAACGACGTCAATTGGAACGAAAACCTGGACATCCAAAACGGGGGCATCCAGCGGGATAACAACTCCAATTGGAACCTATATCGCCGCCAGGCCCCAGCCAAAGGCGTGCAGACGCAGAAGGCGTTTTGAAAAGACAGCGGCCACTTCCACAGCGTCCATGAGGGCAAAGGTGAGTGCGCCGTGCTCTCCACCGTCCCATGCCCACGCCAGATGGGAAGCCCGGTAATTTCGCCCAAGACTTTTTCATGGCGGCGATTGTCCGATTACCGCAGCGCGTGATAACTTCGCGCTCCCACCCACTCCAGTCACTCCGTGCGACTCAGCATCACGGTGTTCTATGTCCAATAACAACCTGCTCGCTTTCGGCTCCGCGCCGTTTTCGCGGCGGCATTTCCTGTGGAATTCGGGCGGCGGGCTGGGGGCGATCGCGCTGGCCTGGCTGCTCCAGCGGGATCAGGCGAGCGCGGCGGGGAGCGCGCCGGGGTCGGCGCGGGCGCCACATTTTCCGCCGAAGGCGAAGCGCGTGGTGCAGATCTTCTGCGCGGGGGGCGTGAGTCACATCGACGCCTTTGACTACAAGCCGGAGCTGGCGCGGATGCACGGGAAGACGCTGGAGGGGAAGGGGGAGAACCTCGGATTTTTTGGCCAGCCGGGGAAGATCATGAAGTCGGTGTATGACTTCCGGCAGCACGGAAAATCGGGCGCGTGGATGAGCAGTCTGCTGCCGCATCTGGCGGGCTGCGTGGACGATGTCTGCTTCATCAAGTCGATGTTTGCAAAGAGCAACAATCACACGCCCGCCGCGTTCCAGATGAACAGCGGCTTTACGCTGAACGGCTTCCCTAGCATGGGCGCGTGGCTGAGCTACGGGCTGGGGACGGAGAATGAGAATTTGCCCGCGTTTGTGGTGCTGCCCGATCCGCGGAGTCTGCCGGCGGGGGGCTCGATCAATTGGACGTCGGGCTTTCTCCCGGCGAATCATCAGGGGGTGGCGTTTCAGACGAAAGGGGGCGCGCCGATTCCCGATTTGGACACGCCGGCGGGTCTGGCACCGGGCGCGCGGGCGGCGGACATGGAGTTGCTGGCGGCGATGAATCGCGGGTTCGCGGCGGCGCATCCGGGGGACGATGCTTTCGCCGCGCGGCTGCGCTCGTATGAGCTGGCGGCGCGGATGCAGGTGAGCATCCCGGAGGTGGCGAATCTGGAGGCGGAGCCGGAGAGCATCAAGCGGCTCTACGGGCTGGGGGAGCCGGCGAACAAAGGGTTCGCGCGCAATTGCCTCATGGCGCGGCGGCTCCTGGAGCGCGGCGTGCGCTTTGTGCAGGTCATCAATGGCGGCATCTTCGGCGGGAACCCGCGGATCAATTGGGATGGGCACGAAAACGTGAAGGAGAATCACGACACGCAAGCCGCGACGATGGACAAGCCGGTAGCGGCGCTCATCCAAGATCTCAAGCAGCGTGGGATGCTGGAGGACACGCTCTTCATCTGGTCCACCGAGTTTGGGCGCAGCCCCGCCACGCAAGGCGTCGGCTCGCCCGGTCGCGACCATCATCCCACCGCGTTCACCTGCTTCCTAGCCGGCGCGGGCGTGAAGAAGGGGATCAGCTACGGTGCGTCGGACGAGATCGGTTACTTCGTCGGGGAGAACAAGGTCATCATCCCGGACTTTCACGCCACCATCCTGCACCTGCTCGGGCTCTAGCACGAAAAGCTGACCTTTTACCACAACGGCATCAACCGTCGGCTGACGGATGTGCATGGGCATGTGATTAAGGAGATCCTGACGTGAGCGGGCGGCGGCGGCTCTCGATCGCGACTGCACTGTGCCAAGTCGTGTTATTGTCCCGATCTGTCGCCGTGGTGGATTTCGTCAAAGACGTACGCCCGATATTGGAGGAGCACTGCTTTGACTGCCACGGGGCGGAAAAGCAGAAGAGCAGGATGCGGCTGGATTCGGCGGTGGGGATTTTGCGGGGCGGGGAGTCGGGGGAGCCGTTCGTCGTGGCGGGGAAAAGTGCGGAGAGCTATCTCATCAAGCGGGTGACTCACGAGAACCCGAAAGAGGTGATGCCGCCAAAGGGCGCGCGGCTGACGGCAGAGCAGGTGGCGGTGCTGCGGATGTGGATCGATGGCGGGGCGCAGATGCCGGGAGCGGAGGAGGCGGCGGCTTCGCTGAGGTTGAAGACGGACCACTGGTCGTTCCAGCCGGTGCGGCGTCCGGCGGGCGCGGGGATTGATGGCTTCGTGCTCGCGAAGCTGCAGGAGAAGGGGCTGACGATGTCGCCGGCGGCGGACAAGGCGACGGTGATTCGCCGGCTGTATCTGGTGATGCACGGGATGCCGCCGACCCCGCAGGAGGTGGCCGAGTTTCAAAATGACGCGCAGCCCGAGGCCTACGCGCGGCTGGTGGAGCGCGTGCTGGCGAGTCCGCGCTATGGCGAGCGCTGGGCGCGGCATTGGATGGATGTGGTGCGCTACGCGGACTCGAATGGTTTCGAGACGAATCGCGAGCGAAAGACGGCGTTCCATTATCGCGACTGGATCGTGGAGGCGTTCAACGCGGACAAGCCGTATGACGAGTTCATCAGGGAGCAGCTCGCGGGCGATGCGCTGGGCGCGGATGCGGCGACGGGTTTCCTCGTGGCGGGGCCGCACGACATCGTGAAAAGCCCGGACATCAATCTCACGCTGGCGCAGCGGCAGGACGAACTCGCGGATATGGTGAACACGACGGGGACGGCGTTTCTCGGCATCACGATGGGCTGCGCGCGGTGTCACAATCACAAGTTCGATCCCGTGCCGCAGAAGGATTATTACGCGATGCAGGCGGTGTTCGCGGGGGTGAATCACGGCGAGCGTCCGGTGCGGCGAAAGCTGGACGCGGCGGCGGAAAAGGAGCTCGCGGCGGCGCGGGCGGAGGAGGCGGCGCTGGCGGCCAGGGTGGAGGAGTTTCGGAGGAAGGCGGCGACGGGCGCGACGGCGCTGCGCCCGCCGGTGAATGCCCGGCTAAACGAGGAGTCGTTTTCGCCGGTGGATGCGGTGGCGGTGCGGTTCACGATCCTCGCGACGAACAGCGCGGAGCCGTGCATCGATGAGTTGGAGATCTTTGACGAGGTGGGGAGGAACGTGGCGCCCGGCGGGAAGGCGTCGGCGTCGGGCACGTTGCCGGGGTTCGCGATGCACAAGCTGGAGCACATCAATGACGGTCAGTTTGGGAACGATCGCAGTTGGATTTCCCACACGGCGGGGAAGGGCTGGGTGCAGATTGATCTGCCCGCGCGGGCGCGCATCGGTCGCATCGTCTGGGGCCGGGCGCGCGATGGGAAATTCAGCGACCGCGTGCCGACGCGATACGTCGTCGAAGCGGCGACGGAGCCGGGAAAGTGGCAGACGGTCGGCAAGTCCGATGACCGCGCGCCTTTCAACGGCAAGGAGGACGCCAACGCCTTCCTCGCCCGGCTCGCGCCCGCCGACGCCGACGCTGCGCGCACCGTGCAGGCCGAACTGGCCGCGGTGCAAAAGCGTCTGGCGAGATCCAGCGACTCGCAGAAAGGCTGGGTGGGGACATTTTCCAAACCGGAAAAAACCCACCGGCTCTATCGCGGCGATCCGATGCAGAAGCGAGAGGTCGTCGCGCCGGATGCGCTCTCGGTGCTCGGCACGCTCGGGCTCGCCGTCGAAGAGCCCGAGCAGGCGCGGCGCGTGAAACTCGCCGGGTGGATCGCGAGTCCGCAGAATCCGCTTACCGCGCGGGTGATGGTGAACCGGCTGTGGCAATACACGTTTGGCACCGGGCTCGTGGACACGCCGAGCGATTTCGGAGCGAACGGCAGCCGCCCGACGCATCCCGAACTGCTCGACTGGCTCGCCGATGAATTCGTCCGCAACGGATGGTCGGTGAAACACCTCCAGCGGCTCATGCTGCTCTCGGCCGCGTTCCGGCAATCCTCCGCCCCACGCGCCGCCGCCGCAATGGATGCCGATGGCCGCCTGCTCTGGCGCTACATCCCGCGCCGGCTCGAGGCCGAGGCCATCCGCGACTCGATGCTCGCCGTCTCGGGCGCGCTCGATTTGAAAATGGGCGGTCCCGGTTTCTACCTCATGGATGTGGTGGAGGAAAACGTGATGCACTATTTCCCGAAGGAAAAATACACGCCCGCGGAGTTCCGCCGCATGGTCTATCAGTTCCGCATCCGCCAGACGACCGACAGCGTCTTTGGCTCCTTCGACTGCCCCGACGGCGGCGCGGTGATGCCCAGACGCAGCCGCTCGAACACGCCGCTCCAGGCGCTCAATTTGTTCAACAGCACCTTCGTCCTCCAGCAGGCGGACCTCCTCGCGAAACGTCTCGCAGCCGAGGCCGGCACCGCGCCCGAAGCCCAGGCCGCGCTGGGGTTCCGGCTGTTCTATGCGCGACCACCCGACGCCACGGAGCAAAGCGCCTCCGCCGCGATGATCCGCGAGCACGGCCTCCCGTCCTTTGCCCGCGCGATGTTCAATACGAGCGAGTTTCTTTTCATCCTCTGACGCCATGCACCCATTCCTCAGCCGCCGCGGTTTTCTCGCCCACACCGCCACCGGGCTCGGCGGCATCGCGCTCGCGCATTTGCTCGGGCGCGGGCACACACTCGGCGCGCCGATCCGACCGGAGATCAATCCCGCCAACCCGAACGCCACGCGGCCCGCGCATTTTCCCCCGCGGGCGAAGCGGGTGCTCATGATCTTCTGCTCCGGCGGCGTGAGCCAGATGGATACGTTCGATTTCAAACCCGAACTCACCAAGCGCCACGGCCAGCCGATGCCGGGCGCAGCGGGACTCATCACCTTTCAAGGCGAGCAGGGAAATTTGCACAAGAGCCCGTGGGAGTTCCGCCCGCGCGGGCAGAGCGGCAAGATGGTTTCCGATCTCGTCCCGCATCTCGGTGCGCTGGCCGACGAGATGTGCTTCATCCATTCGCTCACCGGCAAAACGAACACGCACGGCCCCGGCGAGAACTTCATGGCCACGGGCTTCACGCTCGATGGCTTCCCCAGCATGGGCGCGTGGACGACCTACGCGCTGGGCAGCGAAAACGACACGCTGCCCGCCTACGTGGCCATCCCCGACCCGCGCGGCGCGCCGCAATCGGCCGGCAATTTCTGGGGGCCCGGGTTTCTCCCCGCGGCGTATCAAGGCACCGACTTTAACGCGACCAGGCCGCTCCGCAACCTCGCGCGCCCGTCCGCGTTTACCCCCGCGACGGACGAGGCGACGCGCGCTTTCATCATCGCGCAGAACCGGCATCACTTGGAGCGCTTCCCCGGCGACTCCGAACTCGCTGCGCGCATCTCCAGCTACGAACTCGCCGCGCGCATGCAGCTTTCCGTCCCGGAGGTCGCCGACATTTCCTCCGAGCCCGCGCACATTTTGAAAATGTATGGAGCGGACCAGGCGGGCAACCCCGTGAAGGACCTCAAGGCCGCCTACGCGCGCAACTGCATCCTCGCGCGCCGGCTCGTGGAGAAAGGCGTGCGTTTCGTGCAGCTCTTCAATGGTGCCTACCAGACCGGCGGCGAAGGCGTGAGCAATTGGGACGGCCACAGAGTGCTCGCCGAGCAATACCTGAAGCACGGCGAAGTCATGGACCAGCCGACCGCCGCGCTGCTCGCCGATCTCAAGCAGCGCGGCTTGCTCGACGACACGCTCGTCGTCTGGTGCACCGAATTCGGCCGCATGCCCACGTTTCAAAAAGGCGCGAGTGGCCGCGATCACAACCCCGCCGGCTTCACCGCGTGGCTCGCCGGGGCCGGCGTGAAGCATGGCTTCAGCTACGGTGCGACGGACGAGTTTGGCTACAAGGCGGTCGAAAACATCGCCACGGTGTATGACTTTCACGCCACCATTCTGGACATCCTCGGCCTCAACCACGAGCGCCTCAGCTTTTACCACAACGGAATTGAACGTCGCCTCACCGACGTGCATGGGAAAGTGGTGAAAGACATCCTCGCTTGAAAAGCGGTACCCATCCGGGCATCGCTGTAATCACTGATGTAATCAACCCTTGCACGATCCTCGCGCTTCTTTCCTTCCGCGTCCTTACCGCTAAGAAACCGGCCATTCCGGCGGCACCTTTTTGCCGCGTGAGGCCCGGCTTTTTTTGGCAACACTTCGATTCCACGGACACTACCGCTCCCGGCCGATTCCGCCATGCGGCAGCCGATGGTCTGGATCACGATCGACAACGCCCGTAGCGCCGTGGAACTGCTACGAGATCACCCCTAACCAGTGAAACTTTCGATTGGAATGGAGCCTAAGGGGATCGAACCCTTGACCTCCGCAATGCCATTGCGGCGCTCTACCAACTGAGCTAAGACCCCGTCTGCGAGGGCGGGAAAATGCGTGGGGCGGACGGCGATTGCAAGCGCTTTTCTGCGGCCGTGGGCGTCGAGCCCTTCGATTTCGCTGAACTTCGCAATCGTGGCGACGGACTTGCGGAGCGCCTGCGGACTGAACTGCACGACGCTGGTGCGGCGCTGAAACATGTCCACCGTCAGGCCGGGAAAGCTGCGGCCCGCTCCGCCGGTCGGCAGCGTGTGGCTGGGGCCGGCGAGGAAATCGCCCGCCGCGACCGGAGAGTAGCCGCCAAGGAAAATCGCCCCGGAAGTGCTCAGCTGCGCGGCGATCTTTTCGTCCTCCTTGGTGACCACGGAGACGTGCTCGGGCGCAAAATCGTTGGCAATCGCCACGGCGTCGCGCAGCGATTTTACGAGGATCAGCGCGCAGCCGTCGGCGAGCACGCCGGCGAGGTGATCCTGCCGCGAAAGCGTGGCGAGTTGCGTGGTGATTTGCGCCTCCACGGACTTGAGCAGCTTGACCGAGTTGGTGAGGAAAAGGATCGAGCTGCCCTTGCCGTGCTCGGCCTGCGCGAGGAGGTCGGCGGCGATCCACGCGGGATTCGCGCTGGCGTCGGCGAGGACGAGGATTTCGCTCGGCCCCGGCAGGAGGTCGATGGCGACATGGCCGAAGGTCTGCCGCTTCGCCTCAACGACGTAGGCGTTGCCGGGGCCGAAAATTTTCTGCACGGGCGCGATGCTCTCGGTGCCGTAAGCCAGAGCCGCCACGGCCTGCGCTCCGCCCACACGGTAGATCTCCGTGGCTCCGCAAAATTCCAGCGCGAAAAGCAGGGCATCGTTCACCTTTCCATCCAGCCCGCTCGGCGTGGCCACGACGATCTCCGGCACGCCCGCGGCGGCGGCGAGCGTCACGGTCATCACCGCCGTGGAGACCAGCGGTGCGGTACCGCCGGGCACGTAGATGCCCACGCGCCGAAACGGATCGAAGCGCTCGCCCACCGCCGCGCCCTGGGCATTTTTCATGGTCCAGCTTTCGCGCAGACTTTTG
Organism: Chthoniobacter sp.; assembly: GCA_021414005.1. Lineage (GTDB taxonomy): Bacteria > Verrucomicrobiota > Verrucomicrobiia > Chthoniobacterales > Chthoniobacteraceae > Chthoniobacter. The sequence goes on along the minus strand of JAIOPH010000032.1, from coordinate 39,191 downwards.
CGGGCGAAAGCGAGGACGTTGGACCGCGCGGTGGCGAGGGCGTCCTTCGTGGCTGTCGGCACTTTCGGGCGCTCGGTCACGCGCAGTTGCTTCGCCTTGAGCCGGGGTCCGCCAAAGCGTTCGGTGAATTCCAGCAGCGCGGAATCACCCTCCACGCGCACGGCGTGCAGCACTTTCGCCACAGTGTCGCGCACCTGCGGATGCGCTTCGGCGTGGCGTTTCAGCGCGGCGAGCGAGGCGGAAAAATCGGGGTCGGTGTGGCGAAGGGTGCGCATGGCGGGATGGGTCTTTTCGATTGGCGCTACGGCTGGCCGCAAAATTTGAAGAGCAGCAGCTCGCAGGTGTTGTCGGGGTAGTAAAGTTGGAGCGCGCCGTCGCGGTTGTGGAGGTCGAGAGGCACGGCGCAGCTCGCGCGCCGGCTGTGGATTTGGTGGATGCCGAGGTGATCCCGCGCGTACAGCTCGCCCCAGACATCGGCGCGAATGGCGCGCTTCATTTTCTCCATGAGCAACTCCGCGAGCGGCTCCCGATCGTAGTGCTCGTAGGTGATTGGAAGGATCGCTTCGAGCTGCGTGTAGTCCTGGCCGGGGAGTTCCTCGAGGCTGGGCTCGGGCCGTTTTTCATAGGTGGAAGAAACGATGCCCACGCGGATGCGTGCGTCGAAGCCGGCGGCGCGATTGAGGCGGGAGAAGGTGTTCACCGCGGCGCGGAGGCGGCCATACGGCGGGACTTCGAGCGTGAGATGAATATGGTCGGCGTCATCCGGATTCTCGGCCGTCTCGTGCGTGACCGCATACGGAACTCCGCAGACGTGGACGAATTTTGCGGGGCGCGAGCGGATGCGCTCGAAGAGCAGGGTGCGGGCGTCGGGCTTGGCCATCCCTCAGCGTTTCGTGCCGGTGACGGAGCGTCCGGAGCGTCCCCGCTTCGCCTTCTTTTCGATATCGGTGCGGTGTTCGATTTTCGCGACCTGCCCGTGTTTGAAATACTGCTCGCGGAGCTTCGCGTAGAGCGCCTCGCGGCGCGCGTAGAGGCGCTTGGGTTTGCGCGGCGCAGCCTTGCTCAGCGCGTAGGCGGTGATGAGCGGCAGCGTGATGGTGGAGTCCGCGTAGCAGACCACGCAATCGGGCAGATTCTCCGGGTCGATTTTGCCCCAGCTCACCGCCTCGCCGGGCGTCGCACCGCTGAGCCCGCCGGTGTCGGGCCGCGCGTCGGTGCATTGCAGGAAGTAGTCGTGCCCACGCTCCTCGATGCCCATGACCTCCTGAATCTGCGGCTCCGTTTGGAGCATGAAATTTTTCGGCGACCCGCCGCCAAGAATGAACACGCTCGAAGTCGCGCCGCCCGATTTAGCGCCATAGACGATGGCCGCGGTCTGGTTCACGTCGCGGTTCACGTCGATCAGCAGTTTCGAGTCGCGCAGCGCCATCGCCGCCACGTTCATGCCGATCGAACTGTCGCCTGGCGAGCTGGTGAAAACGGGAACGCCATATTGGTAGGCGGCGCTGAGCACGCTCGTCTCCTTGATCCCCAGCGTGCGCTCGCGCTCGGCCACGTATTTGCCGAGCAGGTGGTGAAACTCGTCGCTGCCCATCGTCCGCTGAAACTCGGAACCCTGAATGACATGCCGCACGAAGGCGTCGGTATCGAGCAGCACGTCGTAGTCGAAGAGCACGTCGTAGATGCGGATGATGCCGTCGCGGCGCAAATCCACGTCATTCAAAAACGGCGAGCCGGCATAAAGATGCATGCCGAGGCCGTAGTGGAGATCGTGATAGAGATTCGCGCCGGTCGAGATGATCCAGTCCACAAAACCCGCTTTCAGCAGCGGAACAATGGCCGAGCGGCCCAGTCCCGCGGGCGTGAGCGCGCCGGTGAGCGACATGCCCACCACGCCTTCGCCAGCGATCATCTTTCCGGTGAAAAGGCGGCACGCTTCCGCGAGGCGTCCGCCATTGTAGGCCTTGAAAGCCGTGTCGATGAGGTCGGCGACCTTCATCCCTTTGCGAATCGGCTCGGGCAGCAGGCGCGGGAATTTTTTGTTCAGCGAACTCATGGGCGGCGAAGGCTAGCGGGGGAAGTGCGCAGCGCAAGTCTCCCGCTCGGCGGACGCCACCCAACCCTCACTTTCCCTCACCAACACCGATCTGCCGCAGCTCTTCCAGACCCACTTCCACGGCGAGGCGGCTGTCGGCCGGCGTGATGCGCTCCGGCGCGCGGCCAGCAGCGAGGCAGGCGGCGAAATCATCGAGCTCGGCCTGATAGGCAGACGTTTCCTCGATCGGCACATTCTCCGTTTTTCCTTCGCGGAGGAGCTGCAGCGCGCTCGCGTCCACGGCAAGATCGTGGACCAGCGTGGCCTTTTCCATGACCAGCCGAAACGCATGCCGAAACGGGCCTCCATTACGATCCCACGAGCCGTGCAATTGCACGGTGGGCCCACCTTCATAATGCCACGCGGCATCCACGATCAGTGGCAGGCCGTGCGTCACGAGTCCCGTGGTCGCGATGGACTGCGGGCGGCCGAACCACCACAGCGCCACATCCACATCGTGAATGTGCATGTCGAGCACACCGCCGCTCTCGGCGCCGCGCAGATACCAGGCATCGCCACTCCACGCCGGTGCCGCGCCCGAGCGGTGAAAGCTCGCGTACACCGCACGCCCGAACTCCCCGCTGGCGAGTAGCGCCTGCGCCTTCACATACTGCGGCCAATAGCGCAGGCAGTGTCCCACCATGAGCCGCCGCCCGGTCTCCTGCGCCACGCGCTCCATCTCCACGCAGTCCGCGAGCGAGAGCGACATCGGCTTTTCACAAAAGACATGCTTCCCGGCGCGCATCGCCGCGATGGAGAGCGGCGCGTGAAACGGCGTGGGCATGCAAATGTCCACCGCCTCCACGTTGGGATCGGCGAGCAACTGCTCCGCCTCGGGAAACGTGGCCATGCCATCGAACGAAACCTTCGCCGCGGCCTGGTCGCCGAGGTTGAACTCCGTCCCGCCCCAATCGCCGGCGAGCAGCTTCGGGTTGCGATCACTCACCGCCACAAGCTTTCCGTGCGGGCTTTTCTGCCAGCAATCAAAATGCATGCGCCCCATCGCGCCCAGCCCGATCAGTCCGATCTTCATCCTATTTCGATAGGTTGAAAAAACCTGCGGCTACTTCGGTGTGGCGGCTACCCACGCATCCTGCGCGATCTTGATCTGCGCCGCACTCAGGCCCATCGCCTGCAGCACGCCGGTCGCCATCAGCTTGTCGCCCTCCCGGGCCATGTGCACACCGTCGCTGGTCAGCACTTTCTGCCCCGGCTTGTTCTCGGCCGTGATGCGCTCATGGAACATCGCGTTCAAGTCCGCCATCCGCAGCTTCTTCTCCTTCGCCAGCGAACGCAGGTATTCGTTGTAGGGAGCCAGCTTCGCATTTTCCGCGTTGTCGAGTTTCTCCTGAATAACGGTCGCCGTCAGCATCACCACCTGAATACCCGCCGCGGTCGCCTTCTCCACGATCTCCGCGATGTTTTTCTTGTAGGTTCCTCGCCCCGCGCCGCCCGCGCCGAAGTCGCCCGCCGCCAGCGAGGCATCATCCAGGGCCACGCCATTCTTGCCGTGCCACACGTCATTTACGCCACAGCTCAGCGTCATCCACTGCGGCTTTTTGGAAAGTACATCGCGCTCCAGCCGCCCCAGCATGTCGTTGGACTTGTGGCCGCTGATCCCGGCGGGTACCGCCTCGGCCTTCACCCCATTCGCCTCCAATCCCGACATCACCAGCCGTACATAACCCGTCTGGCTGCCCCAGCCGGCCTGCGTGATGGAGTCGCCGAGGAAAGCGATCTTGTCCCCGCTTTTCACCGCGATCTCGGCGGTGGCACACTGGACGGCAGCAAAGGCGAAGACGGCCACTGCAGCGAAACGCCGCGCGGCTACAAGGATGTTGGAGGTTTGGTTCATTCCGCACTTGTCCGCAAAGTGCCGACCGCAGCGCAAGACCCATTTTCCGAGAGTGTGCCGGCGCTCTCGCCCTTCCCAGCCAGGCCCGCATCGCGGGCGAAATGCCCGGTCGCAAATTCGAGCCGCGCCAGCGCCAGCGCGCGCTGTCACCCGGCGAGAGCGGCGAGGCGTTGGGCGGAGACGGGTTGGGCGGTGCCGAGTTCCTGGGCGAAAAGTGAGACGCGGAACTCTTCGAGCATCCAGCGAAAGGCCTCGCGGTTGGCGGCGGGGACGCGGGTTTCCCATTGGGCGAAGGGAGTGAGCTGACGCGCTTTCTCGGCGTCCTTCGCGGGGCTGACGGCGGCGCGCTCGGCGCGGATTTCGATGGCGCGGAGGTAGCGGTGGAGGTGCGGGAGTTGCGCGTGCGGGGTGTGGGCGAGGAAGTCGGCGGGGACAAGCCGCTGGAGATCGTGATCGAGGCCGGTGTAGCGCTTGGTCGAGGCGAGAATTTTCTGCCGCAGCGCGAGGATTTGCTTCGTAGTTTCGCCGAGTTGGTAGGTGAGCGCGGGGAGTTCGCGGCGCGCGGAGTCAAGCATCGCCACGAAGCGCGCCTCGGTGAGCGGGAAGACCGGACGGAGTTGGAGCACATGATCGAGCAGGTGCCGATACGCCGACTGCTGGAGCAGCTCCGGCGTGGTATGCGCGGCGGAGGGTGCCTGGAGTTTTGCGCTGATTTGGTGGAGCGCGGCGTGGAAACCCGCCGCCTGTTTCGCACTGCCGGGCAGATGCCGCGCGAGGCTGGCGAGTTCTTTCCACAATCGCGCGAGATCGCGGGCGAGAACGAGTTCGCCGAGCCGCCGCACGGCGGGCGGAGTGGCGCTTTCCGCCTCCTCGCGTTTGCGGAAAAGGCGCACATCCACCTCGGTCTCACGCAAGGCCAGACCGGGATACGCGAGCAGCGGTACGCCGCCAACTTCCTCCACCACCACCGACTCCGACAGATCGCCGAACGACCACCCCGTCAAGCCGCGCTTTTCCCAATTCCGCACCGCCTTTTCCCACGCCGCCGAGTGGCCCCCGCGGTCCTCGACCTGAGCGTGAAGCGCCGCGAGATCGCGGCCCGCGGCCACGGTTTTATTGCGTCCATCTACGACCTCCACGCGCGGCTGCAAATGCGCGGGCAGACTTTGCGCCGGCCAGTCCACGGCACGCACGGGCACGCGATATTTTCGCGTGAGGAACTCCGCGAGCGCGGTCAGAAAATCCGCGCGGCCCGGCTGAAACTCGTCGGCGATTTCGCGAATCTTTGGCTCCAGCGGCATAAGCGGCTTGCGCACGGTTTTCGGCAGCGCGCGGAGGAGCACGGCGATCTGCTCCTCGCGCAGGCCGGGCACCATCCACTGGAGCTGGCCGGTGGTGAGTTGGCTGGCGACGGGCAGCGGCACGCGCACGGTCACCCCGTCGGTGTCGTCGCCCGGCGTGTAGGCGTAGGTCACGGGCAGGGCGGTGTGGCCGAGCGCGACGGCGTCGGGAAAGAGCGTACGGTCGTAGGTGGCGTCGTCGTCGCCGATGAGGTCGGCCTCGGTGGCGCAGAGAAAATCCGGCTCGCGGGTGAGGCGCTCGCGGACGAGGCGATTGAGATCGTGGACCGACGAGACGCCGGTGATCCGCGCGGCGTAAAACTGATACAGCGATTCCTCCAAATCGTGCGCCCGCCGGCTGCGCACGCGCGTGAGCGCCGTCTCGATCTTGTCGCGCACTTTCCCGTTTTCCGCGAAGAACCGGTGCGGCAGCCGCGCCTCCTCGGCGACGAGCGCGCCACGGATGAACAGCTCCGTCGCCTTCGCCGGCTCGATGCGCCCGAAGTCCACGAGCCGCCGCGCGACTTCCAGCCCGCTCACGAGCACTCGCTCCAGCACGAGCACGCGGCCCGCTTTCGCGCTCCAGTGCGGCTCGGTGTAGCGGAAATTGCACAGGTGCGCGCCGAGTTCGATGACCCACTCCGGGTTGATCCCCGCGACGGTGTGCGCGAAAAGCTGCGACGTCTCCACGACCTCGCCCGCGACGATCCACAGCGGCTGCCGGCTTTTGTCGTCGGGCTTCGCTGCCGGGCTGTTCTTGCGTGGCTTGTCGCGGCGTTCGTAGAGATTCGAGCCGGGAAAAAGCGTGGTCAGTCGGTCGCCGGACGCCTTGTAGGAGTTCCGCTCCTGCCGCAGCGCGATCTGTCCGAGCAGGCCGGCGAGGATCGAGCGGTGGATCGCGGTGTAGCTCGCCGCCGACTCCCGCTGGCGTGCCGGCGGCGCGTCGTCTTCCACGGCATCGGCGAGCTGGCGGTAAACGTCGCGCCACTCGCGCATCCGCGCCGCCGAGAGGAAGTTCGCCTTGCAGAAACGCCGGAGGGCGTTGCCGCTGCCTTTGGTCTCCGCCTCGGGTGACGCACGCCAGATATTCAGCAGCGAGAGAAAATCCGAATCGGGATCGGCAAAGGCGCGGTGCGCGGCGGCGGCGGCTTCTTTTTGATCCTCCGGGCGTTCGCGCGGGTCGGGCACGCTGAGCCCGGCGGCGATGATGAGCATCTCGGGCAGCGCCTTTTCCACCCGCGCCTGGAGCAGCATCCGACCGAGCGTGGGGTCGATGGGCAACCGCGCGAGTTCGTGACCGAGTGGGGTGAGTTCGTTCGCGTCGTTGAGCGCGCCGAGTTCGTGCAGGAGCTGGTAGCCGGCGTGCACAGCGGCGGCGACGGGTGGGTTGAGAAAAGGAAACGTCTCGATGTCGCCGAGCCGGAAGGCTTTCATGCGCAGGATGACTTCCGCGAGATTGGCGCGCTGGATTTCCGGCTGGGTGAAAAGCGGGCGCTTCTCGAAATCATCCTGCGCGTAGAGCCGGATGCAGGTGCCGTCCTGCACGCGGCCCGCGCGACCGGCGCGCTGGTTGGCGCTGCTTTGCGAGATGTCCTCGACGGGCAGGCGCTTGGTGCGCGTGCGCGGATTGTAGCGGCTCATGCGCGAAAGCCCGGCGTCGATGACGTAGCGGATGCGCGGCAGGGTAATGGAAGTTTCCGCGATGTTCGTGGCCACGATCACGCGGCGGCGCGGCTCAGGCGCGAAGATGCGCTGCTGCTCGGCCGCGGGCATGCGCCCGAAAAGTCCGATGACCTCGATTCCCGCGCCGAGGCTGCCTTCCAGCAGCTCGCGGGTTTCGCGGATGTCGCGCTCGGTCGGCATGAAGACGAGCACGTCGCCGGCGTCCGACTCGATGAGCGCGTCTTCCGTCGCGCGCACCGCGGCCTCGATGTGGCCGATGTCGTCTGGCACCTCCCCCGGCCGGGCGTGTGACTCGATGGGCGCGTAACGGATTTCCACCGGCCACAGCCGACCCGAAACCTCAATGATCGGTGCGCCGCCAAACGCTTTTGAAAACGCCTCGGTGTCGATGGTCGCCGACGTGATGATCAGCTTGAGATCACCGCGTTTGCGCAGCAGCCCCTGCAGGTAGCCGAGGAGGAAGTCGATGTTCAGCGAACGCTCGTGCGCCTCGTCGAGAATGAGCGTGGAATACGCGCGGAGCAGCGGGTCGCCCTGGATCTCTGCGAGCAGGATGCCGTCGGTCATGAACTTGATCCGCGTATCGCGCCCGGTGTCGTCGTTGAAACGCATCTTGCAGCCGACATCGCGGCCCCACGTCACGCCCAGCTCCTCCGCCACGCGACGCGACACGCTCAGCGCCGCCACCCGCCGCGGCTGCGTGCAACCGATCCGCCCGCGCTCCGCGAGTCCGGCGTCGAGACACATTTTGGGAAGCTGCGTCGTCTTGCCCGACCCCGTTTCGCCCGCCACCACCACGACCTGACTCCCCCGAATGGCCGCGATAATCTCCGCGCGCCGCGCGGAGATCGGGAGGTCTTCCGGGTAGTGAATCGTGGACATGCGGGAAAAAAGAGCCGCCAGCTTACACCCGCCCCGCCCGAGCGAAATTCCCGATTCGAATAATCGGGCCGCGGCCAGCCGTTAGCGCGGTTTGCGGAAGAAGCCGTGGGAGTAGCGGCCGGAGTAGAGGGCGACGGCCTTGACGCCGTGCGGGGCGAGGAATTCGTCCACGGTCGTCTTGATGAACGGGTAGTAGTTTTCCGCGGCGGCACCGCTGGCGGGATCGTGGTAGTCCTGCACCACGCAGATGGCTCCGGGCGAGAGCTTGGGCCAAAGCTGGGTGAGGCAAAACTGGATGAGCGCGGCGTGAAACTCCGGGAGCGCGCCTATGCCGGTGTCGAGCTGCGCGAAGGCGATGGCGGGTGGCAGTTCGTGGCGCAGGGTGGTTTCGAAACGTCCGGCATGGATGACGGGCGGCGGGAGTTGGCGGCTGGCGAAGTTTTCGAGCAGCGCGGTGCGCGGGTCGGCGGAAAGCCCGAGCTGATGCTCGAAGCTGTCGTACACATGGAAGCGGCGGGTGGCACCATGCCGGGCGAGGATACTGGCGACAAAGGCGGAGGTGCGACCGTCGAAACAGCCGAGGTCCACGAAGTCGCCGGGGACGCCGTAGGCGAGGGCTTGCTCGACGAGGTGCCAGAGATTGATGCGCTGCTCGGGGGTACACATTTGGATCTGTGGATCGGGCAGGGGAATGAGATCGGCTTTCACCCCGAGGAACCGGGCGAGGCTGGCGACGGCGCGATGTTTGCCGTCCACGGGCCGCTCAAAGGCGGGGTCGCAGATTTGGAAATTGTGCATGCTCCCGCAGAAGCACGCCCCGTGCTATTTGAGCGGACGGGCAACCATGATGCCGGCGATGGTGCTGAAATGGTTCAGGTATCCGCTGAGGCGCTGGTCGAGGATGACTTTTCCGGCGTTGCGCGGGGCGCTGGCGTGCATGAAGCGCAGGACGCCGTCCGGGGTGCGGTAGGCGAGACCCACATGGGAGGTGCCGATCATGTCGCCGTCGTGGGAGCAGATGGAAATGATGTCGCCGCTTTGAAGCTGCGCCTCGATGGTGGGGACGCGGCTGCTTGGGATGTAGTAGAGCGGCGTGCGGGCAATGCGATTTTCCATGGCGACGATGCCGGCGAAGAGGTCGGGGTTGTTGCGCATGTAGCGGTAGCCTTTCCAGGCGCGTTGCATTTCCACCGCGGCATGCGGGGCGCGGACGCCGCCGAGCTGGCGGGTGAGATCTTGGACAAAGCCGCGGCGGTGGTTGTCCTGCGCCCACTCTTCCAAGTAGTGGAGTCGGGAGAGGTAGCCGCTGCACTCGCCGCCGCGGTAGCGGTCGAGTTCGATGTACTTCAGCATCGTCTCGGGAGTCCACGCGGTGCGGGGTTCGTCGAGCATGCGGGCAAAGGCGAGCGACACCTCGAAAAATGTCCAGCAATCGAGCCCGTGAAGATTGACCGAGGGGGCCTCGATGCGGTCGTCGATTTCCAGCGTGAAGCCGCGGTAGGGCGTGCCGACGAGAGCGCGGCCGATGACGGCGACGCGCTGGCCGATGGGGAGTCCGACGGCGGGTTGCGCGCGGGCGACGAGGGTGTCGAAGCGTTCGCGCCCGACAAAGACGGTGCTGAAGGGGAGGCCGTGCGTGGAGAACTCGGGGGGAGCGGCAGTGGTCGGCGTGACGACCGTCGGGGCGGGTTCGGCGGCGGTTAGCGTCATCGCTTTTACCACAGCGAGGGTGGCGAGGAGGCTGGGGAAGTGGCGCATGGTCTGGTGGCAAAAAGCAGAACGCTGCCGGGCCGCGGGTCAGGGCACCACGCCTTTGAGGAAGATGGCGGAGGCTGTGCTATCCTTCGGACCGGGCCGGACGAGTCGCGGGCGGGTGTCGCTGCCCATGGACTTGTAGCGATGGGTGGAAATTTTTGGGGGGCTGAAACCGCTCATAAGGCGCGAGGTTTTCCAGGTGGGCGGCTCGGTCGTTTGGTAAAGCATGTCGCCGGCATCGAGGACCGTGGTGCCGTCGCGCACCACGCGCAGGGAGAACCACAGGTCGCCACTGCCGGTGTCGCGCGCCACGGCGGCTAGAACGTCTCCTTTGACGACGGCGAAGCTGCCTGATTCCACATTCGAGCTGTCGCTACCGGCGAGGATCTCGCGGCCGTTGAGGAAGAGGGTGTATTTGTCACTCCCACACGCGAAAACCTGCACCGAGCCGCTGGCGGGTGGGCTCCCGGACGGGGTGGTGGGCGCGGGAGTGGCGGTACGGGGTGGGGGAGTGTGCGTGGCCCACTCGTCCGGGCGCGGACGCGGAGTAGAGAAATCCGGCGGTGGCGGTGGGGCGGTGGCCTCGCGGCGCACGAGAAGGCCCAACTCATGGATGGCGGCTCCGGCTTTGCCATAGATGCCGATGAAGGGGCGGTTGTCGGTGCGCAGTTCCACCGAGGTGTCGGCATCGTGGGCACCGCGCCCGCCAATGGCGTTCGACCTATAGCTGTCCGTGGGATCAAGCACGCCGTTGTCGTAACGCATGAAGGTCACGCGCAGGTATTCGACATTGGCCACGGCGCGGACGGTCACGCTGCCGACGGCGTAGCCGGGACGCGCCTCCAGCATGGTGGAGGCGCGGTCAGAGGGGCGGGTGCCGCGGGTGATGCCGGTGACCTTGCCCTGATGGCGGACAAAAAGCGGAGTCAGCGACTCGATGATGGAGCCGCCGCGCTCATTCTGGCCGGTGGTGTATTGAAAACCGATCAGGACGCCCTTGTCCGGCCCGATGTCGTAGAAACGCCCGCCGAGGTTGTTTTGTCCCCCGACGGCGGGCGTCTTGAGATACATGCCATCGGCGATCAGTGAAGGTTCTCCGTCGGGCGCGTTTTCGCGCGGCGGTTCCGCCGGCTTCGGGGTCGCGGCGACTGGTGGCGGCGTGGTCGGTGCAGGCGTGGCCAGCACGGATTTCGGCACCACGATTTTGTCCGGCAGGGCAAAGAAATCGATGGCTCCGAAAGCCGCCCGCGAGGTGAGCAGCGCGGCAAGGAGCAAAGAGGAAGTCTTCATGGGACGGCGCTTCCTATGCCACTTCTTCGCGGCTCCGCCAAGCGGCGGGATGTAAATAATTTGTCGTCACCCCGCCGGGCGGGTTTCACTCCGGCCATGCCCGATCCGCAAGAACCCGACGGCCCACTAACCGAGGTGGGCCGGTACCCGCGGCTGGCGGCGGCGCGGGAGCGCGCCCTGGTGGTCGCCGCGCTCGGGCTCCCGCACTGGATCGAGCGCGATGGCGACGCGTGGGCGCTCCGCGTCGAGCCGTCCGCCGCGGATGCGGCTCTTCGCGAACTCGCCGCATTTGAAAGCGAAGAGCGCGCGCGCCCACCCGCGCCCGCACTGCTGCCACTGGGAAAAATCCCCACCCTTTCCCTTTACGCGGCCGCAGCTCTCCTGAGCACTTTTTTCGCCCTGCAAAACCGCCTCGGCCCCACCTGGGAGGACCGCGGCGCTGCCACCAGCCAGGCCATCCTGCACGGCGCGTGGTGGCGCACGTTCACCGCGCTCACGCTCCACGCCGACATCGCCCACCTCACGGCGAATCTCGCCGCCGGGCTGCTCTACGCGGCCTTCCTGCTGCCGCGTTTCGGCAGCGGGCTGACCTGGCTGGCCATCCTCGCCAGCGGGGCGCTCGGCAATGCGCTGAATGCCTGGATTTACCGGGCCGCCGGACACGCCAGCATCGGCGCTTCCACGGCGTGCTTCGGCGCGCTCGGGATCCTCGTGGGCGCGGAAGTCTTCGCCCGCTGGCGGGAGCCGCAGACCCGCAGCCGCTGGCAACTCGTCCTGCCCATCGGGGCCGGGCTCGGTCTGCTCGCTTTTCTCGGCGTCGGGGAGAAAGGCGCATCCGTGGATTTCATGGCGCACGCCTGCGGATTGGGCGCCGGCGTTCCGCTCGGAATACTTCTCGAAGCCTGCCGCCTCGCCGAGCGCCTGCCGCCGGCCGGCCAGCGTCTCGCCGCAGCCGCCGCGCTCGCGGTTCTCCCGATCGCGTGGGCGTTGGCGCTTCGTTGAAGGCACGCGCGCGGCGCCCGGTCGGGGCATGGCCCACGGCGTGCTTTCGGAGAGGCTATGAAAACTTTGTTTCGGCTGCTTTTCGGCAAGCGGCGGTCCCGCACCGTCAACTCGCGAAATCCGCTTCTGCTCTGTTATCTCGACGACTTCAACGCGCCCAAGTACGCCCGCCCGCCGGAATGCATTCGCTTTTAGTCCGCGCCGGAAAAGGTCAGTAGCGGTCGGGCGAGAGAAGCGTGAGCGGCACGCTGGGGGCGCGGTGCGAGACGAGTTCTTCGACGATGTGGCCGGTCGCCGGAGCCAGGCTCAAGCCCATCATGGCGTGGCCGGTGGCGCAGATGAGGTTTGGCCAGCGCGCGGTGCGGCCGAGGTAAGGCAGGCCGTCGGGTGAACACGGACGCAGACCAGCCCAGGGTTTGATGTCGGCGAAGTCTTCTTCGCGGAACTCCGGGTAGTAGTCCGGGACGGAGCGGATGATGCCGCGCACGCGACGCGCGTTGATCGTTTCGTTCAGCCCGGCTATCTCCATGGTGCCACCGACGCGCAACGCGCCATCCATCGGCGTGACCGCGATGCGGGCCTCGGTGAAGATGGCGCAGAGGGACGGCAACTGCCGCGGCTGCCGCAGCGTGAGGCTGTAGCCTTTGCCGGCCTGCATCGGCAGGCGCAGCCCGAGTCCGCGCGCGACGGACGGCGACCACGCGCCGCCGCAGATCACGAATTCGTCGCCGGCGATTTCGCCGTGGCGCGTCTCGGCAGCGGCGATGCGCGAGCCGGCGGTGCGCCAGCCGGTGACTTCCGTGCTCCAGCGAAAGTCCGCACCGAGGCGCGTGAGTTCACTTTGCAGCACGGCCAGATAGCGCTCCGGCGGAAGGTGGCAGTCCTTTGGGAAATACACGCTGCCCGCGATGCTCATCGTCACTCCGGGATCGAGCGCCGCGGTGGCGCGGGCGTCGAGCACCTGCGCGGGCATGCCGAGGGCATTGGCCTGCGCGGCGGTCCGCCCCTCCTCGTCCAGCGTGTGCGCGGTTTTGCACAGCATCAGCAGACCCTTTTGCACGAGGCCGAAATTGAGCCCGCTCCCGGCTTGCTCCACAAAGCACGCGCGGCTGAGCAGGCTCAAGTCGCGCAACACCGGCGCGGCCGCCGCCACGCGCTGAGGGGTCGCCGCGCGCCAGAACTTTGCGGCCCACGCCAGCAAATCCCAGCTCAGGCGCGGCTGGATGTAAAAAGGCGACTCGGGATTCCACATCCACTTCAGCCCGAGCGCGACCATGCCGGGCGCGGCGAGCGGCACGAAGTGACTCGGCACGACCATGCCCGCATTGCCAAACGAACAACCGCCGCGCTGCTCGGGCTGCCGCTCGATGATGGTGACCCGGCAACCGGCGCGCGCGCAGGCGAAGGCGGCGCTGAGGCCAATGACGCCCGCCCCGAGGATGACGACGTGCTTGCTCATAGTTGGAGATGTTTCACGAAAAAATTGCGGCGCTGTTGTTTCCTAATGAGAAGGAGCGAGAGGGCGCGATTGCTGCCATGCGGAGTACGGTTAGCCAAGTGATTGTTGGCCGGCTCATCGCGCGAACGTCGGCGGCAGCCCGCCAAGCGCATCGCACGTTCATGGCGAGACGATGCTCGGCGTTGACCTCCGCGAGGACGTAGTGAAATCTCCCGCCCTGCTTCAACCAAAGTTCGCCGCCCCCAACCGCGGCGAGTTCCTGTGAAAAGTAGAATGGAGGGGTGGCAGAGTGGTCTAATGCGCCGGTCTTGAAAACCGGAGAGCCGCAAGGTTCCGTGGGTTCGAATCCCACCCCCTCCGCCACCTGCATTTCGGCAGGTCGGCTTTAGCGAAAGGAATTTCCTAACAGGCGGAAAACAACTGGCAGACCGACGGCAAAGCAACGACACGTCTTCATCCGTCCGTCCTCCGCTCATGAAATCACCCACCCGCCTTTTCTGCGCGCTCTTCATTTTCCTGTCCGCGCTCGTGGCTCCATTGCCCGCGATCACGTTGCCGGAGATGAAAGCGGTGGAGTCGAAAGTAAAAACCTTGGTCGCCAAGAATATGCCGGCTGTGGTTTCGCTTTTCGGCGAGAAGAGCAGTGGCGCGGGCTCGGGCGTGATTGTTTCTGCGGATGGGATCATCCTCACCGCAGCGCATGTCACGCAGGGCAACGAAGAGATGGTCGTGCTTTTTCCCGACGGGAAAGAGACCCGCTGCAAGGTGCTCGGCGCGGACTACGACCGCGATGTGAGCGTCGCCAAAATCATCCCCGTCGGGACGTATCCGTTCGCCGAAATCGGAAACTCCGACGCACTTCAACCGACCACCGTGGTCATTGCGCTCGGGCACCCCGGTGGCTTCGATGTGCGGCGCACCCCGCCGGTGCGCATCGGGCGAATTAGCATGACCAACATGGGTGGTTTTTTGGTCAGTGACTGCACCTTGACCGGCGGGGATTCGGGCGGCCCGTTGTTCGATCTCGAAGGGAAAGTCGTCGGCATTCACTCCTCCATTGCGGAGACGCTCACCTTTAATCGTGACGCTCCCACCAGTGCCATCAAGGCCCATTGGGACCAGCTTCTCGAAGGTAAGCGATGGGGAAAACCGGGCGGAGCACGCGCCGAATTGAAGGGAAGAATTCGCCCGCGTGCGGTGCTTGGCGGGGTTTTCGATGCGGAAAGCAAGGAGGGCGTGAGCGTGAAGGAAGTGCAGCCAAAATCCCCGCTGGAAGAAGCCGGGATCAGGGCTGGCGATGTGCTGCTCAAACTGGGAGGCGAGGATGTGAAGACCAGCGAGGCCGTGACCGCGAAGCTCCGCGAATCGAAGCCGGGGGACAAAATGGAAATCGTGTGGCGGCGCGAGGGCGCGGAACAGATGGCCGAGGTCACATTGATCTCGCAGATCGAGATGATGAAGCGCATGGGCGGGGAATTGGGCCGCCCAAGTCGCGGGGAGAGAAAACCTGAACCTGAGTCCCAACCCGAGCCGGCGAAATAGCACCCCGCCATCCTCACCGATTCACGCCATGAAAATGCAACTCACGATCCTCGCGCTCCTTGTTTTCCTTACCTCCGCGGACGTCCACGCCGGCCTGAAAAGAGCCGAATCAGCTAGGCCTGCGGAACCCTTCGCGGAAAAGCCTGCCGACAAAAAGTCCGACGGCGGACTCCTCGAAGAATTGCTCAAACGCAAAGCCAAAAACGGGCGTTTGGAATTATCAGGCGCCGAGTTTGAAGAACTCTTGCGCGGCATGCTGGAAAAGCAGGGCGTTCCGAAAGACGAACTCGCGAAAATGAACCTTCTCGATTTGCTCAAAACGATGCGCGAGAAGAATCCAAACGGCGCGCCGCGCGCGGGTGCTCTGGAGCTGGAAGGGCTGCTCGGTTTCATGGACGGACGGCTGAACGCGCGGCTCAATGAGCACTTCCAGCAACTCCTCGAAGGCCACAAACCGGGAACCGCGAAAGCCGCTCCCGCCACGTTTAATTTCCGCGACGGCAAGAAGCCTGATGCCTTGCTGGCCTTGGGCGCGGGCGTGCATCCCGAGGGCTGGCTGTTCACCAAGGCAAGTCAGGTGAAAGATGCGGCGCAGCTTCAGTGCGAGGTGCAAGGCGTGTGGGTGGCGGCGCGGGTTGCGCGAATTTGGGAGGATCATGATCTCGCGCTCGTGAGGGTCGAGGCGCGCGAGCTCCCGGTTGTTGAGTGGACGAAAAACTCCGCGCCGGACATCGGCAGTTTCATCACTGCGGTCGCCCCAAATGGGAGCGATCCCGTGGCCATCGGAGTCGTGAGTGTCGCCACCCGGAATCTTCAGATCAAAGGTCGCGGCTTTCTTGGAGTCGGTCTGGATCGCGATGAAAAGGGACTCAAGGTGCGCGAGGTTTTAAGAGACGGTGCGGCGGCGGGAGCCGGAGTGCAGAAAGACGACCGCGTGCTCGAACTCGACGGGCAGAAGGCGGAGTCCATTTTTACCTTCACCAAGATAATTTCCGACCACAAGGCGGGGGAGAAAGTGAAACTGAAACTCCAAAGAGGCGGGGATATTTTGGAAAAAGAAATCCAACTGGGAGATCGTGCGACGCAGGCCGGAGGGCTTCGCTCGGACGGAGGCAAAATGAATGCGATGGGCACGACTCTGAGTAAGCGCAAAGGCGATTTTCCCGCAGTGCTCCAGAGCGATCTTCCACTTGAAGCCAATCAATGCGGCGGCCCGGTGACGGATCTCGATGGCAACGTAATCGGCTTGGTGATCGCGCGCTCTGGCCGTGTGGAAACCATGGTCATCCCCAGCGAAGTGATCCGCAAAAGCTTGGCCGAGGTGGACTTTGCCAAAGAGGAAGCCGTCGCCGTAAAGCCCTAGCCCGCGTCGCGCTAACGCGTAATCTTCCCGGCGAGCGAGCAGGAGTGTGAAGCAGGGCCGCACCACGGCGGCAAGGTGTGCAAGGCGGGAGTGGAGGGCGGAATTTGAGAAGCAGCCAGTTCTTGGACGAGGCGCGAATGGTGGACATGAAACTCGTCCGTTGCGCCGCCATCCTGCTGACCATTGCGGGGACGCCATGCTGGTCCCAAGCCGTCTCCGTGTCCGACCTGCTCAAACACATTCCGTCAGCGGAAGTTCAGCCATTGGAGGTGGTCCCGAAGCCACCCCAACCACCGGAACCTCCCGACCCGCCGAGGCCACCGTCTCCGCCAAAACCGCCGAAGCCACCTTCCGGGCCGCCCGAGCCTCCTCCTCCGCCGCCTCCACTTCCTCCTGCTCCGCCGAATCCGCCATTGCCTCCTCCGATCCCGCCGGCCCCCGGCGATCCCGGCCCTCAGCCTCCGCCGCTTCCACCGGCACCGATGCCGAAGTCGTCGGCAAAGCCGGAGCAGGCTGCCTACAGTCTCTTCTAAAATTTCGGTCAAACTTGTCTCGCACAAAACGCCCGCAAACCTATGGCCATCATCTCTGCTCTCGTTATCGGTCTCATCGTCGGAGCCATCGCCAAATTGCTCATGCCGGGCAACGACCCCGGCGGTTGGATCATAACTATCGCGATCGGTTTGGTCGGCTCGTTCATCGGCACCTATCTGGGTCAGGCGCTGGGTTGGTATCATCAAGGAGAGCCCGCAGGCTTCATCGGGTCCATCGTCGGCGCGATGATTCTTCTTGGGCTTTACCGACTCGTCGCCAAAGGACG
The DNA here is from genome assembly GCA_021414005.1 of Chthoniobacter sp. Classification (GTDB taxonomy): domain Bacteria; phylum Verrucomicrobiota; class Verrucomicrobiia; order Chthoniobacterales; family Chthoniobacteraceae; genus Chthoniobacter. The sequence continues at coordinate 22,105 of JAIOPH010000032.1, read as the reverse complement.
AGCGTAGACGAAACGTACGCTTCGCGTCCTTGAGTAGAGGCAGAAATCTCAAGCCGATATTTAACCAATACGACCGGCAGTGACCCCAGACGCGATGAGTTGCCGATGAAACTTTTTTGGTCCGCCTCTGTCGCCGTTACCATGATCGCTGCGTTTGGTTGCGATCGGAAACCTGTCGTCATCGAAGTCTCGTCGGCCACGCCGGTGGCTGATCCGGTCGCGAAGACCAAAACGCTGGAAACGACGAAACTCGGTGAAGCGGTGGACGCCTATGAACGGAATGCGACAGTGGAAAATGGCGCGGTGGTAAAAACAGCTTTGGCAAAGCTGGATGGCGAAATTGCGGAGCTGGAGGAATACGTCGGACTGCACACCGGCGACCAACGCGCAGAAGCATCGGCCAAGTTGAAAAACATGCAGGCATATCGCGCCGCGGAGTCCGCACGTTTCGCAGCGGCCCAGGCCAAAGCGCCCGTTTCCCGGTCAGTCCCTGCTGATGCGCGAACTGGTTCCGAGAAGCTCGAAGACTCCGCTCGCCGCGCGGGCGATGCTATCGAGGATGCCGCGAAGAAAGTGGGCGACGCAGGTAAAGACGCAGTCCGTTAGAATTCAGGTCGATTCGTAGGGGCAGCGTTTCGACGCAGAAGGGAGGTCGATGGCGACGATGCGATCCACCGCTTTCCGCCGTGACTCACGGGTGGCGGGCGGCGAAAGTCCGCTCTTTTCCGAGCCGAATGCGCGCCTACATCCTGAACCTCGAAGCCGCGACCGACCGCTGGGCGGCGCTCTCCGGGGCGTTTGCCAAGATCGATTTCCCCGTGACGCGGGTGCCGGCGGTGGAGGGTGCGAAACTGCATCTGCCGGTGCCCGAATATGCGGAAAGCCAGTATCTTTGGTTTCACGGGAGGCCGACCAACGTACGCGAGGTGGGCTGCTATCTCAGCCACATTGCCGCGTGCCGCGCCTTCCTCGCCACGTCCGACTCACATGGCCTGATTTGCGAGGACGATTTGATTTTGGGACCGGATTTTCCAGCGGTCCTGGAGGCGGCGCTGCGCTGGTCCAGTGCTTGGAATATCCTGCGCCTCACCGGACTCAGCGCGGGACACGCGGTGCGGGTGCAGCCGCTCGTCGGCGGCTTTGGGCTGTGCGTGAACCTCGGACGGTTAAAAGGCGCGGGTGCCTACGTGGTGGACCGCGCGGCGGCGCAAGCATTTGTCGATCGGCTGGTGCCGATGTGGCTGCCGTGGGATCACGCCTTCGACCGCGAATGGTTCTTCGGTCTGCGTGCGGCGAGCGTGCAGCCGTTCCCGATTTCGCAGACGGACAGCAAGTTCAAATCCTCGATTCAAGGAAGCTCCCGGCGTCCGCTTCCTTCCTGGCGCCGCTGGTTCACCACGCATCCGTATCAGGCAGTCAATGAAGTGAGTCGCTGGCTGTTTCGCGGCGTGAGTTTTCTGCGGTGGAAAATTGCCCGACGAACTGGCCAATAGCCGCGTCCGACTCATAACCAGGAGCGGGGTTTTCGGCGTAGGATAAAATTTCGGAGCCAACTCTAAGAAGGCGACAGGTGGCCGGTTTTCATTCTGCTGGCGCTGTTGAAACTTGCCGCTAGCATCCCCAAAAAAAATGCACTGGCCCCTGTCCCACGATCCCGTTGCCGAAGCCGATATTCCCGCTCGGTGGGACCGCTACATGCGACCGTTGTATTGGTTGGCGGGTGCCCGGTGGGAGACGCTGCGGCACTGTCCACCGAGCGAGCGCGAGCGGATCGCCGTGCTGGGAAGCACGGTGCTGATCCCCACGATAATGTCGTTTCTCGGCATGATTTTTTACTCGAAGAGTCGCTTTGCTGATCCGCCGTGGCTGGCCGTGCTGGGGATGTCGCTGGCGTGGGCGTTTGTGATCATGAATACCGATCGCATCCTGCTCGCCACCTACCGGCCTTTCCAGGCGTGGTATCGCCGGACGATGCAGGTGATTTTCCGCTTCGGCCTGGCGGCGGTGATTAGCGTCGCGATCGGGTTCCCGTTCTGTCTCGATCAATACCGACCGGCGATCACGTTCCGCATGCAGTCGGAGCTGCAGGGCAAGCTGAACAAGCTCCGCGAAGACGAGGCGGCGAAACGCGGAAATCTATCCGCGGAATTGCAAAAAATCCGGGATGATGAAACGGCTGCGCGCAAGACGCTGGTGGACGACTACACCCAAAAACATGACGCACTCGTCGCCCAGCTTCCCGCTTTGGAAACGGCCATCCTAAATCCCGATGTGTATGCCGACAGTCGCATGGATGAGGAGAAGACGAAGGCCAGCGATCCGGAGTTTGTGGCGCCCGCGAGCAGCGAAACGCGCAACGTGCAGGCGGCCATTGAGGCGCAGCGGGAAACAATCGCGAAGACCAAGGCGGAGCACGAGGCGAAGCTCGATCTGCACCGGCGGCTAGTCGAAGCGGTCGCCCGGGAGGCGGCGGGACAGCCGAACGAATTTTACCCCGAACCGAAAAAGCCCGGCACCGGTCCGCGCACCAAGGACATGCAGGCGCGGGACAAGACGGTGGTCGCCGACGCTGCGCGCCTCGGGGCAGCGCTCACGGGATTGCAGGAGGCGATGGCGGCGAACGACAAGCAGCTTTCCGCCGCGCGACTGGTGGATCGCAACGCCTACCTCGACGGCCTGGCCGGCAGGCGCGAGACGTTCATCGAGGAGGCGAAGGAAAAGGAGCGTATCCGCAAGGACCGGCTGGCGAAAGTGAAGGCGGAAATCGAGGCGATGGAGACCGAGCATCCGGTGCAGCTCAAGAAGATCGCCGACCAGACCGCGGCGCTCGAGGCCACGCACGGCAGCAATTCCAAGCGGCACGACGAAACATATCTCCCGCACATCCAGCGCATCGAGCGCAAGATGAACGGCATCCTCGATCCGATGGAGGAAACCGTCGGGCTCTATAATGTGATTTTTCTGCCGCCGCCCGATGCCGATGCTAATGAGCAGAGTCAGCAGAAGCAGAAGTGGATCGCCGGGCTGTTCCAGTTCCTCGTTATTTTTGGCACGCTCTTCGTATTGGATCTGGTGCCCATCATGACGAAAATCTTCAGCCGTCCCGGACCGTATGATGTGCTCGTGGAGCATCCCGAATTTATCGCCAACAATAACGTCCGAGCTTTCCATGCCGAGTACGGGAAGCACGCCGACGACTGGTCCGTGACCGGCATGTCCGAGCAGCACGGCGCGCCGGATCTGGTGAAAAGTCATCCGCGCAGCCTGCCACCACCGAGGGAGTAGTCAGGGCGCGGGCAGGGCTTGGCGCCACGCCAGGGCGGTGGCGGCGAGGCGCTTCGCGAGGTCGGGCTTTTCGGCGGAAAGATCGTGCGCTTCGGCGCGGTCGGCGATCACGTCGTAGAGTTCCGCGCCGGTGCCGTCGGCGTTGATGAGCAGCTTCCACGGACCTTCGCGCACCGCGACGTTCGGGCTGCGGTCGCGGCCCTTCGGGTAAAGGAACGTGCCGGTGGTGGTGCGGCCGTATTCCCAAAAGAGCGGCTGCTGGCGCGCCGCCGACTGGCCGAGCAGCGCGGCGCTGAAGTCCCCGCCGTCGAGTGGCGCGGTTTTGGGAAGCGGCGTGCGGGTCAGCGCGCAAAGGCTTGGCAGCAGGTCCACGGCGGCGAGCACCGTGGTTTCATCCACGCGGCCGGCTGGGACATGGCCCGGCCAGCGGACGATGAACGGCAGCCGGATGCCGGCTTCGTAGAGACTCCATTTTGCGCCGCGAAGACCGGCGGAGCGTGCGCCGTCGAAGGTCGGGTGTGGGCCGTTGTCGCTGGCGAAAATGATGAGCGTCTTTTCGTCGAGGCCGAGTTCGCGCACGCCGTCGAAGAGTCGCCCGAGCTGGCGGTCGAACTCGCGCAGCACGGGATGAAAATTCGCCGCCGTGTCGCCGCGCGTGGCCCGCTCATCCGGCACCCAGGGCGTGTGGACATCGTCAGGCCAGAGCTGCACGAAGCATGGCTGGTCGCGGTGCCGCCGGAGAAAATCCAGCGTCTTGCCCACGAAGAATCCCGTGCGTTCCCAGCGCTTCACCTTGGGCGGCGCGCCCTCGATGTCGGGATGCGGCTCCGGGCTTTCCCAAGTGCTGACGTATTCATCGAAGCCGTAGGCGGAGAGCTTCGGCGCATCGTTGACATCGCGCCCGCCACCCATGTGCCATTTGCCAAAATGCCCGGTCGCGTAGCCGGCACCCTGAAGCTGGCGCGCGAGCGAGGGGGCGTGCGCGTCGAGAAAGTCCGCCTGCTCGCTTGCGCGATTGCCTTTCCGCGTCTGGAGATAATTCGTGATCCGCCAGCGCGCCGGAAACATGCCGGTGAGCAGTCCCGTGCGCGACGGCGAGCAGACCGGCGAGGCCGTATAGAATTGCGTAAAGCGCACGCCTTCCTTCGCCAGTTGATCAATGCGCGGCGTTGGCACCTGCTGCCCACCATAGCAGCCGATGTCGCCCGGCCCGAGGTCATCGGCGAGGATGAAAATGATGTGCGGTCGCACGGGCGTCGCGTCCGCCGCGCGGAGGGCGGACGGTGCAGCGATGGCCGCGATCGCGAAAAGTGAGAGGAGGTAGCGCGTGGGAGTTTTCATGGAGCAGGGGAGTTGGTGAAAAAACGGCGGCACCCGTGAAGTAGGGCATCGCACAGAGTTCGCCAAGTTCACGATGAAACTTCCAAAAGCCGGGTTGCGCGTCCTCTGAGGTGTGCGCCCCGGCGAGTCGTTCAGCCCGCGGATTGTTTTTGTTTGCGACGAAACTTTGTCTTGCAAAAGGTGCTTTGTCGCGCAAAGTCACCGCCATGCCTACCCGCTCCGACGCCGAGGAACACCTGCGAATTATCCGTTCGCTCATGGAAAAGGCGACGATCTACCGTGCGATCTCCGCTCCGACGGCGCTGGCGGGGGGTGTCTTCGCCTGCCTGGCGGCGTTGATTCTCCGGCAAAGGCATTCCGCGCCGATCCGCTCCGATACTGACTTTGCCACGACTTTTCTCGGCACATGGTGCCTCGTGCTCTTGCTCACCGGACTGGCCAACGTCTTCCTCCTTTGGCGCGGCTCGAAGCTGCGCGGAGAGCCCTTTCTTTCCTCCGGCATGCGCCTCGCGCTGGTGGCAATGCTTCCCGGCATGTTGTGCGGGGTGTTTTTCTCGGCGGTACTGGGGTGGGGGACCAATACTTTCTGGCTGCCGCCGATCTGGATGATGTGCTACGCGCTGGCCCTGCTGGCGACGAAGCACTTCGCCCCGCGCTCGATTATGATTTTGGGCTGGGCGTTTCTCGTTGCTGGCATGGCATCGTTCTATCAGCTCTGGAGCTTCGGCGGCACGTTTGGCTCCAGCCGTCTCGCGTCCGGCAGCAACGTAATGATGGGCCTGGCCTTCGGCGTGTTTCACCTCATCTACGCCGCCTGCACCTGGCCGCGGTCGGCGCGCGCGGACGGTCCAGGCGGGACGCCATGAACCGATGTTCGACTTCGATAAACTCGACAAGCTCATCCATGAGAAAGGGCGCCTCGGCATCATGACCCTGCTCGCCGCCCGTCCGAGCTGGACGTTTCAGGACTTGAAAGCCGAGCTGGAACTCAGCGACGGCAACCTCGTTTCGCACCTGCGTACGCTCCATGACAACGGCTACGTGGCCGTGACCAAGGAAATGCTCGACCGCCCGCAGACGAGCTACGCGCTGACCGCAAAGGGCCGCAAACAGTTCGAGGACTACCTCACGATTTTGGAGCAGATCCTGAAAGTCGGGCGGCCCGGCGGAGATTTGGGCACGCGGGGCTGATTGGCTTTCCTTTTGCTCTAATACTTTGCCTCACAAAGTCACATCCTGAAATATGAAAATCCAACTCGCAGAACACTACGGTCTTTGCTTCGGCGTCCGCGACGCCATCGCCCAAGCGGAACGCCTCGCCAGCCAGGGGCCGCTCACCATCCTGGGCGAACTCGTCCACAACCCCGTCGTCCGCGAACGGCTCGCGCAACGCGGCGTTCAGGAGGGCGGGCTGAATCACGCGTCCGCACCGACGCCGCAGGTGATGATCACCGCGCACGGCGCGTCGGACCGGAAGCGTGCGGAGTGGCGTGCCGCCGGCTTCGGCGTGGCGGACGGGACGTGCCCGCTGGTCCGGCACGCGCACGGGCAACTCGGGCTGCTCGTCGGCCTCGGCTATTTTCCTGTGGTTATCGGCAAACGTGGGCACGTCGAGGTCTCGGGGTTGACCGGCGATTTCCCCGACGCCTGCGTGGTCGAGAGCGAGGACGACATCGCGCGCCTCCCGTCGCGCGAGCGCTACGGCGTGATTTCGCAGACCACTCAGCCGCTGGAGAAAGTGCAGGCGCTGGTCGCTGCAATCCGCGCGGCCCGGCCGGCGAGCGAAGTGCGTTTCACCGACACCGTCTGCCAGCCCACCAAGAACCGGCAGAACGCGCTGCGCAAGCTCATCGCTGAGTGCGACACGCTCGTCGTGGTCGGCGGCCGCAACAGCAACAACACCGTCCAGCTCGTCACCGCTGCCAGCGCCGCCGGCCTCACCGTTTTCCACATCGAGCGCCCCGACGAACTCGACCCCGCGTGGTTCCGCGACGCAGAAAACGTGGGCCTCACCGCCGGCACTTCGACGTTGAAAGAAACCGTCGCCGCGGTGTTCGGGCGGCTGGAGGAAATCGCCGCGCTCTGGGAGCACGCCATCGCCTGATGCAACCGCTGCGCCGACTCGTGATTCTGTGCCGTGGAGACTCGGAGCGCATCGCTCCGTGGCTGGATGAGCATGAGCCGCGGTGGCTGCTGACCTGCGTCCTGACAATCGCCGTCGGTTGCGCGCTCTACGGCGGGGTGGTCGGGCTTTGGCGGGCACCGTTCCAAGCGGCGTCCACGGCGGTCAAATTGCCGCTGCTGATCTTTTTGACGTGTGGGAGCAACGCCCTGCTGAACGGGCTGTTCGCGCAGGTGCTCGGCTCGGGGTTGGGTTTCCGGCAGACCTCGCTGGCGATCTTGATGAGCTTCACCATCGCGTCGCTGGTGCTCGCAGCGTTGAGCCCGCTGGCGTATTTCGTTTGCCTGAACATCCCGGCGCAGGACGACGCTGCGAGTCGGACCGGGCACAGCCTCACGCTTTTGTGCGCGGTGGTCTTCATTGCGTATGCCGGCGTGGTCGCGAATCGCCGGTTGCTCCCCCTGCTCAGGCGGTGCTGCACCACGCCCGCCGCCGGGCAGCGCGTATTTTGGAGCTGGCTGGCGAGCAATCTCTTTCTCGGCGCGCAGCTTTCGTGGGTGCTGCGGCCCTTCTTCGGCCTGCCCGGACAGGAGATTCGTTTTCTTGCCGACGACCCGCTGCGCGGAAATTTCTACGAAGCCGTTTTCCACGCCTTCCGCCAGCTCCTCAACTAAACCCAAACCAACATGAACCAACCCACCGAACCACCCAACCTGCCCACCACCGCCCCGCAGCCAGCGCTGCCCGCCGACGCGGGGCTTGGCGCGATTCTCGACACGCTCCTGAAGCGGCCAGTCGTCTTGATCCGAGCACTTTGCGATCCCCGGCCATCGCGCCACTGGCTGATCCTCGCGCTGGTCGCCCTGCCGGCGTTCGCGCTTTACGGGCTGCTCGTCGGCACGTTTTCCGGCGGCTCCCAGCTTCCCGCAGCCTTGGTGAAAGTGAGTGCCGGCGGCTTGGTGAGCGCGTTAATCTGTTTCCCGAGCCTCTACATTTTCGCCTGCCTCAGCGGGGCGGAGGTCTCGCTGCGCGGCACCGCCGGAGTGCTCAGCGCCATGCTCACTTTGACCGGGTTGCTGCTTCTCGGTTTCGCCCCGGTGGCGTGGGTCTTTTCGCAATCCACAGACTCCGTCGTCTTCATCGGCACCCTGCATCTGATCTTTTGGTTCATCGCCACCTGGTTCGGCCTGCGGCTTTTCGGCAACATGACGAAAGCGCTCGGTGTCTCCGACCGCACGCATCTCAAGGTGTGGATGGGCATCTTCGTCCTCGTATGCCTGCAGATGACCACCGCGCTGCGCCCGATCATCGGCACGTCGCCGCACTGGCTGCCGACGGAAAAGAAATTCTTCGTCGCGCATTGGATCGAGAATTTTGCCGGAGCGGCCCTCCCTGCGAGTGCGAACTAACCCATCCCGACGATGTACTACCAAACCTGTCTCGCGCATTTCCGCGCGAATCGTGAGGACCGACCCGAGCCCGACTGGAGCGCGCCTTTTGTTATCGGCGGGGAAAAGCTCCGGCTGCTCCGCCGATCGCTCGCTGAATACCAGTTCGTCACCGCCGCCAGCGCCGCCGGCCTCACCGTTTTCCACATCGAGCGCCCCGACGAACTCGACCCCGCGTGGTTTTGCGACGCGCAAAACGTAGGCCTCACCCCCGGCACTTCGACGCTGAAAGAAACCGTCGCCGCCGTGCAGGTGCGGCTGGAGGAAATCGCTGAGCGTCAAGAACACGCTATCGCCTGACATCCTCCCGCTCATCTGCCATATCGCCCCAATGTCATTGCCCGCTGCTCCCCCGCAAAGTTGCGCCATTCCATGTGCCCAAGCCTGCGAAGGAGCGCGTCGTGCCGCCCTCCTGCCGCCACCCCTGCGCGTGAGGAAGGGAGGGTATGCGAGTTTGGTGGCGCTCGTGGTCCCGGGAGTGGCATTTGCCGCAGGGCTGTGGTGGCTGCGAGCCGACCCGCATTTTGCGTGGGTCGTGCAACTGCGGGCTTGGCCTTGGGAATTGTGGGTCATCGCCGTCGCTGGCGTGGTCGCCACTCTTGGCGGGATCGGAGACTGGTGCTTCCATCGCTGGGTAACGGCGTGTCAGATCGGACGCGCTGAGCGCAACTGCGAGTTACTGGCTCTCGCCGGCGGAGGCGTGCCGTTGTTCGCGATAATGGCGGCGGCTTCGCTCAGCGCTCGTCCTCTGCTGCTCTTGCTGCCGGCTTTTGCGGTGGTCATCTTTATCACCACGCTCATTTGTTACGACGAGTTCATCTATCATCGTCGTCGGTGCAAACGGCTTGAAACCGTGCTCCATCGGCTGCTCGTGTTTGGCAATGGCATCGCCTGGATGGCGTGGAGCCACTGGTGTTTTGTGCGCGGTGGGTTTCCGAGTTATGGCCCGGGCTAGTGAGCTACTCGCCAGCGCCCGCTTGATCTATGACGCTCCCGGATCGCCGTTGCCAGCGGCAGCGGGTGCTGCGGCTGCGGGCGGCTTTGTGGCGGGTGCCGCCTGGATGCGCATGGCACTCGGAGTCGTGCGCGGGTCGGCTCCACCCGACGGTCAGGCTCATTTCAATCGTCTGGGGGTTGGAAAATATCTAGCGGCGTTCACCGCCGCTGCGTTGGTCTGCGGCGCGGCCTGGCGGCACCCGTGGATACTCATCCTCGTCGTGCCGACATTCTATGCGGTGGAAGTGCAATTTGTTTTCCTGTTTCCGCTGGCTTTGGACGGAAGGACGAGGATCGGGCGGAACGCGCGCACACTGCTGCGCCAAGCTGGCGGAACCTTACCTGCGATGGTCGTGGTTCTCCCGCTCGCGTGGGAGATGCTCACCGGGGGGCTCCGTGGACGGGGATTTGTGCGCTCTTGGAGTTTGGGGTGCCTGGCTGTCCTGATTTGGTATGAGCGTTTGCGGAGCAGACCCCTTTGGACTTCCGTTGAGACCCTTACTCCGTTGCTCAGTCTGTCGGCGGAAGCTCCGCTCTTAGTCCGCGCAGAGCCGATGAAAGGTGGAGCCCGAGTGCCGTTCCGGCTGCTTTTCATGAGCGATCTACACTTGCGACGCAGGACCGCGGGGCCACTGCTGGACCGGCTGGATGCGCTCGTCGCGGAACTCGCTCCGGACGCGGTCCTTCTCGGGGGCGACTATGCGGACAGCGAGGTGGGTTTTAGCGCCTTGCTGCCGCGCGTCGCTGCATGGGCCAAGCGCGGACCGGTGCTGGCGATCGCGGGGAATCATGACCGCTGGTTGCGTGGATTACGACGGCGGCTTTGCGAGGCCGGCGCGCACTGGCTCCCCGACGGCCCTTTCACTCTTCGGTGCGAAGGGCATGCCGTCGCCATCGTAGGGGCCAAAGACGCGGCCACAGGAAGCGGCGAGCTGCCGGTCATTACGGTCATCCACGATCCTGCCGACCTCACGCAGGCGCTTCGCGAGCGTAGCAGTATCGTGCTTGCCGGACATCTGCACGGTGGTCAGATGGTCGCATTCCGTCGCGGTCTTCGCCTTTATCCAGGCGCGTGGTTCTACCGCTGGAACGGACTGCGTTTCGATTGGCTCAATGGGGCGATGATCGTCTCCCGGGGGATTGCCGACACCCTCCCGATCCGTTGGAACTGTCCGCGCGAAGTCATTCTATGCCATTCTCCGGAAACATCCTGAAACAGTATTGGCGACGGCCCCGATCACGGCGCTTTCTCCTGTCGGCCGTCGCGCTCGGGGCCGCCGTCGCCTGGACGCAGCACCCTCGAGATATGCGGAAACTGATTCTGGCTGGCGAGCATGGTTACACCCGGCGCGCCGGGTGGGTGAATTGGCGGCATGCTGAGCCGCTGGGTGTGCGCGACTTGCTCCGCAATGTGGAAGCGCAGTGGCAAAAAGCGCCAGGCGATCCTTTTCCGATCCGGTTCCGGCAGTGCATGGCCGGAATCTATCTTGGTGTGCGTGTTGAATCATCGGTGGAACATCATTACGAAGTCAGAGGCTTGGCCAGTCCGGCCGATGTGCAGTGGGCCGCTTGGTTGATTTTCAAAAACGTGAGTGAGGATTTTGAGCGTGCTCAAGAAACTCTGCCGGACTCCCTCATCGCCGATTCGGTGCTTTCAGGTTTCCGCGACGGCGATCTCATGGGGAATCTTTTGAGTTTCCAGTGCGCCGTCCAGGGACTGACCGTTTGGGAACTCCGGGAGGCGCTCGAGACCCTCCCAGCGCCACAGGCGGCGTCCATGTGGACCTCCGGCCTACATGCCAAGAACCGAACATGGCAACCCCATGACTGGCTCGGCACGGTCAATCTGCCAGCCCATCTCCAGCCGCCAGCGGTGCCTGCGACATGGGCTTTCGAGCACGTTCGGTTACTTCATCGCGAGCGGCGATCCTTTCGACTCTCCGTCTCGGACTGACCGGGCGATGATGCCCGGCGTGTGGAATTTCCGGCAGCATATGGTTTTCGGGTCGCTGCCTGCGGGCGCTGGTTGGCACGCGCGCGGAACTCTTCGCCCATGTCATCGGCGGCCAGCGCAACTTTCTCGCCGAACTGGCGGCGCGGACGCAGCCGGTTGCCCCCTCCATTTTCCCCTCCCACGCGTCTTCGTGAACAAGGACGCGGGCCCAGATCATTCGCCGGGCCGGCCGCTCTGGCTAGCGTTTGCGTTGGTTGACCGTGATTCCCTGCATCACTCGTTCGAGGGCCTCCTCGATGGCCTTCTTCGCCGCTTCGAGATGCGCATCCTTGCCGTCCTTCGCGAGATTCACCTCGGTCTTGGCCGCCGCTGTGAATTTCAGCGCGACATTCGTGTTCGTGCCCTTGTTGTTCTTCACCGCGTCGAGACTCAGTTCGGCGTCGCTCAAGGCGGCGATGATGTTCGGTATGGTCGCCTTGTTCTTGCCGATTCCGCCCGGGCCGCCAGCTTGCATCGTGGTCACCAGGCTGTGGGCGCGCTCCAGATCGGTGCGCGCCGCCTGGATCGGATATTGGGCGGCCAAAGCGCCGCTGAAACTGGTGAGTGCGGCGAGGGCGATTATGATGAGCTTTTTCATGTTTGCTTTTTGGTTAGGATCGATTTGTGGATCAGGGTTGTGGTGGTCGGAAGCAGGTGGAGGAACGAGCCCGAATAAGGTGTTCCTTATCGTCCATTTCGCCATTTGGGAAGATTCGTTGCATCCGGTTGCAAATGTATTTTCGTTTGCCCGGCAGCCCGTCAGTAAGGTATTTGCCGCCGCGAGACCAGTTCCACCACCGGTACATGGCACCCCATTTTGCGTCCGGTGCAGTATTCGCCGGGCCGCACCGTCCGGCGGAAAATCTCCGCGCCGTCCTGGCTGATGATGATCTCGGTTTCAGGAACGAGCATGGGCGCGCGCGGAGTGGAAACGAGTGGAGCGCACGTTGCGATGACAACATCGCAGAAGTCCCAATGGAAACCTGAAAATTCACCGGTGGGCTGGGAACCGCTCTGATCTCAGGGCGAGAAAGGAGGCAACGCCCTCACGGAAAGTCCCGCATGGCATCGGGATACCCTCCGCTCGTCGTAGGGGCCGCGGCTACGGGAGCGACAGGGGCCTGGGCCAGTTGAGCGCGTCCAGTAGCGGTTCGGGTTTCACCTCGTCGGGCCAGGTGAAGTGGCAGTCTTCGCAGTAGTATTCCTTGGCGATCACGCCCGTCGCGGCGAGCGCGGCGGGGAGCGCGCCCATGAGGGTGCGGCGGGAGAACTGGGGGAACTCGATTTTGGACGAGCCGCACTCGGGGCAGTGAACGGCGTCGGTGAGCGCGCCCTCGGTTTCGTGCCATTCCTTGACCAGCGCGTGGGCGCGCTCTTCCTCGCTGGAGTGGACGCGCACGCGCATGTGGGCGCGCGGGTGGAGGTTGAAGAGCTTCCACTTTTGCTCGTTCGATTCGTCGTAGATGTCCGCATGCAGGCCCGCATCGCGGAGCCGTTGCGCGATCTTTTCCGCGGGGGCGCGATCGTTGAAGGTGGCGACGGTAATGTTTTGTTCCATAGGTTTTGATTCTATTCGTTTCACCTGACCGTGGCAGCCGTGTGCAAAAGTGGTTCTCTTGCACCACAGGTGCAACGAATGATCCGCAAAAAGGCGAAAAATTTTGCGGGGAAGTTCTCGCCTAAAGTTTCGTGCTCCTCTTGGTTATGTTCTCGGCGTTTTACCCCCGCCACGAACCTCAACCCATCACTGCCATGCCCATCAGTCCCATCCGTTCCTCCCGCCGTTCCTTTATCAAAGGTCTCGCCGTCTCCACCGGCGGGCTGCTCGTGCCGCGCGTCTTTTGGGCGCAGGAAGGCGGGCCCGCGAGCCGCAAACTCGGCATCGCGGCCATCGGCTGCGGTGGCAAAGGTGAGTCCGATCTCGCGGCGGCGGCGCGGGGCAACAATGTCGTGGCGATTTGCGATGTGGATTCGCGGACGCTGGCCAAGGCCGCGGCGCGGTATCCGGGCGCGAAGCAGTATCAGGATTTTCGCCAGATGCTCGACGAGGTGAAGGAGATCGAGGCCGTGACCATTTCGACGCCGGACCACGCGCATTTTCCCGCGGCGATGCACGCGATGGGTCTGGGCAAACACGTCTGCGTGCAAAAGCCGCTCGCGAACACGCTGTGGGAAGTGCGCGAGATGCACCTCGCGGCGAAGAAAAAGGGTGTCATCACGCAGATGGGAAATCAGGGGCACACCTTCGACGACAACCGCAAGCTCAAGGAGTGGATCGAAGCCGGGGCGATCGGGAAGGTGAAGGAAATCCACGTCTGGACGAACCGTCCGATTTGGCCGCAGGGCAAAGGCGCGACCTTCAAGGGCGGCGATGCGCCCGACTTCCTCAACTGGCCGCAGTGGCTCGCGCAGACGCCGGATCATCCGTACTCCGGGGACATCCATCCGTTCAAATGGCGCGGCTTCCTTGAGTGGGGATCCGGCGCGATCGGTGACATGGGCTGCCATCTTATGGACCCCATCTTTTACGCGCTCGATCTCGGCATCCCGCAGCATGTCGAAGCTACCACGGAGGAACTCACCGACATCGCCTGGCCGCGCGGGGCCGAGGTGAAATACTCGTGGAAGAATCATCCGAAGCTCGGGGACATCACGATGACTTGGTATGAAGGCAAAAACGATCACGGCGCACAGCACCTGCCGCCCGCTCCTCCGGAACTCGCTGGCAAAGGCCTGGGCAACGGTGGCTGGCTGATCATCGGCAGCGAGGGCGTTATTCATAACGTCGGCGACCAGTGCAAAAACCCGCAGATTTACCCCGAGGCGCGCCGCACGGAATTCCTCGCGAAGCCGCTGGAGAAAAAGTACGAGCGCAGCCCGAAACAGGGCGAGCCGCAGGAGGAGTGGACGCTGGCGATCAAGAACGGCAAGGCTTTCGACTTCATGTCGAAGTTCGACTACGCCGTGCCGCTCACCGAGCTGGGCCTGATCGGTGGCCTCGCCATGCGAGTGGGCAAACCCATCGTCTGGGACAGCGCGAAGCTCGAAGTCACGGGCCAGCCGGACGCGGCCCGCTTCATCAAGCGCGCGGCGTATCGTGCAGGCTGGGAGTATTCGAGCGCGAAGCTCTAGCCGGGCCGAAAGCGGCGTGCGCCTTTTGCCCGCGAAATGTCCCAGACCTCCAACGTCCTCGGCCAACCGCTGCAACCGTGCAGCTTCGAGCCGCTGACCGGCTTCTTTCGCGACGGCTGCTGCCACACCGGGCCCGGCGACCACGGGCTGCACACCGTTTGCGTGCAGGCCACGGCAGAGTTTCTGCGCTTCTCGAAAGCGGCGGGCAACGACCTCTCCACACCGGTGCCCGAGTATGAATTTCCCGGACTGAAGCCCGGCGATCAATGGTGCCTCTGCGTCACGCGCTGGCAGGATGCGCTGGAGGCCGGCTGTGCGCCGCGCGTGGTGCTCGCCGCCACGCACCTTTCCGCGCTGGAGTTTGTGCAGCTCGACGACCTGAAATGCCACGCCCTCGACTGGCCCGCCGCCACCTGACCCATGTCCGCCGACTTCCTCCTCATCGACAACAGCAACTCGTTCACTAAGTTCGCGCTGGGCACGAGGAAGGAGGTCGGCGTTTCCCGCAAGCTCGCCACCCGGACCATCACGCCCGATTCGCTGAAAAACGTGCTCTCCGGCTGGAAATGGGAAACCGCCGTCATCTGCTCTGTTGTACCCGAAGTCGGCGAGCGCATCGTGGAATACATCGACCCCGCGCCGGTGCTGCGCGTCACCGCCAGGGTGAAGCTCGGCGTCGGCGTGGACTACCCGAAGCCCGCCACCATCGGGGCCGACCGCCTCGCCAACGCCGCCGCCGCGTGGGCGCGCTTCGGCGGCCCGGTGGTCGTCGTGGACTTCGGCACGGCGGTCAGTTTCGATGTTATCTCCGCTGCGGGGAAATACATCGGCGGCGTAATCGCGCCCGGCCTCGAAGCCATGACCCACTACCTCCACTCCCGCACCGCGCTGCTGCCCGAGATCGTGCTGGCCGAGCCGCCCTCCGCCATCGGCAAAAGCACGAAACACGCGATGCTCTCCGGGGCCGTCCACGGCTACCGTGGCCTGGTGCGGGAGATTTTGCAGGAAGTCGCCGGCGAACTCGGCAAACCACGCAAGCTCGCTGTCGTCGCGACTGGCGGCTATGCCGAACTCATCGCCGCCAAGCTCCCCGAAATTCGCACCGTCGTGCCGGAACTCACCCTCGACGGCCTCCGCATCATCGGCGCGCTGAACACTTGAGCGGGTTCGGTTACGCGAACAACGCCGTGACCGGCTTTGCTTTTACCAGCTCGCGCGGCTGGTTGAGGTGGTTATAGACGATCGTTTCGGGATCAATGCCGCAGGCGTGGTAGATGAGCGCAAGCAGCTCGGTGGGATGCACGGGGTCGGATTTCGGGCTGCTGCCGGTGGCGTCACTTTCTCCGTGGACGTAGCCGCGCTTGATGCCCGCGCCAGCCACGCACGCGGTGTAGCAGTAGGGCCAGTGGTCGCGGCCGTCGGAGCTGTTCGTATTGCCACTGGTGCTCAGGCCGCGCTCGGGCGTGCGCCCGAATTCGCCGAGGGCCACGACGAGCGTTTCATCGAGCAGGCCGCGCTGGTCAAGATCCTCGATGAAGGTGCTGAAACCCGCGTCGAGCATTGGCCCGGCCTGCGTTTTGATGCGCCTCGTGAGGTCCGTATGCGTGTCCCACGAATGGTTGTCGGAGTTCGCGACCTTTGGCCACACGACCTCCACGACACGCGTGCCGGCTTCGACCAGCCGCCGGGCGAGCAGCAGGCTTTGGCCAAAGGTGTTCAGCCCATAAGCCGCGCGCATTTTCTCCGGCTCGCGGTCGATGGCGAAGGCGTCGCGCGCCTTGCCGCTCGTGATGAGGTCGAGCGCTTTGCCGTAGTATTCGTCGAGGTGGTAATTCTCCACGGCCTTGTCGATGTCGGGCATGGTCTCCTCGATGGATTGCCGCAGCGAGGCGCGCCGTTTCAGCCGCATGGCGAAAACGTCGGGGCGCAGGTTCAGGTCGTCCACCCGAATGCGGTTCATCTTCGACATATCCATGTCGTCGCCGTCGGGATAGAGCGTGTAGGGATCGAAACCCTTGCCGAGGAAACCGGCCGTGCCGCCTTTGCCAATGACGCCCGATTCCTGCAACGGTCGCGGCAGCATGACGAACGGCAGCATCGGCTCGGTCGGCGGTTTCAGCCGGATGATGTTCGAGCCGAAGTTCGGAAAGTCCTTCGCGTTGGGCGGTTCGAGTTGGCCGGACGGCGAGACCTTGTCCGTGGTGTAGCCCGTCATGATTTGGTAAATCGCCGCCGTGTGGTTGAAGAGGCCGTTCGGCGTGTAGCTCATGGAGCGAACCATCGTGAGCTTGTCATTGATCTGCGCGAGTTTCGGCAGGATTTCGGTAAAGTTGATGCCCGGAATCTTCGTTTTGATGTTCTGGAACGAGCTGCGGATTTTCTCCGGCACGTTCTCTTTCGGATCCCACAAATCGAGATGCGACGGCCCGCCCTGCAAATAGACCATGATGACCGACTTCGCCTTTCCCCACCCCGGCCCGCCCTTCGAGACCGCCGACGCCGCGGGCTCTGCCGCCGCCGCGCGCAGTTTGAAAAGCGATCCGAGCGTGAGCCCCATGATGGCCGAGCCACCCACGCGGATGACATCGCGCCGCGAAACGCCAAGGTGAGCGTCGCAAAGATCGCGACCGGGTTGTCCTGAGATGCGGAGCATAGGTTTTGGGATGGGTTAGTGGTTGAAAAGAAACGATGGCGTGTTGATCAGCGCCCAGGCGAGGTCTTGCACGCTGGTGAGGCGGCGGTTGGCGAGTTGGGCTTTGGATTGCTCAGCGTCCTGACGGAGGCGGGCAAGTTTCGGGTCGAGGGCCAGTGGCACGTCGGCGCTGGCGGCGGCGCGGCGCTGGACGAGGCCGGGGTCGGGCGGAAGCGGACGCGGGGCTTGCGCGAGGTGGAAGCGGCGTTTGGCGAGTTCGGGATCGTTGGCGTTCCAATACGCGGCGAGCGCGGCCTTGTCGGCGTCGGTGCGGGTGGCGGGGATTTTTCTGAGCGCGTCGCTGACCGGCTGCGGGTAGCCGACCTGCACGGGCGCGGTGCCGGTCGTCGCCCACAGCCGGAAGCGCGCGATGGCAAAGCCGCTCTTGCGCGGCTGGTTCAACTCGAAGCGCAGGCGCACGCCTTTCTCCGCATCGCCGAGCGGCTTTTCGAGCGTGAGCGCGGCGAAATGCGGGACGCCGTAGCTGGCGGAGATCGCCCAGCCGTTGTTTTCGTTGTCGCGGATGCCGTCGATAGCCTGCGCGATTGCAAAATCCTCCTGGCTGAAATCGGCGACGGCGCTCGCGAACTTGACCGGCAGCGGCGTGGCGTCGGTGCCTCCCGCGCTGACTTTCAGCTCCACCTCGCCAAGGACAAAATTCCCATCGTCCGGCGCGCGACCGGGGCCAAAATTCTTCTCGTCGCCCGAGGGCAGCACCTCGATGGCGAAGCCGGTGATGCCCGCGAGTTTCGTGTCCGCTTTCACCACGTAATCGGTCGTGGGTGGACGCGCGCCGCTGGCGAGGTAGGAGCCGTCGGGCTGCTTCTTCAGCGTGATGCCGCCGCTGGCGCGGGCTTCCACGATGTCGAGCGGCACCCAGCCGGTGAGTGTGCGGACGACGGGCGCGGTATTTTCGAAAACGGTCTGCGCCGCTGCGAGGTGCTGCGTCTCGTATTCCTTCACCGCCGCCTCCGCCGCGGTCACGGCGGCCACGCGCTTCGCCTCGGCCTCCGCGAGTTTCGGGCCGACCTCGGCCTCGTAGCGCGCGAGTTCATCCTTGGCCTTCGCGATCATCGCCGCGCGATCCGCCTCCGCCTTCGCGATGATCGGCAGCACGGGTTCGAGTTGCGCGACCAGCGCGGCATTGTCGCCGTCGAGCTGCTGCCAGTTTGCCAAAACCTTGCTGATCTCCTGCTCGCTCGCCGGGCGGCTGAGCACGCGGAGAAAAAGCTCGTCGATCAGCTTGCGATCATCCGGCTGGGCGGTCGTGAGTTTGGCCAGTTCGTTCGCGGCGTCGCCGATCGCCTCCGACACCGCCGGGCCGCCGAGCAGTGCCATCACGCTGCCAAGCCCGAGGTCGTTGCGACGTTCGCATTCGCACGAACTTTCGCGCGCGGGCCGGCCGAGATTGGCGAGAAAGCCGCTCGGCAAATCCGTCGCCGAATCCGGGAGCTGGCCCGCGCGCAGGCCGCCCGGCAGCCGTGGCCCGGAGCCCACCACTTTCAACACCGAATCGTAGAGCACCTCGGCGGGCAGCCGGCGCGCGAGGGCGTGTGAATAGTTCGTCTTGTCGTCGGCGTTCCACTGGTTTGTGCCGATGCCGAGCTGGTAGGTGCGCGACTGGCAGATCAGCCGCAGCACATGCTTCACGTCGAAATGGTGCGCGATGAATTCCTTCGTCAGGAAGTCGAGCAGTTCGGGGTTTGTTGGCGGATTGCCCGCGCGGATGTCGTCGAGCGGCTCGATGATCCCCGCGCCGGTGAGATAGCCCCAAAGCCGGTTCACGTAACTCGCGGCGAAATAGCGGTTGTCCGACGAGGTCATCCACAAGGCGAGTTGCTCGCGGCGCGTGCCTTTCGCCTCGGCCTGCGCGGGAAAGGGAAACTCGGGCGCGGCGATCTTGTTCGTCCGCAGATGCGTGACCTCGCCATCGGCTTTGTCGCTCACGATTTCATAAAGCGGGCGCGGTTTCTCCACGTCGGTGCCGCCGATCTTCGCATTGCCGCCCGCAGGGTCCGCGGCGAGCGCGACCTGCGAGAAATACGCCGACGTGTGGTAATACTGATCCTGCGTCCAGCGCTCGAACGGATGGTCGTGGCACTTGTTGCAGTTGAAGCGTGTGGCGAGGAAAAGGTGCGTCGTGTTTTCCATCGCCTCCGCCGGCTCGCGCAGGATTTTCCAGTAGCTCGCGGCGGGGTTCTCCTTGTTCGAGCCGGCGGCGGTGAGGATCTTCCGCACGAACTGATCATAAGGCGTGTTCGCCTCCATCTCCTTGCGAATCCAGTCGCGGAAAAGTTTCGCGCCCTCCTTGCCGAGGAACTTCGAGTTCACCTGCAGCAGGTCCGCCCACTTGTTTGTCGAGTGGTCGATGAACTCCGGCGACGCGAGCAGCTTCTCGATCACCGCGTCGCGCTTATCCCGCACGGGCCGCGGGTCGGCGAGAAAGGCGCGCACTTCATCCGCGGTCGGCGGCAGTCCCGCGAGGTCGAGCGAAACGCGGCGCAGAAACTCCTCATCGCTGGACAGCACGGACGGCGCTATCTTCATGCGCTGCCATTTCGCGGCCACGAGTTCGTCGATGCGTCCCCACGTTTCCGGTGTCTGCCAGACAAAGCCGTTGCGGTCGCCCATCACCGTCAGCGTGGTCGCGGCATAATTCCCCTCGTAGCGCGCGAGCAGCGGAGCCTCGCCGCGGCGCAGCGTTTCCACGAGGCCGCCCTCGACCTTCGCCACGTCGCCGTTGCCGCTGTCGATGAACGCCTCGGCGGTGACATCGCGTGTTTTGCCGTCGCTGAAAGTTGCCACGACGCGGACCTGCTGCCGCGCGCCGATTTGCTGCACCACGGGATCCCGCGGAGAGACCTCGATCTTCACCACGCGGGGTGCGGCGAGATCGAGCTTCGCGCCGTCCGCGATCCACGCGCGCATGATGTCGTAATACTTCTCGCCCAGCTTCGTGCGCTGCCCGCCCTCGTGCGGCACGCCTGCCGTGGACTTGAGCAGCATCAGCGAATCGTCCGGCGACGCCACGTTCAGCCGCCGCCCGGCGAGATCGTCCTTCAGCGAGCGCACATCGAAAAGCGGATCGTAACCGCGCAGCGACAGCTTGAAGCCGAACTTGCCGTCCTTCGCGCCGTGACACGTCCCCGCGTTGCACCCCAACCGCGTCATCACCGGGTTCACATCGCGGATGAAATCCACGGGCTGATTTTCCACCACGCCAGCGACTTCCACCGGCACCACTACCTTTTGCCCCGCGACCTCAATCGCCACCGACCCCGCCCCGTTCGTCCGCACCGCCACCCGCCCACTCTTTGAAACCTCCACACAATCCCCGCTCAACCGATACCCCGCCAGCCGCGTCACATCCGCCGTCGAGCCATCGGCGAGCTTCGCCGTCACCACCACTTGCGCGCCCTCATACCGGCCCGCCAGTACAACTTTTGCGGGCTGCACCTCCAGCCCCACGACCTGCGCGCCGGACGGCAGTGCTTCCGGCGTCACGACCTTGGTCATCTCCGGCGTCGCGGAACCGGTGAGCGATGACGACACCGCCACGGCAGCGATAATGAGGCAGCGAAACGGCAGGAAGTGCATGGTGTGAGGGCGAGATGTGCAGAGTGGATAATCCATCGGTGCGGGAAATGTAAGTGGGAGTCTGCAGGGAGCAATTCCTCTCCGCCACCGCCGTTTTTCGCGCAAAAGTGGAAAGCCCGACGCGGACGGCCGGCTCATCGAAGAGAAATTGCCAAGGGATAAGTATTGAATGCGGTTGTGCTGATGAACTCGGCACCAGAAATTCGCTGACCGACATAGCCAACGAAGATGTTGCTACTTCACCCCCATCAATTCGCGAACCACAGGCTCAAGCAATCTGACTACACGCAGCCAAGGCTCGTTGGACAGACTGAGCCGCGCGCCGCTTTAAGCTAATTTGCAACCTCATGAATCCCCATCAAACACATCACCTATCTCAAACAACGCACATGGAGCGGTTCTATTTCATTACCCGGATTCTTGTATTGACCGCCTCGCTCTCGGGCGTCCGGGCCGAAACGCCGCGGCCCGAGGTGTTTTTTTGACGATTTTGAAAGTGGCACCTACGACAAGTGGACGGTGGAGGGCAATGCGTTTGGCAAAGTGCCGATGGAGATCATCGGACTGGATGCTCCGAAACCGAAGTCCATTTCGGACGGTCATTGGGCCGAGGTCTATTGTCCGGGCCGGCAAGGGAGGTTTGTCACCCACTCTGCGCCCAATAACACGGACGGTGGGCAGGGCAAGCTGATCAGCCAGCCGTTTGCCATCGACCGCCGGGGAGTGAAATTCCTGATCGGCGGCGGTTCGCAGGCCACCACGCGAATGGACCTGCTGGTGGATGGGAAGGTCGTGCGAACAGCCTCGAGCGAGGATCTCTTTGGCGTAACCGAGCGGGTGTGGGATGTGGCTGAGTTTCAGGGCAAATAGGGCGTTTTGCAGATCGTGGACGCCTCATCCGCGCCGGGCGGCCGTATCTTGGTGGACCGAATCCTTCTGAGCGATTCGTTCGTCGGCCCTGCCTGGGTGGAAGACCCAAAGGATTTCATCACCCTCCGGTCCGTGGAGCAAAAAGGCACGCCGCCCTGGCCGGACAATTGGGTAAAAGACCCGAGCGCGAAGCTGTTGTGGATGGGCGATTCCACCACCGCCACATGGGACGGGAACGCTTTCAAGAAGTTCTGTCCAAACCGCAACTATGTGAACCTCGGACGGAGCATGGAACAGGTGGCGCACGTATTGTGGCGGCTCGACCACACCAACATGGAGGGCGCGCAGGCGAAGTTGGTCGTGTTGATGATCGGTTCCAACGATGGTTGGCCTGCCCTCGGTTTTTGATCCACTTGCTATGAGAGTTTCGGTTGGTTTTTGGGTTGTGGGTTGATGGTGAGTTGAGGGGCAGGGCGCAGCCATGCTGCGTTTGATAGTCCAAGGACGAGTGCGGTCGCTCGTGGTTGTGCCGCTGCCGGTGTTGCTGGCCGAGTACTTTCGCCTCCAGCGCCGAGGCGAAGACTTCGCGGTTGAGGAACTCATCGCGGAGCCGGCTGTGGCAGCTTGCG
>JAIOPH010000025.1 GCA_021414005.1 Chthoniobacter sp. | reverse complement strand
CCCCGGTCGTCTGGTTCAGCACTTGGCTCACCGTGAAGGTGTTCGCCGCGGCCACAATGTCGAAGGTCGCCGCCTTCGTCGCCGTGAACACCGGCGCATGGATGCCAAAGTTGTTCAGCGTCGTCCCGGTCACTTGCAGGGTGCCGCCGTTGAAATTCACCAAGTTGGCCCCGCCGAGATTGGCCTCCGCACCCACGCTGACCACGCCCGTGGTCAGGATGGTGGAACCCGTGTAGGTATTGGTTCCGGAGAGGGTCAGTGTGGCCGGCCCGACATGGTTCAAGTCGCCATTGCCCGAGATGATGCCGGAGAGCTTCAGGTGGTTGGTGGACGAGGTTTCGTTGATTAACAGGCGGGAACTCGCCGCGATCTCGAAGGCATTTGCCACCCCGGCCGAGAGGTCGGCATTCACAATGAGCGCGCCCCCCGAAATGCTGGTGCTGTTGACCTGCGCGCGGAACGTCCCCGCGCCGAGCGAAAGCACGTTGTCAATCTGCACACTCGGATGCTGGTTGTTACCCGTGCCGTTATTGGCCAGGGAACCGCTGGTCTGGATGATGCCACCCGAGAAACTCTTGGCTCCGCTGAGGGTCAGGGTCCGGCCGCTCAGATCGCTCAGCAGTCGCATGGCTCCGGGGCCAGACACATCCTGATCGAGCCAGATGTCCTTTTGCCCAAATGGGATGTTGAAGAAAACCTGGCCTCCGCTCAGGTTGATCACATTTGGAATGGCTCCCGCCGCCGTGTTGCCTTCAAAGCTGGCCGTTTGGAAAAGGGTGCCCTCGGCGAGGGTCAGGGTGCCAGTTCCGAGGCCGTTCTGATTGGAGAGGGTCAAGCTGCCAGAATTGACCATGGTCCCGCCGGTATAGGTGCTGGCACCCGTGAGCGTCAGCCCGGCCTGGCCATTCTTGACGATCGCCAACGAACCGGCACCGCCGTTTTGCAGAACCCCTCCGAAGGTGCTGTCCGTGAGCACACCGGTCGAGGTACGCCCGGTGTCCAAGGTGAGGGTGGCCGCGCCCGCCGCGCCATTGGACACAGTCGGCGTGCCGAGGAAGCCGGTCGTGTTCAAGCCGGTGACGGTGATGTTGTTGCCATTCAGCCTGACCTCGCCCGTGCTGCCAGATCCGAAGATCAGGGAGGCCGTGGTGGGTGAGCCCAGCGCCGTCGCATGGTTCGCCACGAGGATGCCCGCATTGACGATCGTCGAGCCTGTATAGGTATTAGCCCCGGAGAGCGTGGTGGTGCCAGCCCCGGACTGGGTCAATCCGCCATCCCCACTGATGATCCCGCTCAGGGTGTTGTTGGCCGAGCTGTTCAGCACCAGGCGCCCGCTGCTGCTCATCGCAATCGTGCCGGCATAAGTGCCGCCGCCCAACTGCCCCGCACCATCAATCGACAGCGTCCCACCAATTCCGGTATTTCCAGTATAAGTGTTCGTACCATTAAGACTCACGAGACCCGCAGTCGCCAGACCGGAAGAGCCATTCGCCACGATTGGCGCATTGATCGTCAGCGTCACTAGGCCGCTGGTGTTGTTATTGTTGAGGACGAGGTTCGCGCCAGCCGTGGCTGTCCGCAGGCTGCCATCACCCGCCGCCACGCCGATGGTTACTGCATCCGTCCCGGTAGCGATCATGATACCATTGGTGGCCAGCGTGGAACCCACAGTATCAACGGTCGCTGCACCGGTCACGTTGCTCTGCAAAAGCGTATTGATCGTCGTCGTCGCTGCCGCCAAGCTAATATTCCCCGACCCGGCCGCCGTATCCAGGCGGGCGTTATTGATCGCCACGTCAGCCAGCGTGCTGCCCAAGGCATCGTAGGAGGTATAAGCGGTGTAGGCCGTGAGATAGTTATTACCTCCGCCCTCGGCCACGCCGGAATTGATGGCCCAATCCACGCCACCCAGCGTGGCCCATGCTCCAATAATACCGCCACCGTCACTGGCATCGTTCGTGTTCGTGCTGCTGACCGTATTGGCAAGGAACACATCCACAATGCCCACACCTGGCGTGATGGCATTCGCCCGCAGGATCGAGGTGCCCGCCGTCTGCGTGATCTTACTGCGTCCGCCGCCAAGCGAAACGCCAGCGATAATTTCCGTCGTGGCTCCGTTGCGGAGGTCCAAAGTGCCGCCGCCCAGCGTCACTGTGCTCGCGTCGGCGAGCTTGCCACCGGCCACGGTGTAATCCAGCACCAAGGTGCCCGCATTTACCGATGTCGTGCCCGTGTAGGTGTTCGCTGCCGACAGAAAGAGCGAACCGCTGCCTTCCTTGGTCAGGCTGTTCGCCGTGCCATTGGCGATCACCGAGGAGATCGCCGAGTTGGTCTGCGTCGTGGAGATAAAGGCGGGGCCATTCAGCACCACCGTGCCCAGCCCCGAGATCAGCGCACCCCCGGCCCCGGCGAACAAGCGTCCGCCGTTGAAATTCACGCTGGCATCCGCGCTCCGCAGGAAGATGCCCGGGGTGAAGGCCTCAAGTGTGGACTGGCCCACCGTGGCCCGGCTGACGCCGCTGCCATTGCCAATGTTGAATGCCGACTGCACACCCATCAACTCCACGCTGTTGGTCACCAGAGTGGCCCTGTTGGAGACATCCAGATGATTGCCCTTGGCATTACTGTCCACCGGCGCGGCCAAGCTGGTTCGGGTGCCGCCAAAGGTGAGCGGAGTCGCACTAAGTACCGTTAGGAGAGAATCCTTCCCAGTGACATGGAGAAAGTTATTGTCGGCACTGGATAGGGTTCCAATGGCGAAGGGAGCGTTATTGCTTGACGTCCAATCTCCTGTCGCCCCGGCTTCAATCGACAGATAGTTGCCTTGAGCCCCGACACTGTTGGCAATCTGGATTCGAGAATTTGCAGCATCCCCGCTGCTGCTAAAAAGGGATCGATAACCGGTGACCTGAATATAGTTGTTACTTCCTCCACTGATCGCGATCGCCGTGCGGCGAGGGAGCACCCATCCCCCTCCACTGACGATCAGACTGTTGCCGTTGCCCGCGCCACCGAGATTGATAAATGAGCCAGCAGCCCCGCCCCGGTTCACCGTCGAACCAATTCCTGTGACGACGATCGAGTTGTTATTGGCTCCGGCATTGGTGCCAATCGTCCATCCGTTGGTGCCGCCGCCCTGATCCTGGCGAAGGTAGGCTCCATTGGAGAAAGTCAGCGTGTTATTTGATGACGAGACCCCCAAGTTGATCTGCGCACCGTTGCCGTTCAAGTGCCAGCTCTGCGAGGCGGCGTTGCCCGGCGCGGAAATAATCACCGTGTTATTGCCATAGATGTCACCGCCAATCGTCATGCCGCCCGCCCGCAAACGGCCGGTTTCGGAAACCAACAGCGTATTTCCACTCGAGGTTTGCCCAACAAGGCTCGTGCCTGTGCCCCGGTTCGAAGCCGCGGTGGCGAAGGCCATGATCACGCCGTTGATGTTGAGCGTTCCGCCCCCCTCTACCGTGACTCTGGATTGCGTGTTGGTATTTGAGTCAACATTAAACACGCTGTTGCCCCGGAGGTTCAAGGTGCCGGCACCGGACATGTTAATCCCGTGGCCTGTGTCCACCGTGTTAGTGAATCCGCTGCTGATCGTGGCGTTGACGCCTGCATTCACCGTCACCAAATACTCCGAAGCCGCTCCAAACAGGAATCCACTGACTCCACCGACGGTCTTGATGGTATTGCTGGAGGCGAAAAGAATGGCCCCACTATTGTTAGTAAGGGTCTGACCGCTGGCAATGGTGAGGTCGGCACCGTGAACGATGAGTGAATTGATGGCTGCCGTTGACGAAACCGTGGTGGCCGAGGTCACGCGGTTATTCTTGGCAGCTAAGATGCTGTTGTTGGAGAATTCATCCGTCGGGTTCAACGGACGCAGGCCGGTGTTGGCATTCCAGGTAACAAACGTATTGGCCACACCCGTGGCCGTGCCCAAGCCGCCGGTGGTAGCCGTGGCTTCACCGACCAGGAACGGGACAATCTTCGTGTCCTGAGCCGCGGCATTGATGCCGGCATCCAGCGCGTTGGTGGTGCCCGTCAGGCTCGGAGCCCCCGTGATCTTGAGGCGCGCCACGCTCGCGGTGGACGTGTTGTCCATGCCGAGGTTGAGGCCATTGACGAGCGTTGATCCCTTATTCGCGTTATTCAGAGACGAACCCGTGAGGGTCGCCGCATTGGTGCCGCCGAAGGCCACCGTGAGGGTGCCCGTGCTCACGTTGATCGCCGCCATCGTCTCCGTGGAGTTGGTGGCCGCATCATCGGCGCCTTTGTAAAGAAACGTGCCCGTGTTGAGCGTCAGCCCCGAACCGTCAGTGATCCGGTTGGTGTTATTGTTGCCGACCCCGGTGTTATCCAAGATTAAACGGCCGCCACTGACCGAGGTGGTACCGGTGTAAAGATGGGAGATGTTTCCGCCAAAGGTCAGGTCGCCGGTCCCAATCTTATTCAGGCCGCCGGTATTGGTCGCCGCCACCGCACTGGCAAAGCTGATGTTCTGCCCATTGGTATCAATGGCGATGGCGCTGCCACTGCCGACAAACCGGCTGGAGTAATCCACCGTGTTATTGGCCGTGTGTTGCAGCCGTCCCCCCGAAAAGGTGATATTGCCGCCGCCGCCGAGCGCGCTGGCGTTATTCAGACGCAGGATGCTCAGCAGATTGCCGCCGATGATGGTCGCTCCTGTGTAGAGGTTGGCTCCCGAGAGGGTCAGCGTGCCACCGCCGGACTTGGTCAGGCCCGCCACATTGCTAGCATCAATACCCCCGGCCAGCGTCACGTTGTGCCCCGCCGTATTGAGCAGGATGCCGGTGCCGACGGTATTCTTGAAACGGGCACCCCAGTCCGCACCCGCGCTGGTCGCCGTGTATTGCAACGTGCCGCCGCCAAAGGTGATGTTGCCCCCAATGCCCAGCGCCGACGCATGATCGGCCACCAGCGTTCCGGCGTTGATCGTGGTGGCACCGGTGTAGGTATTGGCCCCATCGAGGAACCAAGTGCCAGCCGCCGACTTGGTGATGGCCAGTTTTCCGCCGCCCGAGCCATCGCCCACGATGCCCGTGATCACATTGCCGCCAGTGTTCACACCGTTGAGGTTCAAGGTCGTGATGTTAACCCCGGTGGACACGCCTGTAACCGCACCGATGTTCATTAAATTACTCCCGTTCGTCGCATCGCCCGTAAAACTGGCCGCCCCACCGTCCCCCTGAATTTGAATCGCGCTGGCAATCACCTCCATGTGGGCACCATCACTCGTGAGCGTTTGGATCACGCCGGCATTGTTCAGCAGCAGATTCCCGCCGGTGAGCGTGTAGCCGAAGTTGCCGTTGTTTCCGCCAGCCGCGACTTGCCCGAAAGAGATGCCCCCGATGCCCCGGTTGGCATCCACTGTGACCACTTTAGGAACCGTGGTGAGAAGGAAATTGAACGTGGCGATGTCCGGATTGACGAGATCGCCAGTGGCCCCGGGAGTTCCCGCCGTCCAGTTTCCACCCGTGATCCAATCGCCGTTGGCATTGACGTTCCACGCCGAACTGGCGGCGTGGGCGGAATGGGCGGCGAGGAGGGCGGCGATGGAAGTGGCGAGAATTGAGGGGATGCGATTAGTGGTGGTTTTCATAGTGGAGGCGGGGCAGGTTTGGGCGGTTTTTTGGAGTTGCGGGGACTCGTTGGGTCTGGTTGCAACTAGTAGAGCATCCATTCGCGTAAACTTAAACGCAAATTGTTTTTTCCGCCTTTACACCACCTTGCCGCGGCGTTTTCCTACCTCTTTTCCTAAATACTAAGGTGGCCGAGGGCGAGGAGGCCGTAGAAAGTGTATTCGGCGTCGAGATGGTCGTCGGCCCAGTGGCCGTGGAAGCCGCCGGCAGCGTTCCAGAGGGTGTCGATGAAATCGAGGGTGCGCTCGCGGAGCGCGGCGGGGAGCGGGGTCTCGAGGCAGGCGAGGGCGTGGAGGGTAGTGGCGGTGGAAAGAAGGTCCGGGAGCGGGGCGGCGGGCATGGCGCGGAAACCGCCGTCGGGATGCGCCTGGGCGAGCAGCCAGTCGCCAGCGGAGGGGTGCAGCGGCAGGCCGAGCTGGTGGAGGAGAGTGACGGCGGCGGCGGTGGCATTGGTGGAGCCGACGCTCAGGCCGCGGGCGTTGGCCCACGCACCGTCGGGGGTTTCGAGAAATTTCAGGCACTGGACCATCCGGAGCGGCTCGGGGAGTGCGGCGCCGAGATCCTGATAGGCGCCGAGGGCCACGAAGCAGCCGTAGGCATTGCCCGTCTCCGCGCCGGGGTCGCCATCGTAACCACCGTCGCGGGTGCGAAAGCGCTCGATCCGCGCGAGCACGATCGCCGGCAGATCGGGCGGCGCATTTTCCACGCCGACTGCCGCCCAGCACCGGGCGAGCGCCCCGAGGTGGACGAAGTCCAGCCCCGCGCCGTCGCCAAAACCACGCAGCCACGACACAACGCGCCCGACGGGGAGTTCGGCCTGCATCGCCTGGAGTCCCGCGAGCGCAAAGATGGTGTAGTACAGATCGGGGCGACCATCGCGGTCGCGGCCTGCGCCTTCCGGGCCGAGCTGTCGGGCGAAAAACGCGCGCACAAGTTCTGCGGAGTCGCCGAGCATCCGTGGGGCCAGCCGGGCGACCTGAAGCATTTCGAGGCGGAGGCTGCGGTGGGAATGGGCGGGGTTCACGGGTTTTCCACGGCGCTGATGATGCGGACGGCCTGGGCGGCGGCGCGGA
The DNA here is from genome assembly GCA_021414005.1 of Chthoniobacter sp. Lineage (GTDB taxonomy): Bacteria > Verrucomicrobiota > Verrucomicrobiia > Chthoniobacterales > Chthoniobacteraceae > Chthoniobacter. Next base: position 48,125 of record JAIOPH010000025.1, on the reverse strand, counting down.
CGTTGTGAACGCGGAAAATCGCGGCGCTGCGGAGCATGCCCTGGACGATGCAGGCCACGGTGCCCGCGTCGCGGTCGGCGGGCGTGGGGAGATCGAGGACTTCGCCGATGACGGTTTTGCGCGAGACGGGTAGAAGGATGGGGCGGTCGAACCGCGCGAGGCGGTCGAGTTCGCGGTAGATGCGGAGGTTGTCGGCGCGCTGTTTGGCGAAGTCGATGCCAGGATCGAGGATGAGACTGTCGCGCGGAACGCCGGCGCGTTCGGCGAGGGCGATTTTTTCGGCAAAGAAGACGTCGAGGCGCGCCATGATGTCGTCGTAGCCGATGTGCGTATGGGCGACCTTCGGCACGCCGACGCTGTGCATGATGAGCAGGGCCGCGCCGGTCTCGGCGCAAATGCGCGCGTTTTCGTCGGTGGGCAGCGCGCCGATGTCATTGAGAATGTGGCCGCCCGCGGCGAGCGCGGCGCGGGCGACGGCGGGGCGCCAGGTGTTGATCGAAAGGAGGGGGGAAGGACGAGTGACGGATGACGAATGACGAAAATCCGCGTTCCAGCGCGTGATGAAGCGGGTGAGCTGCGCGGCTTCTTCGTCCTCGGTGATGGGCTGCCGGTTGGTGCGGGCGCTCTCGGCACCCACATCGATGATGTCCGCGCCGTCCGCGAGCAGGGCGCGGGCTTTTTCCAGCGCGGCATCCACGTCGGCGAGGCCGTCGCCCGAGAAGGAGTCCGCGGACAAATTAACGATGCCCATGATGAGCGGCGGGCGCGGCCATTCCAACGTCACTCCGCGGGCGGTGAGTCTCATTTGTCCGCCCACGCGGAGGAGGGTTCGCACATAGGCACCAAGGCGTAAAGGGCTGCTCCCCTTGGTGACTTTGTGCCTTTGTGCGAGCCCACGCTGATGACGCGCGGTTTCATGGCAGCGGCACGTAGGAGAGCTGCCGCCGGTGAAAGCGCGCGGTCTTCGTGTAGCCTACGCCTTTGGCCAGATCCACGGCTGCGGAAAAACCGGCGGCGAGTTCCGCAACGGCGTGGGCGTCGGAATTGATGAGCAACGGCACCTGCGCGGCGAGCGCGAGCGCGAGGAAATCGCGCGCGGGGTATTGCTCCTGGCAGTCTTTGCGCCACCCGGCGGTGTTGATCTCGAAAGGCGTGCCCGTTTCCGCGAGCGCGGCGACGGCGGGTTCGTAGAAACGGCGGAGATCGCCCTCGGGGCGGTAGCCGAATTTTTTCGGCAGATCAGGATGCGCCATGAAATCGAACAACCCGCTGCGCACCGCGCGCCCGTAAGTCTGCCAGTAGGTGGTCCAAATTTCATCCACGTCGCCATCGCGGTAGCGGCTCACATATTTCGGGTTATCCACCTCCGCGCCGTCGGGCAAATAGTGGACGCTGCCGATGAAATAGTCCCACTCCCCCAGCCCGCGCAGTTCCTCGATCCACCCTTCGCGGCCGTCGAGAAAATCGCACTCCAGCCCCAGCCGGATGGTGAGTTGCGGGAACTGCGCGCGCGCCTTTTCCACCTCCTCGAAATAGTGCGGCAAATCCTCGCGCAGCATCCGCCAGTCGTCGAAAGGCGCGGGCATGGGATTGTGGTCGGCGAACCCCAACTCGCCGAGGCCCAGCTCCACGGCGCGGCGCGCAAACTCGGTCGGCCAGCCGGTCGCGTGGTGACAGAGCGGCGTGTGAACGTGGTAGTCGGCGAGCGCGGTGAACATCGGAAAAACGGGGCGACGGAATTTTTGCCAGATACGCGCAATGGGAAAGCACGGACTGCGTTTGGCCACGAAGTCTCCGCTTGCCGCGCCCGGCACGCATCGGCAGTTTTGCCGCCCCATGAAATACATCGCGACAGTCTTCCAGAAACTGAAGCGGCACCCCAAACGCATCGTTTTCCCCGAAGGCACGGAGCCCCGCGTGCTGCGCGCCGCCGCGCGCTTTGTGAAGCTCCAGCTCGGCGCGCCGATCGTGCTCGGGAAGAAGGACGAAATCGAAAAAGTGGCGCTCGATGAGCAGATCGACCTCGATCACATCGGCATCGTGGACCCGGCCACTTCGTCGGAGTTGCCGGCCTTCGTCGCGCGGTTGGAAAAGCTCAAGCGCTACGTCAACCTCGGCCCGAAAGAGGCCGCGGAGATCCTGAAGAATCCGAATTATTTCGGCGCGATGATGACGCAGTATGGTCTGGTGGACGGCTTGGTGACCGGCGCGAGGGAGACCGCCAGCAGTTCGCTGCGTCCGCTCATCCAGCTCATCAAGCCGCTCCCGACGACCACGAGCATTTCCTCCTGCATGATGCTCGACCTTTCCAACAAACGCTACGGCGAGCGCGGCGTGATGTTTTTTGCCGACTGCGCGGTCATCCCCGACCCGACGGTCGAGCAGCTCGCGGACATCGCGGTGCAGGCCGGCGCGGTCTGCCGGCAGATGACGGGCAACAAGCCGCGCATCGCCATGCTGAGCTTTTCCACGAAAGGCAGCGCCAACCTGCCTTCGCCGCAAAAAGTCGTGGCGGCCACCGCTCGCGCGCGGCAAAAGGCGCAGGAGCAGGGTCTCGAAATGGAGATCGACGGCGAACTCCAGGCGGACACCGCGCTGCTCTCCGATCTCGCGCAAAAAAAAGCGCCGACCAGTCTCGTGGCAGGCAAGGCCAACGTGATGGTTTTCCCCGACCTGAACAGCGGCAATATCGGCGCGAAGCTCGTGCAATACCTCGCAGGCGCGGAGACGTACGGGCAAATCCTGCTCGGGCTCACGAAGCCGTGCGCCGATCTTTCGCGCGGTGCCAGCGAGGACGACATCCTCGGCGTGGCCGCGATTATCGGCCTCCAAGCCATCGAGTTTCGGAAGCTGTATCCGACGGAAAGCTAGGAACCGGGTCACCGCCGCGCACGCTTCATGAACACCGTCACACCGCGCCTCTTCGTCGCCGCTACGCAGCAGAACGACGGCAAGACCACCACGGCGCTCGGACTTTTCGCGGCGCTGCAAAAGCGGCGCGGCCGCATCGGTTTCATCAAGCCGGTCGGGCAGCGCTTCGTGGAAATCGAAGGCCAGCGCATCGACGAAGACTCGGTGCTCATGGACCAGACCTTCGGCGTGAAGACCCCGCTCGAAGCGATGAGCCCGATCGCCGTCGAGCCGGATTTCACGCGGCGCTACATCGAGAATTCAAACAACGAATTTCTCGTCCGCCGCATCCAGCATTCCTTCGACCGCGCGGCGTGGGAAAAGGATTTCGTCATCGCCGAGGGCACCGGCCACGCGGGTGTCGGCTCGGTTTTCGACCTCTCGAACGCCCGCGTTGCCCACCTTCTCGGGAGCAAGGCCATCCTCATCACGGGCGGCGGCATCGGCCGGCCCATCGACGAGGTGGCGCTGAACAAGGCGCTCTTCGACCGCGAGGGCGTGGAACTCGTCGGCGTGATTCTGAACAAGATTCTGCCGGACAAATTCGATTACATCCGCGACTTCGCGCAGCGCGGCTTCGCACGGCTCGGCATCGACCTGCTGGGCGCGATTCCCGAGGAGCCAATCCTGCGGAATCCCACGCTCGGGCAGATCGCCAAAACCGTTCGCGGCGCTTTTCTCAATGCCGGCAACCGTTCGCGCCGCCGCGTGCAGAAGGTCATCATCGGCGCCATGAATTCCGAGCACGCCGTCCAGTATTTCAAACCCGGCACACTCATCATCACGCCCGGCGACCGCGAAGACGTGATCCTCGCCGCGCTCGCCGCCAACACCCATAGCGAGCACGACGGCCCCAGCCTCGCAGGCCTCGTCCTCTGCAACGATCTCCAGCCCGGCGCGGTCGTGCTCGAGCAGCTCAAAAACTCCGAAATCCCGGTCATTGCCACGCCGTTCGACAGTTACGCCGTGGCCAGCGGCATTCACTCGATGACGGTAAAAACGCAGCCGGGCGACGTGGAGAAGATAGAGAAAATCCAGGCGCTCGTGGAGCGCTACGTGGAAGTGGACCGCCTGCTCGGCAAGCTGTGAGCGAGAGTAAGGGAGCGCGCCGCTCCTTTACTCCGCCGGTCGCGCGCGGAAGAACACCGCCACATTCCCCACCTGCATGACCAGCGTGCTGCCGGTCTTTTCCGCAATCGCGGGCGCGAGAGTTTTTCGCTCCTCCTTGAAATCGGTGAACTTCATCTTCACCAACCCGTGCGCCGTGAGCGCCGCGTCGAGGCTTTTGAGAAAGGCGTCGCTCATCCCGCCGTGGCCGAGCTTCGCGATAGGTTCGAGCCGTTGCGCGCGGGCTTTGAGGTCGCGCTTCTCGGCATTGGTCAGGGGCTGGGACATGTGGCCGCCACTCTCGCCGCGGGCCAGCGTGGGAAGCAACGGCCTTTTCACCAGCCCGGCCGCCCGAGCGCCAGCCACGCCCAGAAGCCGAGGTGCGCCACCGTCACCAGCCAGAAGACGAGCTGGTAGGAAGTCTTGCTCGTTTTGTGCCGGAGCACCTCCTGCGCAAGCAGCGCGCCGGGCCAGCCGCCGAGCAGCTCCAGCAGATGCAGCGTGCCTTCCGGCGTGCGACGGGCACCGCGCTCGGCGTGGAGTTTGTCCGACGCATAGGCGGCAAAAGTGAGGCTGCTCATCACGAGGTAGGTCACCGGCACCCAGAGCGACAGCGCCCCAAGCGCCACCGCCAGTGCGAGCATGCCGAGGAACGCCGCCACCACCGCCCCGCACCACAGCAGCGCGCGCGCCGGACGCCCGCCGCTTTCCAGCCGCGCCTCGACTGCTCGAAGGCGACCTTTTTCGTCCGAGGTCGTGCGGAAAGAGACCGCCGCGCCGACTGCCGGACGCCGGGCGCGGTCGGCCAGCGCCTTGATGTGCAGAAAGACATCCGGCCCGAGCTGCTCCGGCTCGATGAAGCCAAAGCCTTTGTCGTCGTCCCACTTCGCCACCCTCCCGCGCTGCCGTTCGCCGGAGCTTGGAAGGCTTTGGTTCGGGCCGCGCTTTCTGGGAGGGATCGGGATCATCGGTGGTGCCGTTTTCTTTTCTCGCCAGCCGGAGCCCGGCGGGCAAGCGCGAAGGCTCCCGGCGGTTCCTGCATTTCCCGCTTTGCTCGCGATGGACGGGTGGATTTACTCCCCGCGCTCGTCTCCCCGGCGGGCTCCCTTCAACCCCTACCCTGTCTATGAATTCCACGTTCCGCCTCGCGCGGCGCGCCGGCTGGTCCGGCGTGCTGCTTTCGCTCGTCACCTTCTCCGCCCGCGCGCAGGAGGCGACCAGCGCCGCCGCGCCGAAGATCGACACCGCCGACAACGTCTGGATGCTCGTCAGCGCGGCGCTGGTGCTGATGATGACCGGGCCGGGGCTGGCGCTGTTTTACGGCGGGCTGGTCCGGACAAAAAACGTACTGGGCACGATGATGCAGAGCTTTTTCCTGATGTCGCTGGTCAGCATGTTGTGGTTCGTCTTTGGCTACGGGATGGCCTTTGGCGAGGGCAACGCCTGGGTCGGCAATCCGCTGCAATACCTTTTCCTGAAAAGCGTGGGCGGCGTGCCCAACGCGGATTACGCGCCGACGATCCCCCACCAGACCTTCATGATCTATCAGATGATGTTTGCCATCATCACGCCGGGGCTGATCACCGGGGCATTCGCGGAGCGGATGAAATTCAGCGCCTACGTGCTGCTGATGCTGGGCTGGACCACGCTGGTTTATTTCCCACTGGCCCACATGGTCTGGGGCAAGGGCGGTTACTTCAACTGGGCGCTCGGCGGGCATCTTCCGGTGCTGGATTTCGCGGGCGGCACGGTGGTGCATATCAGTTCGGGCGTCTCGGCGCTGGTCTGCGCGCTGGTGCTCGGGAAACGCCGCGGTTTTCCCCGCGAACCGATGCTGCCGCACAATGTCGTGCTGAGTCTGATCGGCACGGGATTGCTGTGGGTGGGCTGGTTCGGCTTCAACGCAGGCAGCGCTCTCAACGGCGGCACGCTGGCAACGAGCGCGTTCGCAGCGACGCATTTCGCGGGCGCGGCCGGCGGGCTGGCGTGGGCTTTCATCGAGTGGTGGGAAAAGGGACGCCCGAGCGTGCTCGGCGCCGCGTCGGGCATGGTCGCGGGGTTGGCGACGATTACGCCGGCGTCGGGTTTCGTGACTATTCCAGCGGCGGTGTGCATCGGGCTGGCGGGCGGGACGGTGTGCTTCCTGTGCGTGACGAAGCTGAAGGCGAAGCTCGGCTACGACGACTCGCTGGATGTCTTCGGCGTCCACTGCTGTGGGAGCGTGGTGGGGATGCTGCTGGTCGGCCTACTGGCGAGCGCGGAGGTGAATCCGGCGATCGCGACGACTTTCCAAAAATCCGGCGCGACCGTCTCGCTGGCCGGCGGCGCGGGGCAGTTCATAAACCAACTCATCGCGGTGGTTTTCACGGCGGTGTTCGCGGGTCTCGCGACCTTCGTGCTGCTGAAAATCATCGCCGCGATCGTGGGCCTGCGCGTGGATGCCGAGTCCGAGCACGCCGGCCTGGACGTGAGCGAGCACGGCGAAAGCGCCTACAACGAGTAGCGGGGGCTACGCGCCGCCCAGCGCGATGACGCTGGCGACCGCGTAGTGGTCCGAGTGCGAAAGGCTGATGCGCCAGGCGCGGACGCCGAGCCGGGTCGCCGTCTCGGCACCGGTGCCGTGGAGCTGGATGGCGGGCGCGCCGCTGGTCAGCCGAAGGATCTCGATGTCGCGCCAGCCCAGCTCGGCGCCAATGCCGGTGCCGAGCGCTTTGGCGACGGCTTCCTTCGCGGCAAAGCGGGCGGCGTAACAACGCTCGGGGACGGCGATGGCGTCGCAGTAGGAGCGTTCGCTTTCTAAAAAAACACGGTCGAGAAAGGCCTCGCCGTAGCGGAGGACGGAGGCGGCGAGGCGCGACGTTTCCACGATGTCCACGCCGAGGCCGACGACGATCACGCGTCCCCTTTCATCCCGGCGAGCATTTCCGCCACGGCGCTTTCGAGCCCGACGGCGAGGGCGCGCGCGATGATGGAATGGCCGATGTTCAGTTCGGCGAGGTGCGGGAGCGTGCGAATCTTGCGGATGTTCGTGTAGTTGATGCCGTGGCCGGCGTTCACCTGGAGACCAAAACGGTGGGCGTGTTCGGCGGCGTGGTGGAGACGGCGGAGTTCGTCGGTCTGCGCGGCACCGGTGGCGTTGGCGAAAGCGCCGGTGTGCAGTTCGACCATGGCGACGCCGAGCTGGCGGGCGGCTTCGATTTGCCGCGCATCGGGTTCAATGAAAAGGCTGACGCGGATGCCGACGGCGTGCAGCCGTTCGACGGTGGGCGCGAGCGCGCGCATCTGCCCAGCGGCGTCGAGCCCGCCCTCGGTGGTGATCTCAGCGCGGTTCTCGGGAACGAGGCAGACTTCCTCCGGCCGCACGCGCAGGGCGATATCGAGGATCTCGGCGGTGTTGCCCATTTCGAGATTGAGCTTCGTGGTGATGCTTTCGCGCAGGCGAAAAACATCGCGATCCTGAATGTGCCGGCGGTCCGCACGGAGGTGGATGGTGATGCCGCTCGCGCCCGCGCGCTCGCTGGCGGCGGCAGCGGCCAGCAGGTCCGGCTCGACATTGTACGCCTCGGGCGAAGCCGCGTAGCGCGCCTGCCGGAGGGTGGCGATGTGGTCGATATTGACGCCTAGGCTGAGCATTTAGGATTTAAGATTTAGCATTTAGGATTCGGCGACACGCGCCGCGCGGCACGGGTGAAAATGCCAATTGCTCAATGTTAAATGCCAAATCCCTAGTGCTTAAAGTGCCTCACCCCCGTGCAGATCATCGCCATCTTCCGCTCGTCCGCGGCGGCGATGACTTCGGGGTCTTTCACGGAGCCGCCGGGCTGGATGGCGCAGGTGGCACCGGCTTCGGCGGCGGCGATGAGGCCGTCGGGGAACGGGAAAAAGGCGTCGCTGCCGACGGCGCTGCCTTTGAGCGAGAGACCGGCATCGGCCGCTTTCCAGATGGCGATGCGCGAGGCGTCCACGCGCGACATTTGCCCTGCGCCGATGCCGAGCGTGCGGTCGGCGGCGGCATAGACGATGGCGTTGGACTTCACATGTTTCACCACGCGCCAGGCGAAAAGCATCGCGGCCAGTTCCTCCTTCGAGGGCTGCCGGGCGGTGACGACTTTGCTCGCGATGTCGTCATCCGGCACCGCATCGCGGCTCTGCACGAGCACGCCGCCGGCGACCGAGCGGATGAGCATCTGCTCGTCCCCGGACTGCGGGAGCGGACGCGGGAGTTTGCGCATGAGGCGGAGATTTTTCTTTTTCTGCAAAAGCGCGCGCGCCTCGGCGTCGAAGTCCGGCGCGATGATGACCTCGCTGAAGATTTCGCTGATCGCCTTGGCAAGTTCGACGGTGAGCGGACGGTTGCAGATGATGATGCCCCCAAACGGCGCCTGCTTGTCGGTGGCAAAGGCCTTGTCCCAAGCCTCGCGGAGGTCAGCGTCACTGCCAATGCCGCACGGGTTGGTGTGTTTGAGAATGGCGACTGTCGGCTCGCTGAATTCGTCGATCAGCTCGGACGCGGCGGTGATGTCGAGGATGTTGTTGTAGGAAAGTTCCTTGCCATGGAGCTTTTCAAAATGCTCGTCGAAGTGCCCGTAAAGCGCGGCGGTCTGGTGAGGGTTTTCGCCGTAGCGCAGGCGGGCGACAATGGGCATCGAAAGATTCAGCGAGCAGGTCGTCTCCTGCTCCCGGTCGAGGTAGTTGGCGATCGCGCCGTCGTATTTGGCGGTGGTGACAAAGACCTTGATACCGAGCCGCTCGCGCAATTTCAGCGTGGTCGCACCGTCGTTGGCCTGGATGTTTTCCAGCACGTCGGCGTAGTCGGCGGGATCGACCACGACCGTCACGGAGCGGTAGTTTTTCGCCGCGCTGCGAAGCATGGAAGGGCCGCCGATGTCGATCTGCTCGATGGCTTCTTCGAGCGTCGTGCCGGCCTTGGCGATGGTCTTTTCAAACGGGTAGAGATTCACCACCACGAGGTCGATGGGCTGGATACCATGGGCCTCGGCCTGCGCGCGGTGGTCGGCATTGTCGCGGACGAAAAGGAGGCCGCCGTGGACTTTCGGGTGCAGCGTTTTCACGCGCCCGTCGAGCATTTCGGGGAAGCCGGTGTAAGCGGAGATTTCGGTGTTGGCGATGCCCTCGGCGGCGAGCAGCTTGGCGGTGCCGCCGGTGGAGATGATCTCGATGCCGAGTGAGACGAGGGCACGGGCAAAAGGGACGAGGCCGGTCTTGTCGGAAACGGAAATAAGGGCGCGCCGGATAGGCTCCGAGGAATTCATGAGGGCGCCGACGCTAGCGGAGTCCGCGCGGGGGTCAACCGCATCGTCGGCAGACTAAGGGAGCCTCGAAAAAGTTCTTTCGGTGACCGCAACCTTTCGGCTAAAGACCGGTTTTGGCCCAACTTTCCATGAAAAAACTCACCTGCTCTATCCTCCCCACCGCGCTGCTCACCCTCGCACTTTTCGTGACCCTGAACCCCGCCGCCCCGCGCGCCCGCGCCGAGGAGCACGAGGAAAAGAAAGGCGAGCACCACAAGAGAAAGGGCGAGCCGCGCGATGGCGAAAAGAAGGAGAAGGAGGAAAACGAAAAAGAGGAGGACGAGATCATCGAGAAGGTGATGAAAGTCTGCTGCAAGGCTCCGAAGGGGACGCCGAAGCTCTCCGAAAAGGTGGTGGACGGCAGCGCCAGCGAGGAGGAGACAAAGAAGCTGATCGCATCCTACCGCACGCTCAAAGGCACCAAGCCACCGAAGGGCGAACTCGGCGAGTGGAACAAGCGCATCGACGCACTGATGGTGGCGGTGGATGCCTTGGAAAAGAAGGAAGCGGGCGCGGCGGAGAAGTTCGACGACGCCAATTCCTGCAAGTCCTGCCATACCGCGCACCGGCCAAAGGACTGAGCGCGAACCGCACCCAGGCATCCGCCGGACGGGGGCAGACGGAATCGGTCGGGCGCACGCGATTGACTTCGATCCGTCACACTCCTAACCTGCCTTTGTGAAAAGTTTCACAACCTTCGAAACCACTGCGGACAAAACTCAGGCGCTAAAGGCGTCCCTCGAACTGATCAATGGACAACTCTACTCCGTGGAGGAGCGCATTCGCCTGCAGGCGCGGGCGTTTGATCCGGCGGTCGAGGGTTATGTGGCCTACGCCATTGAGAGTCATGGCAAGCGTTTGCGCCCCGCTTTGGCGCTGCTTTCCGGCGGGGCGACGGGCAATATCTGTCCGAGCCATTTCGACCTCGCTGTCGTCGTCGAACTGATCCACGCCGCCACTCTCGTCCACGACGACATCCTCGACGGCGCGGACAAACGCCGCGGTCAGCCGACCGCCAACGCCAAGTGGGGAAATGCGATCTCCGTTCTGCTCGGCGACTGCCTTTTCGCCCATGCGCTAAAACTCTCGACCAGTTTTCCCAACGGCGAGATCAGCCGCCGCATCGCCCACGCGGCGAGCGACGTGTGCAGCGGCGAAATTATCCAGACGCAGCGGCGCTTCGACCTGAAGCTGAGCGTTCCGGATTACTACAAGATCATTGAGATGAAAACCGGCGCGCTCTTTGCCGCCGCGTGCGAACTGGGCGCACTGCTAAACGAAGCCTCACCCGAAGTCATCAGCGCCCTGCGCACCTTCGGCATGCGGCTGGGCACGGCCTACCAAATTTACGACGACGTGGTGGACCTCGCGGGCGACGAAGCCAAAGCCGGCAAAACGCTCGGCAGTGATCTCCGCAAAGGCAAACTCACGCTGCCCATTTTGCACCTGCTCCAGCACGCCGACGACACTGAGCGCCAGCGGCTTAGCGAGATCATCCTGCGCGGCGACGAGGACGCCATCGTGGCCCTCGCCGAACGCGCCATCGCCGCTGGGGCGGTGAAAAGCGCCGTCGCCACTGGCTGCAAGATGCTCCGTGAAGCCCGTGCGCAGCTCGAGATTGTGCCCGTAAACAAATACCGCGACGCGCTCGCCAATCTCGTGACTACGCTCGAAGGCATGATCGCGCAGTTCACGCCGTAAGCGCCCCTTCTCCGGCGGCTGGAAAGGCCTCGCGCCCCGCGCGCTTCGTGCTGATACTCCAGCTACCTCCCGCTTCACGATGCCCCTCCATTTCCTCGCCGCTCTCCTCACGCTCGCCCTCGGCAGCACGGCCCTCGCGCAGAAAATCCAGCGCCCCACCGGCTTCCTCGGCGTCGCCTTCGGCTCCGCCCCGGCGGATGTCCTTCGCGTCCTCGGCTCCCGCGCCGGTGCCACCATCCCCGAGGAGATCCCCACCACCTTTGACAAACTGGAACTCACCGGCGGCAATTTCGCCGGTCAGGAGGCCCTCAAGTGGACGCTGGAATTTGCCGACCGCAAATTTGCCGCCGCCACTGTCATCCTCAAAACCGAAGGCAACGGCATGGCCGTCTATCGCGAACTGCAGAAAAACCTCGTCGCCAAATACGGCCCCGCCTCCGGCGAAAAACGGGCCGAGCGCGACGATGCTCGAAAAAGCGCCAACACCGGCCGCCGCGAAGAGACTTTTGGCAAAATGGCCTATTGGAAATTCATCCCAACCCTTGCCGAAAAAGGTGCCCGACTCATCATCTGCGAGGCCGCCGGTGCTGACGGCAAAGAGGTCACCGACGAGAGCAAAGTCCAGGTTACCCTTCAGTATATCGATGAAACGCTCCTTCCTTCTGCCGCTAGACGCGTGACCCACCCCGGCAGCAAAACCGGCCCGGCGGTAAAGAGGGAAGATCTCTGAAGTCCGCGGTTGCGATCACATCCCGCCGGTGATTGGCTCCCAGCCATGTCCCCTCACACGCGCAGCCTCCGTTTAGGCCTGCTTTGCTCCCTGCTCGCGCTACCAGTTTTTTCCCCGCTGCACGCGGGAGAGAAATCCGCCCCGATAGTGGTGACCAAGGAGTCGGCATTCACATTCTACCAGCAGTTCACGCGGATGACGGAGAGTCCGCAAAAAATCCCGCAGGAGGTATTGAACAATTCGATGGGGGGGTGCGGCAGCACATTCAATCTGGCCGAAGTCGCTCCCCCGCGGAAAATCAATCCGAAGGGCGCCGCGCGAAAGGAGGAGAAGTTGAAGAAAGAAAATGGACCTCACTACAATACTTGGGTGCATCTTTACGTGAACGAGTCCGCCGAGCAGACGCTGGCTCGGAAGCAGCACACTTTTCCTGTTGGTGCAGTGGTGGTGAAGGAGAAGCTGGGGGATCAGATGCAGGTCACGGGTGTAGGTGGAATGATTAAGCGTCCGCCCGGCTATGACCCGCGCAACGGTGACTGGGAGTATTTCTATGGGGACAAAGGTGGCGGCTTTACCTCGGGACACCTGACGAACTGCGTGGACTGCCACGCCAACGCGCGGCACAAAGATTACGTATTCAAGCTTCGGGATTTTTCCGTTCCGATAATCGGGCCGCTAACGCCGGGGATTGGGCCGCACCCGCGATAGCCGCATAGCCGCAGCGGGGCGTGTCCGGTTGCACCTACCTGTTTGATCGCCGCTACTATCTCCTTGGCGGCGGCACGAGCACGCTCTGCATCCCGGCGGCCTTGGCGGCGGTGATGCCGGTGGCGGTGTCTTCGAAGACGAGGCAGTGCTCCGGCGAGACGTTGAGCCGGAGGGCGGCTTCGAGAAACGGATCGGGCGAGGGTTTGCCGCGCTGATAGTCCTCGGCGCAGACGATGGCTTGGAAAAGGTCCGCGATGCCGAGCGCGCGGAGGGTGCTGAGCACGATGCGGCGATGCCCGCCGGAGGCGACGGCGAGCGGCTTCATGCCGTGATAGCACCGGGCGAGAGCCACGACGGGCTCAATGGCCGCGATCTCGTGGCTCATCGAAAGGAAAAGCGACTCCTTGTGCTCGACCGTGGCCACGACCGGCAGCGAGAAGCCGTGGCGCTCGTTTAGGATTTCGACGATGCCGGCAGCCGGGACGCCGCCGAGTTCGTAAAACATCGCCTCGGGAAAGGTGTCGGCGTGCGGGCCGAGGGCGGCGCGCCACGCGCGGTAGTGCGTGGGCATGGTGTCGGCGAGCGTGCCGTCGCAGTCGAAGATGTAGGCGGCGAAGTCGCCCGGCGGGATGACGAGGTCGGCGGCGGAATACGGAGTGGCGGACACGGCGCGGGAAAGTGTGTGGTTTTTCCGCCAGTGCCAAGCAGGGAAGCGCGCGGGCACGAAAAAGCCGGAGCCTGCGGGCAGGCTCCGGCTGATTCTTGGGCGACGGGATCGCGCCGCGGCTTATGTGCCGGGCTCGGTCTTTTCGCCGGACTTCTTCCAGCCAGCGATGCCAGGGGAGTAGTGCTTCACGTTGGTGTAGCCGAGTTCCTTGGCCTTGGCAGCGGCGGCGGCGTAAGCGCCGCACTGTTCGTTGCCGCAGTAGGCCACCACGAGCGCGCCTTTGTCGGCGGGGAGCTTCGCGGCCATGTCGGCTTTCACGGCGGTGAAGTCCACCGCCCCGGGAATGTGACCGGCCTTGAAGCTGTCGGAGCCGTTCACGTCGATGAGGGTTACTTTTTTGTCGGCGATGGCCTGTTTCAGCTCGTCGTGAGCAATGCTGGGGAACTTATCCCCGGCGAGCGCGGCGAGTGTAGTGAGGGCCAATGCACAGATAAATGAGCTGAGTTTTTTCATAGGATTTGCACGGTAGGATTCGGCGCGAGGTCGTCAAGTGGATGCAACTTTTCTTTTGCCCCCACGCATCCCCGCTGGTAGCTAAGCGCGCCTTTCCTCCCCCGCCCTCAATTCCTTCACCCATGGCCGACATCAAGTTCCACTGCCCCGAGTGCGCGCAGAAAATCTCCGTGGATGCAGCCGCCGCCGGCCTGCAAATCCAGTGTCCGAGCTGCCGCTGCGGGCTGGTCATCCCGGGGGAAAGCGGAGCGGTTCCGCAGGTCACCGCCAGTCGGCGTCCGCCGCCGCCCGCGCCCGCGAGCGCCGCATCGCTCGAAGAGTTGCAGCGCCAGCAGCGCGAACTGGCCGCCGCGCTCGACGAGGCCGCGCAACTGCGGGCGGAAAAGGAAAGCGCGCGCGCCGAGGCGAACCGCTTGCGCGCGGAGATCGGAGCAGCGACGCCGGAGCTGGAGCGGGCCAAGGCGGAAGCGTCGCAGTTCCAGTCGGACTTGGAAAAAATCCGGGAGGAATTGCAGCGCGAACGCCGAGAGCGGGAGGCGCTGGCGCAACGCGCGAGTGGCTTGGAAACCACCAGTACGCAACTTGGTGCGGCGGAGAAGGAACTCACCGATCTCCGCCAGCAACTCGCTGCGCTGGCCACCGAGCGCGACGCCCTCCGCGCGACCGCACCCGAAATTGACCGCCTCAAAAACGACGCTGCCCGCGTTGAAGCCGAGCTGCAAACTGCCCGCGCCGAACTCATCCGCGAACGCCAGGAACGGGAAACCCTCGCCCAGCGCGCCAGCGCGCTCGACGCCACCACCGGCCAGCTTCAGTCCTCTGAAAAGGAACTCGCCGACCTCCGTCAGCAACTCGCCGCGCTGACCGCGGAAAGCGACGCCCTTCGCGCCATCAAGCCTGACTTTGAGCGGTTGAAAGGCGACGCCGCCAGTTCTCAATCCGAGCTGGCAAAAGTTCGTGAGGAACTGGCGCTCGAACGCCAACAACGTGAGACCCTGGCGCAGCAGGCCGGAGCGCTCGACGCCACTACCGGCCAACTCCAAACCGCCGAGAAAGAACTCGCCGATCTCCGCCAGCAACTCGCCGCGCTGACAGCCGAGCGCGACACGCTCCACGCGACCCAACCCGAATTGGAGCGCCTCAAAGGTGACGCCACCCGCTTTGCCGCGGAGCTGGAAACCGCCCGTGGCGAACTCGCCCGCGAACGTCAGGAACGCGAAACCCTCGCCCAGCACGCCAGCGCGCTCGACGCCACCGGCGCGCAGCTCGGGGCCGCCGAGCAGGAACTCGCGGAACTCCGCCGCAACCTCGCGACCCTTTCCGCGGAGCGCGATGGTCTGCGCGTGGATCTCGGCTCCGCCGAGCGTGAGGTGAAAATGATTCAGGCGGAAATCGCGGAGGCCAACGCGACAATCGCGACCGAACGCGCCGAGACCGCCAAACAGACTGCCGCCGTCGCCGCGGCCATGCGCGAACGCGAACAGCTCCATGGGCAACTCGCCGCCACGGGCGCAACCACCGACGAACTGACTACCGCACGCGAGGAAATCGTCGCGCTGCAAACCCGGCTCGACGCCGCGACCAAGGCCACCGAAGCCGCCAAGGCCGAAGCCGGTCAGGCAGCGCAAAATCTCGCCGAGCTGCGCAAGAGCGCCCAGGACACTGCCGCCGAACGCGATGAAGCGCGCAAACAGATCGCCGCACGCGACGAGGCCTTGCGCGCCGCCGAGATCCGCGCCACGGCGGATGACGTGTCGGGGAGTCTGCAACAACGCGAACGCGAGTTAACCGAAGTCACCGCCGAGTTGGCTGCCGCCAAACTCGCGGGCACCGCCTTGCAGAACCAGTTGGCCGAAAAAGACGCCGCGCTCGCGGCCGCACACAAGGCGGTCGCCGAAGCACGCCAAACCGTTCAACCGTCAAACCCTTCCGACGGCATCCGGCTGTCGGAATTGGAAAAGGCGCTGGCCGCCTCCGAGGAAAAAAATCGCGCCCTCACCGCAGAGCGCAACCAGCATTCCGCCAGTCTCGCCAAGCTCCATGCCGAACTTGGCGCCGTCTCCGAAAAACTCGAACAGGCCCAAAGCGCACCCGCCGCAGCGCCCGCCGCCGAATCCAATGTCGCCAAGGAACTTGCCCGCCTCCGTGCGATCGAGACCGAGCGCGACGGCCTCAAAGCAGATCTCGAAGCGACCAACGCCGGCCTCGAGCGGACCAAGAGTCATCTGGCCACCATGGCAAAGCGCCGCGAAGAAATGGTCGATGAGATCGCCCGCCTCAAAGCCGCCCTTGGCCAGGCCCCCAAAGCCGTTCGGTAGGTTCTAACGCGATTCTATCGCCACTCCTTCGGCAATCAGCGGAGAAGGGCGCGCCGGTTTTCCCTCGACCCGTGGAAAGGTCGGCGGTTCTTCGCTCAGTTCAGGATGACAGCGGGGCTGGCTGCGCGTCGGGAAAAAGCGGTCGCGAAGTGCGAGGAACGGACGCTCGACAAGCCACGCCGCGATGATGCCGACGACGACGCTCAGCGCGAGATAAGCCGCGGCGCGGGTGAGCGGATCGGCATCGCGCGGCAGCCAGCTCAACCCGAAGAAACGTACCGGGAGATGCCAGAGGTAGATCGAGTAGGAGTAGGCACCGATGAAAGCGAACGGTCGCCACGCGCTCTGCCAGCGCATGACGAAAAGCAGCAGTACGCCACTGGCCAGATAGAGGCCGGTGAAGCCGATGGTGTGGAGATACCAGCCGCGGCCGATATCCAGACAAAACGCCGGCACAGTGAGCGCCACGGCGGCGACGGCAAGCGGCCAGCGGAAGCGCGTCCACACACGCTCCTGCGTCTCCGGCGCGAAATGCGTGGCCCACGAAAGCAGCACGCCGAAGAGTAGCGAGTCGAGCCGCAAATGGGTGGGGAAAAAGTGGGTCTTCAGCCGGAAGTCCAGTATCTGCGTGGTGGCGAGGCGCGCCGCCAGCGCGAGCCCGGCGACGACGAGGAACCACTGCGGCAGCCGCGCGAAGGGCGCATCCCTTTTGCCGCGCACCGCGAGCAGCAGCAGCGGGAGCAGCAGGTAAAAATGCTCCTCCACGGCCAGCGACCAGGTGTGCGGGAAGAGCGCGGGGCCGTAATTTTGCACGAAACAAAGCTCCGAGAGCACCACGGGCCAGCCGACGAAGTTTTTGCCAAGGTGCGCGGCGTAGAGCAGCACCGCGCCAAACATGAAGTAAAACGCGGGATAGATTTTGCACCCACGCCGGGCGAGGAAATGACCGTAGCGGATTTCGCCGAAGCGCTGGTATTCGCGAAAGAGCAGTCCTGAAACGAGGAAGCCGCTGAGCACGAAAAACAGGTCCACGCCGATCCAGCCGCCGCGCTGCCACAGCGCCAGCCACGCGGGCGGCGGCGCGCCGCCGGGAGGAGCTTCGGGAAAGTGGCGTCCGAGCACGAGCAGCACAGCCACGGCGCGCAGGGCGTCGAGCGGCGCGCTGCGGGGTACGGGCGGCGTTGTCTTTTCCATCGTCCCTCGCTATCAGCCAGAAGGATGCCCACCGACACCGCCAAGACTCCCCGCGCCATCGTCTGGGGCGCGGGGCTTTTTGCGGGTCTCGTGTTTCTGGTTTCGTGGTGGCAGTGGTGGACCTTCCAGTACGGCACCTTCGACCTCGCCTTTTATGTGCAGGCGCTGTGGCTGGCACTGCGCGGAAAGTGGACGGTCTCGCTGCTAAACGTCCCGCTCATGGGCAATCACGCCGAGCCCATCGTCTTCCTCATCACGCCGCTCTTTGCCATTTTTCCGCACCCGATGACCTTCGTCGCGGTGCAGACGCTGGCCTTTGCCACGATGCCCTTCACCGCGTGGCGCATCGCGCGGCGGCTGGAGATCGAAAGGCCGGCCGCAATCTGCCTCGCGCTCGCCACCATTCTCACGCCGGCGACGCTGAGCATCGGCATCTACGAATTTCACCCCGAGGCGCTGGCCGCGCCGCTGCTGCTGCTGCTCATCGAGGCGCGGCTCGCCGAGCGCCACGGGCGATTCTGGCTGTGGTTTGTGGCGGTGCTAAGCGTGAAAGAGAACATGGCGCTGCTGATGGTGGCGTTTTGCGCGGTGTGGGCGGTGCTGGATCGGAAACGCGGGCGCGCGTGGCTGCTGCGGTGGAACGTCGCGCCGCTCGGCGTGGCCGGGATTTGGCTGGTTGGCTGCGGCTTCATCAGCCGGTGGCTGAACGCGGGCAACGTGGATTACCTCCAGCTTTATGGGCATCTCGGAAAGTCCGGCGGCGACATCGTGGTGAAGTTTTTCACGGAGCCGGGGCGCGCGTGGCAGGCGCTGCACGTCGCGCTCGCGCAGGGCAATCTGCTCCCGGCGCTGCTCGTGCCATTTCTTCTCCTGCCGCTGCTCCGCCCGCGCTGGCTCTTGATCGCCGGGCCGCTGCTCGCGCAGCATCTCCTTTCCTGGCGCTACTCGGAATGGTCGCTCGGGGCGCATTATCCCGCGCCATTCCTCCCGCTTTTCTGGATCGCGGCGGCGGAGGCATTGGCGCGGAGGCCGGGACAGAAAGCGGTCGCCGCCGCGCTGCTCGCAATGTGCGTGCTGGCGCATTTCCGCTGGGGACCCGCGCAGGAGCTGGCGCGCGAAATCCCGCACCTCGCCACGATCCTCGAACGGCGCGAGTGGAAAGCGCAGATGCTGCGCGATGTGCCGGAGACGGCGAGCGTGACGGCTGCCGTGCCCTATCTTTCGCACCTCGCCACACGCGAGCAGCTCATCTCGCTCCATCACATTCTCAAAGGTCTGAAGACACTCAGCACCGCGACCTACACGCCGCCGCCGGCAGGCGAGGTGGTGATCATCGACTACGCGGACACGTTCACGTTCAGCACGGTCGCCGGTTACTACCATCCCCGCATGCAGACCAACGCGGAGAGCGAGGTGCCATCGAGCGACCGCCTGCTGCACGAATATCTGCGCCCGCACGCGTGGCACGCCCACAGCCGCAACGAACTCACCGTCCTGACCCGCGGCACGGCGTCCGCGATGCCTCCCGCCGGCGCGACGCCCATCGTCTTCGACGAAACGACGACGCTGACGGCTTTGCAGATCGTGCGCGACGAGCCGGGCGTCCTGCAGTTCCGCCTCGGCTGGGAGTTCACCGGAGAACGCACGCGGTTTCCGTGGATGATGCTCGTGCTCTCCGACGGCGAGCATCTTTACCCCTTTGTGAAAGGCGCTTGCGCTCCGCAGGCGGGGGCCGGCGCGGCGGGCGAGGACTGGACGTTTTTTCTGCCGCCGTGGATGCGCCCGCACCACTACGCGGTCTTCGCCGTTTTCTACGACGCCAGCGAGGCGGCGGGCAAAAAACGCCTGCCGCCCGACGACTCTACCTTTGTGCTCAGACGGCTCGACCTTGGCGGACGCGAGATGCGGAGTGAAACCGAAGCGCGTTGAGCGACGCGGACGCGTTCAATCCGCGTCGGGGCGGCCTTCCGCGGCGAGGCTGCGGGCTTTGTGGACTGCCGCGATGGCTTCGGAGGAACGGCCGAGCGTTTCGAGAATCTGCCCAAGCACGAGGTATTGCCGCGGCTGCTCCGGATCCCGCGCGATGGCCGCGAGTTGCTCGGCGAGCGCGGCTTGCGGGCGCTGGCGTTCGAGCTCGAGCTGCGCGATGTCGGCGAGCGGTCCGGCGGCGTAGATGTCGAGTCGGCTGGCCGCGCGCCAGGCCGCGATCGCGGCGTCGGGCTGACCCCCGCGCGCGCGCATCCGACCAAGTGTGGACCAGGCGTCGAAATGCCACCAATGGGCTTCGGCAAACGCGGCGACGGCTGGGAGCGCGGCGACGCCGCGGATCTCGCTCTCGTATTTCACCAGTTCCCAAGTGTCGGGGAAGCGCTTGCGGGCTTCTGTGAGGACGGCGAGCGCCTCGGCCGGGCGCTGGTTCTGCTGATGGAGCCCTGCGAGGTGGAGCGCGGCGCGCCACGTCTTTGGAAAGCGACGCGAATCCGCGTCGGCGTCCGCCCTTTCCGCGCGCAGCAGCGGCTCGGCCTCGGCGGTGCGGCCCTGCTGGGCTAGGCAGATGCCGAGATTGATGCGCGCGGGCGCGTAGTCGGGAAAGCGCGCGGTGAGTTTTCGCAGGATGGTTTCCTGCCGCGGGAAGTCGCGGCGGTCGCCGTAAAACGAAGCGAGAGTGGTGAGTATGCGCGGAGTCGCGCCGCCGTCCTGAATGGTGCGGAGGCAAAAGGTTTCGGTGTTGGTCCAATCGTTCGCCCGCACCGCCGTGCGCCAACCGAGCGCGCCGACCGCGAGCAGCGTGGCCAGGCCGACGGCGAGTTGGGCACGCGGCGGCAGGGCCAGCGCAGTGCCGGCGAGCAGCAGCAGCGCGCCGATGCTGGCGAGGTAGATCCAGTGCTCGGCGACTTCCGCATTGAGGGGAAAGAGATTTGAGATTGGCAAAAAAGCGGCAACGAACCACAGCGCGCCGAAAATGCGGAGGCGGCGCGCTTCGCCGCGCATGCGGCAAAGAGCCAGTGCCGCCACCACGGCGAGCAGACCGCCGACCGAAAGAAGTTCCCAGCGCACGCCTTCGCGCCATGCGGCCACGCTGCGGTAGATCGCGGAGTCGGATAGCGTGCGTTCCATGTAGAGCCGGGCGGGCCAGAGGATCAGTCCCGTGTAGTCGCCGAGAGCGCGGAGCATGAGAAGAAAGCGCTCGGCGAGCGGCGTGGGAGGACTGTCGGCCATGGGCGCGCGGAACTCGGGCAGTGCGTGGAGCACAGCATATCCGCCCAGCACGACGAGCGCGCCTGCGAGCGCCTGGCCTTTGGCGCGCCACGACCAGGCAGGCTCAAAGGCAAGGGTGTGCAGCGCAAAAATGGCGAGCCAAACAAGTGCGATCTCCTTTGAGCAAAGCGCGAGTAGCATCGCCAGCATCGCCGCCGCGCCGAGACCTGCGCGAGCCGGGAGCGAACCGGCCCCGGACGCGCGCCGGGCGAGCAGCCAGGCCAGCAGGGCAAAGAAGCTGGCGAGGCTGTCAGCGCGGCCCGAGATGTAGGCCACGGCGGCGTTGTGGATGGGATGCACCACCCAAACGAGCGCGATGAGCAGTGCGGCGATTGACAAGGTGCGTCGCCGGGGCGGGGTGTTATTATGACCCAGCAACGCGGGGAGTAACTGACTGAGTAACTCGAAGAGGAATATACCACTGACACAATGAAGGAGGATATTCGTCAGATGATAACCCGCCGGTTCACCGCGCCACAGCCAGTAATCCAGTATGTAAGACCAGTTTTGGACGGGCCGGTAGTAAGTCGAGAAAGAGTCGAAGAATAGGTAATGACGGAATACTTCCCAACCAAAGACCGGACTGCGAAAGAACGGGTTCTCCCGCACGAGATAGTAGTCGTCCCAGATTAAGTCCCCACCCAGTGCCGGAGCGTAGATGATGCCCCCGGCGAGCAACAGAATCACCCACGCCAGTAGGCGATGCCAGCGCACCGCGAGTCCGACGGCGATGAACCTGAGCAGCAGTGAACTTTTCATCCGGTCGGACCGTTCGGCGGTAGGCAATAGCAATGGCAAGGCATGATGGGCAGCCTCGTCCTAGCTAGTCGAATGCCGCGGAGCCGTTGTCCGCGGGATACTCAAAAACAAGCAACCGCCCTCCCGCAGAGCGAGAGGGCGGCTGATGACTTGAAAGGTCTGAGTTAAACTTCGATCCGATCAGGGATAGAAGGGCGACCAGAAGTCGCTCGGAGCCACGTCGGAGAGAGCGTTGAACGTGGTCGAAGAGAGCTTCGGAATGGAGTCCACCGAGAAGTTGCCTGAGCTACCGTAGTAGTTCGCGAGCATGTCTTTGCCGGTGGAGTTATAGATGACCGAGCCTTTCTTCAGGTAAGACTGAATGTCGGTCCAGTTAACCGTCGCGCCGCCGGATTTATTGGCTTCGATCGCATACTGGTCGATCGCCGAATCAATGATACGGAGATCTTCGAGGATACGGGTGGCCTGCGAGCGCTTGCGGGCCCGGAGGAAGTTTGGCACAGCGATCGCCGCGAGAAGGGCGATGATGGCCACGACGATCATGATTTCCACGAGGGTGAAGCCCCCGCGATTCTTATTCAGTTTCTGCAACATAGGATTTGAATGATTTCGATTTGGTTTTGTTTGTTGTGATTTGCGAATCGCTTCGCAACTGTTTGCGCTTCTTTAAGCAGTGGTGATGCCAGCCATGCCGACTGTTTTATAATTTCCACATCGCGCTGCTGTTTATTCGTTCCGCTTCTCTAATTTGCCTTCTCTCGCATGACGTCACACCGCCTCCTCTCAGCCCTCCGGGATCACGGCGCATGGGGCGTGTTCCTTCTCACCTTTGCGATCCGGCTTCTCGTTTTGGTGCATTTCTCGCACTCGCCGCATTTCATCCCGGATGGGGACGACATGAAGTTTTACAGCGACTGGGGACTGCGTATCGCGCATGGGCAGTGGACGGATCACAAGGCCTTTTACGGTTTGCCCGGTTACGCCTTTTGCCTCGCGGCCATCTATAAGATCTCCGGCGGGCTGGACCCATTCTTTGCCGGACTGCTCCAGGCCCTAATGGATGCCGGCGTGGCGACGCTCATTTACCGGATCGCGCGCACCTCTTTTGCTGCGACGGCGGAAGAGAGCGACGAGCGACTGGCCACGGCCCGTCCGCACGTTATTGGCATCGGCGCGGCGCTGCTATGGATGTGCTTCGGGCCGGCGCAGGCCTTTTCGATGATCCTCATGCCCACGATCTGGGTCGTCCTCGCCTATTACTTTTGCGTGTGGTGGGCGGTGAAAACAGAGCGCTCCGTCTCATGGAAACCGTGGCTCGCGCTCGGAATCCTGGCGGGCGTAGTCGCGATGCTGGTGGCGACGATTCTCTTCGCGCTGCCGCTGCTGCTCGTGGCGATTTTTCTCAGCATCGAGCGGGGCGCACCGCTGCGCGCCCGGTGGCCGAAGCTAGTCGCCGCCGTGGTCGCGCTGGTCGGCGGAGTGTATCTCGGCGCGTCGCCGGCGTGGCTGCACAATTACTTCGTCGCCCATGAACCGGTCATGCTGTCAGCGCACAGCGGGATCAATTTCTGGGTCGGCAACAACCCGACGGCCAACGGCTATCCGAAAATGCCGCCGGGCATCCGTGCGTCGCAGGAGGGGATGCTGCGGGATTCCATCACCGTCGCGGAAAAAGCGCAGGGGCGTCCGCTGAAACGCGCGGAGGTTTCGCGCTACTGGTCGGATAAAGCAAACGCCTATATCCGGGAAAATCGCGCCGCGTGGGTGCGCCTGATGACGGTAAAATTCGGGAACTTCTGGAACGCGTTTCAGTATGACGATGTCGGCGCGATGAAGCGTCTGCGCGACGACGGGGTGCTCCCGCCGGGGTTGCGTTTCGGACTGATCGCCGCACTCGGGCTCGCCGGGATGTTTCCGGCAATCCTCCTTTTTCCCCGGTCGCGCTGGGTTGCCGCCGCGGTGCTGCTGCACATGGCGGCGGTGCTCTCAGTCTTTGTCACCGAGCGCTACCGGCTCGCGGCGGTGCCGGGTTTGATGGTGCTCGCAGTGTTTGGGCTGTGGCAGCTCTGGGCGAATCTGGTGCGCGGGCGCTGGCTCGGGGCGGGCGCGTATGTGGCGCTGGTCGCGGGCACGGCGACGTTTGTTTCGATCCCGCGCACCGAGCCGGGATTGTGGTCGCTGGATTTCTACAACGCCGGCATCCGCAGCCTGGACTCCGGCGATCTCGCGCTGGCCGAGCGCAACTTCAACACCGCCTACGCGTACGTGCCGGACAACACGGAAATCCGCTTCGCCCTCGGCAATCTCTGGCTGGAAAAAAGCAACCGCCTGCTCGCGCCACACGAGCGCGCCGTGGCTCGCGGCCGGGCCAAGGATTTCTACAAGCGCACGCTCGAACTCGAGCCTCGGCACGCCAGCACGATGAGCAATCTCGGCGTGCTCGCGATGGAGGAACAGCGCTGGGATTTGGCGGAAAAATTCCTACTCACCTCCATCGAAACTGAGCCCGACGACGCCAAAACCCACTACCTGCTCGCGCGTGCGCGGCTCGGTGCGGGACGGAAGGAGGAGGCTCAAACGGCAATTCGCCGGGCGCTCGAAATCGATCCAAAAAGAAGGGAGTTTCTCGAACTCCGCGACCAGCTCGCCGCGCCGCCTAAGCCGCCTGCCGCAACGCCGCCGTCTCCGCCGGAGCCGTCGGGACCGTAGTGGCCAGCGTGTAACCGGCCGCTTTGGCGTCGCGGTCGAACATCTTCACGGTATCGAGCGAAAGTGCGTCGAGATCGCGACCACACATCGCGATGGCCTTGTGCAAAATATCGTGCGGCACCGTGACGATGTGCGCGCCGGCGGCTTCGGCTTGGAAGATATTGAATACCTCGCGCACGCTGGCCCAAAGCACCTCGGCATGCGGCAGCCCGGCGAGCAGAGCGTGACTCGCCTGCACGATCGGCAGCGGATCGCGACCGGTGTCGGCGATGCGTCCGGCGAAAATCGACACCACCGACGGCACCTCCGCCACGAGCACACCGGCCACTTGCTCAATCTGCCGTTCGGTCAAAATCGCGGTCACATTCAGCCGCACGCCGTCCATCGCGAGATCGTGGATCAGCCCCACGGCGGACTCCCCGGAGGGACTGAGCACGGGGATTTTCACGTACACATTTTCCTGCCAATCGCGCATGCGCAGCGCCTGCCGCCGCATCTCGGCGAAGTCGTCGGCAAACACCTCGAAGGAGATCGGTTTCCGCCGCACCGTCTGGAGCACGTCTTTGGCGAAGGCTTCGTAGTCGGTGATCCCGGCTTTCTTCATCAGCGTCGGGTTCGTGGTCATGCCTTGGATGAGAGGATTGGCGTAAAGGTCGAGCATCCCGGCTTTGTCGGCACCGTCCGCGTAGATTTTGGTTTTCAGCGTGTGCAGCGAGGTCATACCGGGAATTCCAGCTACTCGCATGCCACCGCTGCCCACCCGCCGCGCCTACTTTTTCGAGGAGCTGTCCTTCTCGGCCGCCACTCCCGCGCCGATGATCATCACCGCGTCGCCATCGCCGCGCTCGGGATCGAGTTGAAAGCTCATGCTCAGACCGGCTTCGCGGAGCGCCTGCATGGTGCCGGTGATCCGCCCGGTCGGCACCGCCGGACCCGCGGCGAGGACCAGCCCCGCGCGTTTCTGGCCCTTTCCGTCGGTCGTGCGAATCGCGCTCACTTCCCAGCCGACGCGGGCGAGGATGTCGCGGAGATTTTCCGCGATCGCCCGCCCCGTGTCATCGCCCGCCGCCACTATCAGCGCGATTTCGCGGAGCGGATCGCCCGTGCGGCGCTCGGGGCGGAAAACAGGTTGCGCGGCGTCATCTCCCACGGGGGCGCGAACGGTGCGCTCGGGCGCAGCGTCGCCGGCCAGCAGTTGCTCGCGCGACATCGGGCTGGAATCCGCGAGCAGCGCCGCATGCGGGCGCGGGGCCACGGCGAGCGCTTCGACTTGCTGCTCCAGCGCCTCGATGCGCGTCTGGAGTTGATCGCAACGTGCCGCCCATTCCGGCGGGGCGTCCGGCACCGTCGCGGGCGCAACGTCCGCAGGTTCGCCGAGCGTCACCACCTCGCGACAGCGCGGGCACTGCACGCGCTTCTTGCGACTCGCGGAGCTGATCGTGAACAATCCGCCGCACGCCGGACACTGCTGCTCAAACACGGATGGGGTCGCCTTTTTCATGGAAGGACGGAGCTGACCGGCGTGACCCCACGCACCGGCATAGGCATGCACAAAAACTCCCGCTCCTCGCTGCTCAAGCGAATGGCGGGCGTGCGCGGCGACGCATCGTCCTCCCGCAACGCCGGCACCGTCCCGCGCCAGTCCGGCACCTTGGTCGGCTCGTGACAGACCGGACACTCCAGCGTCTGGCCGCGCCGACGCGCATCCACCTGCACTTTGTTTGTGCAATGTCCGCAGTAAAATTTCAGTTCGATTCCCAAAATATCCGGTGAAAATGCCTCTGCGGCCTCCCTCCCGCCGTCCGAATTCGCAGGGAAACCGGGTACTGGAATCACTCGCAGGCAGCGTGGACAACCGCAGAAACCGCCGGCGTTTTCGGGCGTGGCGCAGAGACTTTCGCCACAAATGACGCAGTAAAAATGGATTTCATCCATAAACGGTCGGGGGCTTGACAAAGCGACCATGCCTACTACTAATGGGCAGTCAAGTTGAAACCTGCCACAATATATTGGGCTTTCGCTTGGACTTCGGCGTCTTCCCCCGCGCCAGCCAGCCACTTTCGTCTCCCTGCATGACTACTATTGCCGAACCGCCCGTCGCATCGCCGCTGCCCGAGATCGAGCCCGCCTCGCTTCAGTTCATCGAACGCGAATTTCCCGAGCTTTTTCGTGACCGCCACGACATGACCCGCATTCGCGAAATCCACCGCGCGCTGTTTGTCGAAAGCCAGCCGCTCGCCGCCGTGCGGCAGCAGTTCCTGCGCAGCCAGCCGACCCTTCGCGTCGTCGCGGTCACCAGCGGGAAAGGTGGCGTCGGCAAGACCACCGTGAGTGTGAACCTCGCTGCCGCGCTCGCGAGTCGCGGGCAGCGCGTGCTGCTTTTCGACGCCGATCTCGGCATGGCCAACATTCACATTTTCACCGGTGTCACCCCGCGCGGCACGCTCCTCGATGTCGTCGAGGGTCGCAGCTTACTCGCCGATGTCCTCACGCCCGGCCCCGCCGGCGTGCAGATTGTTTGCGGTGCTTCCGGCATGGCCGGCCTCGCCGATCTCGACTCCCGCGTCATTGAGCGCCTCGGACGCGAACTCACCCGTCTCGCCGCAGACTTCGACCTGCTCCTCATCGACACCGGCGCGGGCATTTCCTCGCAAGTCATGCACTTTCTCGCCCTCGCCCACGAAATCATCGTCGTCGCCACGCCGAACCTCGCCGCCACGCTCGATGCCTACGGCGTCATCAAAGTGGCGCGCGAAGCGAAGCTCGGCGCGGAGATTTCCATCATCGTCAACCAGACCGACGACGATGCCGAGGCGGGCGCGATCTTTGCCCGGCTCAGCGGCTGCACCCACCGCTTCCTCGGCTTTCTCCCCACCAGCCTCGGCTCGCTCCGCCGCGACCGCGCGGTGGAAACTGCCAACCAAAGCCGCCTGCCGCTCGTCCTCGCCCAACCCGAGAACGAGAACGCCCGCCGCTTCACAGCCATGACCGCGCGGCTCCTCGCCCACGCCACCGAGGCCGCGCCCGCCCGCCAGTCCGCCGCCGCTGCGTGAAGCGGCCCGCTTCCCATGCCGCAAAACACCAATCGCACACACCATGAAACCACAAGCCATCGCCCGTCCGTTCCAACCCGTGATTAGCACTTTCGATCCGGCCCCACCCAGCCGCGACCCGCTCGCGGATCTCATCACCGCCGTTCCCGCGCCGCCGCCTGCCGACGCCGCCAACCTCCGCGCCCTTCTCCCCGGCACCAACTTCCTCGAATACTACGGCCTCACCGGCAACCCCTTCGCCGACTGCGTCCACCCGAACTTTTTTTACCGCACCGAAAGCCACACCGAAGCCTTTCGCAGCATGCTGCAGGCGGTGGAATTCAATGCCTCCCTCGGCCTCGTCACCGGCCCCAGTGGCACCGGCAAAACCCTCGTCAGCCAGCTCCTCCTCGACCAGCTCGATTCCGCGAAATACCAGGTCATCCTCGTCCTAGTCACCCCCGGCCTGACCAAGACCGGCCTGCTTCGCGAAATCCTTTCCGAACTCAACCTCGCCCTCCCCGTCGGCATTCTGCGTGTTCAGGATTTGGTCAAACTTCTCAGCAACCACATCATCGAGATGCACCAGCGCAGCCAGCGCCTCGTTATCATCGTGGACGAATGTCACCTTCTCGACGCTGACTGCCTGCACATCATCCGCACCATCTCCAATATCGAGATCCCCGAGCGCAAACTCACCACCAGCCTCCTCTTTGGCGAAGCCCGCCTCGCCCAGCGCCTCGAACACCCGACCTACGAATCCCTCCGCAACCGCATCTATCTCCGCAGCCAGCTCCAGCCGCTCCGGCCCGACGAGACGCGGCAGTACGTGAAATTCCGCCTCCTCGTCGCCGGACGCATGACCGAGCTGTTCACCCCGCGCGCCCTCGACGCACTCCACACCCACTCCGGCGGCATCTGCCGCACCTTGAACAAACTCGCCATGCTCAGCCTCATCGACGGCACCGACCACCAGCAGCCCCTCGTCGATGCCGACTCCGTGGAAGCCGCCGCAGTGCGCCTCTAGGCGCCGCACACCCGTCCCCTCCGCGCCCAGCTTTTCGGAGTCGAGTGAAAAAGTTCACGCCAGCCCGACCGCCCGCCGCTCTGCCAGCATGACTGCACCCGAACCGAAACGTCCGTCCCTCAGCAAAACCGACCTCCGCCGCCGCCCTGCCGCCCTCCATCCGCCGCGTCCGACCCCCCAGCCTCCCACCAGTTCCGCCGAGCAAGCCTTCCTTCTCGGCGATCCCGCTCCGCCCCGCCCACCCGCCCCACCGCCACCCAACTAACTGATGCCGTCTTAGAGCAGCACGTTCTCGCTTTCCTCACGGGCGGCCTCGAGCAAGGGCGTCGGCAGGCTCTTGCTGGCTTTGGCCCCGAGGCGTTTCAGGTCTTCCGTTTGGCGGACAAGGTTGCCGCGGCCGAGCGTCAGCTTGCGCATGGCGTCTTCGTATTGCTTCTGGCCTTCGCCGAGCGCGGCACCGACTTTTTGCAGGTCGTCCACAAAGCCGCAGAATTTGTCGTAAAGCGCACCTCCGCGCCGGGCGATTTCGGCGGCGTTTTCCTGCTGTGCGGCCAGCCGCCAGACGGAGCTGACGGTGCGCAGCGTGGCGAGCAGGGTGCTGTTGGTGATGAGCACGACGTTGCGCTCCAGCGCCTCGGAAAAAAGGTCGGGCTCCTGCGCGACGGCGGCGAAAAACGCGGCTTCGAGCGGGATATACATGAGGACGAAATCCGGCGAGCTGATGCCGTAAAGATCCTGGTAGCGCTTGGCAGCGAGGTCTTTGACGTGGCGACGGATGCTCTCGATGTGCTTCTGCAGATGCGCGGCGCGCAGCAGGTCGTCGTCGGTGTTGAGGTGCGCTTCGTAGCTGGTCAGCGAGACCTTGGAATCAATGACGAGGTGCTTGCCGTCGGGTAGTTTCACGATCACATCGAGGAAGCGCCTCTGCTCCGTCTCGGCGTCGTCGGCGCTGTGCTGGCGCTCGAAGTGGACGCCGCGCTGCAGGCCGGATTTTTCGAGGATCTGGTCGAGCCGCTGCTCGCCCCAATTGCCGAGCACTTTCATGTCGCCCTTGAGCGCGCGGGCGAGGTTCGCGGCCTCGGTGCCGATGCGGGAAATCTGGTCCTTGAGCACGGCGTTTTGCTTGCCGGCCTCGCTGCTGGTTTCCTCCAGCCGCGTTTTGAAGTCCTTCAGATTCTCGCGCAGCGGATCGAGGATTTGGGCGAGGCTTTCACTGCTCTGTTCCTTGAAATGGTTCGCGTTTTCCACGAGCAGGCGATGCGAGACGGACTCGAATTCCTTGCGAAAAGCGTCGTGAATTTTTTGCAGCTCGCCGCGCTCCAGTGCGAGTTTTTCGCCCAGCGACTCGACCCGCGCACCCTGCTCGCTCCTCGCCATTTCCGCCGTCAAAAGCTGCGCGCGCAACTCGGCCTCGCGCGCCTCGGCCTGCCGTTCCTCCTCGCGGAGCTGCGCGAGGGATTTGTCGAGTTCGCCCAGGCGCGCGACCGCCGCCGCGTGCGCCGCCTGCTCACGGGAAAGTTCCGCGCGCGTCGCCGTCAGTTGCGTCTCGGCGGAGGCGCGGGCCGCGCGGGCTTCGCCGAGTTGCTGGGCGTCCTCGGTGCGCTGCTCACGGGCGGCATTTTCCACGGCGTGCCGGGTGGCCTGCGCTGCGGCGAGTGCGGCTTGCGCGTCGGCGCAATCGCCCTGCGCCTCCGCCAGCGCCGCCTCGCGCGCCGCGAGCTGCTGGCGCAATTCCGCAGCCAACGGTTGGAGCGCAGCGGCAGCGTCACCCGCACTCTTCCGCGCCCCGAGCAGCCACCCGATGGCAGCGCCGAGGACCACCCCGAGCAGGAGAGCAATGAGGACATTCAGCATGCGCGTAAAATGGCGGGTGCGTGCCGCGCGGCAAGACCATTACGGCGCGCCAAAGCGGAGCATTTTTACTTCTTGGTTCACGCGAAATACGTGTCCTCGTGCGCGTACGGCGGCGCGCAGCAGCAGAGGAAGCGGAGGGTTTCCCGCGCCGCGATGGTGTGCCACGCTCCCGCCGGGATAAGAATGGCGTCGCCGGGGCCGACGCTACGCGTTTCGCCATCGATCTCCATTTCACCCGCGCCTTCGAGGATGAAATAGAACTCCTCCGCGAGCCGGTGGTAATGCCGCTGTGTGGCGGTGCGGGCGGGGACTTGGGCTTCGGCCAGCGACTGTTTTTCGACCGGCGCATTGGTGCGGTCGAGGATGCTGCGGATGGTGGAGCCGTCCTTGGTGGTGAACGGCGTTTGGTCGGCGAGGTGAAGCACGGTCATGGGGCGAGAGGACAGGTGGCCGGCGGCCAGTGACAAGTGGAATACGCGCGCTGCGACTTGCGACTTGCGACTTGCGACTTGCCACCAGCCACGGGCCATCCTCCACTTGCGCCATGAATTTTTTCCACGGCTGCACGGCCCTCATCACCGGTGCTTCTTCGGGTATTGGCGAGGAGTTTGTCCGCCAACTCGCGCCGCACGCGCGCTCGCTCATCCTGGTGGCGCGGCGGCGGGACCGGCTGGAGGCGCTCACGGGCGAACTCGACCGTCCGGGCCTGACCATCCACTGCCACGCCGCCGATCTCGCGGACGAGGTGCAGATCGAGGCACTGCTCGCGGCGCTCGCGGCCAGCGGGGAGCGCGTGAGCCTGCTGGTGAACAACGCCGGCCTCGGCGATCACGGCCTTTTTGAGGAAAGCGAGTGGGCGCGCGTGCGGGCGATGCTCGACGTAAATATCCAGGCGCTCACCCGCCTGACCCACGCGCTGCTGCCCGATCTCGTGCGCGCGGGTCGCGGCGCGATCCTCAATGTGAGCAGCATCGCCAGCCTGCTGCCGCTGCCGAAGATGGCCGTGTACGCGGCCACGAAGGCCTACGTGACGAGCTTCTCCGAGGCGCTGCGCGCGGAACTGCGCGGGACCGGCGTCTCGGTCACGGCGCTGTGTCCGGGGCCGGTGAGCACGGAGTTTGGGCAGGTCGCGGATCGTCCCAACTCCCGAGATTCGCTTCCCGCGCCGGAGGTTTTCAAAGTGCCCGTCGAAGAAGTGGTCCGCGCGGGACTTGCAGCGGTCGAAGGTGATCGCGCCCGCGCGATTCCCGGCTGGCTGGTGTGCGTGGTGATGACGCTCACAACGCTCGTGCCGATCTTTTTGCTCCGGCTTTTCCTCGGGCAGCGAAGGCGCGGGGAGAGCTAAAAACAACATGCCCACAACCCCACTCGAAAGGGCGATTTTCGCGCAGGGAGGCCAGTGCTTCTTCTGCAGCCGGACTTTGCCGAAGGATGAGGCGAGCGTGGACCATCTGGTTCCTACATCGCAAAAGGGAGGCAACGGCGACGAGAACTTGGTGGCCTGCTGCAAGACCCTTAACGGTATCTTTGGCCAGATGACGCTAAAGGAAAAGCTGCGCGTCATTTTGAACCAGCGAGGCAAATTTGTTTGTCCAAACCTGCCCAAGACCAACGCTCCCGCGGCCCCGCAGGAAGGCAGGCATCTTCCGCCTCCAAAAAAATAGGGGGCAGCAACCGCGTTTGGGTTGCCACGCGGTGCGTTGCAGTTGCGGGCGCGGGCGCTTTGCCCTATCTCTGCCGGCCATGCTCGCACTGACCCAAAACTTCTACTTCCTTTTCGGTGTGCTCACGATTCTCGGGGGCGTCATGGGTTTCGTGAAAGCGGGCAGCAAGGCGTCGCTCATCGCGGGTGGAGTGTCGGGCGCGCTAATTCTCGTCGCGGGCTGGCTGCTGACCACGGGCCAGACGCAGCCGGGGCTGATCCTCGGGCTGGTCGTTTCCGTGCTGCTGGAAGGGCGATTCCTGCCGGCGTTCCTTAAAACTAAGAAGCCGATGCCCGCCGGGATGATGGCCCTTTTAAGCGGCATCGGCGTGGTGGTTTCCGTCCTCGCCTTCGTCATCAGGTAGGATTGCGCGCCGAGGAGAATGTTCACCGCTTCCTTGCCGCTGCGCCTCCTTCCCGCCGGCCTCGCGCTGCTGGTGCTCACAGGGTGTCCGCGTCCGCCCGCACCGCCGCCGGGGCCGACACCCGTGCCCACGGCGAGCCCCACGCCGCCGACTCCACGCGTCGTGACCCCACCGCCCACACCGGCCCCGCCCACGCCTTACGTGCCGAACAAACGCCTCGAGGTGGGCAAGATTTTCAACGGGATGAAGTACAGCGTAAAACTCGAAACCGAGTACGGCACCACGGCCACGCGCGACCGCACGGAACCGGAGAGCTACACCGCCGAGCTGACGGTGAAAGTAAAGGTGCCCAAGCCCTCGCTCGCGCTGGACGAAATCAGACGGATCAATGACGCGTTGCCGACGTTGCTGCCAGCGCTCCCGACGCTGCTCGAAACGGCGAAGGTCTCGCCCGTTTTCGACGACCTCTACCGGCTCAAGGTCGCTGCATTGCAGTCCAGCTTGATGCGGCTCGACAACCTGCTTTCGCGCCACAATTTCTACGACTGCGAGACGCTGCTCGAACTCCAGCACCCCGAGACGAAACGCCGCGCGCTGTTCATCCAGTCCGACATGGACACCGATACCGATGGCTCGGACAGCGACCGCGTCGCCGAAGTCGAGGGCGCGTCTTCGACCTTCCAGTCGGCCACGAGCTACCGCTGGGCGAAGAAGACGGACAAGCCGAACTCCCTCATCCCGCTACGCGAGGCGAAGATCAAACAATGGGAGCAAGAGTTGAAAACCAACGGCGTGGGCGCGGCGCGGAAGGATGACTTGCGCGAGGCCATCACCCGGGTGCGGCGCGAGATCGCGGACTTGAAAACCTTCAGCTTCCTCGTGGCCTTCGCTGATCCTTACATCGTGCTGCCGGGCGCGATGGTCTCGCGGGGCAAAGCCGGTCCGTTTAAGCCCAGCGTCGGCGACTACTGCGTGGTCATCTACGGAAAGACGATCTACCCGGCGATCGTCGGCGATGTCGGCCCGATGAACCTCATCGGCGAAGCCTCGCTGCGCCTCGGCAAGCAGATCAACCCACAGACCAGCGGCGAGAATCGGGCAACCAACGACCTCAAGGTGACCTACCTTATCTTTCCCGGCACGGCTGAAAAATTCGACGCGCCCGATCTCGTGAAGTGGCGCGAGCGCTGTGAAAAGCTGCTCGGCGAAATCGGCGGCCACGGCGGGGAGTTATTCACCTGGGAGGACCTCACCAAGCCCAAGGCTCCGCCGGCCACACCCACCCCCGCCACGCCCGCGCCGGTGCCCGCGACACCCGCGGCCACCCCACCCGCACCATCCACCGCGCCCGCCGCGCCCACGCCCAAGGCTGGCTAACTCGCGCCCCGCAGCGCATCCACGCGCGCTTTCACCTCAGCGGGCATTTTCACCAGCTCGGGCCAGCCGCGGGTGTAGCCTTCGCCGGGGAGTTTGCGCGTGGCGTCGAGGCCCATGTGCGAGCCGATGCACGGCACGGTGGGCGCGTGATCGAGGGCGTCGCACGGGCTTTTCACAAAGGTCGAGTCGCGCTGAGGATCGGTGTTCGCGCAGAGGCGGAAGAGCACTTCGCTGGTGTTGTGGACGTCGCAGTCGGCGTCCACCACGACGATGTATTTGCTGAACATCATCTGCCCCATGCCCCACAGGCCGTGCATGATTTTGTAGGCCTGCCACGCGTACTGTTTGCGGATGCTGACGAAGACCATGTTGTGAAACACGCCCTCGGCGGGCAGCGCGAGATCGACGATCTCGGGGAAGTTCATTTGGAAAACCGGGAGGAAAATCCGCACGCTCGCCGTGCCCATGTAGAAGTCCTCCATCGGCGGAATGCCGACGACGGTGCAGGGATAGACGGCGTCGCGCCGGTGCGTGATCGCGGTGAGATGAAAGACGGGGTAATCATCCACCGGCGTGTAAAATCCGGTGTGGTCGCCGAACGGTCCCTCGGGCCGCAGCTCGCCGGGTTGCACGTAGCCTTCGAGGACGAAATCCACGTCGGCGGGGACTTCGAGATCCACGGTTTCGCACTTCACCAGTGGCACGGACTTTTTCCGGATGAAGCCGGCGAACATGATTTCGTCGAGTCCGTCGGGCAGCGGCGCGGTGGCGGCGAAAGTGTAAGCCGGATCTCCGCCGATGGTCACCGCCACGGGCATGCGCTCGCCCTTTTCGTAATACCGCCGCCCATGCCGCGCGCCGACTTTATGCACCTGCCAGTGCATGCCGGTGGTGCGGTCGTCATAGACCTGCA
The DNA here is from genome assembly GCA_021414005.1 of Chthoniobacter sp. Classification (GTDB taxonomy): domain Bacteria; phylum Verrucomicrobiota; class Verrucomicrobiia; order Chthoniobacterales; family Chthoniobacteraceae; genus Chthoniobacter. Next base: position 13,969 of record JAIOPH010000025.1, on the reverse strand, counting down.
TGCGATACATCCCGAGATTCCGCTCGCCGGTGTCCGGGTCGCGCGTGTGAACGCACGGGAAGGTGATGAAGCGCCCGCCGTCCTGCGGCCAGCATTGGAGGATGGGGAGGGAGAGGAGGGTGGGTAATGACGAATGACGAATGACGGATGACGAGGTCGCACCGTCATTCGCCGTTCTCCATTCGTCGTCACGGAGCAGGTGGACGACTTCCTTGCACGGGCCGCTGCTGACGTGCTTCGGCTTGGCGTTGAGCAGGTCTAGGCCCTGCATGGCCAGCGTCCAGGCGTGGCGGAGGGAAGTCGGCGGCTTGGCTTTGAGGATGAGCTGCATCTGCGCGGCGAGTTCGTCCACCGACTCCAGCCCCAGCGCCATGGCCATGCGGCGCGTCGAGCCCATCGTGTTCACCGCGAGCGGGAAAGGCGACGCTGTGCCGTTGACCGTGGGCTTTTCAAAAAGCAGCGCCTGGCCGCCACCCGGCGATTTCATCTCCCGATCCGCCCACTCGGTGATCTCCAGCTCTGTGGCCACCGGCTCGGCGACACGCCGCAACCCGCCCGCGCGCTCGAGCGCGGTAAGGAAGGCGGAGAAGGATTCGTAAGCCATGCGACGACGGTAGGAGGTTTCGCCGCCGCTTGGCGAGCGGATGCGCGGAGGCACGCGTGGCGCTTCGGCTTCTCTGTTTGCACCGGCTTTCTGCACCGATAGACTCCACCAATTCTATGCACCGCATCTCCATCGGCGAATCGGAGTGCCTCCTTTGAGATGCCTCTTTTTGCCACAGTGCGAATTTATGGCTACGGGACCCATCAATCCGCGCTGGCAGCAGTCCTCTGCCAACTTGCGCCGATTGTTTGCGTAGGAGGGACAGCGGCTTTCTTCCTCTCCCGGTGGAGTCCGATCCCGATGCAAATCCGTTCGCGTTGTGCATTGGGACTGTCTTTCCTGCTTGCGGTGTTCCTCTGCGGCGTGCCTGTCGTTGGCGGTATTCAGGAAACTCTTTCTGCTGGAGCGGTATCAGCGTTCGGCCTCGCTTTCGCTTTGGACCACATCCGAACTGTAGATCGTCGGCGAAGCGTAGCCGGTTGGATCTGCGCCATTTTCCACGCTTATTTTGCGATGATCGCGGTTGCTGACCTTTATCGGTTTTCCAAGTGAGTCTGAGCTGATGGCAGGCTTGCGACGCTGGGAGCCGTGGCGCAAACTGCGAGGCAACATGATGCTCCGCCCGCCGACTTGCGTGATTGAAAATGTACAGCCGCTTGTCGAGGGCGGGCGGTATGCGGTGAAGCGCGCGGTGGGCGAGGACATCGCGGTGGAGGCGGATGTTTTCAAGGATGGGCACGACGTCGTCAGCGCGGTGCTCAAGTGGCGGAAGCGCGGGACGGCGCGCTGGTATGAGACGCCAATGACGCCGATTCCCAACGGCAACGATCGCTGGTGCGGGACGTTTTCGGTTTTTGAAAACGCCGTCTATGAATTCACGGTCGAGGCGTGGGGCGACACGTTTCTTTCGTGGCAGCATGAGTTTCACCTGAAGTTCGCGGCGGCTCTCCCGGACTTGAAAAGCGAGAGGCTGGAAGGTGCGGCCTTTGTGGAAAAGGCCGCGCGGCTGGCGCAGGCGGCCGGGCAGAAGCGCGACGCGGAGCGGCTGCTCCGACTGGCGGAGGCGATGCGCGCGGGCTCGCCGGCCGATGTAAACGGGTTGGCGCACTCGCCGGAGCTGGAGGGGCTGATGATAGCGTACCCGGATCGCGCCGAGAGCACGGAATATCTGCTGAATCTCCCGCCGGTCGGGGAGTTGGTGGACGCGGCGGGCGCGGCGAAAGTGGTGGCCGTGCCGGTGCTGAAAGGTGCGCCTGCGCCCAAGAGCGCGAAGGCGACGCGGGTAAAGCAAGCCGTTGTTCAACCTTCAGCGGAGGCAGGCGCGACGCCGGCCTCACGGACAATAGGTGAGCCCGAATTCAGCGCCCGCTATCCGCTCGTTTATGTGGACCGCCCCGGCGCGGCCTTTTCGCAGTGGTATGAGTTTTTTCCGCGCTCGGCGGAGGGACGCGGGGACAAGGGATCGACCTTCCGCGACTGCCTGCCGCGCATCGACGACGCGAAGGCGATGGGCTTCGACGTGATCTACTTTCCGCCAATCCACCCGATTGGCGTCACGGCGCGCAAGGGCCGCAACAACGCCGTGACCTGCGAACCCGGTGAGCCCGGCGTGCCTTACGCCATCGGCAACCGGCACCAGAAATGCCCGAACGGCGGCGGGCACAAGGACGTGGCGCCCGAGCTGGGGACGCTCGCGGATTTCGCCTGGCTGGTGAAAGAGATCCACGCGCGCGGGATGGAGCTGGCGCTGGACTTCGCCCTGAACTGCTCGCCGGATCATCCCTACGTCCACGAGCACCCCGACTGGTTTTACAAGCGCCCCGACGGGACGATCAAATACGCGGAGAACCCACCGAAGAAGTATCAGGACGTCTATCCGCTGAACTACCACAACGCCGACTGGCGCACGCTTTGGAGCGAGATCGCGAGCGTGGTCGAGTTTTGGTGCGAGCACGGCGTGCGCATTTTCCGCGTGGATAATCCGCACACGAAACCCGTGGCGTTTTGGGAATACCTCATCGCCCGCGTGCAGCAGCGCTTTCCCGACGCGATTTTTCTGAGCGAGGCGTTCACGCGACCGAAAATGATGAAAGTGCTGGCGCGCGCCGGCTTCACGCAGAGCTACACCTACTTCACCTGGCGCAATACGAAGCAGGGTCTGACCGAGTATTTCTCCGAACTCACGCACAGCGAATCTGCTGAGACGATGCGCCCGAATCTCTGGCCAAACACGCCGGACATTCTGCCGAGCTTTCTGCAATTTGGCGGCCGGCCGGCGTTCGTCATCCGTGCCGTGCTCGCGGCCACGCTCGCCTCGGTTTACGGCATCTATTCCGGCTTCGAGCTATGCGAAAATGCGGGGCTGGAAAGGAAGCCATGGGATGCCGCGGGCGATGTGCGCCAGTTCCTCCACCTCTGCGACAACGACTACAAACAGCTCGCCCGCGAGGAGTATCTCGACTCGGAGAAATACCAGTGGAAGGCGCGCGACTGGAACGCGCCTGGCCACATCAAGGAGACGATCACGCGGCTCAACCGCATCCGCCGCGAAAACCGCGCCCTCCAGCAGCTCCTCAACCTGCGCTTTCACCACGCCGACAACGACCTCGTCCTTTACTTCGTGAAGATGACCGCGGCGCGCGACAACATCCTGCTCATCGCCGTCTCGCTCGATCCGTTTCACGCGCAGGACGCCTTCATCCACGTGCCAGTCGAACAATTCGGCTGGATGGAAAGCCAGACCTATCAGGCCCACGACCTTCTGCACGACGAGCGCTATCTCTGGAGCGGTCATCGGCAATTCATCCGGCTCACGCCGGAAAAGCCCGCGCACATTTTCCGCGTCCGGCGGAAATCTCATAGCGAGCAGGACTTCGATTACTTTTTGTGAGCCCGGCTCACGGCAGTTCCTTGAGCTGAAGATGCCGGTATTCCATCGTGGCGTTGTCGGCTTCGAGGCCGATGGAGCCGGTGGCGGGGAGCTTGAGCGCGGCTTCGAGAACTTCGCCGTTGCAGGTGCAGTGGGCAACGCCGTCCTTCACGGTGACTTCGATGACGTTCCAGTCCTGCGGCTTGTAGGCTTTCAGCTCCTTGTAAGGTCCGGCCACGAGATAGTCGCGGCACTGGAGTTGGGGGGCCCGGAGAAAGATGCCGCTATCGGCGTTGACCGAGGCCCGGAATTCCAGGCGGAGGATGAAGTCCTTCGGAAACTCGCGGAGCGTCCAGAGCTGGCGAAGGCGCGGGCCTTTCGCGGCGTCGTGCGGATGAACGGTAAGGATGCCGTCCTTAGCGGAGTAGCGGCCATCGGTGGCTTCGGTTTTGCCATCGAGGTCGGGATCGTTTTTGTAATGCCAGCCGGTGAGGTTCTGGCCGTTGAAAAGGCTCGTGAAGCTGTCGTCGGATTTCCAATCGTCGGCGCGAACGGTAAACGCGGCGAGGCTGGCGAGGGTGAGAAGGAGGTGGAGGAGTTTCATGATGGAGTGAGAAAGACGCGCGTGAGCCTTTCGCGGCAGGCGCTCGCCCGCAAGCGCGAAACACCGCGTGCGCGGGCCGCCGGGACGGGCAATTTCGCCTTTCCCTTTCCGCGCCCACTTCCCACAGTCCGCGGCCACCCATGCCATTATGAAATACCGCACTTATCTTCTTTTCGGCGCACCCGGCAGCGGCAAAGGCACTCAGGGCAAAATCCTCGGCGCGATTCCCCGCTTCTTTCACTGCGCCTGCGGCGATGTCTTTCGCCAGCTCGATACCCGCACGCCGATCGGCCAGGCTTTTCTCTCCTTTTCGAGCAAAGGCGAACTCGTGCCGGACGAAATCACGGTGAAACTCTGGATGGCGCGCATCGCCGACATGGTGGGCTCGCACACCTTTAAACCGGACATCGACGCACTGGTGCTCGATGGCATCCCGCGCAGTGTGCATCAGGCCGAAATCATGCGCGACATGATCGAGGTGCAGCGCGTCTTTCACCTCTCGTGCCCGGATCGCGACGCGCTCGTGGGGCGGCTGAAAAAGCGCGCACTCAAGGAAAACCGCTTTGACGATGCCAACGAGGAAACGATCCGCCGCCGGCTCGAAACGTACGATGAGGAGTCGAAACCGGTGCTGAAGTTTTACGGGCCGGAACTCGTCAAGGAGATCGACGCCACTCAGCCACCGGTGAAGGTGCTGATGGATATTTTGCGAGCCGTGGATTCCCCGGCTTGACGAAAGTGGAATCCGAAATCCGAAGTCCCGTGCATCCCTTTTCCGTTTTCGTGATTTCCCGCCTTTCGGATTTGCTTCGGGTTTCGGATTTCGGATTTCGGATTTCACCTTGATGCGCGTCGTGTTCATGGGCACCGGCGAGATCGGCGTGCCGGCGCTGCGCTGGCTGCTCGGCGCGCCGGGCTGGGAAGTTGTCGCCGCGGTGACGCAGCCGGACAAGCCTGCCGGGCGGAAGCTGGAGTTACGGGCGTCGGCCATTAAGCAGCTCGCGCTGGAGCACGGCGTGCCGATCTTGCAGCCCCTGAAAATGCGCGCTCCTGAGTCCTTGGCGGAAGTCGTGGCGCTGCGGGCGGACGTGATCGTGGTCATGGCGTATGGCCAAATTTTGCCGAAGGCGGTGCTCTCCGCCGGGCGGCTGGCGTGCCTGAATTTGCACGCCTCGCTGCTGCCGCGCTGGCGCGGCGCGGCTCCGATTCAGGCGGCGATCGAAGCCGGCGACAAGACCAGCGGGATCACCGTGATGCACATGGCCGAGGGGCTCGACACGGGCGACATCCTGCTCGCCCACGTCACGCCGATCCGGCGACGCGAGACCGGCGGTTCGCTGCACGACCGGCTGGGCGTGATCGCTGCCGAGGCGCTCGCGGAGGCGCTGCCGCTCGTGGCCGCGGGACGCGCGCCGCGGGTGCCGCAGGACGAGACGCAGGCGAATTACGCGCCGAAACTGGGCCGCGAAAACGGCGCGATCGACTGGTCGGCCACGCCTGCCGAAATTGACCGCCGCATTCGTGCAATGAACCCCTGGCCGGCGGCGCACACATTTCTTCCGACACCCGACGGACCGCGCCAGCTCAAGGTCTTCTCGTGCATCCAGCATCGCCGCGAGGCCGGGCCCGCCGGCGGGGTGCTGCGCGCGGATCGGCGCGGGATTCTCGTCGCCGCCGGTACCGGTGCGGTGCTGCTGCGCGACGTGCAAATGGAGGGGAAACGGCGGATGAGCGCCGGGGAGTTCGTGCGCGGACATGCGCTCGAGCCCGGCATCGTGGTGGGAAAATCTGAAACCAAAAACTCGAACTTCCCCCCATGAAGCTTCAGCCCGCTCTCACCGCCCACGTCGCCCGTCTCCGCGCCTGCACGCTTTGCCCGAAAATGCACCGCCCGGCGGTCTCCGGCGGTGCGGTCGTCTCGCGTGTCATCAGCGTGGGCCAGGCACCGGGCGTGAAGGAGCCGGTGCTCGGGCGACCCTTCGCGTGGACTGCGGGCAGGACGCTTTTCGGCTGGTTCCAGCGGGCCTGCGGCATGAGCGAAGCGGAGTTTCGCGCCGCCATCTACATGGCGGCGGTTTGCCGCTGCTTTCCCGGCAAGACCAGCGCCGGCGGCGACCGCGTGCCCGATCCCGGCGAGATTGCGCGCTGCCGAAGCTGGCTCGATGCGGAACTAGCGCTGCTGCGGCCCGCGCTCGTCATTCCCATCGGCAAACTCGCCATCCAGCAATTCCTCGTGTTCGACAAACTGACCGATGTGATCGGCGAAATCATCCCCGTCGAGCGCGCCGGCCACACCTTCGACATCGTGCCGCTCCCGCATCCCTCCGGCGCCTCCCCGTGGCACCGCATGGAACCCGGTCGGACTCTGCTCGACCTGGCCTTGCGCCGGATCGTTACGCATCCCGCGTGGCCGGTGCCGCAAACTTAGCCGCCGCTACAGCCCGCACTGCCGCCACGTATAGTCGAAGACGCCCTCGAACTCCGCGAGCTGCAGCTTCGCGAGTTGCGTCACGTTTTCCTCCGCGCCGAAACGCGCCCGCTCACACTCGCCGGTGAGGAGATACGGATCCCAGCCGGGCTGCCGCGCCATGTCGGCGGAAAACTCCCCCGCCGCCCGGTGCAGCGCCGCGAAGCACGGCAGCGCGCCCGCCCGGCGATACCAATAGCGCGCGTTTTCAAAGTCGCCCTCGCGCCGGTGCATCATGCCGTGCCAGTAGGCACCGAGGTCGTCTTTCGCTTCCTGGAAAATGGTGTGCGCCTCGTGGATCGCATCGACCGCGTAAAGCAGCCCGCCGCGCACCAGCGCAAACTTTTCCGGCTGACCGATGGCGCGCCCGCCGCCGAGCACCGCGTCGCTGGCATCGCGGATGCGGAGCTGCAACTCGTAGCTCAGCGGCTCGGCGGGCCGGAGCCGCGCGAGCAGACCCTCGTGAAGAAAAATGCGGTCGATGAACTCCGAAAACGTCTTCATGGGGGCAGCCTGTCCGGGGTGGCGGATCGGGACAACTAATTTCCCCCACTGGCAGGAGGGCTGCTTTCTTCAGAGGGTTATGAAGACGAAAACGCTCTGCGCCATCCTTCTCCCGGTCGTCGCCGTCGGCGGATTTTACCTGCATGATCAACCGCGCCTGTCGCTCCCGTCGCCGTCCTTGAAAGAGGCCGCCGTGGTCGCGCTCGCCGTGGCGGCTTCGGTCGCGTCGCACGAGCCCGGCACCTCCACGGTCGCCGTTGGCCCGGCGGATTTGTACTTGGGCGACGGCCTGCGCCAGAGCGCCCTTCAGGCGGAGTTCCAGGGCAATGGCCGCGACACTCTCCGCGCCCGCGTTTTCAATCGCACCGAAAGCGCGCGCACGCTGCGCGTGCCGGCTGGACAGATTTTTGAAAACGACCGCAGCGCCGTGATCGTCATTCGTCCCGGATCGCTCACGCTCGCGCCGGGGCAGACCGCCGAGCTGACACTAGCGACAGCCGCGCTGCGCTCCGCCAACAAGCTCGGCGAGGCACCCTACCGCTTCACCGCCAGCCCCGCGCCCGCCCTCGCGCCGCTCCTCGGCTACATCCAGGATCACGCCGACTTTACGCCGGGTGCGATCCAGACCGCCGTGCTCGCGACCGCGGAAAATCTCCCGCTCAGCGCGGTCGCAAAATTCAGCTCCGCTGGCAGCCAGTTGCGCAGCCGCTTCGACACCACGGCTTTTCGCGCCGACACCGCCGACATCGTGGCCGCGCTCCTCGCCCTGCGCGAGACCGGGCGCAAGGACGACACCGTGGCGATGTGCATCGACCCGCAGCTCAAGATCGAAGCCATGATCGACCCGGCGGCCCGGCCCGCCGCGATGCGCTACTACGGCATCACGCCCGAGACGGAGTGGGAATACTGGAAGAACGAACTCGCCACCGGTGACCCCGCGACCCGGCACTTCGCGCTCTACGGCATTGCGCGGTTTTACCCGGATGTCGCGCTGGACATGCTGCCGAAATGGGCGCGCGAAGCCCGCACCAGCGCGGTCTTCCGGCTCTCGGCCATCCAGGCGCTCGCAGATACCGACCGCGCCGAAGCGCTCACCATCCTGCGCCAGCTCGCCGACGAACTCGGCCGCTACACCGAACTGGGACGCGCCGCCGCCAGCGCCGCGCAATACCTCGACGCCCACCTCGCCAAGGTCGCCGGACGGCAAACCGCCGCTGCGTTCTAAAGCGCGACCTCGGGCGCAGAAAAAAGCGCGGAGGCACGCCCCCGTAGCCAGCGGGGACGCATGCGAAACAGCGTACAAGGACCCGTGCCTTACTACCGTCATTCGTCATTCGACATCCTCCCCTCCCCGCGGCTACCGTCCCGGCCCCATGCTGCTTAAACTCTACGTGAAAATCTGGTGTCCCTGGTGCGTCCGCGCCCAAGCGTGGCTTGATGTGCATGGCTACCGTTACACGCTTCTCGACGTGGAAAAGGACCACGCCGATTTCGTCGAAATGACCCGCCTCTCCGGCCAGTCGCGCACCCCCACTCTCGTCACCGCCAACGGTGGCGTGCTCGCGGATTTCGGGCCCGAGGAGCTGGAACCCTTCCTCGCCCGGCACGGTATCACCCCGTGACCGCCCCCGCCCTTTTCCCACTGCTCGCCGCCGATTTCGACCTCGCGCACTGGAGCCTCGGCTCCCGCGTCCTCATCGTCCTCGGCACCATCGCCCTCAGCCTGGCCCTGCGCACCGTGCCGCATCCGGCGCTGCGTAAACTCGGTGTCGCGGGCATCCTCGGGACCTCCTTCCTGATCGGCTGGCTTTTCAGTGGCTCCTGGCAGGCGGGAGTTTTCTGTGCCGCGAGCTGGCTGCTCCTCCCGTGGCTGGAAATCCTCACCCGCGTCCGCAAGCTCACGCTCCCGCTGGAGAAAAATCTCCGCCACAAAACGCCCCCGCACGCCGAAGCCTTTCCCGCGCTTAACGAGATCACCGAAGAGGTCGAAGGCGAGGGTTTCGAGCATGTGGATGACGTCGGCTGGGATTGGCAAAACTACGCGCAGTTCTTCCGCCTCTTCTACAAACCCGCCGACCGCGCTCAATCCGCCATCTGCCTCATCGACCAGCACAACGTCGCCTTTTACTACCTCAGCATCTCCTCCCGCGCGCAGGACGGCACCATCTGGACCACCTGGAATTACCCCTTCAGCTACAGCCTCAAGCTCGTCCCCAACTGGCGCGTCAATCGCCTCCGTGGCGACCAGACCTTTTTCGAGCTGTATGAAAGCCACCGCCATTTTCTGCACATGAACCGCGTCGCCCTCGCCGACCTTCCCGAACTCGACCCGGAAACCATCCAGCACGACATCCAGCGCGACCTCCGCGCCCAGATCACCCACAACATCGCCACCGGCATCCTCAAGCAAACCGCCACCGGCGAAATCCGCTACTCCTGGCGCGGCATGTTTTTCATCTGGATGCAGTTCCTGCGGGACATCGCGCGGTTGTCGTGAAGTTGAAGGGGGCCTTCGGCAAGCGGAGGCGGAGGCGGAAGACAGAACGTGAAGTGTGAAGCTGCGCGGAGGCCTCCGGTTCCTTACACCTAAAAGCCGCTTGCCTCCTCACGATGTGATGGGAATTGTGCGGCGTTCCATTTTTTTTATGCCGCTGAGCCAAAGGCTGGCGATGTAAGGACTACTCAAGCAGTGCAGTGCCGCGCCGTGAAGCCCACCGAAATCCGAACCAGGAACAGCCTTCTACCCGCCGTAGCGGCCTTCGTCGCTCCGCATCTCCCGGATTTTCCATCCTCGTTCAAAGACCAGCATGAGAACTTTCCTCGCCGCCGCTGCTGCCGCCCTGGCCCTTTTCACCGCCTTGCCGGCTAGCGCCGCGGTGGTGAACGCCACCTTCAACGCCGCGACTGACGTGCCGGTCACGGCCGGCAGCTACACGGCGACGGGCAACACCGTGAATCTCACGCTGAACTTCGCGCCGACAACGGGCACGAACCTGACGGTGGTGGAAAACACGGGCTTGGGGTTCATCAGCGGAACCTTCGGCAACCTGACGCAGGGGCAGACGGTCGCACTGACTTATGGCGGGGTGATCTACACCTTCGTGGCCAGTTACTATGGCGGTACGGGCAACGATCTCGTGCTGCGGTGGGCCAATGTCCGGCCGGTGGCCTGGGGACTCAATGGCGATGGCCAGTTGGGCGACAACAGCACGACAGACAGACTTGTGCCGGTGACGGTGGTGCAGACCGGGGTGCTGGCCGGAAAGACGGTAACCGCGGTGGCCAATGGCGGGTATCACAGTCTGGCACTGTGCTCGGACGGCACGCTGGCCGCATGGGGCAGCAACGCCTCCGGGCAGTTGGGAGACAATAGTGGAAAAGATAGCATTGTGCCGGTGGCCGTACTCCAGAGCGGGGTGCTGGCGGGAAAGACAGTCATCGCGGTAGCCGCCGGATTTTATCACAGTCTGGCGCTGTGCTCGGACGGCACGATGGCCGCGTGGGGCAGCAACACCTCCGGGCAGTTGGGCAACAACAGTACGACGGAAAGCCGTGTGCCCGTGGCGGTGGTCCAGAACGGGGTGCTCGCCGGAAAGTCGGTCGTTGCGGTGGCTGCGGGATGGGACCACTGCCTGGTGCTGTGCTCGGACGGAACCGTAGCGGCGTGGGGTGCCAACTTCAGTGGCCAGTTGGGCAACAACAGCACCACGAATAGCTTGGTGCCGGTGGCCGTAGTCCAGACCGGGGTGCTCGCTGGCAAAACGGTCATCGCGGTCGCCGCAGGAGTCTATAATAATCTGGCGCTGTGCTCGGACGGCATGCTGGCCGCATGGGGCAGCAATACCCATGGTGCGTATGGCAACGGCACCACGACGAACGGCTTGGTGCCGGTGGCGGTAAACCAGAGCGGGGTACTCGCCGGCAAGGCGGTCGTCGCGATGGCTGCGTCACAGCACAATCTGGTGCTGTGCTCGGATGGTACTCTGGCCTCGTGGGGAAGGCAGGACTTCTGGGGCCAGTTGGGTAATAACTTGGCAACGAATGGACTTCTGCCGGGAGCTGTGGACATGAACGGGGTACTGGCCGGAAAGACGGTTATCGCGGTGGCCGCAGGTGCATATCACAGTCTGGCGCTGTGTTCGGATGGCACGCTGGCCTCGTGGGGCCGTGCCACCTGGGGCCAGTTGGGCAACAATAGCGCGACGGACAGCCCTGTGCCGGTGTTGGTGAGCACCGCCGGACTGGGTGCCGGGGAGCGCTTCGTTGTGGTCGGCAGCGGCCGGTCGGCCAGTCACAACTTGGCGGTGGTGGCTTCGCCCCCTCCCACTGCCGCGACCTCGGCTGCCACAGCCATTCGCACCACCGGCGCGATTTTGAACGGCACAGTCACCGCCACCGGGAACAGCGCTGCGGTCTCTTTCGATTATGGCACCACGGCAGCCTATGGAGCCAATGTGGCGGCCAGCCCCGCGTCGGTCACCGGCGGCGCGGCGACAGCGGTGAGCACAACGCTGACCGGTCTTACTCCGGGCACGACTTACCATTTCCGCGTCAGGGTCACAAACGCCGGGAGCGCAGGCTACGGCAGCGACCTGACCTTCGACACGCCTCCCCAGAACGCGAACCTGAACAACCTGACCCTGAGCAGCGGCACGCTCAGCCCGGCGTTTGCCACCGCAACGACCGATTATACCGCGACCACCAGCAGCAGCAGCGTCACCATCACCCCGGTGGCCGACGATGCCAGCGCGACGATCCGCGTGAATGGAACGGTGGTGGCCTCCGGCAGCGCCAGTGACCCCTTCGCGCTGAATGTCGGCCCGAACACGATCACGACCGTCGTGACCACAGCGGACGGTCTTACGACCCAGACCTACACAGCCATCGTGACCCGCGCACCGCTGTCCTGGACCTACAACACTGCGAGCGACATACCGGAGGGAGGGAGCAGTTTCTCTGCCTCTGGGACTGCGACCCTGACGCTGAACTTTGCCCCGCCAGTAGGAAGGAACCTGACGGTGGTGCAAAACACTGGGCCCGATCTGATCAGCGGAGCCTTTACGAATCTCGCCCAAGGCCAGGTTGTGCCGCTGACTTACAACGGGATCACCTACAGCTTTGTAGTCAACTACTACGGGGGCACCGGCAACGATCTGGTGCTGCAATGGGCGAATGTTCGCCCGTTGGCTTGGGGATCCAATAACAATGGCCAGTTGGGCAACAACAGCACGACAGCCAGCCTTGTGCCGGTGGGTGTGGTCCAGAGCGGCGTGCTGGCCGGCAGGACGGTCATCGCGGTGTCCGTCGGAGGCAGCCACAGTTTGGCGCTGTGCGCCGATGGAACCCTGGCGGCGTGGGGACTCAATGACCAGGGACAGTTGGGCAACGGCGGTGCCATGTCGTTCAGCAGAGTGCCCGTGGCCGTGGTCCAGAGCGGCGTGCTGGCCGGCAAGACGGTCATCGCGGTGTGCGCTGGGCAGCGTCACAGCCTGGCGTTGTGCTCGGATGGCACGCTGGCCGCTTGGGGCGGCAACGGTTTGGGTCAGTTGGGCAACGGCCCCGCGACGACCAGCAGAGTACCGGTGCCAGTATTCCAGGGCGGAGTACTGGCTGGCAAGAGGGTCGTTGCGGTGGTCGCCGGACAGAATCACAATGTGGCGCTGTGCTCGGATGGATCGCTGGCGGGGTGGGGGCTCAACACTAGTGGCCAGTTAGGCAACAACGGCACGACGACTAGCCTTGTGCCGGTGGCGGTGGTCCAGACCGGCGTGCTCGCCGGCAAGACGGTCGTCGCGGTGGTGGCAGGAAGCATCCACAGTCTGGCGCTGTGCTCGTACGGCACACTGGCCGCATGGGGCCAAAACAACAATGGTCAGTTGGGCATCAGCAGCACGACGCAGAGCAATGTACCGGTAATAGTGCTCCAAAGCGGAGTGCTGGCTGGCAGGACTGTCACCGCGATGGCTGGAGGTAATAGCCATAGTCTGGCACTGTGCTCGGACGGCACACTGGCCGCATGGGGCGGCAACGGCTCTGGTCAGTTGGGCATCAACAGCACGACAACCAGTCTCGTGCCCGTGTCGGTAAATACCACCGCGCTGGCCTCCGGAGAGCGCTTTACCGCTGCAACCAGCAGCTCGCTGGCCGGTCACACATTGGCCCTCGTCGCTGTGCCTCCCCCTCTGCCGTCGCCCACGGCAACAACCTTGGCGGCGACGGCCATCACCGCAACCGGCGCGACTTTGAACGGCACGGTCAACGCCAACGGCAGCAGCACCGCCGTCTCCTTCGACTACGGTTCGACTGTGGCGTATGGGTCCAATGTGGCGGGCATGCCCACACCGGTCACCGGCGGCACCACGACTGCAGTGAGCACGACACTGACGGGGCTTACGCCGGGAACAACCTACCATTTCCGCGTTAATGGGGTGAGCGCCGGCGGCACGGTTACTGGCAGCGACCTGAGCTTCATCACGCCACGCAGCAACGCCGACCTCACCGATCTAGTGCTCAGCAGCGGCGCGTTGACGCCGGCCTTTGCGCCGGGCACCTTCGCTTACACGGCCACGGTGGACTACGTGGTCAGCGCCGTGACCCTTACGCCGGCGGTGGCCGATGGCGCGGCAACGGTGACTGTTAATGGTATTCCGGTAACTTCGGGCACGCCCAGCGGCAGTCTTCCGTTGTTAGTCGGGACGAATAGCCTCGTGACCATAGTTACTGCGCAGGATGGCACTTCCATGCGGACTTACACTGTCACGGTCACGCGCCAGAGCGCTATTGATAACTGGCGGCAGTTTCATTTCGGCAATAACACGGCCTTTACCGGAAATGATCAGGACTACAACCACAACGGGATCATTAATCTATTGGAGTTCGCCTTTGGCACCAACCCGGTCACCAGCACCGCGGGCGTGTTGC
>JAIOPH010000004.1 GCA_021414005.1 Chthoniobacter sp. | reverse complement strand
CGCCAGCACGCTCCGTTCTTCTGCATTGAGTTGTCGGTATTTCATGACCATCCTCCTGCCAGAGTTCCCCGCCATTCGAGACCTTCTTCCTCTTCCTCCCACCATGCGCCTCGTGTTGCACTTACTTCGTGAATTCGCGCGGCCTAACCATGCGCTGCTGCGAACCCGGCCATCGCGCTCCGGTTGCCATCGTGGCGTCCCGCAGGCCGGGGCGCTGAGGTTGGGTGGTTAGGCGGCATTACGCGCCATGCGAGCAATCATGTCATTTAGCCCTGAGTATCGGAAACCGATTGAGTTGGCCGTCGCGCAGCAGTTCGTGGCTGTGGTCGCCACCGCATTCTTACTCGACGGCGGTGGGATGCTACGGGCGAGCTTGTTCTCCATCGCAGCGCATTGGGCCGTAATACTTACAGTCATCGTCCGGCGCCCGTCATCACCGACACGGTTTGACCTTGGATTGCTTCGCGTCGGCTTCATTCCCGTAGCCATCGTCGCGGGCGTTATTGCAGGAGTGATGGGGAGAGGAGTATGACCATGCAAATGCCACCGAACCATGCGCTGCAGCGCACTGCGCCGTGCGTCACGCTGGCTGCTCCGCCACCTGCGCCCGCGCAGCCGTCGCGCCGCGCGGGGCAGTCGCTCAGCTTGGGGTTGTAAGGCGGCTGCCACGTCTCGTGAAACGAATCGCGCCCATTCTTGGTTTGATTGCACTCCTTGCGGCGTATCACACCGCTGGCGTGCTGTGGGGCAAAGACGCGAAGCTCTACGTCCTCATCGGGATGCTCGCGCTTTACGCTGTGCTTACGCTCGCGCTGTTCGTCGTGCGCCGCCGCTTGCGCAGAGAGCAGCCGGAGCTTGCGGCAGAGTTAGACGCGGACGCAGATCCTCCTTGGTATTGGCGACTCCTGGACGGCGTGCTCGGAGTGAGTTTTGCCTTTGGCCCTCCATTGGTTGTATCGCTGGTGCGTCGTCAGCCGTTGACATGGGAGAGCGAGTTCACGGGCTACCATCTGCTTGCGATGGCAGGCGGAGTGGGCGTTTACTTGCTCGCTCGAGCCTACGTTGTCAGCCAGTGGCAGCGGAGACACGGAGTTACCAATGACGCCGCCTAACCTATGCTCTGGAGGGAACTGCCCCGCGCGTCACGCGGGCTCTTTCCCGGGGTCGCGGAGGCGCTGGAAGTGGAGCTGCCCCACGCGGCGTCCGTCGCTCTGGGTGATGGTGACGGTGTAGTCCTCGATGCGGACGTGCTCGCCCTGCTTTGGCAGGTGGCCGATGAGGTGGGTGACGTAGCCGCCGATGGTGCTGACGTCGGCGCTTTCCAACTCGAGGCCGGCGAGGTCGTGGAGTTCGTAGAGGCCCACGCCGCCCTGGACGGTGAATTCGTCGGCGTTGAGGCGCTTGAATTCGGGGTTCTCGGCGTCGAACTCGTCCTGGATTTCGCCGACGAGTTCCTCGAGGACGTTGTCGAGCGTGACGACACCGACGGTGCCGCCGAATTCATCGACGACGAGGCCGAGGTGGGCGTGGCGCGAGAGGAAGAAGGTGAGGAGTTTCTCCAGCGGCATCATTTCGGGGACGGGGAGGATTTCCCGCCGGATGCTGGCCATGGCGGCGCCGGGCTCGCGCATGAGCTTGAGCATGTCCTTGATGTGGATAAGGCCGATGGTGTTGTCGAGGTGGCCGTCGCAGAGCGGAAAGCGGGTGTGGCGGGAGTCGAGGGCGCGCTGGAGGTTTTCCTCGAAGGTGTCCTCGGTGTTGAGAAAGACGACTTCGCCACGCGGGGTGGTGATGTCGCGGACGACGCGGTCGGCCATGTCGAGCGCGTTGATGAGGATGGACTTCCCGAGCGGGGAGACCTCCTCGGCGCGCTCGCTTTCCGCGAGGATGACGCGCAGCTCTTCCTCGCTGTGGGCGAGTTCGTGTTCGCTCACGGGTTCGATGCGGAAGAGCGCCTTGACGAGCCAGTTGGAGACGGCGTTGAGAAACCAGATGGCCGGGCGAAAGAGCGTGTAGAAAAGCGCGAGGGGCCGTGCGACCCAGAGGGTGGAAGGGACGGGTTTGCGGATGGCGAGGATCTTCGGGGCCTGCTCGCCGAGGGTGATGTGGAGGGTCGTGATCGCGGAAAAGGCCAGCGCGAAGGCCACGGACTGGATGACCACCGGCGAAGTGATGCCCAACCGGAAAAAGACCGGATGGAGCATGTGGGCGAGGAAGGGTTCGCCGATCCAGCCGAGGCCGAGGCTGGCGAGGGTGATACCGAGCTGGCAGGCGGAGAGGTAGGCCTCGAGATTGGCGGTGATGTGGTGGGCGAGCGACGCGGTGGCGTTGCCCTCCTCGATCATCGGCTCGAGCTGGCTTCCGCGGACTTTGACCAGCGCGAACTCCGCCGCGACGAAAAAGCCATTGAGGAAGACCAGCACCATGATCGCAAGGAGCTTGAGTGCGATAGCACCGGGTTCCTCCCACTGGACGGAGAGCGCGGAGTCCGTCGCGAGGAGAATGGGAAAGCTGCTCATGGACACTAAACGAAACGAGCCGCAGGTGTGAAACCCGCGGCTCGAAAAGGAATCGGAAACTCGGGGCTACCAGCTCGACTTCGTCACGCCGGGAATCATCCCGTTCGAGGCGAGTTCGCGGAAAGTGATACGGGAGAGCTTGAAGCGCCCAATGTAACCGCGCTTGCGGCCGGTGGCCTGGCAGCGGCGGCTGAGGCGGGCGGCGCAGGCATTGCGCGGGAGCGCGGACAGAGCGACGTAATCGCCCTTTTTCTTGAGTTCAGCGCGGATCGCGGCGTATTTCGCCACGGTTGCGGATTTGCGTTTTTCGCGTTCGAGCCAGCAGGTTTTAGCCATAAATTAGGGCGCGGAAAGTAATGGGGCGGCCTGGCTTTGCAAACAGTTTTTTCGCCACTCGGGGCACGGGTCAGCGATGGGGCGTTTTGGCGAGTTGGGCATCGTGCCAGCGGGCGAGGGTGACGAGGGCAATGGCGGCACCGGCAAAGGCCAGCGCCATGTCCGTCTGCGTGTCCCACGGATCGCCCTGCGTGCCGAGGAAGGAGTCGGACGCCTCTTTGCTCGTGAGGGCGACCAGCCACTCGATGAGTTCGTAGCTGGCGCTGATGGCCCCGCAGATGCAGACCACGAGAAATGGCAGCCAGCCGCGGCGCGCGAGGACGCCGCGCCGGAGGATGATTTCCCGCGCGATGATCGCCGGGACGAAGCCCTGCGCGAAGTGGCCGAGCCGGTCGTAGTGGTTGCGCCCGAGGTGAAAGGCGTCGCGCACCCATTCGCCCAGCGGCACGAGCGCGTAGGTGTATTTGCCGCCGACGCAGAGGATGATCATGTGCAGCGCGACGAGCGTAAGCGCGAGGTCGGTGAGGCGAAAGCGCCGCCACGTCACCGCCAGTGCGACGAGCCCGGCGAGGGCGGGCGAAACCTCCAGCCACCACGTGAGCCGGTCGTACGGCGCGACCCCCGACCACGCCAGCACGCCGAGCACGGCGGCGAGCAGGGCGAGGTGAAACGGTCGGACGGCGGACATCTGCGCCATCGTGCGCTGACGATGCCCCACTGGCAACGGCGCAGCATTACCATGTCGTCTGCATGATCATCGCTGCCATCAAAGCGAACGACGGCGTCGCTTTCGCTACCCACTGACGAGGAAGGCAGGGTGCTGGGGCGGTGGAGGGGCTGCGGCGGCAAGCACGCCGCTCCTTTCCAATCCCTACGCCGCGACGGGGAGCGTGAGGAGGTCGGGGCGCGCGGCGCGTTTACCGGAGCAGCGCGGGTAGGAGGCGCACACCCAGGCGTCCGTACCTTCCGTAGGGTGGCGACGAATGGCCATCGCCTGCCCGCAGCACGGACACTCGGGGTCGAAGATCCGGGCCGTGCTCGTGAAGTCGTCAATCCACGCGGGTACATCGAAGAAATTCTCCGCCGGACGGCGGATGGCAGCGATGCGCCGGTCGAGCGCGGCACGGTCGATCAGGTCGATGGATTTGTCGGCGGCAAACTCGCGGGCGTTGCGGGTGATGGTGCCGGTGGTGACGAGGATGCCGCGCGGGGCGGCGGTGCCGGCCATGAGACCGTAAAATTCGCGGACTTCCTGCTCGGAGACGCGCGCGTCTTTCCAGTCCTTGCTGCGGACGGGGATGCTCTCGCCATCGCGCCGCAGGGTGAGATCGTTGCCGTCGTCGCCGCCGAGGGCCGCGGAGATTTCCACCGTGTAGCCCTCGCGGCGGAAAATCTCGCCGAGGAGCAGAGCGATCTGGTCTTCGCGGAGGGCCGCGAGACTAGCGGAGTGGGCGGCATTCGGGGTGGGTTCGGGTGCGGCGGCGGGCCTGGGCGCGGGGTGTGGTCGTGCGACGGGCGCGGGTGCGAACGCGGCTTTTTTCCAAATCAGGAGCCCTCCCGCGAGCAAGCTCGCCGCGGCGATAAAAGCGCCGATGCCGCCGGACTTGGCCCCGGTCGCTGGTGCCGGACTTGCAGCGATGACCGGTGCGGGAATCTCGGCCACGACGATGGACGGGGCGGGTACCGCGGGTTCGGGGCGAAGTTCGGCGCTGGTCCGCAGCAGTGGTTTCGGAGCGGCCGCGGACTCGGGCGAGACGTCGGCTTTTTGAAAACTCTCCGTCAACAACGTCTCGGCGGGCAACGCCGGAACCGAAGCCCGGAGGCGGAAAACCATGCCGGTGGGCTGCGTCTGCTCGGCGAACGCTTGGTCGTCGCGCCGCCACTCACGGGCCGCTGCGCCTGGGCCAGTGGTTTCCCGCCAGTGGTCCACGCCGCCATTGGCTTGGAGCAGGGATTGGATCTCGGCGTCGGTCAGCGCATGGCTGGTCTGGTAGGTGAGCTGGCCGACCACGCCGTCCTGAAACTCCAGCTCCGCCGACCAACCGGACCAGCGATAAACCGCACGCTGCCGGGCGTGATCCTCCGTCGCCGGAGCACCATGCCGTTCACTGATTTGCGCGGACGTTTCCCCGATCTGGAGCGCGTAGCCAGACGCGGTGGTCAGGCACAGCAGGAGCGCGATCTGGAATGGGCGGGCAAAGGCCATGATTGAAGGCAAAGCAAATTACCGACCAAGGCAGCGTGGTTTTCTTGCCGTGCGACCTTCCTCCTGTGTGATTCCCGCGTTCGCGATTATTTTTCCGCCGGATCAGATAGGCGAAACCTTCGTGCTGGAACCAAATTGCGTGCTAATTTTTCCGCGCTGCCCCAGTTGTTTCAGACGCTCGTTATGTCTCGGTATATTTCCATTTTCACCGCCTGCGGGCTGGCGCTGCCGCTGCTGCCCACCGCTGCCGACGCCGCTCCGGCGAAAGTTGATTTCAACCGCGAGGTGCGGCCCATTTTTTCCGAGCACTGCTACACCTGCCACGGACCGGACGCGAACAAGCGCAAGGCCGAGCTGCGTTTCGACCGCAAGGAGTCCGCTCTGGGCAAGGCGGAGTCAGGCGAGGTCGCGGTGGTCCCGGGCGATTTGGCGAAGAGCGAGATGATCCGGCGCATCACCACCACGGACAAGGACGACGTGATGCCGCCGCGGAAGGAGCACAAGGAGTTGAAGCCCGCGCAGGTGGAGACGCTGAAGCGCTGGGTGCAGGAGGGCGCGGTGTGGACGGGCCACTGGGCGTTCGAGCCGGTGAAGTCGCCGACGGTGCCCACGGTGGCCGGAGTCGCGAACCCGATCGATGCCTTCATCCGCGCGCGGCTCGCGCAGGAGAGGCTGGGGCCTGCGCCCGAGGAGGAAAAGGCGCGGCTGATCCGCCGCGTGTCGCTCGATCTGACGGGGCTGCCGCCGTCCATCGCGGAGGTGGATGCCTTCGTAAAAGACAGTGCGCCAACGGCATTTGAGAAGGTCGTGGACCGGCTGCTCCAGAGCCCGCATTTCGGCGAGCGGCTGGCGCTGCCGTGGCTCGATCTCGCGCGCTACGGCGACACCAGCGGCTACCACAACGACTCGCTGCGCGACATGTGGCTGTGGCGCGAATGGGTCATCAACGCCTTCAACGCCAACATGCCGTTCAGCCAGTTCACGATCGAGCAACTCGCCGGCGACCTGCTGCCGAAGGCCACCGTCCAGCAGCAGGTGGCGAGTGGTTTTCACCGCAACGTGATGACGAGCGACGAAGGCGGGATCATCGAATCCGAATACCTGAACCTCTACGTGGTGGATCGCGTGAACACGACGGGAGTGACGTGGCTCGGCATGACGGTGGCCTGCGCGCAATGCCACGATCACAAATACGACCCGATCACCCAGCGCGATTTTTACCAGGTGTATGCCTTCTTCCACAACGTGCCGGAGAACGGCAAGGACGGCGTGCGCGACCGCAATCCAAAGCCCTTCCTCAAAGTGCCGCTGCCCGAGCAGGAGAAGGAAATGAAGCGGCTCGACGGTGAACTCGTGGAGGCGGAAAAGGCGGCGGCGGAATTCAATCGCACGCTCCCGGAAAAGCAGGCGGCGTGGGAAAAGGAAAGCGCGGCGGCCAAGGTCGCGGAACCGAAAGGACCGGGCGTGCGTTTCCCGCTCGACGCCGATGGCCACGGCACGAGCGATACCGCGCAGGCGGTGGCGGCGACGGCGCAGGGCGAGGGCGCGTTCGTGGACGGCACGGTCGGCAAAGGCTGGGAGACGAAGGGCGCGGGTTGGCTGGAATACGGCGACAAGTTTGGCTTTGAAAAGGATCAGCCGTTCAGCGTTGCAGCCTGGGTGCGGCCCGACGGCGCGGGCGGCACGCCTTTCGCGAAGCGCGACGGCACGGACGCGGCGGGCGGCTGGGATGTGGAAATCAAGGGACTGCGCCCGCACCTGCATCTCGTGCAGAAATGGCCGGGCGAAATCATCCACGTCGAAGCCGAGCGCGATCTCGCGGCGAAGCAGCTCAGCCATCTCGCCTTCACCTACGATGGCTCGGGCAAGGCCGCGGGCGTGAAGCTCTACCTCAACGGCGAGTCCGTGAAGCTGGCCGTGCGCGTGGACAAGGTGAGCGGCTCGATCAAATCGGATGCGCCCTTCCGCATTGGCCGGCGCGGCGGCGACGCCTCGCCCTTTCACGGCGTGGTGGATGACCTCCGCATCTACGGCCGCGCGCTCACGCCCGAGGAGGTCACGGGCCTGACCGCCGGCACGCTCATCGCCATCGCGCCCGACCAGCGCAAGCCGGAGCACAAAGACACGCTGCAAAAGCTCTTCCTGCAAAAGCTCGGCACGAACGCCGCGATGTTTGCGAAGCGCGTGGACGAACTGAAAAAGTCGAAGGCCAACGTCGAGAAAGCCATGCCCAACACCATGGTCATGTCCGAGATGGACAAACCGCGCGACACTTTCATCAAAGTCCGCGGAGCCTACGATCAGAATGGCGAGAAGGTCGCAGCGGCCGTCCCTGCCTTTCTCCCGCAGGTGCCGCCGCGCGCCGACAGCAAGCCGCTCAACCGCCTCGACTTTGCCAATTGGCTCGTCTCCCCGCAGCAGCCGCTCACCGCGCGCGTCACCGTGAACCGCTGGTGGGCCATGCTCTTCGGCACCGGCATCGTGAAAACGGTGAATGACTTCGGCTCGCAGGGCGAATGGCCGAGCCACCCCGAGTTGCTCGACTGGCTCGCCGCCGACTTCATGCGCGACTGGGACATCAAGCGCACCATCCGCCAGATGGTCCTCAGCGCTACCTACCGCCAGAGCGCGAAAACCCCGCCCGCCCTGCTCGCCCGCGACAGCGAAAATCGCCTGCTCGCGCGCGGCCCACGCCAGCGCCTCGACGCCGAGTTGATCCGCGACAACGCCCTCTCCATTGCCGGCATCCTGAACCCCGCGCTCGGCGGCAAAAGCATCAAGCCCGCGCAGCCCGCCGGCACTTGGGAGATCAATGAAATGAGCGGCTACAACTACCAGAAATCCACCGGCGTGGACCTTTACCGCCGCGGCCTCTACGTCTATTGGCGGCGCTCCACGGTCTATCCCTCCTTCATCACGCTCGACGCACCGAGCCGTGAGTTCTGCGTCGCGCAGCGCGCGAAAACCAGCACGCCCCTGCAATCGCTCGTCCTCATGAACGACCCCGTCTTTGTCGAAGCCGCCCGCGCCTTTGCCCAGCGCATCCTGCAGGAAGGCGGCAGCGACGACTCCGCGCGCCTCGCCTTCGCCTGGCGCACTGCGCTTTCCCGTCCCCCTTCGGAAAGCGAACGCGCCATCCTCGACCGCACCCTCCAGCGCCAGCTCGCCACCTACAGTCAGGACAAAGAAGCCGCGAAGAAACTCGCCAGCGTCGGCGACCTCCCCAAAGCCCCCGGCCTCGACGACACCCAACTCGCAGCCTGGACCGCCGTGGCGAATGTGCTGCTGAATCTGAACGAGACGATCTCGAACTGAGCGGCACCCATGACGAAGTAAAGATGGGTGCGCTCCCAAAGCCTCACTTTGAGAGCGAGCAGGAAGGAATTCATATTGATCGCTCTCAGGCGGCCCGTTAAGAAGCGGCATGTGAACCGCCGCGGTTCTGTTATCCGCATGTTTGGACACTCATCTTCGCCCCACGCCTCCAATCCGGGATTCCGTTGGTGCAGGTTTGGAACAGGGATATGCGAACTTCTGACGGTCTTGCTCTTCCTGGCCTTGATTCAGGATGCTTTTTCGCAGAAGGCGGCTGGAGGAGATGACTGGCTGCAAGGCGTAACCGAACTTACCTCGTCCGGGAATCAAGCCTTCCAATTTCAAGCGCGCATCGGTGATCCGGACGCGCGTGCAGTTATCGTCAATGTATCCTACGCGCCTCACAACCGGCGCTGTGTGATCATTCGAGACAGCTTCGATGGCCTGCCACTCATGATTGCCGCTGACGGCACGGTCTGGATCTACGACCCGATCGGAAGGCAGATTCTGACTATCAGAGCCGAACCCGAATTCTTGTTTGAAACAAATGCCGGCAAATTGACTGCACGCTACGGAATGCGTGCCGAATTTCCCGACCCGGCTTCCCATACGACCATTCGCCTGAAATTCGGAACGGTGATGAGGGCCGTGGCGCGCGACAAACCGGACAACCTCGCGATAAATCGCGAACCCCGAGTCGCGGAGTTCAAAGACGGCAAGGCATCCGTGAAACTCCTTGCAGATGCCCACAACCCTGCGCGAGCCATAGGATTTTCAATAGAAACAGGCGACGACGAACGGCGGCTCGCGCTTCGATTCGAGTCGTTCTTCTATGACGCACCGCTTCCGGCCTGGCATCGCGAGATCAATCAAGCCGCTCTCTCGAGACACGTGACCACCAGGGCGGTGCGACATGCCGCATCATTTGCACCGGATGTTCAGGAGAAGATGGAGAAGATCAAGACGCTGCTGCAAGGAAGCTCGCTCTTTATATTGCGTGCAATGCTTAGGAATGCGGAGCTCCGGAGAGGATTCGAAAGGAACAGTCCCGTTGCTCTCGACTTTGGCGAACTGAAGGCGAACGACGACGCGCTTCGCGGACCTTGGATCAAGGCCTTGCAGGAACAGGGGTTCAATCTTCCCCCGATCGAGACACCTCCATCCGCGAGAGAGAAGGTCTTGTCGCCGGCAGGGGAGGGAAGATAGCCGTAAAAGAGGCGGAAACACAGGGAGAGCGGCTGCCGACAGGTCGGAAAACAAGGTTCTTCTCCTCCCGCCGTCCTCCCGCATTCTTTACGGGGCGACCGTGGCGCTGGCGACCGGCGTGAAGTCGCTCGCGGGGCCGTGGCCTTCGTAGAATTGCAGCCGGTATTCGCGCACCTCGGGTTGCGTGGGCGCGAGCAGCGGGCGCTGGTCGATCCACGGGCTCTTGAGTGAAATCGCGAGCTGCTCCCATTCGCCATTACCCCGCCGGCCATGGATGACCACGCCGGGCCAGCCGTAGCGGAGGAAATTCACCCGCACAATCTCCGCCCCGTCGGCGCGCTCCACCTTCAGCGTGAAGGTGGGCAGCGGGCGCTCGGTGGCATCCTCTGCGCCGATGATGCCGAGTTGATGCCCGTGGGCCTCGGTGTAGGTCGGCGCGGCCTTGATGACTTGCACAAAGGCGAAGATCCGCGGGAGCGCGCCCGCCGGCACCGGCACGACTCCGTCGGGGAGCGGCGGTGGGGTGAAGATGGGCAGGGTGAAGGGCGCGTCGGCGGCCCCGCGGGAGGCGGTCTTGGCTGCGGTCGTGCAGGCCGGGCCGAATTGTTGCGCGAGGGAGAGCCACGGGCCCCACACGTAGGCCAGCCATGCGGCATCGGCTACCACCGCCGTCACCGCGTCCGCCGGCAGTCCGAGCTCGACGTTGGCCAGGGGGAGTTGCTTGGAGAAGTGGAGCAACCAGCCGGGTTGTTCCGCGGTGACCTTTGGGAAGTAGTATTGTCGGATCATCGGTAGGACTGCGGGGTGGTGGAGTTGAGGGAGTGAGCCGTTTTTCTCTGTGACGGGCCGGCTCGTTTCCTTGTCGGGCTCATCCTGACAAATGTCAGCATCATCCCGACATTTGTCGAGATGTTTCCGACAATTGTCTGAACTATTCTGACAACTGTCGAAGTCATCAGGATATTTGCCAGCATGAACAGGACAGTTGTCAGCATGAGTTAGACAAATCACTGAATGATTCCGACATTTGTCGAAGTCAGTAAGACATTTGTAAGGATGCTCACGACAACTGTCGGAACGATCCCGACAGTTGTCTGAATCATTTTGACAAATGTCGGAGTCACCCCGACAAGGGTTGGCCTCTCGTTCCCAAAGTTAGCGCGGCGCTTTGGGAACGGACGCGTGGGGCGAAACTCGGTTTCGGCGTCGGGCGGGAGCGCTTGGGCGCCGCGATCTAGGTCGTCGTTCGCCGCAGGGGAGACGGACCCTCGCCGAGGCGGGCGTTCCCAAAGCACGCCACTAACTTTGGGAACGAGACGAAACGAGACGATCTCGAACTGAACCGGGGATATTCCTGCAGCCGCCGATATAGCTCGGCGTTGATTTTGCATCCTTGCCCGCAGCTTGCCGAAGTTCGTCGTCGCGTCACTCAGGTTGAAGCGAATGAGGTGGCGATCATCCCCGGCGAGGTGGCTCTGGCGCACGTCCGCCGGATCTTGATTTAATCCCTAACTATAAGGAGAAATGAGAATGTATAAGCTTCCGGTTTCTTTGGTCGCAGTGCTGCTCTCACTTTCCTGTCTGGCCGGGGCGGCTGAAACAAAGGCCGAGCGCGATGCGCGCCTGAAGTGGTTTCGCGAGGCCCACTTCGGGATGTTCATCCACTGGGGCCTTTACTCCGTTCCCGCCGGAGAATGGCAGGACAGAAAGGACCATGGCGAATGGCTCCTGTTGCAATCCAAGATGCCGCTTTCCGAATACGCAAAGTTCGCGGGCCAATTCAACCCCGTGAAATTCGATGCCAGGGAGTGGGTGCGCCTCGCGAAGAACGCCGGAATGAGTTATCTCGTCATCACCGCGAAGCATCACGACGGGTTTGGGATGTATCCGTCGGACTTGACCGACTGGTGCATTAAGTCCACACCTTTCAAGCGCGATCCGCTCAAGGAGCTTGCGGCCGAGTGCAGGAAAGAAGGCATAAGGTTTTGCGTTTATTATTCGATCTGGGACTGGCACCATCCCGACTATCCGGCCCGTCTTCAGGGCAACGACATTGCCACCGGTAGGCCCGACAAGGCTCGTTACCTGGAATTCATGATGGGGCAGCTAAAGGAATTGACGACAAAATACGACCCTGACCTTTTCTGGTTCGATGGCCAGGAGAACGGGCTCGTGTGGAATCCCGGGGTGGCGGCCAAAGGCATCGCTGAGCTCCATTCTCTCAAGCCGGGTCTCATCATTAAAGACAACTGGGGTGTCAATAACGGCAGCGACTACGAGGTGTATGAGAACAGAATTCCTGATGCAGCCTTGAAGAAAGGTGGTGACTGGGAAACCTGCATGACCATGAACCAGCACTGGTGCTACAACAAGAATGATCAGAACTGGAAGTCCACCGAATACCTTATCCGCGGGCTGGTGGACTGCACCAGCAAGGGCGGTAATTTGTTGTTGAACGTCGGTCCAACCTCGGAAGGCCTGATTCCCGGCCCATCCATTGAGCGATTGGAAGCGATTGCCAAGTGGACCAAGGCAAACGGCGAGTCGATTTACGGTGCAACAGCAAGTCCTTTAGGGGAATTGCCGTGGGGGCGCGCCACGCAGAAGAAGGGTAAACTCTATCTTCATGTTTTCCAGTGGCCCGGGGATGGCAAACTATTCGTGCCGCTGGCCAACAAGCCAGGGAAGGTGGCCTTACTAGCCGCGCCGGACCAGGCTTTACCGGCGGCTTCAAGTAATAATGGGCTTACCATAACGCTGCCTACCGAGGCGCCAGACAAAATCGACAGCGTTGTCGTGATCAACCTGGATGGGCCAGTTCCTCAGCCGACCACGTTAGAGCCTTTAGCCCCCTCGTTCCCAAACTGAGCGTTTGCCTCTCGCTCCCAAAGTTAGCGCTGCTTTGGGAACGAGACGAAAAGCAGCCCCTCATTCCGAAGTTCCACTTCGGAATGCACTTGTCTTGGAAGCTTCCCCTTCTACAACGTGCGCACCGGATCGGCGCGCTCCACCTCCATGCCGCGAACGAAGCGGAGCGTCGCAGACAACGACGTTCCGAAGTGGAAACGAGGAGTTAAAACCGCAGCAGGGGAAAAATCCTTGGAAAAGCGGAGCGGATCACCATCCTCCGAAACATCACCATGAGCGCATCCGTTTCATTGCGACCGCAGCTCGCCCGGAGATTTCCCGCCCGGCCACGGGTGGAACGCCCCATTCCATCTCCCGAGCGCCCTGTTCCACAAGCACAGAAGTAACAACCACCCCCATCAAGCAACCCCTCCGAGTCGCCAAAGAACAAAGGGACAGGTCAAAATGAATAAGAACAAATGAAACGTGTAAAAAAGGTGTTAGGTGGCCAGCACGGAGCTTCTCTGCGCCAGGCAATGGTTTTGATAGCGATTGGGGGCTTGCTCTTGACGGGTGGGGCCTTCGCCGTCGATGCAGACGCGAAAGACAGTCCCACCGCTGGCACCGTGAAATCGCGGGTGCTCAATGCCCTTAACTACGGAGCGGTGGGCGACGACAAGACGGACAACACCGAAGCGTTCTCGGCATGTCTCAAGGCAGTGATCGCGGCCGGCGGCGGGAGAATGGTTCTGCCGGACGGCGTCTATCGAGGCCGGATCATCATCCCTGCGGTTTCCAAGCCCATCCCGAGTTGGATCACCATCGAGATCGTGGGGGAAAGCGAGCCAGCACCCGTGTTTGGGACGGTCGGGTCTTTTCCTCTGCAGCAGAACGGCACCATCGTCAAAAGCCTGGCGGCGTCGGGTGCCGCAGTCATCTCGGCCAGTCCGTCGCCCAACTCCGTCTTTGGCGCGTTTTCCGCCGTCTATGTAGTCCTTCGCAACCTCGACGTGCGGACCTACGATAACCCGGCCATCGGCGGCATCGACCTCAACAACGCCATGCAGTGCCGACTCGAGAACGTCTTCGTCAACACCGGCGTGTATAACGTGCAAGCCTCCAAGCCAACCCATGGCACCCGCGGGGTAACCACCCCGGCGTGCAATAACGCCGCGTTAACCATCCTGCGCAACGTGGTTGTGACCGGATATCACACCGGCATCCTTGTCAACGAGCACACGGACGGAGACAACATCGTGGTGGCATCGAACATAAACGGCGTGGAGTTCCAAGCTGCCCATCATGCCTCCCGCTTTGGCCGGGTGGGCACCTACCGCAACACCCATCACATTACCGTCTCGGGCAGGCACGGCTTTTCGGTCGAACAGATGAACACAGAACAACCGGGGCCGGGACAAACGGATGCCAAGAACGCCTGGCAGGCGCTCGTCAGTGATGTTGACGACCCGAAGAATCTCGGCGTGGCCGATATCAATTACTGGGTCGTCGAAGGGAATGTGGGTGCGGTCGAGAAGTTCACCCGCAACGGCGGTGCCTCCATCCAGGCCCGGCGGATCGGCTCCGCTCCAGCCGGAAACAAGTAACTGGCAGAAGGAAGATGACCATGAGAATAGCGATGTTGATCGGGTTATGCCTGTTAAGTTCGAATTTGAGCGCGGCTGAGACGGGAGGCAAAGAGACGGCAAACAATTCGAAGAGTCAGGTGATTGCTATTGGTAACGCCGAGCTGGCCGTGGTGCTGGGAGAAGAACCGAGCCCGGCGGAGAAGCGGGTTGCGGAATTGCTGGCGGAGCGCATCAAGGATCGAGCCGGCATTGCGCTGGCCGGGCCGGGTGACAAGGCCGCGTTCCGGCTGGTGATCGGCAAGGTGGCATCGAACGCCAAGATCAAGGAATTTGCCGGTGCACGCCAGGAGATCGCCTCGCTTGGCACCGACGGATATGTCATCACAGTCGACCCGGGGTATAAGGAAATCCATATCGCGGGTCAGAGCGACAGCGGGGTCGTGGCTGGGGTGGGGCGCTTGATGCGTGAGATGCGCTATCAGAATGGAAGGGTTGAAGTGCCTTCCCTTGATATCGCGGAGACTCCGCAAATGCCCAACCGGGGCATGTATCTGTGGGCGCGAAAGGATTTCTTCGGCAAGCCGGACCAGGTGGACCGCTATGTTGAGGAGTTCGCCTTGTGGGGGGGCAACGGCATCGGCCTCTGGTTTGAGATGGGAATGTTCAAGAGCTTCGATGATCCGGAGGCGAAGAAATGGCTGGATATTTACCGGCGGCTCTACGCGACCGCCAAGCGCATGGGTATGAAGACCGGCTTGCTCATGGTGATGAACGACGCCTACAATACCTCATCGCCAGCAATGCGCATCAAGCCGATCATCGGCTGCCCGAACCACTACCTGTGTCCCAACAAGCCGGGGAGTGTGGAACAGATGATTGCCTGGCAGGAACAGGTCTTCAAGGCGCTGCCGCGGATCGACATCTACAACCTGTTTCCGGCCGATCCCGGCGGCTGCTCGTGCGCCGATTGCACGCCGTGGCCGACCCATGGTTACTGGCGGATTGCCAAGCCGCTGGCTGACAGGATTCATGAGATCTCGCCCAAAACCGAGATTTGGGTGGACACCTGGCACTTGAACCACCCGACGTTCGGCGGCAAGGACTGGCAAAACCTGGTCGCCAACCTCGACTGGACCAAGGAACGTCCGAAGTGGTTCGCCGGTTTCGAGGTGGGCCTGGCACCGCATCACGGATATGCCCGCATGTCCGCAGAAGACCGGAAAGTTTACAACGAGGCCAGGCAGTCGTTGATGGTTTTCCCGGACATATCCATGTGGGGCAACCACCCGGGCATGCTCGTCAACAAGGAATACTGGAAGTCATTGCAGGCTGAGATGAACGATTACTCACCCGAGTTGATGAAAGGCGGCTGGCCTTACAGCGAGCGCTGGAACGCCGATATCGCCAGCGTGATGATGCTGTCGTGGTTCTGGAATCCGAAAAAGAGCGTGGAGACTGTAATGAATGAGTATTCTTCGTTCTACTTCGGACCCGAGGCGGCATCCGCCAGGGAACTGCTTGAACTTCTGGATGACTCAAACAAGGATCCGCAGCGCAAGGAAAAGATCAGGGAGAAGCTTGCCGGGCTGGAGGGTTCACTGCCCGAGTGGGTGAAGCGCGACTGGCGCTGGGCTGAGATCGCGGAATCCTGCCGGTTCAAGACCCGGTGAGAGCGGTCAAGGTGGGCCATGGGTAAAGTGAAGTCATGGTATCCAAGATAAATGCTAAAGACCGATTGAAACATCCAAGTAACGATTGAAAGGAAGAAGAAATGAAACAGGCAATGAAACGTGTGAAGAATGTGTTCTCCGTTGTGGCGGTTCTGATGGCCGCATCGCGGGTTTGCAGTGCGGCATCGGCCGAGGGGACGAACTCGGTTCGGCTAGCCGGTGAAAGCGAGAACGTCGCACCGCTGCGGTCGTTGCAAGTCGAGTTGTCAGGTCAGGAACACAACGCCATCAAGACCTCGTGGCCGGGCATCGGCTGTTGGTTCCCGATGGCCGAGGAGTTTAAGCCGGAAGGCTACAAGCGGTTCCTCGAACTGCACGCGAAGCATTCCGCCTTTAAACTACTGACGACCAGTATCCGCTATCCCGTCGAGGTGACGGATCCGAAAGTCCATGCCCAGTTCAAGGCCGCAGCCGAGTACGCCCGCAGCCTCGGCATGGGCATCGTCATGGAGTTGGACGCGCCATTTGCGCGTCCCGCGTTCGCTGAAAAGTATCCCGACGAACTACAGGGGATCGTTCGCTTGCGCGACGTGGCACTAAAAGATGCCGGCGAGGTCAGCCTGACCGTTGCCCCCCTAAACGGCGGCACCTACGGCTTCTATGCGAAAGGATTCGATTCGGTGGCGGGGCGATTGTTGCGAGTCTATTCCTATGCTCCCGCCGGCCCACAGGGTATCCAATCGGTCGAGGATATCACCGGCCGTTGCAAGGTTGATCAGGCTGATGCTCGGGGAGTAAAGGTGACGATCCCTTGCGCCGCACAGGACAAGGGCCGCACGGCCTGCGTGATGGCGATGTTCAACCTCTTCGAGCCTGATATCTTCGCGCCGCACCTCCCCGATTTCGAGATGCAAGTGCTTCAACAGTATGCCGACGTGCCGCTGGCCGGTGTGTGCAAGGACGAGTGGGGATTCTGCCCATCGGGCGGCGTCTCGGCCCCCGCAGATCTTTGGTTCTCGAGGTTCGTGGCGGAGGAATATGCCAGACGGCGGCCGGGACACGACCTGCTCCGCGATCTTCTCCTGATAAGCAAGGGCGAAAAGGGACGGGATGGCGAACGGGCCGCCGCCATGAACCATTACATGGAAATGTATTGGCAGCGCAACGCCGAGATCGAAACAAAGTATTACCATGCGATCAAGAAAGTCTTCGGTAAGGACGCCATGGTCGGAACCCATCCCACTTGGTACCCATATCCCGGCACGTTGGAGGTCTTCAAGAATGGGCTGGACTGGTGGGCCGTCAAACGTGATCTGGCTCAGACGGATGAGTCAACGCCGTTCTGTGTTCGCACCGCGCTCGCCAAGAAGTGTCACAGTCCCCTCTGGTACAATATGTACTACGCAGGCTCGGTAAAACCTTACGAGGAGGACCTTTGGCGCCATGCCCTCGGCGGAGGCCGGATGAATTTCCATCCGCTGTGGCCATCGCCGGCCGAGACATTGACCACCAGCTTATTGTCCGTTGGCGGAGCGCTTTTGCGGGCGGACTCTCGCATCCGGCTCTTGAACTACATCTCGACTGCGCCCATTGATTGCCCTGTTGCCGTCGTGTTTAGCCATCCCCGTGTCGCCAATTGGGCAGGACCGGGGTTGGGTGACGCCGGGGTATCGGTCTGCGACAGTTTGTGGAAGGATGGGTACTATGCCGACCTGATCCCCAGTAGCGAAATCGCGGCCGGGGCGCTGAAGCTCGCGGCTGACGGCCGTATCCAGTATGGTCGGCAGACCTATGCGGCCGTGGTTTTCTATCAGCCTCAATATGAGCGGCCATCGGCGGGCGAATTCTTCCGCAAGGCGGCCGCCACGGGCAAGACCGCGCTCTATCGGATCGGTGACTGGACTATGGACTTCGATGGCAACGCGGTCGATGTCCAGACGGCGCTGCCGAAAGAGATGAAAGTGGCAGACGCCGCCGCATGTGTGCGAGACATCCTCGCGCAGTTGAAGGCATCGGGCATAGAGCCGCAAACGCCCTGCACGATGCGCGGCGGATTTGTCGGGTCGATGATGCCCAAACCCAGCGGGCAATGCCGCTTGCTCGATGGCACAGTCATCCTTGCTTCCGGCGAGAAGGACGTGCTGGGCGATCCGATCCAGAAGACACTCAACGTGGACGGCCACGAGTTCGCCTTCGATGCTGTCGGTGTGGCGGCCGTGCGACTCGAAAAAGAGGGCAAGCTCGAAGCCCTCGCCGCAGGCGGACTGAAGCGGTTCGCGGTCGGAAACACAAAAATCGAACTGCCGCAGCGGATCGATGTCGCCTTATGGAAAGACACGAAGGGTGTCTGGCAGGGCGTACTGCAGGATTACGAGGGAGAGGTGCCCGCAGACCTCGCCGCGCTCTGCAAGCACTGGACCCGATTGCAGGTGCCGGAACCGATGAAGGAGTGAGGTGCCCTACATCGCAAAATTGCTGACCAAGCCTTGCAACAACAAGAATAAGTATCAGCAAGAATCAAGGTGGCAGACGGATGGTGCTGTCAAACAAGACACAAAATGCAAGCAATAGAAGGAAATCTGCATATGAGAACATCGGTTTTGATAGGGATCTGTTTGTTGAGTTCGAATTTGCTGGAGGCTGAAGTTCAGCCTGCGGCTGTGAAATCGGCCCAGCTGGTGCTTCCGGCGCAGGCCAGCCCGGTAGTGGAAAATGCGGGCAAGGTTTTCACGCGGCAGATCCAGCAGCGTTGCGAGGCCAAGGTTGTCACGGGCGGCAATGCGCCGCTGACGGTGGAACTAACTGAAGAGAAGGGCATCGGTGCGGAAGGCTATCGGATCGAGGATCGGCAGGGCGGGGGAGTCCGCATTGTCGGCAATGACGAGCGGGGTCTTGTTGCCGGGGTCGGAAAGTTCCTGCGGACATCGCGTTACGACAAGGGCGGCTTCACGCCGGGAACGTGGCGCGGCACGTCGGTGCCGACGCGGCAGGTGCGGGGCATCTACTTCGCAACCCACTTCCATAACTATTACCATGACGCACCGATTGCGGAGATCGAACGGTATGTGGAGGATCTTGCGCTGTGGGGATTCAACGAGATGGTGGTGTGGTACGACATGCACCATTTCGACGGTGCCGATGATCCGAAAGCAGTGGAGTTTCGGAAGCGGCTGCATGCCTTGATGGCGACGGCGAAGCGGATCGGCATGGACCTGTCGCTCGGGGTCGCCGGGAACGAGGCCTACAACAACTCGACGGCGGAACTGCGGGCATCGCCTGGAGCCGGGCGCGGTGCCTACTTCCCATGTTACGTCTGCCCGAGCAAGCCGGAGGGGATGAAGCATATCTTGAAGGTCTTCGGCGAGGAGTTTGACTGGGCTGCTGATCTCAAGCCCCGGTTTGTCTGGATCTGGCCCTACGATTCGGGCAGTTGCGGCTGCCCGGAGTGCGGTCCGTGGGGCTCGAAAGGATTCATGAAATGCGTCACAGAGGTGGGCAAGCTCGTCCGCGAAAAGTTGCCGGGCACGAAGGTCGTCCTCTCCACGTGGATGATTGATCAAGGGGAATGGGGCGGGATCAAGGAACAGCTCGCACGGACAAAGGGTCTGGCAGACGAGATTCTCCTTGAGCCTTCCGTCGGCCCCAAGATCGATCCGAAAGAACCCGGCCTACCGATCTTCGGTTTCCCCGAGATCAGCATGCACGAGACATTCCCGTGGGGCGGATTCGGCGCCACCCCGCTGACCGCCCATTCGCAGGGCCAATGGAATGCGGCCAAGGGGATTTCAAGCGGCGGCTTCCCCTATTCCGAGGGGATTTATGAGGATCTAACCAAGGCGGTCTATAGTCAGTTCTACTGGAACGACAGGCCGGCGGCGGAGACCATTCGTGAGTACATCGCCTTTGAGTTTTCACCTGACGTGGTCGACGAGATCGCGGGTGTTGTCAAGACGCTCGAACAGAACCATCATTGGCGCTGGTGGCCGGGCGAGTTGGAAGGTGTGAAACTACAAATGAACTGGTTTCCGTCGAAAGGCGCTGCCCCGCAGGCCGATCCCGGCGCGGAAGAGGCTTATGCCACGATGCAGCGGGTTGACGGATTGCTGATGCCCCAGGCGAAGAAATCCTGGCGCTGGCGGCAACTCTACCTGCGCGCGTTGCTCGACGCCGAGCTTAAAGCCAATGGCGGCAAGCCGAACGAGCGGTGCAACGAGGCCTTTGCCGAACTGATCAAAATCTATCACGCGGAGAATGCCGATCCGGCCGTCCGGCCTCCACTGGCGAAGGACTTTCAGGAAAATAGGTGAAATCTATGAACCAGGCCATGAAGCGCGTGAAGAATAGGTTGGGCGACAAAAAGGAGATTCTATGAGAAAGACGATGGTTTTGATAACGATCTGTGGCTGGCTTTTTGCGGGCGCAGCCTGTGCAGTTGATGGAGGAGGGAAAGACAGCTCAACGGCAGGCACCGTGAAATCACCTGTATTCAATGTTCTTCAATACGGAGCGGTGGGTGATGACAAAACGGACAACACCGAAGCGTTTTCGGCCTGCCTGAAGGCAGTAATCGCGGCTGGCGGCGGGAAAATGGTTCTGCCTGATGGCGTCTATCGAGGCCGGATCACCATTCCGCCGGTTTCCAAGCCCCTCCCGAGCTGGATCACCATCGAGATCATCGGCGAAAGCGAACCGGCCACGGTCTGGGGTACGGTCGGGGCCTTTCCTCTCCAGCAGAATGGCACCATCATCAAAAGCTTGCCGACCCCGGGTGCCGCGGTCATCTCGGCCAGTCCGTCGCCCAACTCCGTCTTTGGTGCATTTTCCGCCGTTTATGTGGTCCTCCGCAACCTCGATGTGCGGACCTGCGATAACCCGGACAGGGACGGAATTGACCTGCGGCATGCCCTACAATGCAAGTTGGAGAATGTTTTCATCAACACCGGCGTCTATAACGTGCAGGCCTCCAAGCCGACCCGCGATACGAAGGGCCTGATCACTCCGTCCTGCAATAACGCGGCTCTGACCATCCTGCGCAACGTGGCCTTCACCGGCTACCATACCGGAATCGTGGTCAACGAGCACACCGACGGCGACAACATCATCCTCGGCTCCAACATCAACGGTTTGGAATTTGCTTT
This sequence comes from Chthoniobacter sp., assembly GCA_021414005.1. GTDB lineage: Bacteria > Verrucomicrobiota > Verrucomicrobiia > Chthoniobacterales > Chthoniobacteraceae > Chthoniobacter. Next base: position 248,721 of record JAIOPH010000004.1, on the reverse strand, counting down.
CGCCCATCACGCTTCCCGCTTTGGCCGTGTCTGCGCCCAGCGTTGCACCCACGCCATCGCGGTGACCGGCAAGCACGGCTTTTCAATCGAACAACTGGATATCGAGATTGCCGGTCCAGGGCAGACCGACAGCAACAACAAATGGCAGACAACGGAATTCGATATCAATGACCCCAAGAATCTCGGTATCGCCGACATCAACTACTGGGTTGTCGAAGGGAATGTGGGTGTGGTCGAGAAGTTTACCCGCAACGGAAGTGCTTCGATCCAGGCTCGGCGGATCGGCTCCGCTCCGGCCGGAAACAAGTAACTGGCAGAATGACGATGAATCGCCGCCCGATCACCTCCAGCATGCGGCGCTTGTAGAAGAGAGAATAAGGAAGGATTACGGTACAGGGTTTTCGCCTCTGGTTCCCAAAGCGCTGCGCTAACTTTTGGAACGAGACGAATAAAGGGCGGATGCTCCAGTCAAGAAATGTTGCCTGACCCTCACCCGAACCCTACTTTCTCCGTCCATGATCTGCCCCCGCATTCGCGCGTTTTGGAGGGCCGGGAAACGTCCACGGGATACCGGCGGGATGCTGCGCCGCGTCACATGCGGACTGCGACTCCTCCCGGTCATCGTTCCCATGTTTCTGTCGGCATGCGGAAAGGAGGAAGCGTGGTCGCTCGGCGGCGGCTTGAGTTTCGAGGCGGTGGCGGTGGCACCCGACGGGAGTATGGTGGTCGCCCGGGACGACAAGGGCTGGTGGTCCAGCACAGATCACCGCTGGCGGGCGTTCCGGCTGACGGACGGGAAAGAACTGTTCACGTTTCCGGACCTGGCCAAGGACTGGTTTCAGGTCGCGTTCCTCGGGTCAAAGACGCTCGTTGCCACCACGCCGACGGGGATTTTGTTCTTCGACTTGGACCAGCGGAAGGAGGTGGTGAAATTCAAGGATCAGGCGGATTTCGGCGGGGCCGTGGTCGCGTCGGCGGATGGGCGCAGGCTCGCGACCTTTCACCCGCCGCACCACGACGAAGCGGGGAAGTGGACGGACGTGCGGGTGTGGGATGTTGAAACGGAGCGGCTGGCGGGAACTATCGAGCACGCGTTTTGGGCTACCAATCCGGGAACTTCGGGCGTGGGACTTTCGGCTGATGGCAAGACGTTGGTCGGAGTGGACGATCAGGGTATGGCCCGACTCTATGACGTGGGCAGCGGCAAGGAGATCAGGCGAATCGGGCCAGTCGAGGCCAAGATCCAGTTCTCGCCGGATGGGACCAAGCTGGCCGCCCTCCATGGCGGAATGCTGAAGGGGTTCGACGTGGCGAGCGGTAAGGAAAACTTCCGACTCGCCGACCACTCGCCGGAGTTCGCATTCTCGCCGGATTCCAAATTGATCGCCGTGCAGCGTTGGGTGCAGAAAACCGACGGTTTCGGCCGACCGACCGAGGTGGACTCGGCCGTTTACCTAGCGGACACAACCACGGGCAAGATGGTCCGGCAGATTCACACCAAACAGGGCACGCTCCGCGGACTTTGTTTCTCGCCCGACGGCAGACTTCTCGCCGAGGCCCGCACCGGAAAGCTCGGTGGTCGGCTCACGGTTTACAAACTTACGAAATAATCCCGTTGCCCTCGTGACCAAGCTCATGTGGTCACGTTACGGTTTGCCATTTCACCGCCTCCACGGCCTCACGCTGGTTAAGGTCGTGGACGTAGCTTTCGGCACAAAATCTAAGTAGCTGAAAGAGCTAAGCCACGAGCGGAGGAGTAAAGGGGCGCAGGCGGGTTTCCAGCGCAACCGTCAGCCAATTCCAAGCCAGTGACACGCCGGAACCGAGCGTCCAAAACATGATGGGAACGACCGGCATAAGATAGCGGCTGAGCGGACGCCCGACCGTGCAAAGCAGCACGATCAGGAACCACCATGAGACTGCGGAGGTGATCCACCAGAGCTGCATTTTCCCGCGCTGGAAAATGGCGAGGGCAGTAACGCCGAGGGAAGTCCACAGCACGGGCCACCACGCGAAAAGCCACGCCCGTTCATTCATGCGCTTGTAACGGGCGAGATGGGAATTGTGAAACGCGGGCTCCAACCGGCGGGCGATCTCCGCAGCACGCAGCAAGGGCCAGCCAGTTTCGTTCGACAAGCTTTTGCAGGCGGCGCGGATATCGCCACTGGTGGGGTTGGTGGCGCTGGTGCCGAGGTGGAACTGGACTTTAAGAAAATCCTGCCCGCACTGCCTCGCGTAAAGTCCGGGGTGAGCGCGGATGGCCTCGGTCGCGAGACGCCAGCACAGGGCGTCCAGCTCGCCGGGCGTTTTTCCGAGGGTGTCGTAGTAGTTCCGCATCCGCGGGACGGCGGTGCGGACGAGGATTTCGTTGTTATCAAGGCGCGTTCTTTTCCGATACGTCTCAATGTCCGACCGGATGAGCGCCTTTACCTCGGGCTCGATACCGCCGTCGAGGACGGTGAATTGCGCGACACGCGCGAAGAGCATTGCGCCGGGTTGGGGCTGCGGAGGACGGTCGTGGATGGTAAGCTGGCGGAAGATCTTGGCACCTACCAGCGGCAGCGAAAAACCAGCGAGAAACGCCGCGACCGAAAGGGCGGCGACCCGCGGCGTGCCACGCGTGTGCCAGATGAGCGCGGCGAGGACGACGACGGGGAAAGGCGCGAGCACATTGCGCGACAGCGCAAGGAGCGCGGCGGATGCACCGCAGACGAAGAGCCATCCACGTGCCGGTCGTTCCAGCGCCCGGCACCATGCCGCGAAGGCTATGAACGCGAAGGCGTAAAGCAGGAGGTCATTGCGAATCAGCCTTTCGAGGAAAAGCTGTTGTCCGTACACCGCAAGTGCGAGTCCGCAGGCGATCACCGGCCAGTGCGCGCGCCGTCCGCACATCATGCGCAAAGTCACCGCGCTCCCGAGCACCAAGAGCCCGCCTATCAGATGCTGCAGGATGACCACCGAGTCGAAGGTGCCGAACATTTTCAGGCACGCAGCGATGAGCAGTGAATAGACCGGCCCGCGTTTCGGATCGCTCTCCCAATGTCCTCTATCCAGCCACAGCACCGCCGCGCCCGCGTAACCTCGCGAGTCTTTTGACCACAAATATCCCGGCAGCAACTGCGCCATGTAAACGCGTGCAGCGACAATCACAGCTACGAGCAAAATCCAGCTCATGACTTCCGCCGCGCGCGGTGGCTGCGTGAGAAAACGCAGCACGCGGCCAGCGGCCCGGAGCAGCGGTGAAGGAGTCGCAATGGCCATATCAGGAAAAGCTTGTGGGGTATGGTCTGTGTCGGTTTTCTCCCGCAATGGAAACAATTTTCGGGCTCAGTGAGATCAGGGCGTTCACGCTCCGGCGCTGTCTCTGGCTGTGCCTGCCAGCGCTGGTGGTCGGCGCGGTCTTGCGCATCTCTTTGCTCACGGCCATCCCGGAAGCCTTTTTCGGTTCAGACAGCGGCTCTTACTCGAGAACGACGGAGGAATTGTATCTCAAAGGCCAATTCAACATGCCGGCCAAACGCCGCTACGTGTATCCGGTGCTCCTCATCGCCGCGCCACCGGTGCCGTTTTGCAATACGGTCCAGGTGGTCGCCGCGGTTCAGCACACCGGTGGCTTGGCCATCATCGTAGGCATCGGCTGGATCGCCGGACATCTCGTGCGGCGACCCTCACTATGGGTTCCTGTGGTTACACTTTTCGCCGCAGTCTGGCCGCACATGCTCTATTACGAGCACGAAATGATCAGCGAGTGCCTGGTGCTGGGAGTCCTAATCGCCACGCTCGCCATTGCTGCACCGCCAGGCGGTCTGGTCGCGCACCGACGGCTGGGGTGGTTTCTCGTTCTGGCGGTTGTCATCATGGCTGTGAAACCCGCCGGACGTCCACTGTGGCTCGGCCTGTTTGTCGCCGCCATGTTCCTCACCCGGCGACCGCTCCTCTGGCCACGCTGGTGTTTTCTCACCGTGCCTGTCGCCGTGCTCATCGCCATGACTTCAGGGGGCGACAAGCAAGGGCCGTGGCTTTTCCTCAGTTCCACGCTGCCGCTGGTCCGCGCCGAAGGCGAGCCCTACGCCCGCGAGCGCGCACTGCTCCGACCCGCCATTGAGGAGGCCCGCGCCGACCTTCCAAACTACGCCTTCAACCAGTCCATGTTTAAAAAACGCCTGACCCAGACCAAGCCCGGCGGAAAACTCGGACCCGAATACGCGAAGTTTTGCCGCGACGACGCCCGGTTCACCAAAGTCGCGTCAACCCTTGGTCGCGAAGCCGTTCTCGCCCACCCCGTCGAGTATGCCCGGCTGGTCCTCCAGAAGGCGCTCATCGCCGCCAGCGGACGCGACCACGACAAGCGGCTCCTCCCCGCCGGCTTCTGGTCCGACCAACAGGACTCCAGTGATGACCGCTGGCAGGAACGTCCACAGCAAATGGCGGTGGTTTACGAAATGGACGAGCCCGCGTACCGCGCGCTCGTGGCGGAACGGGCACAGCGCACGCTGTGGTTCGAGCCGCTGGTAACGTGGCTCCGACGCATTCAGTGGGTGAACGCGGAAGCTGGTCCGGCCGGGGAACAACCGCGCATCGCCCTCGCCCCGCTGGGCTGGCTTTTCGTGATCGGGGTCGCGGGCGCTTTGGTGCCGGGACGGTTCACGCGCACGTCCATCCTGTGGCTGCCACTCGGGCTTTATCTCTTCATAGTTTTTGCCGTGGGCGACCGCGTCTCGCGCTATCTGGAACCGGTCGAGGCGGTCATGTTTATCCTGATCGTCATCAGCCTCGACGTCGCCTTGGACGCGCTGATCGCGATGGGGAAAAAGCTCCGCCGACCTGCCATCGCACCGGCTCTCGTAGCCTAGCGGAAAAACTCTTCGTCCGCGCAAGCGCGGAAACTGAGGCCGGGAAGCTGTGCGTGGCTAAGAAGATGGGGCGCGTCTTTATATAGGAAAGTTAGAACCTGGTCGCAAAGCTTGGCCGGGATGAGTCGCGATTTTTTTGCCAGAGCTGCCGCCCGCAGGACCAGTCCGGCGGGAAAAGGCGCGGGGAGGCGGCGCTGAGGGGCGAGCTTTTCCAGTAAGGCGAGGAAGGCATTGAAGCCGAGTGGCGGGCTGAACATGCGGTAGCTGCCGGTCGCGGGTGCCGTGGTGACGACATGAGCGAGCGTAGCGCCGAGATCCTCCAGCCGTAGCGGAAAAACCAATGGCTCGCCGCTCGTGGCGCGGAAGGCGAACGGGAAGCGTGCGACGTTTTTCCGCAGCATGCGGTACGGACCGCGCGGAGGGTCGGGCTCCACAACGAGGCCGCAGACGAGCACGCTGCCGCCGCGGGCGCGAACGAGTTCGGCAGCTTCGTGTTTCGTCGCCCCGTAGGTGCTCATGGGCTGTGGGGACGCGCTGACCGAGGAGATGAACCACAGCCGTGCAGCGTCGGGCATCGCGCCGAGCAGATGCTCGATCATGCAGCGGTTCGCGCGGCTTACTTCGGCGGCGGTGCCGTCCCGCGTCCACGCAAAATGGAGGACGCACGCGGCGTGTCCCAACGCCTCGGTCAGCTCCGCACCCGGCGCAGCGGAAAGATCGGCGCGCAACCAACGCACGCGCCCGCCGCTTTCCGCGAGCAACTCCGCACGCGGTGAAACGACCGGCACCAGATGGTGCGCGGTCTTGGTTCGCAAAAATTCCACGGCCAGGCGGCCGAGATAGGAGTTGGCTCCGGTGATAACAACAGTCGGGACGCTCATAAGCTCTGGGTGGCAAGACGGTGCGCCTGCGCCATGATGGTAAAGGTGAGCGACACCGCCGGCAGGTCGGGGAAGGCCGCCGAGTCGCAGACAAAAACGCCGGGCGCAACCTCGCCCCGCGCATTTACCGGCGAGCCCGCGCCTCCGGCCGGCAAAGTGGTGGCATAGTGGGAGTTGGCATTTTGGTGCAGTGGCGGGAGCGGCGGAACGTAAAAGCCCCGGCGATTTAGGGCGTGGCGGAGGGTGGGCATCATGCGGGCGACGGCGTGCTGGTCTGCGCCGCGGGCGTAGGAAAAGTGAAGCGCGTCTTTTTCCAAACTCACCGCGTAGGATTGCGAGAGTCGGCCATGCACGTAGAGCCGCGCCCAGAAAATCCGGTCGCGCGACCACGCCACCAGCCCGCGCGCCAGGGGCCACAGCGCTGGTGGAAAATTGTAGCGCCACATGTAGTCGAAGTTGGCGTAAATTTGGGCCTGCGCGAACGGCAGGTCGATCTCTCCAGGCACGAGGCCGAGGAGGAGATTGCTGAGCGAGAGATGAGGCTCGCGCCCTGCCGGACGACCGGTCCGCCCCAAGTGCAAAACGGGAAAAACATACACCGCGTTGTCGGCCATGATGACCGGCTCGCGCAAACCGAGCGAGCGCAGCACTATTTCCGTGGTATTCGGGCAGCCGGCGGCGAGATAGATTCGCTCGAAGCCACCAAACGTTTCCATGCTGCCGCCGACTGCCACCGTGAGCGTTCGCGTCTGCGAATCAAAGGCGCGCACTTTGCCACGCACCAACTCTACGCGTCCCTCGGCGATCATCCGTTGAATCGCGCGCCGCGTGCTGAAGATCGAACCGCGGAAGCAGCCCGCCAAACACTCGCCACAGCGCACACACGTGTCCGGCGCATCGGGCCGGGTTTCGAGCATGCAGCGATTCACACCGGCGACCGTGGTGAAGCCGCCCTGCGCAGGCGCGCTCTCCACGGCCTGCTCCATTTTTTCAAACGCCCGCGTGAGGTGCATCGGTGGACGGTTCACGTAGTCCACGCCGAAATAGCGGTTCAAACCATCGGGCCGGCCGGCGATGCCCGCCACCGCCGCCATACGCGCGTAGTGCGGATCGAGATCCGCCCGGCGCACCGGCCAGCCGGCCAGTTCCACGTCGGTAAATGGCAATGCCGTTCCGCCCCAAAAATTGCTCAGTCCGCCAAGCGTGTCGCTGCGAAAAATCTTACCCTTTCCACCCATCTCGAACTTCGGCAGCGTCGCGGCGAAATGCGTTTTCGGGGGAGGAAACTTCCGCTTTTGCCCGCGCCACAGTTCGCGATAGATCGCGCTGTAGTACGCCGCCACTCCTTCCGAATTCGGCGCGCCGGAAAACTCCGGCTGCTCCAGCGGGCGATCGATTTCAAAAAGTGTGATCTGGCCCTCCATCCCGGCGTCCAGCAGTGCCGTGAGCACCCCCAATCCAGCGGGTCCGCTGCCGACCACGGCAAATTTCGGCACCGGTCGGGGCATACTCATTTTTCGCCTTCCGCCACCTGCACCGCGCGCTCGGGATACACCCAGTAATGATAGACGACAAACTTCACAATCGCGACGGCGACCTGCACTCCCACGATGATCGCCTTTTCAAACATCGGAAAGACCGCCTGCAGCACGATCACCAGCGCATAGTTCAGCAGATTGAAAACAACGAGCGCCACGCCCTGGCGGCGGGCCGAGGTGGTCCAGCTCTCGTGCGTGCGAAAGCCGATGAAAAAACTCCATAGAAATTGCAGCACATTAACGAGCGTGAGGCTGACCGCGTAGGCCGCATAATTGACCCAGCCCAGCACGTCGTGGAAAAGCGCGAAGAGCGCGGGATTCAGCGGGATTGTCACCACGGCGGCGACGCCATACCAAATAATCCGCATGTGCAGCGGAGCGGCTTCCGAACCGTTGCCGGAAGACTCAATCGGGGTTTCCGAGATGCGGTGGGTGGGTTCGGTCACTGTGAAAATGTGCGGCATGACTTACGGGAGGGTTTCCCTGCCTTCAATTGAAAAGCTGGGCTCTGTTTGCGTGCGTTTTCGGCGTCCCGGCGTGGAAAGGAGCGTGCCCCGCAGCGACACTTCGGTTAACTCCGCTTAGTGACCTTCGCTATCTCGACTCCCGCTCTATCTCGTTTTCCGCTGCGCGCTTGGATCATGTCAGTCGTCCTTTTTCTCGGCAGTTTCACGCTTTTCACGCGGCACCACGATTTCCCCTACAGCTACCACCCGGACGAGAGCGGCAAGGCCGGCCAGATCATCAAGGGCAGCCGCAACTACCATCATCCGCTGCTGCTGCTCTCGCTCACGGACGTGGTCTCGCGCGTGGCATTTGTCCCGCGCACGCCGCAGGCCATCGTGGAAACGGGGCGGGCGGTTTCCGCGGCGCTGGCCGCCGGGACGGTGGTGGCGCTGGCGCTGCTGGCGTGGCGCTGCGGCGGATTGCTCGCCGGCTGGGGCGCGGGGCTGGCGGTGGCGTTGCAGGCGGATCTTTTTGAGACGGCGCACTATTTGAAGGAAGACCCCGCGCTGGCCTTCGGGCTCGCGCTCAGCCTGCTCGCCGCGCACGTCTGGTGGCAGGTGCCGGGGCGAAAGACGCTGCGCTTCCTCGCCATCGCGTGCGGACTGGCGGCGGGGGGGAAATACGTGGGCATCATCGCGCTGCTTTTCGCCGTGCCGCTGCTGCTCGTCCGACACGAGACGGGGCTGGACTGGAGGGCGCGGCTGCGATCGTTCGCGGTGATTTTTGTCGTCACTTTTCTCGCGTGTAATCTGCCGCTTTTCGCCGGGAAAATCGCCAGCCCGCTTCGCAGCATTCGCAAGGAAGTGGGGGGCGTGACGGGCGGGCATCGCGACATTACCCGCGACGTGCCTCACGGCGAATATCTGGGGATGCTGCGCAAAGATGTGCCGCCCGCGGTGGGCGCGTTGGCCGGCGTTTATGCGCTGGCCTTGCTCGCGACCGCGCGTCGGCGCACGCCCGCCGAGTGGGTCACACTGCTGCTGCCGCTCGGCTATCTCGCGATGATCTCCTGGTCGCCGAAAATCGCCGGGCGTTATCTGCTACCGGTGAACGCGCTGCTGCCGCTGCTCGCGGTACTCGGCGCGGCAGAATTCGCGCGGCTCATCTTTTCGCCCGACTCCCGCTGGCGTCGCGTGCTCAGCGGCGTGGTGCTGGCGGGGTTGAGCGGCTGGGTCGCGCGGGCGGAGCTGCCGCTGTTGCAAATTTCGTTCGCGGGTTTCCAGCACGACGATCCCACCGAGGTCGCCGAGTGGATCAAGGCGCACCTTCCCGCCGACGCGATCATCGCCGAGGATCACCGCGTGAATCTTTCGCCAGACAAGGCGGACGGCTTCAGCACCGCCGCGCGCGTGCCCCAAAAAGTGCTCGATGCCAACTTCGCGCCCGACCTCGGCACCGTGGATGAACTGCTCGCGAAAGGGGTGACGCACATCGCCGTTTGCCGCCAATCGTATGGCCGTTATTTCAGCGACGAAACGCAGGCGCAGGGCAGCGGCGAGAAAGAGTACGTCAAGCGGCACAATTTCTACGAGCGGGTCTTTCGTGACGGCGAGTTGCTCAAGGAATGGCCGCGCGGCACGATCTCCTACCTCCAGCCCGGCATCCGCCTCTACCGCATCGCGCCGCAAAAAACACCGCGGCTTCCGCCCGCTAACTGAACGCGGCGGGCCGCCCGCTTTCGCCCTTCACTTTCCCTCTCTCTCCCCTACCCTCCGCGCCCTATGCCACGCCCCGACGGTCGCGCCTGCGATCAAATTCGCCCGCTCTCTTTCACGCCCGATTTCGCCCCGCACGCCACCGGCTCGGTGCTCATCGCCTCGGGCAATACGCGGGTGATTTGCAGCGCGATGATCGAGGAAGGCGTGCCGCCGTGGATGAAAGCGCAGCGCGTCGAGGGCGGCTGGATCACGGCGGAGTATTCGATGCTTCCGTATTCGACGAAGCCAAGAAAGCCGCGCGACAGTTCGAAGGGCAAAGTGGACGGGCGAAGCGTGGAGATTCAGCGGTTGATCGGGCGCTCGCTCCGCGCGGTGATTGATCTCGATGCGCTCGGCGCGCGGACGCTGTGGGTGGATTGCGATGTGTTGCAGGCCGACGGCGGGACGCGGACGGCGTCGATCACCGGCGCGTGCGTGGCCGTGGCGCTGGCCGCGCGGCGGTTGCAGGCGGAGGGTTTGCTGAAAAAGTCGCCGATCAAAAAGTTTGTGGCCGCCGTGAGCGTGGGCGTGGTCGGCGGGGAGCCCGTGCTCGATTTGAACTACACCGAGGACCGGGACGCCGCCGTGGACATGAACGTGGTGATGACCGACGACGGGCAGTTTGTGGAAGTGCAGGGCGCAGGCGAGGAGAGCACCTTTTCGCATGAGCAATTCCTAGCGATGCTGGCGCTGGGCAAAAAAGGAATCGCCGACCTGCTCGCGGCGCAACAGCAAGTCCTCGCCACGCTGGCCTGAGGCCTGCTGAAAACGCGTCCGCCCCAAATACCTATGAAAAAAGCACTCATCACCGGCATCACCGGCCAGGACGGCTCCTATCTCGCCGATCTGCTGCTCGCGAAAGGTTACGAAGTTCACGGCATCATCCGCCGCGCGAGCACGTTCAACACGTCGCGCATCGACCATCTTTACGCCGATCCGCACGTCAACGGCGTGCGCCTGCACCTGCACTACGGCGACCTTTCCGACTCGCTAAATCTGACGCGGCTCATTGATCGCACCGGGCCGGATGAGATTTACCATCTCGGCGCGCAGAGCCATGTGCGCGTGAGTTTTGACATCCCGGAATACACCGGCGACATCGTCGGGCTGGGCACCATCCGCCTGCTCGAAGCGCTGCGCGAAACGAAAGTGCCGGCGCGCTTCTACCAGGCGAGTTCGAGCGAGATGTTTGGCAAAGTGCAGGCCGTGCCGCAGACCGAGACCACGCCTTTCTGGCCGCGCTCGCCATACGCGGTGGCGAAGGTTTATGGCTACTGGGCGACGGTGAACTACCGCGAAAGCTACGGCCTGCACGCGAGCAACGGCATCCTTTTCAACCACGAGAGCCCACGGCGCGGGGAAACTTTCGTCACCCGGAAAATCACGCGGGCCGTGGCGGCGATCAAAAAGGGCCGGCAAAAGGAACTCTATCTTGGCAACATGGACGCCAAGCGCGACTGGGGTTACGCGCCGGAATATGTGGAGGGCATGTGGCGCATGCTCCAGCAGCCCGAGGGCGATGACTACGTACTGGCAACGAACGAGACGCACACCGTCCGCGAGTTCGTGGAAGTGGCCTTTGCGCACGCCGGACTCGACTGGCAGGAGCACGTAAAACACGACGCGCGCTACGAGCGCCCCGCCGAGGTGGACCTGCTCATCGGCGACCCGGCCAAGGCGAAGGCCAAGCTCGGCTGGGAGCCGAAGACGCGGTTCGCCGATCTCGTGCGGATCATGGTGGAGGCGGATTTGGCGGCCCTCGCCTGAATGCTTTCACCACTGCCAAGATTCGCCTTGCCTCAGACGGTGGGCCACGCTTTCATCCCGGCGTGGGAAAGCAGGTTTGCCCTGTAATCCTCATTGCCGATGCGCCTTCGCACGCGCGGCCATGCCGGAGCTGTGAGGCCGCGGAAAGTTTCCGCGAAATCACCAACATGCGAACCCCGTAACAATAATCCCTGCGCGAGCGGCGCTCCCCGCCCGCGCCGAAAAAAACCGACTCCCTATTCTAATCCAAAATCGTGTAAATGGCCGAATTCGCGCGCGCGAGGTGCGTGTGATTCTGGCCTCCACCGGCGAACAGCTCGGTGTGATGAAACTGTCCGACGCCATCCGCCGGGCACAGGAAATGGGCCTTGATCTGGTCGAGATCGCCCCCAACGCCACCCCCCCAGTTTGCCGGATCGTCGATTTCGGTAAGTTCAAATACGAAGCCGCCAAGCAGGAGAAGGACAAAAAAAATTCTGGCTCGAAGCTCAAGGAAATCAAATTCCGGGTCAACTGCGCCGTCCACGACTACGAAACGAAAATGCGCCATACCGAGGAGTTTCTCGACAAGGGCAACAAAGTGCGCGTCCAACTCCAGTTTCGCGGTCGCGAGATGGCCCACCAAGATCTGGGCATGGCGCTGATGGTCCGGGTGAAAAACGACTTGGTGGACATGGCCCACGTGGAAACTGAACCCAAAATCATGGGTCGCAGCGTGACCATGACCCTGGCCCCGCTGCCCAAAACCAAACGCAAACGCCGCTTCTTCAGCGTGCACGATCTTGCACTCCTCACGGACGACGACGAGGACGACGACCGCGACGAAGAAGAAGCCGAGGCGTAGTTCGCAGCGGCGCACCGCCGCAGCCGGGCCGCTGGCCAAAAGCCCAGCGCATCAGCGAAGCGAGCAGCTATCTTCAGCTTTACTGTGCTTCACGCCGGTGTGGTGAAATGGCAGACACAACGGACTTAAAATCCGTTGGCGCGAAAGCGCCGTGCGGGTTCGAGTCCCGCCACCGGTAGGTTTTCGCGGCCAGCCTAGATCAACTCCGCAATCTGCACCGCGTTGAGCGCGGCACCTTTCAGGAGCTGGTCGCCAGCGACCCAAAAGACGAGGCCGTTTTCCAAAGCGCAGTCGAGACGGAGGCGGCCCACCTGGCAGTTGTCGTGCTCGGCAACGTAGAGCGGGAGCGGGTATTCACACTTCGCGGGCTCGTCCACGACTTCGAGACCGGGAGCTTGGGCGAGCGCTTCGCGGGCGGCGGTGAGCGAAACCGGACGCTCGAACTCCGCGTGAACCGCCACGCTGTGCGCGCGGTAAACGGGAACGCGCACGCACGTCACGGAAGCCTTGAAGGTCGGATGGTGCATGATGCGGCGGCCTTCGTTTTGCATCTTCATCTCCTCCTTCGTGTAGCCGCCGTCGAGAAAGCTATCGACGTGCGGCAGGACATTGAAGGCGATCTGGTGCGGATAGACTTTCTTTTCCACGGGCCGCCCGGCGGCGATCGCCTGCACTTGATCCCGCAGCTCCGCGATGGCCTGCGCGCCGGTGCCGCTCACGGCCTGATAGCTTGACGCAAAAATGCGCTTCACACGGAATTCCTGATGCAGTGGATACAGCGCCATAAGGGTGATCGCCGTGGTGCAGTTCGGGTTCGCGATAATCCCGCGATGCTTCTTCACATCGTCGCCATTGATCTCCGGAACGACCAACGGCACGTCCGGGTCCATGCGAAAGGCACTCGAATTATCCACCACCACCGCGCCCGCTTTTACCGCGACGGCAGCATACTTCCGCGAGATGTCGCCGCCCGCGCTGAAGAGCGCCACGTCCACACCGGCGAATGAGTCGTCCCGCAGTTCCTTGATCGTGATCGGTTCGCCGCGAAACGGCAGCGTCTTGCCCGCGGACCGCGCCGACGCGAGAAGCGTGAGCTGCCCCACGGGAAAGTTCCGCTTCTCCAGCGTTTTCATCATTTCCACTCCCACTGCTCCGGTGGCCCCGACGATCGCGACATGTAATTTCTTGCTCATAAAAAGGGATGCGCACTGTATTAGACAGACTCTGCAATGCAAATCCGCATCCACGTCCCGTCGCAAACCCTCGACCTGATCGACCGCGGCACGCTCCTCCGCCGTTATGTCATTTCTACCTCCCGCTTCGGCCTCGGCACCGAACCCGGCAGCAACAAGACGCCGACCGGCCATTTCCGCGTCGCGGAAAAACACGGCGACGGCGCGGTGCCTGGCGAGGTCTTCGTCAGCCGCTTACCCACGGGCCGCATCGGCGGAGAAAACGATGCGCACGATCATGTGCAGACCCGCATCCTCTGGCTCGCCGGCCTCGACCCGGACAACGCCAACACCTTCGACCGCTACATCTACATCCACGGCACCAACGCGGAGTCGCGCCTTGGCACACCTGCGAGCTTCGGCTGCGTGCGCATGGGAAATCTGGATGTCATTGATCTCTACGACCGCGTGCCCGTGGGCGCGGCGGTCGAGATCGAATCTTGATGTCCACGCGCCGAGCCGAGTCCGCAGCGCCGCGCGCCATTGCCGGAACCTTCGTTCACGTAAATCCCAACCTATCGGATCGCCCAATCCGACACCGCTCGCTGCTCTGTCAAACGGGCGAGTTATTGCAGCGATAGCAGCGGCCGAGGGTTATTTTTCCACTGGTTTTCCACCTTTCACCCACGCCTTGAAGCCTTCGTTGAGGTGGTAGATCGCGGTGAAATTGCGCCCTTCCATCAAGGCCAGCGCTTTGGTGCTGCGACCGCCCGCAGCACAATGAATGAGATAGGTTTTGCCCGGGTCGAGGGTTGCAACTTTAGCCGCAAAATCGGCCGACAAGAAATCGAGGTTTTTTGCCCCGGCAATGTGTCCGTCGGAAAACTCCTCCGCGGTGCGCACATCCAGCACCACGATCTTGGGATTGTCTTTGAGGAGCTTTTCCGCGTCGTCGGGCGACACATTTTTGACGACATTGGCCGGTATCGGCGCGCGGGCGGGTACGGGGTTCTCGGCCTGAAGTGGACCGACCACAAGAGCGATTGCAGCAACGATAAACGGGAAAACTTTCATACGCCGAACATCCCCCTGCCGCTCCCGCAGCACAAGCGCAGAATCCGGCGAGAACGCCCGAAAGTCACCGTGTCGAAAGTCGAACTGTTGACTTCGATCATAAAAACATGCGAATTTGCGAACCGTGAAAGTTCCCCTGCACATCGTGCTGGCACGCCGCGCGCGCCTCGCGCAAATCGTCGAGCAGCATCGGTATTTGCCGGTGAAAGAGCTGTGTCTCCGTCTGGAGGTTTCCGAGGCGACGCTGCGGCGTGACCTCGCGGCGTTGGTACAGGAAAAAAGGATCACGCGCACCTACGGCGGAGCCCTCTCGGAGTTTAATGATCGGTTCCCGTCATTCCGAGAGCGCCAAAATCAGGCTTCTCCCGCGAAGCGGAAGATTGCGAATGCCGCACTGGCATTTTTCGAGCCGAACCGGACATATTTTTTTGACTCAGGCACGACAATCTATGCGATCGCCGAGGCCTTTCGCGAGCATCCCGTGACCCCAGTTACGGTCGTCACGTCGAATCTGCCCGTCGGCGAAATCCTCGCTTCGATTCCGGACGTGCAGGTCTTCCAGTTGGCCGGCCAACTCCTGCATCTGCAATCCACGCTTCTCGGCGAAACCGCCCAACGAAGCCTGGAATTTTGGAAGTTCGATGTTGCCTTCCTTTCTGCGGAGGGGATGGATGCAGACGGAATTTGGAACTCTCAGGCTGCCATCGTCGAGCAGCAGAAGGTGCTGATCAGTCGGGCGGGGCGGAGCGTCTTCTGTCTCGACGGCTCCAAGTTGAGAAAGCGGTCTCCACATTTCCTCATCGCCTGGCCGGATGTCGATTTCCTCCTCACGGAGCTTTCTTCACAGAAACTCCTCGGTGCCGGCATCAACCTCCGAGAAACGCAATTTAGGCAACCGGCCCCAAAAACCTCTCCGTCGGAGGCCAAGGTGCCACCTTCTCCCTTGCCCTCCGACGGAGACGATGAATTTCCCGTTCACATTTTATGACGCCCCCCGCTCTTAACCTGTGAAAATTCCAGTTGACGAACTCGCGCTGCGGTATATGACTGCCATCAGTCATATCCATTCTCTAGCCAAATGAGTTCCCTCCAAGCCCCCAGCCGTCCAGTCGTCGAAGCGCTCGTCCGCTCGTCCCTGTTTCGGCAGATCGGCGTGGCAGCACCGGCAGGCCCGGCCCCGACGCTGGTCGTCAACAGTTCCGCCCGGCACATGCACATCTCGCCGGAGAATCTGGAAACGCTATTTGGCCCGGGCGCGAAGCTCACAGTTCACAAGTGGCTTTACCAAGAGGGGCAGTTCGCCGCGGAGCAGACCGTGACGCTCATCGGCCCGCGGCGGCGGGTGATCCCGAATCTCCGCATCCTCGGTCCGTGCCGGGATCTCACGCAGATCGAGCTCGCGATTACCGATGCCATTCAGCTCGGCGTGGATTTGCCGGTGAAAATGTCGGGTGACATCAAGGGGACGCCGGGCGGTTATGTCATGGGTCCGAAGGGGATGCTGGAGATGAAGGAAGGTCTGATCCGCGCGGCGAGGCACGTCCACATGTCGCCGGGTGACGCGAAATTTTACGGCGTGAAGCACCTCGACCGGATCACGCTGAAAGTAACTTCACCCGGCTGCACCACGCGCTTCGACGATCTTATCGCGCGTGTCGATCCCAGCTTCAAACTAGAGGTCCACATGGACACCGACGAAGCCAACGCCTGCGACCTCGAACGCGCCACGAAGGTCGAACTTTTCAAAACCTAACCCCCGCGAAGCAGCGGATCATTTCAACCCAATAAACCAAACCAATAACTAAATGAGCGAAGCAATCGGACTAATCGAAACTCGCGGCTACGTGGGCCTGGTGGAAGCCAGTGACGCCATGGTCAAGGCCGCGAATGTGCAACTCGTCAAATCCATCCCCATCGGTGGAGCCTTGATCACTACCATCGTCCGCGGCGATGTCGGCAGCGTGAAAGCCGCTGTCGAAGCCGGGAAGGAAGCCGCCAAGCGCGTCGGCAATCTCGTCGCGTCCCACGTCATCGCCCGGCCCACGCCGGAGCTGCTGAAATTCTTCACCTCCTAACTTAGAAACCTACTTACCTATATGGCTGGACAAGCAATCGGAATGATCGAAACCAAGGGTCTCGTCGCGCAGTTTGAAGCAACTGACGCCATGACGAAGGCCGCCAACGTGGAACTCATCGGCTGGGAAAAAGTCGGCTCGGGCTTTGTGACCGTCTTTGTCAAAGGCGACGTCGCCGCGGTGAAAGCCGCCGTCGAAGCCGGCGCGACCGCAGCCAGTGCGATCGGCGAAGTCGTCGCCGTGCATGTGATCCCGCGTCCGCACGATGACCTGCACGGACTCGGCAAATTCCTTGGCGGGAAACCCGCGGCTGCGAAGTAGGCCCATTCGTCGCATGGGTCCCATGAGACATAGGTGACCTGTGGGACTGAAAGGACCGTTCTGAATCAATGACACCCAACAACATCCTCGTGGCCAACATCGGCAGCACTTCGTTCAAGTTCCGCTTGATCGAAATGCCTTCCGAGCGCGTGCTGGCGAAGGGTGGTGTTGAGCGGATCGGCAGCACCGAATCGACCTATAAGTATCAGGTCGGCAATGATGCGGAGCAGAAAGGTGTCGCTGCGCTGCCCGACCACGGCGCGGCCATCTCGCTGGTCGAGAAAGCACTCGGTGGCTTCAGCGGCCTCGCCGCGGTCGGCTTCAAGCCGGTGATGGCTCGCGGAATTTCCGGCACGCAGGTGCTCGCGGAGCCGGTGCTGCGCGCGATGGAGGAAATCAACACCCTCCTGCCCGCGCACAACCCACCCTACGTCGCCGCGGTCCGCAGCTTCCACAAATCGCATCCGAGCCTGCCGTGTATCGGCACCTTCGAGACGGCGTTTTACGACGACGTGCCGCCGGAGAACATCCGCTACCCGGTGCCGCGTGAATGGGAGACTAAGTATGGCATACGCAGGTATGGCTTCCACGGCGCGAGCCATCGCTTTGTCTCCCAACGCTGCGCCGAACTGCGCGGCACGAATAAACTGCGCGTCATCTCCTGCCACCTCGGCGGCAGCTCCTCCATCGCTGCGGTGCGCGATGGCAAAGCCATCGATTCAAGCTGGGGCATGACTCCGCAAAGCGGTCTGCCGCAAAACAATCGCGTGGGCGACTTCGATGTCTTTGCCCTTATCTACCTCGCCCGCGACCTTGGCCTCGGCATCGACGCCGTGGAGAAGGCGCTCACTTCCCAGTCCGGCCTCAAAGGTCTCTCCGGCCTCGCGACCGGGGACGTGCGCGACATCCTCGACGCTGCGGCAAACGGCAGTGCCGACGCCCAAATCGCGCTCGATGTCTTCGTCGGCGCGATCCGGAAATACATTGGCCAGTTTTTGGTCGAGTTGAACGGCGCGGACGTCCTCATTTTTACCGCCGGCATCGCCGAGAACAACCCGGTGCTTCGCGAAAAAATCTGCGCCGACCTCGACTTCTGCGGACTCGAACTCGACCACGAAGCCAATGAGCGCGTGCGCGCCGACGAAGCCGTCATCTCAACGCCGCGCTCGAAGATCGAAGTGCGCGTCATTCCCACCAACGAAGAAATCATCATTGCCCGCAACGCGTGGGCGAAACTCTCAACTCTCAACTAACCAAACAACCCAACTATTATGGCACAACAAGCAATTGGAATGATCGAAACGCGCGGTCTCGTCGCACTCGTCGAGGCGACTGACGCGATGCTCAAATCGGCCAACGTCGAACTCGTAGGCCCCATCACCCAGGTCGGCAACGCGATGGTGACGGTCTGCGTCACCGGCGATGTCGCCGCGGTCAAAGCGGCAACGGAAGCTGGCAAGACCGCCGCGCAGTCGCTCGGCGAAATCGTCAGCGTCAGCGTCATCGCCCGCCCGCACGGCGACCTCGCCGCAGTCCTCCCAAAAGCCAAGTAAGTATCACGGTTTTCCGACCATGATATTAGCCCGCGTAGAAGGCAGCGTTGTCGCGACGAAGAAGAACGCGAAGATGACGGGGCAGAAATTTCTGCTCGTCCGTCCGCTCGTGATTGATTCGCCGACGGCCAAAGAGTGGAAGCCCGGCAGCAGCACGCTGGTGGCCGTGGATACCCTCGGCGCGGGTGAAGGCGAGATCGTGCTCATCGTGCAAGGCAGCTCTGCGCGCCTCGCCGCTGACGACAAGAACGCTCCCGTGGATGCCGTCGTGATCGGCATCGTGGACACGGTCGATGTGGCCAAGCGAATCCTCTACAAGGCGCAATAACAAACCTCCGTAAATGGCAACGATTGACGAAAGACTAGTATCCAGAGTGGTGAGCGAAGTGCTGACCCGTTTGCAGACCCAGACCCAGCCAAAGGTCGCGGCGTCGGCCCCCAGCAGCTTTGGTGTCTATGAAGACATGGCTGCCGCGTGCGAAGCGGCGCATCGCTCTTTTGAAAAGCTCCGCGACCTCGGTGTGTCTGCGCGACGCAAAGCGATCCAGGTGATCCGCAAGATGTGCGTGGCCAAGGCTCAGGAGTGGGGCACGATTGAATTCAACGAGACAAAGATCGGACGGCTGGATCATAAGATCGAGAAGCTCAAGATCTGTGGCGACCTTGTGCCGGGCGTTGAGTTCCTTGAGCGCATGGCTTTCAGCGGCGACTTTGGCCTCACGATCATCGACTTCGCACCGTGGGGAGTCATCGGTGCGGTGACGCCTTCGACCCACAGTGTCCCGACCCTCACGGGGAATGCGATTAACATGATCGCGGCGGGTAACTCGGTGGTCTATAACACCCATCCGGCCGCTGCGAAGTGCGCGGCCCTTGCCATCCGGGCTTACAACGAAGCCATCTTCCAGGAGATCGGAATCTCCGACCTGCTAACGACCGTCGTTAAGCCCACGCTCGATACCTTTGACGTCATGTGCAAGCACCCGCTGGTGCGGTTGCTCTGCGTCACCGGCGGTCCCGCGGTCGTCGCTGCGGCGATGAAGACCGGCAAGCGCGCGGTTTGCGCCGGCCCCGGCAACCCGCCCGTGGTCGTCGATGAAACTGCCGACCTCGAGGTCGCGGCCAAGTCGATCATTCAGGGCGCAAGCTATGACAATAACCTGCTCTGCATCGGCGAGAAGGAGGTCTTCGTCGTGGAAGCCGTCGCCGACAAACTCATCGCCGCGCTCAAGCGCGCGGGTGCCGTGCAGCTAGACGCGAAGCAAGTCGAGGCACTCGCGGACAAAGCGTTTGTTTTCCCTCAGGGCAAAGGCGCTGGCTGCCCGCACCCGGTTGTGAACCGCGACCTTGTCGGACGCGACGCCGCCGTGCTCGCCAAGGCCATCGGCCTCGATGTTCCACCCGCGACGCAGTTGCTCTTCGGTGAAACCAAAGCCGATCACATCTTTGTCGATGAGGAGCAGATGATGCCTTTCATCCCGATCGTCCGCGTGCCGAATGTGGACGCGGGCATCGCGGAAGCGATCAAAGCCGAGCACGGCTACAAGCACACCGCGATCATGCATTCGCAGAACATCCGCAACCTCACCAAAATGGCGCAGGTCGTGGACACCACGCTCTTCATCAAAAACGGCCCGTGCATGACTGGACTCGGCCTCGGCGGAGAAGGCTTCCTCAGCTTCAGCGTCGCCACGCCAACCGGCGAAGGCGTGACCACACCCATGACATTCACCCGTTCGCGGCGGTGCGTGATGGTGGAAAACTTGAACCTTTTCTAAATGCGCCTCGCCACGATCAAGGGTCACGTCACTTCGACGATGAAGCACAAAAGCCTTGATGGCTGGCGGCTGCTTATCGCGATTCCGGACAGTCCGGATCTGGCTCCTCAAATCGTGCTCGACCCACTCGGTGCGGGCATCGGGCAGAAGGTGATGATTTCCAGCGATGGCAGTGAGGCGCGCAAGATCGTTGGTGACGAACTCAGCCCGGCGCGCTGGACCGTGCTCGGCATCATTGATCCCGAAAGGAGTCTCGCGCTATGAGAATGGGCACGGTCATTGGTCGCGTGACGCTCTCCGTGCGTTCGCCGAAATACAGCGGCGAAAGGTTGCTCGTTACGCTGCCTTGGAAGACGGACACCTTTAACGGCGAGGACAAACATGACCCAGCCATCGTGGTCTATGACCAACTCGGCGCGGGAGTCGGTCAGCAGATCGCCATCAGCGAAGGTCGCGAGGCCGCCTGCCCGTTTGAAAAGCCAACTCCCGTGGACGCCTACTGCGCCGCGCTCGTCGATGAATTTTTCTACAAGCAATAACCTATGCAACTGATCGCCCAAAAAGAAGCCGCTGAGTTTGTCAAAACCGGCGCAAAAGAGTTCCGCCAAAACAGCGAAGTCCGCCTTACTCCCGGCGCGAAGGACATCTTTACCGAAGCCGGTGTAAAGGTCGTCTTTGACTCAACGGCGGCACCCGCGTCGGCTCCTGCCGCGACCGCCACGCCAGGCCACTATACACCGGATGACGTGCGCCTCTTCGCCTCGAAGGAAGCGACCGAAATCAAGGAGCAGATCTGCGACATCGGACGCCGCATCTGGGCGCGCGAATACTGCGACGGCAACGGTGGCAACATCTCCGCGCGGCTGGGGCCGGATCGCTTCATCTGCACGCCGACGGGCGTGAGCAAAGGCTTCATGAAGCCCGACATGATGTGCATGGTCGATGGCAAGGGGAAGCAACTCGGCGGCACGTGGAAACGGTCGAGCGAGATCACGACCCACATGGCGATCTTCCACTCTACGCCCGAAGCGGTGAGCGTCTGCCACGCGCATCCGTGCCACGCCGGGGCGTTCGCGATTAAAGGCATGGCTCCGCCGCCGCGCTTGATTCCGGAGTTGGAGGTATTCGTCGGCACGGTGGCCTACACGCCCTACAAGACGCCGGGTTCGGCCGAGATTGCGGCGGAGATTTTCCCGCTCGCACCCAAACACCAATCCATCCTCATGGGTAACCACGGTGTCATTTGCTGGGGCAAGTCGGTCGAGGACGCTTACTTCAAAATGGAAATCACCGATGCCTATTGCCGCACGGTCATCCTCGCGCAGTCGATCCCTGGCGCAGCCTCGATCCCGTGCGACAAGCTGCCCGAACTGCTCAACATCAAGAAGACGCTTGGTCTGCCCGACGACCGTTACGACCTCAAACCTGCGGGACTTTGCGAAGTCGATCCTTGGCAGCAGATGTGTGGCTCGCACGGCTGCTCGTCGCCGGTCACGCCCTTTAACCCGATGACCAACGGCGCCGCCTCCAGCGACGCCGAGATCGAGGCGCTCGTGCAAAAGCTCACCGACGAGATCGTCGCGAATCTTTCCAAGAAGTAACACGCAGCGGAGCGCGTCACCCGAGTAGTCAGCCATGTCACTTATTGACCAAGTCAGACTCGCCGGCGTCGTTGGCGCGGGCGGCGGTGGGTTTCCCGCTCACGTAAAGCTGGGCTCGAAAGCCGAGATCATCATCGCCAATGGCGCGGAGTGCGAACCGCTGCTGCACAAGGATGCGGCGGTCATGGAGCACTACGCGGCGGATGTCGTGCGCGGCGTCGAGCTGAGCATGATGGCGACCGGCGCGCAGGAAGGCGTGATCGGCATCAAGGCGAAGAAGAAAAAAGCCGTCGAAGCGATCGAGGAAGCCTGCAAGGGAACGCGCGTGCGCGTGCAGTTGCTCGGCGATTTCTACCCGGCCGGCGACGAATACGATCTCGTCTATACCGTCACGGGAAAGCTCATCCCGCCGGGCGGGCTGCCCATCCACGTCGGCGCGATCGTGAACAACGTCGAGACGCTCGTGAACATCGCGCAGGCCGCCGATGGCAAGCCGGTCACGCACAAGACCATCACCATCGCCGGAGCCGTCGGCGAGCCGGTCTCGCTCACCGTGCCCATCGGCATCAGCTTCCGCGAGTGCATCGAGGCGGCGGGCGGCGCGACGTGCGACGATCCCGTGCTCGCCATCGGCGGACTCATGATGGGTGAAACGACCGACGACCTCGACAAGCCCGTCGTCAAAACCAGCACCGGCGCGATCATTCTCCCGCGCACGCATCACGTCATGGAGAAAAAGTTCAAGCCGCCGGTGAAGCAGGCGGCCATCGGCAAATCCGCGTGCGACCAGTGCCGGTATTGCACCGAGTTTTGCCCGCGCTTTCTCCTCGGCTACCAAGTGGAGCCGCATCAGGTCATGCGCACGCTCGCCTTCACCGGCACCGGCGCCGAGCGCTTCAACGAATGGGCCGCGCTCTGCTGCTCGTGCGGCCTCTGCACGCTCTACGCCTGCCCCGAGGAACTCTACCCGAAAGAGGCGTGCGACGACTCGAAGGCAGTGCTGCGGAAACAGAACTTCAAGTGGACCGGCAAGACCGACATCAAAGTCCACCCCATGCGCGACGGCCGCCATGTGCCGATCAAGTCGCTCATGAAAAAGATGCACGTCGAGCAGTACGACAGCCCCGCGCCGCTCCGTGCCGGCATCGTCGAAACGCGCACGCTCGTCCTCCCGCTGAAGCAGAGTGCCGGCGGCCCGACCGTCCCGCTTGTAAAAATCGGCGACACCGTGAAAGCCGGCCAGCCCGTCTCCGAGCCCGCGCCCAACGCCCTCGGCGCGATCATCCACGCACCCTTTGCCAGCAAGGTCACCGCCATCGCGGGCGACCGCATCACCCTGACCAAGTCATGAACGAGAAATCCGTCGGTCTCATCGAACTCTCCAGCATCGCCGCCGGCTTCTCCGTCGCGGATTCCGCGCTAAAGGCGGGCAACGTGAAGCTCATGCTCTCGCGCTCCATTTGCTCCGGCAAATACATGATCCTCCTCGCCGGCGACACCGCGAGCGTCGAAGCCGCCATCGCCACCGGCACCGAAACCGCCGGCGGCTGCCTCATCGACAACATCGTCATCTCGAACCTGCACCCCGACGTGCTCGCCGCCATTGGCCGCACTTCGCCTGTCGAGCCCACCGGCGCGCTCGGCATCTTCGAGAGCTTCAACGTCGCCACCCTCATCAAAGCCGCCGACGCCGCTGCCAAAGCTGCCGACGTGACCCTCCTCGAAGTCCGCCTCGCCATGGCCCTCGGCGGAAAAGCCTTCTGCACGCTGACCGGCGACGTGAGTTCCGTCCAAGCCGCCGTCGCCGCCGGCCGCGCCGTCATCGCCGAGGCCGGCGTCCTCGTGAACGCCGTCGTCATCTCCCGCCCCCACCCCGACGTGTATCGCGAAGTGATCTGAGGATGTTCACTTTGTCATAAGGCCGCGGAAGTGGCACGAGCTTGGGTTACTTTGCGGACGTTCCATTCCGCCTGGTGCCCGCTCAGTGAAATAGCCAAACCACCGCACGCCACCATGGAGCGGTGCTGGCGTCGTTTCCTCCACGCTTGTTTGCCACCGCATGGATGGATAGGTGATGCGCCATGGATTTGCTGAAAACCCTTCAGGAACGATTTGGTCACGATGGATTTCGCGGCGGGCAGGAGGCGGTGATTCGGGCGCTGGTCGCCGGGGAGTCGGCGCTGGCGCTGTTTCCGACGGGCGCGGGGAAGTCGCTTTGTTATCAGCTTCCGGCGGTGCTGCTGGAGGGCACGGCGCTCGTGATTTCGCCGCTCATCGCGCTGATGAAAGACCAGGTCGATGCTCTGCGGGCGCGCGGGATTGCGGCGGCGCGGCTGGATTCCAGTCTCACGGCGGAGGAGACGCAGCGGGTGTATGCGGATTTGCGCGAGGGGAAACTGAAGCTGCTGTATGTCGCGCCGGAGAGACTGTCGGGAGAGGCGTTTTTGGAGCGGATTCGGCGGGTGAAAATCTCGTTGCTGGCGATTGATGAGGCGCATTGCATTTCGGAATGGGGCCACAATTTTCGCCCGGAATATCTGCGCCTCGCGCGCGTCGCCGAGGAGTTGAATCTGCGGCCCGTGCTCGCGCTCACGGCGACGGCGACGCCGGATGTCGCGCGCGATATTTGCAAGGGCTTCGGCATCGCGGAGGAGAGGCATGTGCAGACTTCTTTCCGCCGGAAAAACCTCCACCTGCGCATCACGCCGTGCGCCGCGAATGAAAAGCTGGCGGTGCTCACGAAGCGCCTCGCCAGCGCGAAAGTCCGGCCTGCGGTGGTCTATGTCACTTTCCAAAAGACCGCCGAGGAAGTGGCCGCGCATCTCGCCGAAGCGGGCCTCGCCGCGCGGGCGTATCACGCCGGGATGAGCGCGGAAGATCGCGACGCGACGCAGGAGGCGTTCATGCGCGACGCGTGCGAGATCATTGTGGCCACGATCGCCTTCGGCATGGGCATCGATAAGGCCGACATTCGCAGCGTCATTCATTTCAACCTGCCGAAAACGCTCGAAAACTATCAGCAGGAAATCGGGCGCGCGGGCCGCGACGGACAGCCGTCGCTCTGCGAATTGCTCGCCTGCGCGGACGACGCGGTGCCGTTGGAAAATTTCACCTTGGGCGACACACCCGAACCCGCCGCCGTCGAGGCGCTCGTCAGGAAAATGCTCGGCTCGGGCGAGGAATTTGACGTGAGCCGCTACGACCTCAGCCAGGAAACCGACATCCGCCCGCTCGTCGTCGAAACGGTCATCACCTATCTCGAGCTCGACGGCCTGCTCCGTCCGACGCGCGTGTTTTACGAGAGCACGCAGATTCAGTTTTTGAAAAGCGAGAGCGACATCCTGAGCCCGCTGAATGAAGTCCGCCGTCGCTTTCTCGCCGCGCTTTTCGGAGCCGGAAAACGCGGCCCGAAATACCTCACGCTCGAACTCGAAGCCGCCGCGCAAAAGCTCGGCGAACCGCGCGAACGCATCGCGAAAGCGCTGACGTGGCTGGAGGAAACCGGCGCCATCACCCAAAAGCCCGCCGGCCTCCGCAACGGTTTTCGCCTTTCAGAAAACGCCGCCCAACGCGACCCCGCGACCGGCGCCGCGCATCAGGCCGAACTCTTCGCCCAGCGCGAAAAACGCGACTCACATCGCCTCGAACAGATCCTCGATTTCGCCAGCGCCAGCGGCTGCATCACCCGCCGCCTGCTCGGCTATTTCGGCGAACCGCTCGCCGAGGAAAATTGCGGCCACTGCCACTACTGCCGCACCGGCGAGCCCGCCGCACCCGTCACCCTGCCCGCCACGCCCATCCCGCCTTTCACCTACGCCGACACCGAGCAAATCACCGACCTCATCCTCGAAGAACTCCCCGCGCTCGCCACTCCTCGCGCTGTCACCCGCCTCCTCTGTGGCCTCACCAGCCCGTCCATGACGAAGGCCAAACTCACCAAACGCCCCGAGTTCGCCCGCCACGCCACGGTCCCCTTCCGCACCGTGCTCGCGCAAGTCGAGGCATGCTGGGCGGAAACTGGGTAATCTTTCCCATTCTGTTTTCCAAAGGTGCATCGTCTCGGCGACAGCTTCGTTACCATTCCCCGACCCCATGAAAAACTCGCTCTCACGCTGGTTTATGTTGGGCGAAGCCCATCTCCTGGCTCCGCCCGATCAAGCGCAAGCGCCGTGGAAATACTCAGCTCCGACATCACAGTTCCTGGCAGCGTTTATGAGGCGATCAATTCCTGTGGCTTATGAAACCGAGCAATCTCTGCTCGATTCGGATCGTGCCAGCACGATGACGAATCCCTACACCCTGCCATCGAAATGAGCGAACAATTCCCCTATGACGTTTTCCTCAGCCACTCCTCAAAGGACAAGGCGGTGGTGCGCCCGCTGGCGGAGCGGTTGCGCAAGGACGGGGTAAAGGTGTGGTTCGATGAATGGGTGCTCAAGCCGGGCGATAGCATTCCGGCCAAGATCGAGGAAGGGCTGGAGCGCACGCGCGTGCTGGTGCTCTGCATGTCGGCGAATGCGTTCGGCTCGGACTGGGCGCAGTTGGAGTCCGGCACCTTCCGCTTTCGCGACCCGCTGAACAAAGAGCGCCGCTTCCTTCCCCTGCGCCTCGACGACGCCCCCATCAAAGGCTCCCTGGCGCAATTCCTTTACATCAACTGGCGCCCCGCGTTTCGCGAACAGGAGTATGCGAAGCTCGTCGAAGCCTGCCGGCCGCCAGAGAAGCCGACGGTGGCGGAAACAGAGGCGGTGCGCGGACAGACTGCCGAAAAGTCCGTTCAGCTCCGGATAGGGAACATAATTGCCTGCGCCTTTAGTCTGGATAGGAAGCGCGCCCTCTGTGGCGGAGTGGAAGGGCTCGTCCAATTGTGGGACTTGGAGACGGAGAGCCTCTTGCACGAACTCAAAGGGCACGTAGGAGGGGAAGTGTGGGGATTGGGCTGGAGCGACGATCAACGTCGAGTCCTCTCCGGTTCTGGGGACCATGCCGTGCGGCTGTGGGACGTTGAGACGGGCCGTTGCCTTCGCGTCTTTCAGGGCCACACAAAGTGGGTATGGGGAGTAGTATGGATCTCGGACCAACGCTTCATCTCCGTATCCGAAGACGACTCGTTAAGGCTCTGGGACGCGGAGACAGGGGACTGCCTGCGCGTGCTAGCGAGCCCAACCAATGGCGTTATGTCCGTAGCATGGAGTGCCAAACAACGCCGCGCTCTCTCTGGTTCAGGTGACGGGACTGTGCGGCTATGGGACGTGGAGACCGGGCGGTGCCTCCGCGTGCTCGAAGGTCACGAGGACTGGGTTTGGACAGTAGCGTGGAGCACTGACGGATTAAGGATGCTCTCCAGTTCCAAAGACGGAACCCTGCGGCTGTGGGACGCGGAGACTGGGCGCTGCCTGCGCGTGTTGGAAGTCGCATCGGGCCAAGGCATGAGCGCGGAATGGAGCGTCGATGGGCGCCACATTCTATCCGGTTCCGATGACAAAAATCTGCGGCTATGGGACGCGGAAACAGGACGCTGTCTGCGCGTGCTTAGAGGCCACGAGGCTAACCTCAGAACCGTGGCATGGAGCGCCGATGGACGCCGCGCCTTCTCCGGCGACGCGGATGGTGGCATCCGAGTGTGGGATTTGTCGGAATTCGTCACCGAGGCGCCCGCAACGAAAGTTACCCTGGCAGCCTTACCGGTCGCGCCGGACCAGGTCCAATATACCAATGCCAAAGTCCTCCTCGTTGGCGAAAGTGGCGCTGGCAAGACGGGGCTTTCCAAGCGGCTGGCTTTGAATGACTGGCAGCCCAGCGACTCGACGGTTGGCGCGTGGGCGACGCAGTGGAAGCTGCCGGTGTCGGGCGACAAGGGCGTCGAGCGGGAAATCTGGCTCTGGGACTTCGGCGGGCAGGCGGACCAGCGGTTGATCCACCAGCTTTACATGGACGAAACCGCGCTGGCGGTGCTGGTCTTCGATGGCCAGAAGGAAGACCTCTTCGAGACGCTGGGCCAGTGGGACCGCGATCTCACCCGGGCCTCGCGCAAGGAGTTTGCCAAGCTACTGGTCGCCGGGCGCGTGGATGCCGGCGGGTTGCGCGCCAGCCGGAGCGAGGTCGAGAAGTTTGCGGCGGAACGCAAGTTTCGGGGCTTTCTGGAAACGAGCGCGAAGAGGAACCTGGGCTGTGAGGAACTCAAGCAGGCCATCCTCGACGCCATCCCGTGGGACGAGCTTCCCTGCCGCACCACCGAGGTGCTTTTCAAACGGCTCAAGGAGGAGATCATCGCGCTCAAGGACGAAGACCGGGTGTTGATGCGTTTCAACGAACTGCGCGAGACGCTGCTACTGCGGCTGTCCGGCGAATTGGCGCGGTTCGCCGACGCGGAACTGCGCGCGGTGTTGACGCTACTGGCCGGTCCCGGCGTGGTGTGGGAGCTGGCGTTCGGCAGTTGGGTGCTGCTCCAGCCGGAACGCATCAACGCCTACGCGCAGGCCGTGATCCGGACGTTGCAGGCGGACGAGCATCAGCGCGGCTGCCTGATGGAGGAGCGGGTGCTGAAGGGCGACCTGATGTATGAGTCGTCTATGACGCGGCTGGAAGGCGACGAGGAGCGATTCGTCCTGCTGGCTATGCACCAGACGCTGGTGGAGCGTGGCCTTTGCCTGCGGCAGCCGACGACGCAGGGCAATCTGCTCGTCTTTCCCAGCTACTATCGGAAGGAGCGGCCGGACATCGTGCAGTATCCGGCGGTGCAAGTGAACTATCGCTTCACGGGATTCCTCGACGAGCTTTATGCCACGCTGGTCGTCCGCCTGCATCACGGCGATGCGTTCCAGCAAGACGAACTGTGGCGTTACGCCGCCGATTTCAAGACGAACGCCGGGAAGCAGCTCGGCATCAAGCTGACGCGCCGCGCGCCGGGCGCGGGCGATTTGGAGGTGTATTTCGACACGGCGGTCTCGGTGGAGGAGAAGATCATCTTCAGCAAATACGTCCACGAGCACCTGCTCCAGCACGCGCGCGACGTGGAGCGGCTGCGGCATTATGTCTGCCCGCAGTGCGGCACGCCGGTGGGCAATCGCGAGGTGGCGATGAAGCGGCTCAATGAGTGGCTGCGCGGCCTGCCGCCGCAGACGGAAGCGATGTTTTTGAAGCTCCGCAAGAAGAAGGAGGAGACGCCGAGCATCATCTGCGTGGGCTGCGAGCAGCGGGTGCCGCTTTGGGATGAGATGGAGCAGTGCTTCGCCAGCCCGGAGATTCAGCAGCGGGTGCGCGACATGCAGGAGGAGGCGAAGGTCGAGCTGGATAATGAGAGCAAGGAGCGTGCGCTGGTAGGCGAAGTCATCTCCACCGTGGCACTGGCGGCGCAGATCAGCCGCGAGAAGAACGTAAGCGATCACGGGATCGACATGGAGATCGAGTTCAAGGACGACGCCCATGAGGCCACCCATCGCTTCGTCTTCCTGCAATTGAAGTCAGGCGACTCCTACACGCGAAAACGGAAGAAGGACGGAACCGAGATCTTCACCATCAAGGACGAACGACATGCCCGCTACTGGATGGCGTCGCCTTTTCCCGTCCTCTTGGTGATCCGCAATTCCGAGGGCGAAGTGCGCTGGATGGAAATTCGCGACTGGCTGAAGCGCGAGAGCGACAACGGCAAGAAGCCGGTGAAGCAGATCGTCTTCGAGGGCGAGCGCTTCGATGTGATGAGCGTGCGGCGGTGGCGGGAGCGGATCCTACGGCCCGGTGTCGTCGCCGGGAGCAGGGGTGGCGGCGGAGGGTGAGGTGGAAAAGACTGCGTCCACGCGATTTGCCCGGCACGGTGCCTGCGGCGAAGGTGGGGCATGAGATTCCTTTCCGGTTTCGCTTTTCTCGTGCTCGCGGTTTCCGCGTTCGCGGGGCCGCGGATGAATCACGAGGGGCGATTGCTCGGGGCGGTGCCGGTCGTGACTCAGCCGGTTCTTTTTAATACGCCGGAGGCCGATGCGGTGGTGGCGGCGATGCAAATCGTGCCGGTGACGAGTGCGTGGAATGAGGATGTATCGCGGCTGCCGTTGCTGGCGAATTCGGATGCGATGGTCGCGCAGATCACGGCGGATTTGGCGGCGAATCGGCGGACGTTGCGGCCGTTCTACGAGATGAATTACGTGCTCGTACCGGATGCGCAGCCGCTGCAGACAATTCGGTTTTTCAACTACCCGGACGAGTCCGACCTCAATGGCGGCACGTCGCCGAACGGGCGGTACCCGATTCCCGCGAACCTGCCCGTGGAGACTTGGCCGCGCGAGACCGGGGCGTTGACGCTGGCGCAGTGGCAACAGGATGTGAACAACACGGGAGGTGACCGCCACGCGATCATCGTGCAACCGGGCGCGGGCGTGCTTTGGGAAACGTGGCTGGCGCGGTTGGTGAGCGGCGCGTGGGAGGCGTCGAACGGCGCAAAATTCGATCTCCAGACGAACACGCTGCGTCCCGCCGGCTGGACGAGTGGCGATGCGGCGGGGCTGCCGATGTTTCCCGCGCTGGTGCGCTACGACGAGTGCCAGCGCGGCGTGGTGGAGCACGCCGTGCGGCTCGTGGTGAAACGCACGCGGCTCGGGCCGATCTACCCCGCCACGCACGCGGCATCGGTCGGCGGGCTCACCGATCCGAATATTCCCGCGATGGGGCAGCGGCTGCGGTTGAAGGCGGCGTTCGTGATCCCGGCGACGTGGACGACCGCGGAAAAGGCGGTCTGTTTCGCTCTGAAAAAGTATGGCGGCCTGGTCGCGGACAATGGCGGCTTCTTTTCCTTCTCCGTCTGCCCGGATGATCGTTTCGCGGCGAACGCTTTCGACCATCTATCGACGATCGCGATCAGCAATTTCGAGGTCGTGCAGTCCACCGGCGCGACCGGTGGCCCGCGCTCGCCCGGCGCGCCCTCGGCGAACGCGGGCGCACCGCAGTTTGCGGCACCCGGGGCGACGGTCGCGATGGCGGGCACTGTCACGTCGCCGAGCGGTCCGGCCACGGTTTTGTGGAAAGCGATGTCCGGCCCCGGCCCGGTCGTTTTCGCGAATAGCGCGCAACCCGCCACGACGGCCACTTTCACGAAACCGGGCACCTACCTCCTGCGGCTCAGCGCCGATGACGGCGTGCATGCGGTGGCCTACGACGCCGTCACCGTGGAGGTCGTCCTGCCGGTGCAGTCCGCGCGCAGCGGCGCGGATTTTCTCGTCCGTTTTCCGAGCCTCGCCGGGCAGACCTACCGCGTGGAGCGCAGCCCCGCGCTTTCACCCGCGATGTGGACGACGCTCGCCGACAATCTCCCCGGCACCAGCGGCACGCTCGAGGTCGCGGATATCGGCGCGCTCGCGTTGCCGCAGAGCTTTTACCGCGTGCAGGTGCTGCCGTGAGGTGATCCCGCCGATGCCGGTCAAAACAGACGGATCACCGTCACGGCGATGCGGCCGCGAAAGCACACGTCCACGTCGCTGCCCGTCTGGCGGGCGCGGGCCTGGTAGTCGCCGTCGTAGGTGTGGTGGTTATTTTCCTCGGGCCGGTAGCTGAGCGGGAGCGGGTGCGGGTCGAGCGGGCAGAAGTGGATGTCCGGCTCGGGGGCCTCGGGCGGGAGATGGGGAAGGTTGACGTTGTAGAAAAGGCCGGGCTCGACGGGACGCGGGAGGAGTTCGGCGAGGACACGGGCCGTCCAGCGGGCGGCGCGCGGCCAATCGTGGGCGAGGTCGGCACGGAGATATTGGGAGAAGGCGATGCCGGGCCAGCCGTGAAGCACGGCCTCGCGGACGGCGGCGACGGTGCCGGAGTAATAGACATCGGCTCCGAGATTGCCGCCGCAATTGATGCCGCTGAGTACCCAATTTGCATCCGGCACCACGCGAAGCAGGCCGAGCCGCGCGCAATCGGCCGGCGTGCCGTGGACGGCGAAACGGTCGGTGCCGCGGGCTTCGAGATGAACCGGGCGATCCCACGTGATGGCGTGACTCATGCCGGATTGCGGACCAGCGGGGGCCACGACCACCTGCGCGCCAAAGGCCCGCGAGGCTTCGAACAAAGCCGCGAGGCCAGGTGCGGCGATGCCGTCGTCATTGGTGAGCAGGAGTTTCATCCGGGGAGTGGAGCAAAGCGCCGGACCGGAGGAACGGTGCGGCGTGGTTCGCGGCTCCGTGGTTACAAGATCAGGTGCGTATTGAAATGAATACCGGGCGGCACGGGGAGCGGGGAATGCGTGGGGTTTTCGACGGTGACTTCACCTTGGAAAATGGCGTCGGCGTTGAAGAGGACCGGGCCTTTTACCTTCAAAGTGCGGCAGCCTTTGAGCGACGGCGTGCCAGCAGCGAGGGCGGCTTCGAGTTGATCGACCATTTTGTAGTGGTGATCGAGTTCGACGTGGGGCGGGATTTCGCCCAGCTCGGGGGCGAGGGCGACGGTGCCGTCGGGACGAATATCGTAGGCGTCGCTGCGCAGGGTGAGGAGGTCGGCGGTGGTCTTCACCGGCGCGAAGCGGCTGCGCGGGACATCGACGGCGCGGGCGTCGGCGAAGCACTCGATGGCCGCGCCCATGGCGGTTTCGAGCTGGAAAACTTCGGGCGAGTTTTTGTCGCGGGGATCGACGGTCTTTTTGTTGCGGATGAGCGGGAGCGGGAGGGAGCCGTCGGAAGCGGCGAGGGCGTCGCGCAGGCGTTCGAGGCGGATCCAAAGGTTGTTCGTATTGAAGAAGCGGTGGCGCGTGATGTCTTGAAAGGCATCCATGTCGGCCTCGGGGCACTGGGCGCTCTCGCGGAGGAGAAGCTGGTGACCGCGCCGGGCGAGGTGGCCGCCTTTGCGATCGCTCGGCGTGCGGGCGGTGACTTCCATCATGAAAGGCGCGCCGCTTTCCGCGAACCAGGTGAGGAGCGCGAGGTCGAGGGTCGCGCCGAGGTTGTCGCTGTTCGAGACAAAGAGGTAACGGATGCCGTCGGCGAGCAGGCGCTCCAGCGTGCCACCGGTGGCGAGGACGGCGTAGAGATCGCCGTGGCCGGGCGGGCACCATTCGAGTTCGCGATCTTTTTCCCACACGACGGGGCGCAGCGTCTGGGCGTCGATTTTTGGGGTCTTGTTTTGCAGCAGCTCGATGGCGGCGGGGTCGCCGAGGTCGGGGTATTTTGCCAGCGCGGCCCGGGTGTCGGCGCTGGTGCTGAAGCTGTTCATCGTGAGGAAGCGCATGTGCCCGCTGGTTTTCCGAAACCGCAGGATCTGGCGCACGATGAGGTCGAGGAAAGTGAGGCCATCGTGGACGGGGAGCAGGGACTTGGCGCGCTCGAGGCCCATGCCGGTGCCGAGGCCGCCATTGAGTTTGAGCACGGCGGTTTCATTGAGCAGTGCGGGCTGGGGCGTGAGCGTGGCGGAGATTTCGGCGAGCGAGGGGAGGCTTTCGACGGGCTGGATGCTGCTCTCGGGAATTTGCCCGCAGGTGGCGTCGGCAAGCTGCGCGTAGCTCCGCTCAAAGGCGCGAATCGCGGGTTCGCTGACCCCGGCGGCTTCCATCTTGGTTCGAAATTCGTGGATTGGCATGGGTGGCATGATGGGGATTCCTCCGCGTTTGTCAGGCCCGCGCGCGAATGAAAATGCGGACAGGAAAATGACGAAGGACGACGTGCCGGCACGTCATTCGTCATTTGCCGCTGCACTCCCACCGCTTTCGACCGCGCTGCGCAAAGCCTCCGCTGCGCCAGGAGGACGGGAACCCGACTACTTCCGGGCGCTGCTTTCGTTGGCGAGATTGAGGAGGTATTGCTCGACCTGCGCGCCAAATTCCTCGGGATATTTTTCTGACTGCGACTGCTCGATGACGGCGCGCTCGCGCGGAGGGAGCGCGGCGAAAGAAGCCTTCTTCGGAGCGGTCTTGCGCGAGCCGACCTGGACGCTTTCGCCGGTGGCACCGGGCTCGTATTTTTCCGCGCCGCTGCCGGGTTCGCCGGGCTGGCCGGGAGCTTTGCCCGGACCCTTCGCCATCCCCTTCCCCTGCCCTTTGCCCTGGCCCTTACCCTGACCTTGTCCGTGCCCCTCACCTTCGCCCTGCCCCTGGCCTTGCCCTTGTCCCTGCCCTTGACCTTCGCCGGGCATCGGCGGGGCGCTGGATTCGCTGAGGCCGGACTGCGCCTGGGCCATCGCGGCCTGGGCTTGGGCGAGAGCTTGCTGGGCGGCGGCGGCTTGCGCGGCGGCAGCGGGGGCGTTTTGCGCGGCAGCTTGCGCGGCGGCTTCGGAAGCCGCCTGCGCGGCCTGCTCCGCTCCGGCCTGCGCGGCTTCGCCGGACTTGCCCTGGGCGGCGGCCTGGCCGGCTTTCTGCGCGGCTTGCGCGAGTTCGCCGGCGGCTTTGGCCATCGCTTGCGCGGCCTGCTGGCCGGCCTGTTGCGCGGCGGCTTTGTTGCCGGCTTCCTGCGCCTGCTGCGCGGCGGCCTGGGCAGCCTCGGCTTTTTGCAAATCCTGCTGGGCCTGCGCGGCGGCGGCTTGCGCCTGGGCGACCTGGGCCTGGGCCTGCTGCTGGGCGTTCGCGTCCTGCGCGGCGTTGTTTTGCCCAAGCTCGGCCGCGGCTTGGTCGGCGATCTGGGCGAGCGCCTTCTGCGCGCGGTAGAGCGCGGCGAGCGCTTTCTGTTCCGCGGTCTTCGCGAGCGCGCCGTCGGTTTTTTCAAGCTGCGTCCGGGCCTCGCCCATCGCGGTGATGGCGTCGCCGATCGGAGGGCTCGCGTCGGCGAGTTCGGGCGGGAGATTGTTTTTGAAAGAGTCGGTCTTCATCCGCACCTCCTGCTGGCGCGCGGCCTGGCCGGTGAAGGCGGCGGCGGGCGCGCTCTTTTTTGCGGTCACCAAGGCGAGGCCCTTCGCCGTTTCCATCTCGATCTTCTGCTCGGCGACGATGATCTCCGCCAACTCCGCCGCCGCCTTCTCGGCTGCGGCCATGGCCTGCTGTTCCTGCTGCGCCTCGGCGGCGGCCTGGGCGATTTGCTGCTCGGCTTGCGCGAGTTGTTGCGCGGCGGCCTGCTGGGCGGCCGCGGCGGCGGCGGGCTGATTCGCGGCCGCGGCCTGCGCGGCTTGCTGGGCCTTGGCGGCCGCCTGCTGCATGGCCGGCGCGGCTTGCGGCGCGGCGTTCGCAGCCTGCTGGGCGAGTTGCTGCGCCTTGTCGGCGAGCGCCGCCTGCCCGGATTTGTCCGGGTTTTGCGCGGCGGCGGCCTCCTGCTTCGCAAGTTCGTGCGTGTCCTTTTGGAGCTGCGCGAGATCTTTCGCCGGATCGCCGCTCTTGCCAGCGGCGGCATCAGCCTTGGCGATTTCCTGCTGGACCTTGGCGGCGGCGGCCTGCATCGCGGCCAGCGCTTCCTTGGTGTTTTTCGCCGCAGCCTCGCCGCTCTTGTCAGTCATCGCTGCGCGGGCCTCCTGCATTTTTTCCTGCGCGGCTTTCAGATTCTGCGCGGCGGCGGGCGCGTCGCCCTCCAGCTTCTGCGCGGCGTCGTCGGTCTTGCCAGCGAGGTCGCCCTGCTTGTCCTCCAGCGGCGCGAGCTCGTTGGGCCGCCCGGCTTTCTGATCCTGAAAGCGCCGCTGCAAATCCTTGTTCTGCTGGAGCTGCTCGCGCGGCAATTTCGCCAGCTTCCCGTCCACCTGCTTGTGCTCGATCTGCTGATCCAGCCATTTGTCGAAGTCCTTTTCCCCCGCCGCCTTTTCCGCCGCCTTGGCGATCTCTTTTTGATCGTCGATCATCTTCGCCATCTCCCGCTCGGCGGCGCGCAGAGCGTCCGTGTGATCCTGCGGCGGTGCGATCTCGCGGGCCAGCCGGCGCATCGCATCGCGCGCCACCTTTTCGTCCGTCACCGCCTTGAAAAGCTGCGCCTGCTTTAGCGCCTCGGCGGCGGCGTCCGCATTCGGCTGCACCTTTTGCAGCGCCTCCACGCCTTTTTGCAAACGCTCGGCCATCGCCGTGTTCGCCGGGTCCTTGGCAAACTTCGCGATGCTCTCGGCGATGCTTTTCATCTCCGCCGCGATGGCCGCCTGCTCGCTCTGCTGGCCCTGCATGTTCGCCTGCATCGCCGCCTCGAAATTTTCCGGCTTCCGCCCGCCCGTCCACTGCCCGAGCGTGATGCCGTTCTGCAGGTTCACCGCCTGCCGGTCGGCGAGCTGCGTGAGCTGCTGCGAAAGCTCCAGCGCCTGCTGGTTGCGCAGATGGTCGGCGAGCAGTTTTTTCATCTGCGCGATGAGCGCCTTTTGCGCCGTGTAAGCGGCGCTGACCTCCTTCTTCGCCGCGCCCGCATCCGCCGCGCCGCGCGCCTTCTCCAGCAGCTCGACGACCTGCTTCATCTCGCTGCCGCTCAGCCGGACCAGCGCCTCGCGCAACGCCGCCACCGTCTTCGTGTCCTCGCCCGCCAAGCCGTTGCGCTCGTATTCGCCGAGCATCCCGTCGAGCTGCTCCACGAGCTGCTGGGCCTCGCCGCGGAGCTGCGTCTGCTTCACCTCGCCCTCGCGGATGCGCTCCGCCGCGAGGTTCGCGGGCGCGGCGGAGGGCGCGGCGGAAAGAGGCAGGCCGAGGCTGCTGGCGAGGAGGAGATAAAGCGGCAGGCGTTTCATAAGGCGGCGGGGAAAGGAACGCATGGAGTGTTCCACCGCCAGCCCGGAGCGTCAAACCCCCGCGAACCGGCCTGTCTTTGCCAACAGCGACGGTCTCGGTGGAATGGGATGCGGTCCATGGAGAGTGCGTCGCGGCCCAACCTGCATCACTCCCTAATTTCCGGCAGGCTCAAGTTTGAACCGATGTGGCTTGGGCTGACAGGTGGCGGTGAGTTGGGTTTCCAATTCCTCGAGTTGCGCCGGGAGCGTGGCGAGTTGCTTTTTGCGGTTGTGGATTTGGGCTTCCCAAAGAGTTTGTCCGACTTCGTTCTTTTTGAAGATGAGCGCGAGGACTTGCCGGGCCTGCTGCGTGATAGGACCGGCGATCAACGCGAGATTCGCGCCTTGGGCTAACTCCTGCTTCGTGAGGGTGGTGGCGAGGATTTCATCAATTAGCACGTTGTAGCGGTCTGCTGGGAGGCCGGTGATTTTGAGTTCGTAGCGGTTTAAGCCGTCGAGCACGGGCGCGATTTTCAGCGCGTCCACCGCCGCCGCATCCACGGGCATGGGCAGCGATTCATCCGAGCGCTCAAATACGAGCGTGCCATTCTCGGCCTTGATGTTTGCCACGGTGCATTTCGTGGCGTTCACGAGCTTCGCGTTTTGCGCGTCGGAAAAATCCAGTTCCACGCTGGATACGAGCGCGGGGGCGTTGAGTTGCTTCAAAAGAATCGAGGCCATGATGGTGTGGCCCACGGGGGCGGGATGAATTTCGTCGCCGCCGCCGATGTTCACTTTCGCGTTCTGCGCGTGCTCACGTTTGAGGATCGCCATGTAGGGATCGAATTGATCGAGGAACGTCAGGTTTTGCTTCGCGGCGATGTCCTTGAGGCCGTCCGCGAATTTGCGGAGTGATTGATTGCGCGGGTCCGATGCAGGATCAGCGATGAGCGGCTCCAGCGGCTGCGGGGTCAGCAAAATCGGGCGCGCGCCGTTCTTGGTCAGCACCTTCACAATTTCCTTTTGTCCCCGGACATAGGCCCGGAAGAGGTCTTCGCGAAAAGGCTCCCGGTTGCAGTCATTCATGCCGAAGTTAATCAGCACGATTGTGGGTTTGAATGTGACCACATCGCGGATGAGCACATCGTCCACCGATTCCTCAATGAGCTTCTGCTGTGCGTCGCCCTCGGCGGCAAAGAGCACCTTTTCATCTGGGAACGAGCGCATCCGCATCCACGCCGTGTCGCCGCCCCAGCCGCGATTTGCGAAGGCGAGCTTCAGCTTCGGAAAGCGAGTGACCGCGTAGGCTTCGATGTAGGTGGTGTAGAGTTTCTGCTCCGTGATGCTGTCGCCGAGAAACAGGACGCGGTCGTTATCGCGCAAAGCGAATTCCGGCTCCGCGGCGAAGGTCTGCACCGCCAGAACGGCGCAGGCAAATATGGTGCTCATCATTGTTTTCATAGTGGTGGTTGGTTGTGGGATCTGAATTCGGATGATGATGCTGGGGAGTCACTCCTGCGGCGTGAGCGTCAGACGCTCGCCTTCGACCGTCGGTAGCCGCAAGACGTCGCCTGAGATCTCGCGGGTCTGAGCTTTGCTGCTTGAGACGACGACCGTCTTGCCCGGCCATGGATTTTGGAGGACGCACGGCTGCCCCTTTTCACTTTCGATCACGATGGGTTGAACGACTCCCTTGTCGATGGCACCTGAGACTAGGAACGCGCCGAAGGTTCGCAACCGGTGGAATGAGCCAGATTGTCCGCGCGGGAAGACAGGAAAAATCCGCATCACTCCGCCGTGGCTTTGCAGCATCATTTCGTTGATCATTCCGGGGATGCCGCTGCATGTCTCGATCCCGCCGCCACCTGACCGGATCCAGAGGTTGGGAAGCGAGCGTTTCGCGATCACTGCCTTGGCTCTGGCAACGAGGACATCGGGATCGTATCCCACGCGCGCAGCGCCAATAAGCAGGCCTTGGAAGTTGTCATCGTGGCGGCTCCAGTCGTTCCAGCTTTTTATATCTTCGTGGATCATGGCCAGCGACGATGCGTCGGAGCTCAGCCCAAAGTTTTTCGCTGGAAAGACCAGGCTGTGCATCATCATCCAATCCAGTCCGACGATTTTCGAGCCGGAGCCACTGCCGCCTTCACAGGCGCGGAAGCGCTTCCGTCCATTCTCGACGACGACGGGCAAGTCGCTCAAGCGATCGAGCATATCATGCCACTTGGCTCGCTTATCAGCGTCGCGATCCAGATCCTTGCTATAGGCGATCATTGACGTGAAGAATACGCGAAGGAATCCCAGCGATAGGATTGGATTGAAATCACCGTAGAGTTTCTTCCAGTCCTTGCCTTCCCATGGGCCCACTTCTCCGTAGCTGTCGTCATGGATCACATAGCGCCCGTTTTCGAGGACCAGATAGTCCTCCCAAAAATCGGCAACGGCAGTCAGATACGGATAGACCTTGCGAAGGTAATTGATGTCGTAGGTGTATTCATACCGCAGGATCATATTCATCGCGGCAAACAAGGCGTTGCTCTTTTGGCCGAGAAACATCGGTTGACCGGCAAGGTCGTCATAGGAGCCCGGATTGCACTTCGCCTTGTATGCCTGATCGAGCCCCGCTTTGTCCGGGAAGCGGCAGATCAGTCCCTTGGGACCGATGCCAACGCTGGCATAGGCACCCTTTTTATTGAGGAATGTGCGGGCGTCTCGCTGGAACCCTTCGAGTTGCTCCAGCAGCGGCGCATCGTAACACTCAGTAAGCCCGATGTGGTTCGACGAGTAGAGTGCCCAGAATGGGGCCTGATGATTGTAATTCAGGTGGATGTCGCCAGACCACGCGGTCCGGTCCAGCGTGATCCAATTGCCGTAGAGCCCTGGCGGAAACTTGGGGTTACGGCTGCAACAGGCCATGACGTAGTGCGACGCATAATAGTGCTTTTCGAGTAGCTTGTCCTGAAGCTCCACATAGGACTCGGCCCAAAAGGACTGCCACCACTTGCGGTGCTCCGCTCGCAGTCGAACCACTTCGTCCATCGTGGCGTGTCGAGCCTTCTCAACAGCGAGCGTTTCATAACTTTTCACGTCGTGATTGGTCATCACGGCGGCGACAACTGTGACCGGCTTCCCCGGTTCGAGAGTGAACCCGCTGGGGTTGCGTAAGGCGATGATAGCCTCGGTCGGAAATAGCAGGTCGGAAGAGACGAACTTGCGGGTCGCCCACGTGACTTCCGCCGCGCTCCCCTTCGCGGTTTCTGAGCCGTAGCCGTCCTTGGTCCAAAGGTCGAGTTGCACCCGGAATGGAGCGTCGTGCGCAGCCAGTTCCAGCACAACTAGGCTGTCCGTAGCCGAGACCCAGGCGTTGATCGTCACCGAGCCCTTGGGCGTTTCAAACTTCGACGCCAGCACCGGCTCATAAAGCGTCTGTTCGACGTGGTAGGAAGCGTCTTTGAGCGAGTCGATGCACACATCGATCCCGCCGATCAGACTCGGCCCACACTGCTTGAAACTAGGGCCCGATTTCCAGAAGTCGCACTTGGATATCCAGTATCGCTGCCGTTCGGGCGGCCCGTTGAGGGTCAAGCCGATGTCACCGTTGCCGGTAATAGGACTGTCAACAGCGTGGAACGCCGGCAGACGCTTCGACGGACTGGCGAAGACGGCTTTGTATTGTGACACGATGCGTTGCGACTCGGAGAACGCATCGGCAGCCGGGCAAGCGCTCGCTAGAACGAAGAGCAAGATAGCCAGCGACCAGAACGGAAGGGTTCTTCCCATTGCGCCCGCCATCTTTGCAGCAACCATACGACTCATCGCCGGCGACACAGCCCGCTGTGATGCAACGATGGTTTTCATTCAGTTGTTTTCGGAAACATCTACTTTGCGGCTGCGGCTGGAGGCTGGAAGTCATTCAGCTTCGGCGGAAGCACCTTGTTTCCGTTTCCGGAGAGTTCGAGCATTGTGTCTGCAAAGGCCTTTCCGAGCAGGATGAAAAAGCGGCCTTCGCCGAAGTAGTGGAAGCCTTTGTTGGACGTGGCGCGTCCGAGCATTGCGCGCTCCTCGGGGGTAATGGGGTTGGTCTTCTCGTCGCGGTCTTTGTTTAGCCAGCCAATGGTCATGAGATCCACGACTTCCTTGCTCAAAAGCGGTGCAGTTTCGATGGCGCGGGCGTTGCCCTTGAACTCGGGCACGGTGTTGATGAAACGCTGCCCGCCGCGCACGCCTTCTTGTTTGCCGCCTTCGTTTTTCACGCCGTTGACGCCGAGCACGCCGACCACGGCTTTCATATTCGGGGCTTTAAATTCGGTGCGCAGGTCTTTGATGAGGGCGACGAGTGCGCTGGAGTATTGTTCCTTGGTGCAGCCGAGATCATTGTAGCCTTGGAGCCACACGAAGCCGGCTATTTCGTAGCCGTCCTTTTCATTGTAAGTGGGGAAGTGCTTTTTGAGATCTGCAAGCGTCTCGTGGACGTAGCGAACGAGGACGCGATACTGGCAGCCGATGACCTTTCCGCCGTGTCCGCCGAACCACTTGTCCACCGTGGCTTGATCGAGTTCCGCTGCGTCGGCCTTGGGGTCGCCGGTCGGGCCGGCACTTGGCGGACGCCATGAGGAAAGCAGACTGGTGCCGCCGGGACCGTATTTGATCAGGAGCACCTGCTCGTCGAGCGCTTCGCCCATGTAGTAGCCGAAGGCGTATTCCGGCCCGATGCAGGTGCCGAGTTTGCTGTAGTCCCGACGACCGCCGAATCCCGTCTGGAGTTTTTCGTAGATGCTGCCGCTGGCAATCCAGACATCGTCGCGGGTGACGAATGTTTTGCCGTCCGGCTTGAAAGTTTTCAGCAATGCGGCACACGCCGGGTCTTTGTCTTCGCCGAGAAAATCAATGGTTCGGATGTCCGCCTGTCCGTCCATGTTGGACTGACCGGCGAGGATGAAAACTTTGAGCGGCTTGGCCTCTGCGTGAAAAGCAAAGGTAGCTAGCAGGAGAGCCGTGCACAGGAGGGCGGGGAGTTTGGGTGTGATCATGTTTTTTTGGTTTGGGTTGTTTGAAGGTTGATCGAGGAGGCTGTGAAGGATTTGTGGTTTTGTCTGCTATGGAGATTTTGCCTTGGCCACAGGCACCGGTTGTTTCGCGAGGCCGATTTGAAATTTCTTCCCGCCGTCGCGTGTGGCTTGAAAGTAAAACCAGTAGTCATCGCCCTGCTGCAGGATGTCGCCGTGGCTCAGCGTTCCCTTCGCAAAATCGGGATTTGTGATTTGGATGCGGCCCCGGTCCTTGAACGGCTCGGCGAGATTTTGCGTGGTGTAGGCTTTGTAGTATTCGCCGTTGCCGGAAAATCCGATGCAACCGAGCAGCGTGTAAGTCGGGCCGTCCTTGATCACGATGCTGCCTTCGCCAGTGGCTCCGGTGGCGACGGGTTTCGGCGACCAATCCACGAGGTTCGTCGAGGTGACGTAGAGGATGCTGCCCCCGCCGGACGTGTAAAAAAGATAGTAGGTTCCGTTTTCAAACCACACGAACGGATCGTTGCACTTGCCGTGGGTGATGACGGGGTTGCCGGGATGTTTCGTCCACTTGCGAAGGTCGGTGGACGTGGCGTAGCCGATCACCACCTGCGACTTCGCGATCTTGCCCGCGTAAAACATGTAATAGACGCCGTCTTTCAAAATCGGTTTCGCCGGAGCCTGCGGGCGTTCTTCGTCCCACTCGCCGGGTTTCCCCTTGGGGATGGACACGCCTTGGTAAGTCCATTTCAGCCCGTCGTGCGACGTTGCATAATCAATGCGGCTCTCGCCTTTTCCACCCTCGCCGCGCTCCTGCCACGGATTCGCGCTGGTGTAATACATGTAGTAGGTATCCCCAGCCTTGATGATCGAAGGGTCCTTCGCCCAGTCATCGTCGGGGTCGCAATACACCGGTGTCTGTTCCGGCTTCCACTCCGAGGTCGCCACTTGCGCCTGCGGGTCCACCGCCGGAGAATCCACCGCCAGGGCGCGCATGGCTGAACCCATCAGCAATGCGCCAATGCAAGGCATCACAGCGGTCGCGAAACACTTTTTTGAAAAGGAGGCGGGCATGTCTGGCGTTTAGGTTTCTTGGAGTCTGGCGGACGTTTGCAAATGCAAGGAGTCCAACTCGGCACCCCTAGTTTCCTTTGGGTTTGATATCAAAGGAGTGGAATCCAAAGCGGCTCCGCGACTGGCATTTCTCGACAAGGCAGTTCTGTGAGTTTGGGCGTAAACATTCTCATGCAAAGACTCATGATTTTCTATGGCTGAGGCAGGCTCACACGGAAGTCCGCTGGCTTGGTGCCGCTCTTGACGATCACGATGTTTTCATCCGCCTTTGTCCCAAAGCTGAGCAGCTCGGCTGAAAGCGTCTCACTCTTGGTATTGTTCCGAAAGAGAACGACGCTTTGTTTGCCCCAGTAATTGCGCAGTGTGCACGTTCCGCCGCGTTGTGAGATCACTTCGATAAAATCAACGTTTCCCGCTTTCATCCGCGAGGTGACCAGGAAATCGCCCTTGGCGCGCAGGGTGAAACTAGCGTCCATTTCTTTGGGCCAGGCGGGGAAGATGCGGATCACAGGCGTGCCGCCGGGAGTGGCCGCGCCGGATTGGAGCAGTGCTTGCCCCAGTCCCTCGCTGAGCGTCCCCTCGTGTTGCCAGTCGAGCGCGAAGCCTCCTTCCGGATTGTATTCGCGAATGCGACTGAGAAAGCGCGTGCAAGCGTCGTCCTTGGTCTTCCAGTGTCTCACAGAAGCGGCGAAGCATTTCTTCACCCATTCCTCACTGCCCATCCTCGCCATTGTGCCGAAGAACCGGTTGATCTCGTCGTTATTGCTCCCGTTTGCCACCTGCCTGCCGAGTTTCGTCGCGCTAAGGGTGTTCATCGCCAGTTGCCATTCATCGGGTCTGGTGGCCTTGGTTTCCGTGTTCAGTAAATCGAAAATGTTAACCATCATCATCCTCGGATCGGCGTCCGATCCGGGCCGCTTGTCATTCCCGATGCCGATGGCAAACACCGGCTCATCGGCAAGCTGCATGACGCCCATGCCCTGCGGATTCGCGCTGGTTGGATATGGTGCCAGCTTGTCCAGCATCTCCTGCCACAGTGGCACGAGGTCGGTATCTACATTGAGCAGCTTTGCGGCTTTGATTGCGACCGGGAAAATACCTCTGACCGAAGCCAGATCGTTGATGCCGTCGCGAACGTTGTCCAGATAGGTCTCGGCCCAGGATGTATTGTTGATGTGATACTTTCCGTCGGCCTCAAGCTTTGTTCCCGGATAGGTGCGATAAAGTTCGGCTGCTCCTTTGAGCATGGGATAAGCCCGCTCCTTCAGCCAGGCGAGGTCGTGGGTGAATTCATAGCGTTCCCAATACCACTGAGCCGCCTCTGCTGTGTTATACAGCAGTCGCGGCCCCGCTCCACCCCAGCGGGATTCCCAAACGCTGCGTGTTTCTCTAGTCGGCCTTGCCCCGGTCTCCGGCAAGACCTCCGGTCCGTCGAACGCAAAGGTTTCCTGAATCCAAATGGCATCCTTGCCGGCGCCAAGATGCTGGGCGGCCACCTTGTTGATTCGCGGGAACTGCTTGGTAAGCATCGAAAAATACGGGTCTGCCAGCTCGGGGTGATTGGCCTGTTCAAAAACTGGTGCAAGGGTCTGGCGTGAACTGTTGAACCACCAATACATCGAGCCCCAATACTGCCAGCCGTCCTGCACATTGAAAATGCCACCATTGGCATGAATCGGATACTTGCCCCGGTTGCAGGTGTTCATTCCGTAAAGGTAATACAACCAGTGCTGGTCGAAGCTCTCGTCGAACGGGCGTTCGTGATTGGCTGGCAGATAGATGAACGATTTCCGCCAGAAGTCGTGCCATTGGGCCACGGTGGAATCAAAGATGGCGGTAAAATTTGTGGCGAGGGCTGCTTTTACCTCCGCGCTCGCCAACGCCACGACATCCTCCTTGGGAGTCATTGAGGCCGCACTGCCGATGTATATGGTGAACGCTCCCTTGGCCGCAGGAATGGTCAACTGATTGTCGGTTGCGCTCACTTTGCGGCCTTGCACGGCAACGACACACCCAGAGGTGCAGTAGAAATCATTGATGGATATTCCTGTGCTGCACTTTTCGCTGAAGACCTGTTTCAGCACCAGCATGTCGCCCTGCTGCGATTGTGTGGACGTGTTGCTGTAGAGTCCCTTCACCGCATCAGGCATCATCTTGCTCAGATCGACGGTAATGGCGGAAGGCTCGGCACGATTGTCCGTAATCTCGATCGCAAACACGTCGCGGTCCCGCCATGGGACGATTCGTGCGCTGACTCCGGCGCCTTCCACACTTTCATAGCCATCATAGGCGTGAAGATCCTGTTTGCAGGTTTCAGCGAAGGGGCGGCCCGTGAAACTGATGTCAACGTGCCCGACCTTGGAATTCCCGTCGGTGTGGCTCTTGTTGCTCCAGGTGGTCGTCGCGCTGCCCATGTAGAATACATCCGGGCGGCCGAAATTGAACTGCAACTTCGATCCTGATCCGTCAATCCAGACCAGCGTTCCCATTCTCCCATTTCCCAGCGGAATCCCCTCGATCGGCTTGGTAGGCTTCGTGA
Source organism: Chthoniobacter sp. (assembly GCA_021414005.1). Classification (GTDB taxonomy): domain Bacteria; phylum Verrucomicrobiota; class Verrucomicrobiia; order Chthoniobacterales; family Chthoniobacteraceae; genus Chthoniobacter. The sequence goes on along the minus strand of JAIOPH010000004.1, from coordinate 203,882 downwards.
AATGCAGGTCAATGGGAGCAAGATACTTCGCATAGTCCATGGTGAGCATGGACGAAGCCGCCGGACTCGCGGCGGCGGTTGCCGCATTTGCGTGACATCCCGTGAACAGGGCAACGGCCGCAGTGAATGTTTTCATCTTTTTGTTAGTGATCGGCGTTAGTTTCCTTTGGGTTTGATATCAAAGGAGTGGAGCGTCACGCCGCGCTGGCTGGGTGCGTTGATGCGGATGTTCTGCACGCCTTCGACCAGCTTGATTTCCACCGGCTCGGTCTTGACCCACAATCCGTGGTTCATCGGAATCTTCGCGATGCGGACGGCATTGAAAGCATCCGAGCCGACTTCGAGATATTGCCCGTCGTTGATGGCCGCTGCCTTCATCGTGATTTCGTATTTCCCGGCGGCGGGTGCATCGAGCGTGTATTCCGTCCAAGAATAGCGGAGCGCCATGGGGAAATGGATCTGCTTTCCGCCCGTCGCGCAGTCCTGCACGATGATGCTCGGGCCGCCCCACAAGGTCTGGCCCTCTTGCTTCACGTACGTAGCTGCGTTCACGTGGAAGGCTCCGTTCACCGGCTTGAGCGGCCCCGTCGGCGTGTTCGTGCTGCTGTCTTTTTTACCCGCCTGTGCGCCCGCCTTGGCTGCGTCCGCTCCGGGATCCGCGTCCGCTTCCTCCGGTTTGAGCGATGCGTTCAAGTCCACCAGGCCGCCGTGACGTTCGGCCACGATTTTTTGGCCGAGGGCCAAAACTGCGGCTGTCTGCTCGTGCGTAGGCAGCGCGGCGGAGAGCCAGCGCAGATGTTCCACTTGTGAAAACTGCGCCGCTCGCGAACGCGCCAGCGAGCCTTCGACAAAATCCGGCCCGCTCAGCCCGTCGAGCCGAGACGCCGCCCATCCTTTGCCGTAGCCGACGCGCCACACGCCATCCACTCCGCGCCACGCCACACACGCGTGGGCCGGTTGCGCCACGCCGATGGCCGGGATGCCGAACGCGTGATTGATGAACACGGCGAACGACGAGCGCGGGCCGCATTTTCCGCCGCCTTGCAGCACCGTTTTCATGTTTGTGTAAGGCACCGGCGACGCCCGGCGCCAGACGGAGCTGGTGAGGTCCACCATCATCTCCGTCGTGCGCAGGTCGGGGCGGAAAGTGTTCACCATTTCCCGGCCCCACGTAAGGTCGTCGTCCGATGCGCCCGAGGAAACCACCTTCGTCAAATCCCACACCCCGAGTTTTTCGAAACTCGCCGCCAGTTCCTTCTTTTGATGCGCCGTCTTAAAATACTTGTAGCGCACCAGTGCGTCAGCGGGCGTGGTCGCACCACCGGCCCCGATGTTCACCCGTCCGGGCGGCGCGATGGCCGTGGCCATGGCCAGTTTCAAATAAATGCCCTGCCGCGAATCGGGGTCCGCATCGTAAATCTTTTTCCAAATCGCCAGCGCATCCGCAGGCACCCTCCAGTTGTTTTCCTCGCGCGCTTTGAGTCCCGTCGGCGTCACCGCGAGCAGACAGCCATCCATGGTCTCCGTGCTGTGGAGCAGCCACGTCAGGAATTTTTTGTTGTCCGGCGCGGCCTTCGCAAAAGCACCCAACTCCGCCGCCCCGACCTTGGCCACAAACTGCCGCTGACTCAGCCCGCCCACGAATGTCGGGTCGGTGAGCAGCGGCTGCATGGCGGCTTCCGAAATCAGCTTCGCATCCACCGGCACTTTCTTCGCAAGCGATGCGGTGATGGCGGTGTTGAAAGCGGTGAAGTCGCCCGACTGGATCGCCGCGTCCAGCTCCCGCGCATTCAGTTCAGCGGCCCGTGCGTTGGTGGCGAGCAGCAGCGCCGCAGCGCCGAGGGCAAGCCATCGGTGGAGGTGTTTGGTGAGTGGGTTCATGGAAAAGAGTGTTGGGTTGAAAAAGCCGTGGCGCAGTCCTTCTCGCGAAAGTCTGCGCCACGGGTGAATGATTCAGTTCGTGCCGATGACCCCGCCCACGCAGGCACGTCCCCCGGCCTTGATCTGGCGGATTACCTGACCGCCTTCGCTTCCCACACCAGGAGCTTGCCGCTCTTGGTTACGGCGAAAAGATTCGAGCCATTGCCCGCCAGAACAGTCACCCCGGCGGCGTCGCCGATCTGCTCCCATTTCACGTCCGGCTTGGTCGGGTTGCCCGCGTAGAGCGCATCCTCCTTGGTCGCCACGAAATACTTCCCACCCACCTCCGCCATCGCCAGCGCGCCCACCGGCGGGCGGCGATCCACCCCATTCCACGGAATGCCATCCAGACCGCGCCCCGCGTTCTCATTCGCCTTGCCCGCGTTGTCCCGCACCATCACGGCCACCTCGGACCCCACCTCCTTGGTGTCCACCAGCCCATACATCTTGCCTGGCGCGCCGGCCATGCCCACGAGGCACCACGCGTGCCCCTGATCCTGCCACGCCGCGGAGGTCGCGACCGCCTCGCGCACGGCGAGCCGCCCCGCCGAACGCGCATCCGTGGAGGCAAAAATCTTCCCGTCCGAAACCCCCATCGCCACGACATTGCCGCCGGGGCCGTCGCCGATTTCCTTCCACACCACCGGCGTCGCCGTCGGGTCGCACACCTGCAGCTTCTTCGACCCCGTGATGGCAAACAGCTTGCCATCCGTGCCCGCCATCGCCACCACGCCCGGCGCCTCGCCGATTTGCTTCCAGGCACCCGTCGCCTTGTCCTCGGCCAGAGCCTGGCCGGACAGCGCCGCAACGGTGGCCGCAGCCAGCAGGGTCAGAGTGTGGTGGAGCAAATTCAGTTTTTTCATGGGTAGGTTTGGTTGGGTTGGTTTTGGAAAGACGCGTACTTTCGCCGGTCTGGGCATTTTGTCATGTCGGATAAACATCTGACACGGGCGGCCCCGGAGCAGCCCCTTTTCAACCGCAGGCGATGAAAGCCGGGCGGTGCGCACCGCCCGGCTTTCGACCCTAAGAAGGTCCAGAGCCACCACTACGAGGCTCCGGACCCCCGTTTTCCCCAAGGACCAACGCCAATCGGCCCTGGAAAAATGGAGATCGGACTTCAGTCCAAAGCAAACACGGGGCGTTTGGACTTTGGACTAAAGTCCAAGCTACTTTTCGTGCCACGGCGGCGGTGCAGCAGGCCGAGCGCGCCAATGAGGAGGAGGCCGAGGGTGCCGGGCTCGGGGACCGCGGCGGGACCGCGGAAGCTCAGGCCTTTGGCTCCGCCGGAGTCCGTGAAACCGGCGGTGCCGCTGGTAAAGGTGACCGTCGCGCCGGTGCCGATGGTCAGGGAGTTCAGGGTCTGGCTGACGGTGCCGAAGCTGAGGTTGGCATTGGCCACGACATCGGTCGTGCCGCTGCCGATGGCCGTGTTCACATTCGTGACCCCGGCTCCGGCGGTGGTGGTGAGGGTCTGATACGTCTGCGTGCCGCCGCTGATGTTCAGCGTGCCTGTGCCGCTCTTGACCAGGGCACCGAGGTTGACGGTGGTGTTGACGGTCGTAGTGCCAGCTCCGGAGAGCGTCAGCGTGGTGCCCGAGCCGCTGACTGCGCCGGTGGCGAGCGTGAGCGTGGTGGCCGCGTTCACTGTTTCCACCTCCCCGCCGCCCGCCTGCACGGTCAGTCCCCGCGTGAAGCTGGCGCTGCCGCCGGTGTAGGAGAGCGTGCCTTTGGTGCTGGCCGCGCCGAGGATCACCGCGCTCGTGGCGTTGCCAAGGTTGCTGGCCGCGCCGCTGACGGTGATGCTCGCCGCGCGGAGGATGCCATTGGCGACCGTCGTCGCCCCGGTGTAGGTATTGGCCCCGGACAGGGTCAGGGTGCCGGTGCCGATTTTGCTCACGGAGCCGCCGCTGCCACTCAGCACACCGGTGTAACTCGTGGAGTTGTTGTTGTTGCCCAGGGAGAGGGCCACGGTGCCGATGGCGAGGTTTTGCGCGCCTTTTAGGCCGCCGAAGGTCACGGCAGTAAAGCCGCTCGATGTAAGGTAATTGAGCTGACCGCCGTAGTTGTTATAGTCGAGGGTGCTGAATTGGAGAACGGAGGCGTTGAACATCCCCAGATTGGAAAAGAGCCGAGTGTCGCCGGTATAGGTGTTGGCCCCGCCAAGTCGCAGGTCATTCCCGCCGTCGCTGCGGACGTCCAAGCCTCCGGTCCCACTGATCACGGCGTCGATCCGAAACCAGCCACTGCCATTGTGCTGCAAGGTCTGGACGCCGCTGCCGAGGGTAATGCCGCGATTGGCAGCCAGGGTGGTATTCCCACCGGCGGCCTTGTACAGGCTCGCGCCGTTGTTCAAGGTGACATTATCCGCCTGAAAGCCGCCGGGGACCGCGCCCAGCCCGCGGTCGGTGGATATTCGCAGCATGCCGGCGCTGACGACGGTCTTGCCCGAGTAGGTGTTGGTAGCGGTGAGGGTGAGGGTGCCTGGGCCGGTTTTCGTGAGTGTGCCGCTGCCGTCGATCACGCCGCTGAGCGTCAGGGTGGTTCCCGCCGCATTCACCTGAAAGGCACCGGTGCCGCCTGAGGCCATGGTGAATCGCTTCGTGCTGCTGGCCGTGCCGCCGGTGTATTGCAAAGTGCCAGTCCCGCCAGTGGTGCCGAGGATCACGGAGTTGGCACTAAAGCCCAACGTGCCGCTGGTACTGGCATTATTGATCGTGCCGATGGCCAGCCTGCCATCTTGCACGCTCAACTGCCCGGTAAAGGTATTGGCACCGGAGAGGGTAAGGGTGCCGCTGCCGGCTTTGGCTATGCTCGCGCTGCCGTCGAGGGTGGACTCGATCGAGGCATCCACATTTGCGGCAATGGTGCCAGCGATGCCAAAGGTAATGCTGCTCCCGGTGAGGAGATACCCTGGGTTGTCATTGAAAGTCAGTCCTCCCACGGTGACCCCGGTGCCCACGGTGACCGTGCCTGCGACGTCGCCAAAGAGGGCGGTATCGTTGTTGGCGTTGACCCAGGCGGAATCATTGGCCCCGCCATCCGTGGTCCAGTTGCCGAGTGTGGTGTCCCAAGTGCCAGTCCCGCCGGTGATGACTGAATCGCCAGCGCCCACGGTGCCGGGTGTGATGTCCCAAACAACTTCCGCGGCCCGCACCGCCGACATGGCGGCCTGCACGGCGAGGAGCGCAGCGATGGAGCCCGCAAGCGCGCGGGTGGGCTTCCGAGTGCGGAGGGAGGCGAAGCGTTTCATAAGTGCTATGTGGTGCTTGTTCGAGATCGATGGGGGTTGCGGGAAGTTACGAAGATCGTCCCAAAATGCGCGGGCAGTTTCGCCTGGCCGGAAAATCTGTCATGTCGGATAAACATCTGACATGGGAGAGGGCTCGGATGGCCCGGGGGCACTCAGCGTGGGTGCGGGCTGGCGGGAGGGTGGCCGAGGTATTTTCGCACGGCGTCGGTGCGGTTGTGGACGTGGAGCTTTTCGTAAATCCGCCCGATGTAGGTCCGCACGGTGCCGAGGGAGACCTGCATGGCGGCGGCGATTTCCTTGTAAGGGCAGCCGTCGGCCAGGAGCCGCAGCACGTCGCGCTCGCGCGGGGCCAGGGAGGTGAGGTCGCCGGGCTCCGCGGGTTTGGTGCGGAAAAAGTCCACGATCTTGCGGGCAACACTGCCGGAGATGGGCGAGCCGCCGGCGGCGACTTCGCGAATGGCATCGAGCAGTTGCTCGGGCGCGGTGCTTTTGAGCAGGTAGCCGTGGGCGCCGGCGGCGAGGGATTGGAAGATGTCCTCGCTGTCCTCGTAGGCGGTGAGCATGAGGATGCGCGTGGCGGGCAGCAGCGCGGCGACCCGGGCCACGCACTCGATGCCGCTGATGCCGGGGAGGCGGATGTCCATGAGTACGATGTCGGGAGCTTCGGCGGGCAGGCGATCGAGGGCTTCCTCGGCTGTGGCGCAGGCGCTGAGGCAGTGCAGGTCGGGGGTGTCGGCGAGCAGCGCGGCGAGGCCGCGGCGCAGTTTCTCGCTGTCCTCGACGAGGGAGACCTGGATCTTTTTCATAAGTGGGGAGGCTCAGTCCAGGGGCAGGCGGAAGGTGATGCGGGTGCCGCCACCGGGATGGCTTTCGAGATGGCAGGAGCCGCCCAGTTCGGCCAGGCGGCGGCGCATGTTTTCCAGTCCGTGACCCTGCCGGCCCGGTGGTGCGGCGGCGACGGTTTGCGGGTCAAAGCCGCAACCGTTGTCCGCCACGCGCACGACAAATGCGCCGCCGTCCATGGTGCATTGCACCTCCACGCAGGTCGCGCGGGCGTGCTTGAGGATGTTGTGCAGCGCCTCTTTGACCGCGAGCAGCAGCCCGTGCCGGCACTGCGGCGGGACGATGCGTTCGGGGAGGGATTCATCGAGGGAAAAATGGTGGGCCACCTGAGCGGGCGCGAGGATTTCCTCGGTACGGCGGCAGAGGTAATGGCTGAGGCTTTGCAGCGTGTCGTTGCGCGGATTGACCGACCACAGGATTTCATCGAAGGCCAGAATCGTCTGCCGCGCGACATTGGCCACCTCAACGTGGTGCGCGCGGGCGTCGGTCGCGGCGGGCTTGGCGGCGAGGGTGCTGAGGATGGAAATGTGCGTGAGGTTTGCGCCGATCTCGTCGTGCAGATCGCGGGCGATGCGGGCGCGCTCCTCGTCGAGCGCGTGCTGGCGCTGGAGGCGGAGGCCGACCACGGAGCGCCAGGCCGCGAAGGCGAGGCTGGCCAGCACCGTGGCGATGAGCAGCCAGAACCAAAGCTGCTGCGTGACGGGCAGCAGGACCTTCAACTCCACCCGCTGTACCGCCCCGCGCTGGCGGTCGGCGAGGCTGATGCGCCAGGCGTATTCGCCGGCCTGGGCCACGCCCGTCACCGCGCAGCCGGTCGCCGTTTTCAAGACCAAGGGCAGGCGGCTGTACACGAAGAGATCGCCGTCGCGCGCCCCCGCGTCGGTCAACTCGATCTCCAGCGCGCCGCGCCGGCTGATCACGCGCCGGGTCTCGGCGGCTCCGCAGTAAATGTGCAGGTTGGAGCCGATGACGACCGGCTGGTTCGGTGTGCGGTCGAGATCGGTGAAGCGAAGGTGCTGCGAGGCTGATGGCGCCAGGGCCGGGGAGGTCCACGCGCCGGAGGCCACGCCCAGGTAGCGGTTGTCCCAGAACGACCACACCGCGTAGCGCCGGTGCGGATCGAGGCCCGCCGCCGCGAAGTCCAGCGCGACGGTGCGCTCGGCGGTGCCGGGATTCCACAGCAGCGCGACGGCCATGTCGCCCCATTCGCGCCGCACGTGCCCCACGAGGCGCGGCCAGTCTTCGCTCGTGCAGAGGTCGAGCACCGCGGTCCGCTCGCGCGCGGGCGGCGTCATCACCTCCACGTTGCGCCGGTAGGGGAGGAAACCCTCCCACTGCCACGGGTCGGACGTAATGGCCGTGCCGCACGACAGCCCGACCATGCTCATCCACGTCCGCACCAGCGGCCAGCCGCCGGTGATCGCGCTGAGGTTCGAGACATCCGTGCCCATGTAGTAGTTGCAGTTGTCCACCGCAAACCAGCGGTCGTGGAGTTGGTAGGAGCGCAGCACATCGGTCATGGCCTCCCGCACCCCGCCGCGATCCGCCGCCCGTCCGGTGCGGCTCGCATCCACCAGGCCCACCGCCGCGCGGTTGGGTTCACGATCGCAGTGCAGCAGGTAGGTTTCCTCACCCGCCGCCTCGCGCAGCCAGGTGAAACCGCCGCGCATCGCCTCGAACGACGTCTTTTTCGGATCATCCGAAGGCCCCTGCGGAATCTGATAGAGATCGATCTTCAGGTAGGTGAACCCGCGCAGCACCGCCTGCCGCACGCGCACGGTGAGGCTGATCCACGCCTCGCGGTCCAGCACCACCGGGCCGTCGGGCGGAGCGGGAAAATTCACCTGCAAGCCCGGGCGCGCACCCGTGGCCGCGAGGCGCTGCGCGTAAAAGCCCAGCCCTTCCGGAAACTTCTCGTTGGTCTCCTTTTTCCCGAGCGGATCCTCGTAGCCGCCGTCGATCTGGATGACCTCCGGGCGCAGCCGCTCCGGCGACTTCAGCGCCGCCTCCGCCACCTCCAGCACATCTTTCCCGCTGACCTCGCCTCCGAGAAAATACCAACTGCTCCAGCCGGACAGCGCGCCCTTTGCCGTCCGTGCGCCGTGGGTTTTTCCCACCCACTCCGCCCACCGCGCCAGCGCCGGCTGCGGCGGCTCCGCGAGCAGCACCACCTGCTGGCCCCAGCGCGTCTCGCCGGGGTCCACGCGCACGCCGGTCATCTGCGCCGCCACCTTCAACGCAAAATCCCCGCCGGTGCCGTGCGCGATGCGCGTATTGAGATAGGAGATCGGCGTTCCCACTGGGCCGATGAAAACGCCCGCCCCATCCCGGCGATACAGCCCGCCGGATTCCCACAAGTCCACCTGCTCGCCGGTCTCGGCGAGCTTCGTCTGCTGGCCGTCGGTGGGCCGCATCGTGGTGACCAGCCAGTCCGCCGGATTCCCGGCAACCTGGCCTGCGAGTTCCACCGGCCTCAAGACCAAGGCGGCCACCGGTTGCGAGCCGACATTCCGCAACCCCGCCTGCGCCAGAATCCCCGGCACACCCGGCACCCGCCCGATCCGCAGCAGCAGCTCGACCTGCTCCTTTTCAAAACGCAACGTCACCGCCGACAACTCCGCCGAGCCATAAGGCGTGGCCTCCACCACCCGCTCCACCGGCCCCACCGCCACGCCTCCCGAGGACGGCAGTTCCAGCCTTTCCTCCCCCACCTTGATCCGCGCGGAAAAAGTCCCCGCCAGCCCGGTGAATCCCGGCATCGTCACGGTGAAAGACCGCCCATCCGCCGCGAGTGTCGCCCGCGGCGGGAGGTCCTCCTTTGCCCCCGCAACCGCCGCCAGCCCGCCCACGACCAGCAATACTAGCGCGAGGCCGCAGCGAAGCCGTTTAGGGGGTATCATTGCGCCACCACTGCGCCAGCACAGCGACCAAGGCAAGCGAATCAGGGCAACGGGAGTTCCCGTCGCTTGTAGATGCCTCTGACGAGGAAATCTCCGATCTCAGCGGATCACGGAACGGCTCGGATGAGCCGTGCGGCGCCGGCGATTCCAACCACCAGCACGCCCGCAGCTTACCGTCAGCGTCATTTCTCCGAGCACCGGCGGCGGCGGTTCAGCACGCCAAGCGCGCCGACAAGCAGAAGCCCAAGCACTCCCGGCTCAGGCACCACGGCGGAGCCGCCGATTCCACTGCCACCGAAGCTCGGGGCTACACCGCTGATGCCGGGCAGTTTGTCGCCGCCAAAGGAGGCCAGGCCGCTGGTGAATGTTACCGTGGCACCGGCACCGATCGTCAGCGAGCCGAGCGTCTGGCTCACGCTGCCGAACTTCAGATCGGCGTTCGCCACCACATTCGTCGTGCCCGTGCCGAGGACGCCGTTCACGTTCGTCGAGCCGAGGGTGGTGGTGAGGGTGCCGTAGTTCTGGCTCGCACCGTTCAGGCTCAACGTACCGGAGCCCACTTTGGTAAAGGCCGTGGCGACACCGTTGCCGGTGAAGATTGTGGTTTCGCCGTTGGAACCCACGCTCAGGGACTTACCTGTCGCGGTCAGGTCATCCGCGCCACTCAGGCCACCGAGGTTGTAGGTTCCCGCGACCGTAAAGGTCACGGTCTGCGCCCCGGCGGTGCCGGTGTTGAGCGTGCTGTTTTGCAGGGCGTTGAGATTGCCTAGAGCAAGGGTGCCCGTGTTCATCAGCGTGGTACCGGAGAGGGTGTTGGCGTTGGTCAGCGCCAGTGTACCGGTGCCGGACTTCGTGAGCCCACCGCTGCCATCGATCAAGCCGCTGAGGGTCAGCGTGGTCGCGGTGGTATCCACCTGCACCTCGCCCGTCCCGCCGGTGGCCATGGTGAGCGGTTTGTTGCTGCTCAGATTCCCGCCGGTGTATTCGAGCGTGCCGGTCGTCCCGCTGCCGCCGAGGATCACGGAACTGGCGTTGTTACCCAGTCGTCCGTTCGTGCTGACGTTATTGATGCTGTCCACGTTGAGAACACCCTGCGCGACCGTGAGTTGGCCGGTAAAGGTGTTGTTGTTCGTCACATTCAACACGCCCGTGCCGGTCTTGGTAAGGCCACCATTTTGAATTACTGCACTGATCGTCAGGCCGTTTAATGGGGTGGCGTTGTTCACGTAGTTGCCGTCCGCGTGCGCGGACACGCTGATGCTCGCGGCCGGCTGGCCGTTGAGGTTCAGGGTGCCGCTGAGTTGCGGGACCACCGCCACATTGCCCGGCGTGGAAGTAATCGCGCCAGTAATGGTCAACACGCCGCCGGTATTGACCGTCGGGTTGCCGGTGCCGCCGCTGCTGTTGAAAGCAAGACCGGCCAGGGTGTTGGAACCAGTCAGGTTCAACGTGCCGTTGCCATTGAGGGTCACGATGTTACTCGAACCGATCATGCCCGCCAGGTTGCTCGACACAGTGGCGTTATTAATGATCAGGCCGTTGGCGGGCACGACGGCGTTCGGGATGACCACGGTGCCAGCGCCCGCGGTGGCGGTGAGTTGCAGGGTCGAGTTACTGACTACCGTGCCACCCGTGTAAGTGTTGGCCGCCGTCAGCGTGACGTTACTCCCGTTGTTGCTGCCATAGACGAGCTTCACCGGGCCACCGTTGTCCTTGATGACCGAGTTGATGGCGTTGCTGGTGTTGCCAGCATACAGGAACAACTCGCTCTGACCGGAGGTCAGCTCACCGCGGATGGCCGTGGTGCCGAAGTTTTGGCCGCCGTTGATTCCCATGAAAACGTTGCCGCTGGTCACGGTTAGGGTATCCGTCGCGTTGGCAAAGCTCACGCTGTTTGCGCCCTGGAAGAGTTCCAGGGAGTTGATGGTTTGCCCGCCTGACCCGACCGACTGAGCCGTCTGGTTGGTGTTAAACACGTTGGCTGTCGGGGCGGCTCCAGCAATGTTTTCCACCGTGGCGGGAGCGCCCGCGTAGCCGAGCGGGAGGAAGCCATTGGTTGTGCTGTAAACAACCGGACGCAGCAGGTTGTCGTTGGAGTAAACCAGCACGCCAGGGATGATCGTCCCATTGGCCACACCGAGACTCGCACCGTTATCGGCCAGCATCACGCGTTCACCATTGATGAGATTGCCTACGTCGCCGTTATTCGGCGTGTTGATGTAAAGCATCGAGCCGGTATTGCGTGTCAGGCTGGCCAAGGTCAGCACGGCGCTGGTTCCTCCGGCGTTCTGCCGGTTCAACTGGATGGTCGAGATGCCGGAGTTCGCCGTCAGATCCACTGCCCCGAGCGTCTCGGTCGAGGCGCTGCCCAACTTGGTCACGTAGTTAATGGTGCCGGTGGCCAAAGTGATGGCCTTGCTGTCATTCACGCGATCCGACGACTCGGTGGTCACCGTGTTGTCGAGCTGCAAAGTAGCGTAATTCACACTGACCGCGCCGGTCGCGGAGGAAAGTGCGCCACTCCCCGCGAGCGTCACCGCACCACCGATGACGCTGAACGTGCCGGTGTTCGCGTTACCCCCGGTCATGGTCAGCGTGCTGCCGCCCGCCTTGACAAAACTGAGTGCGCCACCAAGTCCACCTGCGTAGGTGCCGGACGCTCCATTGGTCGTAAAGGTGCTGCTGCCCGTGACGGTGCCGCCATTGCCACTGAAGGCTCCGGCATACTGCCGGTTGCCGCCGAGATCGAGTGTGCCGCCATTTACCACCAAGGCGCGGTTCACATTCAATGTGTGGTTGCCGCCCGCGAGCACCAACGTGCCGGCGTTCACCGTGGTCTGGCCGCTGTAAGTCTCCTGCACGGAGAGGGTGGTCTGGCCGGCACCGTTCTTGATCAGACTGCCGCCGCCGCTCACCGGGATTGCGAGCACCTGATTATCGAAGTTATTGAAGGTCAGCGTGCCGTTGTTCACGATACTCGCGCTGCCGACCGAACCGTTCTGGCCGGTGACTCCGGTGCCGAGCTGCAGCGTGGCGCCGCTGTCGATGGTGGTCAGCCCGGTGAAGTTATTCGCCGCACCGAGGACCACGGTGCCGGAACCAACGGCGGTCAGGGCGTTGCCTGCGCCGGTGATGGCGTTGACGTTGCTCATGGTGAGCGTGCCGCCGCCGCCGCCTAGGCGATAGGTCAGGGAACCGGGCGCGCCATTCGGCGTGAAGGTGCCGGTGTAAGTCACATTGCCGACCGCGCCGAGGGACGGCGTGCTGCTGAAGCCCGCGCCCGTCGCGCTGAAGTCGATGCTTGTGGCACCGAAGTTATCCGCCGCGATCACGCCCGACGAGGAGGCGACGATGCGGGTGTTCAGGATGGTTTGGATCGCGCCCGAATCGAACAGCACGATACCCGGTGAGGTGACGGTAACATTGCGGGTCGTGCCGTTGATGGCCGCCGCCGTGGCAAATTCCGTGAGGCCGCCATTGAGCGTCATCCCGCCGGTGGCCAGCGAATTATCCGCACCCGACAGCACCAGTCTGCCGCCAGAGACGGTCGTGAGGCCGGTGTAAGTGTTGCTGTTGCTCAGGGTCAGCGTGCCGTTGCCGCTCTTGTTCACCTGCCCGCCGCCTCCACTGAGGATGCCACTGAGGGTCTGGGTGGCCGAGCTGGAGTAGCCCAGCGTGCCGCTGCCCATGGCGATGTTCTGCGCATAGCTGCCCAGCCCGAGGGTGCCGTTGTTGTAAATATTCACCGTCCCGGAGGAGAAGGTGAGCGCCCCACCGAAGCTGTTGGCCCCGCCGAGGTTCAGGGTGCCGCTGCCGGACTTGGTGATGCCACCGCCGCCGCTGACGCTGCCGTCAATGTTGACCGGACCGCTGCCGGCGATGGTCAGGAGGTTGCCCCCGTTGGCCACGCTTCCGGCAATGACGAGCGTCCGGCCCCCGTTATTTTGGGTCCAAGCCTGCGCCGAACCCATAATCAGGTTGGCGTAGATGTTGGCGTTGCCGCCACTCGGAGAACTCGCGTTCATGGTGATGCCTCCCGTGCCGATGGTCAGCGAGTAACCATCCGCGTTGAGGTTCACGTCATTGGGCGAACCCACGTTGGTGAAAGTCAGGCTCTGGACCGACATGTTCGCACCCAGAGTCATGTTGTTCGGGTTGTTCGCGGTTGTGGTCGCGGCGATGAACACATCCGCCGTGGGGCCGGGAACCACGACCGTCGCCCCGCCGCCCACGGCCGTGACCCAGTTACTGGCCGACGTGCCATTGGAAACCGCCCATTGCGTGGGTGCCCCGCTCAAGCCCCCCGTCCAGTAGGCGGTGGTGATGGGTACGACCGCATTCACAGCCAGGGTGACGTTCGTCGCCGTGGTGGTCAGCGCACCGATCGAGTAGTTCGTGTCGTTATAAACCAGCGGACTTGCCCCAAGTTGGAACGTCGCGCCGTTCAGCGAACTGCCGCCGCCGCCCTGAATGAGTGTGTAGGTGCCAGCTCCAGGCGTGGTTCCCGGAACGCTCGCGAGGTTCACCGTAATGGTACCGGTCGCGGACGCCGCACCAGTCACGTTGATGGCCGCACTCGTGAGGCCGGCACCAATCGCCGCGCCGATCGTGGCGTTGCCTGTAATGGCCAGCGTGCCGCCGATGGCGAGCTGCGCATCCGCCGCCGCCGCATATTTCAGCGAGGTTCCAGCCGCCACCGTCACGTTGCCGCCCACGCCCAGGCCGGTGGCATTGGAGACAATCAGGGTGCCGCCGGTTACAGCCGTCGTTCCGGTGTAGGTGTTGGCCCCGTTGAGGATCAGCGTGCCGCTGTTCGCTTTGGTTAGGGAGTTGGCCGTGGTGCCGTTGCCGATGGCCCCGCCGAGGATCAGCGTGCCGTTATTGTTCACGTAAACCGTCCGAGTGGTGCCAGGGAAGCTGCCCAGGGTCACGGCGCCGGCGCCCAGATTCAGGGTATTATTCGTGCCGCCCATGGCGGTGAAGTCCGCGTTGATCGTTACGCCACTGTTGGTGGTGGTCACCGTGGACGCTTCGCTATCGATCGAGCCGCCATTGAAGCTCAGCGGGCCGGTGCCCAGCGAACTCGCCCGGTCGATGAACAGCGTCCCGGAATTGATGATCGTGCCGCCCGTGAAGCTGTTCGTGCCGCGCAGCCTTAGGTTCTGATAGCCGGACTTCACCAGCGTCAGGGCACCCACGTTGTCCTGAATCGGCACGTTGATGAAGATTTCACCCTGATTGCTGTTGGTGACGTAAAGGTTGGCTGCGGAGGTGGTGTTCTGCCGGAGGACACCACCCGAGCCATTGATGTTCCAGGTACCGTTGGCATTGTTGAGCAGGCCGTTGGTCTGGAGATTGTAGATACCGAGGTTTAGGTTGTCATTGCTGCCCTTGTCCCGCAGGGCGGCCATCGTGCGGTCGCCGGTCAGGGTCTGCGTGCCGCTGCCGCCGCCAAACTCAACGGTGCCCGTGGTGTAGGCCTTGGTCGCGTCCGTCCAAGTCGTTTCGTTCGAGCCGGCGATGTTCGCCGGCAGGATGTTGCCGGAGGCATCATAGACCGCGTAGTCGCGCTGGTAGCCGTTGTCGTTGCCGGTCGTGGCCCACGCGCCGATGATCTGGCCGGCAGGAGTGGCGCTGCCAAAGGCGGTGTTTTTGATGACGTTGGTTGTCGTGTTCGGCTGAGTGGTCGTCGCCGAGAACGTGACTGCCGCCGTGCCGGGGTGGCTCAGACTGGTCAGGGTCAGGGTCTGCTTGTTGCCGGCACCCTGATTCTGGTCCTGCTGCTGGTAAACGTCGAATTGTCCGCCACTGGCCGTCACGGCACCCATGGTCTCGGCGTAAACCACGCCGCTGCTGGCGCTGTTGTTGAAGTAGAGCACACCGTTGTAGGCGGCGATCGGCGCGCCATTGCCCAAACGATCCACACCTGTGTCCTGGGTGCCGTTGTTCAACTGAAGGTTGCCGGCATTGATCGAGATCGATGAGGACTGGCTGATCGAGCCGCTGGCGCCCTGATAGCCGCCGCCAAGAGCTAGGGTGCCGGCATTGATCGTCGTCGCTCCGGTGTAGGTGCTGGCGCTGCCGATGTTGAGCTGGTTGCCACCGGTCTTGGTCAGTCCACCGCCACCGCTGAGGACGCCATAGATATAGGTTTGCTGGTTGACCGGGCTGACCGTGAGCAGATTGCCAGAGTTATTCACATCGCCGAAAATCTGAATGCCCGATCCGTTGGTGTTGTAGCTCGTCCAAGTCTGTGGCGCACTCAAAACCATGCTGGGGTAGATGAACATTCCCAGATTATTCGTGATCGCCGGAGTTCCCAAGGTCAGACCGCCGCTGCCGACGGTCAGCTTGTAACCCGTGTTGAGGATCGACATGTTGTTGTTGATCGTCGTCGCAGTGAGGCTCTTGACGGTCATGTCGGCCCCCATCGTCATGTTGTTGTCGGAGGCCGCGTAGCTGACGCCGTCGAAGAAGACGTCCGTTCCGGAGCCGGGAATCAGCGCCTGCACCGCGCCGCCGGAAGCCGTCGCCCAGTTGCTGGCGGTGCTGCCATTGGAGGCACCCATGACCTGGGTGAAGTTGCTCAGGCCACCCTTCCAATAGGCCGTGGTGAGACCGGTCTGCTTGGTCACGTCCACGGTAATGGTGCCGGCCGTCCGGGCGAGGTTCGCCACGGTGAAGTTGGTGTTATTAAAGACCGTGCCGAGGGTCGGCGCGGTGGCCGGATTTAGCGAGCTACCGCCGCCGCCCTGGATCAGGGTGTAGGTGTTGGTTCCGGCCAGCGGGGTGACGCTGTTGAGGCCATAGACGTTCACCGTGTGCGCGGCGTTGCTGATGGTGGCCGCACCGGTGACGTTGATTTGGGAACTGGTCGCCGTCGCACCGATCGAGCCGCCGAGGATCGTGCTGCTGCCGCCGGTGACCGTCAGGTTGCCCCCGATGGACAACGGGGCGTCTGCGCCGGCCTGATAGATCAGGGCCGAGTTCGTCGCCACACTCACATTGCCGCTGCCGAGAGCGCCCGCATTGCGGGCAATGAGGGTGCCGGTGGTGTTGTTGACGGCACTGCCAATTGTCGTGCCACCCGCATAGCTGTTGGAGCCAGTCAGCCACAGGGTGCCCTGGTTAACAGCGGTCGCACCGGTGTAGGTGTTGCTGCCGTTGAGGATCAGGGTGCCACCGTTGCTCTTGGTCAGCGAGTTGGCCGTCGTGCCATTCGCAATCGCGCCGCCGAGTTGCAGCATATTGCCGTTGACGTAGATTGTGCGGGTGGTGCCGGGGTTGGTGCCCAGGGTGATCGCGCCGGTGCCGAGATCGAGCAAGGTCTGGCTGCCGCCATAGGTGAAGTCGGCATTGATCGTGATCGCGTTATTGTTGATGTTGTGAATTTGGGTCTGCACGCTCTGGTCAATAGAGCCGCCATTGAAGCTGATGGTTCCGGAGCCCCCCGCAGTCACGCTGTTGAAATACGTCGTGCCGGAGTTGAGCACCAGTCCGCCGCTATAGGTATTGGCACCGGTGCCTTGCAGATAGAGGGGCTGGGAGCCGCTCTTGACGAGGGTCAATGCGCCGGTGTTGTTCTGGACCGGCACGTTGAAGATGATGCCGCCGAAGGTGTTCATCACATAAAGATTAGCCGCCGCCGTGCCGTTCTGGCGGATAACGCCCGAGGTCGCGTTGATGCTCCAGTTGCCATTGCTGTCGGCCAGCAGGGCGTTGGTCTCGAGGTTGAACTGGTTCATCGTCAGCGTATCGTTGCTGCCGACGTCGCGCAGGCCCGCGATGGTGCGGGTGCCGGTGAGGGTGGCGTTGCCGCTGCCGCCGCCAAACTCGACGGTGCCAGTGGTGTAGGCGTTGGATGCATTCGTCCAGGTGGTTTCCACCGACCCGGCGATGCCGGCCGGGAGGACCCGGCCCGAGGCGTCATACACGGCGAAGTCCCTCTGGCCGCCATTGTCGGTTCCCGTCGTGGCCCAGCCGCCGATGATTTGGCCCGCAGGGGTGGCCGTGGCACCGGTGACCTTGATCACGTTCGTGGTCGTGTTGGGCTGGGTGGTAGAGGCGGAGAAGGTGATAACACTAGTTGCGTTGTGGGTCAGCCCGCTGAGGGTCAGCACCTGGCTGTTGTTGGCCACTCCGTTGGAGTTCTGCTGCTCATACACGTCGAACTGGCCGAGGTTCGTGGTCACCGCGCCGACGGTTTCGGCATAGTTGGTGTTGCTGTTCGCGCTGTTGTTGAAGTAGAGCACACCGCCGTAGCTGGTCAGCGGGATGCTGTCGCCGAGGCGGTCCACGAAGCTTTCATTGGCATTGCCGCTGGTGAGCTGCAACTGGCCCTGATTGAACGTGATGCCCGAGGACTGCGTGATCGCACCGCTTTGCCCGGCAAGCTGGTAGTAGGATTGATTGAGCGTGGTCGCGCCGGTGTAGGTGTTGGTGCCATACAGGTTGACATTGCTGCCGCCGGTCTTGGTCAGCCCGCCGCCGCCGCTGATCGCGCCGAAGATAGTGAGCGCCTGGCCCGCTGCATTGGTGGTCAGCGTGTTGCCGGCGGTATTGACGTTCCCGAAAATCTGAATGTGGTTGCCGTTGGTGCTGTTCTCGGTCCACGTCTGGGCCGCACCCAAAGTCACGTCGGCATAAATGTTGATACCCACGTTCAAGGCGGTGGTCGTGAGACCCGAGGTGATGCCGCCGCTGCCGATCGTCAGCTTGTAGCCATCGGCGTTGATGACCGCTGTCTCATTGGCCCCCGCCATAGTCAGGCTCTTGATGCTCATATCCGCACCGAGCGTCATGGAGTTGGAGCCAGTCACGTAGCCGAGGTTGTCGAAGAAGAGATCCGTGCCGCTGCCGGGAATCAGAGCCTGCACGGCGGCCGGGCTCGTCGCCAGCGCCCAGTTGCTGGCTGTTGAGCCATTCGAGGCCGACATCACATTGTTCACCGTGATTCCGCCAATGGCCGCCAGACCACCCCGCCAGTAGGCGGTGGTAATGGGTGCGGCGTTGGTAATCGCTACCGTGATGTTTTGGGCGTCGGGCCGGGCCAGCGCGCCGACGGTGAAGTTCGTGTTGTTATAAACGACGCCGAGGGTCGGCGTGGTCACCGGGTTCAACGAACTGCCCGCGCCGCCCGTGATGAGGGTGTAGGTGCCGGTGGCGCCGGTGGTGATGCCGTCGATGCTGCGGATGCTGATGATGTGCGCGGCGTTGCTGATGCTCGCAGCGCCCGTCACATTAATCGCCGCCCCGGTCAGCGAGCTGCCGATGGCCGTGCCGATGGTGGTGCTGGTGCCGCCGGTGATGCTCAGCGAGCCGCCGATGGTCATCTGCGCGTTGGCCGTGGGCACATAGGTCAGGTTCGTGCCGACACCCATTGTCACGTTGTTGCCCGCGCCGTTGAGGGCGGTGGCGTTGCGGACGAGCAGCGTGCTGCCGGTGCCGCTCACATTGGTCGCACCCGCATAGACGCCGGCGGCCTTGAGGCTCAGCGTGCCCGCGGTCACAGTCATCGGGCCGGTGAAGGTGTTACTGGCGGCGCTCAGCACCAGGGTGCCCGAGCCGCTCTTGTTGATGCCGACGCCGGAGCCGGTGATGACCGCGGAGATGTTCATGTCCTCACCGGTCTGGCTGCTGTCGGCGATGCCGAAGTTGCGCGCGGCACCCGTGCTGAGCTGGTTCAGGTTCGCCGTGCCCAACTCCAGCTTGCCGCTGACCGTCGAGGTGTAGGCGTTGTTCTGGTTGATGTAGTTGACATCGCCGCCCAAGGTCAGTGTGCCGGTTCCCGTGGTCACGAGCGCATAGGTATTGCTCGTGGAATTGATGGGCATCGTGTTGTTGTTGACGCTGCCCATGGTCAGGGTGCCGATGGTCAAATTGAGGTTGTTCAGGTCGAACGTGGCGGTCGAGTACTGGAGATTGTTGCTGACGGTCAGGTTCGTGCCGGTCGGGATCGCGCCGGCGACGGTGGGCCGGAGCGTGCCGCCCATGACCGCCGTCACGCCGTCATAGCGGTCATTGGTGTTATTGGGGTTCGTGATGAGCAGCGTGCCTGCGCCGCCCTTGACGATGCCGCCGCCGTTAGCCCCGCCGAGGCCACTGATGAGACCGTCGATCTGCAGGTCGCCGCTGGTGGAAACCAGGCGCGGCGCGAAGCCAAGGTCAACAGGGGAGCTGATGGTGATCTTGCCGCCGCCGCTGCCGGAACCAAAGGTGCTGTTCCCGGTAATGGCCACCGGGTTGATGATCGTGCGGGCCGTGGTGTCGGAGACGAGTGCGCCGCCATTGAGAACGATCCGACCGACCCCCGTGGGACCGCTGGTGACCGCGCCCACCGACCCGGTGGCATTGGCCCCGAGCTGCACGGCACCGGCGGAGATGATCGTATCGCCGGCATAGGTGTTCTGGGCAGTGAGCGTCAGGTTGCCGCTGCCGGTCTTCTCGATGGAGTTGGCGCTGCCGGGCGTGCTGATCACGTTGGTCAGAATTAGCGCGGCAGAGTTATTTACTCCGATCTGGCGGATGGTGCCGGGAGCCGTGCCCAGCGACACGGTGCCGCTCAGGGTCAG
Source organism: Chthoniobacter sp. (assembly GCA_021414005.1). Classification (GTDB taxonomy): domain Bacteria; phylum Verrucomicrobiota; class Verrucomicrobiia; order Chthoniobacterales; family Chthoniobacteraceae; genus Chthoniobacter. The sequence continues at coordinate 184,398 of JAIOPH010000004.1, read as the reverse complement.
GTTGAAGTTGCTGCTCGCACCGTAGGTGAAGCCGCTGTTGATCACGACCGCGTTGCTGAAGGTGGGGAGCTGAACATTGTCGTTGTCGAGAGAACCGCCGTTGGCGAACAGGGTACCGACGCCAGCCGTACCGAGACCGGTTGCACCGTTAATGAACAGCGTGCCGGCGTTGAGCACGACGCCGCCGGTGAAGGCGTTGGTCGAGCCCCGGAGATAGAGGTTCTGGTAGCCGCTCTTGACCAGCGTCAAGGCACCGCCGTTGTCCACGATGTTGGCGTTATTGAAGATGTTACCCTGAAAACCTGGACTGACGTAGAGGTTGGCCGCGCCCGCCGTCGCGGTCGAAAGGTTGCCGCCACCGGTGCTGATGGTCCAGTTGCCGTTACCATCATAGATCAAGCCGTCGGTCCGGAGATTGAAGGTGCTGAGGTTGAGGTTGGCGTTGGAGCCCATGTCCCGCAGGGCCATCATGGTGCGGTTGCCGGTTAGGGTGGCATCTCCACCGCCGCCGTTCTCGGTCGTGCCCAAGGTGTAGGCTCTAGCTGCATTCGTCCAAGTGGTTTCGGCTGACCCCGTGATGTTCGCCGCGATCACGTTGCCCGAAGCGTCATACACGGCGTAATCGCGCTGGGAATTGTTGGCATTGCCGACGGTGGCCCAAGGCCCGATGATCACGCCCCCGGGGAGGTTCTGCCCCGCACCAGGGCCGGTCGCACCGCTGACCTTGATGATATTGGTCGTCGCGTTCGGATTGGTGGTCGTCGCAGAGAAGGTGATGACCGAGCTATTGGTCGCACCCGTGCGACTTAGACCGGCGAGGGTCAGCGTCTGGGTGTTGGTGGCCGAGGTCTGGTCGGTGTTCAGGATCACGTCAAACTGGCCGCTGTTCAGCGTCAGCGTGCCGACGGTTTCCGCATAGTTCGCCCCGATGGCCGCGGTGTTGTTGAACTGCAGGTTGCCGCCGTAAGCGGCGATGCCGGCGGAGTTGCCGACGCGGTTGATGGCGATCTGCGCCGCGTTGTTGCCGTTGGTCAGCAGCAGCGAACCGCCGTTGCTGATGGCAATGCTGGCCGACTGGTTGATCGTGCCGAGGTCGCCCGAAACCGTGATCTGGCCGCCGTAGATGTTGGTCGCACCGGTGTAGGTGTTGGCCCCCTGGAATTGGAGTTGGCCGCCGAAGTTCTTGGTCACCGCGCCGTTCTGGACGACCGAGGTGATGTTCACATCGGGGTTGGGTCCGCTGTCCTGAACATTGAAGGTGGCCCCGCCGTTCAGGTCCAGCTTCGCCACCGAGATCGTCGCCGCGCCCGGTTGGAACCCGTTCGGCGCGGCATAATAGTTCAGCGCATTGGCCCCGCCGGTCAGGGTCAGGACGTTGGTGCCGGGGTTCGAGTCAATCAGGTTCGACGCGCCCTGATTGTTACCCTGAGGCATCGCGCTCATCGTCAGGTTGTTCGTGGAGAAATTGAAACCGTTGAGGTCGAGCGTGGAGGTGTTGTTGGCGTAGCCGGCCAAGGTCAGGGTGCTGTTAAGCGGGATGCCGTTGGCGACGCCCAGCTTCAGGGTTCCCTGAATGATCGTGGTGGCGCCCGTGTAGGCGTTGGCGGCGGCGAGGACCAGCGTGCCGTTGCCCGCTTTGACCACTTCCTTGGCCGTGGTGCCGTTGCTGATGATACCGGCGAGGGTGAACTGGTTATTGTCCGCGTAGATGGTCCGGGACGCGCCGGGCGTGGTGCCCAGCGAGATCGCGCCGGTGCCGAGGTTGAAGTTCTGCGAACCGTTGAACCGGAAGTCAGCGTTCACCGTCACCGCGTTGTTGTTGAAGTTGATCAGATTGCCGAAGCTGCTGTCAATGTTACCGCCGGCGAGGGCCAGCGTGCCGGTGCCCAGCGCGTAGGGATTGCCAAACTGCAGGGAACCCTGATTGACGGTAATGCCGCCGGAGAAGGTGTTGGTGCCGGAGATGTTAACCGTGCTGGCACCCGTCTTAACGAGGGTGCCAGTGTTGCTGATGTTGCCGTTGATGTTGAACCCCTGGCCAGCGATATAGTTCAAGGTCAGCGCGTTGGCACCAAGGTCCACATTGCCGTTGACCGTGAGGGTGTTGTTTTGGTAGTTCGTGCCCGAAATATTGACCAAGGGGCTGTTGTTCAACCAAGTCTGGCTCCCGTTGAGCGTGATGTTCGGGTTGATGCTAAAGGTTTGGTTCTGTTTAAGGGCGAGCAGGTTGATGCCGCCGGTGCCGATGGTCAGTGTGTAACCGTCAGCGTTGAGCGCCGGGTTATCATTGAGGTAATCATTCACCGTCAGGCTCTTGATACTCATGTCTGAGCCGAGGGTCATGGCATTCGGTGCCTGCAAGGCCACCGCGCCGCCAATCGGACCCGCGATGAACACGTCGGTGGTGGACCCGGGCACGATTTCCTGGCGCGTCCCACCCACGCTGGTCGCCCAGTTGCTGGTGCCGCCGCTTACTCCGGTGGAGGCCGCCCAGACCTGCGTCGCGCCGATGAGATTACCTCTCCAGTAGGCGCTCGTCAGGGCCGTGGCGGCGGTGGTCGTGACGGTCACATCCGTGGCTGTCACCACGGGTGCGGCGACGGTGAAGTTGGTGTTGTTATAGACGAAGTTAATGCCCCAGCCGGTGCCCGTGCTCAACGTGCTACCCGCGCCGCCGTGAATCAAGGTGTAGGTGCCCGCGCCACCGCTAAAGCTGGTGCCGAACACATTCACTTTCACCCCCGCCGCATTGACCGTGGCCGCGCCGGTGACGTCGATCTGGGACGAACTGGTGCCGACCGCTCCGGCCGTGGTGCCGATGGTGCCGCCGATGATCGTGGTGGTGCCGCCGGTGATGGCCAGGTTGCCGCCGATGAACAGCTTCCCGTCGGCCAGAGCGTTGTAGTTGAGGGTCTGCTGGGTGGCCATGGTCACACCACCGGTGTTGTTGACGCCACCCAGGGCGTTGGCGCTGCGGGCGACGAGGGTGCCGCTGGTCAAGGTGAACAAGCCGTTGCCGCTGCCAGAGGTCGTGGTGATGGCATTGTTGCCGGTGAGCCAGAGCTGGCCGCCGTTGAGGATGGTCTGTCCGGTGTAGGCGTTGTTGGCCGAGAGCAGCAGCAGACCCGCGCCGGTCTTGTTGATACCGATCCCGACGGTGTTCCCATTCACGGTGGCCGTCGAATTGGCAATAACCGCCTTGATTTCCATGTCCACGCCAGCATTCGTGCTGTCGTTGATCGCGAAGCTACGGGTGATGCCCAAGCCCGTCTGCACCAAGTTCAGCGTGCCGAGGTTGAGATTGCCGGTGATCGTGGCGGTGTTGGAGTTGGCGCTGTTGAGGAAGGTGAGGTCGCCACCAAGAACGAGGGTTCCGGCCCCGGTGGAAACCAGCGACTGGCCGCGGGTACTCGGATTGGTATTACCGCCGTTGACCCAGAGGGTATTGCCGCCTGAGGTGAACGAGTTTCCGTAGCCGCCCATCTGAAGCGTGCCGATGTTGGTGCTGCCGCTCAGACTGCTGAGGTCCAGCACGGAAAGTCCGCCCTGCGCGAGGCTGGCGGTGACCGTGACGTTGGTCAAAGCCGGCAAGGCCCCAGCGACCGTGGGTTTCAAAATCCCCTGCACCACGCTGGTCGGGCCGTCGTAGTTGTTGCCGGCATTGGTGAGGGTCAGGGTGCCTGCGCCCGCCTTGGTGATGCCGCCGCCGACCGCGCCACCGGTGCCGGTGACCAAGCCGCTGAACTCCACGTCGCTGTTGACGTTGATCGTGCGCGGCGCGAAGCCGAGATCAATGCCCGCAGCCAAGGTCACCTTGCCGGTGGCCGTGCTGCCGCCCACCTGGTTCGTGGGGTTGCCGAGCGTGGCGTTGCCAGTGAAGACAACCGGGTTGATGATCGTCCGGGCCGTGGAGCCATTCGACGAGATGCCGCCGCTGCCGGCACCGCTGCCGTTGAAGACGAGGCGTCCGGTGCCGATCGGGGTGCTGGTGATCGAACCGACCGAACCGACGTTGCCGGCGGCCAACTGGATATTGCCGCCGGTGATGATGGTGTCGCCGGTGTAAAGGTTCTGATTGCTCAGCACGAGATTGCCGCTGCCGACCTTCTCAATGGAGAAAACCGTGGTGCCGTTGCTGATCACGCCGGACAGGTTCAGGTTGGCGCTGTTACTGACACCGATGGAGCGGAACACGCCGGGAGCCGTGCCCAGTGAAACTGCCCCGGTAAAGCCCATGTTCAAGTTATTGCCCGCGCCATAGGTCCCGGCCCCATTGAAGGTCACGGCGTTGGAGAAGACCTGGCCGTTGGCTCCGTCGTTATCAATGGCACCGCCGGCGAAGGTCACGGTGCCGGTGCCGAGGTAGCTGGTCGTGAAGTTTTGCCCCACGAAGAGAGTGCCGGCGTTGATCACCGTGCCACCGGTGTAGGAGTTGGTGGCGCGGAGGTAGAGGTTCTGGTAGCCACTCTTGACGAGCGTCAACGCACCGCCGTTGTCCACGATGGGGGTATTGTTGAAAATACCGCCCTGGAAACCTGGGCTGATGTAGAGGCTGGCCGCGCCTACGGTCGAAGTCGAAATCGTGCCGCTGGTCGTGTTGATACTCCAGTTGCCGTTGCCGTCATACATCAGGCCGTTGGTGCGGAGATTGAAGTTATTGAGGGTAAGGTTGGCGTTGGAGCCCATGTCGCGCAGGGCCATCATCGTGCGGTTGCCGGTCAGGGTGGCATCTCCACCGCCGCCGTTCTCGGTCGTGCCGAGAGTGTAGGCGTTAGCTGCATCCGTCCAAGTGGTCTCGGCTGTCCCCGTGATGTTTGCCGCGATCACGTTGCCCGAAGCGTCATACACCGCGTAGTCGCGCTGGGAGTTATTGCCATTGCCGACCGTGGCCCATGGCCCGAGGATCACGCCGCCGGGCAGGTTCTGTCCCGCACCGGCACCGGTCGCTCCACTGACCTTGATGATGTTGGTCGTGGTGTTCGGGTTGGTGGTGGTCGCGGAGAAGGTAACTACGGAAGTGTTGGTCCCTGTGCGGGTCAGACCGCCGAGGGTCAGCGTCTGGGCGTTGCCAGAACCGCCGGTCATGTCGGTGTTCAGGATCACGTCGAACTGTCCGGCTTTCAAATCCAGTGCGCCAACGGTCTCGGCATAGACCACGCCGGCACTGGAGGTGTTGTTGAACTGTAGGTTGCCGCCGTAGCTGGTGATGCCGGCGGTGTCCTTGACGCGGTTCACGCCGGTCTGCTGGGTGCCGTTCGTCAGGAGCAGCGAACCGCCGTTGCTGATGGCGATGCCCGACGACTGGTTGATCGTACCCAAGTTGCCGCTGACCTGCACCTGACCGCCGTAGATATTCGTCGCACCGGCGTAGGTGTTCACGCCCTGAAGCGCGAGCTGTCCGCTGTTGATCTTGGTCAGGTCGCCATTCTGAACGATGCCGGTGATGTTCACATCCGGGTTGGGATTACTGTCCATGATATTGAACGTCGCACCGCCGTTCAGGTTCACCGTATTCACGGAGATCGTAGCCACCGCGGGGTTGAAGCCGCCATTGCCGAAGTTATAGGTGAAGGCCGTCGCCCCGCCGGTCAGGGTTAGGGTGCTGGGGCTGGCGACGTTCGAGTTGATCACGTTCGAGGCCGAAGTGTTGGCACCGTTGCCGGTTCCACTCATCGTCAGGCTGCCGAGAGTCTGGTTGAAGCCGTTGAGATCCAGCGTGGCGGCGTTGCCGGCATTGCCGGAGACGGTCACGGCATTGCCGGACAGAATAGCGTTGCTCGTGCCGAGCTTAATCGTGCCCTGGTTGACGATCGTCTGACCCGTGTAGGTGCTGGCTCCGCCGAGGAGCAGGGTGTTATTGCCGGTCTTGACGATGCCGGTGGCGGTGGTGCCGTTGCTGACAATGCCATTTAACGTCAACTGGTTGGTGTTGACCGTCAGAGTGCGCACCAAGCCGGCCGAGGTGCCCAGCGAAACCGTGCCGGTGCCGAGGTTCATCGCCTGGCTGCCCGTGGAGGTGAAGTCGCCGTTGATGGTGATCGCGTTGTTGTTGGCGTTGATCAGGTTCGCGAAGTTGCTGTTGATGACCGCCGTCCGGTTGAGGGTCAGCGTGCCCGTGCCGAAGGCGTTGGGGTTGCCGAACTGCACCTCACCCTGATTGACGGTGATGCCGCCGGAGAAGGTGTTATAGCCGTTGAGGATCAGCGTGCTATTGCTGTTCTTGGTAATGCTGCCGCTGCCGCTGATCGTGCCCAGGATGGTGGTGCCGCTCTGGCCCGAGATGGTCAGCGCGCTGCTGCCGGTGTTCACGTTGTTGTTCACCGAGAAGGTCTGGCCGGAAATGTTCGTCCAGGTCTGCGCCGCGCCCACGCTCAGGAGGGCGCTGATGCTCGGGCTGGCCGCCAGCGCGTTGTTCAGCGCGATGCCCTTCGTGCTGTCCGACGGGGTGATGGTCAGGGTGTAAGGATCGGCGCTAAGACCGAAGGCCGTGGCCGCGTTGTTGACCGTGATGCTCCGGACCGACATGTCGGAGCCGAGTGACATGCCGGCCATGGTGCCGGGCGAGGTCGCGGTGGAGAAGACGAGGTCGGTGGTTGCGCCGGGTGTCAGCGGCTGGTTCACGGTATCGGTCACCATCCAGTTGCTCTGGGTCGTGCCGTTGGAAGCGGCCCATGTGCCGGTGTTGCCCGCAAGGCCACCTTTCCAGAAGACATTGCCGGACAGAGCCGTGGCGGTGACGGTGGTGACCTTCAGGTCGGTGGCGGTCCGGGTGAAAGGCTGAGTTCCTCCATCACCGGCAGTGGCATTGATGGTGAAATCGGTGTTGTTGAAAACGGTGCCAAGGGTGGGCACCGTCGCGGGGGCCAGCGAACTGCCGCCGCCAGCGCCGCTGATCAGTGTGGTCAGCCCGATATTGTGCGACACGCCCGGAACGCCGTAGATGTTTACAGTGTGGCTGGCGTTGGAGATGGTCGCGTCACCCGTGACATTGATCCGGGAACTGGTGCCGGTGTTGCCAATGGAGGTTCCGATAAACGTGCTGCCACCAGTAATGGCCAGAGCGCCGCCGATGGCCAACTGCGCGTCGGTCGTGGCGTTGTAGGTGAAGTTCCGGCCTGTGGCCACCGAGACCCCGGCGGTGTTGCCGCTGCCACCGAGCGCATTGGCGCTACGGGCGATGACCGTGCCGTTGGTGATGGTGGTCGCACCGATGGTGGTGTTATTGCCGGTGAGGATGAGGGTGCTGCCCGCGGCGTTGAGGATGGTTGAGCCCTGATAGCTGTTATTGCCGGCGAAGAGCACGGTGCCCGCGCCGTTGAGCGTCAGGTTGACGGCCGCGCCGCCGGTGATGTTGGCCGAGACGATCAGGTCGGGGGTGGACTGCGCCGTAGTGCTATTGGCGACGGTGAAATTCCGGCTCGCAGCACCGAGGGCAAGGGCGCCCGAGGCACCGGAGGCGATAGTCGAGGCGAAAGGATTGTTGGTGGCCGCGTAAGTGAGATCGCCGCCGAGCGTGAGCGTGCCATTCCCAATCGTGACGAGAGACGAGCCCGTGGCATTCGGATTTGCAGCGGAGCCCGCCACGGTGATGGCGCTGCTCAATGACAGCGTGCCGATGGTGGCGCTGATGCCATTGAGGTCGAGCACAGCGGTCTGATTGGCGACCGTGCCGGCCACTGAGACATTCGTCCCGGCCGGGAGCGCGCCGCTGGCCCCGAGCCTCAGGGTGCCCTGGGCGATGCTGGTATTGCCACCGTAGGTTTCCGCGGCGTTGAGGGTCAGCATCCCGACGCCCGTTTTGACGAGGCTGGCTGAGGGGCTGCTGATGACTCCGTCGAATTGCACATTGGAATTCAACGTGAGGGTCTGGGCACCCAAGCCGAGATCCACCGGCGCGCTGAAGGTCAGTGCGCCGATGGCGTTATTTGTGTTGCTGCCAAAGGTGTGGTTGGTGGCGTTGGCGCTCGGGTTGAAGGAGACCGGGTTGAGGATGGTGCGGGCGGCGAGGCTGTCGGAAGAAATGCCGCCACCGCGGAACACGAGGGCTCCCGTGCCGATGGGGCTGCTGGTGATCGCTCCGACCGAACCGACATTGCCGCCACCGAGCATCAAGTTGCCCGCGAAGAGATTGGTGCCGCCGGTGTAGATGTTGGCCCCGCTGAGCACGAGGTTGCCGCCGCCAGCCTTCGTGATCGAGTTCGAGCCCGCGCCGTTGCTGACCACACCGCCGAGGGTGAACAGGCCGTTGTTGACCGAGATCGTGCGCGTCATGCCGGTTGTCGTGCCCAGCGAAACCGCCCCGGTGCCAAAGTAAAAGTTCGAACTGCCCTGGGAGTTGGCCGTGAAGTCGCCGTTGATGGTCAGGGCGTTGTTGGTTTGATTGAAGAGCGTCGTGTTGTTGGGATCGATTGTGCCGGTATTGATCACCGTTGTGCCGGTGCCCAGCGCCGTGGTGAACAGGCTATTGGTGGCCCCAAGCCGCACCTCTCCCTGATTGATCACCAAGCCGCCGGTGTAGCTATTAAGACCACTCAAAATCAGGTTGCCTCCGGATCCGGCCTTGACCAGCGTCAGCGCGCCAGTGTTGTCGGCGATGTTGGCGCTAATGGTGATATTACCCGCGCCGGTGGTCACATAAACTGGGGCCGCCGCCGTTCCGTTCTGCCTCAGCACGCCCGAAGTACCGCTGATGGTCAGGGTATTGCCGCCGCCTTTAAGTATGCCAAAAGTCTCCAGATTGGACTGCGCCAGTGACAGCGCATCGTTGTTGCCGGAGGAGTTTCGGATGGCCGTGATGGTGCGGGTGCCGGTGAGGGTCTTCCCTGTCGTCATGTTGAAGGCGTTGGCCGCCCATGTGTTCTCCGCCTCGTCTGCGGCGTTGGCCCTCGGCACGATGTTGGTCGAGCCGTCATAGATGGCGTAGTCGGTCTGCACTCCGGCACTGGTGCCGGTGGTCGCCCAAGGCCCAATAATCTGCCCGGCGCCGGTCGCAGTCGCACCGGCCACCTTCACCATGTTGGTCGTCGCGTTGAGCGCAGTGCCCGAGGAAAACGTGGCTGTCGAAGTGTTGGTCGAGCCGGTATGAGTCAGTCCGCCGAAGGTCAACGTCTGGCTGCCAGCGGCCATGTTGGTCGAAAGCACCGTATTGAACTGCCCCGCCACCAGCGCCAGCGTTCCGACCGTTTCGGCGTAGGTCTGCCCGGACACCGTGTTGTTGTAGTTCAAAGTGCCACCGTTGGAAGTGATGGTCACAGCCCCCACCCGATCAACACCGCCTTCCGCGGTGGACGTGTTCGTCAGCGTGAGCGTGCCGCCGTTGAAATTGAGGGCGGTGGAGGCGTTGATCGTGGCAGTCGCGCCACTGAGCGTCATCGTGCCGGAGTTGAGATTGGTGGCCCCGGTGTAGGTGTTCGCGGCGGTGAGGCTCAGCGCGGAAGTGGTGCTGTTTTGCGTGAGGGACGTGACGTTGGTGCCGATGACCGCGCTGATCAGTGTCTGACCCGAACCAAAGCCAAAGTTGGTAACGGCACCGGTGTTGTTCAGGCTGGTGCCGGAGATGGTAACGCCACTCGCGGTGGTATTATTGTTGGCCAGCACAAGGTCGGCCGTGCCCGTGATGCCGCCGCTGATCGTCAGCGTGCCCGTGCCGCCGTTCTGGATCGTGCTGTTTGCCCCGAGAATGAGCGCGGTACTGAGGTTGTTCGCCGAATTGTCTCCATTTGCCACAAAAATGCCCGAATACGCCCCGGTTCCTCCGATGGTGAGCGAGGTGCCACCGCTAAAGGTCAACGCGACGTTATCATCCATGACAATACTGCTGGCGACCTGCGTGCCGCTGATGGTGATGGTGCCGCCCGTGCCATTGGTGCCCACCGAAAAAATGGCGTCGTCAGCGCTCGTGGGAACCGTGCCCGTCGTAACCGAAAGGCCGAGGAGATCGGTGCTCCAGAACGTGCTCGTGCCCCAAGTGCCTGTGGCCCCGCCGGAGCCAAGGGTGGTACCGTTTGTGTCCCAATAAAGTGTGGCCGCGCGTGCGCTGGAGCCGCCGAGTATGGCGACCGCGCAGACGGCGGCAATGCCACCGGAAAGGATGCGGCGGGAGATTTGGCGAGGGACGGCTTGTGAGGGCTTGCGATTTTTCATGGCAGTGGTGTTTTTTGTGGCGGCGGAATTTGCAGGGAGATTTTTACGAAAAGTTTTCATGGCGGATTTGGTTACGGAGGGAATGGGGGCAGGCGATTGGAAGGGGTGCTGGTGCGGGGTTGGCGGGAAGAGGCGCGGGGGAGAACGGTATCGGGAAAATTAAATTGAGTTCAATATTAGTTAATAATCATTATGGCCGCAATCACTTTGATAGACAATTTAGTAGGGATTTTCCTTAATCCAATTCTCGAACGAGGTCTCATTTGAGAAGTACTGGCCGGTGCGAACACGCGTTCGGCTGGCGATGAACTCGGAGGTCCTCGGTGCGTCAACCTTCCGCACGGCACCGCCTCCGCCCCATGCGCTCAGGCCGAATTTCACGCCACTCCCCTCCCCTTCGACTGTCGGCGGCGGCGATTCAGCAGGCCAAGCGCACCGACCAGCAACAGTCCGACCGTCCCGGGCTCAGGCACCACGGCGGAGCCGCCGGTTCCACTGCCTCCAAAGCTCGGGGCTGCACCGCTGATGGCGGGCAGTTTGCCGCCGCCGTCGCCGCCAGTCAGGGAGCCCGAGGCCACCCCGCTGGTGAAGGTCACCGTCGCACCCGCCCCGATGGTCAGCGAACTGAGGGTCTGGCTCACGCTGCCAAACTTGACGTTGGCACTGGCGACGACGTCGGTGTTGCCGGTGGCAGTGAGGGCGACATTCACATTGGTCGTCCCGGCTCCGGCGGTGGCCGTCAGCGTCTTGTAGGTCTGCGCGCCGCTGTTGATGTTCAGGAGGCCCGCGCCGTCCTTGGTGAGCGCTCCGCTCGCCGCGCCAAGCGCGACTGGGGCGGTGATTGTCGTATCGCCCGCCCCAGCGATGGTCAGGCTGGTGTTCGCCGCGATGCTGGTAATGCCGCCCGTGGCGATGGTCAGCGTCTGGCCGGAGGTGGTCGTGTCGATTTGCCCGCCTCCCGCATCCACGGAGAAGCCGCGGGTGAACGTGGCGCTGTTGCCAGTGTAAGACAGGGTGCCCTTGTTGGTGGCGTCGCCAAGGACCACGGCACTGGTGGCGTTGCCGAGGTTGCTCGCCCCGCCGCTGACGACGACGCTCGAGGCGCTCAGCGTGCCGTTCGCGATCGTCGTCGTGCCGGTGTAGGTGTTGCTGCCGTTGAGCACCGTCGTGCCGGTGCCCTTCTGGAGCACAGCGCCGGTGCCGGAGATCACGCTGTTGAAGTCGGCACCTTGGGTGAGGGTATTGGTGCGATTGAAGGCCAGGGTGGCGTTGTTGACGAGAGCGCTGGCCGGGAGGAGCGAACCTGTTGTGGTGTTGTTGCCCAATTGCAGCGTGCCGGCGCTGATGGTGGTCTGGCCAGTGTAAGTATTGCCGGTAGAGGTGAGAGCCATGACACCCGAGCCCGCTTTGGTGATGCCAAAGCCGCCCTCAAAAAGTATCGCTCCACTGACCAGCAGATCCACATTGGCCGCGCCATCGGCCACCGTGAACACCGGGGTGTAACTGCGGAGCGACAGCCGTGCCGAAATCTCGGACGTGGTGGCGCTGGCGAGCGTATTGATGGCACCCTGCCCATAGCTGCCGATTTGGAACAGGTCGTATTTCCCAGTCGGGTTGGTCTGCGTCCAGTTTCCACCAGTCATATTCACCGTCACTCCGGTGAACGTCGCATTTCCACCACCGGTAAATTCCAGCGTACTGCCGTTATTGATGTTGATAGTTGCGAGTGTGTTTTCCGGGGCACTGTAGCCAAGGGAGATGGGGAACGTGGCTTTCGAAGCGTTGTTGAGAGTCAACTCTCCTCGGATCGAACCGTTGTCAGGGACAAATGCCGGCAAGGAGAGAATGCCGCCATTGACGATGGTGCCTCCAGTGTAGGTATTGACCGTGTTGAGGGTCAGCGTGCTCGCGCCGTCTTTGACCAAGCCGCCGAGTCCACTAATCACGCCGTTCAAGGTCTGATTGGCGCTGCTGTTGTATTTGAAGATGCCGCTTCCACTAATCTGAATGGCTCCGGCGTAAGTGCCGCTTTGCAACTGGCCTGCCCCACCGATTTCGAGCGTGCCGCTGCCTACACCCGTGTTGCCGGTGTAGGTGTTGACCCCATTGAGGAGCACGTTGCCCGCCGTCGCCAACCCAGAGGCCCCGTTCACGAGGATTGGGGCGTTGACGATGAGCGTCTTGCTGGCGTTGTTATTAATCAAGCTCAGCGCCGTGCCTGCGGTGGCGGACTTCAAGCTGCCGTCGCCAGCCACCACACCGATGGTCAGCGCTTCCTTGCCGCTGCCGATCATAATGCCGCTAGTCACCAAAGCCTTGGTGGCCGTGTCCACGGTCGCAGCGGTGGTCGCATTGTTTTGTAAAAGTGTGCCGACGGTCGTCGTCGCCGCACTGAGCCCGATGGCTCCAGAGACGCCATTGGTCTGGATCCGGACATTGGTGGTGGAACCATCCACGATATCGGGACTGGCTCCACCGGCTTGGGCATCAATGTCGGTGTAGGCACCGCCCGTGAGGGCAACGATGTAGTTATTCGTGCCGCTCTCAACCGTGGCGGACCGAGTCGCCCAGTCCGTCCCGCCCACGGTGGCCCAGCCACCAAGGATGCCTGCGCCGTTGTTCAACGCGGTCGTGCTGGCGATATTGTCGGCCCCAAAGTTCACCACGCCCACGCCAGGGGTGATGCCGTCCATGCGGAGAACGGTCCCGGCGCTGCCGCCACCCGTGGATTGGGTGACGTTGCTCAGGCCGCCTGTGAGCGTCGTGCCGCCACCCGCCTGGAAGGCTTGGACTTGGCTGCTGCCGTTGCGGAGATCCAAAGTGCCGCCGGACAGGAACAACTGGCCTGAGCCCGACTTCCACACGGGATTCGCGGTGGTCGCGGTCGTGAAGTCGAGAGCCAAGGTGCCGTCAGCGACGGTGAAGTCGCCTGTCGAGGTGCTGCTGCCGCTCAAGGTGATGGTGCCGGTGCCGACTTTCGTCAACTGGGCGACGCCGCTGAAGATGCCGGCGTAGTTTCCGCCACCGCCGTTGCCGTTACCGATGGTGAGCGTGGCAGCGGTGGCGCTGGTGACTTGACCACCGGTGCCGGTGAAATTGCCCACCGTCTGGCTCTTGACGTTCATGTCGAGCACGCCGCCGGTGTTCACTGTGAGGCTACCCGTAAGGCTGCCGATGTTATTCACCGCGCTGGGTTTGACCCGTCCACCGGAGCCGATGGTCAGGCCGCCGGAGAAGGTATTCGTGCCCGAGGTCCCGTTGGTCAGGAGCAAAGATCTGGGCGTGGCGTTGAACGGGTTGTTGGCATTGCCGGTGACGGTCAGGCTGCCGGTGCCGGTAATCGCGGCGCTATAGGTGATGTCGCGGTCGGTGTTGTTCAGCGTCGGGTCGGCGAGGCTGATGGCCAGCGGACCGTTGAGCGTGATGTTGTCGGCCAAGGTGTTATTGCCCAGGCTGGCAATGGTGCCGCCGCTGGCGCTGACAACGATGGTTTGCCCACCGTTGACAGTGGCATTCAGCCAGATGGCGGCGTTGTTGTTGAGGGTCGCAACATTGCCGCTGCCGCCGAGGGCGCTTGCGCTGCTGGCTTTCAAAGCACCGGCGTTGATGTTCAGGCCACCGGTGAAGGTGTTGGCACCAGTGATTAGTTCCAGCACACCCGTGCCGAGCTTGGTGATGCTGCCGCTGGAGTCGGTGAGGCTGCGGATCGCCGAACTGATGGTCAGGCCGGTGACGGTCGCGCCGTTGCCGGCGTGGAAGAGCGAGGCTGCCGTGGCCCCGCCATCCACCGTGATGTTGTGGCTGGTGTTGTTCAGGTCGAGCGTCGTGCCGCTGATGATCGGCACCACCGCGACGTTGGTGGGGGTCGAGGTGATGCTGCCGGTGAGGGTCAGGATGTTGCCGACCGCGATGGTCGGCGTGGCCGTGCCGCCATTGCTGTTGAAGACCAGGTTGGCCTGCGTGTTGTTGCCAACATAGGTCATGGTCGCACCACCGTTAAGGGTAACGGTGTTGCGAGGATCGATCTGGCCCGCGTTGGCGTTCATCGTCACGACACTGTTGTCGTTGATAATCAGGCCGTTGGCACCAGAACTCGCCAACGCGTAAGGAATGGTGATGACACCGGGGTTGGTCGCATCAAGAAGAAGTCCCCCGCCATTCTTACTGCTGACATATGTCCCCCCCGTATAGGTGTTGGCAGCCGTGAGGCTCAGCGATATGTTTCCGTCGTTTTTGGGGACTGCGACAATCAAGCTGACGGGGTTTCCGTTATTCTCGATCACCGAATTCACATAGTTAACACCATTGTTGTTACCGTCGCGCTTCATGATGAACAACTCTTGCGTGCCCGCTCCAGTGGTGATTCTTCCACGCGCGGTCGGCGTGCCAAACCCGATCCCTGCCCCTGCGTTGCTGGTGTTCATCACCATCATGCCGCTGCTGATGGTCAAAAGATCGCCGCCGGTCGCGGTTCCGCCGGCGAAAGCGAGCCTGCCCTGGTTGAAGGAATTGATGGTCTGGCCACCGCTGGCCACCGTATAGGTAGTGCCGCCGGCTCCCACAAAGTTGTCCGTCGGGCCGGCGCCGGTGAGGGTGGAGACGGTTGCTGGGAAACCTGCTGTCCCCAGCGGACCGAAACCCAGACCTGATGTGTAGCCCACCAAACTAAACTGGTCGACGTTGTAAGTGTTGAATGCGCCCGGAACGACGCCGTTGATCGGGGTCAAGCCTGTTTGGGTGCCGGAGACGACGATACGTGCAGCATTTCCGATCTGCCCAAGATTAAAATTACCGCCGTTCCACTGACTGTCGCCAGCCACGTTGACGATCGCTCCGGTGTTGCGGGTGAGGCTGGCGAGCGTCAACTGGGCGCTGGTCACACCGGTGGCACCGCCGGGATTGGCAACGAGCATGTTCAAGCCGGAGTTCAGCGTCACCCCGTGCGTCGAATCACCAAGAGTTTCCGTCGAGTTGTATTGCGCCCGGCCATAGTAGCCGATCATGCCACTGTTCAGGGTGATCGAAGCCGCATTATTGACGCGATCGGCAACGTCCTTCGTGCCGGTATTGTCGATAATCAGCGCGGCGCCATTCAGGGTGATCCCTGTCGTGGCAGCCAAGGTGCCACCATCCTTGAGGGCCAAGCCGAATGCGCCACCAGGGCCCGAGGCGCTTCCGTTGGCGTTCAGTCGGCCTCCGAGCACGCTCACCGTGCCGGTGGTGCTGTTGGCGCTGACCAGGGTCAAGGTAGTGCTGGTGCCCGCCTTCACGAACTTGAGCGCCCCACTGTCGGAACCGATGTTGCCGGCGAAGGTGGCAGCTCCGGTATTAACAGTCAGCGTGCCGGTGCCGGTAACGTTTCCGCCCGAGCCTTCAACGGTGCCGGTGCTGGTCAAGGAACCGAGATACTGGTTGTTGCTGCCGAGCGCGAGCGTGCCGCCGTTGTTTAGCACCATGGCCTTGTTGACCGCCAGCGTGTTGTTGCCGCCACCGAGGGTCAGGGTGCCTTGGTTGATATACGTGATGCCGGTATAGTTATGCAGAGCACTGAGCGTCAGGTTGCCCGCACCGACTTTGGTCAAGGCAGCGCTAAAGTTGCTACTGCTGCTGCCGATCACGCTGCCGATGCTCATCGTGCTGGCGTTATTGATCACCAGTTCCGCATTGCTGGTCGTGATCAAGTAGCCGCCTGTGATGTTTCCACCGCCATTGTTGATCACTGCGGCGGCATCCAAGGTCAGGATTTGACCGGAGTTGATCGTCACACCCTGACCGGTCAGTTTGAGTGTGTTGATCGTCTTGGTGGCGGTCACGTTGGTCTGCGCGCCTGTCGGATTGAAGTTGATCGCAGTGGACGTGGCTTGCACACCGAAGTCGCCGGTGGCGTAGCCCGCATAGGCGCTGATCGGGGCGTTTGCCGCGCCGGTGCTGGTGGCGAAGTCATTGCCGTAGAAGAGCGGCATCGTGCCGCCCATGAGCAGTCCGTCCGTGACGGTGGTCGTGGCGACAAACTGCACGGCGGGGCCGGAACCGGAGAAGCTCACCACGCCGCCCGCAGCGCGGGTGCCGAGACTGGCGAAACTGAGCGTGCCGGTACCAGAAAGGTTGATCACATCCAGACCTGCACTTGGAGTGAGCGCACCAATGGCCTCGGTAGTGCTGTTGCCGATGAAGTTCAGAGTGCCACCGCTCAGCGACAGTGTTCGGGTGCTGCCACCAAGGCGGCTTGCGGTGCTTGTGCCGGTGTTGTCGAGCGTCAGGATGGCACCGGGGTTCACGGTGGTGGTGCTGGCGTTGCCAAGCTTCCCGGCTGAATCCAATTTGAAGGTTCCTGCGTTGACCGCGAATGGCAGGACAAAGCCGGTGCTTGCCGCGCTGAGGGTCGTCGTGCCGCTGCCGATCTTGGTGATGCTGCTGACGGCCCCGATCGCGGTGGTGGTGACGGCGATGCTATCCGCGCCGGAGAAGGTCAGGGCCTGGGCACCGCTAATACCGCCGCTCAGGGTCAGCGTGCCGGAGGTGGAGCCGATTGTCGCCGCGCCGCCGAGGGTGATCGCGCCGCTGAGAGCGTTCGTACCGCTGAAGTTTTCGAGGGCACCGCCGCTGTTGATGCCAGAGCCGGTGATGTTGAACGGTTCGGCGGTGCTAACGCCATTGATCTGCACGGCGGAACCGACGGAGTTGGAAACAACCGTGTTGCCCGCAGTCGTCCCAAGTGCGCCCGCATTCGAGACTTTCAACACCCCGGCGGCGACGGTCGCAACACCGGTCCATGTTGAGTTATTGGCGCTGATTTCCAGGACACCATTGTCGTTCTTGCGCAGGGCATTGCCCAACGCCTGAAGGCTGAACGGCGTGGTGAGAGTCAGCGTGGTGCCCTGCGTGACGTCGAGACCGTTGCTCGCCGCATTCAAGCGGAAGGTGCGATCCGTGGAGAAGCTTCCAGTCGCAAGGAAGCCCTTGGCAAGGTCGTTTGTGCTGATCCGCACCATATTTCCCGTTGCACCGGTGACACCCAGCGCGGCATCGGTGGATGCGGCAAGATAGCCGTTGGTAATGTCAATGATCTGGCCGGTGGCTCCGCCGTTGCCGCCGAAGGTGGTATTGCTTCCCTTCAGCACGAGCGTGCCTGCGCCGCTCTTGGTCAGGATGACTGCATCGTTGGCGGAGGATGTCGCTCCATCACTGGCCAGTCCGTTCAGCGTCAGCCCAAAAACCGCCGTCGAAACATTGGCGGTGCCCACCGAGAAGGTTGACGCGGTGGCTCCCGTCAACGTCGTCGCGCCGGTGAACTCCAGCCCGAAGCCGTTGCTGTTCGTCACCGTGAGGGTCTGGGCACCAATCGAAAGCGTGTCGAGTTGCAGCATCTTGTTGGCGGCGTTGAGCGTGCCGACATTGGCGGTGAACTGGCCGACCGTGATGGTCTGGCCCGCACCGCTGAGCGCGATATCATTGCCGTAGCTGATGCTCTCAAGCTTGCTGTTGCCAAGCCCCGTGCCGGTGCCGTCGCTGGCCAGTGCAAGCGCGGCACCGTTGCTGATCGTGACCAGACCGGAGCCGAGGGAACCCGCCGCGACGGCCTTCAGCGTGCCGCCAGTGATGTTGGTGCCACCGTCGTAGGTGTTGGTGGCGTTGAGGGTCGTCGTGCCAGACGTGTTGGTGAACACGATGCCGCTTCCGGCGAGGACGGCCGTTGAAGTGCCGCCGGTGCCGCTATAGGCGGTGCCGGTGAGCGTGCCGTTTTGAAGGGTGCCGCCGGAGAGCACGACGGAACCGGCCGTCTGCGTGGTGGTGGCATTCAGATCCAGAACGCCGCTCGACATCGTGAGCGTGCCAAGGGTGTTGCCGATGTTGCTAAGCACGACACTGCCGGTGCTTGCACCGGTCACGGTCAGGGCACTGCCAGTGATGATGGTAGGATAGGTCAGGGTTCCACCGCCACCACCGAGGCGATAAATGCCACCATTGGGCGTCAGGGTGCCGGTGTAGTTCACAATGCCGACCGCGCCGAGGGAGGCGGCGGTGAGGCCGGCGGCGGCGAAGTCGAAGGGATCTGCCGCGTAGTTGTCCGCGGCGATGGTACCCGCGGAGCCCGCCACGGTGCGGTTGGTCAGCGCGGTCTGGACATCAGCGATGCCGGTTCCGAAGGACGCGCCAAACACCGCCGTGCCACCGGCGTTGATCGTGACGTCTCGATTCGAGACGTTGAAGGCACCGCCGTTGATGGAGCTGATGCCATTGAACTGCACCACGGCACCACTCGCGACGGCGATGTCGCCAGTGGCCGTGGTGTTGTTGCCGGAAAGGACCAGCTTGCCGCCGTTGACGGCGGTCGCGCCCGTGTAGGTGTTGTCGCCCGAAAGCGTTAACGTACCCGTGCCGGTCTTGGTGAGCAGCAACGTACCCGCAGCACCATTCTGCAGGACGCCCGCAAAAATGCTGGCTGTGGTGTTGCTGACGGTGAGCGTGGCGTTGCCAGCCGTGCCGTTTTCGACGACCGGTGTGCCGACAGTGGCATTGGTGTCCAGACCGACAATGGTAATGCTGTTCGCATTGAGTCGCAAAGTGCCGGTGCTGCCTGCGCCAAAGCTCACAGTGCCCGCTGCGCCTGCTGCGCCGCCCAAGGCCTGAGTGTTGAGCAGTCTCAAGACACCCGCGTTGATGATCGTACCGCCGGTATAGGTGTTCGTGCCGCCGAGTTCCAGCGTGCCCGCGCCGCCCTTGGTGATGCCGAGCCTGCGGGCACCGCCGTCCTGGATACGGCTGATGCCACCATTGAGCGCCATAGCGTTATTCCAAGTACTGGTGGTGGAATTATTGATCGTCAGGATATCGGTGCCGGTACCACTGGTGTCGCTGCTGCCGCTTTCGATGATGTTCTGGCCACTACCGTCGCGATGGTTTGCAACTGGAGAGTTGAGCCCGATCACCGTGATGTTGTTCCCGAAAAGCTGGAGTTTGTTGATTAGCGAGAAGGCTCCCTGATCAAATACAATGTTAGCGGTCGTGGGCTGGCCGAACGCCGTCGCGCTGCCCGCGCGAAGGATGCTGGTGCCCACGCCGTGGCCGATCCCACTGCCGTAGATTGTGGTGGTGCCAGTGTAGGTATTGTTGCCGGTGAGGGTCAGTGTGCCGATGCCGTGCTTGGCGAGGTTAAAGACATTGTTGGTGCCGGCGGTGAGGTCGGTAAGCTGGCCACCGTAGGTAAAGTCGCCCGCGGTGGTATCCAGACCGAATTGGGCACCGGGTTTCAAGCCGGTCGCGGCGGTGCTTGCGCCCAAGTGCGAACCGTCGAGGATCGTTGCAATCGCCGTAGAATCAAAGTAGGTCGGCCCCGCACCAACGCCGATGGCAATGCCAGCTACACCAGCCCCGGGCGTAACCGTGATATTCGTTGGAGTGAAGTAGGCCACGCCGTTGTTGACCGACTGCGTTTTGCGGATGGACAAGGTTCCGCCATTGACTGTGGTGGTGCCTGTGTAGGTGTTGGCACCGTCGAGAGACCATACGCCATAGGCACCTGCCGTGCCGCCCATGATCACGCTCGTTGCGCCGCCGGATCCGTCTCCAAGCGCAGGTGAGAATTTGTTGACGTTCATCATGGCGCTTTCGAATTTCAACGTCCTAGCACCCGATCCTGTGAAGGCGATGGCACCGGTGGAGATGAATTCAGTTGGCCGGGTCGTGGTTCCCGGAATCGTGAGGTCGTCAATCTGGATGGTGCCGCCGCCCGTGCCGAGCGTGAAGAGGCGACTGGTTTGATCCGCGCCGCCGCCGCCATCCTTCGTGCGAATGATACCGCCATCAAGGATCAGATCGGAAGCCGGTCCGGTGCCCAAGTTGCCCACAACACCGGAAATGATGCCGCTCTTGATGGTGAAGACGGCGGGGGTAGCACCGCGCGTAGCGGTCAGGATTGCGGTGCCGTTGCTGGGGTTCCAGATAAAGTTACCAAAGCCACTCGTCGTGCCCAAGGCCTGGTTCGCAGTGCCAGTGTAGTTCAACGTCGCACCCTGCGCGATGGTGATGGGGCTGCTGCCGCTGAGTCCGCCACTGCCGGCAATGGTGAGCGTGCCGGAGTTGACGAAGGTGGCACCAGTGTAGGTGTTGACGCCGTTGAGGGTGACGTTGCCGGCTGTGGTCAGAGTGGAAGCGCCGTTCAGGATGATGGGCACGTTGACGGTCAGGGTCTTGCCGGGATTCGCGCCGCTGTAGTTGCTCGCATTGTTCAGGACCAGATCGCCGGCGGAAGCGGCGGCTTGCAGAAAGCCGGTGCCAGCAGGCAGGCCGATGGTCAGCGATTCCTTGCCATCGCCGATCAAAATGCCGGTGGTCTGCAGGGTCTTGGCGGTGGTATCAATGGTCGCGGCGGTGGTTGTGTTTTGGAGCAGCGTATTGATCGCGGTAGTCGCGGCCCCCAGGGTGATGTCGCCGGAGCCCGCCGCCGTGTTCAGGCGCACGTTGGTGGTGGCACCCGTGGCAATGCTGCTGCCAAGAGCGTCAATATCCGTGTAGGCGCCGTACGCGGTGATGAAGTTGTTCGAGCCGTTCTCCACGGTGCCGGATTTAAGCGCCCAGTTTGCGCCGCCAATCGTGGCCCATGCCCCGAGAATGCCGCTGGCATCGTTGGTGGCGGTGGTGCTGGCGATGCTGGCCGCGCCGAGGTCCACCATGCCGCCGGCCTGGCGGGTGATGGCGTTCATCCGGAGGATGGAAGACCCACCGCCGCTCTGGATGACACTGGAGGCACCGGGGCTGAGCGTGGTGTTGGTGACCGCTTCCGCGTGTGAGCCGCCGCTTAGGTTCAGCGTGCCGCCGCCGAGTTGCAGGATGCCCGTTGCGTCGGCGAGCTTGCTGGTGTTGTTCGTGGAATAGTCGAGCTTCAGTGTGCCGTCCGCGTTGACCGTGGTCTTGACAGTGCCGGTGGGTGACCCGGAGAGAACCAGGGTGCCCTGATTGACCGTGGTGCCGAAATCCCCGACCGTGGCCGCGGTCCCATAGGTGTTGTTGCCCGAGAGAATCCATGTGCCGGTGCCGGTCTTCACGATGCTCAATTGCGAGGTGCCGTTGTCGGCAAGAACCGTCTGAATCGTGTTGTTATCCGCGCTGGTGCCGGTGAGGACGAGGGTGAGCTTCTTGTTGGCCGTGCTGAAAGTCGGGCCGGTGGCGTTGGTGAAAACAAGCGCGCCAGAACCCGAGGCATCGATCACGGCGGTCTTCTGGTCATTGGCAATGGTGAACCGGAATCTCCGGTCGGTGCTGTCACCGGAGCCGGTGTATTTCAGCGTCGGTGCAACGGTCGCGAGCGCGATCGGGGTGGAAGGCTGCACAGTGGCAAGCAAGGTTCCCAACACACCGGCATTGCCGGCATTTTCAGCGTTGAACACGAGATTGGTGTCAGCGTTCGTCGACGCGCCGATCGAGCTGGCGACACCGCCATTGGCGAGCTTGCCGACGGACAGGATGCCGGCGTTGATGGTCGTGACACCGGTGTAGGTGTTGCCGGCGTTGGCCAGCGCCCATGTGCCTTTATCTGACTTGGTTAGGCTGGTAAGACCGCCTAAGTCATCGAGGCGGAGGCCCATGCTGTTGGCCCCGACGTTGGTGCCAGCCAAGGTGAGGGTGCGAGCGCCGCTCTGGTTGTTGAAGCCAATCGCGCCGGTGGCGGTGAAGGTCAGGGTGTTCGACGGACTGGCGGCCGAGGAATCGAGCGCGCCGCCGCTGGTGCCGATGCTGAAGAGGCGGTTGGTCGTGGCGGCGGTGTTGTTGCTGTACTGCAGGGTGCCGCCGTTGAGGATCAAGTCGGCGGCGGAGCCGGCGACCGAGCCCATGCCAATGCTGCTGGCGGTATTCACCGCGGCGAAGGTGCCAACATTCAGGATGCCCTGCGAAATCGTGGTCGGCCCTGTGTAGGTGCTGGCAGAGTTGGTGAGCGCCCATGTGCCTGTTCCCGTCTTGGTGACGCTGGTCGCGCCGCTGTTGTCGCCGATGAGCAGGGCGATGGTGCTCAGGCTGGAATTGCTGCCGCTGGTCGAGGCCGCGACGCCGACGTTCGAGCCTTGCAGTGTCAGGGTGCGCGGACCGGTCTGGCTCGCAAAGCCCATCGCGCCGGTGCCGATGAAGCTCATCGTGGCCGTAGTTCCTGCCGAGGAATCAATCGTTCCGCCCATCGCACCGATGCTGAAAAGGCGATTGGTCGAAACGGCTGTCGTCGCAGTGCCGTATTGCAGGAAGCCGCCATTGATGACGAGATTGTCTGCGGAAGTGGAGGCTGCACCGAGTGAGCTGGCGAGGCCGCCGTTTGCCAGCGCACCGGAGGTATTCAGCACAATCGCGCCACCATTGATGACCGTCGCGCCGGAGTAGTTGCTGGTGACGTTCGAGAGCGTCAGCACGCCCTGACCGACCGCCACGGAGTTGCCAGTGCCGGTCTTCACGATGGACACTGCGCCGCCGTTGTCATTGATCGGCGCGCCGATGGTGATGGCACCGTTGCCGGACGAAGTGCCGTTGCCGGTATTGATATAGATGCTGCCGCCGCCCGTGGGTGTGCTCAGGGCACCGGTGCTGCCGGCGACTTGATTGATCGTCCACGTGTTAGTGTTCGCGTTGAGGAGTCCGTAGGTGTTCAGATTACCGCCGGTTGGGATGGCGATTGTGGTGGTGGTGCCTGTGTTCCCAAATGCGGGCAGGTTGCGCAGAGCAGCCATGTTGTGCGTCACGGCACTGAGCGCATTGCCTGCGCCGCCGCCGAGGAAGTTGCTCGTATAAGCCTTGGTCGAATCGGTCCAGGTGGAATCCAGCGAACCTGCGATGTTGGCGGCGACGATGTTGCCGGAGGCGTCATAGACGGCGTAATCGGTCTGGACGATGGCCGAGGTGCCCGTGGTCGCCCACGGCCCGATGATCTGCCCGGCCGGGGCGGCAGTGGCACCGGCGACTTTGATGATATTGTTCGTGGCGTTCGGTGCGGTGGTGGCCGCAGAGAAAGTGGCGGTGGAGCGGTTGTTTTGTGTCAGGCTGTTCAGGGTCAGCGTCTGGATGCCTGTCGCCATGTTAGTGGACAGCACCGTATTCAGCTGCCCACCATTGAGCGTCACATTGCCGACGTTCTCGGCGTAGGTGTTACCGCTGGTGTTATTGTAAGTGAGCGTGCCGCCGTTGGCGGTGATCGCCGTAGAGTCGCTGATGCGATTCACCGAGCCTTCCGCAGTGCTCGTATTGGTCAACTGGAGATTGCCGCCCGCGATGGCGATGGCGGAGGAGGTGTTGATCGTGCCAGCGGCTCCGCTGATTTCCAACCTGCCGCTGCCGAGCGCAGTATATGCTCCGCCGCCCGTGGGCGCACCGGTAATCGTCAACGTGCCAGCGTTCACCGTGGTGGTGCCGGTATAAGTGTTGTTACCGGCGAGCACCATCGTGCCTGCGCCGGTCTTGGTCAGGCCGGTGGTGGTCGTATTCGTGCCATTGGAGATGATGCTGCCGATAGTCAGCGTATTCGCCAACGCATTGACCGTGCGCACCGTGTCCGTCCCTGTTGCTCCCAGATTCACCGTGCCCCCGGTGAATGTCATGTTCTGCAGACTCGCTCCAACGAACTTAGCACTGTCGTTGAAGCTGAAATCACCGTTCCACTCCTGGGCGATGTTCGAATAGCTGCCATTAGGTTGGTTGATGCTGTTAAGATTAGTGCCACCCGCGATGTAGAGAGAAGTCCCTGCCTGGAGGTTGTTTACGGAGCCTACGATCTGGAGTGTGCCTGCATCAAGGTAAGTCCCACCTGTATAGGTCATCGTGCCCCCGTTCAATCCCAACGTCATAATGCCGGCACCTTTCTTGACGAGCTTGACCGTGCCGGAAGTGCCATTGCTGATGTTGCCCAGAGCACTGATGGAGTTGGTCGCAGATGTGCCGTTGGCGTCGAAGGTCAGAGTCTTGAGCCCCGAACCGGTCGAACCGGTAAAGGCGCCGCTGAACTGCAGATAAGGGCCGGCGGAAAAGCCGGCTCTGTTGTTGGTGATGGTGAAGTTACTCGCAGTGCCGTCGGTGCCCAAAACGATGTTGGCGTTGAATACCTCCTGTTGGGTAACGGCAGAGTTGACGGTAATCGCGCCGCCGTTGTCCAGCGTGAGAGTCTGGATGCCGACCCCGCCCGAGCCGATGGTGTAAGCGGCGGCACTGGCTGTGTCGAAAAGGATCGTGCCAATGGTGACGCCGGAACCAAGATTGATCACGTCGTCCGCGCCGCCCGCGTTGTTAAAGGTGGCGGTGTTGCCGGTGCCGGGGACGGGAGTGGCGCTCCAGTTCGTCCCAGTGGCCCAAACCGCATCGGTGGTGCCATTCCAAGTGGCATTCACCGCGTGCGACGCGGAGCCCCCGATTAGGGCAACGGCACAGATGGCGGCGATGCTACCGGACAGGATACGGGTGGAGCGGCGGGTGGGGGTTTGGTGACGAGTTTTCACAGTGGGTGTTTTTATGGCGTTGGATTTTGGCGTGTGGTTTTTGCGAAAAAGCACGGTGGATTGGCTCATGGGTTAAACGGGGAACAGAAACCTAGTGCTTGGATGGTCTGGAAGGGGATTCGCTACGGGGAATTGAGATTTGCAGTAAATTTTAGTGGCAGTAATTTTTGACACAAGCATTTTGATAGAGAATTTAGTAGGGTTTCTCCTTAGCGCAAAACGGACTAACGCCATTTGCCGCACTCGAACGTTTTCAACGGCTTTCGCAAGCCAGCTGCTCCTGAACGTGCGGCCTGCTAAACCGCAACGTGCGCGCTTCGATGAATCTATTCGTAGAGACGCAGCCGGAAGGGTCGCGTTTTCACGCAGCTTGCCCTCTATATCGGCGCCGGTGAGTTTTTGAGGAGACCATGCTCGACAACGGTGATAGACGCCTTTAGAAACGGCGTGGTGGTTCACGTGAACACTCGCTCCATCCCATGAAATCAGTCCTTCCTTTTGCCATCCTCGCGCTCAGCATCGCGGCCTGCACCGCGCCGCAGGGGAAAAAATATTCGGCCACAAATCGCGAACTGCCGCCAATTGCCATGCCACCACCGGAGGGGCGGGTGGAGCTTTTTGAATCGCAGCGGGGCAGTACGGTGTCGCTGAAACAGGATGGTACGCTCACGGTGTGGCTTTCGTCGAAACCGCATACGGGCTACGGGTGGCGGTTGTCGGAGATTCCTGATCCGACGGTGCTGCGACTGGTTTCGAAGGAATTCGTGGCACCTTCGGAGACGAATGTGGGGCAGGAAAAGTGGGTGTTCCAAGCGGTGGGCGATGGAGAGGTTGATCTGCGGCTGTGGTACACGAGCGGCCATGTTGAGCGGTTCGGCACGGCACCGGTATTTAAGTGCCTTGTCGGTGTGGTGGGCGACCTCGTGCCACTGGCGAAGGGGCCCGATGGCAAGGACTTCACGCCTTTGCGGAAGCTGCATTTTCGTTCGCACCGTCAACCCGAGCTACGACCCAAGGTGCATCGGACTACGCCGCCCCCGGAGACGCGGGATTTCTTGGAAGAGCCAGTCTTTCGCTCAAGCCGGGTGCTGCTGCGCCACGAGCAGGATGGCCGCGAGAAGCAGGGCTGAACCGGCCAGCCGCTAGCGCACCACCACGCCCCCCTCGGTGCGCTCGACAATGCCGAACCGGTGGCTGACGGAAATGAGGATCACGCTCCAGACGCCGTGAGAGTTGTAGCGAAACGTTCGTAAAGGCGGCACCGCCTCGCGGCGAACGGGAGAGTGCGTAGGTTTTCGTGAAAAAAACCGGCGACGGAGCGAGAGCACCCCGACAGTCAGGGACATGGTTGGCGTCGGGTAGCGGGAGATTCGCGAGCCGTCTGGCACGCGACAAGCGGGAAACGACGGCCTTATTCCGATGCCTCTACGCAAAAAAACAATCAGGAGAAACTCTACTTGCTGAAAAGTGTCGGCCCGACCATCCTTGATGATTATAAAGTTTTTAGGCGATCCGTTTCGCCCACGCCCCCGACCATTTTCCGAATCGCATGAACAGTAACGGAATTCTCCGTAAGCACTGGTTCCACGTCACACTGCACTTTGTTGCGGATACGACGATCTTTTGCCTGGCGTTTCTCGTCGGCAGTATGGCGCGGTTCGGCGACGAGGCGGCCGACTTCTTTGGCACGCATTGGCCGGTCATCGCCGCGAGCGGCGTCCTTTTATCGTCCACGATCTACATTCTTGGCCTCTACTCCACGCACAGCGCGCATCGCGGTGCCTTCGAGCGCGCTTTCATTCTCTTCGCCTGCACGGTCGCCTCGGTGCTCATGGTCATCGGCGGCGCGTATGCGCTCTCGGCGCATCCGCCCGGGCGCGGAGTCATGGGCATCGGCGCGAGTGCGGCCTACGTCATTGTCGTCATTCACCATATTTTCCTGTTGCACGCCCTGCGCACCGCGCGCGAGCGGGTGGCCTATATCGTCACCTGTCCCTTCGATGAAGTGGAGACGCGCCTGTTTGCGAATTTCAGCGGGCGCAACCTCGAACTCGTGGGTGTCGTCGCCTTTTATGGCTACCAGCCCACCGGCGAGACCAGAGTCCTCGGGCGCGTGGATGAAATCGCCGAAATCGTGGAGCGCGAAAAAATCGACCGCGTGCTCTGCACGACCAAGAGCCTGAACAACGCCACCCTGACGCGCCATTTTTGCAAACTCCGCTACTCCGGCGTCTCCGTCATGCCGCTCATCATCCTCTGCGAGGAAATCGAGCAATACGTCCCGATTGAACTCATCACCCCGGAGTGGCTGCTCAGCGCCAGCGGCGAGCCGCAGCTTCTTTACATTAAAAAGGTGAAGCGCCTCTTCGACATCGTCTGCTCCGTCATCGGGCTCCTCCTCGGCGCACCGCTCGTCGCTCTCGCCGCCGTGGCCATCCGCCTCACCTCGCCCGGCCCGATCTTTTACCGCCAGACCCGCGCCGGACGCTTCGGGCGCGACTTTCAAATCCTCAAGCTCCGCTCCATGCGCATGGATGCCGAGAAGGACGGCGCGCAGTGGAGCGGCGAAAACGACCCGCGCGTGACCTTGGTCGGGCGCTTTCTTCGCCGTTATCGCATTGATGAAATCCCGCAGCTTTGGCAGGTGCTCTGCGGCAACCTTTCCTTCGTCGGTCCGCGCCCGGAGCGGCCGGAAATGATCCAGATGCTCGCGACCGAAATCCCCTACTATCAAGAACGCGCCATGGTCCAGCCCGGCCTAACCGGCTGGGCACAGGTTAGCTACCCTTACGGAGCCTCCGTAGCCGACGCCCGACGCAAGCTCGAATACGACCTCTACTACATGAAGCACATGAGCCTCTTCCTCGATGTCTTCATCCTCCTCGACACGGTGCGCATCGTCCTCCTCGGCGGCGCGGCCCCAGCCGCTCGCGCGCTTGCCGAGACCGAGACCCTGCAGGAATGGGTCCGCATGAAAGAGAAAGAAGCCGACCCGATCCACTCGGTCGAACTCGGAGCCGCCTGAACTCCGTCGCAGGCATGAGCCAGGACGTCGCCGCGAGCGGCTCGCGGCGAAAAATCGCCTTCATCAAACGCGGTCTCTTTTCCAATACCAACCGCCGCACCCGCGAGGAACTCGAGCGCAACTTCCCCGAATTTCAGGTCGAGGAAATCGACATCGGCCTCGACCTCCTCAAAAAGCATCCCGGCGTGATGCTACTCAACTGGCTCTGGGTCTTCGCCCTCTACGGCTGGGCCATCCTGCGCCACAGCCGTCCGGTGTCGCCGTGCTTCTACTACACGCCCTACATTTTCCGCCAAATCCGTCGCCTCCTCCTTGCGCACCTCGCCGGTCGCCACGACGAATTCGCCTTCACCTTTTCCACGCAGTCCCTCTTCGACGCCCACCTCGATGGCGTGCCGCATTTCATCTACACCGACCACACCCACCTCGCGAACCTCCGCTCCCCCACGTTCCACCGCGCCTTTCTCGCCACGGAAAAATGGATCGCCTTCGAACGCGAAGTCTATCACCACGCCAGCCGCATCTTCGTCATGGGCGAAAACACACGCGTTTCGCTCGTCGAGCAATACGGCTGCGCGCCTGATCGCATCTGCTGCGCTCATGCCGGCAGCAACATTGACACCACGCCCGTTCCACTCGACAACACCGACTATGGCAACCGCACCATCCTCTTCGTCGGCATCGACTGGGAGCGTAAAGGTGGCCTCGAACTGGTTGCCGCCTTTCAACAACTCCTCGCGCGTGTCCCCGACGCCCGCCTCCGCATCGTCGGCGCATCGCCAAAAATCACGCACCCCCAAATCGAAATTCTCGGTCGTGTTCCGCTCGACCGCGTGAAACAACTCCTCACCCAAGCCACCATACTCTGCCTACCCAGCCGCTTCGAGCCCTTTGGTATCGCCGTCCTCGAAGCCTTCGCTATCAAAATCCCCGTCGTCGTCACCCGCATCGGAGCCCTCGAACATCTCGTGCAAGACGGCCGCACCGGACGCGTCGTCCCCCCCGGCGACACCGCCGCCCTCGCCACCGCCCTCGTAGAGTTGCTATCTGACCCGGAAAAATGCCGTCGCTACGGGGAAACCGGCCACGCCTTCGCCCGCGAACACTTCACTTGGGAAGCTGTCGGGAAGAAATTCCGCGCTGAGATCACGACCGCCCTAAAATCACCCGCTCAGTAAAGCTCCACCGGCGACCGTTTCCCATCCTCCGCACTCCGCTGGGCCGCCGCCTCCGCGCCGAGCACCGCCACGCGCAAATCCCACACTTCGGCATCGCGCCGCCGAAACTCCGCCTCGCTCCACACATCCGGCGGCGACATCTTCGCCTTGAAGGCCGCGACATTGCCAAGGGCGCGGTCGAGTTCCGCACGCGGCACTGCGGCGAGATAACCGTGCGCCTTTTCCACCATCTCCACGCGATGACAAATCATCGCGAGATCATTTCCTGCCGTGATCGCGAGCCGGATGACCTCGGCCAGCCCGCTCTCGCCTTTGCCGAAAGGTTCGAGAATCGCGCCCATGTCGAGGTCGTCGGTCATGACGAGACCGCGAAAGCCGTGCTCGCCCCGCAATAGATCCGTGATCACAGCGCGCGAGAGCGACGACGGCGTGCGCGTGCTGTCGAGGCTAGGGTAAAAGCCGTGTCCGATCATCATCGAGTCCACCCTTTGCGCGAACGCGCGAAACACCGCCAGCTCGTGCGTGTCCAGCTCCGCGCGGCTCAGCGGGATGACCGGCAGTTCGTGATGCGCGTCCAGCGGCGCGCGCGAATAGCCGGGGAAATGCTTGCCGCAACTCAGCACGCCGGCGGCGCGCAGCGCGTCGTTGAACGCGCCCGCGTTGCGAATCACCTGCGCCACATCATTGCCATAGCAGCGCCCGCGCAGCGAGTTGTCCGCCTCGTCATCGAAGGAAATGTCCAGCACCGGGCAGAGATCGAGATTGAACCCGAAGATGCGCAGCAGCCGCCCCGTGATCGCGCCATGCCGCGCCGTGAGTGCCACGTCGTCCTTGTCGCGAAGCTGGTTCGCATTCGGCGGCTCATTGCCCACCAGCTTCAGCCGTGAAACGCGCCCGCCTTCCTGATCAATCGTAATGATCGGCTCGACCGCGCACAGCTCGCGCAAGTCGTCGATCAGCCTCCGCAATTGTCCCGGTGACTCGATGTTTCGCCCAAACAAAATGAAACCACCCGGCTGCAAGCGGCGGAACGTGGCGGCGGTTTCCGTATCGAGCGCGAGGCCGGGGACGCCCGTGAGTAGCAGTTGTCCGAGTGAAGTTGCTGACATAAACCGCGCACGTTACCCATCGACCAGCGCAACCCCACAACTTTTTCCACGCACCTAGCGAGCGGGCTGCGGGAGTGCTGGGACAAGGGCGTTCCGCGATGCAGTCGCGGAGGGAGGATGAACCTTGCGCAGCGCGGGCGGACAATTTTTTGACAAACTTCGTACCCGGGCCTGACACAAGCGCGCACCGATTGTGCGAGTTTCGGCGTATGAAAATCATCCTCGCTTCCATCGTCTTCGCTTCCGCGATCACTCACGCCGCCGACCCCATTCCCAACCGCCTCATTGACTACGCGCAATTTCAAAAGATCGCACGCGAGGTGGCACCGGTTCGTGAAACCCGGCGGCTGACGGCGGAGCAATTCGCGGCGCTTGCGGCGGAGCCGGGCACGGTGGTGCTGGATGCGCGAAGTGCCGACAAATTTCAACTCCGGCATATTCGCGGGGCAGTGAGTCTCCCGTTCACGGATTTCACCGCCGAGGCACTCGCGCAGGTGATCCCGAAAAAGGACACACGGGTGCTGATTTACTGCAACAACAACTTCCTCGGGGACCAGCGCGCTTTTGCCAGCAAGATGGCTCCCGCGTCGCTCAATATCTCGACCTACATCGCGCTCGCGACTTACGGCTACACGAACATCTACGAACTCGGTCCGCTGCTGAATGTCGCAAACCCGACGCTACAGTTCGATGGCACCGCGACAGAGCGTGTCTCGGACGAGGGAGTTCACAGTACTCCCCAACAACCGCTTCGGTAAACCGAACCGTTAGGGCTTCGGCTTCTGTACCGGGGTGGCCGGCTGTGGAGCGGGTGATTCCGCTTTTGCGGCCAGCGCAGGGTCGGCCTTGGGAGCCGGCGTGGCTTTCGGTTTCGGCGGGAGCGGTTTGTCCATCGCGAGCAGTTCGGAGACGGTGACAAACTTGAAGCCTTTGGCCAGCAAGCCATCGATCGTCTCAGGCATGGCATCGACGGTGGTCTTGTGGATGTCGTGCGAAAGGATGATCGAGCCGGGCACGGTGGCTTTCAGAATCTCATTCTTCACATGTTCGGCGTTGCGCACTTTCCAGTCGAGGGGATCGACATCCCAGAGCGCGCACTTGTAACCCCACTCGCCATTCGCCCAGGCGCGCTGGCGGGCCGTAAAGGCACCATAGGGTGGGCGCATGATTTTCGGCGTCACGCCACAGGCCGCAATGATGGCGTCGTGCGTCTTCTGCAACTGCTCGCGCACACCGCTTTCGGACATGCCCGAGAGCTGCGGATGCGACCACGAGTGGTTGGCGACTTCGTGTCCTTCGGCGACGATTTTTTTCACGATGTCGGGGAACTCCGCCACGCACTGGCCGACCATAAAAAAGGTCGCGTGGATTTTCCGCTGCTTGAGCATTTCGAGCAGGCGCGGGGTGTTCGCGCCGTGCGGGCCGTCGTCGAAGGTCAGGGCGACGTAGGGGCCTTCGACGTGGCATTGGGAAAAGGTGATACGGGGCGCGCCAGGAGCCGCCGGGGCCGTGGCGTCGGCAGGCACGGACATGATCGGTGCGGAGGCCGAAGCAGTGGCTGCGGGTTTGGGGGAGGGCGGGGTGGGTGCGGCGGTGTCGGGCGCAGGCGCGGGCTTCGCCGGGACGGATGCGGCGACTGCGGATACGGCGCAGAGGAAAACAGCGGACAGGAGGCGAATCATGGTGCCGGAATACTAGCGAAATTTTCTCGCGGCGAAAGTAAGGAATCCACGCCGCGAAAAATATCGCGCGTGGCGTTCAGCGATTGGCGAAACGCTCCAGAATGACGCCGAGTTTTTCCATCGTGGCCGCAGGCCAGAGCGCGCGGTCGGTGACGAGCGCGCTGTCGAGCGCACGGTGCTCGGGATAGTGCGGCTCGGTGGGAATTCGCGGAATGACGCGGGCGAGAATCTGTTTCGCGGATGCCGCGTTGGCCATGAGGTGGGCAATCACGGCGTCGGCGGTGACGGGCTCCTCGTCCACTTTCCAGCAGTCGTAGTCGGTGATCATGGCCATGGTGGCGATGGCGATCTCGGCTTCGCGGGCGAGGCGGACTTCGCCGAGGTTGGTCATGCCGATGACATCGAAGCCGAGCTTGCGGTGTGTCTCGGATTCGGCACGGGTGGAAAAGGCCGGGCCGTCCATGTTCACGTAGGTGCCGCCGTTGTGGACGGGCAGGCCGAGGTCGCGCGCGGCGTTGGCGAGGAGCTGGCGCAGCGGCGAGCAGGTGGGCTCGGCAAAGCTGACGTGCGCGACGATGCCGCCGCCGAAAAAGGTGTGGGCCGCGCCCTGGCTGGTGCGGTCGAAAAACTGCGACGGCAGCACGATGTGGCGCGGCTCGTACTGCTCCTGAAGCGAGCCGACGGCAGTGACGCAGAGAATCCAGCGGACGTTGAGCGCGCGCAGGGCGAAGATATTCGCGCGATGGTTCAGTTCGTGCGGCAGGATGCGGTGCCCGCGCGCGTGCCGCGGCAGGAAATAGACCTGCCGCCCGGCAAGCTCTCCGCCGAAAATCACGTCCGACGGCGGGCCGAACGGCGTCTCGACAACGTGCTCGGAGACGTTCGTTAGGCCGTCCATTTGGTAAAGTCCGCTGCCGCCGATGATGCCGATCGCTGGTGCTGTCATGGCGCGGAGAGATAGGCGGCTGGCGCGGCTTTGAAAATCTGAAACTCCGCACCGGCGGTGCGTTACGTTGCGCGCGTGCTCTTTTTCAGCGCGGCCACGAATTCCTGATGCGCGGGCGACCGGGCGCGGTTGCGTTTGGAGACGACGCCGAGCGGACGGGAGATTTTTGGGTTCTCGATGGGAATGGCGCAGAGCACGCCGCCCTCGACTTCCTGCCGTACGGTGTAGGCGGGCACGATGGAAACACCGCTGGCGATTTCGACAGCGCGTTTCACAGTCTCGATGTTGTCGAATTCCATAACGTGCTCGATCCTTACGGCGTGGGCGCGGAGGTGGCGGTCGATGACTTTGCGCGTGGGCTGGTCGGGCTCGAAGCCAATGAATTTCTCGCCGTTCAGATCGGCCAGCCGGATCTTCTGCCGTCGGGCCAAGGCGTGGCCGGGGTGGCAGATGAGGAGCATGCGGTCTTCGCTGAAAACCTCCGTCTGCAGGCCGCTGCGGCGCGCCGGGAAGGCGACGAGGCCGAGGTCCACCTCGCCGCTCGCGACCTGCGCATAGACTTCCGGCGAGCGGCGGTATTCCACATGGAGCTCCACGTCCGGGTAAGCGCGGCGAAAGGCCTTCAGTTGCGGCGGCAGTTCATGCAGTCCGATGCTGTAGATGGAGGCGATACGGAGTTCCCCGGCAACTACGTGGCGGAGGGCGCGCAGGCGGTTGTCGAGGTCATTGAAAATGCCTAGGATTTCGCGACCGGCCTGGAGGAAGACGTTGCCCTCCGCGGTCAAGGCGAAGTGCCGCTGGCCGCGTTCAACGAGGCGTACCTGGAATCTTTCCTCAAGCGCGCGGAGTTGCTGGGAAACGGCGCTTTGGGTGATGGAGTTGAGCGCGCCGGCCTTGGAAAAACTGCCGGTCTCGATAAGATCGCTGAAGATTTTGAAGGTATCGATATACATACCAGAACGGGACGACGTAAGGCGTCCTTATTTTTCTGTCAAACGCCATTAGTTACCCGAATGAACGAAATCGCTGATCGCCTCGCTGTCGTTCACGCACAGCTCACCGCCGCCGCCGCCCGCGCCGACCGGGCGGTGGGCGAGATCGAACTCGTGGCGGTGTCGAAAACGCATCCGCCCGAGGCGCTGCTGGCGGCGCTAGAGGCGGGGCAGTGTGTCTTTGGCGAGAACCGCGTGCAGGAAGCGCGGGCAAAGATCCCGCTGCTGCCGGGACGGGCTCGGTGGCATCTGATCGGGCATTTACAAAAAAACAAAATCCGGCACGCGCTGGCGGCGGGCTTCGAACTGATTCACGGAATCGACTCGCTGGAGCTGGCCCGGGAGTGCGACCGGATCGCGGACGAAACCGGCCAGTTTCCCCAGGTGCTGCTGGAGGTGAACGTGGCGGGCGAGGCGAGCAAGTTTGGCTTTTCGCCGGAGAAGCTGCGGGCCGAGATGGAGGCGCTGCTGGCGCTCGGGCGGCTGCAGATTGAGGGACTGATGACCATTCCGCCGTTCGCGCCCGAGGCGGAAAACTCGCGCCCGTTTTTCGTCGCGCTGCGGGAACTGCGCGACCGACTACAGGCGGAATTCCATGTGCCGCTGCCGCGACTCTCGATGGGCATGAGCGGCGATTTTGCCGTGGCCGTGGAGGAAGGGGCCACGCTGGTGCGCGTGGGCACGGCCATCTTCGGGACGCGGCGAGGGAAGGCTTGGAAACCGGCGGGCGACGGCGCATCTTTCGACGATTGATCGCATGTCCACACGCCTGACTCCCACCCACATCCAGCCCATCGGCCAGGAACTCGCCATCGCGTGGAGCGACGGCACGGAGTCTTATCTTCCACTGGAGGCCCTGCGCCGGGCCTGTCCGTGCGCGGCCTGCGGCGGCGAGCCGGATGTGCTCGGCCACGTCATTCGCCCGCAGGTGAGCTACACGCCGGCGAGCTTCGTTTTGAACAGTTTCCAAATCGTAGGTAGCTACGCACTCCAGCCCGCGTGGGCCGATGGTCACGGCACGGGGCTCTATACCTTTCCCCACCTCCGCCGAATCGCCGCGGCAGCTCCCGCCGATCACCATTCATGAATCGCACCACCAAACTGCTCCTGCTTGTCGGTATTTTCCTCATCTGCGCGGCCGGCGCGCTTTTTCAGGAACAAGCCGAACTCCGCCGCCAAAGCACCACGCCGAGCACCCTCTACTCTGTGATCTGGAAACAGATCGTCGCAGTGCGCGAAGACGACTACGCCAGCGCTTACCGGCAGGCGTCCACGGGTTTTCAGGAGCGGTTCAATATCGAAGCCTTCTCCGACCTCACGCGCACCGAATACCCAAGCGTGCGCCGCGCGCGGCGGGTCGAATTTGGCGCGATCCGCTACGAAAGCCGGCACGCCATCATCCCCGTCTATCTCTTTGTCGCCGATGGCGACGTGGTCCCGTGCGTCTATCGCCTGGTGGAAGAGGACGGCGTCTGGAAAATCGACAGCGTGCGCGTCCAGCGCCGCTGGCCCTCCGGTCAGCACATGGGCGGCGTGCGCGCCTGAGCCGCAGCACGTTTAGGGAGGCAGGGAAAAGAGATTGTTCCCTCCGCGATCGCCGCGTAGAAAATCGCCCACCGTTTTCCCCCCATGAAAACCCACCTCCAATCCACCTCCCTCGCCCACGTCATGCGCCCGATCCTTTGTCCCCTGCTCGCTCTACTCCTCGTCGGTTGCGCCGCCTCGAAGGAAGCCAAGCCCTCCACCGCGGTCACCGCCACCCGTCCGGTCAAACCCGGTGAACGCCTGCGCGTCCGCACCACCGCCTACACCCAGACCGAGCCCGGCGGTTGGGCGAACGGCGTCGGCGGACGCCTGCGCTACAACATGACCAACAGCAGCGCCGCCAGCGACTGGTCGTGGCTGCCCGTGGGCACGCGCTTTCGCATGCTTTGCACGGGACGAAACTATGTAATCGAAGACTACGGCAGCGCGCTCGTCGGACGCCGCACCATCGACCTCTTTTGCCCCAGTCGCGGGCTGATGAACCAATGGGGCTGTCGGACTGTGGAAATCGAAATCCTCGAATGGGGCAGCCCGCGCAAGAGTCTCGAAGTGCTCGGCGATCGCCGCCGCAACCCTCACGTCCGTCGCATGGTCGCCGCCCTCGCCCAGCAATCGAGAGGTTTGCCCGACCAGTTTCACCGCATAGCTCTGGATTGAGCGCTGGAATTTTCGATCGCAAATTGCAGATTTCCGGTTGGTCAAAGCGCCCTGGCGCGTTCCAATCTGCGATCTGAATCCGTAATCTTAAATCCAACATGCACATTCTCGTCACCGGCGGCGCCGGCTACATCGGCAGCATCTGCGTCGAGCAACTCCTCAACGCCGGTCACACCGTCACCGTTTTCGACAACCTCACCGAAGGACACCGCGCCGCCGTGGATCCGCGGGCCAAACTCATCGTCGGCGACCTCCAAAAGGACTGCGACATTTCCGAGGCCATGGAGGCCGCCCGGCCCGACGCCGTCATGCACTTCGCCGCCAACGCCCTCGTCGGCGAGTCCATGGAAAATCCGTCGAAATACTTCCGCAACAACGTTACCGGCGGACTCCATTTGCTCGACGCCATGGTCGCCTGCGGCGTCAAAAAATTCGTCTTCTCCTCGACGTGCGCCACTTTCGGCCCGCCCGACCGCGTGCTGATCGACGAGACGCTGCCCCAGCGCCCCATTAACCCGTACGGCGAATCCAAGCTCATCTTCGAGAAAATCCTCCGCTGGTACGATGAAATCCACGGTCTGAAATTCGTGGCGCTCCGTTACTTCAACGCCGCCGGTGCCAGCGGTCGCTATGGCGAAGACCATCGGATCGAGAGCCACCTCATCCCCAACGTTCTCAAAGTCGCCCTCGGCCAAAAAGAGAACGTCCAGATTTTCGGCACCGACTACGAGACGCCCGACGGCACCTGCATCCGCGACTACATCCACATCCTCGACCTCGCCCAAGCGCACATGCTCGCGCTCGGATCGGAGAAGAGCGCCTTCTATAACCTCGGTACCGGCGGCGGCACCAGCGTCCGCGAAATCATCGCCAGCTGCGAGAAAGTGACCGGCAAAAAAATCGCCGTCGTCGAGAAACCGCGCCGCCCCGGCGACCCGGCCCGCCTCATCGCCGCCAGCGAAAAAATCCACCGCGAACTCGGCTGGACTCCGCAATTTCAGAGCATCGAGAAAATCATCGCCAGCGCCTGGGCCTGGCATGTCGAGCATCCGGACGGTTACGGGGATTGAACCGTCTCCCAAATTTTCCCGAAGGCGACGAATCCGCCTTTAGCCAACCCGTCCCCACACACCGCAGCGCTCACTCACCAACCACTCGCTATGCCGCGTAATACTGGTTATACCGATAGTAGTAGTAGTCCGGCGTCTCCGTATCGACAGCATTGAGGATGAGGCCGAGGACGTTGACCTGACGCTGGTATAGGGCGTTGAGCGCGTTCTTGGTGAGCCGGGCGGAGGTGAAGCGCGCGCGGACCACCATGAGGGTGCCGTCGAAGTTCGGTGCGAGCGTCGGCGTGTCGTCGGCGGCGAGGATCGGGGCGGTGTTGAAGATGACGAGGTCGTAGGCGGCTTTGAGTTCGTCGAGCAAACCAACAAGCATGGGTCGGAGGAGGAGTTCGCCGGACTGGTTGGTGACGGGACCGCGCGGGATGAGGGAGAGCGTGGGGCATTTGGTCTGGAGGACCGCCGATTTCCAGTTGCCCTCGCCGCGGAGGATATTGGTCAGGCCGATCTTGCCATCGATGTCGAAAAGCTGGGCGAGGTCGCCGCGGCGCAGGTCGGCATCTACGAGTAGGACACGGGCTCCGGCAGCGGCCATGGTGATGGCGAGGTTGCTGGCGATGGTGGACTTGCCTTCATTCGGAATGGCGCTGGTAATCAGGATGGACTTCAGTTCCGTCTGGTTCGGCATGAAGATGAGCGAGGATCGCAGGCTGCGGAAGGCCTCGGCGTAGGTGTAGCGCTCGTCTTCTTCCTGCAGCAGCGGCAGGCCCGAGGCACCGCGGGTCTCTGCGACGTTCGGGATTTGTCCGAGGATGGATTCAGAAAAATGCTCGATCATCTCGGTCGAGGAACCGAGGCGATCGTCGGCGCGGTCGAGGACGATGAGAATGATGGACCCGACGATCAGCCCGCCGATCAGGCCAATGAGGAGGTGTTTGACATGGCCGGGCGGGACGGGCTTGGCGATGGTGGCTTTCTGCATGACTTGCAGCGCGTCCAACGCCGCCTTGCTGCCGCCGCCGACTTTGTTTTGGTCGTCCAGGAGCTTCTCCAACTGAGCCCGAGCGCGGACGACGTTGCCGTCGAGCGTCTGATATTCGGCGTCTTTTCGTCCGGCTTCCAAAACCTTGGCCTCCCATTCCGGAATGCTGACTTCCAAGCTCTTGAGTTCCGCATCGATCGCCGTACCGCGTGCCTTGACCATGTTGGCGTTCTGTTCCTTGATGATGTTGATCTGGCGCTGCAGCTTTTCGATATCAGCCACGATCTGCTTGAGTTTCGGATGAGCGGGCTTCCAAACCGTTTTCCACTCCGTGTAGTCCGCCTGGCGCTGAAAGAGCCTCTGGCTGGTCTGAATGTAGTCCGCGTAGAGAGCGCTATTAAAGGTCGCCTCCTGTTTAGCTTGGTTGGTGGCCGGCGTGTTATCCGACTCAGGTTTGGGAGCAGCGGAATGAAGCAGGTCGTCGGGAGTCAGATTTTGCAGCTTACGCAGCTCCTCCTGCCGCTGGGTCTTGGTGTTTCTCAGACCGGTTAGATAGGTGACGGACTTGTTCTGGGTTTCCTTCCAGAACTGCATGTTGTTTTTCTCGGTAAAGGTTCGCAGGCTGGTCTCGGCCACCTCCAATTCCTGGCGGATCTGGGCGAGCTGTTCCTTCAGATTCGTGGTGACCTGATTGACGACACCCGTCCGGTTCTCATAGCGCCACTTCAGGAATTCATCGACCACGGTATCGACAAACTTCTGCGTGTAGAGCGGTTGAGACCCCACTCCAGTAACGGTGAAGATGTTGGTCCGCGGAGCGACGGAGGAGGAAATTTCCACTATCCCATTGAGGTTCGGATTTTCGAGGGCCATTCGGGCTTGCGCGCGACCTACCACGACGGGGCTCTTGAGTTGCTCGACGGCGGTTCCAAAAAAATTCCCGGTGTCGTCCTTAAAGGACCCCGTGTTATCGCGAATCAATTCCTCGCGCACCATGAGCTGGCTGAGGGACTCAAACATCTGGGACTTGCTGAAGATGACGTAACCCTCGTACGCAAGGCCGATCCCGATGGTGAGAACTAATATCCACCAGTGATTGCGGACGACATTGCGATAGCGGTAAAGCTTCATACCCAAGCCGCCAGGCAGGGGCATCGCGGGCGCTTCGGGATTAACTGAGTCCATAGGAAATTACTTCCAGCGTGCCCACGCCTTATCCACGAAAACCCGGTCACCATCTTTCAGCTTGGGGTCCGCTGACGAGTCGCCGTCACGGATGATTTTCTCGACGTTGTAAATCGAGGTTTGGGCGACACCGTTGACCTGACGGGTGAGTTTTACTTTGTCCGGCTTTGCCCATTCGGTGAAGTTTCCAGACTTCTGTATGGCGACGCTTAAAGTGAGATCCTCCCCGGCGATCATCTCCTGCGGACCCGGCGCGCGGACCTGACCTGAAATGGTCACAGTCCCCGCCCTCACAGAAATCGGACTCACGCGATCGATATTCAGGCGAACGGTGGCATGGTAATAGTAATCGGCTTCCAGCCGACGCTTGATATCCGCGCTAGCCTCCGTCGTCGTCTTGCCAGACACCCTCACTCGGAAGAGCTGCGGGATCTCGATATCGCCAGTTGCTGTGACGACCCGGGGCAAACCACCCTCTTTGTCTTCTTCGATAACCAAGGTCACCTGATCGCCCGCGGAAAGTTTCTTGTCCGGATCAATGACCTGCATCCGCTCGCTTGGCGGATAACCCGTTGGAGTTCCAAATCCGGGTGTGACCGGCACGGCCCTCGGGGCGACCACACCTTGCGATCTTCCGGTCAATTGTACCGCCAAAAGAATAGCGGTAAAACTTGCGCAACGGATGAAATAGCTAGGCATAGGCCACAACGGTTGAAGTTAGAATTTGTAGTAAAGACTCAGGAACGCAAGGCTCTGACGGTAGTCGGAGTTCTCAAGATTTGAGTCCTTGGCAATAAAGCGATAATCGAGCCCAAGAGTGACGGAATTTGAAAAATGGTAACGAACACCCAAACCTGCTCCCACGCGGTGCGCTTTTTCGCCGAGATCGCCCGATGCGGTGTAGTACTCGTAGAAAATAACCGGGCTGATATCCGTGTGCTGCAAGACGTGCCAGTTAGCGTCGTATTCCGCATGATACAGATCATACGAGTTGGAGGAGAAACCGATCTCGGCCGTCTTGGAGAACAACAGGCGGTGGTCGAAGATGTCCGATGGTTTGTTGTTGATCTCGAACTTGATGTAATAACTGTCACTGTCCTCATTATCGCGCAGGACATTGCGGACGGCGGCTGCGTCGGCTGCGCTCAGACCTAGTTGATCGATGGTGGAATTCTGAAAGTCACCGCCCTTGTCGAACTGCAACTGCTGGAATCCCGCCTCAAGATACAAGTTGGTGTATTCAGACATCTGCCACTCGATGAACGGACCGACCAGCAGACCATGTCCGTCGCCACGATCATTGCTGTCAAAGTTGATGAAGCTGTAGGAGGTGTTCACACCCACCTTAATGCCGGGGACCATCTGGTAGGAAGGTTTGAAGAAGATGGTGTCAATCGCCCGGTCTTGCTGACTGAACCCATTTCCTACGGTCCAAAGATTGTAGTGGTCGTAACCAAGAACGAGATTGATCTTTTCATTTACCGCCCAGTCCGCTTGGAGGCCGACTTGATTTTCGTACCGGCGATACTGCTGGTCTCCGGTATTGCTGATGGCTGCAATGCTGTAGGCGTCCTCCTGATAACTGAGGCGATCACGGAGGGTGAGTTTGACAGCACCGAGATAGAAAGTGAATGCCAAATCGGAGTTCGGTGACAAGAGCACGCCATCGCTGTCGAATTCCGAATGGTCGAAATACTTGGCATACGAAGCACCGACGGTCAGGCGCAGGGTGTTGAGTTCACTGATGCGCCAGGTGGCCTGCACATCAAGAGAGGGACGGAAGACGAAGTCAGAGATCCGGTGCGAATCCGCGAGTGTAATGTTGTCGTTGTATTCGATGCCCACGCCCATCGCCAAACCGAACTGCACGGGGCCGATGGCAAAGTTGTAGCGGTCGGCTTCTTCGGCCGCCTGTGCCTCATTGAGGTCTTGTCCCGGACGCAGCGGTGAGAGCCCGCTTGGAGAGGAGTCTTCGTACGTATATTCCGAGGGATAAATGGGGCCAAGCCCGCCGGAGGAACGGGAGGTGCCCATATCGCGGAAGAACTCCTGGGCGTTGGCACTCACACCGGAAGTCAGGATCAGTGCGGCAAGGGGAAGAATTCGCGTGACGGATTTTTTCATGAGTGATGGGATTGAGTTGGGCTTGGTTTGAGGGAGGCTGAGGAAATCGAACGCTGATGGCAATGCAAAATTCGCGATCCGGGGGCGTTTACTTTTTCGCTCCGGCACGAACGACGCGGAAGCCGTAATTGTCGGTGCTGCTGTCTGGCAACGCGCTCACGCGGCAGGAAGAGAGCAGGCTTAGTTTGAGCGCACCGTTATACCAGGAAGCGCCCCGGAGCACCTTCTGCTTGGAAGTGGTGTTTTTGGTATCCATACACCATTGCCAGACGTTGCCGCCCATGTCGTAGAGCCCCAACTTGTT
The DNA here is from genome assembly GCA_021414005.1 of Chthoniobacter sp. Lineage (GTDB taxonomy): Bacteria > Verrucomicrobiota > Verrucomicrobiia > Chthoniobacterales > Chthoniobacteraceae > Chthoniobacter. The sequence continues at coordinate 142,997 of JAIOPH010000004.1, read as the reverse complement.
CGGGGGGAAACTCCCGACCGGCGAAGTCCACGGATAACCGTCGTCGAAGCCTTTGATCGCGACATCCGACCCGGTTTCCTCACCGGTATAGTTGCCGGATTTGGCCGGCGGCGGCCATTGGTTCCCCCACGGATAGACATCCGGGATGCCCATATCGCGCTCTTCGGGCGTCTTGCCGGATTCCTCCGGGAGCCCGACGGCCTTGCTCCATTCGACGTCCATTGGCAGACGGTAAAATTGGCTGGCGGCCAGCGTGCCGTCTTTGTGCTCCTGTTCAGTGAGCCATTTGCAAAACGCGAGCGCCTCGACCCAGGTCACGTTGACCACAGGATGATCAGGCCCTTGTTTGAATCCCGGAGACTTCCACGCTCCCGAGACTTTCGCGGTCTTGGCAAACGCTTCAAAGTCCTTCACCCGAGTTTGCCAGATGCAAAATTCGACATCCCCGACCGGAACGAACTTCATGCCGAGGCTGTTTTCCGAACCGGGTGCGACGGTGGGCTTGGGGGTGGATACGGCTGGTAGTTTTTCCGGGTCGGTTTTCAAGACCAACTGCGCCGGTGTAGATGGCGGTGGCGCCGCTGGAGCCGGTTTCACCTCGGCGATGGCGGGCGGCGGAGTCGCGGGCAGCGGCGTTGCTACGGGTTTGGCGGGTGCCGGGGTGGCAAGCACCACGGGTTTCACGACAGGAGCGGGCGTTGCGGGCTTTTCCGCAGGCCTGATTTCCACTGGTTTGACTGTTTCGGGAACGGGAACCGCAATCGGCGGCTTGGCGTCGGGCTTCTCTAGCTTCTTAAGCCGGTCTTCGATCTCCGCCTTTTTCTTCTCCATCATCTTCTGCATCTCGGTCAGCTCTTGAGCCAGCTTGCGGCGCTCGGCCTCGGCCTCCTCACGGAGCCGGCGGGCCTCGGCTGCGGCGAGCTTGGCCTGTTCGAGATCCTGTTCGCTTTCTTTGATTGCATCGAGATGCTTCTTTCGCACCGCTTCAGCTTCGGCGGCGGCTTTGGTTATGCCCACGCCGGCTTCCTGTTTTTCCGCGAGAGTTTTTTGCAGGGCCTGGAGTTCGACGTCCGCTTTTTCCTGTGCGGAGAGCTTGTCCTTGTTCTTCGCGGTGAGTTCACCGATCGCTTTTTGTGCCACGGCGGCGAGGCGCGCCTTTTCTTCGGCCAACTGCCGTGCTTGTTCCGCAGCGAGGTCCGCAGCTTTCTGCTCGTCCTCCAGCTTCTTGCGCTGGGCCAGCACCTCATCTGCAGCCTTTTTAACGGGGCCAACAATCTTCGCTTTTTGTTCCAGAGCTTTCTCCGCAGCAGCAACATCCGCAGCGGCCTGCTGCTGCTTTTTCGCCATATCCGCGTGCGCTTTCTCCGCAGCTAGCGCGGCCTGTTTGGAAGCTTCCACGGCTGCGGCTTTTTCGGCGACTAGCTTGTCCTCCTCGGTCTGCGCCGCTGGTGAAACGGCAGCGACAGCAGGGGCTGGGGCGGGGGCGGGACTCGCCGCCGCCACAGCAACCGGCGCCGCCGCAGACACGGCGGCGAGCTGCACAGGTTCAGGTGGCACCGGCAGGGAAGCTACCTGCTCTTTTTCTGGAGTCGGCGCTGAGACTGGCGCCGGCACCGACTCTTCAACCGCAACATCAGGCGTCGTCAGCGGCGTGATCAAGGTATTACTGACCGGGCGAAGCTCCTGCTCGTCAGTCTGTGAAACCGAGGCGCGGACCGGCTCGTGCTCAGGCTGCCGTTCGGACTTGCCACTGTGAATGGAATGATCGCGCACGAGGACCATTGCGGCGATTGCGGCGGCCAAAGACAGCCCAACAAATGGAATACGTGACTTCCGGGGCGAACTGGCGGGCGAAGCGGCTGGCGCGGATTTTTCCTCCGTCGGCATCGCCGGAACTTCGGTCTTTTTCGAGGTATCGGAGGTCTCGCTGGAACCCGCGCTCTTTGTCTCGGTTGACGAGGCGGCGACCGCTGCGGAAGTCCCCGCAGTTTTTCCGGGCTCCGCCACAGGCGCAGCCTCCACCACCGGGGCGACGGCACCAAGGCGTGAGCCAATTTCTCCCGCGCTCTGCGGACGCGCTTCGGGCGCTTCAGCCAAGCAAGCGGTGATCGTCGTTACCCACGACTCCGGGACCGGGGCGGCACTCTTTGCTTTTGTGCTCAGCATCTGCTCCGAGATGTCTTTGCCAGCGCGCGGAGGCTGCCCCGTCAGCGCCTCGTAGAGAACTGCGCCGATGGCGTAGATGTCATCGAGCGGAGTCGCGGCTTCGCCGCGCAACTGTTGTGGACTCCGCGCCGCAGCGGCGGAGTCGCTTTTTCCCGCAATCCGCGCCTTCGCATCTGCGAGCACGCGACCGAAGCCAAAATTTTGCACCAGCAGCTTGCCATCTTTTCCAAGTAGGAGGTTCTTTGGCGAAAAATCGCGATGGAGCACGTTGATTTTGTGCGCGTCGTCCATCGTTTGGAAAAGCTGGCCGAGCCAAGGCTGGAGGGCCCCCGCATCCAGCCCGCGACCCTCGGCGCGAGAAAGTTTCGTCGCCAGAGACTGGCCCTCGTGCGCGTCCATCGAGATCGCTGCCCAATCGACATCCGCCACGAGATCATAGACCCGCAGAATGTTTGGATGGATGAGCTGGCGCGCCCGCTTGATTTCTTGTCGAAGTCCCCGCATCGCCTCGGCATCACCGGCGATCTTTGCCGGAATAAAATACAGCGACACCTCTTTGCCGAGCACATCGTCATAAGCACGCCACACCTCCGCGTCGCCACTTTCGATCCGTTGCTTCAAAACATACGCGCCGGCCAACTTTTGGCCTTCGGCAAATGGTACGCTCGATGATGGTTCTTTCTTTTTGGGATGGGCTTTTTTCATATGCGCGGGAGATGGAAGGTGGCTTGCTAAGCTAAAATTCGGCCAATGTTCTGAGAATGTCCTCAGTCATCCGCCGAAGGCTGGGGAAACTCGTTAACGACTTGCCCCGCCATCGCCAATGGCGAAAACTCAGACTGCCTACCACCAGACTTTCGTGACAACGAAAAAATCGAAAATACTTGTTGCCAACGGCAATGCGCCAACCATAATTGTCAATACTTTCCATAAAATCTGCCGGGCTGGAAAAATCTCAAATTTTTAGATTTCATTTTCCAACCGCGCCCTCTACAAAACACAAAACTATGAAGACCACATCCATCGTGTCGCTCGTAACGGCCGTCTGCACCACCCTCGCTCTCGCAGCGGACGGTGATCCGACAGTGAAGCAACTCCAGGTATTCCCGAAGAATTTCGCCCGCCAGCATCTCGGTGCGAATCTGTTCGTATTCAATCCCGCCAATCAAACTTTCGTGCCCACAGAGGCAGCGGCGGCTTGGTTGGATGATGACATCACCACCGGTTGGCCGGTGGCCGCAGGTAAACAGAACTACCTAATCGCCCTGCCGGAACCCGAAATGATCTCGAATTTCAGCGTCTCTTCCCGGCCCGCCGAAGGCACGATCTCGATCTTTGCTGGAGACGAACTGGCCGCACCCGGAGCAAAATCGTGGACCGCGCTGGCACAAAACGTCGCTTTCGATTCGGTTAACCAAAAAAAACTCACGAAGCCTTTCAGTCGCTTTGCGAAATACGTGCTTATCCAGACGGATCTCGCCGACCCCGGTCCACTCTTTAGCCTTTACCTATATGGCGAGCGCCCCGCTGTGGATTACAATCTCCGCAAACGGGAAACCGCCATTGATGCACGGGCCATCTTTGGCCAATACGTCAACAGCAAGACCGCCTTCAATCTCAACGGACTCTACGCACAGGCCCGCATCTCCAGCGCTAACTCTCCCGATGGGTTCCTGCCTTGGCAGAAAGGCCTCGACGACAACCCTGAAAGCAGCCTGACACTGAGCGCCTCGAAAGGTGAGTCCGGTGCGGTCATCGCCTACAACGGCGTACAGTCCGTTTCCCGTATCGCCCTCCTCGCCGATGGCTCACCGAAAGGAACACTGGAATTCTTTGCGATCAACGACGCCGATGTCTCGGCGGTCGCATCGGCCTCGGTACCGGGTGCCAAGCCAGTTTCCTTGGAAGGCAGCGTTCCAACCACGAAGATTGTCTTCGACGGATCGAACTCGCGCTCCAATGTAGAGTTCGCCGCCATCCCCGCCACCAAACTCGCCGTCCGCTGGACTCCGCAAAACGCCGCGGACACGCTGACGATCCGCGAGATTAACACATTCGGTGCATTCTCGATGAACGACTACGAAGTCGGCTTGAAGCCGGAAGTCGTCGCCGGCTACAGCGGCGCGGGTGGCAAAGACTACAAGGCCATCGCCGAAGGACCACTCGATCCGAAAGATCCAAAAAATGTCCCTATCGCTGCGGCCCCTCCCGGTTCGCCCTACCTTCCCGGTTCCCTTGGGTTCCCGCCGAACCTCAATGGTGTGAAAACACCGAACATTCCTACGCCAGCAAGTCCGTAGGCGTGGAAGAAGAGTGATTTAAAAAACGCGAGTTTTACGGCTCGCGTTTTTTATTTACTCACAAGCTACGGTGACGATTCGTCCGAATCGGCGGAACACCCGGGGAGCTCAGCGTGGCAATTCGGTCGTGTTGAATGGCGAGGCCGGGAATCCTTCCTTATTCGCCAGGTTTGGTCGCGCCAGTTGATCCCAGCCGAAGCGCACATTTTTTGGCGCGGGCACCGTGTCGGCAGACACAACCACGTGCTCGCCGACCATCACCGCCTTGGCTGCGAAGAACTTCCCATCCTCGCCGGCGATTTCGAAATGCGTCAGATCCAGATCGTCGGCTGCGTCAAGCCCCGTGCCGAGGTGGTCAAACGAAAGTACGATCTTTCCGCCCTCGATCGTCATGCTTCTGTAGAGAGGCCCGGAGAAAACGTATTCCTTTTTCCCATAAGTCCGCGCGAGTGCCCACAACGCCAGGCGCTTACCCACGTCCTGCTTGTTGGGCGGGTGGATGTCATTGAGCGTGGCGATGTCGGTGGTTACGGCCATGCCGGTATTCGGGATTGAGAGCGCCGCGAGTTGAGCATTCCAGATCGCCGGGAGTTGGGTCGGGGCCACGCCGTATTTGTAGGGCGCGATCTGCACGTAATAAAACGGGAAATCGCCCTGTTTCCAGACTTGCCGCCAGCCGCCGACGAGCGCCTTCATCTTTTCAAAATACTGCATCCCCTCGCCGTTGTTGGATTCACCCTGATACCAAATTGCGCCGCGGATAGCGAAGGGCACGAGCGGATGAATCATGCCGTTGTACAGACTCACGGGATCGGCATTACCTTCGAGCGGATGCCTCACGTTCAGCACGGGAATCGCCGGGAGCGGCCCACCACTGGCGAGTGCTTTCCGCGCATTGGCGATCGCCGTCTCCAATTGGTCGATCGCCGCCGTTGCGGATTTCACATAGCCAGTATTGGCCTGCTCCACTCTCTCGCTCACCGCCTTCAATGCCGGCACCGCCGCGAACCCACTCGGTGGCGTCCACGGCTCAATGCGCGTGCCACCCCAAGATGACTCAATCAGGCCGATTGGCACCTTGAGCGTCTGATGCAATTCACGCCCGAAATAGTACGCGACCGCCGAGAAACCACCCCAACCCGCCTGCGGAAAATTTGCGGCAATGCTCGTCGGTGAACACTCACGCCAAGTCGCCTCCACATCCGGCTGCGGTCGGCCTGCCGTCTTCTTTGGCACGAGAAAAAGACGGATCTGCGGATACGCCGCCGCCGCCACTTCCTGCTTCGCGTCCTTCGCCATCGCCACACCCATCTCCATGTTCGACTGCCCCGAACACACCCACACCTCGCCCACCAAAATCCCCGTCAGCTTGAGCGTGTTCTGCCCGCGCACCTCCATCGCGAACGGCCCGCCCGCCGGCAGAGGCGGCAACTTCACCATCCACTCACCCTGCGCATTGGCCACAGCCGTTACCTTAGCCTGCCCCAGCTCGCACGTCACACTCTCGCCCGGGGCCGCCCATCCCCAAACCGGCACCTCCACCTCCCGCTGCAAAACCATGTCGCTGCCGATAACTCGCGGAAGCCGGACCACAGCACTCGCGGGCGAGGCTAGTAAAACCGCGACGACCGCAAGAAGCGAAACCACCAACCCACGACGAGAAAAGCACGAAACAGTGATCATATTGAGAAAGGATGCGTCACCCATCGCGGGACTCAATGTCAAAACCACATCGGGAGATTGGCAAAAGTTTCTATAAGAACGCGGCGCATCGAATCAAGCATCAACTCCATTACCGCGCGCCTAAATCCTCACGATCGCGCAAGACCTCACCAAACTTTCCATGATGGTTCTGAACCGACTTATTCCCCTTCTCGCTACATTTTGCTGTTTTCCCTGGGCACCCATGGTCTCGGCTGCGGAAGGGGAAGCCCCGCCGGCCAGCAGAGCGCCGGACCCTCCGGAGGGTGGGTTCATTGACACCCATGTGCATGCCTTCGCGTGCCGCAAGGATGGGCTGGACGTGGTGGACGCCTAGATGACGCGCATGCATGTGACGCAGTGCATCATCCACCCGCTCGATCACAAGGGAAGTCGCCCCGGTAATGAGGGGGAGCGCCAGCAAATGCTGGAGAACTATAGCAAATACAAGGGCCGCATCCATCGCTTCTGCATCATCTATCCCGACGAAGTGCAAACCATTGAAGACACCGTGAAGATTTTAGAACGGGAGAAGAAGGACGGGGCTATCGGTTTCGGGGAACATTACGGCGTCGGGCTCATGTTCGACGACCCGAAGAATTTGTTTTTTTACGACGCCTGTAACCGAGTCGGACTACCGGTGATGTTTCACATCGACCAAAAGCGGAACATGGATGAGAACAAACTGCCTCATCTGGAAAAAGTGCTGAAGGCCTATCCGCAATGCATCCTGATCGCCCATTCCTATTGGTGGCGGCAGTTGGGGAATCGCACTTGCGAGCGTTTGTTGCAGACCTACCCGAACCTTTATGCCGACTTATCGCCGGCCGCCGTGGCCGCTCTCAGCAGCCAAGGGGACTACGCGCGGGAATTCATCATCCGGAACGCCGATAAGTTACTTTTCGGCACGGACGCCGGCTGGTGGTCCTTGGCCACAATTCCGGCCCCGGAGAAGGAGTGGACTTACTTTGAAACCCTGAATCTGCCCGCTGACGTGAAGAATAAGATCTATCGGGAAAGTGCCGCCAAACTCCTGAAACTGGAGCTCAAATAACGGCACGACGGGCGGGACCGTGGTGAGGAACTCGACAGAATCCCTGCTTGGCGAAGCTATAACACGCCGCGATCAGATATCAAGCGCATCAACGATAACTAACCCATGAAATTTCTGCTCCTCCTACTCGCCGCACTGGCGCTCCCCCTCGCGGTAACGTCGCACCAGCCCCACGCTTGAATATCCTGCTCTTCACCGCAGACGACATGAACTTCGATTCCAGCGGTGTCTATGGCGGGCCGCTCAAAGATCTGACGCCGAACATCGACCATCTCGCCAGCGAGGCCCTGCGCTTTGAATTCGCCTACGCCACCGTGGCCGTCTGCCAGCCATCGCGCCAAACCATGCTCACCGGGCGATACCCGCATCGCAGCGGCTCGAAGGGATTTTTCCCGCTCCAGCCTGCTGTGCGCACGCTTAACCAGCAGTTGCACGATGCGGGTTATCTCATCTCGACGTTTGGGAAAAGCAGCCGCCATCAGCCTGCGGATAAATTCTGTGTGGATGTCGGCGAAGACGGCATCAGCCGTCATCCGTCGAAGCTCGCTGAAGCCACGCGCAAATTCCTGAAAACCGCGCGCGAACAGGACCGCCCGCTTTTTCACAACGTCAATTGCTACGACCCGCACCGCCCGTTCATTGGCATGAAAGACCCCGCCGACCTAGCCGGCGGCGAAGCCCCGAGCCGATGGGTGAAAACGGAGGAAATCACCACCGTGTCGGGCTTTCTCGAAGACCTGCCAGACATCCGCCGCGAACTCGCCGGCTATTACACGAACGTCCGCCGTCTCGACGACACCCTCGGCGCGGTGCTCAAGGTGCTGGTCGAAAAATGCTTTGCCGAAAACACGCTCGTCGTCTTTTGGGCCGGCGACCACGGCATGTCATTCCCGTTCGCAAAATCCAACTGCTACGAAAACGGCTCCCGCGGCGCGCTCATTATGCGCTGGCCCGGGGTTACGAAACCCGGCGAGGTGGACCACAGCCACCTCGTTAGCACGCTCGACTTCACACCCACTCCGCTCGACGCCGTCGGGCTGCCGGAAATTCCCGGCGTGGACGGACGCTCATTCGTCCCTGCGCTAAAAGGCGAGCTCATGCCCGGCTGGGACCGCGTCTTTACTTTCTACAACGCCGCCTTTGGCAATAACCGCCGCAGTGCTCATCAAACTAAGCGAGCAATACCGCCAAACTCCCGCTTCCAAAAAAGACAGCGAAACTCCCTGACCACGCTTCGAGGATAGCGCTCTGGACGGTAGGGGAACCCTCCGCGTCGAGAGCCGGAAGAGGTAACAGGCTTATTTCAACTCCAGCGCCACGAGGTCGCCCTGGTTGTTGCGGCAAAAGATTCGTCCGTTGGCATAGGTGGGCTGGACCCAGCAGCGCTTGCCGAGGACTTGGGTGCGGGAAATCGGCTTAAAGCCGGCGGACGTGGCCTCAGCGATCACCAACTCGCCCTTTTCCGTGAGGCAGAGGAGCTTGCCGTCCACGATCACCGCGGCACCGCCGCCCACCGACTTCTCCTGCCACTTGGTCTCGCCGGTCGCGAGATCGAGGCAGGTAAGCGGCGAGCCCGAGCCGTCCTGGCCGTCGATGCCATAGACGTGGCCTTGCAGGAGCGCAGGGGTGTTGAAATGCGAGCGGATGCTCTTATTCCGCCAGTGCTCGGTGGCACCGCGAGCCGCCACGGCCACCAGCCCGCAGCCCGAGCCGTAGCCGGACGAGATGAAAACGGTGTCGCCCGTGGCGATCGGCGTCGCCGCATTCACGTCGTAACTCGTCTTCCATGCGCTGCGCCAAAGCTCGTGCCCGTCTTTCAAATCGAGGCCCACAACGTGCCCCGCCTTGAACATCACGACGGTCTTTTTACCCGCGAGGGTCGCCACCACGGGCGACGCGTAGCCGGCTTTGTCGTCGCCGCTTTTCCACACCATCGCGCCAGTCAGTTTGTTCAGGGCCACGGTCGAGGCGCCGTTTCCGCCGACATCGAGGAGCAGGAGATTCCCCTCGACTGTGGGCGAACCCGCGAAGCCCCACTGCGGCCGCTTTCCGCCGAAATCCTTTTGATAGTGCTTGTACCAGACCGGCTTGCCGGTCGCCGCATTGAGGCAAAACAGATCACCCTGATGGCTCACGGTATAGACATGCGGACCGTCGAGCGTCGGCGTCGCCGCAGTGCCGCCTTCAAACATCCGCTTGTCGAGATCGAGCGGGTATTCGTGCTTCCACACCACCGCGCCGGTCTTCGCGTGCAGGCACCACACGGTGTCCGTGCCCTCGACGTTGCCCATCGTGAAAACGTGCTCGCCGCTGACCGTGACCGACGACGTGCCGACGCCGACCGCCGTCTTCCAAATCTGCTTCGGTCCGTCCGCCGGGATGGCGGGCAATTTTTCCGCCGAAACGCCCTGGGCCGTCGGACCGCGATAGTGCATCCAGTCCGCCGAGGCGGTGCAAATGACGTGGAAAAATCCCGCGGCGAACGCCGCGACGAGGAAAGGTGAGCGGGTCATGGTGCAGACAGCTACCCGCCGTGGCGCGGTGCGTCAACCGCCTCACCGCTGGCAGCGCGGGCACCAGCGGGTGGTGCGTCCGCCGATGGTCGCGGTGCGCAGCGCGGAGCCGTCGCGCGGGCAGTGGCCATCTGGCGACCAGCGTTCGTGGTAAAACCAGTCGTCGGGCGGGTCGGAAAAATCCACGGCGACTGTGGCGAGCGCCCCATTACAGACTTCGCGAGCCTCGCGCCAGAGCGCGGCGGCGCGCGCCTTCGTGAGCGTGCCGCAGAGCGCGCCGGGGACAATTTTCGCGCGCCAGAGGATTTCGTCGGCCATCCAGTTGCCCACGCCGGGAAACGCGCTCTGCACGAGCAGCGCGGCTTTCACGGCCAGGCGCGCCCGCTTTTGCAAAAACGCCCGCACCAGCTCCGGCGTGAACTCCGGCGCGGTCACCGCCGGCGGCAGCGCGGTCCACCACGCGGGCGGCTGCCGGCCTTCGTGAAATAGCACCCGGCCAAACATCCGCGGGTCGGTGAAAACAAGCGCGCATGACTTTTGAAAAAGCACCAGATGATCGTGCCGGCCGGGCGCGAAATCCGGCGGCTCGGCGCGCAGTTTTCCCGTCATGCCGAGATGCACACCGAGCCACAGGTCGCGCGAAAAGCGGAAGAGCATTTGTTTCGCCCGCGCCTCGGAGCCGAGCAGCTTCGCGCCCGGCATTTGCGCGGCGAGTCGCGTCATGTCGCCGCCGCGAAAGAGCCGCTTCTCCGCATGCACCGCCACGCGTGTGATCGTCCGCCGCAACCCGGCGTCCCACTCCTTCCTGTAGTATTCGACCTCCGCGAGTTCAGGCACAACGCGCTTTCACTGCCAGGTGATGATGTCGTCCGAATCCTTGAAGCTGCCGTCTTTGCCGAGCTTGCCATCTTTGCCGAGCGAGTAGGCACCGATGCCGAACCGCGGGCCTTTGATCGCGCCATTAAAATCTGCGTAGGGCAGCGTGGTGAGTTGGTTGTCGGCGTCGGCGTCGAGCGCCACGCAGTATTGCGCACCCCACGGATCGTAGTAGGCCCCGCTGGACGCGAAGCCGCTTTTCGGAGCCGTGGAGCTCTTGGCGTTGCGCCCCTCTATGTAAGTTACCTTGCGCGGATTGAGTACGTGGCCGGTGTTGGTCCCGGTGGAAATTGCGCGGAGAGTATTGAAAAGGTTTTCGTTGCCCGCAGCGGCCCCGCCCACGGTGTCTCCGACGATCACATCCGCGAGAGTGGCGGGCGCGGTGGCGAGGGCACTGGGATACTTGCCGTAATCCGTGTGAAAGGCACGCACGGCAGTCACCGTGTCCGTGCATGCGGCGGTGGCCTCGGCTTTGCGGACGCGATCCATAATGATGATGAACAGGGGAAAAAGCAGCGCCATGAGGATGGCGATGATCGCGATGACGGTGAGCAGTTCGACCAGCGTGAACGCCGGGTGACGGACTGACGGAGAAGTTTTGGAGTGCATAAGTGGGGGAACTTTTCGCTCCCCAACTATGCACCCGCCCGCCGGAAACCAAAGCAGCTTTTCTCCGGCCAGCGCCGCCAGTTAGACCACGCGGAGCTGGATGGTGTCGAAGCGCTCCTCGCCCGCCAGCATGTCGCTGACGACGACGAGGTGGTCGCCCTTCTGCGCGAGATTTTGCGCGACGAGGAAATTTACCGCCGCACTGATCGTGCGGTTCGGATTCGGGTCGAAGGCGAGGTTGTGCGGGAAGGTGCCCCAGTTCGCCGTGAGCCGGCGGCAGACCTCGAAAGTGGGCGCAAACGCATAGATCGGCGCGCGCGGGCGGAGGTTGGAAACGTAGTCCGCCATGGTGCCGCGGCGAGTGAAGACGATGAGCTTCGCGTCGGGCAGGGAGTTGGCGAGCGTGACGGCGGAGCGCACGGTTTTTTTGCGGTCGTCCTCGAGCAGCGCCTCCTCGGCGAAACCCGCGCCGCCGCTGTGCTCGATGCGCTCGGCAACCTTGTGCAGCACTTCCACGCACTTCACGGGGTATTTCCCGACCGTGGTCTCCCCGCTGAGCATCACGCAATCCGCCTGCTCAAAGACGGCGTTCGCCACGTCGGTGATTTCCGCGCGTGTCGGCACGGGGTTGGCGATCATGGATTCGAGCATGTGCGTGGCCACGATCACCGGCACCCCTTTGGCCAGGCAGCGCTTCACGATGCGGCGCTGAATGATGGGCAGCTCCTCCATCGGGCACTCGATGCCGAGATCGCCGCGCGCGACCATGATGACGTCGGTGATGTCGATGATGGCGTTGATGTTTTTCACCGCGAGCTGATCCTCGATCTTCGCCACGATGCGCGCCTGGCTGCCGTGCTCGCGCAGCACTTTGCGCAGTTCCTCCACATCGCCCGGTTCGCGGCAAAAGCTGAGCGCCACAAAGTCCACATGCATCTCCGCACCGACCGCGACATCCGCCAGATCCTTCTCCGTGAGCGGCGGGAGGTTCACTTTTACGCCAGGCAGATTGATGTGCCTCCGCGAGCCCATCTGGCCGGCGGTCAGGACTTCGCAGCGGATGCGGATGCCGTCTTTCCCGAGCACGCGCATGTGGATGTTGCCGTTGTCCACGAGGACGGTGTCGCCCACCGAAATGTCGTCGATGAGTCCGTCGTAATTCACGTCCACCGAGTAGAGTTCCTCGCTCTTTCCACCGCGCACCGTGAACTCGAAAACGTCGCCGGCTTTCAGTTCGATCTTCGTCGGCAAATCGCCGGTGCGGATCGCCGGCCCCTGCGTGTCCATGAGGATGCCGATAACGACGTTCATTTCCTTCGCCACCGCGCGGATGCGCGGAACGATGATGCGCACCCACTCGTGGGTGGCGTGGCTCATGTTGAGCCGGAAGACATTCGCCCCGGCGGCGATCATGGCGTGGAGGACTTCCGCCGACTCCGTCGCCGGCCCCAAAGTGCAGATGATTTTGGTTTTGCGCATGCGCGAGAAAACGCGCCCCACCCCGCCAAGGCGAGCCAAACCGTGAGCGGCGGCGCGCGGTTGACTCCACATTTTCGCCACTCATCATGCGCGCCTTATTCCGCGCCATGATCGAAAAGCACCTCGTCAAACTCGTCACCGAACTCAAGCTCCAGCCGCGTCAGGTCACCGCCACGGCGGTGCTTTTGGAAGGAGGGGCGACGGTGCCTTTCATCGCCCGGTACCGGAAGGAGCAGACGGGCGAACTGGACGAGGTGCAGATCACGACGATCCGCGACCGGCTGGAGCAACTGGAGGAACTCGACAAGCGGCGCGAGTCCATGGTGGCGTCGCTGGTGGAGCGGAAGCTGATGACGGAAACGCTGCGCGCGAAGATCGACGCCGCGGAGACGATGACCACGCTGGAGGACATCTACCTGCCCTTCCGCCCGAAGAAGAAAACGAAGGCGACGGTGGCGCGCGATCTCGGGCTGGAGCCGCTCGCCGACCTGCTCTGGGCGCAGGACGCCGCGACCGATCCGCAGGCGGCGGCGGTGTCGTTCGTCGGGCCGGAGATCGAGATCGACGCGAAAAAATACAGCGTCCCCGATGTCGCCGCCGCGCTGGCGGGAGCGCGCGACATCCTCGCGGAGCGGATCAATGACGACGCCACGGCGCGCGCGCAATTGCGGAATCTTTACCTCACGAAAGGCGTGATCAAATCGAAGGTCATCAGCGGGAAGGAGGAGGAGGGGGCGAAGTTCAAGGACTACTTCGACTGGAGCGAGCCGGCGGAGAAAGCGCCGTCGCACCGCGTCCTCGCGATCCGGCGCGGCGAGTCGGAGGGCTTCCTGTTTTCGCGCCTCGTGCCGGATGAAATCGAGGCGGTGAGCGTGCTGGAGCGGCTGTTCGTCAAAGGCAAAGCGCCCGCGTCTGAGCAGGTGCGGCTCGCGGTGCAGGATTGCTTCAAGCGGCTGCTCGGCTTCGCGATGGAGGGCGAGGCGCGCACGTTTTTCAAAAAGCGCGCGGACGAGGAGGCGATCCGCGTTTTCGCCGACAACCTGCGGGAGCTGCTGCTGGCCTCGCCGCTCGGGCAGAAGGTCACGCTCGGCATCGACCCCGGCTTTCGCACCGGCTGCAAAGTCGTGCTCCTCGACCGCCAGGGAAAGCTTCTCGCGAACGATGTGATCTATCCCGAGAAAGGCGCGCGCGATCTGGCCGAGGCGGAGGCGATGATCAAAGCGGTGGTGACGAAGTTCAAAGTCGAGGCCATCGCCATCGGCAACGGCACCGCGTCGCGGGAGACCGAGACTTTCATCCGCAAGCTCGGCCTGCCCGCGGCGATCCCCGTGGTCATGGTCAGCGAAAGCGGCGCATCGATCTACTCGGCGAGCGATGTGGCGCGCGAGGAGTTCCCCGACAAGGACGTGACCGTGCGCGGCGCGGTGTCGATCGGGCGGCGGCTCATGGACCCGCTCGCCGAGCTGGTGAAGCTCGATCCGAAGTCCATCGGCGTCGGCCAGTATCAGCACGACGTGGATCAAAACGCGCTCAAGCGCACGCTCGATGACGTGGTCGTGAGCTGCGTGAACAACGTCGGCGTGGAGCTGAACACCGCATCGAAGCATCTGCTGGCCTACGTCTCCGGGCTGAATGCGCGCGTCGCGGCGAACATCGTCGCACACCGCGACGAGCACGGTCCCTTCAAGTCGCGCAAGGAACTGCAGAAGGTCACCGGCCTCGGACCGAAGGCGTTCGAGCAGGCGGCCGGCTTCCTCCGCATCCGCGACGGCGCGCATCCGCTCGACGCCAGCGCCGTGCATCCCGAGCGCTACGAACTGTTGGACAAAATGGCCGCCGACGCCGGGTGCTCCGTCGCCGACCTGCTGCGCGACAGTGCCAAACGCGCGAAGATTCGCCCCGAGAATTACGTCACCACCGAAGTCGGCCTGCCCACTTTGAAAGACATCCTCGCCGAACTCTCCAAGCCCGGCCGCGATCCGCGCCAGCAATTCGAGGCGTTCTCTTTCGCCGAAGGTGTGGAGAAAATGGAAGACCTTCAACCCGGCCAGAAACTTCCCGGCATCGTCACCAACGTCACCGCGTTCGGCGCGTTCGTGGACATCGGCGTGCACCAGGACGGCCTCGTGCACATCAGCCAGATGAGCGACGACTTCGTGAAGAATCCCGCCGACGTGCTCAAGGTCGGCCAGCGCGTGCAGGCCACCGTCATGGAAGTGGACATGGCGCGGAAACGCATCGCGCTTTCGCTCAAAACCAAAGTCGAGATCGGCCCCCGCGGCGACCGCAAAGCCGAAGCCGGCAAGCGCGACGTGCAGCGTTACACCGCCGCCGGCCCAGCCAAGCCCAGTGCCCCGGCCGGCCCCGACTGGTTCACCCTCGCGCAGCAGAAAAAAAGTTAGCTCGAGCACGATGGCCAGGAAGAGCCAGCCTTCCGTGGTTTCGAGATAGGTCATGTCCACGGCCCATACTTCATCGGGGCGGGTCGGTGGCGCGGCGCGTTCGGCCAGGCGGTTGGGGCGATGGGTCCATCGTGCCGGCTGTCTGCTCGCCGGTCCTCCATCCCCCTCTTTTCCCCTCCGCCTTCTCGGTGGTCTTTGGCACAAAGCGCCGGTGGGGCCGTGCGCACAGGCCGGCGGCGCGCATCAGGCGTCCGATCCGGCGCTCCCCGTGGCAGTGCCCGCAGGGCGCGGGTCAGGCGCGGTCGGCCATAGGTGCGCCGACTTTGCTCGAAGGCACTCTGCAACTCCTCGGTGAGTCGGGCATCCTTGCTCTGGGGGCGGCTCGGAGCGCGCTGCCGCCAGCCGTAATACCCGCTGCGCGAGACGCCCAGCAGCGGGCAAAGCACCGCCACGGTATGAGCGGTGGCCAACTGCTGGATCTCGCGGTAGCGGGTGTTCACGGAGTCGAGAGGATGCCCAAGGATTTTTTGGAGGATTTGATGCGCGCCTCCGCGCGCACCCAGCGAGCTGCCTGCGGCAGTCTATCTCGCTCCGCTTCACGCTGCCAGGTCACGCGGGCCAGTTCGTCCCGCAGCCGCCGGACTTCCGCCTCCAACTCGCTGGCCGTCTGTGGCGTGCCTGGCGGAGCGGCTGCCGCCCACGCCGCCTCCACCCAGTCGCGCAAGGTCCAGTAGTTGATGCGCACGCCCACCGTCCCGCTCAAGTCACCACCGTGTCGCGCGCAATGCTCGACGGCAGCTTTCTTGAATTCTGAGTCATAGTGCCGACGCGCCCGCTGGCTCTTTGTCGTGTTCTCTTTCGGTGTGTTGGTTTGGTTCATGCAGCTTGCTCCAGCTTGTTTTACCCAATCCTGTCCGTGAAACCGAGACAGTCTCACGGAGTGTTTGACATGGCGAATGCAGGGAAGGGAACGTGGTAAGCCCTATGGGAAACACCCACTCCGAAGATCCTTCCGCCCTCAGGCCAGACATGATCCGCGCGGTCCTCATTTTCGGCGGCGGCAGTGCGGGGTTCCTCGCGGCGCTGACTTTGAAACGCCGGTTGCCGGAATTGCCGGTGACGATCTTGCGGTCAAAGGACATCGGGATCATCGGGGTGGGCGAGGGAACCACGACAACCGTCGGGTATCATCTGCACCATTACTGCAATCTGGATGTGGCCACGTTCTACCGCCTGGTGGAGCCGCAGTGGAAGATTGGCATCCGTTTCGAGTGGGGGCCGAGGCCTTACTTCAACTACGTCTTCGGCTACGAACTCGACACGATCTATCCACCGTTGCCGCGCGGCACGGGCTATTACCTGGACGGTGAGGAGGCTTTTGAAACGGCGGGTTTGCAGTCGCGACTGATGCACGAGAACAAGATCTGGCTGCGGCGGCCGGACGGTCGCCCGCAGCTTTGCGCGGATGAGTGGACCTATCATCTGGAAAACGAGAAGCTGGTCGCCTATTTCGAAACCGTGGCAGGGCATCTCGGCATCCCAATCATTGAGGGGACGGCGACGGAAGTTTTGCAGAATGACCACGGCATTTCCAGCGTGAAGCTGGAGTCGGGGGAGGTCCTGACGGCGGACCTTTATCTCGACTGTTCGGGTTTTCGCTCGGAGCTGTTGGGCAAGGCGCTCGGGGAGCCCTTTCATTCCTACAAGGATTCCCTGTTTTGCGACCGGGCGGTGATCGGTGGCTGGAGCCGGGAAGAGGAGCCGATCAAACCCTACACGACGGCGGAGACGATGAGCAGCGGCTGGTGCTGGCAGATCGAGCATGAGTACCACATCAACCGAGGCTATGTCTTCGCCAGTGCTTTCGCGTCGGACACGGAGGCGGAGACGGAGTTCCGCACGAAAAACCCTAAGGTCCAGTCCACACGCATCGTGCCGTTTCGCGCGGGCCGGTATGAGCGGCTGTGGGTGAAAAATGTCGTGGCGATCGGCAATGCCGCGGGCTTTGTGGAGCCGCTGGAGGCGAGCGCCTTGTCCGCGATTTGCATGCAGTGTCAGGCGCTGGCGGAGGTCCTGGCCGACGCGAATTTCCAGCCTCGCGCCAGCACTATCAGCAACTTCAACCGGCATCTGAACCGCAGCTTCGACACGATCCGCACCTTCCTCGCCCTGCACTACCGTTTCAACCGCCGGCTGGACACACCGTTTTGGCGCGAGTGTCTGGAAAAGGTTGAGCTGCACGAGGCCGCGCGGTTCGTGGAGTTCTACCGCGAAAACGGACCGAGCGTGCTGTGGCGGCGCTTGCTGCTGGACACGAACGATGCGCGCGAGTTTGGCACCGAAGGGCATCTCGCGATGCTCGTGGGCATGAGCGTACCGTACGACTCGGCCTACCGGCCCTCCGCGGAGGAGCGGCTCCAGTGGCAGCGCATCCAGCAGAAGATCACCGAGCACGTTCGCGACGCCTTCACGGTGCCGCAGGCGCTGCAAATGATCCGCGCGCCCGGATGGAAATGGCCCGACAAATTCTACGACAAGCCGCACGCCATGCGGCGGTGAGGTCCGCCCTCGTATGAGCTAGCTCCACCGCGCGCCCGGCTGGCGGATGTAATCGAGCCCTTCGCGGACGGTGAAGGCGCTTTTGGCGACGGTCTTGCAGAGCTGGGTGTGGTTACGCCAGATCTCCCGCTCGGTCACGGCGGCCTGGTGCGGCTTTTGATGCGGCACGCGCATGCCCACGAGCATGGCCAGGTAACCCTCCATCCCGAAGGCGCTCGGATGTCGCAGTAGCAGCGGCTCAGCGACCGAGGTGGGTCCGTTCTCCTGGTAAAACTCCACGATGCCCCGGGCCTTGCCGAGGTCGGTCTCGGCCTGGCAGGTCCGCCAAAAAGGGGTCTCGATCCGCGTATTGAAAGCGTAGTGCAGCGCGATGAAGTCGCGCGTTTCCTCCCAGGAATCTCCCGCCACGCGGTTGTAGATCGCCCGCATGCCGGGAGTCGGAGCCAGGGAGTTTTCGCGGAGGCATTGGCCGAGCCAGCGGGATTGGTTCACGATGACGCCGAGTGCGGTGGCTTCCAGCGGCTCGACGAAACCCGAGGCATTGCCGATGGCCACGACGTTGTTCACCCAGAGCCGTTCGTAGCGCCCCGTGCGAAATTTCACCACCCGCGGCTCGCCGGCCACCTTCGGGTTCTTCCGTCGGAACTCCGCCAGCGCCGCGTCGTCGGAGAGAAAGTGCGACGCATAGACGTAGCCGCGGTTGATCCACCGTTCGTGTTCGATTCGCCAGCACCAGCCCGCTTCCATCGTCTCCGCAGTGGTGTAGGGCTCGATGATTTCGTCAGTGCGCGGCCAGCCGCCGATCACCGCGCGGTCACAAAACAGCGATCGGTCGAAACTGCGGAACGGCTCGGCCAGCGTGCGCCCGAGCAACTCCGAGCGGAATCCCGAGCAATCGACAAACAAGTCCGCCCCCAACCGCTCCCCACTTTCGAGCAACAGGGCCGCGACGCCCTCGGCCCCGCGTTCGACTTCCCGCACCGTGCCGTCTGTGAACTCGATGCCGCGCGTCCGCGCGCAGCCTTCGAGGAATTCGACCAGTCTTTCATTCTCGATGTGGAAGGCGAGGAACTGATGCTGCGCGAAATCCGGCAGGCCGTTCTTCCCCCGCGGCAGCGCGCGGTGCTGGCGCATCATGGCGCTCACCACGTCGAGGTTCTCCACGCCCTCGTCGCAGTAAAAGCCGTTCGGTTTCGGCAGATCGAGCCGGCGAAAATTGAACTGCTTGGAAAAGGTGTAGAAAAACTCCGCGCGCGGGCCCCACAGGAAGCGGATACCCAGTTTCCAAGTCGGTTGCGCGTGGGCATATACCTCCTCCGGAGAAAGCTTCAGGTCATTGAAAAGGAACTGCGGGAAGGTAAACGTCGTGCCCTCGCCCACGCCGATCACGCCGATGTCCTTGCTCCGCACGACCCGGATGGGCATCTGCGGAAAAAAGCGCCGCAGGGAGAGCGCCGCGATCAAACCCGCGCTGCCGGCTCCGAGGATGAGGATGTTTTTGATCATGTGGAAAAACGGCCTGGCGGGCCTTACCAGCGTGGCCGCCCCGGCGCAACCCCATCCGGGCTGAAATCTGCCGCCGAGGATCTCGCGATCGGGGGCATCGTGGAGCGGCGAGCTGCGCGAGAAGAAAATCTCCGATGCGGAAGAGCTTTACCCAAGCCGCGAAAAAGAAAGGCATTGCAACTAGTGTTTTCACACGCATTTTCCCCGATAATTTCACCCCCACTCTTAATTCCTAACCGCCCGCCCCCATCATCCATGAAAACCAACCCATCAAACGCCAGGAAAACCTCCCGCCGCATCCTCACCGGCAGCATCGCTGCCATTCTGGCGGGGTCTTTGGTCGGGAGCTCTGCGGTCCATGCCCAGACAACCATTGGGTCGGGCACCACGCTGAGTGTCAATGATCCCGCTGACAAGTATCTCTCCACAAGCGGCGGCTACTTGGGAACGATCACGATCATGGACGATGCCACGCTCAAAACCGAGCCAGGCTCCCAGGCCCACTTCACCATCGAAAACAACCTCGTTTTCGGCGGAGCCGGCGGCATCAGGCATCTGGAATTTAATAACAACGACACGATCTTCACGTTTACAGGGGCCATCACGTCCACCGGGACGGGTGCGCAGACGCTGGCCATAGTGACCGGCGTGAACGGGAATGGCGATCGCGAGGAGGTGACATTTAATAACGGCATCCCCAACGTCGGCGATGGCAGCAACCTCGCGCTGGATGTGACTTTCAATACCCAGTCCCCCTCTTACAGTTTCGTGAACCTTGTCGGAGTCAATGGCTTTCAGGGGAACATCACCTTGCACAAAGGTGCAAACGTGGCGGCCGGGTATTTGACGATCGGTGGCCGGGGTATTGGCGACAATGGCAACCAATATCAAAGCGTTTCGGGATCAGGGAACTTGGGCAACGGCAATTTCGCAGGGAACATCTCGATCGATGACAGCACCATCCTCGACTACAACAGTTCGTCCGCTCAAATCCTGTCGGGGGTGATTTCCAATGGGGCCAACGGCGCAGGGCAACTCGTCAAGGAAGCCAGCGGGACACTCACTTTGACCGGCGTCAGCACCTTCACCGGAGCGAGTTTCATCAGCGGCGGCACCTTGGCCGTCGGCGGAGCCGGTCAGTTGGGTAGCGGCACGTACGCCGGGGCAGTTACCACCAGCAATGGAGCCACGTTTAGTTACAACAGCACGGCCGATCAGGTCTTGAGCGGAGTTTTTAGCGGCGACGGATTGATCGTAAAGGACAATACCGGCATTCTGACTTTAAGTGGGGCGAATAGCGGTTCCGGGACCACCACCGTCAATGGCGGCGTCCTCCGGCTGAGTCATGCTTCGGCGCTGAGCAGCGGCTTGCTGACGGTCAGCGGTGGCGTGGTCGAGCTGGCTAGTGGAAACCTTCAACGCAATCCGGGCGGTGGCGGCGGCGAGGTGCAGGTCGGTGCGGGCAGCAGCGGCTTCAGCGCGCGTGGCGCGGCTCGCACGGTAACGATCGGCACGACCAATGACTCGCTCACCTGGGGCAGTGGCGATTTTGCGCCCGGCACGCTGGTCCTCAATGCCACCACGGCCAATAGCAAACTGACTTTCGCCAATGGTTTGGATTTCGACGGAGCCGCGCGCACGATCGAAGTCGGTGCCGATACCGCGGAGATCACCGGGGCTATTACCGGTGGCGCGGGTAGCGACCTGAATAAGACGGGCAACGGCATTTTGATCCTCTCCGGTGCCCACACCCACAACGGTGCGACCACGGTCACGGGAGGCGAACTCGCCGTCGGCGGCACCCTCACTGGCGGGCTGACGGTCAACACGGGCACTACCATCCGGCCGCTGGTCGGCGGGAGTCTTACGACCCCGGCGCTGACTTTCGACGACGCTTCCTACCGCTGGCTCATCGGCAGTGCCACCAATAGCAACACGCTGAACAGCCACATCCAGGTCAACGGCAACGTGAGCATCACCGGCGCGCCGGTCCTGAAGGTGGACAGCCTGGGTGCCGCCGCCAATGGCGCGACAACTTACGAGATCCTGAAATACACCGGCACACTGTCCGGCGGGCAGCCCGCGTGGACGGTGGACCTCAGCCTCGTCAATTCGAGCCCCATCAAGAGTTGGGCGGATGGCAACGGCAATTGGGATACCGCGGTGAATTGGGCTGGCGGTGGCTTCTCCGGCGGCCAAGTCCAGTATGACAATGCCAACAGCCGTCTGGTGCTGGTCAATCTCTCCTCCTCACCCGGCGTGCCTGTCTCGACGAGCGACGTAGTCATTGACAAGGTGGGCGGCGCGAACGTCACCGGCTCGGCGGTGGCCACGACCATCAATTCGCTCGGGCTCGGCAACGGCACCGACCCGATCAGCCTCACGGTGCAAGGCGGCGGCCCGCTCACGGTCACGGCCGCGACCACGATCAATCACGCCACCCTTACGGCCAACGACACCTTTGCCACTACCAGCATGACGAGCAGCGGCACCTCCACGGTGAACGGCTCCGGCAGTGTGGGCACGGTGGGCTCCCCGCTCTCGACCTTTAGCGTAGCGAGCGGCACGACCAGCTTCGGCGGCACCGTGACCGTCCACACCGGCGGCTTGAACGTCAATGGCACGGCCAGCCTCAATACCGGCAGCACCATCGTGACCCCCGGCGTCACAGGTGGCGGCACAGTCAACTTCAACGGCGGAACCCTGAAGGCCTCGGGCAGCTTCACACTGGCAGCGGGTGCAGGGAACATCGCCCCCGGCGGCGCGGTGATTGATGCCAACGGCCAGACCGTTACCGTGGATCAAGTCTGGACGCACGATGTCGGTGATGGCGGCCTGACGGCGAAAGGGGGCTCGGTCATCATCAAGCAGGCCCAGACCTATACGGGCGCGACCCGCGTCATCAATGGGGCCACGCTGAAGATCGAGGGGGTCGTCAGCGGACTCTACGAGGGCCTCGTCAGCAACAGCAACGGTGCCGATTCTTCGTCATCCGTCCCGCACACCAGCATCCAAGCCTCGGCGCGGTGGGCCGACGCGACGGGGACCGGTGGCTCCAATGTCTTCCCCAATTGGGCCGACAATACCACCTTTGGTTATCAGGGTTTCTTTTACAACCCGTCCAATAGTCCCGTGACCTATAAGTTCGGCAAGGACTTCGATGACTTCGGCCTGATCCGGATTGATGGCAACGATGTGATCAATGACAATAACTGGGGCGATGCACCAACGGCCGACTACTCGTTAACGCCCGGCTGGCATGCCGTGGATCTGCGCGTCGGCCAGGGCGGTGGTGGCGCGGGTCCGGTCAATGGCGGCTTTGGCGGCGGACATGGCCTGGCCTATAGCACTGACGGTGGATCCACGTGGATCGGGTTCGCGGAAGTGGCGGCCAACGCCGGGCGCTTTGCGGTCCAATTCGCTGGGACAAATCTGCTGCCGGTGACCACGGCCATGTCCATTGCTTCGGGATCCACGCTGGACTTCAGCGGCTCGCAGCAGGAACTGGCTTCGCTGGCCGACGACGGCGGCGGAGGGGGGCTTGTGACTAACTCGGGGACGGAGGATGTCACGCTGACCCTCAGTGGCGCTGGCACGACCAGTTTCGGGGGCGTCATCAGCGACGGTGCGACTAAGAAAGTCAGCTTGGTGAAATCCGGTTCCGGCACGCAGACCCTCTCCGGGGTGAACACCTACACGGGTAGCACCACGGTGTCGAACGGCACTTTAGCCATCGGGACGGGCGGATCGCTGGCCTCTCCCACCATCACCGTCAGCGGCACCGGCGTGCTCGACACCACGCTGGCTTCCCTGACCCTCGGAGCCGGCAGCTTGTTGACCAATGATAACTCGGTCAACGGCACAGTCATTGCCGGCAATGGGAGTACCGTCCGCGGCAGTGGCACGTTCGCTGGCGAACTGACGGTCAATGGCGGCGGCGTGATCAAGCCGGGCAGCGACGGCTCCGGCACGATGACGATCACCGGAGCCACTGGTCTCACCCTTCAAACTGGCTCCGCGATCAATTGGTTTCTCAATGCCAGCAGCACCGGCGGCGAGATCAATATTACCGGCAGTCCGGTAATTGCTGCCAATGTGGCCTTCTCGCCATCGGTCGATCCCGGCGCGACGGTCGCGCCAAGTTATACGTTTATGACCTGGACGGGCGCTGATCCGGCACACACCCCGGTCTTCCAAGCCACCGCGCCAGCGGGCACGGTCAACTGGACGAACAATGGCGATCAAACCACTTGGGATGATGCTCCGAACTGGGACTTGCAGGTCTGGTCCGGGACGATCGCCAAGGTGGCCAAGACATTTACGATCAATGGGCTGACCCAGATCGCCTCGGCCCCTGTGGCGAGTTCGAGCGTCGTCATCGATGGCTACAATGTCACCGGACCCGCCAGCGCCAAAACCGTTGCAAATCTGACGGTGCAAGGCGGCAGCACCGTCTCCCTGCAATCCGCGCCGGCGGGGCTGACGGTCTCCACTCTGACTGAAGTCAAAGCCGGCAGTATTTTGAATGTGGCCGGGCCGCTGAATTCCAAACAAGTCTCGGTGGTCAACGGTAGCACGGTTGATGTTTCCAGCACCGGCACCATCGCCACCGAACGAATTACCCTGGCCACCAATGCCTCATTAAACTTGGGTGGTGGCACACTCAAAGCGACCGCCGCCAACCCCGATTTTTTAACCGGTTCCACCGGAACGTCTGTAAACGTCAGGGATGGCGGTGGCGCAGTGATTGACAGCAATGGATTCGACATCACTGTCAAAATGGCTCTGCAACACGATAACTCAGTGGCACAGGATGATGGGTTGACCAAAACCGGGGCTGGAATACTGACGCTCACCAAGCCCCAAACCTACAACGGAGCGACCAATATTACCGGCGGTGTCCTGAAGTTGCAGGGTGGAGGTTTCGGCGGGCTCGTGACGCCAATCGCCGTGACGGCGCAAAGCTATTACGGAGGAGATGACCGCGCGCCCGGACATGCCATTGATGGCACAGGCATGACCCCAAATACTCCAGCAGTCACCTTGGCTTCCACTGCGAACAATGGTCCTGGGGGTGAAATGTGGCTTAGCGATAACATTCAACAGACGTGGATCACCTTCGACTTGGGCAGTAGTCAAACATTGAGCGGCTTCCACCTTTGGAATTACAATGAAAACTCAGGAGACCCCGACTTCCACACCGGACGGGGCGTTAAGACCGCAGGCATATATGTCGGTAACTCGTTGCTGGCGAACGGGAGCGACTACGCGACACAAGCGGGGAGTAATTGGGGTACGCTGGTGCAGAACTTCACGTTCAACCAGGCGGACGGTACCACCGCGGACGCGGGTAGCAATTACGCTTTTACTTCGTCAGTCACCGGCCGATACATTCAGATCTATGTCACCGGCAATTTTGGGAATGCCGACAACTACACCGGCATTTCAGAAATTCGATTCCTCGACGCCGCCAACCCTAATAACTACCTTCCGGTCAAGACCCCAGTCACCATGTCCTCCGGCACGACCCTGAATCTGAACAATGGGTCCCAGCAGGTCGCCTCACTGGCCGACGTGGACCCGACGCCCGGAAACACCACGGGCCACACCGTGGTCTTGGGCGGAGCCACACTGACCATCGGCGATCCCACGAGCCTGAGCACGGCCGAGACGATTTTCTCGGGCGACATCACGAGCACCGCGCTCGATGGCTCCGCCGTGGAAAAGGTCGGACCCAGCGTGCAAACCCTCAACGGAGCGCAGACCTACGACAGCCTCACCGTCACCGCCGGCACGCTGAACGTGAACGGTGAACTCGGCACAACTCCGGCGAATGGCACGGCGACTGTTGTCGTAGCCGACAATGCCACGCTCAAATTTGGCAGCGTGAGCCAGACGCTCAGTTCGCTAAGCATCGGCGCAAGCTCGACGGTGGTCTTCACCAGCGGAATAGCGAGCGGAGCCTTCAGCGGGAGCGGCAAGATCGCCAGCTTGAGCAGCGGATCGGCCGTCGTCCCGGAGCCCGGCTCGCTCAGTCTGCTAGTGGGCGGCGCGCTCGGCTTTCTCGGTCGGCGCCGCAGGCAGAACCGAGCATGACATCTGGCGGACGAAAGACACGCGGGTTCATTCTGTTGGAATAACCGCAGAAGGACGCCATTGGTCCCAAGTCGCCGATTTTTAATCGGCCCGGAATATTCCGGCGCGACGTTTCTGGGCTGGAACTTTTCGCCGCGGCAGGCACAGTCCGCTTAATGAAAATCCTCCCGTTCCTCGTCAGTCTGCTCGCGGTGTCCGTACTTTGCGCCCAGCAGCCGGCGGCCACACCCGCTGGGCAGGCCACGCCTTCGCCGAATACCGCGCTGCCGATGTGGCGGGCGACGTTGCCGGGCGGGACTTACAGCGTGGCGCTGCGATCGATCGTGTCGGTGAGCACGCACGAGTATGTGGTGGACGGCGCGGCGCGGGTGACGGAGGTAAATATCGACACGACCGGCGCGGCGCTGGTGCGGTTCTATTTCATCGAGCCCAATACCGTCAGCGCGCCATCTGGTTTCGGCGCGGCGACGATCGAGAAAACGCAGCAGCTTTTGCAGGAAGGCGCGGCGCGGACCGGTCAGGAGGATGCTTGGAAAAAAGTGGTGAAGAGCTATCCCACGACCACCCACACGCGGACGATCGAATACCGCTTCGCGAATAAGGACACGCTGAATAAGTTGTTCGAAAGCGCGGAGTCGGCTTTTCGCTTGAACAGGAACACGGTCTTCAAGGGGGAATAGCCGCAATGTTGCGCCGTCTCGCTTTGTTCATCGGTCTGCTTCTCGCCGCGCTGCCCGGTCGTGCGGAGGATGCGTCAATCCCGCCGGCTCCGGTTTCCCACATTCTGGATCAGGCGGATGTCATTTTGCCGGAGGTCAAAGCACGTCTCAGCACGCGGCTGGTCGCAGCGAAATCACAGGCCGTGGAGGTGTTCGTCGTTACGGTTCCATCGCTGAAAGTGCTCCCGTCGAAGCAATCCGAGCGGCTCGAAAAGCTGGCTACGGAATACTGCACGGCGTGGACCGGAAAGAACATCGGTGCGCTGCTGCTTTTCGATGATGAAGGGGGTCTGATGACCGTGGTGACGAGCAAGGCGGCGGAAACGCGATTCACGTCTTTTCTGCTGGAGAAGGAGTTTCGCGAGGCACTGGCAAAGATCCCGCCCGCCGCCATTTCACGAGAGAAGCTGGAACGCTCCGGCTGGGTCGTGGTGGAGACGCTCTGCCGATTGGAAGCCGACGCCGCGCGCCGCGACCGCAACCAACTTATCGGCAATATCGTGATGGGTGCGCTCGCCCTGCTCGGCCTGAGCCTCGCGGTTTACAGCGCGATGTCCGGCGGGGCCAGTAAGCCGACTCCGGCGGCGGAGTAGTCGCGGCTTTACGCCGGATCGGCGGCGCTGCGGAACCAGCCGAGCGGCGTGGGCGCGAGGTTGATGTTGATTTGCTTGGTCTCGAGGTAGGCGTCGAGGCCGGCGGTGCCGAGTTCGCGGCCGATGCCACTCTGCTTGTAGCCGCCCCACGGGGCTTCGTTGAAAGTGGGGTGGTAGGTGTTCAGCCAGGTGATGCCGGCGCGGAGTTTTTTCAGGACGCGCAGACCTTTGCCGGCGTCGCCGGTGAAGACACCGGCAGCGAGGCCGTAAACGGTGTCGTTGGCGAGTTGCACGGCTTCCTCCTCCGTCTCGAAAAGCTGCACCGCGAGCACCGGGCCGAAGATTTCCTCCCGCACGATCTTCATGCCCGGCTGGGTGTTCACGAAAATGGTAGGCGCGACGAAATTGCCGTGCGCCAGAGCGCCGTCGGTCAGGCGGTGGCCGCCGCAGATCGTCTCCGCACCTTCATCCCGCCCGGCGGCAATGTAGCCGAGCACCTTCTCCAAGTGCGCGGGCGTGATGAGCGGGCCCATTTCCGTCCCGGCGCTCAGCCCGTCGCCGACAACGATTCGCGCGCTCGCGGCGGCGAGGCGCGGGAGAAATTTGTCGGCGATCTTTTTGTCGAGGAGGAGCCGCGAACCGGCGCTGCACACCTCGCCCTGGCCGGCAAAAATGGCGAACATGGCGTATTCGAGTGCGACTTCGAAATCGGCGTCGGCAAAGACGATGCAGGGCGATTTGCCACCGAGTTCGAGCGTGACCTTTTTGATGTTGCCGGTGGCCGCCGCCATGATTTTGCGGCCCGTAACGGTGCCGCCGGTGAAGGCGATTTTGTCCACGAGCAGGCTGGCCGCGAGCGCGTGGCCGGCGGTGTGGCCGGGGCCGAGCACGAGCTGTGCGACGCCCGGCGGGAAGCCGGTCGCGGCGATGAGCTTGAAAAGCTCGATGGCCGTGAGCGGTGTGGTCTCGGCGGGCTTGAGGATACAGCAGTTGCCCGCCGCGAGGCCGGGCGCGAGTTTCCACGCGGCCATGAGCAGCGGGTAATTCCACGGGATGATCTGCCCGCACACGCCGATGGGTTCGCGCACGACCATGCCCTGAATCGCGGGATCACCGACCTCGTAGGTCTGGCCGAGCGGTTTCGTGATCAGCCCCGCGTAGTAGCGGAAGCACGCCGCCGCATCGGCCACGTCGAACTTCGCCTCGCGCAGCGGCTTGCCCTGGTTGCGCGTTTCGAGCGTGGCGAGCGCCTCGGCGTTTTTGTCGATGAGATCGGCGAGTTTGAAAAGATAGCCCGCCCGCTCTGGCGCACGCATCTGCGGCCACGGGCCTTCGTCGAAGGCGCGGCGTGCGTGGGCGATGGCGAGTTTGGCCTCGTGCTCGGAGCCTTCGCTGACCACGGCGATCGGCTGATTATTCGCCGGATTGAAGATCGCGCGCGTCGCGCCTTCACTGGCTGGGACCCAAGCGCCGTTGAGAAACATCGGAAGCGTTTTCATGGAAATTCCTTTCACGAAAACCCTCGTCCATCCCCGAAACGAAGCAACCGCGCCGATGGGCGCGGTTGTTTCGACTATCTCTCAAAACCGAGCCTAGCCGGCCTTCTTGGGGCTGACACCGATGTTCGCCGGCTTGGAAATTTCCAGGCCGCCGGTGAAGGTCGCGCCGTCATCCATAGCCAGGCGGAAGGTTTTCAAGCTGCCTTGCAGGTGCGCGGTTTCTTTCAAATGACAGCGCGTCCCCACTTTGGCATCGCCCTCGACCAGGCCCGCGCTCGTCAGGTTGTCCACAACGATGGACTTGGCATGCACTTCAGCGTGCTCGCCGACGATGAGGGAGTTTCCCTGAATCAGGTCACCGTGAAATTTGCCTTCAAAAATCAGTTCACCTTGGAACCGCATGGTTCCGGTGATCTCGATGTCCCTGCTGAGTTCGCTGCGTGGAGTGGCCATGGTGGAAGGGTCGGTGGATGATGTCGCGTCTGCGGAGCCCGGGATCGTTTATTGCGCGGGTACGGGGTCGAGGCCGAACCACGCCGCGCTGCTGAGATCCGTGACGAAGACGGAAAAACCCTTCTTGGTTTTCAGAGCTGCGCCCTGCGCGATCTGCGAAACGTCCCGCGCCGTCAGTTCGCCGTTGCCGACGTATTGGCCCGTCGGGAGGAAAACGGCGGTGCCGTCGTCGCTGCGGACCGCGCGGGAGAAGCCGGTGGACTCCATGGCAACGTTGAGGGTTTGGTAATCTTGAGCGTTTCCTTGATGGAGTTCTACACGGGCGACGAATGCGGGCATAATAATCAGTGGTCTGGGATTGGTGGTTGATGCCCGCGGGCGTCGCGCTTTGGCGCAATATCCCACGGGCGTGAGGGCGGGATGTTTCCCGAATTTTTCGGCCTTGTCCAGTCCGCGCAGCAAAAGAAAAAAGCGCCGGGAAACGGCGGGCTTTTTCGGTTGGAGAGGCGCTCAGGCGGCAGTCGAAAATCGCGACCGTGGAATTTTCGGCGTTGGTCTTTGACACTGCCGAGGACGCTCCCTTAATTGCTCGCCGCACTCGGGCGGCTGGCCAGGCGTTGATTTCGCCCTGTCCCGCCGGCCTTTACGCCCTCCATTTTCACACCTCCACGCGTGGCTCAAAACGACGAATACATCCTCGAAATCCTGCTCGAAAACGGGCTGGTCAATAAGACTCAGGTCCAGCGCGCTCGGGCGGAGGTGAAGTCGAACATGACCGTGCCCCAAATGCTGGTCGAACACGGCATCGTCACCGAGGAGGACGTGACGAAGGCGCTGGCCTCCCACGCGGCCATGGATTTCGTGGACATCTCCGGCTTCGCGGTGCCGCATGACATCATCCAGATGGTGCCGCGCGAGATGGCGAAACGCTTCCATGTGATCCCGCTGGCGATCTCGGACGCGGGCCTCACCATCGCCACGGCGGACCCGCTGAATTTCGACGCCTTCGATTCGCTCCACCACCTGCTGAATCGAGATCTGGAATTCGTCTGCTCCACGCCGGAAGCCATCGCCACGGCCTACCGCAAATACTACGGCACCGCCGAGGAGGCCGTGGACGAACTCACCGGCCAACTCGGTGCGGACATCGAGATTTCCGGTGAGGGCGGAACGGGTGGAGCGGAAGGCGACACGGTGGACGCGCCAATCATCAAGATGGTCTCCATGATGCTGGTCGAGGCCTACAACATGCGTGCTTCGGACATTCACCTCGAACCGCTGGAAAAGCGCTTCCGCGTCCGCTTCCGCATCGACGGCGTGCTGCACGAAATGCAGAACCCGCCGAAGAAGCTCCAGACCGCGATAATCTCGCGCTTGAAGATCATGACCGGCTCCATGTCCATCGCCGAAAAGCGTCTCCCTCAGGACGGGCGCATCCAGGTGAAAATGGGGCGCAAACAGATCGATCTGCGCGTTTCCACCATTCCCACCAACCACGGCGAAAGCGTGGTCATGCGTATCCTCGACAAAGGCTCACTCTCGCTCGGCCTGCCGCAGCTCGGCTTCCTCTCGGACGACCAGGAGATTTTCGAGAAACTCATCACGCTTCCCGACGGCATCCTGCTCGTCACCGGCCCCACCGGGTCGGGCAAAACGACCACTCTTTACGGCTGCCTGAACTACATCAATAAGCCGGACAAAAAGCTCATCACCGTGGAAGATCCGGTCGAATACCAGATGAACGGTATCAACCAGGTGCAGGTAAATTCCGACATCGGCATGACCTTTCCCGCCGCGCTCCGCTCCATGCTCCGGCAGGCGCCAAACGTCATCATGATCGGCGAAATCCGCGATCTCGAAACCGCGAGCATCGCCATCAATGCCTCGCTCACCGGCCACCTCGTTTTCTCCACGCTCCACACCAATGACGCCCCGAGCGCCGTCGCCCGTCTCGTGGACATTGGCGTGCAACCTTTCCTCGTCTCCTCCGCTGTGCGCGCCGTCGTGGCGCAGCGGCTCGTGCGCAAACTCTGCCCGAACTGCAAACATCCCGTCGAGATGAGCGAGGCGGAAATGGCCGCGCTCGGACTCGACGCCTCGCAACTCGGGGATGCCACCGTCATGAAAGGCGCGGGTTGCGACGCTTGCAAACACCTCGGCTACAAGGGCCGGATGGGCATTTTCGAGATCTTCCTGATCGACGACGAAGTGCGCCACATGATCAACGAGAAAGCCTCCACCATCGAGCTGCGCAAACGCGCCCGCGAAATGGGCATGCGGACGCTGCGTGAGGACGGCATCCGCAAAGTACTCGCCGGCATGACCAGCGCCGAGGAGGTCATTGGCGTGACCATGGCCGACGCCAACTAACCGCCGACCGTCCGCATGGCCCTTTTCGATTTCCGCAAAGGCTCGCCCGACGAAACCCCGCCGCCGCTCTCGCCGGTGCCGCCGATGGAAGACCTCCTCCGGTTGGTCATCGAGGAAGGCGCGTCCGACCTCCACCTCTCCGTCGGCAGTTCGCCCGTCCTCCGCCGTCACGGTCGGCTGGTGAAACTCACCACCGTCCCGCTTACTCCCGAGGACACCGAAACCCTCGCGCGCGCCATTACCAGCGAAGCCAATTTTGCCCGCGTCAACGAACAGGGCAGCGTCGATTTTGGGTTTTCTTATAAAGGTCAGGACCGCTTTCGCGTCAGCGTCTATCGCCAGCAGGGCAGCATCGCACTCGCCCTGCGCATCGTGCCGAAACGCCTGATGACCCTCGAGGAAATCGGTCTTCCTCCCGCGGTTCGCCAGCTCCTCGACACCCCGCGCGGCCTCATCCTCGTCACTGGCCCCACCGGTTCCGGCAAATCCACGTCGCTCGCCTCGATGCTCGACACCATCAACACCACGCGCGACAGCCACATCATTACCATCGAGGACCCCATCGAATACGTCCACCCGCACAAGCTCGGCATCGTCAACCAGCGCGAAGTCGGCGTGGACGTGCCCACTTTCCCCGACGGCCTGCGCCGCGCGCTGCGGCAGGACCCCGACGTCATCCTTGTGGGCGAAATGCGGGACTTGGAAACCATGGAGACCGCCATCACCGCCGCCGAAACCGGGCACCTCGTCTTTTCCACCCTCCACACCACCGGCGCCGCCCGCACCGTGGACCGCATCGTCGATGCCTTCCCCTCCACCCAGCAGGAGCAGATTCGGGTGCAGCTCGCCGCCAACCTCAAGGCCGTCCTTTCGCAAATCCTCATCCCGCGCCTCGACGGCCGCGGCCGCGTCGCCGCCTTCGAGCTGATGATCAACACGCCATCCGTCGCCGCGCTCATCCGCGACAACAAAACTTTCCGCATCGCTAACGACATCCTCACCGGGTCGAAATACGGCATGATCTCCCTCGAAGCCTCCCTCGTGGAGCACTACCTGAACGGCGACATCGCCTACGAGGAAGTCGTCACCAAAGCCTCCGACCCGCAGGCCGCCATCCAGCTCATCGGCGGACAAAAGCCGCGCAAACGCTAGCCCACCGCTCGCAGCACTGTGATGGGCTTTCTGAGGCGAAAAAATCCGGGGCCTTAAAAAATGCTTGGAAAGCGGACCGGACGACCCAAGTTCAAAAATCGAAAATCCCATGAACTACCTTCTGTCCAAACATCTCCCACCACTCTCCGCTTCCTGTCTCCTCCTAGCTCGCCATGCGCGACAGCACCTCCTTCGTGGCCTCGTTTTAACTGTGCTGTTCGTTGGCACCGGACCGCTTTGGGCGCAGCTCCCGGCGGCCGCCCCAAGTCCGAACGAGGATCTCAAAGCGCTGAGCTTTGAGGTGCGTTCCGTGGGCACAGGGGGCGGCGCTGAAACTTCGCGCTCCACTTCAACGAACGCGACCCAGGAAGTCCGCGCGCGAAACAGCGTCACGTCCCTCGAACTCAAGGTGCGCAATCTCAGGAAAACTCCCGTCACCGGCGAGTTCGAGTACTATTTCGTCGCCAATCCGGAGGGAAAATCCGCCAATTACGTTTGGAACCAAGGAAAGCGCACCGTGACAGTCGGATCGGTTCAGGAGGCCAAGGAAATTTTCACTTCGAGCGAACTCGTGCATACTAAAACACGATCCATCACGGCGTCTCGACCATCGACCACGACAAAGCTGACGACCTATGATGAAAGTTGGATCGGAGCCCGGCCTGCGGGTTGGATCGTGCGCCTCGTGTCGCACGGCGAGGTCATCCGGGTGGTGGCGTCTTCCACCGAATACGAGAGAGTCGGCCGCGACGCGGCTTTGCTCGGAGCACTGGTGCGACAGGCACCGAAATAGGCACCCGGTTCCGAATGCGATAGACTACCCTTCATCTAACTTTAGGACAATGGGACAACAGACCTGTCCCTTTGTTCTACTGACACCCCCGACCACGTGTACCTCTTGCTTCCCAAGAGAGTATCTAACGACCCCAAGCTCAGCGACTGCGGAGGGCGGCGCAGCCTGTGCGGAAAGGCGGCTGGGGCGGGTCTGCGGGCGGGAGCACAGGCTGTGACGCCCGGAGCAGTTCGCTGCAGCGCATGGTTCGGCGTTTCCGGGTCATTCATATGACGTGTAAATGCAGACTACGCGTGAACCGCTGTCGAAGACAGCGTCCAACGGTTCCTTGCCGAAGATAAGATACTGAACCATCCGCTCTCCTGGCTTGAGGGAATAGTGCCTGCCCCACATCGACTCGGAAGGAGAGATAGCGCGCTTGGTATAGAACGCGGCGACGCGATTATCGAGTTGTGCCTCGTTAGTGGAAGCAAGCCACTGGCGCTCACGGAAGCAGCAGTAAAGGTAGGATAAACCGGTCGTGTAGAGGATGCCGATGCATACCAGCGGCAACAGGACGACGACACCGCTGAAAATGATGAGCCGGCGGTGATCACGCATGTGCGCACGAATCGTTCTGTTCGGCGTTCGTTCTCACGGGACGCGAGGAATCGCCGAACTCTGAATTGGACGCCACCATTGCGCCTTATAAGGCGCAATCATTTCGTCTATTTCTGGCGATTTTCTCTAGTGGAGAAGGAAACAAGACGAAGCAGTCGGCCTTTTTCATGGGCGTGACCATTTCGGAGCTTGGCGAGGTGGGCAATTCCAAACTGGCCGAGGGAGTGGGCTGGGTGCTGGGCCGGGCATGGGAGCCTGCGCGCCGGGGAGAATGGCGGGGATCGGCCCTGGGGGAGAGAGGGTGCGGGGCGGGAGTGGGCGGATGGGCGGTTTTCCAGAGTAAATGGCCGGCGGGGAGGCGTCCGGGGATTGTTTTCCTCCAGTGGAAAACGGTTTTCTTCCGGCGGAGCGCGGTTTTCCCGCAGCGGAAAACGGTTCCCCGCCGCCGGAAAATCATCTTCCTCCGTCGGGCAGCCGTTTTCCCGCAGTGCAGAGCGCCTCTCTGCCGGAGGAAAGCCATCTTCGGACAAGCAGCAGGCGGCTGGCGTGCGGCCGGGGGGCATTCTCCGCTGTGAGAGAATGGTTTTCCGGTGGTGGAGAGCGGTTCTCTTCCGGCGGCGGATCGTTCCCTGGCGGCCGGGAGTGGTTCGCCGCCACGCGGGCGGGATTCCCTTCCGCCGGGGAATGGCTCCCCGCTGCGGGGGAATCAACTCCTCGCGGCGGAAAACCACCCGCCGACGGTGGGGCGCGGTTTTCTGCCCGCAGGCGATCGCCCGCTCGCGGCGGCGGATGGTTTTTCGATGGCGGAAAGCCGCTTCCTGGCGGCGGAAAACTTCCCGCCATCGTGGGAGAATGGGAGCCGCGCCGCGGAATATCATCGGCGGGCCGCCGGAAACCGCCCGCGCGCGGCCGTGCGCCGCGCACTTGCGGAAGCGAGCCGCGCACTTGGGGAGGAAAACCTCTTCCTTCAGCCGGTCGCCGTGCGGCTCGCGCCAGCCAGCCTCTACGTCTCCCTTGTGCGCGCGACGACCTGCAATTGCGCAACCACGGGCCTTACAGCCGGTAATGGGTGTCCCGCCAGTGCTCCGGGGACACCCCATTTTCCGCCCATTTTCGCTCCTCGTGCCGAAGTTGGACTTCGGCACGCGCACTCCCGGAAACTGAGCTTCCCCTGCGGGGCGTTCCGAAGTGGAGGTTCGGAACGAGGGAAATCCGCAGCTGGGCTATTTCTGCGGACGCGGGGTTGCGGCGGTCTTTGGCAGCTTGAACTCCGGCTGTGTGACCTGCGGGGGTCTGCCATCGAAGGTGTCCAACTTTTGCGGCGCGGGGCTGTGGTGCGGGAGGCGTCCGCGCAGCCAGAAGACGAGCACGACAGCGGGGATCGCGATGAGAAAGGCACCGACGATGCGCCACGGATTGTTGCGGCGGACCGGTGCGGAGTGCGGGTCGGCGACGTGGTGTGTGCCGCTGCCGCGGAGCAGTTCCCGGATGTTCTGCCAGCGTTCAGGCTCCGGGAGGCTCACGTTCTGACGCCCGTTGCTTTCCCACTCAAAGAACCGCAGCAGAAAGGCCAGGAAGGCGGCTTCGTCCGTGTATTCCGCGCGCTCGTTCCATTCGCCGTAGTCTTCGCGCACAAAACGTCCGTGCAGCCAGCGGACCGTCGTGCCCCCTTCCTTGTGCGCGGTGCGAAATTCCGCGCCGGCCCGCAGCGCAGCGAGGATGTCCTCCTGGATCGCCGTGCGGGGGGAGTCAGACTGGGAAAATTCCACCACCGCAGCGGCGGTGGGTGGCGCAGCCGGTCTCCGCTGCCCGAATTGCGCACGCACCGTCGGCAGGAGCAGCACCGCCAGCAAACCGCCGCTGACCAGCACCGGCAGCATACTCCCGCCCGAGGAGTAAACCGTGGTCACCGTGCCCGACTCCGACGTGTAACTGTACGGCGCCGCCGGTTTCTTCAGCACATCTTTCAGGCCAAAGCCGCACACGCCCAGCGCCAGCAGCACCGCGCCCCACCACGCCCACGTCCAGCGCCTCAGCAACCCGATGCCGCAGGCCAGCACCGCCGCCGGGCCCAGCACCACGGTGAAAATCCCTGCCGCATCCGCATTCTGCGTCCCGTAGCTCCGGGTCACGAGCATCGCCCCGGAGATGACGCTGATCGGCAGCCCGACGATGCCCATGACGATCAACGCCCAACCCAGCACCGCGACGAGCGCGGACCTCCGAGGCTTGGCGTTCAATGGTGGCTGCATGGCGGCGGGAATTTTAGGATGTCAGGAATTTGCTTTTGGTGTCGATGAAAGACCTGTCCCTTAAAACGCGGGAATAAGGACTTCCGGCAAACTCGATCGCCTTGAGCGCGCTTATGCGATGTTCTGTCCGATTGAATGCTTCACTGAAGCCCATTGAGGCATTCTTAGCTTCAATGTTTTCTTCTTCTATACTTGCGACGAATCGAAGCAGACTGTTTCAGGCATAGTCGCGCTGCTGGAGAAGCGGCGGAGATGTGCTTCCGACACTCATTTCAAACTCCGAATATTGAAGAGCTACATCATTGTCTTCACACTGCTGGCCCTTGCTGGCGGCGTAGGTCGCGCGATCGAGGGAAAGCCCAACATCGTTTTCATCCTCGCCGATGATCTCGGCTACGGAGACATCGGTTGTTACAATAAAGACTCGAAAGTCCCGACGTCGAACCTCGACCGGCTCGCCCGCGATGGCACGAGGTTCACGGATGCTCATGCTCCCACTTCCGTGTGTACTCCCACGCGCTACGCGATTCTCACAGGACGATACTCGTGGCGCACGAGGCTTCAGCGCGGCGTGCTCGGTCCGTGGGACAAGCCGCTCATCGCGGCGGATCGTCTCACTGTCGGCAAGCTGTTGCTGCAGCATGGCTACACGACGGCGTGCATTGGCAAGTGGCACCTCGGCCTGACCTATCCGACGATTGACGGACAAACGCCTTCCAGCCGCGGCAATCCGATGAGTAACGTGGACTTTACCAATGCACTCACCGACGGACCGATCACGCGGGGCTTTGGTCACTACTTCGGCACCATCGTGCCGAACTATCCCCCGTATTGTTTTGTGGAGAATGATCACACGGTCGGCATCCCGTCTGTCCGCGACTCTGGGCCCGAGGATCTTTTCAATATCCCGGGTCCGATGGTTCCCGGTTGGAAGCTGGTCAATATTCTGCCCGAACTAACGCGGCATGCGGTGAGATGGATCGAAGACACGGCGAAAACGAAGAATCCTTTTTTCCTCTACTTCACACTTACCTCACCGCATTACCCGGTTGTGCCCGCGCCGGAGTTCGTCGGCAGGTCGAAGGCCGGTGCGTATGGCGACTTCGTCTTTCAAACCGACTGGGTGGCAGGCCAGGTGCTCGACGCTCTAAAACGCAGCGGCGTGGCGGACAACACGCTCGTCATTTTTACCAGCGACAATGGCCCCGAGATCAGTGGCGAGGTGAATCCCGGTGCGTATGATCGCGTGTCGCAGTTCGCACATCGGAGCGCGGGCGACCTGCGCGGAGCCAAGCGCGATGCGTGGGAAGGCGGGCATCGCGTGCCCTTCATCGCGCGCTGGCCGGGCAAGATCGAAGCCGGCAAGGTGAACGATGAAACGATGTGTCATGTGGACTTCATGGCCACGGTCGCCGCGATCCTCGGGGCCAAACTGCCTGACAACGCCGGGGAGGACAGCGTGAACGTGCTGCCTGTGCTACTCGGCGAGCCACATGGCATTCCAGCACGCGAAGCCACCGTGCATCACAGCGCGAACGGAAAGTTTGCGATCCGCAAAGGCGACTGGGTGCTCATTAATGCGCCCAGCGGCGACGACAACGGTGCCAAAGGCGAACCGCAGTGGCTCAAGGATGAGCGCGGTTACAAACCGCACGATCAACCCGGCGAACTTTTCAACGTGCGCGATGATCTCGCCGAGCGGCACAACTACTTCGCTGAGAAACCGGAACTCGTGACCGAGTTGAAAGCGCTGCTGGAGAAATACCAGCGCGACGGCCGCAGCACGCCGGGAGTGCCGCAGGCGAATGATGTCGAAATCCAAGGCTACGCCCCCCGCAAGCCGCAGCCCTCCCGGTGAAACGATGGGTGATTGGAAATGCAAATTGGGTTGGGGGGCCGGAAAGGGAAAGCTGAAGGAAGGCGGAGGGAACGGTTGCTGAAAGTGCGCCGCGCTTGCGTGCGTACGTGCGGTGTTTGTAGATTCCGCGCCTATGTCCACCATCGAAAAACACGCCTTCCAGGCCGAGATCGCGCAGTTGCTCGATCTCGTCATCCACTCTCTTTACACCGACAAGGAAATCTTTGTCCGCGAGCTGATCTCGAACGCCGCGGACGCGACGGAGAAGCTGAAGTTTCTCCAGACCTCGGGCGCGGAGATCTTTGAGCCGGACGCGGCGCTCACGATCAGCGTGGCGACGGACGATCAGGCGAAGACGATCACTTTCACGGACGCCGGGCTCGGCATGACGCACGGTGAGCTGATCGACAACCTCGGCACGATCGCGCACTCGGGGTCGAAGGCCTTTCTCGAACAGCTCAAGGCGAGCAAGGAGGACGCGCAGCTCATCGGGCAGTTTGGCGTGGGGTTTTATGCGGCGTTCATGGCCGCGGAAAAGGTGACGGTTTTCACGCGGTCGTATCTGCCGGGCGAGACGGGCTGGGTGTGGACGAGCGACGGGCGCACGGGCTACGAGATCGAGCCGGCGGGCGAGCTTTCGCGCGGGACGAAGATCGTGTTGCAGCTCCGCGACACGGAGTTTGCCACGGCCTCGCGCATCGAGCAGATCATCCGGCACTACTCGAATTTCGTGCAGTTCCCGATCGAGCTGAACGGCACCGCGGTGAACACCGTGCAGGCGCTGTGGACGAAGAATAAGAGCGAGATCACCGACGAGGAATACGCGGACTTTTACAAATACGTGGGCCACGACTCCGAGGCGCCGCAGTACCGGCTGCACTATTCCACCGATGCGCCCCTGAGCCTCCGCGCGCTCCTTTTCGTCCCGCCGAAAAGCTACGAGCAACTGACGATGACGCGCAGCGAGAGCGAGGTGAATCTCTACTGCAAAAAGGTGCTCATTCAGCCAAAGGCGAAGGCGCTCTTTCCCGAGTGGCTGCGGTTTTTGAAAGGCGTGGTGGATAGCGAGGACATCCCGCTGAACATCTCGCGCGAGACGATGCAGGACTCCGCGCTGCTGCGGAAAATCAACGAGGTGCTGACCAAGCGCGTGCTCAAGTGGCTCGACGAGGAGGCCAAGGCCGACCCGGAGAAATACGACAGGTTTTTTGTCGAGCACGGGCACTGCCTCAAGGAGGGCGTGGCCAACGATTACTCGCACCGTGAGGCGCTGGCGAAGCTGCTGCGCGCGGAGTCGTCCTTCACGGAAAAGGGCAAGACCACCTCGCTGCCGGACTACGTGACGCGCATGCCGGAGGCGCAAAAGGAGATCTACTATCTGCTCGCGCCGAACCGCGAGGCGGCGGAGGCCAGCCCGTATTTCGAGATCTTCCGCGAGAAGAAGTTCGAGGTGCTGTTTCTGTATGCACCGCAGGATGAGTTCGTCATGGAGAACCTGCGGGAGTTCGACAAAAAGCGGCTCATCGCCGCGGAGAAGGCCGACCTCAAGCTCGACGAGGAAAAGACTCACGCGCTCGACAAGGACACGGCGCGGATGCTGGCGAACTTCATCAAGGAGCGGCTCACCGAGCGCGTGGGCGAGGTCCGCGTTTCGCACCGGCTCACCGGCAGCCCGGCGGTGGTGGTGGACAGCGACGCGCACCTGACCTCCAGCATGCGGCGCGTGATGAAGATGATGAACCGCGAGGGCGGCCCCAGCCTCGACGCCAAGCCCGACCTCGAGATCAATCCCGACCACCCGATGCTCGTGCAGCTCGAAAAAATCCGCCACACCGACGCCGCGCTGGCGGGCGAGGTCGGCGAGCAGATTTTCGACAACGCGCTCGTCGCCGCCGGCCTGCTCGACGACCCGCGGACCATGCTCGCGCGGATGAATTCGCTGCTCGAAAAGCTGCTCAACAAGTAACCCGCAGCCCGTGTTTTTTTCCTGCGCCGGGCATTGACACTGCCCAGCGCGGTGGTCAGCCTGCCCCCTGCGCTCCGCTCAGGAGGGCACAAACCAATAAACCCAAACTAAACAACATCATGAAATTCAATCCCCTGTTTGCCCTCGCGGCCGTTGCCGCCCTTGGCTTTGCCGCCTGCGATTCCAAGACCGCTTCGGAAAAGATCGAGTCCACGGCCGCTGAGGCCAAAGACACCGCCACCACCAAGATCGACGAAGCCAAGGACGCCGCCAAGGAGAAGGCTCCCGCCGCCGCTGCTGCGATCGACAAGGTTGCCGAAACCGCGAAGGACGCCTCTGGCAAAGCTGTCGATGCGACCAAGGATGCGACCAAGGATGCCGCCAAGGACGCCTTGGACAAGGCTGCGCCCGCGCCCGCTGCGCCCGCTCCCGAAGCTCCGAAGGCTCCCTAATTCCACCTCGTCATTCTCCCGCCCCGGCTTCCTCGTGAAGCCGGGGCTTTTTTGTGTTCGGCTTCGAGACCAAAATGCCGCTGGCCTTTTGGACCCGCGATCCACGAAAAGCTGACGCGTCATCTTCCACCATCATCACCGACCCATGAGCCAGCCCAACGTCAGCATTCACCCCTACTTCAAAGTCCACCCCGGCCAACTCGACGCCGCGCGCGCGCTGTTGCCGCAATTCGTCGCCCGCACCGCCACGGAGCCGAAGTGCTGCTATTACGAATTCACGATCAACAGCGATGAGGTCTTCTGCCGCGAGGCCTACGCCGATGCCGAGGCCACGCTCGCGCATTTGGAAAACGTGGGCGCTTTGCTCGGCGAAATGCTCAAACTCTCCGACCTCGTCCGCCTTGAAATCCACGGACCAGCGTCTGAACTGGAGAAGCTGAAGGGCCCGCTGGCGAATTTCAAGCCGGCGTGGTTCAGCTATGCCGAGGGCGTGGAGCGGTAGGTACCGCCGGATTGTTTACTCCACCAGCTTGACCGTCCGCTTTTCCCGCGCGCTCAACGCCGCGCTGTCCACGATCTGCTGGCCGATGCGCGCGATCTCGGGATGCAACGGCCCGCGTTCGAACTCGCCGCCCGCCAGCGCCTGCAGCACATACTGGATCGGATTCTGGAAAGGCGCGCGCACCTCGTCCACGGCGAGCTCGTAGCCCTCCGGCCGCTCGGCGGTCTGCACGCGCAGATGCGTGGCGTAATCGTAGGCGCTGATCGTCCCGCGCGTCCCGCAGAGCACAAACCCGCACTTTGGCTGCGGCTGCAAAATCCACGGGTCGGTGAAGGTGCCCCAGCGCGTCTCGATCTTCGACAGGCCGTGCGCGTAGCGGCACACGGTAACGCTGTGCTCGTCCACCTCCAGCCCCGCCGGCTCGTCCATCACGCACGTCACCTCCAGCGGCTTGCGCCCGTTTTGAAACCACGTCCCGATCGTCGCGCCATAGCCCGCATAGTCGAGCAGCGAACCGCCGCCGAGCGCCTTTTTGTAAAACCAGCTCGCCGCTTTCATCTCCGCCGTCGGCACCTGCTCCACCTTGTCCGCGAGATGGTAGAGCGGGCCGCGGTTGCCGCCGTAGTGGTGAAAATTCGTGAGCTCCCCGATCAGCCCCTCGTCGAGCAGGCGCTTCGTCGTGATGTAGCCGGGGTACCAGCGGATCGGCCAGTTGATCGCCAGCAATTTCCCTGTCGCCCGCTGCGCCGCGATCATCGCATCCGCGTCCGCGAGCGTGGCCGCGAACGGCTTCTCGATCATGATGTTCACGCCAAACTCCGCCACGCGCTGCGTCCACAGCGCATGCTCGCCAGTGGCCGGGCAGAGGATCACGAGATCGGGCCGCGCCTTTTCCAGGCACGCGCGGTAGTCGGTGAAAACGCGGTCGTCCGGGATGGCGAAATTGCGCACCGCGGAGGCCATGCGCTCGGGCTTTTCGTCGCAGATGCCAACGAGTTCCGCGTCGGGATGCTCGTGCGCCACGCGCAGCAGATCGCCCATGTGCATGTGATCGAAATTGATGCCGACGATGCGGAATTTGGTGCTCATAAAGGTTTCTGATTCTGCGCCCCGCGCGCCGCAAGACGAGCGGAAAACCCCAACCGACTTCAGGCTCCGTGGCCGCCGTGGTGGCGGCGCAAATCGGTCAGCGACCACGAGGCGAGCAGCGCCACGGTCACCCAGAAACCAAACGAGCCGACGAGGGACAGTTCCAGGGTTACCGCGGGCGCAGCGGTCCAGGATTCTTTGGTTTCCTCGGCGGAGCGCTGCACGGCGACCAATTGCCTCTGAATCTCCGCCAGCCGGGCCGCGCGAGCCGCGGCGGGAAACATCGCGATCATTCCCAGCGACGGGCTTTCGTGGATGGCTTCCTTGGACGCCGGCTCCGGTTGGTGGTGCGCGTCGGTTGCCGAAGTCCCCTCACCATGTCCGGCCGCGGGCGCGTGACCACCGGTCGCGGCGGGCGGCGGCGTGGGTGGCTCCTGCTCAGCGGCGAGAGCGAGACGGTGGCGTTCAATGTCGGCCCGCGCCCCTTCCAGCCAGTCGAGGCGCGAGCGCAAACCTCCGACCGCGCTGCCCGGCTGGGGCACCGAGCGCCAGGGCAGCACGGCGGGATCACCCGTGAAGGGTTGCGGTGGAAGAAACCCGCCGCTGCCCGGTGTTTTCAGTTCCCTCTCCAGTTGCTCCCACATTTTGGTCAGCCGGTCTTTCAAGGGCTGCGGCTCAAGGGACGGGAGACTGAATTGAGCGAACGGGTCAGCTTCGCCTCCCGGAACCGACACGTCGTTGGCCCGCAGCAGTGCGCCGAGCCGCCGGCGCAAAGTTGAGCCTTGCTCAGCGCGCGTGTCCGGAGGGCGGGTCGAGAACTCCCACAGCTCCGCGGCCAAAAGTCCGAGCGCAGGACCAAAGCGCGCGGTGTCCTCGCTCGCCTTGCCCGTCTGGAGGGCCGCTTCCATTTCCTTCTGCGTGTTGGTGACTTTCGCCCGCCGCTGCCACTGCGCCGCTGCGGCTTCCTTCTCCGTGCCGATCAATCCATCCACACGCGCCAGCAGCCCGCCGAAGACCGCCTCGCGCTGGTTCTTGGTCGGCGGATTTTCGACGAGCGCGGCGGTGGCGCGATACAGCTCGGCGACATCATCGCCCGGCGAAAAGACACCCCACATCCGTCCGCTGGCGAACTCGCGCAGATGTTCCGCTTCCGCACTTCGAGTCCGGGTTTGGATTTGCGCCAGCAGCCCCGCGATTTCCTTCAGTCGTTCGGCCCGCCGGTCGCCGGGCAGCTTCGCCAGCTCGCGCACCTGGCGCGAAAGCTTGCGCATGTCCTCGCTGTCGAACTGCTCGTCCGGGCGAAAGATTTCAATCAGCGCGTTCATGTTCGCGAGTAGCGGATTGGGCCGGACGTTGGCGAGCTGGTGAATGGCGTGCACCTCGGAGAAGACGCCGAGAAAAGTGGCCTTCTCGACGAACACCATCACGCCCGAAACCATCGACGCCATGGCGGCGGCGGCCAGCGGCCAGTATTCCCGAAGCGACGCGCCGCGGAAAAATAGCAGCCCGATCAAGACCAGCCCGAACGCCAGCGCATAGCACCACGGGCTCGCGAACTTCAGCCACGTCAGCAGGCACAGCAGCCCGGCTGCGCCGAAAGCGATCAAGCTCCACAAGCGCGGCTCGTCGCCGGCCCCGCGCAACAACGGCCCGGCGGCACCCAGCAGAAAACCGGGCACAATCCAAATCACGATGGCGAGCAGCGCGATCTCGAACATGCGGCCGAGATCCGTCGGCATCGGTGCGAGCAGCGCCAGCGCGAGGCCCAGCCCAGCCCAGCGGACCCAGCGGCGCGCGCGCCACCGCCAGCCGTACACGCCGGCACCCACGGCCAGCACCGCGAGGACGACCCACCCGGCTCCGTGGCCCAGCTTTCCCACATGATACGCGCCGAGCCAGAGATACGTCGGCAATTTCAAGAGCACCATCCAGCCCGACTCCAGATGCAGATATGCGAGCGACGAGCGCAGCTCCTGCGCCCACGCGTCGCCCCGCGTGATCATCGCGGTGACCTGCTTGATCCCGCGCAGCAGCAGCAGGCACGCGATGGCTCCGACCGGCGCGGCCACCAGCCCGCCGAGCACGCCCTCCCGCGCGCCGCGCATCACGCCGCCCGCCGTTCCCGGCAGGCGCAGGAACACGACCCGCGACAGCCGTCTCGCCACCACCGCGCCGACCAGCATCCACGCGAGCATCAGCCCCACCACCTCCACGATTTGCCCCGAACCAGCCCCCGCCACCGGCGCGAGAATCTCCTGCAATTCCGAATGCACGGCCGCCGCTTCGTGATGGTCGCCGCCGATCTGCACGAGCGCCGTTCCGGCATGGACCACCAGCTCGATGATCATCAAAAGCAGCACCGTCACGATCACCCGCGGCCCCGTGATCGCAGGCACGGCCACGCCTTCCCTGATCAGCTCGCGCAGCCATTCCGCGACATACGCGATCACCGCCGCGACCAGCAATCCGGCGAGGAAAGTCAGCGGATGCGGACGGCCGTGCGTCCACAGCAAAATGAACACCGCAAACCCGGTCGCCACGCCCCACGCGCCCAGCGCGGTGCAGAGCCAGCGCACCCGCCGCTCGGTCCACGGTGAAGACGCGGTGGGCTCCGGCGGTTCGCTCATGGGTCAGAAACGTGCATGCGCTCATCTACCGCGCCCGGCCTCTGGCTTGCGAGAAAATTGCCGCCGCGACTGGCCGGCATCATTAGCCTCGCCCAACGCCGCGCGAAATCGTGCAATACGCCAGTCCCTTCCCACTATGAACACGCTCCGCCTTTCCCTCGCGGCCCTCGCCCTTCTCGCCACGCTCACCGTCCGCGCCGCGGACAAGGTCATCCCCGACGCGCTCAAGCCGTGGGAAACGTGGGCCACATGGGGCGATGACGACCGCGACTGTCCCGCCATTTTCAGCGACGGGAAAAAACGCGTTTGTTTCTGGCCGTCGCGGCTCGCGCTGAAGGTCGAGCGCGCCGGCGGCAGCTTCGAGTTCGGCGTCACCGTG
This sequence comes from Chthoniobacter sp., assembly GCA_021414005.1. Taxonomy (GTDB): domain Bacteria; phylum Verrucomicrobiota; class Verrucomicrobiia; order Chthoniobacterales; family Chthoniobacteraceae; genus Chthoniobacter. Next base: position 98,432 of record JAIOPH010000004.1, on the reverse strand, counting down.
TTTCGCGAAACTTGGGTGCCGCTGCCCGGCGGGCCAGACGCCTGGCCGCTGGACGTGCGCGCGGGGAAGGAAGCGCTCGCCGTTATCGAGCACGCAGGTCAGCCTGCGGTGCGCCTGCGCGCAGGCACACATGCCCTCACGGGTGCCTACCGGTGGAGCGAAATCCCGCAGCGCCTCCCAGTACCGCGCGAGATCGGTCTCCTCGCGCTGAGCCTCGACGGCAAAGCCGTGGACGCACCCGCGTGGGACACGCAGGGCTTGCTCTGGCTGAAACGCGACGGCTCCACCGAGGAGGCCGACAAAAATTTCCTCGCGGTCAAACTCTACGCCGCCCTCGAGGACGGCATCCCGCTCTGGCTGCGCACGGAGATCGAGCTGACCGTCTCCGGCAAAAGCCGCGAGGAGGATCTCGGCACCATCCTGCCCGAAGGCTGGAAACTCTCCGCCGTCGAGAGTCCCATTCCCGTCGCCATCGACGACTCCGGTCGCATGAAAGCGCAGGTCCGCGCGGGCAAATGGACGCTGCGCGCCGATGCCTTCCGCTTCGACAACCCGAAGGAAATCCTCTTCGCCAAAACCGCGCGCCCCGCCGTCGCGGAAATGTTCTTCGCGTTTCGCGCACAGCCGGGTCGCGTCGTCGAGATCATGGGCGCTCCTTCCGTCGATGTCTCGCAAACGACCTTCCCGGAAAAGTGGCGCGAGCTGCCCGTCTATCGCTGGGACACCACCGCGCCTTTCCAAATCGTGGAGCGCCAGCGCGGCATGGGTGACAAGAAGCCCGCCGGACTGACTATCGCGCGTGAGTGGTGGCTGGATGAAGATGGCGGCGCGTTCACCTTTCGCGACATCATCAACGGCCAGGCCCAGCAGCTCTGGCGGCTCGACGCCGCACCCGGCCAGGACCTCGGCTCCGTGCGCAACGACGGCCAGGGCCAGCTCATCACGCGCAACCCGCGGAGCGCCGCGCCCGGCGTGGAAATCCGCACGCGTGGGGTAAACCTCGAAGCCACCGGTCGCATGAACCGCACCCGCAATCTCGCCGCCACCGGCTGGCAGACCGACGCCGACTCGCTCCACGTCACGCTCAATCTCCCGCCCGGCTGGCGGCTCTTCGCGCTCTTCGGTGCGGACCACGTCGAGGGCGACTGGCTCACCTCGTGGACGCTGCTCGATCTCTTTCTCCTGCTTATCTTCACGCTCGCCGTCTTCCGGCTGTGGGGCTTTGCCGCCGGTCTGCTGGCGTTCGTCGCATTCGGCCTGTCGTATCACGAACCCGGCGCGCCGCGTTACCTCTGGCTCATCCTGCTCGTGCCACTCGCCCTCCAGCGCGTGGTTCCCGAGGGCTGGGGCCGCCGCCTTGTCACTTGGGGAAAGTGGCTCGCCACTGTCGCGTTCGTTCTCGTCCTCGTGCCGTTCGTCGCGAAGCAAGTGCAGCAGGCGCTGTATCCGCAGTTGGAGCGGATTGGCGGAGGCCGTCATGCCAATACGAGGCAAAGCAGCCTGTTCGAATCGAATGACGAATACTCCGGGCGCGGTTGGGGCGCCTCTTCCGAAGCGCCGAGCAAAAAGCCGCAGATGAAGGAAAATCTGAACTACGACACCAAAGCCCGCATCCAGACCGGCCCCGGCATCCCGGAGTGGAAATGGCGGACGGTGAGCTTTCGCTGGAACGGGCCGGTCACCGCGAAGCAGCCGGTGCGGCCCATCCTCATCCCGCTCGGTGTCGAGCGGCTGCTCACTGCTGCTCGCGTGATCCTGCTGCTCGCGCTCGCCGCCGTGCTGCTCAATGCCCGCCGCGCTGGCGGCGTGGTCCTCCGCACCGGCGGAAAGGTGGCCGCGGTTCTGCTCCTCGCTTTCACCACGCTCGGCAGCGCGCAGGCGCAAACGACCATTCCGGATGCGGCCACGCTAGACAAACTGCGCGAGCGGCTGCTTGAAGCCTCCGACGCCTACCCGACCGCCGCCGACATCCCGACCGTTTCGCTCACGCTCGCCGGACGCAAGATCACCATCGTCGCTGAGATTCACACCGCCACCCGCACCGCCGTGCCGCTGCCGGGGCGGTTGCCCGCGTGGTCGCCGCTCAGCGTGCTCGTGAATGAAAAGCCCGAGGCCGCGCTGCGGCGCGACGACGGCTACCTGTGGGTGGTGCTCCCGGCGGGCGTGCATCGCGTGCGCGTGGAGGCGCTGCTCGCCGATGTCACGGAGTGGGAGTGGACGTTTCTCCTCAAGCCGCGGCAGGTGAAAATCGACGCGCCCGCGTGGACTTTCACCGGCGTACGGCCCGGCGGCATTCCCGAGCAGCAGATCTTTTTCACCCTCAAACAAAAAGCCGCCGCCGCCAGCGCGACCTACGACCGGCAGGATCTCCAGACGCTCGCAGCCATCGACCGGCATCTGGAACTCGGGCTCATCTGGCAGGTGCGCACCACCGTCACGCGGCTCTCGCCTGTGGGCAAAGCCGTGGCGCTGCGCGTGCCGCTGCTGCCCGGCGAAAACGTGCTTTCCTCGAACGCCGTGGTGAAGGACGGCTTCATCGAAGTGCGGCTCGGCGCGCAGGAGCAGGAGTTTGCGTGGGAAAGCGGGCTGGCCACCGCGCCGGAGCTGCGGCTGGCCACGCGCGCCGACGATGCCTGGGTCGAGCGCTGGCACCTCGTCGTCTCTCCCATTTGGAATCTCGCGATCAGCGGACTCGAGCCCATCTTTGAGGCCGACGCACCAATGCCGGTGACCTCCAATAGCACCATCCGCGCGGGCGGCGGCGATTTGATCCCGACCTGGCAGCCGTGGCCCGGCGAGAGCGCGACGCTCCAGCTCAGCCGGCCCGAAGCCATCGCCGGCGCGACCATCACCGTGAGCCGCGGCACCCACACCATCACGCTCGGCAAACGTCAGCGCATGGAGCAGCTCGACCTCGCACTGCGGTGCAGCCTTGGCGAGGACTTCCTCGTGGAGCTACCTGCCGGCGCGGACATCACCGCGCTGGCGCACAACGGCAAGCCCATCGCCGTGCGCAAAGACGGCGCGAAGCTCGTAATCCCCGTGCGGCCCGGCGAGCAGACCATTTCCATTGGGTGGAAAATCAACACGCCGCTCAGCCGCCACGCCGTCGGCGGCGAGGTCCGGCTGCCCGTGGAAAGCGCGAACCTCCAGACCATCATCCAAGTGCCCGAAGACCGCTGGGTACTGTGGGCGCACGGCCCGCAGCGCGGCCCAGCGGTGCGCTTCTGGGGCATTCTCCTTTGCTCGCTGCTCGCCGCGGGTGCGCTCGGTCGCGCGGGCCGCACGCCGGTTCGCACCGTCTCGTGGATGCTCCTCGTCATCGGCCTCACGCAGGTGCCGCTGCCCGCCGCGCTGATCGTCATTGGCTGGCTCTTCGCCCTCGCCGCGCGCGGGCGCGAAGGTTTCCAGCGCCTCGGCCCCATCCGCTACAACCTGCTCCAGCTCGCGCTCATGGCTCTGACCGTCGGTGCCATCGGCGTCCTCCTCGCCGCCGTGCGCGAGGGCCTGCTCGGCGATCCCCAGATGTTCATCAGCGGCAACGGCTCCAGCCGCACCGAGCTGCACTGGTCGCTGCGCTGGTTCCAAGCCCGCAGCGGCCCGCTGCTCCCGCAGCCCGGCTGCGTCTCGATCTCCATTTGGGGCTATCGCCTCGCCATGCTTGCCTGGGCGCTCTGGCTCGCCGCCGCCCTGCTCCGCTGGCTGCGCTGGGGCTGGCAGAACTTCGGCACCGGCGGCTTTTTCCACAAAATGGGCAAAGCCAAACCCCAGCCCGCACCCGAGCCCCCGCCGATGCCTGGGAAGCCGTGACGATCATGAGCTTTCTTTTTGCCCGCTGGGAGAACCCGCGGCGGCGCGCGCCCTTCCGTGTACTGCGGCACCCCGTCGGCCGTAGCCTTGCGGTGCTCGGATTGTTTTTCAGTGTCGCAGTCGTGAGTTTCGCCGGGAACAGCGCGGATCGGGTGAGCACCGCGCGCGTCCCCGCGGGCCTTCAGCCGCGGAAAGCGCAGGCCTCCGCCGATGGCACGATCCATGTGCTGTGCGACTCGGAGCACGGGCCGCAGTACGTCCAATCGCGGGATGACGGGCGCACTTTCAGCGCGCCAATTCCGGTCGTGGATGCGGCATCGCGGAAGCCCGGGCTGAAGTTTCTGGCGTGGGATCTCGCTGTCGCGCGGGATGGCCGCGTGCATGTCGCGCTCGGCACGAACGCGTGGCAGTTGAAGCTGCCGAAGGAGGAATGGGGATTCTTCTACGCGGCCCTCGGGCCGGGCGCGGCGGGATTTTCGCCCGTGCGGAATCTAAACCACCAGCCGAGCGAGGGCTTCTCGATCGCCGCCGGTGATCGCGGCGCGGTCGGCGCGACTTTTCTCTCGGGCAAAATCCACACGATGACTTCGCGCGACGGCGGCGTGACATTCGGCGAACCCGCCGAGCCCGACGCGACTCTGAACCCGTGCAAGTGCTGCACGACGAGCGTCGCCTACGGCACCGACGGCAAGCTGGCGCTGCTCTATCGCGAGGAGACGGACAACGACCGCGACATGTGGCTCTCGCTGCTGGACCCAAGCGGCAGCGGACGGCCGACGCGCACGCGCATCAGCCTCACCCCGTGGAAAATCGCCGCGTGCCCAATGACGTATTTCACCGTGGTCCCCGCCGCGAACAGCTACATCGCCGCGTGGCCGACAAAGGGGCAGATCTATTTCACCCATCTGGGCAAAGACGGCGCGGTGCTGCCTCCCGGAGAAATCAGAACGCCCGGCACGAACGGCATGCGCACCGGCGTTCTCGCCCTGCCCGCTGCCGATGGCGCGACACTGATCGCATGGAAGAACAGCGACGCCCTCGGCTGGCAGCTCTACGACGCAAAAGGTCAGGCCCAGGGAAACCCCGGCAACGCACCGAGCCCGGGAACAGGCGCAGCGGGTGTCGCCGTGGCGGGTGGAAAGTTTGTGCTGTTCCCGTGATTGGCTGCGAGGTGCGCGCTCCTAAGAACTCATCGAGCAGCTCTTCATCCGCCCCTACTGCAAAATCCACCACCTCGAGGAAGCCGGCCCCGGCAACCGCGTCTCCGCCTCCCGCTACCTCCACTACCTCGCCGCCGCCGGCCTTGTGGCCAAAGTGAAAGCCGGCAAGGAAATCCTCTTCGTCAACGAACGGCTGGTGAAGCTGCTGGCGAACTGAGCGGAGAGCCTTGTCGCATGCCAGTGGTTTGCGAAACGGACGCGCTCTATCCGCCCGTGCGCTGAACATCGGTGCTTTCAGCGCGGGCCAGATGCGTCGTCAGCTTGATGAGCATGAAATAGAAACCGATCTGCGTGAACGATGCCTCACGCTTCCCCGCAGAGAGAAGGTTGCGATACATCTTCGCAGACACCGAGCAGACGAGATGGAGTAGAACGAGCGCACCGTGCTCAAATCCGGCGAACTTCGGCAGGTAGAAAAGCTCCGTCTTTTCGTTCTGGCGTATCGCCTTAGCAAAACCCTCCAAGCTGCTCTCCGAACGGCGGCGTTTTTCAAATTCCAAAAACTTCCCGAAATCAACGATTGGTGCGGCGGTGACAAAATCCACTCGGTCATCCGGTAAATCGCAAGAGTTGTTCAGGATCATCACCGGGAATTGCTTGGTTCTCGGCGCGCCCGAGTCATCAATTACCACAGTCGGGCAGTCGCCCAGAATATCTCCCTGCAGCCGATTCTCGGTTGGGTGCGGTTTTGCGAGCAGCCAAGAGAAATCGGGAATGCGTTTGAGGCTGCTTCGCAGCGCCGGTTGATGCTCCTCCGGGATGATTCGGCTATACCGCGAGAAATCACCGAATTCGCTCATCAAAAATGCGACCAGAAGAATTCGTTGATCGACGAACGCTCGTCTGCCGTCATTGGGCGAGCATCCGGTAACACTTCGCTCGACAACGACATCCAATCCAACGCGGTCTCGTGAGAAGAGATCTTCTCAACGTCCACGGCAAACGTCATCGTCGGCTGTAATTCTCGACTTTCGATCTTGATGGACGCAGCGGTCCCGACTTCGAAACGCTTTGCCTGACCGTACGGTGCGAGGCTGGCGTAGAAAGGAACGCATGTAATGGCGAGAGTGGGGATGGACAGGTTCATCGGTGAAATCAGGAGAATTCTTCGCGGAGTTTGTCCGTCAAGTAGGCTTCAAACGCAAGTCTGTGCGGCGCATGCACGGTTTCCAGCAATTTCGACAACTTTGCTGCGCTTGCAGGCTTTCCGATCCAAACAACATCGAGATCGAGAATCACAGGGGTGCAATCCCCAACGCTAGGAAGCGACACGCAATTGACGATGAGATTGCAGGAACCTTTGAGCTGTTGCTCGAAGCGCATTTGAAACGGGCCGCGAACCGCGCCTTTAAGTTCGGGCACAGGAAGGCGAAAATTGAACCAATCTTCCCACGCAAAGGGGATCTGCGGAACGTCGATCTTATTGATATAGCGCAGCCCTACACGAACGATCTCGAAAGGCCCGAACCTTGTTTGCACCTCTCCAGCGCGTGCCGTGATGGTATCGCGAAATCCTTCCTCCCAACCGGGATATGGCTTCAGTTGGTTGACCGCGAGAAAGCGTCCACTCAATTGGACCAACCGGCAGGCGTCGTTGGAACGGCAAACCAGTCGGTGCCCCATTTTGTCTTCGACCACGCGAACCCCGTCCGCACCGACCTCCACCTTCACGCCCTTTTCTTCATTGAGCTTTTGATCGGGATATTCGGCTGCCCAGACCTCCTTGAGATGCTCAATCCGTTCCGATGACAAAGCCTCATCGACGTTGAAATGGATTTCGCAGATCGCCTCCTGAATGGGCGGCTTTGCGTATTTGAAATTCGATCGAGGCATCTCAATCGCTTGTGTAATCAGTCCGTCGATCATTTCAAAGCAGTTTACCGCTGACGGCGTGCAACGTGGTCCAAGGTTCTCCCTCAGCTTTGGCACGCGCTTGGGAGCGAAGTTGCACTTCGCAGGGCGGGGGTGTCTGCCCGCCCGCCCTTCAACCCCCACTGTTCCCCCTCCGCCTCTTCGGCGGGTGGGAATCGGTGCCTGCTCCGCCCGCAGACACGCCATCCGCGCGAAGAAGGCGCATACCGGGCAGCGGAACCCCGATGGAGACGTGGGTGATGGGGCTCAAGGCAACGGCGGCGGGACAGTTTTCGGGCTTTCACAGAGAGGAAAGAGCCGCGCCCATTCCGGGCACGGCGTCGCCGAGACTCCGGCACCTCGCGCCCAGAATGGGCGGACCAGTCCGAAGCTCCACCTCCTTGCGCCCATTCCGGGCTGATGCCTCACCGGCTTCCGATCCGTGGCGCCCAATCCGGGCGCACCGTGACGAGGCTCCGGGCCGCTCCGCCCATGCTGGGCGCAGCGCGGCGGAGACCCGCAGTGTCGCGCCCACCACGGGCGCATCGCTCCCCGGTCTGCGCCATGCCCCGCCCATCCCGGGCGGATGGTGCCGGGGTTTCAGACTGCCACGTCCATACTGGGCGGATGGTGCCGGACTTGGCTATTTGGGCCGCCGATGCCGCGCGCATCCAGGTCAGAACACCCCCATTCCCCGTCCCGAAGGCATCCAGGTTCCCCGGTCTGAATGAACTGGGACAGGGGCTTGTGAGCACGGGTTGGAAGCTGGCCGTGGATTCTGGATTTGACGGTTATTGGATTGGAACCGCATTTCGGTAGAGGAACTCAGGTTTCCAGACGTTGCTTTTGGTCTCATTGGCGGGGCTGGCGTGCGGGCGCTTTCGCGCTACGGTGCGGGCTCATGTTTCCTGCCCTCGCCCTCCGCATCCTCCGCACGACCGATCCGCGGTTGCTGGGGAAGTTTGCGTGGAATTTCGGGGTGAAGGGGCTGCTGTCGGTGGAGAAATTCAAGCGGCGGATCAAGCGCGGGGAATACTTTCCGCCGTTCCTTTACCTCTCGATCCTCAATAGCTGCAACCTGCGCTGCCAGGGCTGCTGGGTGGATGTGGAGGCGGAGCGCGTGCAGATCGATCTCGAAACGCTGAACCGCACGATCAACGACGCGAAGGCGCACGGGAACGCGTTCTTCGGCATCCTCGGCGGCGAGCCATTCATGCACCCGGAGCTGCTCGATCTGCTCGCGGCGCACCCGGACGCGTACTTTCAGGTGTTCACGAACGGGCAGTTCATCACGGACAAAATCGCGAAGAAGCTGCGGCAAATCGGGAATGCGACGCCGCTCATTTCCATCGAAGGCCGCGAGATCGTGAGCGATGAGCGGCGCGGAAAAAAGGAAGTCTTCGCGCGGACCTTGCGCGGGCTGGACGCGTGCTTGCGGGAAAAGATCCTCACCGGCGTGGCGACGAGCGTTTGCCAGACGAATATCGACGACCTCTGCACCGAGTCGTGGCTGCGCGAGTTGATCGCGCGCGGCGTGCATTACTGCTGGTTTCACACGTATCGCCCGGTCGGGCCGAAAATGAACGCGCAGCTCGCGCTCACGCCGGAGCAGCTCGTGCGGGTGCGGCGTTTCGTCGTCGAGATGCGCGCGAAGGTGCCGATCGCGATCATCGACGCCTACTACGACGGCGAGGGCAAGGCGCTCTGCCCGATGAGCACCGGCATCTCGCATCACGTGAACCCGCGAGGCGACATCGAGCCGTGCCCGATCATCCAGTTTGCCACGGAAAACATCCGCGACCCGCGCGGCGTCTTCGCTACGATGCGCGACAGCACCTTCCTCAAAGACTTCCGCGAACTCAGCGCCCAGCAAACCCGCGGCTGCGTGGTGCTGGAGCGGCCGGATTTGGTCAAAGACCTCGTCGTCAAACACGGCGCGCGCGACACGACGATGCGCGGCACCGCGATGGCCGAGCTGGAGGCGATGGAGCCGCGCTTTTCGCAATGGCTGCCCGGCGAGGAAATCCCCGAGCAGCATTGGATGTATCGGTGGTCGAAGAAGTATTGGTTCAACGATTTCGACGCCTACGCGAACGTGGCGCACGATGCCGAGGCGAAGGCGCGGGCGCTTCAGTCCCGGATGGCCCGCGAACCCGCGGAAGTTTAGCGAAGGACCGCCCACCAGTCCGGCATGCGCGCGCATGGAACAATCCGCTCTAAGTTCGACAACGTCCAAAGGGTAAGTCTCGAGAGTGAACTTCCGAATCCCCACTTTTGCGCTCAGCCTTGCGCTCTGCCTCTCCGGCATGGTGGTCCGCGCGGCGGACACGGATGCGGGCGTCGAGTTTTTTGAACAGCGCATCCGGCCGGTTCTGGTCGAGGTCTGCGTGGAATGTCACGGTGCGAAGAAACAGAAGGGCGATTTGCGGCTGGATTCGCGCGCGGGGTGGATGAAGGGCGGGGCGTCGGGCGCGGTGATCGTGCCGGGGAAGCCGGACGACAGCCTGCTCGTGACCGCGGTGCGCTATTGGGACAAGGATTTGCAGATGCCGCCGAAGCACGCGCTGGAGGCGCAGGCAGTGAATGACATCATCGAGTGGGTGAAGCGCGGAGCGCCGGACCCGCGCTCGGAGGCTCCAGCGGCGGAGACGGCGCAAGCGGTGGCCGGGATTGATTTTGAAAAAGGGCGCAAGCACTGGGCGTTTCAACCGGTGCAAACCCCGCCGTTGCCCGCGGTGCAGGACCGCGCGTGGGTACGCAATGAGGTGGACTTTTTCACCCTCGACCGCATGGAGCAGGCCGGTGTGAAACCCGCGCCAGACGTGGATCGGCACACCCTGCTACGCCGGGTGACTTACGATCTCACCGGCCTGCCGCCGACGCCGGCCGAGGTGGAGGCATTTTTACAGGACACCGAGCCCGACGCCTATGCGCGCGTGGTGGATCGGCTGCTGGCTTCGCCGCGCTATGGCGAACGCTGGGGAAGGCATTGGCTGGATGTGGTGCGGTATGCGGATACCTGCGGCAACGCCTCGGATTACCCGGTGCCGCAGGCTTTCAAATATCGGAACTACGTTTTGCAGGCGTTCAACGACGACCTGCCGTTCGATCAATTCGTGCGCGAGCAACTGGCCGGCGATCTCCTCGTATTCACCACCGAACCCGAGTGGCAACGGCGTATCGTTGCCACGGGCTATCTCGCGATCGCGCGGCATTTCGCCGGCGGCGACGGCGAGCCGCACCTCACGCTGGACGACGCGATCGACAATCTGGGCCACGCCTTCCTCGGCCTTTCGATCAACTGCGCGCGCTGCCACGACCACAAGTTCGACCCCATCTCGAGCCGCGACTACTACGCGCTCTACGGCATCTTCAGCAGCACCACTTTTCCGCATCCCGGCAGCGAGGGAAAGAGCCGCCCGGCCAATCTCGTCCCGCTCGTGCCCAAGGCGGAGGCCGCACAGCTCGCGAAGTCCCGCTCGGAGCAGCTCGCCGCCATCGAGGTGGAAAAAAAGGAGGCGGACGCAACCAAGGCCGCGGCGGAAAAAGAGCCGGAATCGCTGGAGAAAAAAGCGCACGTCGATGCCGCCGCAAAAGTCGCCGCCGCGGTGCGGGAGAAAGGAAAACGCCTGAGCGAGACGCCTTTTTACCCGCTGGCCTACGCCGTGAGCGAGCGCGCCGCGGCCAACGCGCGGCTGCAAGTCCGCGGCGATCCGAAGCGGCTCGGCGAGGAAGTGCCGCGCGGTTTCTTGCAAGTGCTCGGCGGCCAGGCGCTGCCGAAGGAAACTACCGGCAGCGGCCGGTTGGAGCTGGCGCAGTGGATCACCGATCCGGCGAATCCGCTCACCGCCCGTGTGCTGGTGAACCGGCTTTGGCAGCAGCATTTCGGGCGAGGCCTCGTCGCCACGCCGAATGACTTCGGCACACGCGGGCAGTCGCCGTCGCATCCCGAGCTGCTGGATTTTCTCGCGGCCCGTTTTGTCGAAAGCGGTTGGTCGGTGAAGGCCATGCACCGGCTGCTGCTCCTCTCGCACACCTGGCAGCTCGCGAGCAGCGGCGACCCGGCGCAGGATCCGGCCAATGCGCTGTGGTCGCACGCCGAGCGTCATCGGCTCGATGCGGAATCCATCCGCGACACGATGCTCTTCGTTAGCGGCGACCTCGACTTCACGCCCGGCGGCGAGCACCCGTTTCCCAACGTCAACACCTGGGGCTTCACGCAGCACAACCAGTTCTTCGCGCTCTACGACACCCGTCAGCGCGCCGTCTATCAGATGCAGCAACGCCTGCGGAAACACCCCTTCCTCGCGCTCTTCGACGGAGCGGATACGAACTCCAGCACCGCCGTCCGCGCCACCAGCACGACGCCGTTGCAAGCGCTCTTCGCGATGAACGACCCCTTCGTTCACGAACGCGCGACGCGGTTCGCCGCACATCTCGCCAGATTCGCGACCGACGAGCCAAAGCGCATCGAGCTCGCGTTTCTCACGCTTTACTCCCGCCCGCCGCAGCCGGAGGAAACAGCCATGTGCACCGGCTACCTCGCGCAGCTCCGCGAAAAGAAGCAGATGCCGCCCGAGCAAGCGTGGGCCAGCCTCGCCCGCGTGCTCCTCAGCGCCGATGAGTTCCTCTATCTCGACTGACATATGAACCGCCGCACCGCCATCCGCTCCCTCCTCGGCAGTTCGCTGGTCCTCCCCGGCATCCTTTCCGAGCTGCTCGCCACACCGCCCGCGCTGGACGATCCGCTCGCGCCCAAGCTGCCGCATTTCGCGCCAAAGGCGAAACGCGTGATCTTTCTCCACATGAGCGGCGGCGTGTCGCACGTGGATTCCTTTGATTACAAACCGAAGCTCATCGCGGATCACAATCAGCCGTACGCGGTGCCGAAAAAAATGCTCGCCGCCTTCGCCGCGGAGAACCGAAGCGCGGTGAAATTTTACAAAAGGCCCGGCTGGGAATTCAAGCAGCGCGGGCAGTCCGGCCTGTGGATCAGCGAGCTCTTTCCAAAGATCGCGTCGTGCGCCGATGACCTGTGCCTCATCCGCTCGATGTTCAGCGACAACGCGGACCACGCCGAGGCAACGCTCGGCATACACACCGGCTCTGTATCCTTCACGCGGCCCAGCATGGGCTCGTGGATCAGCTACGGGCTCGGGACGGAAAATGCGAATCTCCCCGGCTTCATGGTCATCGCGCCCGCGCTCCCGTACAGCGGCGCGCAATTGTGGTCCGCAGACTTCCTGCCCGGCTGCCATCAGGGCACGCACGTCGTGCCCGGCCCGGAGCCCGTGCCGAATATCCGGCGTCGCGTCGCTGACCCCGAGCTGCAGGACATGGAGCTGAGCATGGCGGCGGCCTTCAACCGGCGGCACCTCGCCAGCCGGAGCGCGGATCCGCAACTCGCCGCGCGCATCCGTTCCTTCGAGACCGCCTGCGGGATGCAGGCCGCAGCGCCGGAGGCCTTCGACCTTGCCGGCGAAAATGACGCCACGCACGAGCTCTACGGTCTCCCCCGCGGCAGCACGAAGGGCTTCGCCTGGCAGTGCCTCATCGCTCGCCGGCTCGCTGAGCGCGGGGTGCGCTTCATCGAACTGATCGACACCGGCGCCTCGCGAAACTGGGACTCGCACGGCAACATCGAGGAGCACGCGCCGCTCGCCCGCAACGTGGACCAGCCCATCGCCGCACTGCTCACCGATCTGAAACAGCGCGGGATGCTCGCCGACACGCTGGTCGTCTGGGCCACAGAGTTTGGCCGCACACCTTTCAACACGGCCAAGGATGCGAAAGGCCGCGAGCATCACGCCCAAGCCTTCACCTGCTGGATGGCGGGCGGCGGTGTGCGCGGCGGCCAGGCGCACGGCGAGACTGATGACTACGGCAACACCATCGTCCGGGACGGCGTCCACTTTCACGACCTCCACGCCACCATCCTTCACCTCCTCGGCCTCGACCACACCCGCCTCACCTACCGCCACGGCGGCCGCGACTACCGCCTCACGGATGTGAGCGGCACGGTCATCAAACCGCTCCTCGCGTGAGTTCTCGGAGAGGCTGACCCACTGCCTTCCGCCAGTGTGGAAACGCCGGCCGGCTATGACGCAATCTTCCGTTGGCGTGGTCCGGGGCTTGCGTTAAAGTGCGCGCCCTTTTCCGGCCAGCCATGACTCAAAGCGACCTCATCTATTTCGACAACAACGCGACCACGCGGGTGGACCCGGCGGTCGTCGAGGAGATGCTGCCGTTTCTCACCGAGCTGTATGGGAACCCGTCGAGCGGCTACCGCTTTGGGCAGCAGGTGGGGAAAGCGCTGGACCTCGCGCGCGAGCGGGTCGCGGGGCTGGTCGGGTGCGAGCCGTCGGAGATTGTCTTCACGAGCTGCGGCACGGAATCCACGAACGCCGCGATCAACTCCGCGCTGCTCATGGACCGCGACCGGCAGCACATCGTGACCACCCGCGTCGAGCATTCTGCCACGCTGAAGCACTGCGAGACGCTGGCCAAACGCGGGCACGAAATCACCTGGCTCGGCGTGGACGAGCTCGGCCAGATCGACCTCGCCGAGCTGGAGAAATCCGTGCGTCCGGACACCGCGCTCGTGAGCGTGATGTGGGCCAACAACGAGACCGGCGTGCTTTTTCCCATCCATGAGATCGCTGAGATCGTGCGGAAAAAGGGCGCGCTTTTTCACACCGACGCGGTGCAGGCCGTCGGCAAAATCCCGCTCGCGCTGCGCGAGTCGAAGATCAATTTCCTCTCCCTCTCCGGCCACAAGCTGCACTGCCCGAAAGGCGTCGGCGTGCTCTACGTGAACCGGCGCACGAAGTTCGCGCCCTACCTCATCGGCGGCGGGCAGGAGAACGGCAAACGCGCGGGCACGCAGAACGTGGCGGGCATCGTCGCGCTCGGCAAAGGGTGCGAACTCGCGGGCGAGTTCATGGAGCACGAGGCGACGACCGTGCGTGGCTTGCGCGATGCGTTTGAAAACGGCGTGCTCGCGCGGATCGAAGGCGCGCGGGTCAACGGCGACTGCGACCACCGGCTCCCGAACACCTCGAACCTCGCGTTCGAGGGCATCGACTCCGAAGGCGCGCTGATGCTCCTCGACCAACACCACATCTGCTGCTCCAGCGGCTCGGCCTGCACCACCGGCTCGGTCCACGCCTCGCATGTGCTGAAAGCGATGGGGTTCTCCGATGACCGCGCCCGCGCCAGCCTGCGCTTCTCCTTCAGCCGCTTCAACACGATCGCCGAGGTGGAGAAGGCACTGGAGACGTTGCCAAAGGTCATCGCGAAACTGCGCGGCCTGGCTGTTGCGACTTAACTGCTGGACCCGCGAGAGCCGCTTGCGGAGCGAAGTGTAAAACTATTTCGACTCAACCACTTTCACGGCGGTCCCTTCCATCAGCGAATCCGCGGGATTCACGACCACGCGATCGGCCGAACTCACGCCAGTCCGTATTTCCACCGCTGTCCCGAAATCGCGACCCAGCGTGATTGTGCGGAACGCAATGTGGTCCCGCTCGACGACGGCGACTTGCGAACCTTCCGCGCGATAGACGATCGCATTTCCCGGTAAGGTGAGGACCGGCTCCGCTTTGACCTCCGCCAGGCGCACCTGCGCGTAGCTGCCCGCGAGGATTTCGCCTTTCGTATTGTCCACTTCGAGTTCCGTCAAAAGCGTGCGCGTGGCGGGATCGAGCGCGCCAGCGGTGCGGATGACTTTCGCGGCAAATTTTTTCCCCGGCAGCTCCGGCAGCGTGAGTTCCGCGACCTGCTCCGCGGTGACGCTGCGCGCGTAGTTTTGCGGCACGCGAACGAAAACGCGCAGCTTGTCGGTCTGCACAAGGTGGAAAAGCTCCTGGCTCTCGGTGGTATTGATGAGTTGACCGACATCGACGCGACGGGCCGTGACGGTTCCCGCGAACGGTGCGGTCAATTTTGCAAAACCCGCCACCTGTTCGAGCCGCTGCACGTTGGCGCGGGCGGCTTCCACGGTCGCTTTTTTCAAATCGAGATCACCCGCTTTTTCGTCCGTCTCCTGCGCGCTCACCGTTTTCGCTACGAGCATGTCCTTCCAGCGTTTCGCGGTCGTCATGGCGAGATCGCGCGCCGCCTCGGCTTGCGCAAGCTGGGCGCGGACTTGGGTAAGTTCGCGATCCGTGTCCGGCGTATCGAGTTCCGCGAGAAGCTGGCCCGCTTCCACTTTTGCGCCGAGATCGACCAGCCAGCGGCGGACGTAGCCATTCACGCGCGCGTGGATGGAGGCTTCGGTGACGGGTTTCAGCTCGCCGGAAAGCACGAGCGGCGGCCCCGCTTTCGCCGGCGCAGGTATGACGACGGCGACGGTTGGCTGCGCAAGGTCGCGCGTGTCCGCTGCGACGGCGCGGCGCTCGCGAAGCCGGGGCAACAAACCAAAAATGAACGCGACAACGAGCACGATGGCAGCGATGAAAATGAGGCGACCGGCACGCGGTGGCGGATTTTTGGAAGTGATCACGGAATGGTCGGAATGAGGATCTTCCGGTAGGAGTCGATCAGGGCCGCCGGATGTGCGGTCATTTTGCACCGGATCGTGGATGCGCTCATAGTGCATGGAAATTTATACGTTGGCGAGTGTGCGGACGGGCGGCGCTTCGTCGGGAATCTCCTGCTCCGGCTTGGGCTTGCGGCCTTGATGGCACAGGCTGAAAACGACCGGCACAAAAAGCAGCGTGGCGATCGTGGCGAAAAGGAGTCCGCCGATAACCGCGCGCCCGATCGGCGCGTTTTGCTCGCCACCTTCACCGAGCCCGAGACTCATTGGCAACATGCCGATGATCATCGCGAGCGCGGTCATGAGGACGGCGCGCAGGCGGGTCGTGCCCGCGGTCAGGGCGGCCGCCGTCGCCTCGGCTCCTCCGCGGAAATTCGTTCGCGCAAAACTCACGACGAGCACGGAGTTCGCCGTGGCCACACCGATGCTCATAATCGCACCCATGAGCGCGGGCACGCTCAGCGAAGTGTGCGTGACCCACAAACTCCACACGACGCCCGCGACCGCGCCGGGCAACGCACTGATGATGATGAGCGGGTCGAGCCAGCTTTGGAAATTTACGACAAGCAGCAAGTAGACGAGCACGATCGCGCCGATAAGCCCGACGCCGAGCCCGATGTAACTGCTGCG
The DNA here is from genome assembly GCA_021414005.1 of Chthoniobacter sp. Classification (GTDB taxonomy): domain Bacteria; phylum Verrucomicrobiota; class Verrucomicrobiia; order Chthoniobacterales; family Chthoniobacteraceae; genus Chthoniobacter. The sequence goes on along the minus strand of JAIOPH010000004.1, from coordinate 82,382 downwards.
CATGGTCTCCGCCTGCCCGCGCACCAGGATGAAACTTCCCCGCGGCAATTCCCTCTTAGCCTCCTCGATGAATGGCTGAATATCCCGCAACACCCCGCCGAGGTCGCGCCCGCTCACACCGCCAAAAACATCAATGACCGGCAGCACGTCGTAGTGCGAAAAAACAGTCGCGCTTTGCCCGCGATCAAGGCTCGCGACATTGGCGAGAAGCTGGCCGTTCGCCTCACCCGCCCGGCCACCGCTTACGGGGATGCTTTCGAGGGCCGTGATCGAATCCATCGCAGATTCCGGCGCACGGATATTGATCGTGTACTGGATACCGAGCTTCGGATTCAGCCAGAAAGCTGGCTGCACCTGGCCGCTGCCACTCAGACTGAGCAGCACGGAATTTGAAATGTCCCGCTCGCTCAAACCGAGCTCGATCGATTTCTCGCGGTTCACGTTCACCGTGAGTTTGGGCTGATCCGCCGGCTGCTGCACGCGCGCATCCACCGCTCCCGGCACGGTCCTGATCTTCTCGACGAGTTTCGTCGCGATCGTTCGGCTGGCGACTTGATCGCGTCCGTAAACCTGGATGTCGAACGGCGCGGGCAGGCCGAGATTGAGCGTCTGGCTGACGATGTCGGCGGCTTGGAAGTAGAAAACGTTGCCGGGAAATTCCTGATTCAGCCGAAGCCGGAGCGCGCGCACGTATTGCTTCGTGGGCCGATGATCCTGCGTGAGCGACACGAGGATGTCGGCATCGCCCGTCCCGATGACGCCGCTGTTGCTGTAGCTCAGCGCGATGCCGGAAAACGGGATGCCGATGTTGTCAAGAATGCCGCCGAGTTCATGCGCGGGAACGACCTCCCGAATCACCTTCTCCACACGCTCCACGAGACGCACCGTTTCTTCGATTCGCGTGCCGCTGCGTGCGCGGACATGCAGCCGGAACTGACCACCATCCACCTCCGGGAAAAAATCCTGCCCGAGCTGGGAAATGATTGCCAGCGAGCCGAGGCAGAGCGCGAGAAAGATGACGGCGAACATTTTGCGATGCTTTAGCGCGCTGCCGAGAATCGCCCGATAGCTTTCACGAAAGTGCGCGAAGCCGTGCTCGAATTTCCGCTGAATGTGAACGAAAGGCGCGGACCATCCGCGTGGAGGCGGCTCATTCGCCTCGGCCTCTTCGTTCTCGTGGCTGTGATACGGCGAGTGGCGGTAAAACCACATCACCAGCGTCGGCACGAGCGTTCGCGAAAGCAGATAGCTGGCGAGCATGGCGAATACGACCGCTTCCGCGAGCGGCACGAAAAGGAAACGCGCGACGCCAGTGAGGAAAAACATCGGCACGAAAACGATGCAGATGCAGAGCGTGCTGACGAATGCAGGCAGCGCGATTTCCTGTGCTCCATCGAGGATCGCCCGGATCAGCGGCTTCCCCATCGCCATTTGGCGATGCACGTTTTCGATTTCCACCGTCGCGTCGTCCACCAGGATGCCGACCGCGAGCGCGAGGCCTCCGAGCGTCATTAGATTGATCGTCTCGCCGAGCGCGCTCAGACAGGCAATCGATGCGAGCACGCTGAGCGGGATCGACAGCGCGATGATGATCGTGCTCCGCCACGAACCGATGAAGAGCAGGATCATGATGGCCGTGAGCGCCGCGGCAATGACGCCCTCTTTCAAAACTCCACTGATGGCCGCCCGCACGAAGAGCGACTGGTCGGCAAACTCGCGCACTTCGAGCTCCGACGTGACGGTGGAAAGCACACGCGGAAGCTGCTCCTTAATCCGGCGCACGACATCGAGCGTCGAGGCCGCGCCGCTTTTCATGACGGTGATGAGCGCCCCTCGCGCACCATCACGGCGCACGACATTGGTCTGCGGATTGAAGCCGTCGCGCACCTGTGCGACATCGCGCAAATAGATCGTCGTGCCGTTCACCACTTTCACCGGCAGATCATTCAAGTCTTCGAGCACGCGCGGGCTGCCGTTCACTTCCACGTTGTATTCCGTGCCGCCGATCTTCGACGTGCCGCCGGGAAGAATCAGGTTCTGCGCGTTCACCGCGTCCACGACATCCTGCGGGCGCAAATTTTTCGCCTTTAACGAAGTGATGTCGAGATTCACCACGACCGCGCGCTGGCGCCCACCATACGGCCACGGGATTTGCGCGCCCGGAATGTTTGCGATGCCGACGCGCACTTGATTCAGCGCCAAATCGGCGACCGCCTGTTCACTCAGCGTTTTACTCGTGAGGCTGTACTGCAGGATCGGGACGGTCGAGGCGTTGTAGCGAATGATGAGCGGCGGTGTCTGGCCCGGCGGCATCTGGCGCAGGATGGTCTGCGCGACCGCAGTGAGCTGCGCGACGGCGCCATCGACGTTCGCGCCGGGTTGGAGGAAGACTTTGATGATGCCCACGCCGTTGTAGCTCGTGGACTCGGTGTGCTCGATGTCGTTGACCGTCGCGGACAGCGAGCGCTCGTGATTATAAATGATGCGCTGCTCGATCTCCTGCGAACTCAGCCCCGCAAACTGCCAGATGACGGAGACGACCGGAATATTGATCGCAGGGAAAATGTCCGTGGGGGTGCGTAGCAGCACGAGCGGCGTGAGCAAAAGCAGCACGAGCGCGGCGACAATGAAAGTAAGGGGCCTGCGCAGCGCGAGGCGGACAATCCACATAGTTGGCGGTTAAAGAATCGCCGGACTGTCGCGCTCCGGCCTTGCTGACGCTTGGACGCTCTTGCGCGGGCTCTAGGACGATCTTGCGCCGCAGGCGTCGGCAAATTCGCCGGGGTTCAGGCCGAGAACACGTTTAAAATGACGCGCCATGTGGCTCTGATCGGCAAAGCCGCATTCGTTCGCGACGGCGGCCAGCGACCATTTGCGATGATGCTGCCGGATCAGCTCCTGCGCGCGATCGACGCGGAGTCGGATGAGATACTCGTGCGGCGGATGGCCGGTGGCGGCCTTGAATTGCCGCGCGAAATGAAACGGGCTGAGCCGCGCGACGGATGCGAGTTCTTCCAAGGAAAGCGATTCCGTGAGCCGCTGCCGCATGACCGCGACCACTTGCAAAACGGCGAGTGGCGGCGCGGGCGTGTCGGGTTTGATCGCGGGAATGTGATCGAACTCCCGCAGCAGCAACACGACGATCGCGCGGGCCAAACCCTCCGCCGCGAATGCCGCGCCTGCGGAACCATCGAGCTCGCGGCGAAGCTGGTGCATGAGCAGGCACGCGGGGTGATCGGCGGCGAGCTTGCTGTTGTTCGTCTCCGCCGGGAAAATGGCTGATGAGCCCAGTTCCGCGGCGACGCGGGAAAAAAACCACGGTTCAAACCCGACCATCAGCACCTGCACTTCGCCCGACCATCGAAACGAAACCGACTGCCCCGCCGGCGTGAATCGCGCCTCCCCCGCCTTGTAATTGACCACCCGCTTTTCCCGACCGAGTACCACGTCCATCTTCAGCGGTCTTAGAAAAAGATAAAAAACATGCTGCCGGATGCCGCCGGGATAATTGACGCGTCCTGCTTTTCCCCGCCGCTCGTGAACGACAATCCCCGGCCATTTCACCGAACGCCGTACGACGGTGATCGCCGATGGAACATAAGTTTCAACATCCACGGAAGGAAGGACGCGGGCGAGATGGGCGGTGCCGGACATGGATGAGTCACTCGTGGCGCAGCGATTCGATAGATCAAGGTGCACTGCTTTATAGGGAGGGTATTGCCCAAAACGATGCCAATGAGCGAGCAAATGCCGAGGCCATGCTCGCCAAGCTACATTCTAACAGAGGCCGAAATCACTTTCCGTTCCCCAACACCTCCAGGAACCCTGCGCAAAATGACGGAATGTTTGAACTCGGCGCGACGCTCCTATAACTCCAGCGCCACGCCGGGAGTGGGCGTGAGGATTTCGCTGGCGGGGAGATCGGCTTGGAGGGTAGTGCGAAACCATTCGATAGCGGGGGCATCGCCGTGGACGAGGATGACTTTTTTCGGGCGCACTTGATTCACGTAGGCGCGGATGCTTTCGCGACTGGCGTGGGCGCTGAAATTAAACTCGCCGCGCTGGCAGCGGAGCGGCTGCGGCGGGAATTCGGGACTGAGCTGGACGATGCCGCCGGGTGCGGTGGAGCGGATGCGTCCGGCGGGGGAAAGCGGGTCGGCATAGCCGACGAAAAAAAGGGCGTGGGCCGGGTCGCTGAGGACGTTGCGAGCAAAGGAATTGGAGAGCGTTTTCTCCGTCATCATGCCGCTGGAAATGGCATAGATGCGTCCGCCTTTGAGCGGGGTGGCATCGGCGGCCTTGCCGGCCATGGTAAAGGGCGCGACGGCGTTGAGGAGGTCGAGGCTGGGCTTTTGGCGCGGAGTTTGGCCAGCGAGCTTGTCGTAGATCTCGGTGAGTTTCGTGCCGAGGCCGCCGATGTAGATGGGGCAGTGCCCGAGCAGCCCGCGCTGGCGGAAACTGTGAAACATCGCCAGCAATTCCTGCGTTTTCCCGAGCGCGAAAAGCGGGATGAGCACGGCCGCGCCGCGGTCGAACTGCACGCGAATGGCGTCAGCCAGCCGCAGTTCCTCGCCGGCGCGGGTGAAACCCTCCGGCGTGGCGCGGTCGCCGCGCGTGGTCTCGATGATGAGCACGTCCAGCTCGTGCTCGGGAAAGCGCGCGCCTTGCATGATCGTCTGGTCGTCGAACTGGATATCGCCGGTGTAGAAAATCGTGCGCCCTTCCGCGCGAATGAGCGTGCCGACGGAGCCGAGGATGTGCCCGGCGTCGAAGAACTCGATGGACACGTCGGCGCTTTCGTCCGCGCGCAGCCGCTCGCCGGTCACGTCGAAGCGCGTGTGCAGCGGCACGGGCCGCCAGCGTTTCACCGCCAGCTCGACTTCGCGGTGGGTGAAAAGCGGGTAGCTGGTGATGCCTTCCTCGCGCTTTTTCAGCATCACGTTGACCGAGTTGTGGAGCATTACGTCGCTGAGCTGGCGCGTCGCGTCGGTCATGAAAACGGGCGCGCCGGGGTGGCGGCGCATGAGCACGGGAAGAGAGCCGACATGATCCTGATGCGCGTGCGAGAGGAGGATTGCATCCGCGGAGCCGTCGGGAATGAGCCGGTGGTTGGGCAGCGCGGCGTCGCCATCCAGCCGCGGGTGCAGGCCGGAGTCGAGGACGAGGCGTTTGCCGGCGAGGTCGAGGCAGTAGCAGTTCGCGCCGATTTCGACCTGCCGCGTGAGATTGGTAAAAGTGATGCCGCCCATGCGCTGGGCGCGGAGATTGGGGATGGGGTCGGGGAATGACAACCGATTTCGCGGCGCGGGCCGCAGGGTCGCGGGTTCGGAAAAGGATTGTCGCCGGGGTGGCGTTTCGTGTCTTTCGTCCGGCTCCCAGAAAACCTTCCATGACTGCCTATTCCGTTCTCCGACAGGAACTCGCCGCCGAGCCGCGCGTGTGGCTCATCACCGGCGTCGCCGGGTTCATCGGCTCGCATTTGCTCGAAGCCTTGCTGCGACTGGATCAGCGGGTGGTCGGGCTCGACAACTTTTCCACCGGCTCGCCGCAGAATCTCGCGGAAGTCGAGGCGCGGGTGAGCCCGGAGCAATGGGCGCGCTTCACTTTGCAAAAGGGGTCGGTCGCCGACATGGGGGCGTGCCGGGAGGCGAGCAACCGGGTGGATTACGTCCTGCACCACGCCGGTTTCATCTCGGTGCCGCTCTCGTTGGAAGACCCGCTCGGCTGTCACGACACGAACGTCACCGGCACGCTCAATCTCCTCGCCGCCGCGCGCGACAACCGCGTACGCCGCGTGGTTTATGCGAGCAGCAGCGCGGTCTATGGCGACGATGCGCGTGCCACGAAAATCGAGGCACAGATCGGCCTTCCGCTTAGTCCGTACGGTGCCTCGAAGCTCATGGACGAAGTTTACGCGCGCCAGTTCTTCGTCCATTACGGGTTGGAAAACGTGGGGCTGCGCTACTTCAACGTCTTTGGCCCGCGGCAGAATCCCACGGGCGGTTATGCGGCGGTTATTCCGCAGTGGATCACCACGCTGGTTCGTGGCGGCGAGTGCAGCATTCACGGCGACGGCGGGATCACGCGCGACTTTTGCCACGTCGCGAATGTGGTGCAGGCCAATCTCCTCGCCGCGACCACGCGCCACCGCGCATCGCTGGGCGAAGTTTTCAACGTGGCGCTCGGCGGCAGCACCACGCTGGCGGTGCTCTACGAAAGCATTGCAGCGCGCGTCGCGGCGGTCACCGGAGTTCCGGCGAGACCGGTGCGCTACGGCCCGCCGCGTGCCGGCGACATCCAGCACAGCGCGGCGGACATTGCGGCGATCCAGCGTGTTCTCCACTTCGCGCCAGAGGTGAGCGTGGATGAGGGGCTGGATGAAACGGTCCGCTGGTACGCGGCGCATGCGGGCTGAAAACTCCTAGGTGGAGCACTCGACCCGGAAGGCCGGGCTGCGCGGGTTGAAATTTGATGCTGCCAGCACTGCACGCCATCCCCTAGTCTCCGCCTTATGTCCGATCTCTGGCACGCCCTGAAACCCGATGCCCGCGCGCAACTCACGCAGCGCGATTACTCCGCCAGCACTCTCGCCGAGCGCCTCGCCACCACCGGCGTCGAGGCCGGTGAACTGATCGCGAAACGCGCCGAACTCAATGCGGCGTGGATTCCCGGCGTGGAGATTTTCCCGCGCCGTATTTTTGCGCAGCGGCAGCGGGGATTTTTCGGCGAATTCGCGCGCATGGGCGACGGCGCGCTCGCGGCGATCGGACTCTGGCCGCGGCAGTGGGCCACCGCGCGGATGTACGCGGGCACGGCCAAGGGCTTTCACATTCACCCGCCGCACATCCCGGAGGGCACGACCGCCGATGACTGGTTCCAGCGGCTTTTTGCGGCGGAGCCGAAAAACTACGCGCTGCGCCCGTACGATCGCGAGCAGTGGGACGCCATGTTTTTCGTGCAGGGCAATGTCGAGATGCTGCTCGTGGACGAACGCGTCGGAATGCCGCGCCGCGTGATGCGTTTCATCATTGAAGGCGACGATCAGCGCGGGCCGAACAACGCGGGTCTGGTCATTCCGGCCGGCGTCGGCCACGGGCTGCGCGCTGAAGGTTCGCGCGACACCATCATGGTCTACGGCACGAGCACCGCGTTCGAGCCGGCCTTCGAGGGACGCATCGCGGATGGCATCGAGCGCGCGCCGCTGCCGCCGGATTGGGAGCGTTACCTCGGGCGAAAATGACAGGGCGCGGGGGCCGCTGCGCGCCTTATTCCTTCCGCGAGCCTTCCTGCACCTCGAAGGAATTCTGGATCACGTCGCGCACGCGCTCGGGCGTGCAGACCTTGGTCGTCTGGTAGTCCACGTTCCCGTCCTTGCCGATGATCACGAGGGTGAAATCTTCCGTCGCTCCGTAGGCGCTGGCCACGGCGGGCCCGTTGTTCGCGAGGACGAAAGGGATGTCCGATTTCACCGGGCCCTCACCTTCGCCGAGCGCGGCGATGAAGACGACCTGTTTGCTGGCGAACTGCTGGTAGATCTCCTTGAGATATTTGAGCTGCTTGCGAAAGGCGCGGCTGTCCGGGCTTTTCGTGATCAACAAGACCACGGCCTGCCCGCGCAGACTGCGGAGCGACTGCGCTTTGCCGCCGGGACTGGGAAAGCCAAACTCCGGCGCGAGGCGAACGACCGCGCCCTGGCTGGCGACGAGGGAGGCGAGGAAAACTCCGGCGAGAAAAAGTGTGCGCATGTTGTTCAGACCTTGAGGATATCGGCTTCCTTGACGTTCACGGCGTCGTCGATTTTTTTGCCAAACTGATCGGTCAGCTTCTGGATTTCCTTTTCCAAACTGACGAGCTGGTCCTCGGAGATCGCGCCTTCTTTTTCCGCCTTTTTCAGCGCGTCGATGCTGTCGCGCCGGGTCGAGCGCACCCGCACGCGCGCCTCCTCGGCCATCTGCTTGATGCCTTTGACGAGGTCCTTGCGCCGCTCCTCGGAAAGCGCGGGGATGGGCAGGCGGATGATTTTGCCGTCCACGATGGGGTTGATGCCGAGCTTCGATTCCTTGATCGCTTTTTCGATGTCCTTCGTGGTGCTGGCGTCGAACGGCTGGATGACGAGCAGGCGCGGCTCGGGCGTGGTAATGAGCGCGAGTTGCTTGAGTTTCATCTGCGCGTCGTAGGCCACCACGTCGATGTTTTCCACGAGCGCGGGCGAGGCCTTACCAGTGCGGACGGCGGAGAATTCGTGTTGCAGATATTCGAAGCCCTTTTCCATCGCGGCCTCGGCGTCGAGCATGATTTCGTCAGGATCCATAATGCGAATTTAGTCCACCGTGACGAGCGTGCCGACGGTTTTGCCGAGGACCACGCTCTTGATGTTATCGGACTTCATCATGTCGAAAACGATGATCGGCATTTTGTTGTCCAGGCAGAGGCTGAAAGCAGTGGAATCCATGACGGAGAGCCGCTTCGAGAGCGCCTCGGTGAAGGTGATGCGGTCGTACTTCTTCGCCTTTGGATCCTTGAACGGGTCGGCGGTGTAGATGCCATCCACCTTCGTGGCTTTGAGGATGACCTCCGCGCCGATCTCGTTCGCGCGCAAAGCGGCAGTGGTGTCGGTGGAAAAGAAGGGGTTGCCCGTGCCAGCGACGAAAATGACGACGTGGCCTTCCTCGAGTTGCGCGATGGCGCGGCGACGGATGAAGGGCTCGGCGACGTTGTCCATGCGGATGGCCGTCTGCACGCGGGTCGGCAGGCCCATTTGTTCGAGGGCGCTTTGCAAAGCGAGGCCGTTGATGACGGTGGCGAGCATTCCCATGTAGTCTGCCGTGGTGCGCTCCATGCCGCGGTGGCTGGCGCTCAGGCCACGCCAGATGTTTCCGCCACCGATCACCACGGCGACCTGTACGCCCATCTCATGCACAGCTTTGATCTGTGAGCACACCTGCTGGACGATTTCCGGCGAGATATTGTCCGCGCTGCCACGCGCCTTGAGTGCTTCTCCGCTGAGTTTAAGGACGATGCGGCGATACTTGGGCTGGCGGGACTTCGCAGGTGACTTGGGCTTCGGCATGGGCAGCAGATAGAACACGAACCGCGCGCCGCATGGGAAGGGAAATTCGTGGCGCACCGCACCCGCGCCCGCACTCCTACCAGCGGAAAAAGGGCTGCTCCGCGCGGGCGGCGTTTTCCGCCAGTTCATCGGCCCGCTCCTTGTAAGCCGCGGCGAAGTCGATCACGCACATCGTGCCATACCGCGCGTGGGGTCCGGTGGCGATGCCTGCGCAGCGGAATTCGCGGCCAAAGATGTTCTGCCGGTGGCCGCGATCCCGCACGCCGTCATCCACGATCAGCGCCACCACGATGCCGCGCGCGTCGTGCCGACCGTAGGCGATATTCTCCGCCGCCCTTCCGCTCCAGCTCCCGAACCGCGTCATCCGTTTCCACGGCGTGCTGCCATCGTCGCCCCGGTGTCCAATGCCGCCCGACGGCCCCTGATCCGACACATGGCTCCGCGCACTTTCCTGAAGCCCCGGAGCCATGCGCAGAGGCGGGAGCGGACTGGCCTTTTCCAAAAAACGTATCGCCTCCCGCACCACGCGCTCGCCTTCGATATGCTGCCGCCCGCCAGCCTCCCGGGCCACGATGCGCGCGTACTCCTGCGGTGCGGTGCGGGCGAGATTGATCTCCGCCTGCACCTCGTCCGCCAAATCCCCCGGCCCGGCCACAGCAACGCCCGCCAGCGCGAGGAGGAGAGCGGTGCAAAACTTCACAACACCTTATCCAGCACGGGCGGTGCCAGCCGGAGAGTTCCTCGTGGGCCATGGCGGGAGGTCCGGGCGGACGGCGATTTTTTGATGAAGTAAAGGGCGGAAGCACTATGGTCGGTGCCAGCGGCGGGCGAACCGCCGACTTCCCACTCTTCTCATCATGCCACGCCTTGATCCGTTCTGTTCCTCGCTTCGCCATTTCGCCCGCGCGTCCGCGCTCGTGTTCGCCGCGACGCTCGCACGCGGCGAGGAGATTTCTTTTCAAGGCGCGATCCGCCCGCTGCTGGAGAAGCAGTGTTTCGACTGTCACGGCGCGAAGAAGCAAAAGGGTGGGCTGCGGCTGGACCGAAAGGTGGACATCCTGCGCGGCGGCGATTCGAATCACGCGCCCTTTGTGGCGGGGAAAAGCGGCGAGAGTGAGATGTTCAAGCGCATCATCAGCGACGATCCCGACGAACAAATGCCGCCGCCGGGCAAAGGCGCGGACCGCCGCGAGCGGCTGACGGCGGAGCAGGTGGCGCGGCTCAAGGGGTGGATCGATAACGGTGCGGCGATGCCAGACGACGGCTCGATGAATCAGGCGAAGCACTGGGCCTACGTGAAGCCGGTGGCACGTCCGCTGCCGGAGGTGAAAGCAGCGGCCTGGTCGCGCAATGGCGTCGACCGCTGGGTGCTGGCGCGTTTGGAAAAGGAAGGGCTGAAACCAAGTGTGGAGGCCGAACGCGCGGTGCTGCTGCGGCGAGTCTCGCTCGACCTGACGGGATTGCCGCCGACGCTGGAGGAGGTGGAGGCGTTCCTCGCGGACGGAACGCCGGGCGCTTACGAAAAAGCCGTGGACCGCCTGCTCGCGTCGCCCGCTTACGGCGAGCGCTGGGCGCGGCCCTGGCTGGACCTCGCGCGCTATGCCGACACGAATGGCTACGAGGCTGATCACCGCCGCAACATGTGGCCGTGGCGCGACTGGGTGATCGACGCGCTGAATCGCGACCTCCCGTTCGACCAGTTCACCGTCGAGCAGATCGCCGGCGACCTGCTGCCGGGCGCGACCGAGGCCCAAAAGGTCGCGACCGGTTTTCACCGCAACACCATGACGAACACGGAAGGCGGCACGGACGACGAGGAGTTCCGCTACGAGGCGGTGGTTGATCGCATCAATACGACCTTCGCCGTGTGGATGGGCACCACGATCGCGTGCGCGCAATGCCACAACCACAAATACGATCCGTTCCTCACCAAGGAGTATTACCAGTTCATGGCGTTCCTGAATAACACGGCGGACGCCGACCGCGGCGATCATGCGCCCACCATTCAGGTCGTCCCCGCCGAGCAGCGGGAAAAATATGCGCAGCTCCAGGCGGCGCGGCGCGAGGCGGAAAAGCTCGCGGCGAATCCGGTGGCCGCGCCGCAATTCATCGCCGCGCAGGCGGAGTGGGAAAAGCTCACCTCGGCGGAACTCGCGGCGGCGCAAGCCGCGTCCGAGGACGTGCTCGCCCCGGCGGACGCGAAGACCCCGGCCGGCCCGGCGCTCCCGGCCGATATACGCGAGATTTTCGGCGTGGCCGCAGCGGACCGCGACGAGCCTCAGCGGGCGCGGCTGCGCGAGCATTACCGCTCCATTTCACCCGAGGTGAAACAGCTCACCGCTGCCGCCGCCAGCGCGAAGAAGGCGACTGACGATTTTGCCAAAGCGCTGCCGACCACGGCGGTGATGGCGGAGCTCGACAAGCCGCGCGTGACCAAGCGCCACATCCGCGGCGCGTATCTCAGCACAGCCGAGGAAGTGCAGCCCGCCACGCCCGCGGCGCTCCATCCGTTTCCCGCAAATGCCCCGGCCAACCGGCTCGGCCTGGCGCGCTGGATGGTGGATCGCGAGAATCCACTCACCGCGCGGGTAATCGTGAACCGCACTTGGGAACAATTTTTTGGCAGGGGGATCGTCGAGACGGTTGAGGAGTTCGGCAAGCAGGGCGAGCCGCCGACGCATCCGGAACTGCTCGACTGGCTGGCCGTGCAGTTCATGGACGGCGCGGGCGGCGGGAAGCCGTGGAGCACGAAGGCGCTGCACAAGCTGATCGTCACGAGCGCGACCTATCGGCAGTCCAGCCGCGTCGTGCCCGAAACGCGCGAACGCGACCCCGACAACCGGCTGCTCGCGCGCGGGCCGCGGGTGCGGCTGGAGGCGGAGATGATTCGCGACCAGGCGCTGGCGGTGAGCGGGTTGCTTTCGCGCAAAATCGGCGGACCGAGCGTGATGCCGCCGCAGCCGGATGGGCTGTGGCAGATCGTTTATAGCGGCGACGCGTGGAAGACGAGCGGCGGTGAGGACAAATACCGGCGCGGGCTTTACACTTTCTGGCGGCGCTCGATGCCGCATCCGCTAATGACGACCTTCGACGCGCCGAGCCGCGAGTTCTGCGTGCTCCGCCGCAACCGCAGCGACACCCCGCTTCAGGCGCTGAACACGCTCAACGACCGCGCCTTCATCGAGGCCGCGCAGGCGCTCGCGCGCAGGGTCGCCGCCACGCCCGGCGACGTCCGCGCGCGCATTGCGTTCGCCTTCCGCACCTGCCTCGCGCGCCTGCCCACCGAGGCGGAGATCGTGCGGCTGGAAAAACTCTACGAAAGCGAAAGCGCGCACTATCGCACGCGGTCCAGCGACGCCGAGCACATGGCCGCCAGCGAACTCGGCAAGCCGCCGGGCGAAGCCGACCTCGCCGAGCTGGCCGCGTGGACCGTGGTGGCGAATGTGCTGCTCAATCTCGACGAAATGATCTCAAAAGGATGACCATGAAATCCACCCCGCAAACCGTCAGCGAAGAAGCCCTCCGCGCGATCACGCGCCGCACCTTTTTTGGCCGCACTGCCGGCGGCATCGGCTCGCTGGCGCTCGCTTCCCTGCTCCAGCGCGATCTCCACGCTGCTTCCGAAAATCCCGGTCTCGCAGATGCCTCCATGCTGCCGAAGCCCGCGCATTTTCCCGGCAAGGCCAAGCGCGCGATCTACATCCACATGGCCGGCGCGCCATCGCAGCTCGATCTTTTCGACCACAAGCCGAAGCTCAACGAACTCAACGGCCAGGACTGCCCCGAGTCGCTTTTCAAAAAGGAGCGCTTCGCCTTCATCAAAGGCGTCCCCAAGATGCTCGGCACGCCGCACAAATTCGTCCGCTACGGGCAGTGCGGCATGGAGATGGTCGAGTTGCTCCCGCATCTCGGCTCGGTGGCCGACGACATCTGCCTCGTGCGCTCGATGTTCACCGAGCAGTTCAATCACGCGCCTGCGCAGCTTTTCGTTCACACCGGCTCCTCGCGCATGGGCCGACCCGGCATGGGCGCGTGGCTCACCTATGGGCTCGGCAATGAGTCGCAGGACTTGCCCGGCTTCGTGGTGCTGACCAGCGGCGGCAAGACGCCCGACGGCGGCGCGTCACTCTGGGGCTCGGGTTTTCTGCCGACCGTCTATCAGGGCGTGCAATGCCGCTCGCAGGGCGACCCCGTCCTTTACGTCTCCAACCCACCCGGCATGGACGGCGCGGGCCGCCGCCGCTCGCTCGACGCGCTGAAGGACCTCAATGAAATCCAGCTCCGTGAAGTGGGCGATCCCGAGACGATGACGCGCATCGCGCAATACGAACTCGCCTACCGCATGCAGACCAGCGTGCCCGATCTCATGGACATCGCGCAGGAGCCGGAGTCCATCCGTGAAATGTATGGCGTCCAGCCGGGCAAGATTTCCTTTGCCAACAACGTGCTGCTCGCACGCCGCCTCCTGGAGCGCGGCACGCGCTTCGTACAGCTCTACCACTGGGGCTGGGATCAGCACGGCGACAACCCGGGCAACGATTTGCGCGAGGGGCTTATCCGTCAGTGCGGCGACACGGACCGCGCCTGTGCCGCGCTCATCAAGGATCTGAAACAGCGTGGCATGTTCGACGACACGCTGATCATCTGGGGCGGCGAATTCGGGCGTACACCCATGAACGAAGATCGCACGAAAAACCCGAAGCTCATTGGCCGCGACCATCATCCGCACGCCTTCAGCGTCTGGCTCGCCGGCGGCGGGATCAAAGGCGGCACGGTGTATGGCGAGACCGACGAAATCGGCTACCACATCGCCAAGGACAAGGTCCACGTCCACGACCTGCAAGCCACCATCCTGCACTGCTTCGGCCTCGACCACACCAAGCTCACCTACCGCTTCCAAGGCCGCGACTACCGCCTCACGGACGTCTTCGGCGAAGTGGTGAAGGGGATGCTGGCGTAGTTTTCCTGCGGTAAAGCCGCCCCGGGAATCCGGGGTCTCAGTCAAAGCATCAGCGGCCGTCCAACCTCGAATTCCATGATCGTGCCATTAAATCCGAAGGCTAATACTCCGACCGCGAACGGCCCCCGTATCATCTTCACTCATCACAAATGTGCGACCATGTGGCTTTCGCACATCTTGCAAAAGTTCAGCAGGATTTCCGGCCGGTCGTTCTTCCAAACTCCCTGCACAGACGAGGCCATGCCGCAGAATTTGCCCGTTCCCGACATGGTTCTGCTTCTTAATAGCAGTTACGACTTCTGTGCGCAGGCCTATTTGCCCTGTTTGGGCCGCGGAACGCCATCGCCGATTCACGTCATTCGCAACCCGCTCGACCTGATTGTATCGGCCTATTATTCCCACAGGAACACCCATGCAGTCGATGAATGGCCTGAGTTGGCCATTCATCGGAAAGTCCTGCTCTCACTCGACAAAGTTGACGGAATGATTGCCACTTGGAATTTTTTGGAGCGATTTGATTTTATGGGTCCGGTGCTGGGGCCCCTGTTCTGCCTGCGGCGTTGGAATTTTGCTGATCCCAGGATCAGGACCGTTCGCATGGAGGATCTCACCGGCGACTTCACATGCGCTCAACGGGAATTGCAGGACCTCTTGGGTTCTGATCTGTCGGCCATTCTTTCCCAGTTCACCTTTGAGACAATGAGCGGAGGACGCCCCCAGGGTGTGGTGGACGATCAGCACCACTACCGCTCCGGCAAGCCGGGTCAATGGATTCACGAAATGGATCCTTCCCTCGTGAGGGTCGTTTATCATGCCTATCAGCCAATCTTCGACACGTATTACCCCGAAGTCTGCCGGTCGATGGCGCAGCCACAGGGACGATAGGGACTTGAACCGCAGCAGTCCGCATTTGCAGCGTGCATGCGCCCCCCCCTTTGGCAGGCAGTCAACGGTCTCCCGATGGCCGACTAGGGTTGCATCTATCATGGCGGCGATTATTATCCGAGCTTGGCATTGCATCTCAAGCCTCTGCCATCCACCCCGAGACCAACCCCAAAAAACCCGCCATGCACCCTCGAATCCTCACCGGCAGCATCGCCGCCGCCTGCGCTCTTACCCTCATTGGCAGCCCATCCTCGTGGGCAGCCAGCACCAGTTGGACCGGCGGCGGTCTGGATGCTCTGTGGTCCAACACCGCCAACTGGAGCGCCAGCCCGGTCCCCGGCACCGGGGACACCGCCACCTTCAATGCGGCCGTCGGAGCCGGCGGGGCCGTGATCGATCTGGGCGGCGGCGTGACCATCAATACCGTCCTTTTCGACAACCCATCCGCCACTTTGGCCGCATACACCATCGGCTCGGGCACGGTGAACTCCCAGACGCTCACGCTGAACAATGGCGGCGCGGTCACGGTAAATGCGAACGTCACCACGGACGAACTGTTCAATGCCGCCCTCGTGCTGGGCGAAGACGCCACGGCCCAGACCTACACCTTCACCAACAACAGCGCGACCAATGCGCTGACCTTCGCCGGCACGATCACGGGCGGCAGCACGGGCACGGCGGGCACGAAGACGCTGGCGGTCACCGGTGCCGGCAATACGGCCATCGGCGGTGTCATCAGCAACGGCGGCGCGACCGCGATCGCCCTCACCAAATCCGGCGCAGGCACGCTGACCCTGTCCGGCGCGAACAGCTTCACCGGGGCTGTCACCATCAGCGCCGGCACAGTCAAACTCGGTACCGCGGGTAGCGGTGCCAATACCCCGCTCGGAACCAATGCCGCCGGAACCACGGTGAGTGCCACCGGAGCCGCGCTCGATCTGGGTGGGTTCACGCTCAGTGCTGCCGAGGCGCTGTCCATCAGCGGGACGGGCACTTCCAGCACCACCGGAGCGCTGACTAACAGCGGCGGCGCGGCCAGCTATTCGGGCGTGGTGACGATTGCGGTGGGGGGCACGACGATTGGTGGAGCCGGTGACATCACGCTTTCGGCGGCCTTGGCCACCAACACCAACTCCTTCACCAAGGTCGGCGCGGGTAAACTCACCCTGCAGGCCGCGAGCGTCCGTACCGGCAACACCCAGATCGACGGCGGAACCCTGCGCATTGAAAACGCCACCGCGTTTGGAACCGCGGCCACGACCATTCTGATCGGCAACGGCACCACTACCACCGGCACGCTCGAAATCGGCAATGCTGTCACAGTCGCCAATGGAGGAGGCATCACATTCAATACGGGAGGAACCATTCTCAACGGAACCGGCGGCAACGCCACGATTCAGAAAAACATCAACTTGCAGGCCTCGGGAACCGGCGTGTTCACCTTCAACAGCGGCAGCACCACCACCAATGTTTTGACCATCAACGCCGGCGGCAATACACGCCTCACCGGCGGTTTGGCAGGAGCGAAACTCCAGATTGCGGGTTCAGGCACGGTGGACATTGGTGACGGCAATAACACACGGACCAACGCTGTCATCGGCGACTGGTATCTCATGAGCGGCAGGCTCGCCGTTCGGGCCGACACCGAACTCGGCAATGCGGCCAACAAACTATATTTCCAAGGTGGAACCTTTGTCACCGGAAACGCGGCTTACACCTCCACCCGCACGTTTGATTTCTCCAATGCCGCCGGTGGCACAATTGAGGCGACCAACAGCGCCCTCACGCTTAATACCGCAGGCCAGGTTACGGGAGCCAACAAGCTCACCAAGACCGGCACCAACCAGTTGATCATTTCACAAGCCATGGCTGGGTTCACCGGTGAATTGAACATCACCGGTGGCTCCGTCCGCGCCAATGACGCCGCGGGACTGAACACCAGCAGCCTGCTGACGCTCAACGGCGGGTTGTTCGAGACCGGGGCCAACCTTGCCCGCACCGGCGGCAGCGCGGCCGGCAACATGCAGATCACGGGCGGTGCCAGCGGCTTCACCGCCAACGGAGCCAATGTCCAGGTAGCCTTCGGCACCCTCGTCAGCCCTACGGCGCTGACCTGGGGCACCGCGGCCTTTCTGCCGACCACGTTCTTGCTCAACGCCACAACGGCGGCCAACTCCATCGAATTCAAGAACGCCCTCGACCTCGGTGCCGCGAATCGCACGGTGCAAGTCGATGCCGCGGTTCCCTTGACCAGCACCATGAGTGGAAATATCACCGGCACCGGCGGAACCCTGACCAAGACCGGCAACGGCATTCTGAATCTCTCCGGAACCAACACCTATGACACCGGGACCAATGTCAATGCAGGGATTCTGACCTATTTGAACACGGCGGCCAAGCCCAGTAGTGGCACCACGACGGTCGCGGCGGCAACGACGCTCGGGCTGGGCGTGGGCGGCGCGGGCTTTTTCAGTGACACGGACCTCACCAACCTGATCGCCAATACTCTGGCGGGCGTGTCCATGAACGCCACTTCGGGCGTCGGCATCGACACCACCGCTGGCGACTACACCAGTTCCGCGGTCCTGACGGGCACCCGGGCCCTCACCAAACTCGGTGCCAACTCGCTGACTCTATCAGGTGCCAGCAACTACACCGGCACAACGACCATCAGCGGCGGCACCATCAAAGTGGGTGTGGTTTCCGTGGCCGGCACCAGCGGCCCTCTCGGCAATGAATCCGCCGTCACGCTGGCCAACGCCATCGGTGTCACCCTTGACCTCAATGGCATCGACACGCGCATCGGCTCGCTGGCCGGCGGCGGTGCCAGCGGCGGCAACGTGAGCCTCGGTTTGAATACCCTGACGACCGGTGGCAACAACACCGGCACTACCTATGCCGGGGTGATCTCCAGCAGCGCCGGGGTCACCGGGCCGAGCCTCATCAAGGTCGGTTCCGGCACGTTGCAGCTTGACCGGGCCAACACCTACTCGGGCAGGACCGTCATCGACGGCACCGGGACCACCACCAACAAGCTTTACGCCACGGAAGCCAACAGCACCCTCGCCGATGCCAAACTCGGCGCGGTTCCGGCAACGCCACAAACCGGCCCGAATGAAGCGGATAACAACATCGTCATCAAGAACGGCGGCATTCTGCAGTTGGCATCGGGCACTGACGGACGCAGCCTCAGCACCAACCGCGGCATTTATCTCGGCGCCGGTAACAACCAGTTCAACACTGGCAGCGGTGACTTCAATTATAACGGAGTGATCAGCGGACCCGGAAATCTTCAGCACCTCAACTCCGGACTGGGCGGTTATCAACGTCTCTATCTCGGCGGCAACAACACCTTCACCGGCGATGTGTATTGGGACGGCTCGGGGTCAAGTGCGAATTATCGCGGTTTCCAAATGAATGTCCCGTTGGCGTTCCAAAACGCCGCAATCCGGGCGGATTCCGTGGCTTCGTGGCTCGGCGTTTCTGTCACCGCAAGCAATCCAATCCAGGTTGGCGGCGCGACGGTGAACTTGAATACCCTGCAACTGGGCGGGCTGCTTGATGGCACTGGCACGGTTCGCAGTTTGGCAAGCTTGACAAGCAACGGCACCTTTACGGGACTTATCCTCAATCCCACGATTTCGTTGGGTAGCGGTGGCGTCGTCAAATCCTACTCGGGCGTCATCGGCGGCACGAACGAAGCCGGCACCTACGTCATCAAGACCGGTGCGGGCGTCCAGGAACTCAAGGGCGCGAGCACCTACACTGGTGCCACGGTCATCCAGGCTGGCGAACTGCGCATCAATGGCATCAAGAATGTCGGTGGTGTGGCCAACCCCTTGGGTCAGCCCGCGATTGGTAATGCCACGATTTCCATCGGCCTGACCACGACCCCGGCCATTCTGACCTACAACGGCAGCACCGACACCACGGATCGCGTCATCAATCTCGCCGGCACGACTGGCGGGGCCACGCTCGACATGTCCGGCTCCGGCACGCTCACCTTTAGCAGCAACCTCACCGCTACCGGTGTCGGCGCGAAGACCCTAACCCTGCAAGGCTCCGCCGCGGGAACCGGCGTGCTCGGTGGTGCCGTCGTGGATAGCAGCAGCGGCGCGACCTCGCTGACCAAGACCGGCAGCGGCGCATGGACCCTGAACGGTGCCAGCACCTTGTCCGGTGACACCTTGTTTAACCAAGGCACGCTGACCATCGGTAACACGCTTGCCTTGCAGAACAGCGCGCTCAATTACTCGGCTGGCACGCTGGCCTTCTCCGCCGGCATCAACACCCCGACCTTCGGCGGTCTGACCGGCGGCACCAGCCTGTCCATTGCCTCGAACGTGACCGACCTGACGCTCAGCCCCGGCACGGGAGTAACCAAGACCTATTCCGGCACGCTGGGCAGCGACTTTCCGGGGATGAACGTGATCAAGGCTGGTGCGGGCACCCAGATCCTCGGTGCGGCCACCTACACCGGAAGCACGAGTGTGACAGTCGGAAAACTCTATCTGAACGGCACCAACACCACCACCTCCATCGCCGTGTCCGGTGGCGCCACCCTTGGCGGCAACGGCTCCGCGTCTTCGGCCACGGCCACGGTTGCCGACACCGGCATTGTCGAGGCCGGATCGGGCGGCACGGGCACGCTTACCGTGGGCGGCCTGACCTTCAGCAACACCGGCACCGTCAATGTCTCCGGCATCAGTAACTACAGCATCAACCCGGCAATCAATACGGGTGCTTTGACCGCCAGTGGCGCCGCCAGTTCCGTGACCTTGACCTTGAGCGGTGCCGCGCCTTCCGGCAGCGGCACGGTGCATCTGATCCAGTATGCGGGGGCCATCGGCGGCACAGGTTTTGGTGCCTTCGCCCTTAATACGGCGGGCCTCAGTGCCGGCCCGCGCGCTATTTTCAACCTGGCAAATCCTGCGGGATATGTGGACTTGAGCTACAGCGTGGACAAGCCCGTCTGGAGTGGCGCGGGCAACGGCAACTGGATCACCTCCGCCAATCTCGCGGTCGTCCCGACGACGAACTGGGTGCTGAATAGCAATAGCGGAACCCAGACGAACTTCATCGCCAGTGACGCAGCGGTCTTCAACGACGCGGCTACTGGTGCGTCCATCACGGTCACCATCAGTGCCGCCGACGTGGCCCCGGCATCGGCAACCTTCGACAACGACACGAAGGCCTACACTCTCCAGGGCGGCTTCGGGATCACGGGCAGCGCTGCCCTGACCAAGACCCATGCCGCCCTGCTGACGGTGAGCAACGACAACAGCTACAACGGAGGCACGACGATCACCGGTGGCACGGTTCAGGTCGGCATCGGCGGCACCGCCGGCTCACTCGGTTCGGGCGCGATTACCAATGGCGGGATTTTGGATTACAATCGCTCCGACACCATCACGGTCGGCGTGGTTATCAGCGGCAGTGGCTCCGTCGTCAAAGACGGCTCCGGCACCTTGGAGCTAACCGGTGCCAATAGCTATGGCGGTAACACCACCTTGAACACCGGCACGTTGACGCTGGGCAACGCGACCGCCCTCGGTGCAGGCACCGGCACGCTGATCATCAATGGCGGGACGCTCGACAGCGGTGTGGCGAGCCTGATGCTGACCAACAACAATGCCCAGACTTGGAACAGCGACGTCCTATTTGCAGGTACGAACGATCTGGATCTCGGCACCGGCGCGGTGTCTCTCGGCTCCACGGCGGGCACCCGGACGGTTACGGTGAGCGCCGGCACGCTGGCGTTCGGCGGTATCATTTCCGACGGCACCGCCACGTCCGTGACCAAGGCCGGCACGGGCACCCTGGTGGTGGGTGGGGTGAACAACTACAGCGGAGGCACGGTCGTCAATGCCGGCACTCTCACCATGACCAACGGCGCGACCTTGGGGGCGATTACCGGTTCGCTGGCGGTCAACAACCCGAACCTCGGCGCGGGCACGGACGTCGTGCTGAACTTGAACGGCTCGGTGACCACCGGTTCGTTGAACGGCGCGTTGGCCACACCTTCCAGCGGCACCAACACGGCGACCATCAACGTCGCTGCAAACAAGGTTCTCACGGTGAACCAGACCTCGGGTGGCACCTTCGACGGCGTGATCGCCGGCAGCGGCGCGCTGGTCAAGGGTGGCGCGGCCAAGCTGACCCTCACCGGTGCCAACACCTACTCCGGTGGCACGACCCTGAATCAGGGTGTCTTGAGCATCAACACCCTCGGTGCCTTGGGCGCGAACGTCGTAGGGAACGCCATCACGTTTAACGGTGGAACCTTGGAATACACCGACACGGTGGTTGCTTCGACCAATCGGTTGAGGATCAGCGGCGGAACCGTGACCTTTGATATCACCCAGAGCACGGGCGGCGTTACCATCACCAATCCGGGTGGCGTGTCCGCATTCGGCAACGCCAATTTTGTCAAAACGGGGGCCGGCACGCTCACCTTGGCCGGCAACGTGTATTTCACCGACAACGCCGGGGAGATTGATCTTGCGGTCAACGATGGTACCATGGTGTTGGCTTCAAGCGTGACGGACCCCGCATTTACATGGGTGGTCACGAACGTCAATGACGTGAAACCCGGCGCAACTCTCAAGCTAGGTAATTTTCAAGGCCGGCAGGTCAAACCGAACGGCGGATCAGTATTCGTTATGTCCGGCGGAACCTTCGACCTTAACGGCAACTTCAACAACCTAAACCCGCTGATCGAGGGCACCGGTACGATCACCAATAACGCCGTGGCAGCGGCCACGCTATCGGTCTACCCCAGCGTCAACAAGACGTTCAGCGGTAACCTTGTCAACGGGACCGGAAGCCTGGGACTGGAGTTAAAGAATACCGCTGGCTTTAATAGCTATCCCTCAATCCCGGCTGCTACCTACACCCTTACGGGCAACAACACTTATTCTGGTGCGACCACGGTCACCGTGGGCATCCTCCAGGCCGGTTCGACCACGGCCTTCTCGCCCAACTCAGCCTACACCGTGGACTCGACCTTGGATCTCGCTGGCTTGGCCAACTCGATCGGCTCGCTGACGGGCAGCGGCGGGGTGGCGCTGGGTGGAGCGGTTCTGACCATTGGTAACAAGAACACCACCCCAGCGCCGTTCACCGGCGTGATTAGCAGCACCGGTTCGGGCTCCGTCGTCAAAGTCGGTTCCGGGACCCTGACCTTGAGCGGTCTGAATACCTACTCGGGCCTGACGACGGTCAGTCGCGGCTCGCTGAAATTGGGCGTAAACAATGCCATCCTGTCGGGTAATGCGGTCGCAGTCATCGCTGATGCGGGGGTGATCGCCACACTGGACCTGAATGGCTTCGCACAAACTGTCGGCACGGCTTTGACGTCCGGTCTGACGCTCGGCGGCGGAGACTCTGCGAGTACGATCCAGGTGAGTGGCACGGGAGCCACCAGCGTGCTTACCTTGGCGGGAACGACATTCGCCCTTACTTACGCGGCGGCGAACGATCCTCAGGGAGCCACCATTTCCACCACCGCGATTGATCTGAATGGTGCCGTCCAGACCTTCACCATCGAACACAGTATGAGTGCGACCGATGACGTAACCATTCTCTCGGTTGTGCAGAACGGCTCGCTGATCAAAGAGGGAGCTGGCGTGCTCAAACTGGATGGCAACCAAAACTACACTGCTCTCACAGCCAACGCCGGAACGACAAATGTAAACGGTAATTTCAGTGCCGGTGCGTCCGTGGCCGTGAACAATGCCGGCACGAAACTACGGTTTGGCAGCGTAAGCCAGACACTCAACTCGCTGAGCATCGGCGCGGGTGCGACGGTCGTCTTCACCAGCGACACGGCCAGCGGCTCGCTGACTGGCGGCGGCGTAGGCAAAGCTCCGGCCTTCGGCAGCGGCTCCGCCGTGGTGCCTGAGCCCGGCACGCTCGGCCTGTTGCTCGTTGGCGCGCTCGGCATGCTGAATCGCCGCCGTCGGCAGGGGCACTAGCCTGCACTGTTCGAGAGCTTCCGTCTCTTGGGACGGACTGAAGGTGGAGGACGTGCTCTTCCATTTCCCACTGGCGGAAGAGACGATTGATCCTCCACCAAACTCGCGATCGTGCCCGGAAGCGAAGGCCGGACGCGCTACGGGGATGATTGATCCCGTGCTGCGAGGCGAAGGTGATCGCGGCTGAGGCAATTCCCCCCCCGAAACGCCCAAGTCGTGCCCATAAGGCATCGGGCGGTGTCTTGCGTGATTGCATTCGCCGTGCAGACCCCGCACAGTCCCCGCGCGTGGCGTCCGCTGAACCGACTTTGTCTCCCTGACGGCCTATGAATTCTGCCGGCTTCAGTCGCCGCCGTTGATTTTCCTCCATGACCCCACTCGAAAGCATCCTCGCGAAATACCGCTCCACCTCGCAGACAGAGCGCGAAAAAGGCACCTACTTCGAGGAACTCATCCGCACCTACTTCCGCTTCGAGGCCAGCTACGCCGACCTCTACAGCGATATCTGGCTCTTCGCTGATTGGGCAAAAGAGATCGGCACCCCGCAATTCGGCATCTCGGCGAAGGACACCGGCATCGACCTCGTCGCCAAGACCCGCGGCACCGAGGAATACCACGCCATCCAGTGCAAATGCTTCGCACCCGACTACCGCGTGCGCAAAGCCGACATCGACAACTTCTTCACCGCCTCGGGCCGGAAGCCCTTCACGCAGCGGATCATTGTCACCACGACGAACGACTGGAGCGAACACGCCGAGGACGCCCTGCTCCACCAGCAGCCGCCGGTTTACAAGATCGACCTCCACGACCTCGAGCTCAGCCAGATCGATTGGGCCAAGTATCAGCCCAGCGCCCCGCCCGCGCTGAAGCCCAAGAAAGAGCTGCGCCCGCACCAAACCAGCGCCCGCACTAACGTCATGCTCGGCTTCAAGTCCGCCGACCGGGGCAAGCTCATCATGGCCTGCGGCACCGGCAAGACCTTCACCAGCCTGAAGATCGCCGAGGAATCCGCCGGCAAAGGGAAGCTCGTCCTCTTCCTCGTCCCCAGCCTCAATCTCCTTTCCCAGACCCTCACCGAGTGGACGCAGGAGAGCGCCCTCCCGCTGCACAGCTTCGCCGTCTGCTCCGATGCCGAGGTGGGGAAAAAGCGCGAGGCCGACGATGACATCGTCGAGACCTTCGCCCACGAGCTGCGCTACCCCGCCACCACCGATGCCAAGCGCCTCGCCTACGAGAAAAAGGTCGCTCATCAGAGGCAAAGAAACCACTCGAAACTCACGATGTCAGCGATTGGTAGCCGGACGAACTGTTCGGGTATGCCGATGAAAATCTCCGACAGACGGGCGCAAACCAAGCCGAATGCACTCTTCGCTGGAGTCCGATCTGATTCCCGTTCACGCTTTGCAAGCCATGTATATCCATAGGATCAAACTCACCAACATCCGCGGCTTCAAGAGCCTCGACTTTGATCTCCAGCGGCGGGACCCCCAGCGGCCGGACAAGAGTTACGCGGGGTGGACCGTCTTTACCGGAGACAACGGTTCCGGCAAGAGCACTCTTTTGAAGGCTATTGTCATGGCCTTGGTTGGTCCTGATACAACGCGTTCTCTTCAGCCAAGTCTGCACCGCTGGGTTAATGCATTCAGCACAGACAAGACTGCTACGATCCATTTGGACATCAGTAGTGCTAGTGATGACACCGGTCTGGATGGTGGTGGTCCACCACCAAAGAAGCCTTTTTCCGTTGACCTCACAATGGCCAATGGAGGCAAGCAGACAGAACTGTTTTCTACGATCGCTAAAGGGAACAAAAAGAAATCGCTACCCGAACGTACCATCTGGTCCCGGAACAACACGGGATGGTTCTCCTGCGGATACGGTCCATTTCGACGGGTATTTGGGGCTTCGTCAGAGGCCACAGAGATCATGATGGCACGTTCGACAGCGGCGTATGCCACGATGTTTCAAGAAGCTGCTTCGTTGTCTCCAGCAGATCGTTGGCTTATCGATTTAGACCACAAATCTTCACGAGAACCTGCATCAAGAGAACATGAGCAACTAGAGGTTCTCTTGGAGCTGCTCAAAGATGAATTGATGCCCAATGGCATGACCGTAAAACGCGTCGATCCCGATGGTCTTTGGCTCGCAGATTCAAACGGAGTGGAGTTGTCTTGGCGGGACATGAGTGATGGCTATCGAGCTGCCTTGGCTCTGCTGGCGGACATCTTTCGACATCTTTGCAGCGCGCATGAGGAGAGAGAGGTGAAGAGTCTTATTTCCAGGGATAAGGACGGTCGTCTTTTTGTCACCTGCTCAGGTGTGGTCCTGATTGATGAGATCGACGCACATCTTCATCCCGAATGGCAGCGCGAAATAGGGTTTTGGTTGAAACGCCATTTCCCAAATATTCAGTTTCTGGTCACTACCCATAGCCCGATCATCTGTCAGGCGGCAGATCCAAACGGGCTCTTCGTCCTGCCTGAGCCGGGAAGTGGTCGTGAGCCACAAGCACTGAGTGATGCCGATTACAAAAAGATTATCGCTTCACGACCTGATACCATTCTCCTAACGCCTGCGTTCGGCTTGCAAAACACTCGTTCCCCGGTCGCGGTTGAGGAGCGTGCAAAGTATTCCCGCCTAGTGGCAATCCGCCGTGCCGTGGGCAAACTCAATGCAGACGAGCAGAAGCAGTTTGCACAGGCGGAGTTGTTTGCCCGCAATGACGAAGCCCCTTGATCCATGCGCCGCATCAGAAGGAAACCACTTCCTCAGCCAGCGGCCCGCAAGCTGCGCGCGGAGCAGACCAACGCCAACACGAAACACGCCGCAAAAACACTCGACGTTGAGAAGGAGTGGAAGCGCGCACGTCGTAACCAGCCTCTGAACACAGCTCTCGAAACACTGCTCAAAATGGCGGGCGATAGAGAGCGCTGCATGTATTGCGGTGACTCGCAGGGCACAGATATCGAGCACTTCTGGCCGAAGTCACCGTATTCGAAAAAGATGTTTCGCTGGAGTAATCTGCTCTTGGGCTGCACGGCTTGCGGGCGGGATTACAAAGGTTCCAAGTTTCCGCTGGATGCAGCAAAGAAGCCTCTTTTGCTCGACCCCACTTCTGCCGACGACCCGTGGCTTCACCTCGACTTTGATCCGCAGACCGGGAACTTTGCTCCGAGATATGACGCCCATAAGATCCCGGCTCCGAAAGGGAAGGCCACAGTTGATACTCTGCACTTGGACAAGCGGGAGTCTTTCGCTTCCGGCCACCAGAAGGCCTACAAGCGTATTTCAGACCGCATCATGGATGCAGCGAACTTACCGGCACCCGATGCCGCCGCACTGATCAGCGGGTTGAAAACCGACGACGAGTATGGCCTGCTCGGCTGGTGCTTTCGCGGAGCGGGCATCAATGAGCCACCGATGTCCGACCTTCGTCAGGCGCATCCCGCTGTCTGGGCCGATTGTGTCACGGCCTTCAAGAACTACTAACTCTTGTGTCCACCAGAAACCCAACCTCGAACTCACCCACACGAAAGGGGCGAGAGACGATCCTTGATCCTTTCCCGCATTCTCCCCCGATTACCGCAGCCGCTACGCCGACAACCTCGGCAAGGAACTCCCGCGCATCCCCGCGGTGAAGACCGCCGCGGACTTCCGGGCCTTTTCCACCGACGGGCGCGAACTGGCCCACTGGCACCTGCTCTACGAAACCGTGCCCCTCCACCCCGGCGCCAAGCTCGACACCGGCAAAGTGCCCCGCACCGCCCTCACCGACGCCGACTACCGGGTGACGAAGATGAAATTTGCCAAGACCCGCGACCCGGAGACCCAGAAATCCATCTCCGACAAAACCACGGTGATCTACAACGAGCGCATCACCATCCGCGACATCCCGCTGGCCGCCTACGAATACGTGGTGAACGGCAAACCCGCCCTCGAATGGGTGATGGAACGCCAGGCCGTGACCACCGACAAAGACAGCGGCATCGTCAACGACGCCAACCTCTGGGCCACCGAAACCATGGCCAACGCCCAATACCCCCTGGAACTCTTCCTCCGCGTGATCACCGTGAGCTTGGAGACGATGAAGATCGTGAACGCGCTGCCAGGCCTTGAACTCCCCAAATGCCCTATGAATCGCATTCGAATCCTCCTGCCTTTGTTTGTCGCCGTTGCGACTGGTGCCCATGGACTCACCTATGATCAATGGAAGTCTCAGGTATTCACGAACCCCGAGGCACAAGACGCCGGGGTAAGTGGCGAACTGGCGGACCCGGACAAGGACGGGATCAACAACCTGCTGGAATATGCCATGAATGGCGATCCCAAGACGGCCGATAAATCACTGATGCCAGCAGGCGGCAAGTCATCGGGCGCTCTGACACTCCAATTCAAACGCCGTCGCGAGGCTCTGGACCTGGACTACGTGGTCGAGGTATCCGATGATCTTGTTACGTGGTCAGGTGGCTTTGGGAATGTGTGGATCACCGACGCCGTGCCAACCGACCTGGTGACAGTCACCGCCAATCAGGTGCCCCAAGTGGTCGCTGACACGGTCACGGCAACCTCCCAAGTGCCTGCGGGTTTCGGAGGCACGCAATTCATGAGACTGAAGGTGATCCGCTCACCTCGGTCGGGGCTGAAGTCCACGCTCCAAGCTTCTGGGCTGGAACCACTGGCGATGCTGACAAACTCAGTGGTGCCGACTGGTCTGTATGCGGGTGCCGTGACCCAGTATCCCGTCTTGGTCCCGAATAAAGTGAACTACATCGTGCAGTGGTATTTCGCCGCGCAGGCCATGGCACAACTGGCGGAGACAAATCCCGCCAAGGGGAAGGCGCTTGTCAGAGCCTACCTGAGCAACTTGGACGCCAGCGATAATCCTCTGAAGTATCGCATTCATGACGTTGACCTTTATTCGGGTGAGGGAGGGTATCCGCCGTGGAGCCTGTGGGGCAGGATTTTCTCAGACTCGGACGATGCTTATGCGGGAGCGATTTTGCTTCTGGCTGGCAAACTTAAACGGTTGCATCCAACCGACGATTGGCTGGATCACGAAACGCTCCCCAGCGGAGCCAGTATTCGGGCCATGCTGAAGTCAGTCGCCTACACAAACATCACGACCCAGGCCAAGAACTTGACGGTGAGGGAATACGCCGGAGGGCCGGACATCGCCAACCGCAGCATCCGTGTGTATCAAGGCGGAAATTCCAATGTCTCCGACCCAGGCTTCCCGAAAAAGATCAACAACGTCGATGTCCTCCAGATCACAGGCTATGGTGTAGGGCTATTTATGGACAATGTGCAGGTGTGGGCTGGCCTGAATGAGTTCACCACGGCGCTGGAAATGATCGAGGGGGCGGCTTCCAGCGACGTGATTTATTACAAGGGCTGGCGGAACCAGCAGTTGGAAACGATTCATGCCGTCTTTTGGGATAGCCAGCGGAATGCCTGGCGGATCAGCGACGATGCACCCGGAGGCATCTTAAAAGGAGCTGAATCATCTCCTTTTTATGCAGCGCTGCTCTGCCAGCTCTATCCCCAGCTTTATGGAATGCCTTATCCAGGCAACACGGCAGAAACCCAGCGCCGCTACAACATGGCCTGGAAGTGGGTGGTCGATCACATGCCGAACTGGCCCCAGAGCGTGGCTTGGCCTTCAGGCCCTGATGACGACAAATTCTCCCACATCGAAATCGCTGTCATCGCGGCACAGATGGGAGAGACGCAAAAGGTGGCAGACTTTCTCAACATGGCTCGTGCCCGCTGGCTGCCCGGTGGCTCCGTTACCAATGGCACGGTGAGCGAACAAATCGGCTTCTGGCATCTGCTGGTCGGTTACTGATATGAACTTACACGTAGCATCCTAAACGACGCCAACCTCTGGGCCACCGATACAGTGGGGAACGACAAGTATCCTTTGGAACTCTTCCTCCGCGTCATCACCGTGAGCCTCGAGACGATGAAGATCGTGAACGCGCTGCCGACCCTCGAAATATGAGTGGGCACAATTCAACCTCCCCATTCCGCGACCCGCGACCCGAAGTGGGCCAGACAACAACGTTCCGAAAGCCCCACTTTCGGAACGAGGATGGGCATCATTCATCGCGTTATGTCTGATCAGTCGAATACCTCGGAACAGCCGAACTTCAGCGCCGAATCCATCAAGGAGCGACTGAAGCAAGCCGCGGCAGCGGTAAAGCTGGCGGCTCTTTTTGCGCGGGAGTTGGATTGGATCGGCGCGGCCGATTCGCATCCCGAAGGTTCGGAGCAGCAAAGGCTGGCGGGCATCCGCGATGAAGTCGACTTCGCGTTGGGAAGATTCTTTTTCGACGTGAGGGCGTGGCAGCGCATGCGCGCGGAATTCACGCGGTGCAGCGACCTGCTCGTTCCTGCCGCGATCGAGGCCAGAGGTGATGGACCCGACGCTTTGCACCTGATGCGCCGATATGACGAACTCTGCCCGGGAGAAGCAGACCCGGCAATTGACCCCGGCCCCGAATCATTTCCCGACTCCTTCGCCTGGGACACCTATCTGCGGGTTTGCGCCTTGGGGGACCTGGCGAAGGAGTTCCCGCTGCACCTGCGGCACAGCGCGCGGCAGATGCACGGCTGGCCGATGATTGTCTCAAACCACCTGGACACCACCGGTGAATTCCAGGCGGTGGTGGAACGGTTGGAGGTCGGCGCGGGGTACCCGCTCGACGTGGGAGCCCGCAGGAAGCGTGGGACGGAAACTCCACTGCTGCACTACCTCGAACCGCTCGTGTGGAGGCTCTTTGTGCTCTGGGAGCAGCTCACGGAAGCCGCCGCCGAGAACCAAAATCCAGCGCCGGAACAGGAACGCCGCTGGCGGCGTGGTCCGATCCCCGAGGACAATGCGGAATTTGCCCGCTACATTCGCTATCCTTGGTGTCCGGACTTTTACGATTCGGGACCCAAACTCGAAGAACTCCCGATCCTGCGCCGTTTGGTCGCGCTGCCACCGCTCACCCGAAAATCGGCACGGCAATGGTCGCACGAAGTCATCGTGCCGCTGATCATGCTCCGCGACGCGGGAACGCGCGAGACGTGCAAGGAGCCGGCCCTGCGCAACATCTGGCAGCATCGCTCGGTGAAGAGCCTCGCGACTTTCCGATCGCGGTTGCACAGCGCGGTGACGGACACTTTGCAGCGGTTTGGGCGGCCCGACCAGGGCGGGTTGCGCGGCATGGAGGGGTAAACCGCGCAAGTGCGGCGCTTGGCAGGAAGCGGCGACGCGGCGACGAATCGGGACCCACTGATCATCGTCATGCCATCACTGAACTCCTCCTGCCTCTCGTGGGTCGATTACGACTCCGGCACCATGTATCTCACCTTTCACTCCGGGCGCAGCTACACGCTGCGCGGCGTGCCCGAGCATCATTACCACGGCCTGCTCCACGCCTCGTCGGCGGGCTGGTATTTCAACACTTACCTCAAGGGCCGCTACTGACCATGACGCGCCTTGGCAAAATCGCCCGGCTCCCGCGCGCCGTGCGCGAGGAGCTAAACCACCGCCTCGCGATGGGGAAATGGGGAAACACCTTGTCGAATGGCTGAACGCTCTGCCGGATGTGCAAGCGGTCCTCCGGGCGCAATTTGGAGGTCGAACACTCACGGAACAGAATCTCAGTGTCTGGAAGCAGGGCGGCTTTGAGGACTGGCAACGGCACGAAGAAGCGCGAGCCTGGGCCGGTCTGCTGACGAAAGAGTCGGACGATCTCGAAAGGGAAGCGGGGAAGATGCGCCTCGCGGATCGGGCGGCGGTGCCGGTGGTGGTCGCGCTTGGGCAGTTGCTTCAGCAGGCGACGACTTCGGGCGATCCCACGGAGCAGCGCAAAACCGTGCTCGGAGTCGCGCAGCAACTCGAGCAAGTGCGTCGCGGGAATCACGAGGCCGAACGGGTGCGGCTGGAAGCGGAACGTTGGGAGGCGAGCCAGGCGGAACTCCGGGATACAAAGCGCGAAGCGGAGGAAGCACGGGCACACGCGGCGGAATTCAAGCGGCGCTACTTCCCCCATCTGGATGAGAACTTCATGCCGCGCACGCCTGGGGCGCTGCCGGTGGAACTGCAAACCTGTCTCACAGCCAATGACCGCCTCCGCGCTACCGCGAATGGCCGGGGTGGTCCAACCGAATCCAAGTGAATCCAACCGGATCAAACCCACCCGGCTGGCCAGGCTCGCACCAGCCCCAGCGAGAGGCAGGGGCGGCGGCGCGGCGCGGCGCTCGATCCGCGCAATCGCCGGGCAGATTGAGCCTCAAACTGGATGCAACACCCGCTAGGCGAGGCCACGGCGCAGGCGTGGCGGAGGCATCGTCTGCAGGCCGGAAAAAGGTCCTCTGGCCGCGGGCCGCGCGCGGTTTTTCCCCGCACACTGCGCCCGGGCCTGATTTTCCTTGAGTCGAGGGCGCTTTCCACAGACACACGGCGGCTTATGCCTGACACCGTTTCCTTTCAATCAGTCATCGACAAATCGGTCTCCGGTCTTTGGACCCTCGTCCAAAATCACCTGAAGTTCAGCCTCGCGCGGGACGCGCAGACGGCTTCGAAGCGCGACTGGTGGCTGGCCACTTCCAAGGCTGTCCAGAGCGTCATCATCGAGCGCATGATCGCCACGCAGGGCGTGCATCACCAAAAGAACACGCGGCGCGTGTATTACCTGTCGCTCGAGTTCCTCATGGGCCGGCTTTTTTCCAACAGCCTCTACAGCGCCGGTCTTTTCGAGGAAATGGAGCGCGCGCTCAACGAGCTGGGTTTCGACGTGGAGACGCTGCGGCTTGAGGAGTATGACATGGCGCTCGGCAATGGCGGTCTCGGGCGTCTCGCCGCGTGTTTCCTCGACTCGCTGGCCACGCTCGATCTCCCCGCGATCGGCTACGGCATCCATTACCAGTACGGGCTTTTCAAACAGGAGTTTCGCAATGGCCACCAGGTCGAGCTGCCCGACGAGTGGATGAAGTTTGGCACGCCGTGGGAAATCGTTCGCCCCGAGCACACCACCGAGATCGAGATTTACGGCCACGTGGAGAATATCTTCGACGACCGCGGCAGTTACGTCCCGCGCTGGACGGGCACGAAAAAGCTCATCGGCATCCCCTACGACATTCCGATTCCCGGCTACGGCACGAATACCGTGAACTATCTCCGTCTCTGGGAGTCGAAAGCCGGCAACGATTTTGACTTCGAGGCTTTCAACCGCGGCGGCTACGCCGAGGCCGTCCACGAGAAAACCACTGCCGAGACTGTCTCGAAGGTTCTCTACCCGAACGACCAGAGCGACGGCGGCAAGGAACTCCGCCTCGTGCAGCAATACTTCTTTGTCGCCTGCTCGCTGCGCGACATCTTCCGGCGCTTCCGCAAGGACAACAAAGATTCGTGGGCGGACTTCCCGGAGAAGGTTGTCATCCAGCTCAACGACACTCACCCCGCCGTGGCCATCGTGGAATTGATGCGCCTTTTTCACGACACCTACAGCATGCCGTGGGACACCGCGTGGGGCATCGTCACCCGCACCTTCGCCTACACGAACCACACCCTGCTGCCCGAGGCGCTGGAGCGCTGGAGCGTCCCGCTTTTTCAGAAAGTGCTCCCGCGCCATCTCCAGATCATTCTGGAGATCAACAAGCGCTTTCTCGAACAGGTCGAGTCCGCCTACCCCGGCGATGTCGCGAAAAAGCGCGCCATGTCCATCATCGAGGAAGGGCACGTCCAGCACGTGCGCATGGCGAATCTCAGCGTCGTGGGCTGCTTCTCCGTCAACGGCGTCGCCGCCATCCACACCCAGCTCGTGAAAAGCGACCTCTTCCCCGAGTTCGACGCCTTTTACCCGCGCAAGTTTAACAACAAAACCAACGGCATCACCCCGCGCCGCTGGCTGCTCGCCTGCAATCCGAGACTCAGTCACCTCATCACCAGTAAGATCGGCGACGGCTGGCAGCGCGACCTCGACAAACTGCGCGGCCTCGAAGCCTTCGCTGCCGACGCGCAATTTCAGCACGACTTCATGGCCGTGAAGCACGCCAACAAGATCGGCCTCGCCCAGCTCATCAAGCAATACTGCAACGTCAGCGTGAACCCCGCCGCGCTCTTCGACGTGCAGATCAAACGCCTGCACGAGTACAAGCGCCAGCACCTCAACCTGCTCCACATCCTCGCGCTCTACCGCCGGCTCCTGCAAAATCCCGACCTCGACATCACCCCGCGCGTCTTCGTTTTCGCCGCCAAGGCCGCGCCCGGCTACGCCCTCGCGAAGTGCATCATCAAGGCCATCAACTCCGTCGCCGCCGTCATCAACGCCGACACCCGCATCCACGACAAACTCAAGGTCGTCTTCCTGCCAAACTACCGCGTCTCTCTCGCGCAGCGCATCGTCCCGGCGGCCGATCTTTCCGAGCAAATCTCCACCGCTGGCAAGGAAGCCAGCGGCACGGGCAACATGAAACTTTCCCTCAACGGCGCGCTCACCATCGGCACCCTCGACGGTGCCAACGTCGAGATCCGCGAGGAGGTCGGCGACGAGAACATCTTCATTTTTGGCATGACCGTGGAGGAAGTCTCCGCGCTCGTGAAAAAGCATTACAAACCCCACGAATTTTATGACGCCGACGAGGAGCTTCGCGCCTGCGTCGATTGGGTCGGCAGCAACTATTTCACGCCCGACGAGCCCGGCTGCCTGAACATGCTGCGCGACAACCTGCTGCACCACGATCCCTACCTCTGCCTCGCCGACTTCCGCTCGTACAGCGACGCCCACGCCCGCGTGGATCTCGCCTTCAAGGACCGCGCGGCCTGGGCGAAAATGGCCATCCTCAACACCGCGCGCATGGGCAAATTTTCCAGCGACCGCACCATCGCCGAGTACGCCCGCGACATTTGGAAGCTCGAACCGGTGCGCGTGTAGGACGACCTCCCGGACACTCCTCGCCCAAGCATACCGCCCGGAGGCGAGCGGGAACGTAAGTCGCTAGCCGGCCGTCGGGCGAAAGCTCTTGGACGAGCCGCTCACGGGATCGAGCTGGAGGGTGAAAAAGTTGGCCGGTGGGACGCTGCCAGCCGCTTTGTCGCTCGCATTGTGGATGGTCAAAAACCAACCGGCCGAATAAGTCGGCGAGAGGCTCGTGGACCCATCCGGCAGGAAACGAAAAGACACATACTTGTAGTTGTTGCCGACCCCACGCGGGAGGCTCGGGTCCTTCGTCGCCACCGGCACCTTGGCCGTCTGGCCGGTGCCCGCGATGATCGTGGAGAAGGTCACGCTTGGATTGATGATCACCGATCCAGCGAGGCGCTCCATTTTTGCCAATGGAACGGCGACACCGGACTCCACCACCTCAAACATCTGAAATGCGCGATACTGCCAGGTGGTGGCGGTGGCGACCGCCTCACCCGGCACTTCGGGATCGGCATACTGGTAGATCCGCACCTCGATCGCGCGGTTCCGGCTCAGTGCCTGCTGCCGGGCGAGGCTGAACTGATCGGTGAGCATCTGCGAAGACTGCGTGATCGCCGAACCCCGGATAATCCCCGTGACCGCCGGAACTGTAAACCGCGCGATAATCGCGATGATGAGGATGACGACGAGCAGTTCGAGGAGCGAGAACGCCGCACGCAGATTTGTGACGGATGACTTTTTCATGGGGCAAACTTCCGCAGACGAGGATGCTACTTTTTCCCGGTCCGTCCATCGAAAGATTTCCCCGGCAAAATACCTTGTGCGGTCTCTCCGAGCGCTGGCCCGCCCTTTGTCACCGCAGCTCCAAAAGCCCGCGGTGATGGAAGGGGTGCTTGTGCCCGCATACCGCGACTGTGCCAATGACTCAAAGGGCGCTCACACTTCAGCGGAAAGAATGTGAAAAACACCGTTGCATTGAAGCTGCGACGTTTTACATAGCCATCTCACCGCCACAACTACCACAACCCTACAGTCATGAAAACGACCGCCCCGTTCCGCACCCTATCCTTTGCCGCCTGCGCCATTGTTTGGACCATGTCCGCTCACGCCGCCGATGTGGATGCAGCCATCAAGAGTGGAAATTTCGCCGGCTACCTGAACGAAGTTACGGCCTCGCTGAAAGCGCAGGCAGGCGGAAAAACCGACGAAGCCGCCCTCGGGGCGCTGCTCAAAGATCCGGCTTTTTCCAAAACGCTCGACCAGAGGCAACTCATCTCGAAGGTGGGCGCGGACAAGCTGGCGGCGTTCGCCAAGGCTGATCCGGCCAATGCAACCTTCCTGAGCTGGCTGCTCAATAGTACGGAGGCGATGGATCAATATCTGGAAGCCCATGTGCCGATCCACCTCGCGGCGCGCGAGCAGAACAGCTACAGCATTTCAGCCGGCCCGCTGGAATCCTGGCGGAAGCTGGTCGCGGCGGACCCCGACGCGAAGACGGGTATCCCGATGAAAATCGCGATCGCCACCGCGATCCGCCCGCCGGGCAGCGGGGCACCGGGTGCCGGGCAGGCGGTCAAGCAGAGCGATCCCTCGGTGCGCTACGCGTATTTCAAGACGGCGCAGAAGAACAAAGAGCTGTTCCCAAGCTTCGACGCCCTGACGGCGTGGGACATGCAATATGTCGTATCGTCGGGCGCGTCGGAGGAAGACCTGACATGGGGACGGGAGATGATCAACACATGGCGGCCCGATTTGCGAACCAACGAACTGGTCGTGAATTCGACGAGCGAAGTCTGGCGCCGGAATTCGCCGATCGATTTCGCGAACACGTTCAAAAACGTCCTGACTGGCGGCGGCAAATGCGGCCCGCGCTCGTCATGGAGCGTATTCATCTGTCAGGCGTTTGGCATCCCGGCAATCGGAGTGGGGCAGCCCGCGCACGCGTGCGTGGCCTACAAAACGGCTTACCCGATGACGGAGCCGCAGCCGGGGTTTTCCTGGAAGGTCGGTTATGGACGCGGCTGGCCGTTTTCGAAGCTCGAGGGCATGGGCGGGGTGGACTTCATCGAGGGTGTGCAGCAGCGGGAGAACCGGGCCGCGTTTTCACGGGTTGAGCATCTGCGCTGGCTGGCGGCGGCGGTGGGTGGAAGTGAGCAGACCGCGCTGATGGCGGTGGTGCATACCCTGCAGGAAGCGGCGAAGGCGGCGAAAACGGATTTAACGGCGTCACACAATGCGGACGAGGCGGAGAAAGAGTTGAAGCCCGACGCGGCGAAGGCGGCGGTGACGGCGGAGACAAAAGGGCCGATCAAGCTGGCGGGCGCACCGATCCCGGCGACGGCGTTTTCCAGCATGCTAGCGGTGAATGTTCTGAACAGTTTCAGGGGCGGCAAGCAGGTGAACTTTGGCAAGAGTATCGACAGCAGTTGGCTCGAATACACCGTCGAGGTGCCGGCGGATGGGCTTTACACGCTGCAGATCAAGGCGGCCACGCCGAACGACGGCCAATTCTTCAATGTGAACGCGGGCGCGGAAACTCCGGTGAATGTACCGGTGCCGAACACGCATGGCATTTGGGGCATGACGCCGCCCGTGGAGTTGAAACTGCAAAAGGGGACGCAAACCTTAAAGATCGCCGCTCCGAACCAGCGCGGCGTGGCGGTGCAACAGTTGGAATTGAAAGCTAAGGGGTAGGCACCCTGCGGCTGGCCGGCGCGAGTAGTCTCGTCCATTCGCTATCCCCAGCGGCTCTTTACCGGGTGCAGGGTCCAGGCACCTGCGCTGCGTGCGTTTTCGATTTCGGAAACGCGGTCGCCGAAGTTGCGGACAAAGCGGGTTTGCGGGCCGTAGTCGCGAATGCGGAAGCCAAGGTGGTGCGCCAGCGTGGGTGGGAAGATTTCCACATACATCGGGTGCGGCTCGGGCGTGGCGGCGAGCTGGTCGAAAGCCTCGCGGGTCCAGAAAGAGCCGGTGGCGATCATGCTCAGGACCACGCGCGGGTCGGGGCGGCAGGTGATCCTTTCCCAAAACGGAAAGAAGTCGGGATCGGCGGCGTGCTGGAGATAGTGCGCGCAGTTGGTGTCATCGACGCGGCGGAGGTGAAAACCGAGCACGTCGGCGCGCTCGTCGGCGAGCAGGGCGAGCTGGCGCTGGTTCAGGTCGGAGACGAGCGGCAGGTGATCGTATTCGGCGAAATGCACATGGGTGAAATCGCGCCCTTGCATCCAGGCTGCGGCCGCGCGGAAAACGCCGCCGTAGCTTTGCCGCTCGCGCTGGTGATCCCGCGTGCGCAGCCGCGCGTCATCCACGAACACCCTGGCCTCGTGCGGGATCGCCGCGAAATCCTCGCGGCTCCCGCCATACGCGAGCAGGATGCTGTCGCGCGCAACCCACTTTTGCCACCACTCGATCATCGCCATGACGGCGTCAGCGGGCTGATGGGTCAGGAGGATGTTGAGGACGGACGGCATGGGGAAAATCGGGCGGCGTGTGGAGTTTGAAACCGAGTTCCTGCTTCCAGTAAGTCAGCCGTTTTTGCGGCAGAAAGACCGGCTTCACCTCGGCGTCGAGACCGATCACGGCGATCCTTCCCCGCCACGGCACGAGGAACGCGCGACCAATGACCGCGCCGGTTTCCGCGTCCACGATCTTCGAGCCCACGCTCCGCGCGAGGGCGAGCACGAGGCGGCGGACGGCGCTGGTGAGAAAGGACATGCCGGCGCGCTATTCGGTGCCCTTACCGCGGACCTTGGCCTTCTCTTTGTCGTATTCGTAAAAAGGCTCGCGGAAGAGGTAGAGCAGCCAGTGCGCGAAGCCGGCGAGCGGCGAGTGGTATCCGAGCCAGGCGAGGAAGGCGTTGTTGAAACAGATCAGACCGGGGTAGTCGGTCCACTTGCGCACGAGGTAAAATTTCTCCTTTTGAAAACCCGCGAGCTCGGCGTTGAGGCGGATGCATTCAAACGGCGTCCACCAGCCGCGCGAGCGGAAGTATTGCAGGTATTTCACGCGCGCCTCGTCGATCTGCATGATGCGGCAGCACACGCGGTCGGCGGCCACGAGGTCGTTCGAGCCGAGGACGAAATTCATGTCCACCACATCGCCGAGCATCGGGCCGGTGCGGTTCAGGCCAAAGCGGCCGTCGATGAGCGAAAAGGAGTGCGGCAGCCGGCTGTTGAACTCGTACATCGTCTCCGCGAAATACGGGTGCAGTTTCAGCCGCTCGGTCGGCTCCTGGATGCAGCCCCACTGGTTCTTGATCGACATCGAGACCTGCGTGTTCATGTGGATCTTCGGCACGGGCAGGGTGATGAACGCGTCGATCTCGCGGAGCATCATCCGCGGCACCGGCACGCGCAGGGTGCGCCAGCCCGCGCGGACTTCCAGCCACTCCCGCTCGGTGAAACTCACGTTCGCAATCTCCGCGCCAGTTTCGGCGGCGAGCTTGTCGATGCCCATGCCTTTGAAAACCTCGTCTATCGAAAAGCGGTTGTAGCCGCCGCTGTCGGCCTCGCCGATGACCACGCGGTAGCCGCGCCCGCGCAGGCACAGCGTGACCGCGCGCAGACATTCCAGCGAAGTCATCACGCCGGGGCGGAATTGCGGAAACGTGAGGTTCGGCTTGAGAAAGACACGCGCACCGGGCGCGACGGTTTCAAAGAAGCCGATCTGCGTGAGCGTCTCCTCGACGACCGGGGCGTAGTCGCTGCCGGCGAGGTGCTGGAGATGGACGATGGGGTTCGGGTTCATCGGCGGGTCAGGCAGTCTTCATAAACGCGGACGATGTTTTCGACCATGCCGTTCAGCGTAAAAAGTTCGTCGATCCGCCGGCGGCCCTCCGCGCCGAAGCGCGCGCACAGCGCCGGATCGCGGAGCAAAACCTCGAGCTTGTCCGCGAGCGCCGCCGGATTGCTGGGCGGAACGAGGAAGCCGCTCTCGCCATCGGCGACCTGTTCCAGCGAGCCGCCGATTTTCGTGGCCACGACCGGCACGCCCATGCCCATCGCCTCCATGACCACGCCGCCGAACGGCTCGGGCTGCGCCGACGGGAGCACGAAAATGTTCATCGCCGCGTAGGCCGGGCGTGCGTCGGGGATTTCGCCGGTGAAGATCACGTCGTCTCCTAGCCCGGCCTCGCGAATGATGCCGTGCAGCACTTCGACGTGCGACTCGTTGCCGGGAAACGGCGCACCGACGATCACGTATTTCGCGGTCACGCCGCGCTTTTTCAAAATCGCCGCCGCCCCCAGCAGGAACTCCTGCCCTTTGCGGATGAGTTTGATGCGCCCCACGCACCCGATCACCGGCTGCGTGCCGAGCCCGTAGGTCGCGCGGAATTTTGTCCCCGCCTCCGGGTCGTCGAGCGCGAATTCCGCTAGCTCGAAACCGTCGTGCACGACCGTCGCGCCAAACGCTGTGGGGAACTGCGCGGCGATCGGCCCCGACACCGCGAGGATGCGATCCGAGAACGCGTGGATGTAGCGCGAGTAAAGCGCCCAGAACGCGCGGAATTCCTGAAACCAATCGCGGATGTGCCACACGCTCGGCACGCCCGCCAGCCACGCCGCCGGCCCGGCGGAAAGCACCACGCCGGCGTTCGTGTGGACGAGATCGATGCGCTCGCGCCGCACCAGCCGCCACATCGCGAAAATGGTGAGCGGGAGATTCAGCAAGAACGGGATCAGCCGCCACGAACGGAAGACGCCGCGCGTGATCACACTGACCTGCGGAAAGAAAATCACCTTCGCGCTGGTGTTCTTGAGCAGTTCCTCCAGCGGCCCGTGCTCGGGGAGCACGACCACGCCTTGAAAGCGCTGCGGGTCCAGCCGCTCCAGCAGCCGCACAAGGCAGCGGCTCGCGCCGTAGATGTCCGCGCTGTTGTTCACGAAAAGGATGCGCGCTGGCTGCGGGGCCGCGTCCACGGTGCCGCCGCACTCGTCGTACACGCGCACGATTTTCTCCACCATCCCACCGACCGTGAAGCGCTCGGCAATCCGCCGCCGGCCCGCCGCGCCCATCCGCGTGCGCAATTCGGCGTCGCGCAGGAGCGGCTCCAGCTTTTCCGCGAGCGCCTCCGGATCGCCGGGCGGCACGAGGTAGCCCGTCTCGCCGTCGGCCACCTGCTCCAGCGAGCCGCCGATGTTCGTCGCGATGACCGGCACGCCCATGCCCATCGCCTCCATGACCACGCCGCCGAACGGCTCCGGCTGCGCCGACGGCAGCACGAAGACATCCATCGCCGCGTAGGCCGGGCGCGGGTCGGTGATCTCGCCGGTGAAAACCACGTCGTCCCCGAGACCGCCTTCGCGCACGATTTCGTGCAGCACCTCGAGGTGCGCCTCATTGCCGGGGAACGGTGCGCCGACGATGACGTACTTCGCCGTGATCCCGCGTTTTTTCAAAATGGCCGCCGCCCTCAGCAGAACCTCCTGGCCTTTGCGCACGAGCTTGATCCGCCCCACGCAGCCGATCACCGGCCCATCACCCAGCGCGTGTGTTTTGCGGAACGCCGCGCGCTGGCCCGTGTCGTCGAGCACGAACTCCCCGATGTCGAAGCCGTTGTTGATCACGCGCACCTTCCGCCGGTCGCTGAACTGCTCCGCGATCGCCTCCGACACCGCGATGATGCGATCCGAAAAACACCGCATCCACATTTGGTAATAGCGCCAGAACCCGCGGAACTCCTGGAACCAGTCGCGGATGTGCCACACATGCGGTACGCCCGCCAGCCACGCCGCCGGGCCGGACGAGACGATCACGCCGGTGTTTGTGTGGACGAGCCCGATGTTTTCCCGCTGCAAAATCAGCCACACCCGCAGCACCGAGAGCGGGATGCCGAGCAGGAAAAATGGCAGCTTCCACGAGCGGAAAACATCGCGCGTGATGACACTCAGGCCGGGAAAAACGATCACCCGCGTGCCCGTCGCGCGCACCTGTGCCGCCAGCGGCCCATCCGCCGGGAGCATGACCAGCGGCTCAAAACGCCGCCGGTCCAGCGTCCGCATCAGCCGCACCAGCGACCGGCTCGCGCCGTAGATGTCGGCGCTATTGTGGACGTAGAGGACGCGCTGGGGCGTGGGTGCGATCATCGGCGGCGACTTTGCTTTGCATCGGCGCGGGATTCGATCATTACCTTCCGCCTATGTGCGGCCTTGCCGGTTACGTCGATTTTCAAAAGTCTCCGCCGCCCGCTGACCTGCGGCGGATGGAGCAGTCGCTCGCGCACCGGGGTCCGGACGAGGGAAATGTGTGGGCCGATGACCATTGCGGACTCGCCCATCGGCGGCTCCGCGTCATCGACCTTTCGCCGCGCGGCAGCCAGCCGATGCACGACGCGAGCGGCGATCTCGTCGTGGTTTTCAACGGGGAGATATTCAACTTCCAGACGCTCCGTGCGGAACTCGAAGCGGTGGGTCGCGTGTTTCAGAGCCAGAGCGATACCGAAATCCTCCTGCATGGCTACGCGGTCTGGGGCGACAAATTGTTTGCGCGTTTGCACGGGATGTTCGCCTTCGCGATTTGGGACCGGCGCGCGCGGTCGCTGGTCCTGGCGCGCGACGCTTTCGGCAAGAAGCCGTTTTTCTTTTTCGCCAGCGGGAGCACGATGATTTTCGGGTCGGAGTTGGTCGTGTTTCGGCAATTGGCGGCGGTCTCGCTGACGATTTCGCCCGCGGCGTTCCGGGAGTATGTCGAGTTCGGCTACGTGGCAAGCCCGCGGACGATTTTCCGTGAAATCCAGCAGTTGCCGCCGGGGCATTTCGGCCGCTTCGACGAAAACGGACTGCGGTTGCAGTGCTACTTTTCCCTCCCGACGCAGCCGCCCGCCGATCCCGCGGACCCGACCGTGGCCGGAGCCGCCGAAGTTTTGGAAAAATCGTTGCGCGAGGCGGTCGCGGCGCGGCTGGTGAGTGACGTTCCGCTCGGCTGCTTTCTCAGCGGCGGGGTGGATTCCAGCCTCGTCGCCGCGCTCGCGCAGCAGGCCACTCCGGGGCGGTTGAAAACCTACACCGTAGGCTTTACCGGTTCGGCGCGCTCCGAGGCCGATAGCGCGGCGGCGATCGCCCGGCACCTCGGCACCGAGCACCACGAGATCGCCGTGGACGGCACGTCGCTGATCGCCGATTTCGCAGAAATTCTCGGGCGCGCCACCGAGCCGCTCGGCGACGATTCCTTTCTCCCGAGCTACGTCATTTCGCGCGAGACAAAGCGCGAAGTCACCGTCGCGCTCTCCGGCGACGGCGGCGACGAACTGTTCTGCGGATACGACAAATACCTGCAGTTTGCCGCTGCGCGGAAACTCCAGGCCCGGCTCCCCCGGCCCGCGCTCGCCCTGTTGCGCCAGCTCGCGCGGCTGCCCTTCAGCGACCGCCTCAAAAAAAGCGCCGAGGCCGTCGCGAGCGGATCGCCGCCCGCGCTGGCGCGCTGGCTTTCCACGCTGTGGAAAAACGCGGAACTCGCCCCGCTCCTCACCGCGCCCGAAGCGCCTGCCGCCACCGATTTTTTCGACGACGCGTGGAATCGCTACGGCGCGTTCCCGGAGGTCGAGCGCTTCATGCTCACCGACATGGAGACGTATCTGGTCGGCGACATTTTCACGAAAGTGGACCGCGCGAGCATGGCCGTCGGACTCGAAGTGCGCAGCCCGTTCCTTGACGAGCAATTCTTCCTCGAAACGCTCGCCTTCCGCTCCCGCGCCCAGCCCGGCGGTGGCAAGGAAATCCTCCGCCGCATTCTCGAAAAACACGTGCCGAAAGCCCTTTTCGACCGGCCAAAGCAAGGCTTCGGCATGCCAATCGACGAATGGTACCGCGGCCCGCTCCGTGCCCTGTTGCTCGAATACACCAGCCCCACGCGCACCGCCCAACGCGGCCTCCTCCACCCCGCCGCCCTCCAGCGCACCGTGGATGCCCATCTCAGCGGCCGGCGAAACTTTGCCCGCAAACTTCACGCCGTCGTCGCCTTTGAGGTCTGGGCCGATCGGTTTCTCTGAGATCCATCGACGAGATCCTTTCCCGACTCTCTTGCGGCTGGATATTGGACGAGTTGTTCACCAGATTTTCCGACCACCGATTCCGACGCCATGAAAATTCGCTCCAAATCTCTCCGTCTTTGCCAGATCACCGCGCTGCTCCTCGCGCTGCTCGCTCCCGAAATCGCCGCCGCGCAGGCGCCGGCGAATCAGGGAACGCTCAACGTCAATGGGCGGCGGCTGAACTACAAAAGCGTGGTCGCGGTGCGTGTAAAATCCGACGACGGGACGCGCATCGTGGTCCTCGCGACCATGCAGCCGGTGTCGGCGGAGGTGTTGAAAAAAGTGAAGGACAAAGACGCCGAGGACAATGTGGACAGCGAAGTGGACGCGGCATATCTGAAGGCGATTTTTCGCGAGGATGGCTCGCCCACCGGCCTCATCGGCCGGGGCAACAACACGTCGTTCACCAAGAGCGGCAATCCACTGGAGGCGAAAGCCACGATTGCTGACGGGCGTATTCGCGGATCGGCCAAGCTGATCGAAACGGGCGATTTTGGGAAAGAGGTGACGCTCGATTTCGACGTGCCGATCGACGCGGAGGTCAAAGCGCCCGCTCCCGAGAAACTCGACCCGCCGGTGAAACCGACGGTCGCCGGCAAGTTCGACGGCAACGGCAAACCGGGCCGCATCCAGTTTGTCCTGGTCGAGGAGCACGAGCCGTTCAACGACAAGGAGGCGATCCGGCTAATCTTCACGGAGAAGGATCCCGCGACTTCAAAAAGGCCGTCGTTCGACGCGGCATTCGGGAAACTGGGCAGCGCGCTGATCCTGAGTGTGCATCGGGTGGATGGGGAAATTTTCGGCTGCGAAGTGGCCCACAGCGCCCATACCAAAAAGGGGTTCACTTCGCTCGGTGTGATCCAGATGGTGGAGTTTGAGGTCGTGGGCGGAAATGTGAAGGGCCAGGTGAGCACGGGCAAGGTGCTCGATACGTTTGGCGAGAAGTGGGACGTGGATCTGAAATTCGCGGCGCCTTTGCCCGAGAAGCTGCGCAACGCGCCAGCGCCGAAGCCCAAGCCCGCGCCGAACGAGCAGCGTGAGACGGAAAAAAAGGAGCCGAAAGCCCCCGCTGGACCGATGATCGACGCGCGGAAATTGGCGCTGCCGAAGGACGCGACGGATGTGGATTACAAGGAACTCGTGAAACACATCCAGTTTTCCAGCGCGCAAGGCGTTGCCGCGG
Source organism: Chthoniobacter sp. (assembly GCA_021414005.1). GTDB lineage: Bacteria > Verrucomicrobiota > Verrucomicrobiia > Chthoniobacterales > Chthoniobacteraceae > Chthoniobacter. The sequence continues at coordinate 38,364 of JAIOPH010000004.1, read as the reverse complement.
TGGCGAAGGACTTTTCCGCGCAGCTCAAGCAACAGGGCTGGAAAGAGAGCGGGCGGGACTTGATCGGAAAGCCGAACGCGATCCTGAAGCGCGAGCTGGGCGACGCCAAACTAACGATCATGATTTCACCCGGAGGTGCAGGCAGCGTGGTGAAGATTTTCACCGAAGGGCTGGACTGGAGCGGCGAAGACGACGCCCCGCCCGCTGCCAAAACGAAGCCGGTCACTGAGGACGACAACGATGGAGACAATATCGAACAGCAGGCGGAGAAGCTGTTGAAAGACGCGCTCAAAAAACTGCCGAAGGGGTTGTAGAAAGCCCCACGAGTCCCGCGCGCCGCGGGGGACGAAACGTCGCCTGTAAGCTCCGCGCAGTCTTGACCCTTGAGTCTGGCCCAACCGCTTTCCGGCTAGAGTTGACGAAGCGCGTTGCTCGCTCAGCATTCGGTTGCTGGCTCTGGTCTGTCGCAGACCTTGAGCACCCGCGCCGGAACGCCTACAACGGTAGCCCCCGCCGGAACGTCTTTCGTGACCACAGAACCAGCGCCAATGACAGCGCGATCGCCGATTTTCAGTTCTCCCAAAATGACGACATGCGCGCCAATGTCCACAAAGTTGCCGATAACCGGAGAACCCGAATACGTGCCATCAGGCTTCAGTTTATTCCCGATGGTGGTCGTGTGACGCATATGGCAATTTTTCCCTATAACCGTTTGATCATTCACGACTAAGCCCTGCCCATGATCCAGGCGAAAGCCACTGCCTACCTTCGTTTTCCATGGGAGTTCTACGCCCAAAAACCATTCCACCAAGACGCGATAGAAGATCCCATACAGAATTGTGAGCGGGAGCCACACCCGGGATCCGTATTTGAGTTCGCTTGCGAGACGAAAGAGCAACATGATGGTTCGTCCTTTGGGATTATCCCGATTGGCGTCCCAGTCTTGAAAAAGTAGCATCATCCAGAATCATCTCCCGAGGGATTTTATTGTCCACCTGAAGGTCTAAGAAAGTCGGTGTCCGTTTTGTAATTTTTCCAGACCGCCACCCGCTGATCGCGCAGTACTATTGGGATCGGCGGCCGACCGCTGTCATCCATTTTTCGGCCACCGGAACGTAGGCCTTTCAACAACAAACGTCTGGCGGGCCAAACTGCTACTTTGGGTGAAAATCGCGTAACTGAGAGGTTTCGGCCGATAGTTTCCATAGCCCAGACGCCGCAACCTGTGAAGGAGAGTCCAGAGCGGCTGAAGGTGCTGCGCCCATGCGGGTGCAGACTCTCTTAGCCGCACCTGTTCTTGGACAGAGCCGGGCGCGGTAATCAGGTTGTCGCCGGTAAAGGTAAAAGTCGCCACAGTTGTCCCCAGCAACCCCACGCGAATTTTCCGTCGCAGCAATTCAAGATTCCACACGGCATCTCCTACCGCTCGCCATTCGTCGCTGAAGAACAGGTTTTCCTCGTCGATCAAACGCCGGCGGAAAAATGTCGCCGCCGTGAAAACGGAAAGCGTGCAAATCCAAGTATGATATTCCATCGGTGGCAGAGCAAAGCGGCTGCAAAGATAGCGACCGTCTGTGTCCACCACCACCGCGTTGCCGTAGACGACGTCCACGTCGGGATGCCGGTCGAAATAATCCGCTATCGAAGCGAGAGCACCCGGCAGGTATTGCTCATCGCAGTTCAAATGGGCAAGAATCTCGCCCGTTGCCCGTCGCAGTCCACGATTGATCGCGTCGTACATTCCGCTGTCCCTCTCCACATGGAGTGCGAGCCCTTTTCGCCCTTTCGCCCATTGCTCCAACTCAGGTCCAGTGCCTGCGTCCTGCACGATATGTTCGACCTCCACGCCGACCTGATCCCCGACGGATGCCGCGCACAACTTCAGCCAGTCCAACTGGCGGAAGCTCGGTGTGATGATAGAAAATCGCGTCGGCATGGAACTGCCGAGGTTGAAGGGAATCCGGGAAACTCGCAAGGAAACGCCTTCAGGAAGTCGGAAGGTCATCCCGCCCGTTTTACCAAGTCTTGTGGATTAGCGATGAGGCCAAATTTCAGCGCGATTTTCCCGCGTGGAAACACTGCAACGGAATCCGCAGATGGCTTGCGGAAATTCCCGCTGCGAGTGTGGTTTGACGCCGCAGGCTGATTAAGGGCGGGTCTGCGGGTGGGGCGCTCCGGCCAGCCGGATTCCGACGAGCAGCGCCATGCCGCCGAGAGTGCCGAGGAGCATGTCGTGCAGGGTGTCCTCGAGCCCGAGCTGGGTGTGCGAGCCAAAGAGGTGATCGGACGAAAACTCCGCGAATTCCCAGAGCACCGTGACGGAGCAGGTCAATGCGAGCACGAGGAGGCGATGCGTCAATTGGTGGAATGGCCCGAGCAGGCCGCAGACGGAAGCGTTGATCGAAGCGCGGTGAAGACAAAAGGCGCAGACCACGCCGCCGAGGAAGTGCATCGGCAGATCCAGCGCCGGAAAGAGGATGTAGGCGTCGAACCCGCATAGAGCGACGAGGTGAAAAGAAATCAGCAGGAGCGGCGGCCACGCGACCTCCCGCAGTGTCAATACAAACCACGGCCACCAGAGGCCACCATCGGAGATCGTCCGCCCAACCGGCTCGCCAGGGGCTAGGCCTTCCGTCCCCATATCACCATATTCCACGCTAGGCGGCGGATGAGCGGCAGCGTAGTGAGCAAATCGTCCAATTTGGCGAGCGGCTTCCACCACGCGAGGTTTTGAGGTTCGTAAATCAGCTTCCAATAGCGCTTTTTGTTTGGGTGGATGCGATCGACTGCGAAGTATTTGCAGAAAAGGAGGAGCGTCGAGATCCAGAACTCCCGATGCTGGACATCGGCGAAGTATTTTTGCGCCAGCTCGACATCTAGGAACGTGAGTGGGCGTTCGTCGTCCGTCCGGACCTCGGTTGCGAGGCGGCGGTAAATGTTGATCAACGGATTGTAGGCGAGCGGGTCCCAGGTGAAAAAGCGACCGCCGGTCTTGAGGGCCTTTTGGATTTCCTGAAAGAACTTGGGTTTGTCGGTGACGTGGTGAACGGTGTTCGCGGAATAGACTAGGTCGTAGTGTCCCGGCGGGACATTGAGTTCCTCCCCAGGCGTGACGATGCCGGTGATTTTGACCCCGTGAAACTCGCCGAGTTTGACTGCGGTGTTAACCATACCTTCCGAGAGATCGGTCGCGGTGACCTCAGCACCCTGCAAGGCAAAATAGACGGACGATTCCCCAAGGCCCGCGCCGATGTCGAGCAGGCGCTTGCCCTTGAGGTCGCCCATTGCGCGGAGGATGAAGGCATTTTCCATCGCAGTGGGCGCTTCGAAGGCTTCACGAACTTTGATTTCCGCGAGATTGGTGCCCGCCGCCCACTCATCGTGAAAATGAGCTTCGCGCGAATGGATAAGTTCTGAATTCATGATGTTGATTATTCGGAGGGGCGGGGCGGCACCTTTAGACTGGCACCACGGACGAGGTAAAGCGGCCGACCTTTGACCTCATTGAAACAACGCGCGACGTATTCGCCGAGCAGGCCGATGAAGAACATCTGCAGGCCGCCGAAACCTATCACGGACAAGAATAATGCCGTCCAGCCCGGCACAAGGTTATCGTTAAAAACCAGTTTCCGCACCGCATAGATAATGATGAGCAGCAGTGCGAGCACGAACACTCCGAAGCCACACCATGTGGCGAGGCGCAAGGGCATGGTCGAAAAAGAAGTGATGCCGTCCCACGCAAAGCGCAGCATTTTCACCAAAGGGTATTTAGTGGTCCCGGCGGCGCGTGGATGACGGTCGTAAAGCAGCGCCTCCTGGCGAAAACCAACCCAATGCACCAGCCCACGCATGAAACGACCCTGCTCGCGGAGTTGGCCTAGATTGTCCACGACCACGCGATCCATGAGACGAAAATCGCCCGTGTCGGCCGGGAGCGGCATGCCCGACAGAAAGCGCATGATGCGATAATAGGCCGCCGCTGTGGCCCTTTTGAAAGCGGTCTCTCCCTGGCGCGAACGACGTTTGCCATAGACGACATCCACACCCGCCTGCCACCGCGCGATCATTTCCAACACCACTTCCGGCGGGTCCTGCAAGTCCGCGTCCATGGCGACCACGGCCTGCCCCGTGCAAAAGTCCAACCCGGCCGTCAGCGCCCGCTGATGCCCGAAATTCCGCGACAACGATACAAACTGAAAGCGCGGATCTTTTCGGTGCAGTTCCTCGCAAATCTCTGCCGAACCATCCGTGCTGCCATCGTCCACAAAGACGATTTCAAGCTGCCAGCTTCCTTTTCCGAGAACAGTCACGAGCTTGTCATAAAGTAGGGGAAGCGTGTCGGCCTCGTTCAAACCGGGCACAACTACCGAGAGGGATTTCAGCTCACGATTCATGAGCCTGAACTAGAATTGCCAGCCACTTGCGGGCGTTTGTCACGTTCTGCTCGTACTGAGCATCATCCGCGCTCACGGACGGCTCCGCTCCGATTTTACGGTCGCCGCGTTGGTAAAAGACGAAATCTGACTCGGGAATCATCCATTCCCGGCCACTGTCGCCGATGACCACGCGATAGGAACGACTGTCTTTTTCCCGCGCGATCGCAAGCCTCGTGGCAAGGTCGGCTAGAGCAGCCCCGCGCGCGCTCTGCCCTGCGACCGCAGCCGCGACGCGATCCGCACGTAACAATCGCAAAAACAAACAACGGAGAGCGTCGTCGAGATTCACGCGAGGCCCCCAGCGGGTTGCACTTCTTCCTGGACCGGGTGGTCGCGGACGACGGCATCGGCAATGTTCATGATGTCTTCCGGTGTGAGCGGCCACGGCTTGGGCAGTCGTGTTCCGGCGAGCAGGATTTTGGCGTGGTCGAGCATGGCCGAGTAGAAGCGCGCGGTTGTTGAAATCTCGGGGTAGCTCCCATAGAGGCAGCCATCGCACGCCTTGGCGATGGGCAGAACCTGCTGGTGAACCAAGCGTGACTTGTAGTGCTGGGGAAAGTCTTTTGAGAAAGTTGAAATGCGCTTCGGAAGCCGCCAGTCGCAACAAACCGAGATATCGCCATTCGGGATGATGGCAAAGTAGAGCGTAGGGGAATCGCACACGCCGTCGTTCTTCGAGCGCCATTTGAGCGGCTTGCCTTCAATGAAGTTGACGATGTCGTCTAGGTAGATCGTGGAATCATAGAGCGGAAAACCCTCGCTCTTCATTTGCTTCAGATGCTCGATTTCGCGTTCGAGTGCAGGGTATTTCTCCGGCGGGAAAACCAGCGACTGATCGTAACTGCGGAATCCGCGCGGATCGTGCGGCGTAGCGATGTGCGCCGGGACCAGCGAAACATGCCACCCGATTTTACGTGCGAAGCGGAGGACGTTGGCCACGTCATAGAGATTGCGGTGACTGAGCACGCATCCGAGCGCGGCAAAGGAACCATTTTTCGGCAGGATCCTTGTCACGGTGGCCATCGTTTTCAAAGCCTTGTGCCACGAATTTTTGACCTCGCCGTTCAAGTAGTCCTGCTTCGAACTCACCAGCGTATCGAGAGAAATGGAAATGTCATGCCCGCCTGCTTCCACCGCCGCATGGAGTGCTTCCTCGCTGGCCAGGCCGTTGGTTTGCATCCGAACGTGGATGTTCCGCTCGGTAAAAGCGCGGATGATTTCCGGCAAATCGGCGCGGGCAAAAGGCTCGCCGCCCGTGAGCAAGACGACGCAAGTGCCGATCGCCGCAAGGTTGTCCGCGATCCTTTTAATCTCATCAATCGTCGCCTCGCGCACATCGCTGTTGGCGTAGATGATATTGCATTGCTGGCAGGCCAGATTGCACCGTGCGGTAATATAAAACTGAACGTAAAGCGGTCGGTCTTTCAAGAGCATCGCCTTGGCGATCTTGGCGGTTTCGATGATGCTGAACATGGGAAAAGAGAGCCGGAAGTTTCGCTCGATTATGTTGAAATGCAACGCGCCTTACGGCTTATGGAAGACAGAAAAATCCGGCCCCATGGACACCTTGACAAAACCGAGCTTCGTGAGCGGTTCGTCCAATGCGGGCTGGATGACGGGCGTCCGGGAAAAGATGGCGATGCGGTTCCGCATGGCGATGTCCGCCTGCGGCGTGAAGCGTGTTTGCACAACCCAGCGGAGTTCGGGATGGCGATCGATCAGGGTTGCGAGCTCCACTTCGCGATCCGACAGCGGCAAATTGTAGCCCTTCATTCCCGAGTAGAAAAAAATTGTGGGATACAACGGCCAACCGGACGACGCCCGCCGATGATCCGCAGCCACGATCAAACCTTCGCTTTTCGGTGGCTGCAAGGCTGCGACCGCCCGCGCCGCGCTGTAGGCCGTGTGATCGGGATAGTACAGAGTCGTCAGCGCGGCACCAAAGAAACCGGTCCAAAGCAGCGCCAGCGCCGAGATGCCCAGACGACGCGCAGCAAGCCACCCTCCCTCCGCCAAGGCCCCGTCTAACCCGAATGCCGCGACTACGCAGAACCATGGCAGCGCTACGAGATGGTAGTAGCTGTGCCCGACCGGTCCACCGGGCCCCCAGAGCAGGTAAAAAAAACCGATGCCCGCGCCCCACCAAACGTAGAGTGAATCGCGCCGCCTCCAGACCACTACGACGCCGGTCAGAAAAAACAGCCCCAGCACCGGCGTCAGGCCCAACCCACCCATGTAGCCCGCGAGCTTTAGATAGTAGTATGCGTGCAGTCGGTCATTGAGCGTCCCGATGAAGTTCCTCAGATTGCTGCTCGCCGACCAATCGGGAAAGCTGCTCGCGTTGAAATGCGTGATGACCTTCGACCACACTATCGTGACGGCACCACCAACCGCCCCGATCAGCCATGTCTGCCACTTGAGCAGGAAGCGCGGCCCCCATTTCGTCAAACCCAGCGCGAGCACTGGAAATGCGAGGTGGCTGATTTCGTTGAGCTTGATCGTGATCCCCAGCGCCAGCACCAGCAGGAAAACGAGCAACCACCTGTGCTGTTCGGTCTCCCGCCATTTCCAAAATGCACACAGGATCGCGAGACTCAGACACAGCATCGGTGCCTCTGGCTGAAACGATTGACCGAAAAAAATGCCGAGCGGCGAAAACGCGAACACTGTGGCAGCCCACCGGGTCACTCCCCACGGCAGTGTTTGCAGACACAACCAGAAAAACAGCCAAAATGCCGCCGCTGAAGCGGCGATCGCGACCAACCGTCCCGCGGCTTCGAGGCTGTGGGTCAGCGCGAAAAGCCGTCCCGCGACGTGATTCATGATCGGCAGCTCGAGCACCACGGTGGCATTCTCAAAGCCGTTCCAGTCACCCCGCGTTTTTACCGGAGGGAAACCGTCTTCCCGCAGATTTTGTGTAAGAATCGCCGTGTGGGCCTGGCGAATATCGTGGGCATCAATGATCGGACGGGTGATTGCCACCATCCGGGCACCAGTGTCGAGCAGCAGCAGCAGTGCGAAGAGCTTCCACGACGCCCGCTGCCAGAAGGTTTCCCGAAACCTGCTGAAAAGAGTCATCAATCTAAAGATGGGAAGGTGGGACGCATCATTTGGCGGCGAAGGCAAGATCGGTGAGCAGGCGGCGTTCCGCTGGCTCAGAGGACACCAGCGCTAGTCGGCGCGGGCTTCCGCACGATCGGCGATTTCCGTGGGCGCGGCTTCAAAAAATTTTCCAGCTCCCGAAGGGTTTACAAATCCACAAACGCAAGAAATTATGAGCCTCATTGCTTTCGGTCAGGAGTGATTACGAGGGCGGAGTCGGGCGACAAAATGAAGCGAGCGCCCGAATATCCAACTGAGCGGCCAAGGATACAGACCCACGTCGCGCTGCCAGGCCTCCGTCTCCAAGCCAAGCTGATCAAAGGTCCTCAGCCATTGTTTCTTCGGCCAAAAGTTGTAGGGCAGAACCACACCGTGCCGCGCATTGCCCACCCAGTCCATGAAGTTTAGTGTCGGCCCGGCCAGAAAGCCATCGCGGGTGTGATCTTTGATCACCACCGCCTTGCGGGCCACGCGGCAGGCCTCGCGAAGCAGGACCGCAGGATCGTCGGTGTGATGCAAGACATCCACAAACATCACGACATCGAAGCTGGCGTCAGGATGAGGGATCACCCGCCCGTCAAACTCGACGATGGGAACATACCTTTTTGGCCGCAACATGATGTCGATGCCTTCCACGCTGACGTCCGGCCTCTTTTCGTGAATCAAGTGCGCGACCAAGCCGTCGCCACAACCCACGTCGAGAATTCGCGCGTCGCGCGGCATGACCTCGGCGAGCGCGTCCCGCAGGGTAGCCACACGCCGCTTGTAAATGTAACCGCCATGCAGGCTGTCAATGATATTCATCGTCGTCTTAGTCCTAGAACACTGAGAAAGAAGCTGGAGAAAACGGTTTGGGCACCCAGCATTAAAGCCAGCACAGACGGCAGAATTGTCCGCAGGGTCACTGCCGGCTGCAACGGTCCGAACATCGTCGCGCTCCATGCCTGCACGGCGTGCAGTGAACCGCCGATACCGAACAGCAGCAGAAACACGCCCACCACCAACCCGACTTCAAGGGTGATCACCCGAAAAACCCGGTCCACCCGCGCGTCCTGTGGGAGCAGACCCTCACTGATCGCGAAGACCTTCGTGAATACCCCGAATATCACAGACTGAAATCCAAGTAGGATTGCGAATACCGCATAAAGCAGCGTGTGAATGTCAAAGCTGACTCCGCCGATCTTGCGCGGGCCGGGAAACAGCCAGAGACCGGCGGCCATTCCTATGAACATTAACAGGAAACCCGGATACAGAAACAGCCACCGAGGACTGTAGAGGAGCATGAAACGGAGATGTCGCCAGCCGTCGCGCCAGCTTCTCAAATGCGGCGGCCGAGAACGCCCATCCTTGTACAGTGTGATTGGCACTTCGTCCATCCGCACCCCTTGGAGCGTCGCGCTGATGACCATCTCCGACGCGAATTCCATCCCCGTCGTCCGCAGATTCAGGCGCGCGATGGCTGCTTTCGAAAATGCACGCAAGCCACAGTGGAAATCATGCACCGGACACTTAAAAAAACTCCGCCCGATGGCTGACAAGACTGGATTGCCAATCCACCGGTGCTTCCACGGCATCGCGCCGGGCATGATGGTGCCGCCGCCGCGCGGCATGCGACAACCCATCACAAGGTCAGCACCTTGCGTAAGCTTTTGGATAAAGGGTGCAATTGCCGAGAAATCATAGCTGTCATCCGCATCGCCCATGACAATCCATTTACCACGGGCTGCTTCGATACCACCGCGCAGGGCGCTGCCATAACCCTTCGCGGCGACCGGAACGACCCGGGCTCCAAGCCGTTCAGCGATTTCCACCGAACGATCCGTACTGCCGTTGTCGGCGACGAGCACTTCTCCTGTCACACCGCATTTCGTGATGCCCGCCCGTGCTTTCTCGACACAGCGCCCCAAGGTCTCCGCTTCGTTCAGGCACGGCATCAGGATGGTGAGTTCAACCGGGCTTGTGTCGTTCATTTTTTGGGAGGGACCATTTTTATTCCATCCTGTTCCGTCACCACGAGTTGAAAGCGGTATATCTCAAACTCGGCCTCGGCTGCAGGGCTGGCTGCCGTTGCGCCTGCAGCCAATTGCTGCCGTCCCGAAAGCTTCCAGTAATAGGTCCGTAGGGTGGTGGCGAAGGTGGCCGGCTCCTCTGGAACAGGAAAGCGATAGAAAACGGGCGAGCCTGTTTTCCGAAGGTCAGCCAGCAAGCCCGCGTCGATCGGCAGAGTAGGATGGTAAAGGAAGGTTACGTCCAGCGCGCGGGTTTTGAAATTAGCCGGGAGACCGTCGAGACCCGTCCGCATCGCAATGCTATTCCGGATGAGTCGATCCGCGAAAATATCCAGCAGATCGACGCTACCCACATCCCAATGGGCAAAGGGTGACATGCGCTTTTCGAGGTTTGTAGCCACAATCTCGGTCGGCGTGCTGATTTCCTTGATGTAGGCTCCCAGCTTTCTGGTCGTCTGCGACGCCACAGGAATCGAGGATTGAATCATCGGATAACTCAGGCCGGCGACCGCCAACAGGAGCGTCAGTCGTGTCCAGAGCGGACGTCCCATCGAGGACAAGGCAGCCACGGTCAAAATGGTGCATGGAAAGACGAGATACTGATACATGTGGATCTCTCGGAAAAAGAACCGCCGGAGCACCACTGCCGCCAAAGCGAAAACAACCAAATAGGATAGCGCGCCCATTTCATACCACCGGACTGAGGTGGATCGCCAGCGCAGCACCACCCAGACCAACGCTCCCACGACCAACGCCGGCCCGAGGCTCAGTACGGCCCGCATGCCAATGGCAAAAAACATTTGGACTAAGCCCACGCCGTCCTGCGAACTTGCCTGACCGCGAAGGTAGGTCATGTCGGCCCCCATATCGTAGGTGTAGTGGAAAATCTGTGCCACAAATACTACTGCTGTGGCCAAACCGCCGACGAATAATGCCGCTGCGAGTTTCTTGCGGGGCTTGAAGACGAGACCCTTGCCCCGCTCGTAACCAAGGCCCAGACAGGTACCCAGCAGAGCCGGTAGCACCGTGCAGATGAACCACGAAATCTGTCCGGCAAGAAAGGCCATCAATCCCAGCGGAAGCCACGACTCCTGCCCCGTCCGCAACTGCTGCCGACCGATGTGGCAAATGGCGAAGGGCCAGATCATCGCGCCGAGCGCAACGGTGTTGGCGTTGACACTATAAAAAATGCTCGACGGGGCCAACGTGTATAACAACCCGCCGACAAGGCTTTCAGTCCTAGGAAAAATGACGGACAGCGCAGGAAATACCGCCAGACAGGTGATAAGTCCGAAGAACGAATTAAGAAACACCGTTCCCCACTCTCCGCATACGTAATACGCGAGGGTATCCAGCCACAGGATAGGGTAGGGATGGTTCACGTAGTTGAACTTACCGGGGTCAGTCACTCTTCCCGTCATGTAGTGAACATCAATAATACCGCCCTGTCTTTCAGCGAAGCCATACTCAAGCAGCTTCTTTGATTCCCAAACCTGCCAGTCGAGTTGCGGTTCCACCCGGCTCATGGGATAGGCTCGCGTCACCAGCCATACCAGCGCGATGAGCAGGTAGGGCAGCCAGCTTGAGGGGGAGGACTTGATGCTCAATTGGAAAAAGGCCGTATAGATTGCCGAACCAGAAATTTTGTCAACATCCTCCTCGCGGAACGGTATTGACAGCGCCGACGCCTCCGTTGGCGTGGCGACGGCCCTGCCGATCTAGCCGACAATTCCCATCGACGCGCTCCGCAGCGGAATTCAACATTGTGAAATTACCGTCATGAGAGTCGTTCACCTGTGCAACCTGCCGATTCCCGAAGCGCATCCAAATTTCGGGAAAATCCCGTGTCATCCGGGCCGCTGGGTGCTGAATCTGGCGCTGGCTCAGCGCGCGCACGGCGACATCGAGCCGGAACTGGTCGTGCAACTCCCCGGCGCGACGCGGGACCACGAGACGGTCATTGAAGGCATCCCGGTGCATTTCGTCGCCGCGCCGGATCGGATGCGCTCCGCCACGCTGTTTTATTTCGACACCCGGCGCATCGCCGCCCGCACCCTCGCGCTGCGGCCCGATCTCGTGCATGCCCACGGCACCGAGGACTGCTACGCGCTGGCCGCACAGCACACACGGCGGCCCAACGTCATCACCGCGCAGGGGCTCTTTTTCATCATTAACGCCGTGGTGCCGCCGCGCCTTATTTCGCGCGACACCATCGTCAAATTCACGGAGCGGTTCGCCTTGCACCGGGCCCGCCACGTCATCGCCAAAAGCGCGTATGTGGCCGAGGCGCTGCATCGGGAATTTCCGCGCCTGACGCTCCACCGCATCCCCAACACCTTCGACCCGCGCCTCGCGGAGATTCGCACCGAGAAAGAGCCGCGCCTGCTCGTCTTTATTGGCACACCGGTACATCGCAAGGGGCTGGACCTCATCGCCAACGCCCTGACTGAAGTGCGGCGAATTTTTCCGGACGTGCGCCTCTGGGTCTTCGGCGACCAGCCCGGTGCCACTGCCGAATACGAGATTCGGGTAAAAGAGCGACTCACAGCGCTGATGGGCGAACGCGTGGTTTTTCACGGAATTCTCCCGGCGCTGGAAGTAGCTCGGCAGCTCGCGCGGGCGACGGCGCTGGTGGCTCCCTCGCGGGAGGAAATGTTTGGCAACCAGCTTATCGAGGCGCTGGTGGTGGGCACGCACGGCATTGTAACCGAAGGCACGGCACTCGCGGAAAATGTGCGGCTCTTTGGCAATGGCACCGTGGTCCCGCAGGAGGACGCCGCGGCTCTTTCGGCGGCGATGCTCAGGGCTCTCCAGCAAGGTGCCTTTCCCGAACGCGAGGAGACACGCCGAAAAATCTTCGCGGTCATGGGGCCGGAGGTGGTGGCTCGTCAGCACGCGGATCTCTATCGGCAAGTTTTGCACGAAGCGTAGGAGGGTGCGCCGGTTTCGCCGATCCTACGGCTTGGTGATTTCCACGCGGTAATATCTGCGCGGAACGCTGGGTGCCGGGTCGATCACAGTCCGTTGCTGGTTGGCGTCGGTAAAGGTCGCGCCACTGAGGGGCAGCCAAACCGCAGCGTCGAGGTCGGTTTTATAGGTGACGGTGTAAGTGCGGCCATCGGCGAGCGGGCCAAAGATCACCGTCTTCGGTTCTGGCAGGCCGGAAAAGGGGGCGATGGCAACGGTGAAGCGCGCGTTGGGATCGAGAGGATTTAGGCCAGCGAGGTATTTGAAAAGGTTCGGCTGCCCCGTGTGACTGAAGTCCACGGTGGGCCCGGCGTTCGGATTGTTTTGCCCGAAGTATTGCACCTGCCAGGCGTCGTCGATGGTGTCTCCGGCGTAGGCCCCGAAATTGTCCGTGACGACGTTCCTGACAATTACATTCACGTTGCCGCTAAAACCGGCAAGCGACGCTTGAACCGTGGCCGGACTGTCCACGTAAACCGGCTGGGCCGTGGTCACTCCGTTGGCGTCGATTACGGAAAGTGGGACAACGCCCACCACAGCGCTGGCAACACTCCACGTCACGAGGTTTGGCGAAACGGCCAGAAAAGTCGCGTCGTCAAGGAATTGCCAGGCGGCCAATTGCAGCGTGGCCCCTTCATCCACAGTGGGAGCGGCGGAGTTCGCAACCAATCCGATGATGTCGTAGGGTTGGAAAGTATAGCCTGCTTTGATTTGGTAGTCCGCCGAGGTGCCCAAAGCTCCCAAGGCGCTGACCCCACTCTGGTGGGAATAATCGGAGGAAGCCGCTCGTCCACCGCTGGGATCGAACCCAGCGGGTTCGATCGAGTAGCTGACGCTGGTGGATTGCGCGCCGAGCGGCAGGGTGCCGGCGACGATAGCTGCGAGAAAAAGCCCGTTGCGAAATTTCATACAATCACTGCGGAGTGACGACCGCTGGATCGTTCGAGTTGAGGTCGGCGATCCATTTACATGTCAGCACCGCACCCGTGAGCGAAGATGCCGCGTTGCATTTGATATTCACCGCCGCGCCATTCTGCACGATGGTCCACGCGGTGGTCAAGGTCCCTGCAGTAAAGGCATCGGTCGCACTACTTTCGGCGCTGATGTTGGCCACCACGACACCGCCTTGGTTCACTGCGCTGAAGACCAAGGTCGCCGAATGGACTTGAAAATCGGTGGTGTCCTCCGCCGCCACGGTCACGAGGAGCCGACCGCCGAGATGTTTCCCGTTGGCCAGCGTGATCGAGGCAATGGTCGTGGCGGCAGAGTCAGTGAGTATCGTCGGCCTGGCACTCTGGTAGGTGCGGGTCGAAAGCGCGCCTTGAGTTCCACCGGTCGCGCCGCTCAGGGCCGTGGCAGTCTGCACAGCGCCGCCTCTGCCGGTGCCGGTGCCGCTCCCGCCGGCGAGGGTGACGTCGGCTCCGTCTTTGTCCGTTCCGACCCCGTCGTGCGCTTTGAGGGTTTGCGGGATGGTGGTGGCCGCGTCCTGGCCGAGTTGCAGCGTTGCCGCCCCATCGCGCCCAAGTATCAAATCGTTGTTCCAACTCATCGGGATGCTACTGCCAAACATCCAGCCAGCGGTTTGGTTCCAACTGACCACGGGCAATCCCGCGTAAGACAGACGTCCAAACCCGCCGGCCTCAAGCGCCAATTCGGTCGTATTGGTCGGGCCGAGTAACGTTCCATCCTTGCGCAACCCTAGTTTACTCATTCCACCCACCTGCCAGTCTTGGAGCAGACTCCCGGCGGCACTGGTCGTATCGGTGACATCGATTTTCAGTGCCGTAAAGACCACGGCAGGAGCGTTCCAAGCGGAAGCAAGCGTTACCGGAGAATCGGCGAGGAGAGGGCCCGTGGAAACGCCCAAGCTGCCGAGCCCGCTGATCGTTCCCCCGGTGATGGCTACTGCATCCGCACTTTGGGTAACCAAGGAGCCTAAACCTAACGCTGTACGCCCGGCCGCCGCGTCGGTCGTGCCGAGGAGGGTCAAACCCAGAGCACCTGGAATGCCTTGGACCGTGGCCACCGGACCCAGCCCCAGCGCCGTACGACCGGCCCCGGCGTCGGCAACCCCGAGGAGTGCCAAACCAAACACGCTGGGTGTCGTGCCGCGCACTAAATCCGCGTCTAGTCCCGAGCCACTACCACCCACGCTCTGGAGTGCGGCGAGCAGGCCAGCCGGGCTGGTGTACGGCTGCGTCCAAGCTGTTCCGTTGTAGTAGGTCAACCCATGCGTGGTACTGTCGGCATAAATCCATCCTTCGACTGGGTTGGCCGGCGCGCCTCGCGGTTCCAGTTTTATCGTCATGGAATCCTGTAGCGCCAGTGAGCCTAGCCCCAGCGCCGTGCGACTGGCTCCGGCGTCGGCGACCCCGAGGAGTGCCAACCCAAACACGCTGGGCGTCGTGCCGCGAACCAAATCCGCGTCCAATCCCGAGCCACTGCCACCAATATTTTGGAGTGCGGCGAGCAAGCCAGCCGGGCTGGTATACGGCTGCGTCCAAGCCGTCCCGTTGTAGTAGGCCAACCCATGCGTGGTACTGTCGGCGTAAATCCATCCTTCCACCGGGTTGGCCGGCGCGCCTTGTGGCACCAGTTGGATAGCCGTGGAATCCTGGGTCGCCAGTGACCCCAAGCCCAACGCCGTACGCGCCGAACCCGGAGTCGCCGCCTCCACCAAGGCCGCACCGGTCGCGCCCGACGAGGCGATCTCCGTGCCACCGCCGATGGAGACGCCCGTCGCGGAGAGCTTAAACTTTGGAACGGAGCCGTTTAGGTTCCCGGCAGTAAACTCCAGCGTCGCCTGATCAGTGGTGATGCCGGCCCTCGTGCCGCCGCCGCCGACCTGTGGATCAAAGCGTATCCTTTTGCCGCCGCGAAACAAATCGAAGATATTGTCAAAAAATGCCGCCGCCTGAGTTCCCCCGAGGGACACGCCGACCCGGTTGGCACCAATCGAATAGAAACCCGTGTCAAGATCACCGTGGAAGGTGTAGGTTGGTGCCTCTTCCGTGCCGGTAGCCACGGCAAACTGCCCGCCGACTTCGACCTTTGCCCCGAGTTCGATGCCTGCGTTGAGATCAATGCCCAGCCCGATGTGCCCGCCTACGTCCTTCCACAAGACATGGGTGTCAATCGTCTTCAGATTGAATTCGTCGGCACCCGTGTTCTGTGGGTCATATTGCAGCGTCAGTCCGGGGTAGCCCATTTGCAGCAGCGCTTTCTTTCCCACGCCGGCACCGCTGTTTTCGATCAGAAGCACCGCCGGGTTCGACTCCTTGGTGTTCCTCACAACGAAGGTCATTCCACCGTATGCGGCATTCGTGTAGTCACTCACTGAGACTAATGCTGGCACCCCGAAATAAGCGGATCCGTGTCCGCCACGCTGCCATGTGCCACTGGTCGCCGAGCCGTCGTTGGCCGATCCGCCTTGGGATGTGGAAAAGGTGAACTGGGTCGCCGTCAGGCCCCCTGGAAGAACAAAGTAGTCCGTTCCCGGAGACACCCCGCTGGCCCCGACCAGCGACGAAAACTGAAATTGCTGGCCTGCGGTTAGCCCATGCGGACTGGGGCATGATACGTTTCCCGCCACGATACTCACGTTCCCGCTGACCGGTTGCGACCAGTTCACCCCAAACGGCCGATGGCTCCCGCCGTCCATGAGGTAAAATTCGTGATTCGACCCGCCTTGCGCATTCGTGAAATTGTTTTCCAAGGCCAAACCCCACGCCAAGCCACTTTGAATGGTTGTGGTTCCGGAGGGGCTCGAAGTGAGGTTGATGCCCAGACTCAGGAGGCTGTGTGCCGGGTCGTCCTGGTAGGAGGCAAGGGCGACGGCGGCCTTCTGTCCCGCGACGTTCTCATTGAGAGCCACGGTGGGCAGAACTCCCGTGAAGGTGTCGTTCGAGTAGGGCTGAATCCAAGCAGTTCCGTTGTAATAGTACAAACCGTGGGTGGTGCTGTCCAAGTAGAGCCACCCCTCGGCTGGGTTCGGCGGAGCGGCCTGCGGCACGAGCTCCAGGCGCCCCGCCGCGACCGCTGCGGAATCTTGCAGCGCGAGCGAGCCCAAACCCAGTGCCGCGCGCCCCGCCGGCGCGTCAGCGGTCCCGAGCATGGTGAGGCCAAAGGCCCCCGGGGTGCCTTGCTCAATCGCCAGCGGCCCCAAACCCAGCGCCGCGCGCGCCGCGCTGGCCGTGGTGGTGGCGACCAAGGCGGCTCCCGTAACCCCGGTTGACGTGATCTCCGTTCCATCGCCGATTTTGACCCCCGTAGCAGAGAGCTTCAGTTTCGGGCCGGCTCCATTTACGTCCCCGGCGGTAAATTCCAACGTCGCCTGGTCGGTGGTGATCCCGGCCCTCGTGCCATTTCCTCCCACTTGGGGATCGAAACGCATGACTTTCCCACCGCGGTAGAAATCCAGCAGGCCGTAATAGAATGCTGCCGTGCCGGCAGGCACGCCAAGTGGCGTCGTGATCGCGGTGGAATTCTGCAGCGCCAGCGAGCCCAGACCCAGCGCGGTGCGCCCGGCCGACGCATCAACGGTTCCCAGCATCGTCAGGCCAAAGGTCCCCGGAGTGCTTGGCACCGTCGCCACCGGCCCCAGTCCCAAGGCCGTTCGCCCGGACGCCGCGTCTGCGACACCGAGCAAGGAGAGACCCAAACCGCTCGGCGTCGTGCCCCGCACCAGATCCGCGTCCAGTCCCGAGCCTACGCCTGTCGCACCCTGAAAGAACGGCTGAATCCAAGCGGTCCCGTTGTAGTAGAACAAACCATGCGTGACGGGATCAGCGTAGAGCCACCCTTCGACTGGGTTCGTCGGCGCGGCCTGCGGCACCAGCTTGATCGTTGTCGCGTCCTGAACCGCCAGCGATCCCAAGCCCAGCGCCGTGCGCGCCGCAGTGGTGGTAGCGGTGGCCAGTAAGGCAGCTCCAGTGGCCCCGGTTGAGGTGATCTCCGTTCCATCGCCGATTTTGACCCCCGTGGCCGAGAGCTTCAGTTTCGGGCTGGCACCATTTAAGTCCCCGGCGGTAAATTCCAATGTCTCTTGGTCAGTGGTGATTCCGGCCTGCCGTGCCGGCAGGCACGCCAAGTGGCGTCGTGATCGCGGTGGAATTCTGCAGCGCCAGCGAGCCCAGACCCAGCGCGGTGCGCCCGGCCGACGCATCAACGGTTCCCAGCATCGTCAGGCCAAAGGTCCCCGGAGTGCCTGGCACCGTCGCCACCGGGCCCAGTCCCAAGGCCGTTCGCCCGGACGCCGCGTCGGCGGCACCCAGCAAGGACAGACCCAAACCGCTCGGCGTCGTGCCCCGCAAGAGGTCCGCGTCGAGACCGGATCCCGTACCCGCCACGCCCTGTAGCGCAGTGAGGAGTCCGGCGGGTGTGGTGTAGGGCTGCGTCCATGCGGTCCCGTTGTAGTAGAATAAACCATGCGTGGTGCTGTCGGCATAGAGCCACCCCTCGGCCGGGTTCAGCGGAACGGTCTGCGGCACTAGTTTGATGGTCGTGGAGTCCTGCAGGGCCAGCGAGCCCAGGCCCAAGGCGATGCGCGCCGATGTCGCGTCTGGAGTCCCGAACAGCGCCAGCCCCAAGGCGCTGGGCGTGGTGCCATTGATAGCAATATCGGGTGCCAGCTTCGCACTGCTCACAGAACCATCCGCCAGCTTGGCCGAGGTAATCGCCCCATCCACCACTGTTTGGGCGACGGCGGCGTTACCCGCCATGACCGCATAGCCGACCGCAGCAATCCGTTGATCGGGCACAAGGAGTTGAAATCCATTGATCCCGTCGTCGAACCACACCCTCAGCCGGACATCGGCATGGCTGCTGAAGACGCTGGCCGGGATGGCGGTCATATTCGCCAGCGTGGCATCTCCCAGCATTACGGAGTAAAGACCTCTAACCACGGGCAGCGCCACGGACGCGGTGGGCGCATTGGCCGTGGTCTGCCCGGTGAGACTACCGTCGTTGCTCCAATATATAACCGGCGGATTCGCGCCATCCACAAGGGCGAACTTGAACTGGCCGGCATGACCTGCGGCGGTGCTGTCGAAATTCACCCCCGCCACGGCGATGCGACCTTGAAAATTGAGCAGTTGCGGCACCTGCGCCTGAAGAGCCCCGAGGAGGAAGAATGCAGACAACCCGAAAATACGGAGCAGCGAGAAAAGCATAAGGTGTAAAAATTATATCTACTTCCCCCGAAGTCAAAGCCGGTTCCATGCCCCTTACTATTTGGCGCGAGAGTCGGCCGCACGGCGTCTGGCAACGCACGTTCTGGTAGTCAGGGTGGACGGCGACGGTTGCTATTTAACGGCGCTTCAGCATATTCGCGACTCCTTCTCTTCATGTGCGGCATTGCCGGCGTACTCTCATTTCAAAACGAGGCACAGCCTCTGGATCTCGCGCTGCTCAGCCATCGCGGTCCGGACTCCCGTGGGACGTGGCAATCGGCAGATCGGCGCTGCTGGCTGGGGCACACCCGGCTCGCCATCCTCGATCTTTCACCCGCCGGCGCTCAGCCGATGACGGACCCGGCGACGGGCAATGTGATCGTCTTTAACGGCGAAATCTACAACCACCTCGCCCTCCGGCGCGACCTCGCCGCGCTCGGCGCGACTTTCAGTGGCACCAGCGACACGGAAACGCTCCTCGCCGCCTATCGCCATTGGGGCGAAGGTATGTTGCCAAAGCTCAAAGGGATGTTTGCCTTTGCCATCCATGATCAGGCGGATGGCTCACTCTGGCTGGCCCGCGACCGCTTTGGCATCAAGCCCTTTTATTGTCGGCGCGGTTCGGATGCTTTCGTTTTCGCGTCGGAAATCCGCAGCATCGCCCTGCAGGGACGGTTGCGCAGCACCCGCGATTCCCTCACCGCGTATCTCCAATGGGGCTGCTGTCCCCACTCCACGCTCCTCTATCCGGACGTGTTTGAACTTCCCGTCGGAGCGCATTTGCGGGTAGGCGTCGAACGGGAAACGAAACCCGTTCCGTACTGGCCACCCGTGCGTTTTCCCAACACCGCGCCTCCCGGCGGTCGGCCGGCCCTCGTCCGCCGCACCCGCGAGTTGCTGGAGACCGCTGTCCACCAGCACATCCTCTCCGACGTGCCGGTTGCGTGCTTCCTTAGCGGCGGCATTGATTCCTCTGTCATCACCGCGCTAGCCGCGCGCGAACTGCACCGCGAACTGCACACTTTCTCGGTCGGCTTCGAGGATGCCGCCTACGACGAGAGCCAGTATGCGCGCTGCGTCGCCAACCGCTACCACACCGATCACACCGAGATCCGCCTTTCGTCCGAGGAAGTGATCGAGACGGTCAAAGAGGCCGTCATGAAAATGGACCTTCCTTCCATCGACGGCGTGAACACCTACATCGTCGCCCAACAGGTCGCAAAAAAAGGCTTCAAAGTCGCGCTTGCCGGGGTTGGTGGCGACGAACTGTTCGGTGGCTATCCGCAGTTCCTCGCCGCGCCGCGCCTGAAATATCTGGCTTTGGTTCCGCAGCCTCTTCTCGATCTGGCCTTACGCTTAAAAAAGGGCCGCCATTTCCTCACCGACCTGCCGGGCTCCGTGGACGCGGGTCTTTGCGACCAGTGGTCGCGCCGCTCCTGGCATTCCGCCCTGCTGCAAACTGCGGGACTCAGCCCCCGGGCCATTCCGATCGAGCTTCGCCCAGAACTGCACGATGACTTCGCGCGCATCAGTTGGTCCGAACTCAGCCACTACCTGCGCGACATGCTCCTGCGCGATTCCGACCAGATGAGCATGGGCGTGAGCCTCGAAGTCCGTGTGCCGTTTCTCGATCATGAACTCGTCGAGTTTCTCCTCGGCTTGCCCGCCGCGATGAAAGAGCAGCCGGACCAGATCAAGTCGCTGCTCGTCGAAGCGACCGCCGACTTGTTGCCGACGGAAATCTATCAGCGCAAGAAAATGGGCTTCGAACTGCCAATGCCCCGCTGGATGAGAGGCCCGCTCGAAACATTCGTTCGCGACGGGCTCCAACATACCGTGGAGCAAGGCCTGTTTACGACACACCAGACCGAAGATTTTCGCCAGCTTTTTCTAGGCAACAAGCTGCACTGGACCAAGCTTTGGGGCATTGTCGTTCTCGGTTGGTACCTCCACAAGCAAGCGCTGCAGGTTAAGTCAAACTAGGATCCTCGACATCCTCCGCCCATTTGACAAGCGCGAGCCAAACCCATGAGTGTTTCCCAAACCTAAGAGCCCAATGTCATACTTCGAAAGTAAAATTCTAAAGCTGTGGCAGTTCTTCTTTTGTCTGCGCAATTATGGGTGGCGCAATGCCCTGTTGATGACCGTTCGCGTGGGATCCACGCAGAGTTCTCGAACGTTGCTTTTTCGGACCTCCCTCCCCGGTCGCAAGGTCAATTTCACTTTTCGCGGCAAAACAGATCTCGGAGTGTTGTCTCATTTCTATAAGGAGGGCTTTTACATTCAGGACACGTCCGACTTGCCCATCAGGACAATTCTCGACTGCGGCGCGAATATTGGCGACGAAACGGCCCGCTTCCGAATGCATTATCCGGATGCCGAGATCATTGCCGTCGAGGCCGACCCAGACAATGCCGAAGTGCTCAAAAAATCGTTTGCGCCAGACCCGTTGACAACCGTTGTCGAAGGAGCCGTATGGCACGAGGATACCGAGCTAACGCTTTGCAAACACGAAGGCGGAAACCCGGAAGCGTCGTCTGTAACCGCAGAAAGCCAACAGGGTATCAAGGTCAGGGCGTTGTCAATTCCTTCGCTAATGAAGCAACGGGGATGGTCCCAAATCGATATACTGAAACTTGATATTGAAGGTGCGGAATACGATCTCTTCAAAACCAACACCCAGTGGCTCAATTCGGTGCAGTCCTTGGTGTTCGAGGTGCCGGATTCAGAACGCCCTGGAACCTTGCAATTGATTTTTGAAAGACTGCGGGAGTCCGCGTGGACGGGAGTAGCCATTGGAGAATGTCTTGTTCTCATTCGCCGCGAACTTCCTTGGAAAGCAGAGCAGGTAATCGGCATTAAGAGCACCGCAAAGCCGCGCTAAAGTGATGATCAGCAAAGTATGGATTCAAGAATGACGACCGTTTCCGAAGCTTATTCAAAAACTGCTCCCTTGGTTTACGTCATCGTGCTGAATTATAATGGGCGAATGCATTTGGAATATTGTCTCCCCAGTATCGCGGCAAGCGATTACCAAAATTTCCGGGTCTTGTTGGTGGACAATGCCTCGACGGATGATTCGCTGGATTTTTTGCAGACAAGTTTTCCCAATATTGAAGTCCTGCAGACTGGAAACAACCTCGGGTGGGCGGGTGGCAACAATGCCGGCATTGCCTATGCCATAGAGAATGGCGCGCGATACGTGGTGTTGGCAAATAATGACATCCGGGTCCACCCTCAATGGATCACCGCCGCAGTGGCTGCGTTTGAGGCATTGCCCGACGTGGCCTTCGTCAGTGGAACGGTTTTCGGCGACGTGATTCCCACTCCGCTCGAAGAATACGACAAGGCTTGTGCGCGATGGCAGGGCATTAAATTCTGGAGGACGAACGAATTTCTCTCAGGCATGGCACTCTTTGTGGATACGGAGATTTTTCCCCGGATCGGCACGATTGACGAAGCCTATTGGGCGTACTGTGAGGAGACAGATTTGGAAATTCGGGCCGAGGCCGCCGGATTTGCGCGCGCAGCAACCAATGTTCCCGTCTGGCACCACTCGTCCGGTACGTTTTCCCGTTACCGCCTGCGCGCGGCCTATCTCGCGATCCGCAACAGCATGCGCCTGACGATCAAGCACGACAGGCCGCTCCGGCAAATTAAAGCGATTCTGCATATTTTTTACGTCGGGTGCTGGCCCTTCTATCGGGGAAATACGGCAGACGTCACGATCGCCCGGCTGCGGCCACGCAACGTGCTGGCAAATCTCGGGCTTGATCTCTACTGTTTGAGTTGGAACCTGTTCAATCTTCCAGCCACCATTCGCCGCCGCCGTGCTGATTACGCTTTGGTCCGACAAGAACGTGATCGACAGGTTCAACTCAAAAATTAGCAATTCGAGTCGGCGAACAACTCCAAACTCCTTGACGCGCACAACGCCTCTAAGGCTTCTTCTCCGTGAATCTCATTCGTTCAATTAAGGACCTCCGTCATTCGCTCTTTTACGCAGCGATCTCTTCTCGTAACCACAAAACCGTAACATTGGGCGACAAATGGACTTGGACGATTGATCCATCGACTTTGACCCCAAAAAGCGTTGTTTATAGTGCGGGTGTTGGCGACGACATCTCCTTTGAAAAGCAGTTGGTTCAAGAGTATGGCTGTGAGGTCATCCTGCTTGATCCTTCACCGACGGGAGTTCAGACGATGAGCCATCCGGACAATCAACATCCGAAACTGAAATTTGAACAAGCCGGGCTTTCGGATAGGGATGGGACAATTACTTTGGGTGTTCCAGATGACCCTACCGGAGATTCGTACTTTATGACGTCATCATCCGAAAGGATCTTGACGGTTCCATGTTGGAGTTTGCCGACGATCATGCGTAACCATGGACACTCTTCCATTGATTTGCTCAAAATGGACATTGAGGGATTTGAATATGGGGTCTTGACGCAGATCTGCCAGAGTGGGATAGCGGTCCGCCAAATTTGTGTCGAATTTCATCACTCGATCATCGCTGGTATCACCCGCTCACAAACTATTGGTGCGATCCTTGCTCTCAGAAAAATTGGCTACCGATTGATTCATCGAAAGGATTGGGACCATACGTTTCTCAAAGAATGACCCTTCTTTCGAGTCGCGGTTTTCGACATTGAAACTTGCCTCAGCCGAAGAAAGCGGCTCAATCTTGAAACCATGAAACTCCGCCCGTTGCTCGACCGCATCAAACACATGGGAAAGCCGCAATTCCCCTTCGCCGCCCGACACGTCGAATACTCCACCATTGCCTCGGCCGACGACAACCCGGGACAGCCGGACAAGTTTTTATTTGATTTAGCGCTGAAATCGGTTCAACGAGCGCGCGAGATTTCAATGGCCAGCGTCAGCGCCCGCATGACGTCAACGCCCCACTACCCCGATGTTTGGCCCGGCGAGCACTATAAACTGCTCGGCGGCATACTCGATGAATTACAACCAATGACCGTTGTCGAGATTGGCACGTTCACCGGTCTTTCCGCGCTGGCCATGTGCGAGCATCTGCCTGCGGGTGCCCAGCTTTCAACATTCGACATTTTCCCTTGGCAGTCCATCTCCGGGACCTGCTTGAAGTCGGAGGATTTTGCTTCGGGTGCCCTGAAGCAGATTATAGGAGATGTCGGCGATCCCAACGTCATGGATCAACACGCCGAACTCTTCCGACAGGCTGATGTCTTTTTTGTGGATGGTCCCAAGGATGGCGTTTTCGAACACAAATTCTTGGAGAACCTTTCGCGCGTAGCCTTCACCAAGGCGCCGCTCATGATCTTCGACGACATCCGCGTCTGGAATATGCTGGCGATCTGGCGTGGCATTCAGAAACCCAAGTTGGATCTGACTTCGTTTGGCCATTGGTCGGGCACCGGGCTTGTGCATTGGATGGCTTGAACCATCCGTCCTCCGCCGGTAATCCTGTGCATGCGGGTGGAAGAAAAGTTCGATACCCTGAGTGAAAAAACCGACCTATTTCGTGGTTTTCCCCCAGGCGATGAACCTGGATCTGGTCAAGGACCTCGGATTCATTCCTCATATTCTTGCAACTTGCCACGGCTATGACGCCCATCTCCTCACCTATTGCAATGACGAGTACACTTGGCACACAGAGATTCCCGGCACAAAGATTACCTTTCTGAAAAAGCGCTTTGGCGAGGTCATTGATGTTCTCCTCTTCCTTTGCAAAAACAGCCACGCGATCGACGTACTTCACATCGAGCACCTCCAGGGCAATGACCATCTCGTGTTCGGGTTCTTGTACAAGCTCCGGAATCCAAAAGGAATCCTCTACTACAAACTCGATGCAAGCCCGCACATCATGATGTCGCTGGTCAACCGCCCCAAGACCCTCACAGCGTCGCTTAAGACGCAATTTTTGCGATGGATGCTCCGGAGAAAAATCGATCTGATCAGCGTCGAGGACTGCAACCATCTTCGATCTCTTCGCGAAGAGTACCCATTTTTCGCGGATAGGATTCTGCATCTGCCCAATGGCTTCCACATCGCCTCGCCAGCCACCGAACCCATCACTGCTAAGAAACCTTGGATTCTGACTTCCGCGAGGATCGGCGCCTATCAAAAGGCCAGCGACATTCTTTTGGAGGCATTCGCGCTGTTCACGAACGACTGTCCCGACTGGAAACTCATCCTGGCCGGCCCGATTGAGCCGGAATTCCAAGGCTACCTCGACAGCTATTTCAAGACCCACTCCGACCTTCGCGAGCGGGTCGTGTTATTCGGATACGTCAAAGACCGCACTTTACTCAGCAACCTCTACGCACAATCCGCAATCTTTTGCCTGCCATCGCGTTGGGAAGGGTTCAGCCACGCCATCATGGAGGCGGCTTATTTCGGAGACTATATCATCGCCACCAATGCCGGGGGTGCAAAGGACATCCTCGATAAGACTCATTTCGGCAACATCGTCCCCTACGACGACCCCACCGCTCTGGCTGCCGCCTTGCGCGATGCAATCCGACTCGGCTCCTTTCGGACGCGTGACCCACTCGAGATGCAAGCCATCATCGAACGGGAGTTTTCATGGACAACTCTGTGTGCCAAACTGGACTCAAGGCTGCAGTCGATGAAAAACGCCGCACACAAAGGCAAAACCTCCGTCTCCGGACCGTCGAATTGAAGCGATCCCGTTAAATCGGATAATCCTCTCCGTTGCCGGCGACGGTCTCGCTTTCCACCAACTCTACCAGGCGTTTGGCGGCAACCGCCGGGTTGGTAATGCGGGTGGAAGCGGACTGAATCAAATCCCGCACTCGCGAATCCCATCGCTCCGTGAGCGGCGTGTTCATAAAGCCCGGCGAAGCGCTCAGGACGCGCACTCCTCGCCCCGCGTATTCGGCCGCAAGCGCAAGAGTGAACCCCCGCAAGGCGTGCTTTGCCGTCAGATAGGCGCCGAATCCCTTAGGCGGATTTTCCTCTAGGGCGGACGTAAGGATATTCACGATGGTTCCGCGCCCTTTTCTTAGCATCATCCGCAGCAAAGCCTGCGAACATCGCCAGCCCCCTTTTACGGCCACGTTGAAACTGGCTTCGAAGTCTTGCCAGCGGAGGTGATGCATCGGCGCAGGAGAAAATGGGGCGCAGGCGTTGTGAATGAGCGTCAGACTGTCCGCCTCTTGGATTTCCGGCCGATTCCAAATTGCGACATCCTCGCAGCATGCATCGTGACGCAATACGCAGCCGGCAGTTTTTGCCGCACCAAGGGCGACCTCCAACTCGCGAGCGGCCAAGTCGTCGGCGGAGTAAAGCACCACCGCAAAATAGCCCGCACGACCAAAGGCCAGTGAAATTTCCCGACCCAGCCCCTTGGTTCCGCCGGAAATGATCACGGTGCGTTTCATCATCTGTCCCTGAGCATCACCTGAATCCGCCCACGGGCGGCAACAGAGTCTCTTGTCAGGTTTGTAAATATCGTATCGAGCACGAGGACCTTGCGCGCATCCAGTTTCTGGACGACCACCGCTTCAAGCCGGATCACGTCGCCAAGAAAGGAGGGTTGCGAAAATCGCAGATCGACGGCGAGTAGCAGACTCAACCTGCCAGGAAACACCATGCCGATGAAGTGGGAAAGGAAACCATTGAGCAACGTCCCATGCATCACTTTGCCCGGGAAACCGCATTCCACCGCATAGGCTTCATCGACGTGAATCGGACTATGGTCGTGAAATGCCTCGAGGAAACCCTCAAAAACGTCCTGCGAAATAACATATTCGTGTGTCTCTTTTGTTCCGATGGAAATATCCTGATACTCCAAATGGCGGGGTTCGCTGGATGGTTCACTCATTACGTATTATCGTAACACGGAGAAAATCGTCCGCATCTCCGAAAAGGTGTTGGCGAAAAGAAAAAGACTAGCTGCAACGTAACTAAAAGTCACTGCCACTGCGGCGGCGTGTATCAATCGATTTGCATTGTAGGCCTTGAAACCTTCCCAACCGAGCCATCGTTTCAAGCCAACAGCATAGTAGTGATTCACAACCATGCCGAGAGCGTGAGCCCCGCCGAAAGCGGCATAATTCCAGCCGACGCCATGCCATACCCCGACCAGCAGAAATACGACTGCAATAGTCAGCGCAACCGCATGGTTCACATTCGCCGGACCGAATTGGCGGGCGAGAACTTTGGATAGCGGCGAAAACACCACGTCGCGCATGTACTGCGACAGGGTAATATGCCAGCGGTTCCAAAAATCTTTCACATTACGTGCCGCGAAAGGTTCCTGAAAATTCTCCGGGACAGGAATGCCCGCCAACCCGGCGACTCCGACCGCCATGTCACAAAAGCCGGAGAAATTGCAGTAAAGGTATAGATAGTAACACACCGCGGCCACCGGAAGATCAATCCAATGATGAAGGTGGTCGTCCAACAATAACCCAGAATAGGTAATTTGATTTAGGAAACTTCCTAAAAAGAGGAATTTCACGGCCCCGACGAGGACGCGGAGCATCGCCCGTCCGATGGGGATTCCAGGCGGCGCGACATCAAACCCTCGACGGAAGTTACTGAACGAATTTATAGGACCGACGGCCATCGTCGGTGCAAACATGCAGAATCCAAGATATGACCAGAAGCCCGGCTTTGCCACCACGCCATTGCGCACTTCCAGCACCAGATGACTGGCACGAAAGGCCAGATAGGAGAGTCCGACGAAATACGGGGCAATGGAAAAGCCCGGATCCTTGAGTAGCGTCGCCCGCATTGACCCTTTGAATCCCGCATAAAATGACGCCGGCACATAACGCACGAAAGCCAGCGCAAGGATAGGGGTAAAAAATGCCAGCAATGGCTTCCAGCCTTTCCCGTCGGCAAACAGTCTGAGAGCCGCGTATTGCACGCAAATCAGCGGCACATAGACGGTCAGGACCGCTCCATACCGGCCATCGCGGCCGTGGACGAAAAGACCATAGTAACCCGCCATGTTCAGCAGCGCAAAGGTCGCCTCTCTCCACACCCCTTTGATCCGCCTCAACACGAACCGGGAAGCGAGGATGTAGATCACGAGGCCCGCGATCAAAAATCGAACAGGCATGCCTAAAATGCTTGGTAAACCACCTTGCTTTCCAAAAAGCTGGGCGGTGAAGCAATCACAAGCGCTAAGGCTATCGCCGACAACACTATTACCAGCGCATAGATGATCCGTTCACGGCTTGAATGGCGCGTCATAGAGTTCGAGCAAGGTTGGCGTGATAAGCGGGGTAAAATATTTCTGGCCGTTTTGATTAAGGTGATTTGAAATGAAAAACAGCTTGCGGGCGTCTTCAGCGGTCATTCCTTGGAAGAACCTGGCAGGAGGAATGCCTGCCATCATCAGATCAGCGTGCAATGCATCCGGCCAGAACTCCCGCTCTTCGATGACAGACGAGCCCATTTCGCCAATCACCGGCAGGTGCAGCCAGACTACCTTGGTTCCGTGCTTCTTAGCCAGTTTAGTGATTTTCCGGGCAAATTGCAGTTGCGAAACAGGTGTCGGGTGCCCTTGGAATCGAAATAGCGCCTTCGTCGCCGGTGAGAAAACGCACGCATCCGATGATTGTGCCGCGGCGTGCGGCGTGTATTCCGTGAACTTGGGATTGTAACGATCGGCGTCAAATCCGAGTCGGGCATACATGGAACCCAGTCTCTTGGCTGGATCCGAGGCATTGTAAGTGTTTTCCCAATATGCTCTATTGGCTGAAGACAAATCGGCTTCGAGGTTCGTCCGGCACAAGCTGAGAAGATTGCGCGGCATCCCAAGAACCGCGCCAAAATAGTAGGCCGCCTTTGATTGGATCGGCATGCCGGCAAGCACTTCGGAATTATCCGCGAATCGAAACAGACGGGGGCTCATGGAATGGGGGGCATCCTGTTCGCGATACTCAGGAGTATCACGTCCGAGATAGTCATCATAAATGACTAACATGCGGACTTTTCGGTTTTGCAGCAGATCTTGGGCGATGAAATAGAGCGCGTCGAATCCAGGGAAAGGCCAGTTTATGGAACGGACGACTGCTTGCCGTCCGAGTTTGACGCTCAATTCTTGCTGAACGTACGGAGTGTCAATGCCAAACCAGATGAACGACGAGCCTGCAAAGGCAATGTCGATATCCGCCTTCTCCTCGAATATTTGCTGATGAAGGTAGGGATAAGGGCCGCGCATCCACGGAACGGATGAGTAAATTTGCTCGCGGGGAGGCAGCCACGCCGTGGATGCCAGAGCGGGAAGCAAGAGGATCGCCAGCAAAAGCAGCGCAAATTCCCCGGCCTGTTTTGGGGAGGAAAATGCCGGGGACATCACGGCTCCTGCAAGCGCTTGAGAATCAAATCGGCAAAGTCTCCGACATTTCGGGTGGTTTCCACTTCACCGACGCGAAACCGGACGGAGAACGCTTTTTCAACCGCGACCATCAATGAAATGTGGGTGAGGGAATCCCATTCGGGCACGTCTTTGGCGCTCAACAACGGGGTGAGTTCCACCGGCTCCAGGAACACGTTGTCAAAAATGTCCTGCAGTTTCGAGATGACTTCAATTTGGTTCATAGGCTCTGCGTTTGATTGCAATCTTGGTGGGACGCGGCTGGAAGTCGTCCAAGTTCAGATTGAACTTTCTGACCGTTTCATTCTCCAGACTTAACAGAAATCCAAATTTTGGATACAAATCGCGCACCATCGCGTTTTTCGCGGTCGGCACGTAGATGCCCTCGACGCGGCAGCAGTTCCTTGTTCGTGCAAGGCGCGCGAGTTCATTGAGCGCTTCGTCTTCGACCTGCCGTTTCAGCACACGGCAACTCATCAACCACGTGTCGATTTTCAAGGTGCCATTCTCCTCCTGGGCGATCACAACAGAAATCAACCCATGCTCTCCGAAGCGGTCATTGAGCCTTATGGAAAAGCAAACGTAATCGGGGTTTCGCAGGAGCGCGAGGAGGTCAGCCTCGGTGCGCCGTCGTGTAGTCAGGTTGAATTGGTTGCTTTTGTTAATCAATTGCGCCAGCCGGGGCACGTCCATCGACGTGAACTCGCTGATCACAGCTTCCATCGCGAGCGACTCCAGATATGAGTCCATGTCCGTAATCGCCGAGCAGAGCGCCTGGCGCTGCGTATCCGACCGATATTGATCGGTGCGCCCGGCATCCTCGGCGGTAATGTTCTGCGGTTCAAACAGTCGGCAATCCTGCAGTTGCGTCAAATGGCCTGACGGATCCGGCCCGAGCAAAATCGTGGCGACCCCAGGCGCAAACTGCCGGACGATCTCAACTTCCGCGGGGTTGTCATCGACGAACACGAAGCTGTCCAATCCGAGATTCAACTCATGGGCCATCTGGCGGAGATTGTCGGACTTCGGTTCCCAATTGGCTTTGAACGAAACGAAGTCCTCCATTTTCAAGACCATCTCCGGATGTTTTTCAAAAGCTTCCGCTGCCTTCTCATGGTCGTTCTTGCTGCAGACGGCGAGTAGGATGCCGCGCTGCTTGAGCGAGAGGATGGCCTTTTGAAAAGCCTTGAAAGCCTCGCCACGCGGCGAGGTGTCACCGATCTCGATCCCTTCCAATCCATCGTCCGCAATCACCCCTCCCCAAATGGTATTATCCAAGTCCAATACGAGTACTTTCTTGGGTGCCTGCCGCATGCTGCGAATCAGATTTACAATCTCACGAGCCGTGTCGGTGAGGAGAGCAGACGAGCACGGCTGCTTGCTCTCATACCACGAACGTTCATCGCGGGCCTCAATGCCGCCACGGCGATGCGCCAGAAATTCCATATCGCAGATATGGAGATAGGGCGGGGCATTGAGACCAAGCTCAAGGTTGACCCATTTGCGGAAAGTCCAATCTGAGCCAAGTGTCCGTGAGCGATAGGCACCCAGATCATGTCGGGCTGGCAGGATGAAGTTCGTAACAATCACCTCCGCGTGCGTCTTTTCGTGAAGCTTGCAAATAAGCTTCAGCAGCGACTGCACTACGCGGCCCGCTTCGGCCTGCTGTGTTTCGCGCGCGTCCGTGAGCGCACCGGAATACTTGCAACGATGCTCCGCGGGCATCAACAGGATAATCTGCGGCTGAAACCGATAAAGATCACTGGCATCGTCCATGATTTCGGAAATGTAATTGTCGAATTCCCCGCGCCACACTTCGCAGGGAAACCCCTCCATTTCGCAAAGGTGCTCCAGCAAATCGTGGAGCGGGTAAAGACTGTAACCGCCCACAAGGGCCAGTCGGGTTTTTTCATGCACCACTCCCGGTGCTATATGGTGACGGAGATGCGCTTTCTTGCGCAGCACCGACAGCATGAACAATTCATCGAAATCTGACGATGCACGGGTGCGCGCCGCCAATTGCCCCCAAAAATCCGGACTGCCGCTCAGTAGCAGGGTCTTGATGTCGCGGTTGTGCATTGGGTAGGCATTGTTTTCCGAGAAAACGCGTGTGTCCACAATTTCCCGGTTCCGTGTCGTCGTGACCGAAGTCCGTGCGGATGTCGGCTGCACATCTCCATTCGGTGCGCTTTGTACATCCTCTTGTGGGATCTCCGATGTTGTCCCGTTTTTAGCGTGGAGTGGGAGTGACGATGCGGCGAAGAAACATTGCCGCTCGCTCTCCATAGGCTTTCCACGTATAGGGTCTGGCCCGTTCGCGGGCGGATTGGCCGCGGCGTTCCGTCGCGGTCCGATCCTCGGCGGCCTCGATGAGGGCCGCGATGATCGCATCGGTGCTTTTCGAGGGGATTACCCACCCGTCCTCGCCGTGCCGGACTACATCGTCCACCCCGGTCTCGGGTGTCACGATCAATGGAAGGCCTGCCGCCATGGCTTCAAGGGCGGCCCTGGCCATCCCCTCCTCGAGAGAAGGAAGGATAAACACGTCGCATGATCGGTAAATGTCGCGCAGTTCGATCGGGCTGAGGCATCCAAGAAGCTTTACGTTTTCGGGCAGATCGGAAAGGTAGGATCGAGCGTCGTCCAAAATGGCTCCGGCGATCCACAGTTCCGCATCTCTCAAGCCAAGCCGCTGCCACGCTTCCATCAGGTAAGCGACTCCTTTGCGCAACATGAACTGGCCCGCGAAAATCACGGTGAACCTCCGCTCGGGCGTCATCTTTCCCGACGCCCCGGACCAGAAGTCGAAGTCCATACCATAAGCATTGATGGCGAGTTTGGATCGCGGAATCCCATGTTCCTCGTAAGTGCGGGCGACAAAAGTATTGGGCACACAGATGAAGTCCGCGATTTCATATTCTGCGAGCATGCGCGGGGCAACTTTCCTCATGAGCGGAGTTTCCCAACGCGTTCCATGCCTTGCGTACTCGGCAGCAAGCGCATCTCGAGCCCATGTGAAATGCGTCGATCCAGACTCAAGGATCACTGAAATCCCCGCAGATTTTGCCTTCTGAAATGCGGCCAGATGATGATTGCTCCAGCCCCAAAGGCAGCGTGATTCAAGGGCGTGCCGGGTGGCAAAGCGTTGGTAGAGGTCGATGGCCAACCCGGTGAAAACGTCGCGTGCGAGCGGCACGCGGAAACTGGCTTGGGTGAGCAGGCCGGAACTCCAGCAGGTGCGATGTGCCGAACAGGGCGGTTTGCGGCGGGTGGTACCAAGGGCCAGCACGCCGAACCCGGCATTGGTCAACCCCTCGGCGAGATGAGGACTCCAGTACTTGTTCCAGACCGAAACGGTGACGTCATGCATGGCAGTGAAAGGCTCACCGATCCACGAGAAGTGGTCGGCAGAAAGGCAGCAGGAGGAGCCCCTGCACAAGCCAGGTCGCCTGCACTAGCCAGGCCATCGAGGTCGCTGACCAGGCGCCCGGAAAAAGGAAAAGCGCGGATGCAAAAAGCAGCACGCAGATCGCCCGCACCAAAGCCAGTTCGCGATACCGGCGTGCGGAAAACAGGAGAGTGATGGGAACGTAGGCGGTAGCGTAAGCTAGGCTAAGACTGGCAAAAGCTTGGAATACTGGTACTGCGGCCAACCATTTCGGGCCGAAAACAAAAAGAACCACGGGTTGCGCGAAAAAAAAGAAAACCACCCAGTTCATCAGTCCGCCTGCAAAGACGATCGCACCCGTGCGCAGCAGGAGCCGCCGGCGTACCGACGCGCTCGGACAGCGGCCAAGGGCAACGATTGTGGGACTTGAGAGGAATGAATTGAGAACCATGTGGCTGATCGGCGCATAGCCAAAAGCGCGGTTGTAATCGCCAAGCATGGCATTGCCACGATATTTTCCGATAAACCAGCTATCGAGGCGAGTCAGAGCGACTTCCGAGGTGCCGATCAACCAAAGCCAGAATCCTTGACGGAGGGTTTCGCGACCCAAAGCCCACACTGGCCGCACAAAAACGCTTCGGCCCGAGAAATGCCGATAGAGAAAGAAGTCGAGCACCGCGCTACAAAGGCCGGGCAGCGCCAGTGCGAAAGGTCCCCAGCCACAAAAAGCGAGCGGGACGGCGACGCCGAATCCAAAAACGATGCCAAGGAGCGCCGAAATCAGGTTGGGCTTGAAATGGCCCTGGCCCTCAAGAAAGGCGCGCTGGACATTGTTCAATTCCCGGCAGGCCTCGCCGGCTCCGCAGAGCAAGCAAAGGGCAGCTGTCTCACGATGGCCACGCAGGTAGAACCAGCAGACCACGCCGGCAACGATCGCCAACCGCACGAAGACGACACACCAGCCGAAACCCGCGGCTTTTGCATAGATCGACGGCGTACGCCCAGCATCCGCGATGAGCGTAGGAGCCAAGGTCCAAGTCGCCGGAAGGAGTGCCAGAAACACCGAGGCTGCGGCAAAGCCGAACGCCCCGAAATCGGCGGGAAAAAGCAGCCTCGCCATGACCACGCCGAACACCAGACCGAACCCCTGCTGCGCATAGTTGGCCAATGATTGCCAAGCGTGTGCCCGGACGGTGTGCCGACCTTGCAAACGGGCACGCAGGCCCTGGCAAAGATTCAAAAAGGACAAGTGGGGTTCCGTTTCAGTCTCACAGAGCTCCCGAGGAGCTTCGGTGCAAGACTGGATGACGGGACTCGCCAGCTTTCACCGGAAGCGGCGCGCCGAACCCGCGTGTCAGAGGGCCTCTTTCACCGATAAGGCCCGGCTCCTTTTTTCGCATATTTTCCAGCATCACGACAAGGCTGGTCAGGATTCCATACATCCAAAAACGACCGAAGGGAGTTTCGGCGCTCTGGCCTCCGTGCCAACTGGCGGAGACATCCCGGAAAGTACACAGCACGACATAGAGAGCCAGGGTCTGAAAACCGGAGCCCGGCGTCAGCCTTTTGAAAAGCCAGGCACCACGCACCATTGCGTAGATCACGACATTCGCGAGTAAAAACGCGGCAGGAATGCCGAAATCGGCGGCCGTACCGAGCCAAGTATTGTGCCATTGTGAGCCTACTGCGGCTGAAAGGCACTCCGCCTCCAGTGAAAATGCACCTTCCGCATCGTGAATTTGGTCCACGAGATTCATATCCACCGAATAGCCCAGCCCAACCCAAGGGTCGCGCTGGATACGATCCGTGGCGAGTTCATTGAGCCTCGTTCGAAACGGATCCGCCCCGCCTTCGAGAACTGCGAGCTCGGCATCCCATTGCCCCGGTAACCATGAGAGGGTGCGTTGCACAGTAATCGGCAATTGGAAAAAGTTTCCGTGGCCAATAACAACCAGTGTCATCGCCATAAAAGCACCGCCAACCCAAAGCGTGAGGAATCCCCATTCTTTGCGCACCAGCGCCGCACCGACAGCAATGACCGGGACCGAAATGATGCCCATGCGTTTTCCGCTCGCTAGAATGGCCAGCACGCTTAAAACGATGAGGGGCGTGAGCCACGGGTGCTTCAAACTGAAGATTTCGCTTGCCCGGTAGCGGGCGAAAAGAACAGGAAACACCACGATCGGCACGATGACGAGATTCTGGTGCCAACTGTAGTAGTCGTCGGGATTGAACACGGAAGCGGCGGATAGGCCCCCATATTGGCGGCCATAGAAGAAGTCGAAGATGTTTGCGAAAGAAGAGAAAAAGGCCCCGACGATGACCAAGCCCATGATCCAAAGACAGTCCCGGTTAGTGATTTTCTGGTTGGCCATGACCAGGAATGAAGCGAGAGCCATGACGAGTTTCACGTAATAGCGCGCGCCGCCCATCGCCGCCCCGCCCGTCCAAAGTCCGACGGGATGCAGGCAAAAGATCATCGCAGCCCACCCGATATAAAGGAGGACTGGTGTGTGACTCGACCGGAACAGGGTGAATTTTTGCAGCTTCATGGCGTACCGGGCCACGAACGTGACCACGCACACGCAAATGATCAGTTCTGGCAGTTGGACGGAGCGGATGCCGATCGGAATGATTTCCAATTGGAACGTGAACGCGAAAGGAATGAGGAGCCAATATTTTTCTCCGAGCGCAAGAACCGCCGCCACCGCGACACACGCTCCAATGATGATACTGAGCTCCATAAAATCCCCACCGCCGATGGAAACGGCCAGAACGAAGGTGAGCACCAGCACGAGGAACATCGCGACAGCGATTTGGAGGCGCGAGGTAAAGCGATTCCAGAGGGGATTGTCTTGGAGCATAATCAGGCGGGCGGGAACCTAGCGGTGGTTTTACAAAAATAAACCGCATTCGCAGACTCCGCGTTGGATCGGTGGGTCGCAGGATCTCCAGCAGGGCGTATGCTCGCCGCACCGATCACGGCGCGGAGATCGAATACCTCAATCTCGGCGGAACGGTTCATTTTTGCAAAAAAACCCTGATTAAACCATTTGCTCCGAAACTACTTTGGATATACAACCATCTCACCCCAGCCCGCCATGAATTCGAATCTTCTTCTGTTTAGTCAGGCCACTTTTTGCCGCGACCGGTCATTCCTGTTCCCACGCAACGCCTGGGGATCGCGAAAGTCGCGCTCGGGCTTTAGCTTGATTGAGGTCGTTCTGGCCATCGGCGTGCTCTCATTTTCGTTCTTGGTCCTTTTCAACATGATCCCGGTGGGGCTCGGAATGATGTCGGGATCGATGGACGCAACGATTGGAATGCAGATCGTCCAACGCGTGACGACGGACGCGCGGCAGGCCAAATTTTCCGAGTTAACCCCGGTCTGCAAGCTGGACCGCAATCCCGGAACCGATGCGCGGGGAGAGAAGGCCGACTTCTTTTTCGATGATCAGGGCAACGAGGTGGATGCCGACGCGGTTTCAAAGAAAAATTTCGTCTATACGGCCGCTGTAGTGCTGCTGAAGGAAAGCGCGGTGCCTGGACGAACGGGTGCGCAGGTTCCAAATCCGGATGTGGCCACGGTGAAACAGCTCCCGACGACGAACTTTGCGACCATCAATATCATCATTCGAAAAAATGAGAGCTCCGAGGTTCTGCGGGTGGTCAACGTTCTGATTGCTAATAACGGCCTATGAAAACTTCCGCCGCCTCCCCTTCCCGCTTCACTGGGAACCATCAGACTATGCGGGCCTTCACTCTGATCGAAATGATGGTGTCGATTTCGCTCCTCATGCTCCTGATGCTTGTGACGCTTTCGATTCTCAACGCGGTCACGGCCATAGACACGCGCACTCGCGCCAAAGTGGATACTTTCCGCGAGGCTCGGGCGGGTTTCGAGGTTATGACGCGACGAGTCAGCCAGGCGATGTTGAATACCTACTGGGACTACGAATTTCCCAATAACGACCGGAGCAAAGCTCCGACGAAATACGTGCGGCAATCCGAGCTGCATTTCATTTCCGGTCCCACGAAACTGGGTGGTGCCACGGCCCTGCTGCCCGATGCTGGCATGCTGAGCGTCACGCACGGGATTTTCTTTCAAACCCCTCAGGGACTCACCACGGGCACTGCGACCAACATCAGCGCGAATCTGCCCAATCTATTAAATTCCTCCGGCTATTTTATCGAATACGCCACGGATCTGGCTGCCAAAACGGTGCGTGGTTACACCGAACGCCCCGCCTTTCTACTCTCTGGAACTCCGCTGCCGGCCGAACGCTGGCGGTTTCGCCTGACTGAGTTCAATCAAGGCAGCGAGTATCTTCAAGTGTACCGGGCCACGTCGCCAACGCCGTCGATCGCGGCGCTTGATTGGTTCCGCACGGCGCTGAAACGCCCTACTCCGACTTCGGAACCCGCCAACACTCGAGTGCTCGCGGAAAACGTAGTCGCCCTCGTGATCCTTCCGCACCGGTCGAAAAACGATATCGTTCCGAGCGGCGCGCTGACGCAGTTGGCACCCAGCTACCTTTATAACTCCCGCGGTTATGTCACGGCACCTTCCGACCAGTATGCGCTGCTCAGTCGGAATCAACTCCCCCCAATGGTGCAGGTAACGATGGTGGTGATGGACGAACGCTCCGCTGAGCGATTCCAAACCTCCCTCGGGGCGAGTCCTCAGACGATTGCCACCGCCACCACCAAACTCGGGCTGACCTCGGGGACGACCGGACTTTTCGTGAAACCTTCAACGACAGCAAACCCCGTGTTAGGATCAGATCAAGAGAAGAACCAATATCTCCTTGATTTGAAGACGCTCGAACAAACGCTCGTCAATCTAAACATCACCTACCGCGTCTTTTCCACTGATGTGAGTATTTTGCAGGCCAAGTGGAGCGAATAACCTGACACTGTGAAAACCCTAATTCCTCATACCTCTCGGGGACGAACTTTCTTCACAGCGGAGAAATTGTCATCTGGTTCTCTTCAAGATTGCGCCTCAGTAGGCTCCGTGAAACAACACGCTTTTTCCCTCGTCGAGTTGCTCGTCGTGATGATCATCATCGCCATCATCACCAGCCTGACCATTCCGGCCTTCAGTTCGCTCGGCAAGGCCCAGGCAATTAGCACCGCAGGGAGCAGCTTGCTCGATCAACTCGCGCTGGCCCGCCAGACATCCGTCGCCCAGAATAGGGTCGTCGAGGTGCGGTTTTACAAGCGGCTGGAAAACCCGTCGCAGGCCGTGAGCAGCGCCAACCCCGCGCGGTTTCGCTCTTTCCGCACCATGGTGTATGACGAGGAGGTAAAAAACGCCTTTGCCCAAACCACCATGCAGGATTTCCCTGCGCGCATAGTCCTGTGCGAGGACAAGGTTTTTTCGACTCTCATTTTTCCCTACACCACAACTGTCCCTTCCAGAGTATTCTTGAAAGAGGACATCTCCCCAACCGAAAAGAATGTGGAGTATCAGTATATCCGCTTTAAACCGACCGGTGGCACGGACCTTAGCTCAACGGGCACTCCTGCACCGGATGCTGACCGTTGGTTTTTAACCATTAAATCGGACAACGATACGAGCACAACCACCCGTCCGGCCAATAACTATTTCACGGTTATGCTCGACGCGGTTTCTGGCCGGGTTCGCACCTACCGACCGTAATGTTTTCCTACGACGACAACCGATTTTCTGGAGCTCATATCCACCCAACGGATGCGGCTACCTCTCTTGGTGAAACAAAGTCAGTCTTGTCCATATGAAACTGAGTAACCTTTCTTGCAAATGTCAGGCAACAACGCGGCCTGTCAGCGGAGCGGCGTTAGTGATGACGTTGGGGATGCTGGTGTTGTTATCGGGCGTGGTGCTGGCGTTTTTACTGACGGTGAAGACGGAGTATGGGGCGTCGAAGGCTTATGAAGGCGGGACCAATGCGCGGCTGCTGGCGGACTC